>CAWKBH010000015.1:0-757484 GCA_963847795.1 uncultured Alphaproteobacteria bacterium
CCACTCAGCAAGCAGAAACAGATGCAACATAAATTGACGACTTTCGGCTACTTTACGAAAGCAACATCGCGGACGTACTGTCCGCGATCGATATTGCGATGATTTGTCCTGCGGCACTGCGCTGGACGGCTGGAAAGTGTGCTGATTACTCGAGTTCGGCCATCAGCTTAACCAGATGCTCGACGGCTTTCTGCTCATCTTCGCCTTCCGCTGACAGTGTCACTACGGTGCCCTGAGTCAGACCCAGGTACAGTTTGAACAGGCTTTTAGCGCTGGCAGACTTACCGTTAGAAGTGACGGTGATTTCTGAAGCAAAGGCTTTGGCTTCTTTCACGAACTGAGCTGCCGGACGAGTGTGCAGGCCGTTTGGTGCGGTAATGGTGACTTCTTGCTGGAACATTCTGTTTCCCCAACTTCATGGTTTGGTGTTGTTGATCCAAAGTCTGGCCTGAGGCCGGACTTTAGCCGATATAGACTCGCGCTGGCATGGTATGAAGGCTGGCCAAAAAATGCGCTGGTAAGGTGGTGTTAAGATTGACTGAAAATACGGGATTTTCGTCTCGCTTTTCCACTTACCATTATGCCGCTATTTCGCTGCCTGCGCCAAACCAGTAAATCGATTCAGCTTGATCCAGTTCACGGCGCGATTAATTTTACGGATCGAAATAATTGGCAGTCTAAATACCAGACACCCGAGGGTAAAATCAATCTGCAGGGTGACAAAAGTTTGACGTAGCCCACAAAAAAGCACCCGAATGGGTGCTTTTTCAGACAATTTCTGCCTGCTGGCATCACTGCTGCAGTTCTTTCTCGGTAAACAGGTCGGCAAACAGCGCGGTGGAAAGATAGCGCTCGCCGGAAGAGGGCAGGATCACCACAATGTTTTTGTTAGCGAAGGCTTCATCTTCCTGCAGTTTTAACGCCGCCGCTACGGCAGCACCGGAAGAGATACCGGCCAGAATGCCTTCCTCTTCCATCAGGCGGCGGGCGGTTGAAATGGCTTCCTCATTGGTGATCGCCACCACGCGGTCCACCAGGTTCAGGTCGAGGTTACCGGGGATAAAACCGGCACCGATACCCTGAATTTTGTGCGGGCCCGGTTTGATCTCTGCCCCTGCCATTGCCTGGGCAATGACCGGGGAGTCAGTCGGCTCCACCGCCACGGTAATCAACGCTTTTTTACCTTGGGTGTTTTTGAGGTAACGGCTCACCCCTGTCAGGGTTCCGCCAGTGCCGACGCCGGCAATAAAGACATCCACTTCACCATCGGTGTCTTCCCAGATTTCCGGACCGGTGGTTTTTTCGTGGATTTCCGGGTTGGCCGGGTTACTGAACTGCTGCAGCAGAACATATTTATCCGGATTGCTCGCGACGATCTCTTCCGCTTTGCCAATGGCCCCTTTCATCCCTTTGGCACCTTCAGTCAGCACCAGGCTGGCGCCGAGCGCTTTCAGAAGTTTGCGGCGCTCCACGCTCATGGTTTCCGGCATGGTCAGCGTGAGCTTATAGCCGCGTGCGGCGGCGACATAGGCCAGCGCAATACCGGTGTTGCCGCTGGTTGGCTCAACCAGTTCAACACCGGGTTTCAGAATTCCACGTTTCTCAGCATCCCAAATCATATTGGCACCGATACGGCATTTGACGCTGAAGCTGGGATTACGCGATTCAACTTTTGCCAGAATGCGTCCGTTACCGATACGGTTCAGTCGAACCAGCGGCGTATGACCGATTGTTAAAGAGTTGTCTTCATAGATCTTGCTCATAGCCTGTCCTTAACTGTCTGAAATATTGGGATCGGCTTAGAGCATACCTTGTTCAATTTCACAAGGAAGTGAAGAAATCGTATATAGATATGTTCGCTGGAAATAAGCCCTGCCGAAATGGCATAAGGCCCGGTTTCTCACGATTCGTTAAATATCGGCGGGGCGATCCGCCGATTGCGCAACCCGTCGCCCGGGTCAGCGAACGAGAGCCGAGTGCCCGCGATAGCGATCGACCCACATCGCGGTCGCGCCGCAAACCGCCACCGGCAGAATAACGAGATTCAGAATCGGGATCAGGGTAAACAGGCTGACCAGGGCGCCAAACTGCATATTGTCGGTTTTATTCTGGCGCAGCGCCGCACGCATCTGACGAAAGCTGACTTTATGGTTATCAAACGGGTAGTCGCAGTATTGAATCGACAACATCCACGCGCTGAACAGGAACCACAGCACCGGGGCCACCGTCTGACCAAATCCCGGGACAAAATAGAGCAGCAGCAGCACCAACGCCCGCGGCAGGTAGTAAGCCAGTTTTTGCCACTCGCGCTTCATAATGCGCGGCAGATCGCTAATCAGCCCACGCCAACCGCTGTCGGGCAGGGGCTTCCCGGTCAGTCGGCCTTCTAACTGCTCTGCCAGCAGGCCGCAGAAAGGTGCCGCAATCCAGTTGGCAAGAGTGGAGAAAAAATAGCTAAAGACTAAAATGATCGACACCACCACCAGAGGCCAGAGTAAATAGCTGAGCCACTGCAGCCAGTCGGGCACTCGCGCCATCAGCTCGGGTATCCACTGGCCCATACGGTGGAACAACCAGATAAAGGCGCCACCCATCAGCAGGATGTTAACCAACAGTGGAAGGACAACAAAACGACGGATGCCAGGCAGGCGGATGAGCTTCCATCCCTGGGCAAAGTAGTGCACACCGTTGTGAACGTGGTCAGAATTGTAGTGAGACATTGACTGCTTTTCTCCATTGTACGGGCAGGCTGAGGCTATCATAACCCAGCTTTTTCCACTTACCAGGGGCTCTTTGCACGAAAAAACAGCAAAAAAGCGTACCTGGGACGGGATATTTGTCAGAAAATACTGCACAGACTTGCACTTGTGTACTTGGGCAAATACAGTTAGGGGATAAAGTTTGCCGTGGTGGCAAGGTATTGGAACAACAGAGAATACAATGATGCAGGATTTGCGTCTGATATTAATCGTTGTTGGCGCGATCGCCATAATAGCGCTCTTACTGCACGGCCTGTGGACCAGCCGGAAAGAGCGCTCATCCGTTTTTCGCGATCGCCCCCACAAGCGTTTAAAGCAGGATAGAGAAGAAGCGTTCGAGGACGATGACGAAGGCGTGGGTGAAGTGCGTGTGAAGCGCGGCCAGCCTGAGCCGACGGATACCCCCCTGGCGGGATTCAATGCCGGGGACGCACCGCCGCGTCAGTCTAAACCACGTCCGCAGCCTGAGCCGGTTCGTCATCCGCCTCAGATTGATGAGCAGCCTGAACTTGACCCGCTGTTTGGCGGAGAGTTGCCGCATGCGCCCGAGCCTGAATACGATGAGCCGGAAGCTCCGGCCCGTCAGCCACAGCCGGTGCGCCAGCCT
Source organism: uncultured Alphaproteobacteria bacterium (assembly GCA_963847795.1). Taxonomy (GTDB): domain Bacteria; phylum Pseudomonadota; class Alphaproteobacteria; order Rhodobacterales; family Rhodobacteraceae; genus Amaricoccus. Next base: position 3,367 of record CAWKBH010000015.1, read on the forward strand.
GAACCTGCCCGCCCGGCGGTAGCGCGCGACGCGGCTGCCCCCCAACCGGTGCCGCCTGCGCAGCCGGTAGCGCCTCAGCCCACTGCGGAAGATCTTGCCGAGCAGAAACGCGAAGAAGCACGCCGTAAAGAGACGGTGCTGGTGCTGCACGTTTCCGCACATGCGGGTGGTGTCATCAACGGTGAAGCTCTGTTGCAGGGTGTCCTGCAGGCGGGGTTCCAGTTTGGTGAAATGAACATTTTCCACCGCCATCTTAATCCCGCGGGCAGTGGTCCGGTCCTGTTCAGCCTGGCGAATATGGTTAAACCCGGTTCGTTTAATCCGGATAACATGTCCGACTTTTCCACCCCCGGCGTCTCTATCTTTATGATGGTGCCGTCTTATGGTGATGCGCATCAGAACTTCAAGCTGATGCTGCAATCCGCCCAGCGTATTGCCGACGATGTGGGTGGCGTGGTGCTTGATGATGAGCGCCGCATGATGACACCGCAAAAACTGGAAACCTACAAGGCGCGTATCCGCGACGTTATTGACGCGAACAGCCTCTGAGTTTCACGGTATAATTAATCGCTTCCCAAACCCCCGTCTTCGGGGGTTTTTTATCTTTGATGGTGCCGCTATGGACTCTGTAAAACAAGAAATTACCCATCTGCGAACCCAGCTTCGCCACCACGAATATCAATACCACGTGCTTGATGCGCCGGAAGTGCCTGATGCGGAATATGACCGTTTAATGGCAGAACTGCGCGCGCTGGAAGCGCAACATCCGGAGCTGATTACCCGGGACTCGCCGACGCAGCGCGTTGGTGCGGCACCGTTAAGTGCCTTTGAGCAGGTGCGCCATGAAGTGCCGATGCTGTCGCTGGATAACGCTTTTGATGAAGAGAGCTATCTCGCGTTTAACAAACGCGTTCAGGACCGGCTGAAAAGCGTCGATGAGATCACCTTCTGCTGCGAGCTGAAGCTCGACGGCCTGGCGGTCAGCCTGCTGTATGAAAAGGGTGAACTGGTGCGTGCGGCGACGCGTGGCGACGGCACCACCGGTGAAAACATCACCGCTAACGTGCGCACTATTCGCGCCATCCCGCTGCGTCTGCATGGCGACAATATCCCGGCGCGCGTAGAAGTGCGTGGCGAAGTGTTTATGCCCCAGGCCGGTTTTGAGAAGATGAATGACGAAGCGCGCCGGACCGGCAATAAGGTCTTCGCCAACCCGCGTAACGCCGCCGCCGGCTCACTGCGCCAGCTGGATCCCCGTATCACCGCGAAACGCCCGCTGACGTTCTTCTGCTACGGCCTGGGCCTGCTGGAAGGCGGCGAAATGCCGCGCAGCCACATGGGGCGCCTGCAGCAATTTAAAGCCTGGGGATTACCGGTCAGCGATCGCGTACGCCTCTGCCACACCGCCGAAGAGGTGCTGGCGTTTTATCATCAGGTAGAAGCTGACCGCCCAACCCTCGGGTTTGATATTGATGGCGTTGTCATTAAGGTGGATGCGCTGGATCTGCAGGAGCAGCTCGGCTTTGTCGCCCGTGCGCCGCGCTGGGCGGTGGCGTTTAAATTCCCGGCGCAGGAACAGATGACGGTGGTGCGCGATGTTGAATTCCAGGTAGGGCGGACGGGCGCCATTACGCCGGTAGCGCGCCTGGAACCGGTGCTGGTGGCCGGCGTAATGGTCAGTAATGCCACGCTGCATAACGCGGATGAAATTGATCGGCTTGGCCTGAAAATTGGCGACCGCGTGGTGATCCGCCGTGCCGGCGACGTCATCCCGCAGGTGGTCAGCGTTGTCGAAAGTGCTGAAGATGCGCGTGAAGTACAGTTCCCGACACACTGCCCGGTTTGCGGCTCAGACGTAGAGCGCGTTGAAGGTGAGGTTGTCGCGCGCTGCACCGGCGGTCTGATCTGCGGCGCGCAGCGCAAAGGGGCGTTGAAGCATTTTGTCTCGCGTCGTGCGCTGGATATCGACGGGATGGGCGAAAAGATTATCGATCAGCTGGTGGATAAAGAGTACGTGAAGAATCCGGCCGATCTGTTCGATCTGACGGCAGGCAAGCTAACCGGACTGGATCGCATGGGGCCGAAGTCGGCGCAGAATGTCGTTGCTGCGCTGGCAAAAGCAAAAGAGACAACCTTTGCCCGCTTCCTCTATGCGCTTGGTATCAGTGAAGTGGGTGAAGCCACGGCGGCTAACCTCGCGGCACATTTCGGCACGCTGGAGGCGCTCATGGCCGCCGATCTTGAGGCCTTAATCGCCGTCCAGGATGTCGGTAAGGTCGTCGCCAGCCACGTGCGTAACTTTCTGGACGAAGAGAGCAATCGTGAAGTTATCCGTCTGCTGATCGACAAAGCCGGCATCCACTGGCCGGAAGTGGTCGTGGTAAAAGCGGAAGAGATCGACAGCCCGTTCGCCGGGAAAACCGTGGTGCTGACCGGCTCGCTCAGCATTCTGTCGCGCGACGAAGCGAAAGACCGGCTGGTGGCGCTGGGGGCGAAAGTCAGCGGCAGCGTATCGAAGAAAACCGATCTGGTCATCGCCGGAGAGGCCGCCGGATCGAAACTGGTGAAGGCGCAGGAGCTGGGAATTGAGGTGATCGACGAAGCGGAAATGATCCGTCTGCTGGGGGCGTGAGATGGAAAAACAGCACCTGATTGAGATTGCCAACACGGTGATGCCCTACGGTAAATACAAAGGGCGGGTATTGATCGATCTGCCGGAAGAGTATCTGTTGTGGTTTGCCCGTAAAGAGACATTTCCCCAGGGGCACCTCGGCGAGCTGATGCAAATTACGCTGGCGATTAAAATTGAGGGGCTGGAAGGGCTGGTCACGCCCTTAAAGCGGGGCTGAAGCCAGCCCCGCTGACGCTTACTTGTGCGACTGCATCACTGCCTGAGTTCCACTGGCTGCCTTTTCCCCGGCGGCCAGTTTTTCCCCGGCTTTTTTATAGCGCTGTGCCAGCATTGAACAGACCATCAGCTGTACCTGGTGGAAGATCATCAGGGGCAGCACGATAATGCCCACGGCGGCAGACGGGAATAAAATGTTTGCCATCGGGACGCCGTTCGCCAGGCTCTTTTTTGACCCGCAGAACAGAATGGTAATTTCATCCGCACGCTTAAAGCCAAACAGTCTGGCCGCGGCCAGATTCACTGCCAGCACCACAAACAGCAGGCCCAGGCTGCCCACCACGATCCACACCAGCGTCATCGCTCCCACGCGGTGCCAGATGCCGTTCACGACCGCTTCGCTAAAGGCAGAGTAAACTACCAGCAGAATCGACGCCTGATCGGTTTTACCAATCAGACCACGATGGCGTTCGACCCACCCTGCAATCCAGCGGCGCGACAGGTGACCGAGCACAAAGGGGACCAGCAGCTGCAGCATAATGCGCCCAATCTGCTCAAGGTGGCCGCCTGCCGCATCGCTGTGGACATTCATCAACAGGCCAACCAGCAGCGGAGAGATAAACACGCCCAGCAGGCTGGAGGCCGAGGCACTGCACACCGCGGCGGCCACGTTCCCGCCCGCCAGTGAAGTCAGAGCAATGGACGACTGTACGGTCGCGGGCAGGATGCACAGATACATGAACCCGGTATAGATTTCTGTGCTGAGCATGAGCGGATGCCACCAGACAAACAGCATACCCAGCGCCGGGAACATCACGAATGTACTGAACATCACCCACAGGTGCAGGCGCCAGTGGCCGCCGCCGGCAATAATTTTTTCCCGCGACAGCTTAGCGCCATGCATAAAGAACAGCAGGGCGATAGCCGCCGTGGTCAGCCACTCGAAATAATTCACAAAATGGCCGCGTGCCGGCAGGAAAGAGGCCAGCAGGACGGTGATGATCAGTTTCAACATCAGAGGGTCAATACGGAAAATACGCATGTTAATGCCTGGTTAAAAAAAGATGCGGCTATTGTGCGCCGTTGGGGTTTAGAAATAAAATTGATTTATTGAATTCATATATGAGAAAAATCGATGAATTACAGCCTTCGTCAGCTGCGGGTATTCGTGGCGGTCGCGCAGCAGGGCAGTTTCAGCCAGGCCGGGCAGGCCATTGGCCTCAGCCAGTCGGCGGTGAGCCACAGTATCAAAGAGCTGGAAACCGAGATGGGGATCCGCCTGCTGGACCGCACCACGCGTGAAGTGCTGTTGACCGAAGCCGGTGAGCAGCTCGCCAGTCGTCTTGAGCGCCTGTTAGAGGAGCTGAATACCACGCTGCTGGACGTGCGCAGCTACGGGCAGCAGCGCAGCGGTACGGTGCGCGTAGCGGCCAGCCAGACGATCTCCGCGCATCTGATGCCCCAGTGCCTGGCGGCAGGGCAGTTGCACTATCCGGAGATCAAAGTGATGCTGCGTGACCGGCCACAACAGTGGGTACTGCAGAGCATTCGCAACGCGGAGGTTGATTTTGGCATCGTTGTCGGGCCACTCCAGGCCGACGATCTGGAACGTGAAGCGATCCTCGATGAACCCTTTTTGCTGCTGTGCCGACAGGACGATCCACTGTCACAGCAGGCAACCATCCACTGGCATATGCTGAATCAACGTACGCTGGTGCTGCAGGACTATGCTTCCGGTAGCCGGGTACTGATTGATGAAGCGCTGCGCGTGCAGCGGGTGCAGGCAGAGATTGCTCAGGAGATCGGCCATCCGGCGACGCTGTATCCGATGGTCGAAGCGGGGATTGGTATCAGTATTCTTCCGGCGCTGGCGCTGCCGTTACCGCAGGGCAGACCGCTGATGGTCAGGCGTATCCTGCCGGAAATTAATCGCACCATTATGCTGGTACGGCGTAAAAACAGGTCACTGACTCCGGCAGCTGAAGCCATCTGGCAGGAAGTGCGTCAGCAGGCGAAACTGCTGACGCAACAGCGTGCCAGTGCGTCGCCGTTTTAGATATAGACGTTCAGTTGGTTGGTCTCAGTCGGGCGGTTGACGCCGTCTGCGATTTTGCTGCTGCCGCTGTCCGGCTGTTTACTTGCTTCCTGCTTTTCGGCAGCTTGTTCTGCCTGCTGCTGCTGGATTTGCGCCAGCTGTGCCTGCAGCATCGTGATCTGTTCTTCGATCATCTGCTGCTGCTCAGCTTTCTGCTCAGCAGTTAACTCACTGCTTTCACCGAGGCTTTTAAGCTGATTTTCCAGCGCGATAATTTGCTTGGTAATGCTGGTAGTTTGTGATTCCGAGCTGCTGCTACCAGCACTGCTGGCAATGCTGGTACTACTGCCAATGGTGGTCATCTCTGTCTCCTTTGTCATGAACCCGAATGGGTTATCGGTAGAGAATGCATAAGACTTGAGACATTAATGGGTAAAAGGTTTGATAAGAAAGTGCAAAGAAGGGCAGGGCAGACATGCCGGGCCACTTTTTTAGCCCGCACTGGCGGGGAGAGCGTTGCAAAAAGGCGCCTTCAGGGCGGCTTCTTACATGGGTGGGTCGTGCAGGATGACGTTGTCCTGCGGGCCGTGGCTGTGGCCACGGTGTCTCTCTGCGTGCGACCCGAACCTGCTGCAGGTTCGAACACCGCCCGAATCGCAGACAGCAAAAAGGCGCCTTTAGGGCGCCTTCTTACATTGGTGGGTCGTGCAGGATTCGAACCTGCGACCAATTGATTAAAAGTCAACTGCTCTACCAACTGAGCTAACGACCCGATATGGTGGGTGATGACGGGCTCGAACCGCCGACCCCCTCCGTGTAAAGGAGATGCTCTACCAACTGAGCTAATCACCCATATCGTTACTGCTGCCAGATGACTTACTGAGATATGGTGGGTGATGACGGGCTCGAACCGCCGACCCCCTCCGTGTAAAGGAGATGCTCTACCAACTGAGCTAATCACCCACATCTCAAATCTCTGGGTACTGCATTTTTCGCGGGCATCATTCACGAATGAATGGTGGGTGATGACGGGCTCGAACCGCCGACCCCCTCCGTGTAAAGGAGATGCTCTACCAACTGAGCTAATCACCCCCGCTGTGTGGAGTCGCATTATAGGGAGTCGCTGCAACGAGTCAACGCTTTTTCAGCGCAAAATGTGTGTTCGTCGTAAAAATAGTCAGGATGTGCCGATTTCAGGCAAAAACAGAGGGTTGCTGAACGAAATCAGGGCAACCTTACGCCCCCATACCGGGTTAAGCGTTGAGGAATCGTCCGCAGATGATAGAATGTGCCCCACAAAAATCAGAACGTGACAGCACGCTTCTGACTCTGGCCAAAGCATCCGCGTAATAAGGCATTCATTAATGAAAATCAAAACCCGCTTCGCTCCCAGCCCAACTGGCTATTTGCACGTTGGCGGCGCTCGTACTGCACTCTACTCCTGGCTGTTTGCCCGCAATCACGGCGGTGAGTTTGTGTTGCGTATTGAAGATACCGACCTGGAGCGTTCAACCCAGCAGGCGATCGATGCCATTATGGATGGCATGAACTGGCTGAATCTGAACTGGGATGAAGGCCCCTACTATCAGACCAGGCGTTTTGACCGTTATAACGCGGTTATTGACCAGATGCTGGAAGCAGGCAGCGCATATAAGTGCTACTGCTCGAAAGAGCGTCTGGAAGCCCTGCGCGAAAACCAGATGGCGAACAACGAAAAGCCACGCTATGACGGGCGTTGCCGTGACAGCCATGAGCATCATGCGGATGATGAACCTTGCGTGGTGCGTTTCCGCAACCCGCAGGAAGGTTCTGTCATCTTCGACGACCAGATCAGGGGGCCGATTGAGTTCAGCAATCAGGAACTGGATGATCTGATTATTCGCCGTACCGATGGGGCACCGACCTACAACTTCTGCGTGGTGATTGACGACTGGGATATGGAAATTACCCACGTGATTCGTGGTGAAGACCATATCAATAATACCCCGCGGCAGATCAATATCCTGAAGGCCATTGGCGCGCACGTTCCTGTTTACGCGCACGTTTCAATGATCCTCGGCGATGACGGCAAAAAATTGTCCAAGCGTCACGGCGCGGTGGGCGTTATGCAGTATCGTGACGACGGCTATCTGCCGGAAGCACTGCTGAACTACCTGGTGCGTCTGGGCTGGTCCCACGGCGATCAGGAAATCTTCACGCTGGAAGAGATGACAAAGCTGTTCGACCTGAACGCGGTGAGCAAATCTGCCAGTGCCTTCAATACCGAAAAGCTGCAGTGGTTGAACCATCACTACATCAACCACCTCGCGCCAGAATATGTCGCAACGCATCTGCAATGGCATATCGAGCAGGAAAACATTGATACCCGCACCGGACCTGAACTGGCACAGCTGGTGAAACTGCTGGGTGAGCGCTGCAAGACGCTGAAAGAGATGGCCGCTTCCTGCCGCTATTTCTATGAAGAGTTTGCCGGCTTTGATGAGGATGCGGCGAAGAAACACCTGCGCCCGGTTGCGCGTCAGCCGCTGGAGGTGGTGCGTGATAAGCTGGCTGCGGTGAGCGAGTGGACCGCAGAAAATATCCATCACGCGATTCAGGCGACCGCAGATGAGCTTGAAGTGGGGATGGGCAAAGTCGGCATGCCGCTGCGTGTGGCGGTTACCGGCGGTGGGCAGTCTCCGGCACTGGATGTCACGGTGCAGGCTATCGGTAAGACACGTAGCGTAGCGCGCATCGAGAAAGCCCTGGCGTTTATTGCCACGCGCGAAGCGTAAAGCAGCAAATAAAAAACCCGGCTTTAAGGCCGGGTTTTTGCTATTAACGACTGATACCCAGGCGCAGTAAAATCCCCTGAATCCCCTCGCGTAGCAGCATTGCTGCCAGCTTCTCCTGTTCCTCATGGCTTAATTGCTGCAATGAAGTGACCAAAAGTGCAGGGAGAGAATTCTGGTTGACGCGATACTGGGCATGCGGTTCGGCAGCATGACGTGTCGATTTCAAAAAGAGCTTTACGCGTTCATCAATATGAATCATGCGTGCCTTACCCCCCTGAACACCCGGTTTAGGTGCAGTGGTCCAGTTCTCTTTTTTCACCCATTTATTAATGGTCTGTCTGCTAAACCCGGTTTGCTGTGCCAGTTCTTCCGGCGTTAACCAATCCTTTTTCACTTTACCATTCCTTTTGCCGAATAAAGTCATTGAGCATATTACAACAATTCATCACATGAACAACTAACACAAATGACTAACTCAGGCAGAAGGGAAAACTAAAAATACGAGCAGGATCTGGAAACCCCCTGTCATCACAGGGGGAAGGGCAATTAACGCGAAGGCAACACGTTTGGCTGCGGTGCACGAAATGCCACAAAGTAGGCCAGACCGACAAAAATAGCGCCGCCTACCGCATTCCCGAGGAACACCGCCGTGAAGTTTGGCAGGTATTCACCCCAGCTCAGGTAGCCAGCAAAAATGGCGGCGGGCACGATAAACATGTTGGCGACCACGTGCTGGAATCCAATCGCAACAAACGCCATGACCGGGAACCACATGCCAAAAATTTTGCCCACGACGTCTTTGCTGGCAAAAGCCAGCCAGGTCGCAAGACAGACCAGCCAGTTACATCCTACGCCGGAAATAAAGGCGTGCAGGAAGTCCGCATGAACTTTGGCGCTGGCTATCGCCACGGTTTTTTTCAGGTAATCACCTTCTGTCATTCCCAGCATATGACCAAAGAACCAGGCAATAGCGACGCTGCCAATAAAGTTCGCCAGCGTGACCCAGAACCAGTTACGTATCACGCTGAGCGCGCTAATCTGACGGGCAAACCAGGCAATCGGCATTACCATCATATTTCCGGTCAGCAGCTCACCCCCGGCCAGCACGGTGATAATAATCCCTACGGGGAATACGGCAGCGCCAAGCAGGATGCCAAATGAGCCCCAGTCTGCCGGCAGCTGGTTGACCACGTGAATATATAACAGGAAACCGAACGCAATAAAGGCACCGGCAAGGAAGCCAAGGATCAGTAAAGAGGAGACTGGAGTGCGGCTTTTGACCACGCCAGATTCAACGGCAACCGCCGCAATTTCTTTGGGTGTGTGCAAGGACATAATAGCTCTGGTGGTGTAATGACAAAAAAGGGCCGGATTCTGCAGGCGGTCATATACGCGTGTATCCCGCGCAGAATGTGGTCCGGCAACAAAAAAACGCCGCAGTTTTGCACGGTTAATTAACAAAAACAAGTAGCTTTCAGGAGTCTTTTAACCTGCGTTTAACAGGAAAAGTATCAGAATGTGTAACCCCCTTGCAGACAGCAGGAGAAAACAGAGGCTTAGCGTTTTTTCGCGCGCGTTGACGGCTTTTTCAGCGATCGATCTCAGATTGTCATTTTGCCGTTGACACTACCTTCACCGTTGCATATTATCCCCGCCGTCAACACGACACGGTTTTTCGGCTTGGGGGTATAGCTCAGCTGGGAGAGCGCTTGCATGGCATGCAAGAGGTCAGCGGTTCGATCCCGCTTATCTCCACCAAATCTTCACCAGCAGATTCGGTGCAGCGAAAAACCGCAGAATAAGTAGTGGGGGTATAGCTCAGCTGGGAGAGCGCTTGCATGGCATGCAAGAGGTCAGCGGTTCGATCCCGCTTATCTCCACCAAATTCTTTCAACGCATCAACACTAATCTGCTCCGGCGGATTTTTTTTCGTCTGCGCCATACTCCCTCCCACCCATTTTCCTGCATCTGTGACTCTGTGACTCTGTGACTCTATGACTCTATGACTCTATGACTCTATGACTCTATGACTCTATGACTCTATGACTCTATGACTCTATGACTCTATGACTCTATGACTCTATGACTCTATGACTCTATGACTCTATGACTCACTCACTCACTCACTCACTCACTCACTCACTCACTGGCTGGCTGGCTGACTGACTGGCTGACGCCGTCATCAGGCTGTCCTGATACCACAAGTACCCAAGATCAACACGGCGTACCGCAGATGCGGCTGTAGGGATGAGGCCCGGTGGGGGAGTGCGAGAGGACGGGCTGACCGTGTGCGGCCAGCCCAAACAGCGGTTACAGCACTAAACCGGCAATCGATGCTGACAGCACGCTGACCAGCGTTGAGCCGTACAGCAGCTTAAGGCCGAAGCGGGAAACCACGTTACCCTGCTCTTCGTTCAGGCCTTTAATGGCGCCCGCGACGATACCGATTGACGAGAAGTTGGCAAACGACACCAGGAACACCGACAGAATGCCTTCACCGCGCGGTGACAGCGTACCGGCGATTTTCTGCAGATCCATCATTGCCACGAACTCGTTAGAGACCAGCTTGGTCGCCATGATGCTGCCAACCTGCAACGCTTCGTGAGCGGGCACGCCCATCACCCAGGCGAAGGGGAAGAAGACGTAGCCGAGAATGCCCTGGAAACTGATCCCGAAGATAAAGTCGAACAGAGCATTAATGCCGGAGATCAGGGCGATAAAGCCAATCAGCATCGCTGCTACAATCACCGCGACTTTGAAGCCGGCAAGGATGTACTCGCCCAGCATCTCAAAGAAGCTCTGACCCTGATGGGTATTGCCCAGCTTCAGATCTTCTTCGCTATCTACGCGGTACGGGTTAATCAGGGACAGCACGATAAAGGTACTGAACATGTTCAGCACCAGCGCCGCAACCACGTATTTCGGCTGCAGCATGGTCATGTAAGCCCCCACGATCGACATTGAAACCGTCGACATGGCGGTAGCGGCCATGGTGTACATGCGGCGTTCAGACATTTTTCCGAGAATATCTTTATAGGCAATGAAGTTTTCTGACTGTCCCAAAATCAGCGAACTCACGGCGTTGAAAGATTCCAGCTTGCCCATGCCGTTGATTTTCGACAGCACGGTACCGATGGCCCGGATGATGACAGGCAGGATCCGGAAGTGTTGCAGAATACCGATCAGCGCCGAGATAAAGACGATAGGGCAGAGCACGTTAAGCCAGAAGAAGGCCAGGCCTTTGTCGCTCATGTTACCGAAGACGAAGTTAGTCCCTTGCGCCGCATACTTCAGTAATTTTTCGAACAGATTTGAGAACCCCTGGACGAAGCCAAGACCCACTTCTGAGTTCAGGAAGAACCAGGCGAGGGCGACTTCAATCACCAATAGCTGTATGACAAAGCGGACACGGATGTTTTTACGGTCACGACTGGCCAGCAGCGCCAGCAGAGTCACCACCACCAGTGCCAAAGCAAAGTGAAGAATGCGGGACATATTTGCTCCAAATTTGAGGGCTGTTATATTTCGTTGCACATTCTATGTAACGAGAACCGGAAAAACGAGATCTATACCGCAATATAACAATTCCCTATTGCAACAGATTACAGAAAAGCTTGAGACGTCACAGGTTTTCACTCTGCTTTAGCACAAAGACGGCAAAACAGCACCTTGTCTGTCGCTGGCGAAAACAATTCTGGCGGATTTCGCTGAAAACCTCACCACATACATGGTAAGTAAACGGCAGATATCCTACAGTAAAAAAGGTTGCTCATTTTTTGGCTTTGCCGTACTTTAACGAAAAGTATAGCCATTGCTATAACTTATAGCGATGGCTATCACAGCGATAAAGATAACCATTCTAAGTGCGCTTGATAATCATTATCAATTAAAGGCAAGATGACCGTCAGGTGTTTAGCAGCAGGGGTAACAGCTATGTTCGAAAGCCGCACTGCGGAGCAGACCGTCCGCAGTAGTCGTAAAATTAAATTTGCCCTCATGGGGCCAGCCTTTATCGCGGCAATTGGCTATATCGACCCGGGTAACTTCGCGACGAATATTCAGGCCGGGGCTTCCTACGGTTATCAACTGCTGTGGGTGGTGGTCTGGGCCAACGTGATGGCGATGGTGATCCAGCTGATGTCGGCCAAGCTCGGCATCGCCACCGGCAAAAACCTTGCTGAACATATCCGCGACCGCTTTCCGCGCCCGGCGGTATGGTTTTACTGGGTGCAGGCGGAAATTATCGCCATGGCAACGGACCTTGCTGAGTTCATCGGCGCGGCGATAGGCTTTAAGCTGGTCTTGGGCGTCAGCCTGCTGCAGGGCGCGATGCTGACCGGCGTCGCCACGTTTCTCATCCTGATGCTACAAAGCCGTGGTTCGAAGCCGCTGGAGCTTGTGATCGGCGGTCTGCTGCTGTTTGTGGCGGCGGCGTATGTGATTGAGCTGTTTTTCTCGCAGCCGAAAGTGGTCGATTTGCTACAGGGAATGGCGGTGCCATCCCTGCCCACGGCCGATGCTGTGCTGCTGGCGGCAGGCGTACTGGGTGCGACAATTATGCCGCACGTCATCTATCTGCACTCCTCCCTGACGCAAAATAGCGGCGACGGCGGGACTCGCGAACAGCGTTACTCGTCGACGAAATTAGATGTTGCGATTGCCATGACCATCGCAGGCTTTGTGAATCTCGCGATGATGGCTACCGCCGCCGCGGCATTTCACTTCAGTGGCCACAGTGGGATTGCCGATCTTGACCAGGCTTACCTGACGCTGGATCCGCTGTTAGGCAAAGCGGCCGCGCTGGTATTTGGCCTCAGCCTGCTGGCAGCCGGCTTATCTTCCACCGTTGTCGGCACCATGGCAGGCCAGGTGGTGATGCAGGGCTTTATCCACTTTCATATTCCGCTGCTGGTGCGCCGGGTCATCACGATGCTGCCTTCCTTTATTGTGATTATGGCCGGCTGGGAACCGACGCGCATTCTGGTGATGAGCCAGGTGCTGCTGAGCTTCGGCATTGCACTGGCGCTGGTGCCGCTGCTGGCATTTACCGGCAACCGTGAGCTGATGGGGGATATGGTTAATTCGCCGCTGATGCAGAACGTGGGCCGTCTGATCGTGGCCATTGTCGTGGCGCTGAATGGTTATCTGCTGGTGGCGATGGGGCTGAATTTATAACGCGTTCCGTTCACTGCTGGGGCGACCGTTTTTCGGGTCGCCCCCTTTTTTACCTACCAACCGTCGCGACCGTGATAGCGGTCGTGGTCATGGCGCCATTCCCGATGGCGTTCGTGCTCGCGCCAGCGGCGTTCTTTCTCCCACTCATGATGCCGGCGTTTGGCTTCATGGCGACGCCACTGCTCGTGTCGCCACCAGCGGCCCTCATCATAACGGTAGTTGTTACGCCACCAGTGGTCGTCGCGCCAGCGGCCGCCGTCCCAGTAGCGTCCGCGATCGTCGCGGTCGCCCAGATGCAGCGTCACTCCCGGACCTAAAGTAATACGCGCGCTGTCGGCGTAAGCTGTGTGTACCGCCAGCGGGGACAAACTTGCCAGTAAAGTGGCAACAAGTAATAAGCGCTTCATATTATCTCCTTTATCAGCGGCCGGCCTTCTCCGCTGTTTTGGCACAATATAATGAGATTGCGCAGGCGGCGCCTGGTGAATTCTGATAAATGCGGGAAATAGCGGAATTGGGAATTATCTGGAGAGTGAAAGGCTGACCTGGCAGCAGGTCAGCCTGGCTGAATGCAGGGCAAATCGGCGGGCTGAATTATGCCAGGATCGCGTCAATCTGCGCGAGTTCATCCGCGCTGAAATCACGGCGGCTCAGCATCTGCACGGCATCATCAATCTGGCTGGTTTTACTGGCGCCGATCAGTACTGAGGTGACGTGGCCTTCGCGCAAAACCCATGCCAGTGCCATCTGCGAAAGCTTCTGTCCGCGCTGCTGCGCCAGCGCATTCAGGCGCTGAACCCTGGCCATTTTCTCGGGCGTGAGCTGTTCGCTGTTGAGGAAGCGACTGCCGCTGGCGGCACGGGAATCTTCGGGGATCCCGTTAAGATAGCGGTCGGTCAGTACGCCTCCTGCCAGTGGGGAAAAGGCAATGCTGCCTACGCCTTGCTGCGCCAGCACATCCAGCAGCCCCTTTTCCGGCGCGCGTTCAAACATCGAATATTTCGGCTGGTGGATCAGGCACGGCGTACCGAGATCTTTCAGGATAGCTATCGCCCTGGCGGCCAGCTCTGCCGGATAGTTAGAAAGTGCCGCGTACAGAGCTTTCCCCTGGCGTACCAGATGGTCCAGCGCCGCCATGGTTTCTTCCAGCGGCGTTTCCGGATCCGGACGATGGTGATAGAAGATATCGACGTACTCCAGCCCCATGCGCTGCAGGCTCTGATCCAGGCTGGAGATCAGGTATTTTCGTGAACCCCAGTCGCCGTAAGGGCCTGGCCACATGGTGTAGCCCGCCTTGCTGGAAATCACCAGTTCATCGCGGTAGGGGCGGAAATCCTCGCGCAGAATACGGCCAAAATTTTCCTCGGCGGAGCCCGGGGGCGGGCCGTAATTATTGGCAAGATCGAAATGAGTGATACCGTTATCAAAAGCGTGGCGCAGCAGGTCACGGCTGTTATCCACGCGCGTGCTGTCACCAAAGTTATGCCACAATCCCAGTGAAATCGCCGGAAGTTTCAGGCCGCTACGACCGCAGCGGTGGTAAGTCATTGTCTCATAACGTCGGGCATCTGCTTGATAAACCATGAATCATTCCTATAGTCAGCGCGGCACAATCGCGAAGTAGCCCAATAGTGTATACGGTTACACTAAAGCAAAGAGCGCAATGGATCGCAACTTAACGATTTTTCATTGCGTAACGATCCGTTGCCATTGGGCCACAGGAGTTTGATCTCACACGGTGGAAATAATCGTTAATACTCAAGTGATACAGCCAGGAGAGCAGAGCGATGAGTCATGACACTGTTGGGGATTATCTTCTTACGCGTTTGAATGAAATCAGCATCGATCACCTTTTCGGCGTACCCGGGGATTACAACCTGCAGTTTCTGGATCACGTCATCGCTCATCCACGGCTGGCCTGGGTCGGCTGCGCCAATGAACTCAATGCCGCCTATGCCGCCGATGGTTACGCGCGCTGTCGGGGCGCGGCGGCGCTGCTGACCACCTTCGGCGTCGGGGAGCTCAGCGCGCTGAATGGTATTGCGGGCAGCTATGCGGAATATCTGCCGGTCATTCACATTGTGGGGGCACCTTCACAAAACGCACAGAAGAGTGGAGACCTGTTGCACCACACGCTGGGCGACGGTGATTTCCGTCATTTTATGCGTATGCATCAGGAAATCTGCGTCGCCAGCAGTGAACTGACCGCCGAGAATGCGGCGGCAGAAATTGACCGGGTGCTGATAGCCGCCCTGACGGCACGTCGCCCGGTTTATCTGCTGCTGGCAACCAATGTGGCGGAAAGCCCGCTGTCACCGCCGTCTTCTCCGCTGGCGTTTCCGGTCCGCGATGACGCTGCCCCGCTGGCGGCGTTCGCCGATGCCGCTGAGCTAAAGCTTTCAGCCGCGGGCAGCGTGGCGCTGCTGGCGGACTTCCTGGCCGATCGTGCCGGGCAGCAGCCACGACTGGCGCGCTGGCTGCGTGAGGTGCCCATGCCTTTTGCCACGCTGCTGATGGGTAAAAGCGTGCTGCCGGAAAACCTGCCTGGCTTTGCCGGCACCTACGCTGGCGCCTCCAGCGCAGGTCAGACCCGTGAAGTGATTGAGCAGAGCGATGTACTGATTGTTGTCGGCGTGATTTACAGCGATACCATTACTGCCGGATTTACCCAGCAGATCGACAGTGCCAGAACTATCGAGGTGGGGCTGCACCAGAGTCGCATCGGCGACCAGACTTTTGACCTGCCGATGGCCGCTGCACTGGAGGTGCTCCATGAGCTGGCACGCAGGCACGGGCAGAGCTGGCAGCAGGCGATCGTTGCCCCCCCGCAGATGGGCGCAGACAGCACGGATGCCCTGACGCAAAACAGTTTCTGGCCGTTGATACAGGACTTTTTGCGCCCTGGCGATATTCTCCTCGCCGATCAGGGAACGGCAGCCTTTGGCGCTGCCTCGCTGCGCCTGCCGCCGGATGCCCGGATGCTGGTTCAGCCGCTATGGGGCTCGATAGGCTATACCTTGCCGGCGGCATTTGGCGCACAAACCGCGGAGCATGACCGGCGGGTCGTGTTGATTATCGGTGATGGATCTGCTCAGTTAACGGTGCAGGAGTTAGGCTCAATGCTGCGCGACGGGCAGAAACCGGTGATCTTCCTGCTGAATAACGGTGGCTACACCGTCGAGCGTGCCATTCACGGTGCCGCGCAGCGCTATAACGATATTGCCCCCTGGGACTGGACCCGGCTGCCGCACGCGCTGAATGTGACGCGACAGGCGCAGAGCTGGCGCGTCACGCAAACGTCACAGCTGCAGGAGGTGATGACGCTGCTGGCGGAGAATACCCACCTGTCGCTGGTGGAAGTGGTACTCCCGCAGCAGGATATTCCCCCACTGCTGGCCGCGGTGACCCAGGCCCTGCATCAGCGTAACAACAGTTAAACGTGCTAATAAATGCGCAATTCAGACTGTTGCCCGTGGGCAAGCGGCATGAAGCCCGCTATGGTAACGATCGGAGACGTTTTACGCTCACCTTTTTCCCGGTGGGCGTTGTTGTTTTAACGGGGGAAATTTATAGTGTGTCTCATTGACGTAAGTGGAGCAAAACAATAATGACTAAGTATGCTTTGGTAGGTGATGTCGGCGGCACCAATGCCCGCCTGGCACTGTGCGAAGTTGAGACCGGTGCTATTTCACAAGCCAAAACGTTCCCCACGACAGATTATGACAGTCTGGAAGCCGTGATCCGCACCTATCTGGCTGAGCAGCAGCAGGACATTCAGCATGGCTGTATTGCCATTGCCTGCCCGATCACGGAAGACTGGGTGGAAATGACCAACCATGACTGGGCGTTTTCCACCAGCAAGATGAAAGCCAGCCTGGCCTTTGAAACGCTGGAGATCATTAACGATTTTACCGCCGTATCAATGGCGATCCCGATGCTGTCGCCGGATGATGTGCTGCAGTTCGGCGGCGAACCGGCGGTGAAGGATAAACCGGTGGCGGTGTACGGTGCCGGTACCGGTCTTGGCGTTGCGCATCTGGTGCACGTCGATCGCCGCTGGGTCAGCCTGCCGGGCGAGGGTGGACACGTGGATTTTGCCGCCAACAGCGATGAAGAAGATATGATCCTTGAGATCCTGCGAGCAGAACTCGGGCATGTTTCCGCTGAGCGTATTCTCTCCGGCGGCGGGCTGGTAAACCTCTATCGGGCGATTGTGAAATCAGATGACCGGGAGCCAGAAAATCTCAAACCGCGCGATGTCAGCGAGCGGGCGCTCAACGGCAGCTGCACCGACTGCCGCCGGGCGCTGTCGATGTTCTGCGTATGCATGGGGCGTTTTGGCGGTAACCTTGCGCTGAATCTCGGCACCTTTGGCGGCGTGTACATTGCGGGGGGCATCGTGCCACGTTTCCTGGAGTTCTTTAAAGCTTCGGGTTTCCGCGCGGCGTTTGAAGATAAGGGCCGCTTCCGCGATTACACCTCACGCATTCCGGTCTTTATGATCACTCACGATCAGCCGGGTCTGCTGGGAGCCGGGGCGCACCTGCGCCAGGCGCTGGGCCGCGTGCTGTAATGTGCAGGCTGATGCGGCGTTACAGCCGCATCAGCTGGCGAAAGGCTTTGACCTTGCTGCGGCTCACCGGCACCTGAAATGCCAGATCGTGCAGCTTGAGAATATAGGTATTATTAAACCACGGCTCAATCTCACGGATCTTACTCAGGTTCACGCAGTATGAGCGGTGGCAGCGGAAGAAGTACGCCTCCGGCAAACGGCTGCAAAATTCGCTGATATTCAACGACATCACATACTCCTCCCGCCGCGTATAAACAAACGTCAGCTTCTCGTGAGCTTCGGTATAATAAATATCGTTAATATCCGTCACGATAATGCGTTCGTCCTTCACCAGATTGATGGTGTGCGGCGCCGGACGCGGTGCGTTGTTGCTGAGCTGCGAGCTATGCTGGGCGTGGTTTTCCAGCTTGCGCAGCAGCGTCACGATACGCATCTCTGAATAGGGCTTCAGAATGTAGTCAAAAGCTTCCAGTTCGAATGCATCCACCGCGTGCTCTTTACAGGCGGTAATAAACACGATGAGCGGCTTACTGGCGAACTTACTGATGTTCTGCGCCAGCAGCATGCCATCGAGTGATGGAATGTTGATATCAAGGAAGATCACCTCTACCTGATGATTTTGCAGATACTTGAGCACGTCGAGGCCATCATCAAAAGTGGCTTCAATGGTCAGGCTGCTGTGCTGGCGGACAAGCCAGCTTAGCTCCTGCTGCGCGAGAAATTCATCTTCAACGATTATCGCTTTCACTCGGGGTTCCCGTCACAGGCTGGCAATGAAACACGGTGGTTTTCCGGCAGAATGGCGCCGTTTTTACTTATATAAAAAGCTATCTCCGTGCCCGGATTAAGGCGCTGAATATGCAGCCCCTCACCGTACAGCAGTTTCACCCGATGATGCACATTCAGCAGGCCAATTTTATTCCCTGGCATTTCATTACGCTGTACTCGCGCCATCACTGCTTCGCTGATGCCATTACCGGTATCGCGCACCGCAATGCGTACCCGGTGGCCCTGATCCTGAATGCTCAGCGTCACAACGCCCTTACCGCGGCAGGGGTGGATGCCGTGAACAATGGCATTTTCCACCAGCGGCTGGATTAACAGGCTGGGCAGCGGACAGTTCACGTCCTCGTCGATGTCGTAGATCACCGTCAGCTTGTCGCCAAAGCGCGCCTGTTCAATCGCAATATAATCTTTCACCTGATACAGCTCTTTTTTGATGTCGATGGTTTCATCATCATTCAGTTCGAGGTTATAGCGCAGGTAACGAGAAAGATTGGTGATCAGCTGGCGCGCCGTGTCGGGATTCATGCGGATTGAAGAGGAAATCGCATTCAGCGCGTTAAACAGGAAGTGCGGATTTATCTTGCTTTGCAGGGCGCGTAGCTCGGCTTTATTCGCCATTTCGCGCAGCTGCTCGGCGCGAGACACCTCCAGCTGCGTGGAGATTATTTGTGACAGCCCAACCGCCATCTCTTTCAGTGACCAGGTAATGCGGTGCGCGTGGCGATAATAAATTTTCAGCGTGCCGGTGACATCGCCTTTCTCCCACAGCGGGATAACAATCATCGAATGAATTTCCGGCGTGCGATGAGCCTCATCATTGTTTTTAATGATGATTTTACCTTCTGACAGCGCCGCCTGCGTGGTGGGGCTGATCCCGTCATCGCCGTCACGATAGTTGCTTTCTCCTACCCCAACGTAAGCGAGGATCTGGCGCGTATTGGTCATCGCGACTGCATCGGCATGAATATCGCGCCGAATGATGTCACACACCTGGCGCAGCGACTGGCTGTTGACCTGGCGGAACAGCGGCAGGGTTTTATTGGCGATATCCAGCGCCAGCTTCGCCTGGCGGGCAGCAATGGCCTCTTTCTCTCCCTCCACGCTCTGCACCAGCAGCACGATAAGACCGATGCTAACCGCACCGAGGATCATCGGAATCGCAATTTCCGTGACAATATCCACCCCGAGCGACGTGGGCGAAGCCCACAGCACAATCAGCAGCATGGTGAGGGTTTCGCACGCCATGCCGCCAATAATCCCGATGCTCCAGCGCTTCTCTTTAGCGACCCTGAGGTTAATCCAGCCGGCGATAATGCCGGCAACAATGCTGGTGATCAGGCAGGGCACTGAGGTCACCCCGTCCATATCAATCAGGTAACGGTGCAGCCCGGCAATCACGCCCGTGGTGATGCCGACCCACGGCCCAAAAAGAATGCCGCCGGACATAATGGCGATGGTGCGCACGTTGACCAGCGAGCCGTCTACATTGATGCCGGTCCAGGTACTGAACAGGGCAAACAGCGAAAAAATCGCCGTGACCGCCAGCCGTTCCTGGCGCGAGTGTTCGTCCTTTTGCAACAGCTGGCGGAAATGGCGGGTACGGGTAATAAAGAACAGGCAGATAAGCATCAGCGCTGCGCGGTCAAACACGGCGAGCAACATCTCAAACATCGAATGCACGGGCGTCTCGGCTGCGGGGGAAACAGAGCCGTCATCATAAGGAATGCCGGTGCAATGTGCCAGGGATCGCCACCAGAGAATAGGGTTATCCCTGTCTGGATCAATTTTTACGCGGCCAGGCGCACAAGGTGAGCCACGCCCGGCGCACGGAGTCAGGTCAGGGCAGCATCTGCCGTTTCCCCAGGGGCGTCAGATCCAGCGGCGTGGCGCGCCCAACGAAATCCACTTCAAAATCGTCCGGGGCGAAATCCGGTGGCGAACGGCCCTCAACAAAAGCGGACCACTGACGCTGCAAATAGGCAGCGTTTTTGTCACACCACGGTGCGGCGGCGATATACATCACATTACTGTCGAACTCACCCTGATGTCTGTTTTCTACGGCGTGAACCACATCGCAGTGCCAGAAAACGGTATCGCCTGCTGCCATGTCAGGAATAGAGGAAAAACCTTCAAGTAAAAGAGGATGAAACTGCTCACTGATCGATAAAGCCCGGCCCGGTGCGGCGCCGCAGAGATCGTCATCCGCCACGTCATCCTGCAGCGCGCGCAGTAAAATCCACGCCATCGCATTGGCGATCGGCAGCAGTTGCAGCGTGCCGCCCTGTTTACGCTGCGGGGTCAGCGCCGTCCAGCCCTGAAACGTCCGGAACATTGAGCAGACCGCGGGCGAAGGAAACTCGCGCACCTCGGTGCGCATCTCGGCATCAAACGGATTGTACTGCTGCCAGCGACCGCTGAATACGTGACGGTAAACATGGCGGAAATTGTCATCCAGCCAGCGCTCCAGTGAGCCGCCATCAACGTGCGGCGACAGGCCGAGCGAGTCGGAATTCGGCGGGCGGCGGCGGGTGCGATCCGCATAGCTGACGATACGCGTCGGGTCGAAGTGCTGTTTGCCGTGGCTTTCGCTCTGCCACAGCGAATTCAGAAACACCTGTACCGCCTGCATGCGCGCATCCTGGCGTGCCCGGACCTGCGGGAGAGACCAGTAAATGCCGTAGATCTGGGGCTTGCCCTGCTTCAGGTCGCCAAAATAGTTATCCACGGCGGCATTTTTTAGCTTCTCGACGAAGTGGTTTCCGTCAAGGTAATCCCCGATCTGAACGTTCCACTCGCTGGCCAGCTGCGGCGGGAAAACGCCTTTAATCACGCAGCAACCGCGTTCGCGGATCCGCTGTTTTTGCCTTTCCGTGACGTGCTGATTCAGGATGTCGTTGGCATCAAGCTGTGGCACCGGATGCTCGCCACGCTGCTGCAGATGATGAAGCTCGCTAATCTGGCGGCGCATATCGGCATCCAGTTCAGCAAATACTTCACGGTAGCTGGGAAGCTGCTGGCGCAGCTGCGCTTTGATCTGGCGGATTGCGTCGGGAATATTGTCGATATCGAGATGAGCCATGGTCGTTTTCCTGTGACAAAATTGTTATCGTTTAGTGCGCGGTCAGGATGATTACACGACCAAAAAGCGGCAAATAAAAGAGATGGCTATTCTGTAGTACTTCCCCTTTTAATGAGCGAAACCATGCAACTCACCACACAACGACTGATACTGACCCGGCTTAAGCCGGAGGACTGGCAGCTTTTTTTGCAGATACACACGGATGAAACCATCCTGGAATATATCAGCGCCGTGCCGCAGTTGGCCGATATCCGCCAGCGCTTTCAGGACCGGCTGGCACCGTGGCAGGTCACCAGTTTTCACATGCTTTGCCTGGTTATCCGCCGCAAAGAGGATGGTGTGGCGGTGGGGATGATGGGCGCCAACCCGGAATGGGCACCCCATCGCCAGGCAGAGGTAGGGTATTCGCTGTTGAGCAGCTATTTTTCCCAGGGCTACGGGAGTGAAGCGCTGAGCGCGCTGTGTGAGTTTCTCTTCCGGGACTGTGAGTTTCATAAACTCAAGGCGCAGGTGGTGGAGGGCAATATCGCTTCCCGCCGCGTGCTGGAGAAAAACGGCTTCGCGCTGGAGGGGACGCTACGGGATAATTATCTGCTTCGCGGCCGCTGGGTGAATGACTGGCTGTTTGGCCGCATTAATCCCGCCGGATAAAAAATTTTATTCTGCCTCTCGACAGGTTACAGAATTGTACGTTATGGTCATTCCTCGACCGCTTTGGCGGTCAGCGTCGCTCGGATGGTCCGGGCGCTAACGTTAATCCGAGGTTGCTATGGCTGACAATGATTCCGCTCGCCGTTTTTCCCGTATCGAACGCCTTCCCCCGTATGTCTTCAACATCACGTCTGAACTGAAGATGGCCGCCCGTCGTCGCGGGGAAGATATTATTGATTTCAGCATGGGTAACCCCGACGGTCCGACGCCGCCGCATATCGTGGAAAAACTCTGCGCTGTTGCTCAGCGTGATGACACGCACGGCTACTCGACTTCACGCGGGATACCGCGCCTGCGCAGGGCGATTTCGCGCTGGTACGCCGATCGCTATCAGGTGGATATCGACCCGGAATCGGAAGCCATTGTCACCATCGGTTCCAAAGAGGGCCTGGCGCATCTGATGCTGGCCACGCTCGATCATGGTGACACCGTGCTGGTGCCGAACCCGAGTTACCCGATTCACATTTACGGTGCCGTGATTGCCGGCGCGCAGGTGCGTTCGGTGCCGCTGGTGGCAGGCGTTGACTTCTTTAACGAGCTGGAGCGCGCAATACGCGAGAGTTATCCTAAGCCGAAAATGATGATCCTCGGCTTCCCCTCCAACCCCACCGCGCAGTGTGTTGAGCTGGACTTCTTTGAACGCGTTATCGCGCTGGCTAAACAGTATAACGTGCTGGTGATCCACGATCTGGCCTACGCCGATATCGTCTACGATGGCTGGAAAGCACCGTCGATTATGGAAGTGCCGGGCGCACGCGATGTCGCAGTGGAATTCTTCACGCTGTCGAAAAGCTACAATATGGCAGGCTGGCGCATCGGCTTTATGGTCGGTAATAAAGAGCTGGTGGCGGCGCTGGCGCGCATTAAGAGCTATCACGATTACGGGACCTTCACCCCGCTGCAGGTTGCCGCGATTGCGGCACTCGAGGGAGATCAGCAGTGCGTGCGTGACATCGCCGAGCAGTATAAGCGGCGTCGCGATGTGCTGGTAAAAGGCTTGCATGAGGCAGGGTGGATGGTGGATAACCCTAAAGCATCAATGTATGTCTGGGCGAAAATCCCTGACCACTATGCGCACCTGGGATCGCTGGAGTTCGCCAAGTTGCTGTTACAGGAAGCTAAAGTCTGCGTTTCGCCGGGGATTGGCTTTGGGGATTACGGGGATACGCACGTGCGTTTCGCGCTGATTGAGAACAGCGACCGTATTCGGCAGGCCGTCAGGGGCATAAAAGCGATGTTCCGTGCGCAGGGACTGAACTAAACGAAACGGCACGGGGGTCAGGCGTCCCTGACCCTTTGCATAATCCGGCTCACCGTTACAGCATCAGGTAGAACGTGCCAATCCAGATTAACAGGATAAAAGAGATCCCCATCAAGGCATACTTCACTGCAAAACCCTCTAAACACCCATGAACGACCGCTAATCTACCCCTAATTTCCGGTGAAATAAAGATGCTTCTTCTGAGACCTTTCTGATCTCAACGGCCGTCCAGCTGCGGCACTACCGACATGCCAACGCGCAGTTTTGCCAGGGCTGGCTGACCCGGATCCAGCACAATTTTTACCGGAAGACGCTGAACGACTTTGGTGTAGTTCCCCGTGGCATTATCAGCGGTAATAGCGGCAAAGGTTGAGCCGGTCGCCGGGGCGATGCTGTCAACGTGTCCGCGCAGGATCACACCGGGGAGGGCGTCGACCGCTATTGACACCGCCTGACCGCGATCGATTTGCGCCAGCTGGGTTTCAAGGAAATGGGCAACCACATAGCTCTGCTGCAGTGGCACGACGGCAAGCAGACGCGTTCCGGCTGACACCCAGGCGCCCTGGCGCACCGCGCGCTGACCCACGATGCCGTCAATCGGTGCGGTAATACGGGTATACGAAAGGTTAAGACGGGCCTGATCCACGCTGGCGCGCATCGCCGCGATATCGGCCTGCGCCTGTTTCCGGCTGGCCTGCAAAACCGCCACTTCCTTACGTGCCGCCAGCTCAGCCGCCTGACTCTGCCGGACTTCCGCAGCGGCACTCTGCAGGGTCGCGCTGGTCTTTTGCTGCTCATCCGCCGTCGCGGTGCCGCTTTTCAGCAGGCGACGATAGCGCTCGGCATTTTGCCCTGCATAGCGCACGGCCGCTTCGCTGGCGCTCACGGTAGCCGCAGCCTGCGCGATGGTGGCCTGCTGCTGCTCAAGCTGGGCATCAATGCTGCTCAGTTTGGCTTCGCTGATCTGCACGTTGGCCTGCGCGCTTTCCAGCGCCACGCGGAAATCACGATCGTCCAGGGTGGCCAGCACATCACCCGCCTTAACCTGCTGGTTGTCGGTGACACTGACCGTACGAATGTAGCCAGAGACTTTCGGGGCGACCAGCGTGTAGTCCGCCATGATGACCGCATCATCGGTGCGCAGCGAATGGCGGGTGATGGCAGACCAGATAAAGAAGGCGATAGCCAGCAGGACCAGTAACAGTAGCGTGGCGCGTTTGGCAGGAGTAAAGCGCATTATTTTTTTCCCGGAGTTGGCGGTGCAAAGGTGAGTAATGTCTGCGGTGGCCAGACGCGTTTCGGTAGCCAGGCGGTGAGAAGTATCATCAGCAGTGCGAAACCGATAAGCAGCAGATAGCCGTCGCTGATGCTGAGGATCAGCGCCTGATGTTTCACCCGCGTGCTGAAAAGGATGAGATTCTCACTGGCGCTGACTGAGCCATCCGGCAGCAACGGCGTCAGGCTGCTGGCAGCATCGCTTGTGCTGGCGGTCATCAGCCAGGGGCGATTGCCGAGCTGATCGACCAGCACGTGTGAGTGAAATTTTTCGCGGTGGCTGAGAAAGTTTTCTACCAAAACCCCGGCGGCTACGCTGGAAAAACCGCGCACCGTATTGAACATTGCAGAGGCGAAGGGCCCCTCGGGCGGCATGACGACGCTGGTGGCGCTCATCAATACCGGCAGGATCATCATCGGCTGGCCAAAAGCCTGCAGGCCCTGGATCAGCCAGAAGTTCTGCCGTGCCCACGCATCGGTCAACTGCATGCCCAGCAGGCAGGAGAGTGCCATCAGCGCAGCGCCGGCGGTCAGAACCCAGCGGCAGTCAATCCATCTGCGATTAAGCAATGCGGCGATCAGCGGCGCAATCACCAGCTGTGGCAGACCGATGGTCAGCGCCAGCGGAGCAAACTGCGCGCCGCGAAAGCCCTCTGCCTGGGCGAACCAGGCAGAGGGCAGTGCCGAACCGGAGAGCCCCACCATCAGCACACCCGCCAGTACCAGCAGTCCGTGGGTAAGATTTCTGCGCTGCAGCATTTGCAGTTTGAACAGCGGCAGCGGATGGAACCACTCATTAATCAGGAATGCCAGCAGCAGGGCAAAGGCGGCCAGTAACATGGCGGCAATCAGCGGTGACTGAAACCAGTCAAGGCGCTCGCCCTGAGTCAGCGCCAGCACCAGTAACGCCATGCCGCTACAGCCGGTCATCATGCCAAACGCATCGATCTGGCGAAAACGCTCAAGGCGCAGCGGATCCTGCGGCAGTCCCCAGCCAATCAGCGCGGCGGCAATCAGACAGGCGGGGATAACCTGCCAGAATGTAAATTGCCAGCCGACGGAATCCGTCCAGAAAGCGGCGAGGGAGGCGGCCATATTCGGGCCAAACGTTGCGGTAAGCGCATAGGCGGACAGGCCATACAACTTGATCCCCGGCGGGAGGAAACGTAACGCCACCGTCATCAGCAGTGGGGGCAGGGCACCACCGAACACCCCCTGGACAACGCGCAGAGTTATAAAGGTGGCGGCATCGCTGGCGAAGGGCTGCACGGCGGCGATCAGCATAAATCCGCAGGTGACGGCCAGCGCAAAGCGGCGCAGGGAAAAGGTCACGGCAAACCACGGAGCGACCATCATCGCCGCGACTTCCGCTGCCTGATAGGCTGAGATCAGCCAGCTCCCGCTGTCGGCGTCCAGCCCTGTCGCTGCGCGGATGTCGGCCAGCGCCAGATCGGTCACGCGGTCGTTGAGGCCAGAGCTGAGCGCGGCAATCAGCACACCGATCAGTCCCAACGCCAGGCGCAGCGTAAAGGGGTGAGGTGCAGGCATCGCTGCAGGCTGGGGATTCATAGCAGGCACTCCGACGGACTTAGCATTATTAGCGATGCGCTGTACTGCATCGTGATACATTTTGCGCATTATTGCACGGTGATGCACTGTATTGCAATGTGATACAGTGTGTCCGTCAGGGTAAAGAGTGCTACAGTATTAGCCGATTACAAGGAAAGAGAATCCTCATGTCTGAACCCCTAAACTGCCGCGACGATGAGCGGATCGGCGGCATCCAGGTCATCACCCGCGCCGCGAAAATATTAGATGCGCTGGGGGCAAAGCCCAACGGAATGAGCCTGGGTGAGATCGCGCACGCGGTCGACTTACCCCGCTCCACGGTACAGCGCATCGTCAGCGCCCTCGACTCGGTACAGCTGGTGCGCAGCCACGGCGCGGGGGGAGTGCGCCTTGGTCCTGCCCTGCTGCGGCTTATCGCCAATGTGCATACCGATGTGGTCGCCATCGCACAGCCCTGGCTGCAGGCGCTGTGTGATGCCACCGGTGAAACGGTCTCGCTGGCGCGCGCCAGCGGCGTGCAGTTGGCCATCGTGCATTATGTTGTGGCCGATCGTGAGCTGCGCGTGGTGCCACGCATCGGCATGAATCTGCCGCTTTACAGCACTTCCGGCGGGCGCGCCCTGCTGGCGCTGGAAAGCGATGACGCTGTCAGGGTGCTGGTGGGGGAAGCTTACCGGGCAATGACGGAGTTGACGGTGCGTGATTTTCCCGCACTGCTGGCGCATTTAACTGAAATTCGACGCACCGGTCTGGCCTTTGACCGGGGTGAAACGCTGGAAGGTGTCTCCACGATGGCCGTGGCGATTGATACCATCCTTGGCCGTTTTTCCATCAGCTTGCTCATCCCTGGCGTACGCTTTCAACAGAACGAGGATCGCAACCGTGACGCGATCCTGAAATGCAAAGACGCGCTGATCGATGAGATAGGAAAAGCGGCATTACGTGACTGACAGGAGAGGGATATGAAAACGCTTTTAGTCGCTGTAGATAACTCGGTCATTGCGCGCAAAGTGGTGGCGCTGGCAACCGAACAGGCGCTGGCCCTGCAGGCGGAGGTCGTGGTGGTGTGCTGTGTCGATGCCAGCTACGCCTCATCCGGGCCGTTTGAGATTACGGCAGGTGAGGATCCGGGGGATTTCGGGCTGGCGCTGGATGAGCAGAATACCGCCGAGGCCGTCGTGCGCCAGGCGTTAGCTGAGCTGCAGCGTGCAGGCGTGAATGCACGTGGCAGAGTCGTTGCCGGTGAGTCGGCCGAAACGATTGTTTCGCAGGCCAATGCGCTGGATGCCGCGATGATTATTATGGGCCGTCGCCATCTTTCCTCGTTCAATCGCCTGCTAAAAGGGTCGTGCAGTGCCGCCGTGATTGAACATGCCAGCTGCCCGGTACTGATTGACGTACGCGCTGATTAACCGTTCCATTCAATATAATCGGGCCGGGACTCCGGCCTGATGATGTGATTATTTCAGGAAACTGCTTTGATTTCTCACGCTATTCTTACCTCGCTGTTCTCCGCTCTGGTCTGGCTGGTTGTTACGGGCTGGCTGCGTAAACGCCACACATTATCGAAAATCATGGCCGTGCTGCTGTTTGCGTTGCCGCTGCTGGTGGGGAATCTCTATTACTACGGCTGGATGGCACCGCGCCAGCAGCAGCAGGCGGCCGTTGCCGCCGCCCAGGACAGACTGGCAACGCTCCCGGTCTGGCGCACTCTGCAGAAACAGCAGCCCGCGCTGTACCGCCAGGCGAACGATCAACTGCTGCGCGATCTGGCCGCCGGCGTGCCGCTGCCGCAGGCGATTGATCGTCTGCGACCGCTGTCTGCTGACCTGCTGAATCAACGAATTAACGCCGCACGCGATGAAGATTTGCTGCGCTATATGCATATCTCCCTTGAGGAGATGAAAGCGATGCGCCAGATCGGGGCGGATGCCTGTTTTCGCTTTCTGTTTCCTCAGGTTAAGGGGGGCATTAACCTCAGCGACGTGCTGCCGAAAACGCTCACAGACAGTGAACTGTTGGCGATGGATACGCTGTTTCAGCACAGCGATGGCGCCGATCAGCCGATGGATTTAGCCCAGGGAAGAGTTAAGTTGCAGGGGGTCGTTCGTACGCTTTATGGCCGGTGGGGCAGTGATTTACAGACCCTCAACACCCCTGCTGAAGCTGGCGTAGATGAAGCCAGGCTGTGCGATATGACTATTGACCTGTATCAGTCGGTTCTGGCACTTCCTGATAAGGATTCGGCGAACGTTTTACGTATAATTATTAGTGGAACAGGTAACTAACCTGCAAAAAAAAGCCCGCTCGCCGCGGGCATAAAATCTTGTAATTATTAAAAAAATTCCTGGTGTTGACAGACATGTCGCGATGTCTTGAGTGCATATTCGCACTGAACTGCAGCAAACGCTACGTGGCATCCTGAATCGATTCAATCGGCAGAACATTACATGCGCTGCGTAAAATTATGCAAATGCGCCTGAGTCCGATAGGCACGCCAGCGGGGCTTGTTATTATGCCGCACCGGAAGAGAGGAATGATAATGAAAATCAAAATGATCGGCGCGCTGGCGCTGTTATTACTGGCGGGGTGTACTTCCAGTAAGCCAGGGGCGTTTGAAAAGGTCGACGAAGACCCGGCCGTCAATACCGTACAGTATCGCTTCAACCCAACAAGCGTGGACAAGACCGCATTGCTGGAAGATGTTGAGCGCTACTGTAATGAACGTGGCTTTGATAAAGTTGAGCCACTCAGTCCCCAGGACAGCCACTTACCGGGATTAAAGAAGGCCTGGTATCAGTGTAATTTCAGCGTGAAAAGTTAACGCGCAAAAAATAAGGGCGGGGAAATCCCCGCCCAATTGTACCCTTTTGGGTATATTTTAATGGTCTCTTTTTCTTATCTTGCTGTGTGCAGGCTTTGCCCGCGTAGGCGAGAACACCTCACCTGACTTCCTTACCAGCCACGATGTCTGCCGTGGTCATGATGATAGCCGCCACCATAATAACCGTCGTCATGACGCGGAGGGGCAATAATACAACCGCTCAGCATCAGAATCAAAGCCATTACTGAAGTCGCTTTAATAATGTTCTTCATTGTGCATCTCCTTCCCTTTTTCTATGACTACAACTTTACTTCTTAAAAGTGGAGGAATGATGCAACCAGTGTAGAGTTATTTAATAAGATATTTCAAAATAATTCCACGCAGGCAATTATTGATTATAACGGATTTTATAAAATAAGACATTGCTTAAAAATAAGCTTTTTTGCTGAGAATTGTCTCAAACATTAAATGGGAAATGTTATCTTGCGAGCAATGCGATGGTTAAAATGACGTACACTTAAGCCAAATATCCCTGCAAGGAGTCGAGATGGATTATCAGGTCAATAATGTATTACAGGCGCAGGCAGAGTTGGGTGAATGCCCGCTGTGGTGCACCCGGGAGCAGGTTTTATGGTTTGTGGACATTCTTGCCCCGGCGCTGCACCGCTTTGATCCGGCCAGCGGTGAGCATCAATGCTGGCCCGTCGCCGAGGATATCGGTTGTATCGGATTGCGTGAAGAGGGCGGGCTGATCGCCGCGCTGCGCAGCGGGGTCTGCTTCCTGGATGAACAGGGACGCGTTACGCAGCGTATTGCCGACAATCCGGGGGATGCACCGCGCAGCCGCTTTAACGATGGTCGCGTGGACCCGCTGGGGCGCTTCTGGTGTGGCACGTTGTGGGAGCCGCAGGACCGCAACGGCGCGGCGCTCTATTGTCTCGACAATCACCTGCGGCTAAGTCAGCAGGCAGAGGACATCAAAATCTCCAATGGCCTGGCCTTCTCTCCCGATCGCCGCTGGATGTACCACACCGATACGCCGAATGGCGTCATGTATCGCTATCCATTCGATCCCGTCAGCGGTGACGTGGGCCCGCGTCAGGTGGTGCGGCACTTTATCCAGCAGCAGGGCGGTCTTCCTGACGGGGCGGCGGTGGACAGCGAAGGTTATTACTGGTCAGCGATGTTTGATGGGGCCCGCGCGATCCGCCTTGACCCGCACAGCGGTGAGATTGTCGATGAAATTCCACTCCCCGTGCGCTGGCCAACCATGCTTGCCTTCGGCGGGCCGGACCTGAAAACGCTGTACATCACCAGTTCGCGTGAGAACCGTAGCGCAGAGGAGCTGGCACAGTATCCCCAGAGCGGGGATCTGTTCGCGGTGCGCGTGGCCGTGGCGGGCCAGCCGGAGCCGAGATTTCGCCATCAGCAGGCCTGAAAAAAAGCGCCGTCCCCCCTCTGCGGGCTGAACAGCCCGCGCAGTCAGGCGTGTTGCAGCGTCTCCTTGCGCGGCGCTGTTTTCTGCGGCGTGCGGATAGTGGTGGAGATCAGCAGGGAGATCGCCAGCAGCGCCATAATCAGGCTGAACGTGACGGTAAAGCCGCCAAACAGTGACGCAATCAGGGAGCCCATCACGCTGCCGATCCCAAATCCGAGGTAAATCACACCGTAGTTTTTGGTGAGATGATTAAGACCAAAGAAGTCGCTGACCAGAGAGGGATAGACGGTGATGGTGCCGCCAAAGCTGAAGGCGACGCAGGCAATCGCGATAAAGAAGCTGCTTTCACTCATATGGCTGAACAGCAGAATGCTCATCCCCGCCAGAGAAACCCCCTGTGCCAGCGTGATCACCCGGATGCGCGCTAATTTATCCGACAGCACGCCCAGTATCAGGCGGCCGCTGAGGTTGGCAACTGCAATAATTGTCACCGCATTGGCCGCCGTTTGCGTGGTCAGATGGACCATGCTCTCACCGATATCTTTTGCCACCCCAATCACGTACAGGCCGCTCATGCAGGCGGTTAAAAACATCAGGGCCAGCATCCAGTACTGGGGCAGACGCATGGACTCGCTCAGCGTATAGTCGCGTAGCTGGCTGCCCGTCCTTGCGGTGACGGGCGGCTGTGCCGGAGCTTCTTGCATCAACAGTGCGCCGAGGATAATCATCGTCATCGCCAGGCCGCCCCAGATCATGAAAGTGGTTTCAAGGCTGTAAAGGCTGAGCAGATAGCTACAGATGAATTTGAAACCCAGGCTACCCAGCCCATAGGCTCCGATTGCGCAGGCAGAAATCGCCCCCTTACGCTCCGGGAACCACTTCACGCAGTTGGATAATGTCATCAGGTAGCCTGCCCCATCCGCCAGCCCCACCAGCACCCCGGCACTGAGATAGAGCATAAACAGATTGTTTGCCTGGGCGGTGAGCATCAGACCAATGGCCATGAGCAGGCCGGCACCGACGGTCACGCGACGCACGCCGAAGCGTTCCTGTAATTTCCCCGCCACCGAAGAGGCCAGCGCCAGGCCAAGGCTCAACAGGCCGAATGAAAAAGCCACCTGGCTGACCGGCGCGTCCAGCTTCAGGGACAGCTGACCATTGAATAAGCTCCAGGTATAGACCGAGCCCAGAGCAAACTGGGTAATGACCGTGCCGAGCAGGGTGATCCAGCGGGCAGAATGCGTGTGGTTGCTAGCAGTGGTGGTGTTCATGGGACTCTCCCGGACGAAATTCAGTGATGGCGATTAATTGCCATGCTAATGCCGATGGTTTTATTACGGGAGAAAACGGCATGAGTTGCCGTCAGCAGGGAATGAAATGCATTGAAAACGTCCTGAAAGGCCGTCTTATTATGGCGCCGGGAAATAACGCCAGACGAATTTTTTTGATATATATCAATTTTCTCTCGCCCATTAAAGTTTTATGCCCTCATGGCCGATAGCAATCAGGCACAGCTGTTTTATAACCCGGCTGCATAATAATTATTATTTCGCGTTGAGCTTACCTCTGAATGGTCGCTGTTTCATTTTACGTTGAAGGAATTCATTATGTCGTTGGTTCCAGTTCGTTTATCCGGAAAGCTGATGTCAGGGGGCGTGTTTATGCTGCTGCTGACCTGTGTGATTGTCTATCTGGCCATCTCTCTGCGTGGTCAGCCACGGGTGATTGAAGCCAGTAACCGCTTAATTCAGCAAACCGGAGAAAATATTGTCGGGCAGCTCAATCAGCAGCTGGTTCGCATAGAAGGTGAGGGGATCAGTCTGGCGCGTCTCGCCGAAGTGTTGCCCCATGACGAGGCACTGGTCAAACAGGTATTGCCGCAGCTCATCGACAGCCAGGGGGACAAAAGTATCGCCGGCGGCGGTATCTGGCCCGAGCCGAATGCCTTCAGTAACGGCGTGGTGCGCCGCAGTTTCTTTTGGGCACGCAATGCCAGCGGCAGCCTCGACTACTCTGACGGCTATAATGATCCGGCCGGAAGCGGTTACCATAATGAGTTGTGGTATACCGCCGCCCGCACCACTTCACCGGACAAGTGCAACTGGTCTGAAGTCTACCAGGATCCGGTTTCCAACGTGAACATGGTGACCTGCAGCGTGCCGTACCGCAAAGGGGGCGCGTTTGCCGGTGTCGCCACGTTTGACGTGCAGCTGGACGATCTCTCCGGTTTTATGCAGCGCCACGGTGGCAATACCGGTGGCTACGCCTTTGCGCTCGATCAGGCCGGGAATGTACTGTGGTTCCCTGGCGTAAAAGAGAAAGGCCTACAAAAATTCAGCGACCTGGCCGTCAGGCAGGCATGGCTCACCCCGATGGTCGCGGCTGTTAAGTCCGCGAGCGGCAATCCGGGCAACACCACCTTCAGTCATCTGGAGGACGGCTGGCTGCACACCCGTACCCAGCTGACCCTGTTCCGTATGGCGAATACCGGCTGGATAATAGGGCTGGTCACGCCGCAGGCGCAGGTGACCGCACTGGCAGATAACATGATGAAGGATATTTTCCTCCTGCTGATCCCATCGTTGCTGATGCTGCTGGTGGCAGCGGGATGGGGGGTACGCCAGATCTCCGCCCGCCTGGAGTCCACGCGCCAGGCGCTGGATGATATCGCGCATGGAGACGGTGACCTGACGCGCAGGCTGGACACCGCGGGCCGCGATGAAATCGCCGGGATTGCCGTTTCCTTTAATCAATTTGTCGACAAGATTGCCGGTGTGATCACCAATGTACAGGCCAGCGGAGTGCATGTGGCGCATAATGCCAGCGGCCTGGAGCAGAGCAATCAGGAGCTGACCGGTAAAATCAGCGAGCAGGCCTCGGCCGTAGAGCAGAGCGCTGCGGCGATGGAACAGCTCAATGCCACCGTGCAGCAAAATGCTGAAAATACCCGGCTGGCCGATAGCTTTACCGAGCAGACCGCGGCGATTGCGCGCGACAGCAGTCACGTGATGCGCCAGCTGATCGATACCATGGAAACCATTAAAACCTCCTCGAGCCGCGTCGGCGAAATCCTCAGCGTCATTGATGGCATCGCCTTCCAGACCAATATTCTGGCGCTCAACGCGGCGGTGGAGGCAGCGCGTGCCGGCGAGCAGGGACGCGGCTTTGCCGTGGTCGCGTCTGAAGTGCGTGCGCTGGCGCAGCGCAGCGCCACGGCCGCGCATGAAATCAAAGCGCTGATCGGTCAGTCCGACAGCAACGTGCTGGCCGGCAGCAAACTGGTCGAAGGCGCAGGGCGTCAGCTGGAAGAGCTGGTGAAAGACGTGCTGAAGGTGAAAGAGGTCGTCGGTGAAATACGCGTGGCGGGAGACGAGCAGAGCAAGGGCATTGCCGAAGTGACGCAGGCTGTTTCGCAGATGGAGCGCAGCATTCAGCAGAACCTGATGCTGGTGCATCAGACCGCGGAAAATACCCACGCGCTGCATGCGGAAGCGTCGCAGCTGGCACAGGATATCTCCGTCTTTAAAGTGGCATAAGCAGGGCACCTCCGGCGACACGCCGGGGGTGTTGTTGCCTGTCAATCAGCGGATGTAAGTGCGGATCACATCTGCGATGGCTTTATTTGCCTCGCGCCCGTCGCGGTGCTCGACATCTTCTGCGACCTTCTCCAGATATTTATTCAGCTTGCCGCCGGTCGGCACATTGCCATAGGCGATCAGCATCTGCACAATATTGCGCAGCGCAATAACTTCAAGGGAAAGGCGTTCAACAACGGGGTCTTTATCTGACATGGGAAGCTCCGTAAATCTTACTAGTATCCAGCCAGTTTAGCGCGTTTCAGTAAAATCAATCCGCCGAATATCGCTGATTTTTGCGGCGATTCCGGCTCAGAGTCATTATTACTGCATCAGGCTTTGGCATCACCCGCACAATGATCTACAGTCGTAGTGTCCATGACCTTATTCAGGAAGCCACATGCCAAAAAAAATTATTTTTACGCTGTTATGCCTGACAATGGGCAGTGCGCAGGCCAGCGATCTTGCCTCGCTGGTCAATCAGCGCCTGAGCTATATGAAGGATGTTGCCGCATTTAAGGCGGACAAGCATCGGCCCATCGAGGATCTTGCTCAGGAACAAAAGGTGCTGGATGCCAGTAAACAGCGCGCATCGCAGTATTGCCTGGATGAAAATTCGGTGGTGCCTTTTATTCAGGCGCAGATGGATGCGGCCAAAGCGGTGCAGTATCGCTACCGTGCCGACTGGCTGGCGACGCCGGTTAAGGGCTGGCAACCACGTCCGCTGGAAGAGGTGCGCGTGCAGCTGGCGAAACTCAATGATGCGATCCTGCAGCAAACGGCACAAAGCTTACAGCACAACACGCTGAATGCACTGAGTGAGAAAGCGTTTGTTCAGCATCTTACTCAGGTCAACCTGAGTGAGACCGATAAGGCGCGGCTGTATCATACTTTGCGCGCGGTCAGGCTGTGGTCGGGAGACTGCCACGCGGCCAAGCACTAAGCTCTGGCGCGGCTAAGCAAGGGTTGAACCTCATGGGTTCAGCAGGCATGATCGCCCCTCGTTCGAAAAGGAGGCGTCATGCAGCAGTTACTCGCATTATTAAAGCAATATGGAATTGAACCGGATCACACCACTTCACTTATTGTTATTTTTGGCATTATTTTTCTCACCGCCGTTATTGTCCACGTTATTTTGCATCGTATCGTTCTGCGCACCTTTGAGAAGCGTGCGCAGGCCAGCAGCCATCTGTGGCTGCAAATCATCACCCGGAACAACCTGTTTCACCGGCTGGCCTTTACCCTGCAGGGGATCATCGTCAACGTGCAGGCCGTTCTCTGGCTGCAAAAAGGCAGCGATGCCATCGCCATTGTGACCACCTGTGCCCAGCTGTGGGTCATGCTCTACGCCCTGATGTCATTCTTCTCGCTGCTGGATGTCATGCTCACGCTGTCACACCGCTTTGCCTTCTCCTCTCAGTTTCCCTTAAAGGGCCTGCTGCAGGGGGTAAAGCTCATGAGCGCCATTGTGATTGGTATCATGATGATCTCACTGCTGATTGGTCAGTCCCCGGCGATCCTGATCAGCGGACTGGGGGCGATGGCCGCCGTTCTGATGTTGGTGTTTAAGGATCCGATCCTCGGGCTGGTGGCCGGCATACAGCTGTCGGCGAACAGCATGCTGAAGATGG
This sequence comes from uncultured Alphaproteobacteria bacterium, assembly GCA_963847795.1. Taxonomy (GTDB): domain Bacteria; phylum Pseudomonadota; class Alphaproteobacteria; order Rhodobacterales; family Rhodobacteraceae; genus Amaricoccus. Next base: position 38,921 of record CAWKBH010000015.1, read on the forward strand.
GTGACTGGCTGGAGATGCCCAAATACGGGGCAGACGGCGCGGTTATCGACATCGGCCTGACGACGGTCAAGGTACAGAACTGGGATAATACCATTACCACTATCCCGACCTATGCGCTGGTGTCCGATGCCTTTAAAAACTGGAGCGGAATGTCGGCATCCGGCGGCCGCCGCATCAAGCGCTGCATCAATATCGACAGCACCAGCATCCGTTTTCTCAGTGAAGAGGAGCAGCAGAAACTGTCCCAGGCGCGGTTGCTGAAGCCCTATCTTGCCGCACGCCAGCAGGAAATAGACAGTTGGAACGGTGAGCACGGCACCTGTGATTCGGTACTGAATCAGCGCAGAATGACCAATGTGGGCACCTTTCGCGCTTATCTCACTGAATATTTGCGCCAGCACCCGCGTATCCGCAAGGACATGACGCTGATGGTGCGCCAGATGGCACCGGGGGCAGAGGGGCTACCGGTGGAGATCTACGCTTTCACCAATACCGTTGTGTGGCTGGAGTATGAAAGTATTCAGGCGGATATTTTCGACCATGTCTTCGCTGTCGTGGATGAGTTCGGGTTACGCATTCATCAGGCGCCTACCGGCAATGATGTTCGCGCACTGGCAGGCGGGTTGCGGCTATCGTGACGGTTCACCCGGCAGGTACACCGGGTGAACGGTTTCCGTGCGTCGCGTCCGTTTAGCGCCGTTGATCCAACGGCAAAACGTCACGACGCGCGGCCATTACGCGTGCTGTCCGGTCCGGAACACGGCCACCAGCTCGCGCAGCTGTATCGCCCGCGCGGCCAGTTCATCCGCCGAGGAGGCGGACTGTTCCACCAGCACCGCATTTTGCTGCGTCACCTGGTCCATCTGATTGACCGCGATGTTGATTTGCGACACGCCGGCACTCTGCTCCTGAGAAGAGGAGGAAATTTCCTTAACCAGCTGCGCAGTCTGTTCAATGGCCCCCACGCTTTGCTTCACTTTCTCTCCGGCGTCCTGCACCATGGAAATCCCCTGACGCGCATTTTCAACCGAGTGCGCGATCAGCTGTTTAATCTCTTTTGCCGCGGAGGCAGAACGCTGGGCTAACGCCCTGACTTCTGCAGCAACCACCGCAAACCCTTTACCGTGTTCCCCGGCCCGGGCTGCCTCAACGGCGGCATTCAGTGCCAGAATATTCGTCTGGAAAGCGATTCCGTCGATAACGCTGATGATCTCTTCAATCTGACCCGCGCTGGTGCTGATTTTCTGCATAGAAACCATCACCGACTGCATGGCTTCTCCCCCTAACAGGGCCGCATCGGTCGCCGAGGTGGCCATGCCGGCGGCATAGCGAGTATTCTCGGCATTTTGCAGGATAATGGACGACAGCTCTTCCATACTTGCCGCCGTTTGCGCCAGCGAGGCCGCCTGCTCCTCTGTTCGTGCGGAGAGATCGCCATTGCCCTGAGCAATTTCTTCTGACGAGGTGGCAATTGTCGCGGCATTATCCTTGATGTCCGCCACCAGCAGAGAAAGGCGCTGGCGCATGTCCATCAACGAAGCAATTAGCCCCGCCATTTCATTACTCCCGTTGACCACCAGGCTGGAGGTTAAATCACCCGCCGCCACATCTCTGGCAACTTTTGCGGCATCGCTGACCGGACCGGTAATGGAACGGATGATATACACCGCAAGGATGATGACCAGCATGGCCAGCACTGCCAGCACAGCCAGTAATTCATATTGAGAAGAGCGATGCTGACTGATTTGCGCCGACAGCATGCTGCTGAGTTCGTCACTCGCGTCGTTAGCAAATTTATTGTATTGATTGATCGCATCAGTAAAGAGCGCCACAAACTCAGTGGGCTTGAGATCGGTTTTCGTGCGCTTAACAAACACATCTTCGGCGATGGATAAGGCTTCTGTTGCCCGTTGCAGTGCGGCCTGTGACTGCCCGCTAAACTTGTTGTTCACATCGTTATCGATGCTGAAGGATTTTAAAAGATTCGCGTTATACAGACGCAGCGCATTCTTACCATTCAGGATCTGAAACTCCATGCGTGCGTAGTCACTGTCCTGGATCGCTGCCTTGCTGGCCAGTAACGACGTGCCACGGGCACGTATCTGACCCAGCGTCTCTGTCAGTTCAGGTAAGCGGGTGAAGGTGCTCATAATCAGCTGATAGGTATTTAAATCGGCATCCAGCGACAGGCCAAAATAATCGATCACTTCAATATTGGCATCAAGCAGCATGCGGATCATTTCCGCGTGACGAGAGAGGTTGGTTTCCAGCGTCAGATTACGGTTGTCGAGATCGCGCTGTAACTGCTCCCACTGCGATGTCACTTTACTAAAATCCTGCCAGGCCGAACTGTCCTGACTGGTTGCGGTTAGCGTTGTCCGGATAGTGTTAATTAATTGATTTATTTGTTCTTTTAACTCAAGGCGTGCAGGGATGTTAGCATCCTGCTGTGCTACGGCGATGGCTGCTTGCGCGCGATGGCGCTGCATCAAATTGAGCAGATTCAGCATCTCTTTTTCAACGGGAATACCCTGTAACTCGAGTTCTTTAGCGTTAATCTGTTGATTGCCTTCATTGACGAAAAGCCAGGAAGGGACGGCAAACAGCAACAAAGAAAAAAAGGCGAGAATCAGAAACTTTGCAGGCAGATTAATAGTATTAAGGATGTTCTTCATTTTTTAATTTCACTTATGTTAAATATAGCTTTTCGTAAAGTCACTGGTGGGTGAATAATAATTTATATCTGCATATTAAAAATGCTTAAAAATTCATTTTCGGCTATCAATTGCCATAACTCAATTATGATAATGAGTTTTATTATCAATATATAAATAAGGCTATTTGGATAGAGTTGTGAAGTATAGGTTCATGTTCGTGATTGTCCATGAATTAAATAGATAATATTTTTTAATGATGCGTTATTTTTGTGGTTGTTTTAAATTGTTGTTTTTTATAGTTTTATTTTTAATGTCATTTACGTATGGTGATTAATCATACAGCGTAATCGCATTGTTATTAATGGTTAAAAAAGAGGTTAAAGTTTTAATCGTGGGTGCCGATAAGTGATATTTTGATACTGTAGTCTCAAATATGGCTAATTTTTTGACGTAGTGGGAATAATATATTCCACAAAATTGATGTGGCTAAAGAAATAACCGGTGCACTTTTTTAAGTTACTTTTTTACCGCTTTTATCTTTATCCCGGGAATATCCGTTCGGTGCCAGCCAGTACACATACCGGAAAAGGATTTTCATTGGCTGGCGACGGTTGTGCATTCACTGGGCGGGGCAGGCAGCATAAGGCCAGGACGGTACGGGAGGCGGCAGGGACACTCCCCGGGTAAACTGCTTTTATGATTTTCAGGGATATCGTCAGCGAATTCAGGCGAACAGGTGTCGGCGGAAGATTGGGGCAGCGCGTGCCGGACTACGAAGATGGACGATGAAATGGTGTCCTGCAGGAATCGAACGTATAAATGTAAGTATCATAAAATCAATCGACCCGCTTTGGTTGAGTGCTTCTGGCGTTGCCAGCGGGGCTGGATTGCGCACTGGAAGGCGTTGTTTACCCTTGGCGACGAAAATTCAGTTTTAGCAGACAGTCAATCCTGTGTATACGCTAGTGGTTCCAGACGTGGCCCTGCCTGCGAAACACCTGAAAAATCTTCTTGAATCCGTAGCGGGGTAGCATTCAGCCCTCGGTCAGCTTCTGGATCACCGGCTCATCACGTCGCGTATCCGGTTGATAACGAAATACCGTCCTGCTCAGCGATAACGTCCTGCATGCCTGACGTATGCCCATCGCAAACTGCGTGGTCAGATAGCGGACGAGCTCACGCTTTATCGCTGGTTTTAAAGCTTTTTTTCGATGACGTCTTTCAGCGCGCGGTTCTCAAGGCTGAGGTCGGCAAACATCTGTTTAAGACGACGATTCTCGTCCTCAAGATCTTTCATTTTTTTAATATCAGCGGCTTCCATCCCGCCATATTTAGCCTTCCAGTTGTAATAACTGGCTTAGATAATAGCGGCCTCGCGACACACATGTTTGACGGTCCTGCCGGCTTCGACTGATTTCAGAATAGTGATGATCTGGTGCTCCGTGAATCGGACTTTACGCATGGCGATCTTCTCAGGGGACATAATCAGTCTGTCGGAAGATCTCTAAAAGTGAATGGCCCGTTTTGCAGGGATGCTTACATGCCCGCGGGCTCCGGTACCCGACCTGAGCCTTTATCCCGGCACGATTCATCAGTCGCCAGACTCTGTTCACTCCGCACTGTTGCCCGCTATCCCGCAAGTCCAGATGGATCTTGCGATAACCATAAACGCAACCGGACTCCAGTCAGAACTGTTTGATCTGTCCCGTCAGTCTCAGATCTACCTGGTGGTGCTGAGAATACGGCTGCTTAAACCAGGCGTAAAAGCCACTGGGATGAACATCCAGCACCCTGCAGAGCAGACGAACAGGCCAGCAACGGGAATTGTCACGAATAAAGGCGCACCTCAGTCGGACAGCTTTGCGAAGTACGCCGCGGCTTTTTTTAATATGTCACGTTCGTCAGTAACCCGCTTCAGCTCCTTCTGGAGTCGGCGGATCTCGGTCTGAGCATCTGACTGTTCTTTATTAGTGGATGAGTCTGGACCGTACTTCTTTATCCAGGCGTAAAGGCTGTGGGTGGTGATATCGAGACGTGTTGCAACGCTGCAAACAGAATGACCGCGATCAATAACCTGTTTGACTGCTTCAATGTTAAACTCTTCGGGATAACGTTTACCGCTCATGGGCTCCTCTCTTTAAGTCATCTTAAATGACTCTGAGGTGTCTGTTAAAGCCGTGGCGATTCAATTATTAATATATGGCCCTGAAAAAATAAATGGGAGCTTTTTCTGCTATAACAATGAATTGACTTCATTGCTGTATTTGCCTGAAAATATAAAGTTAGATTTACATTGTGGATTCAATAAAATAACAGCATTTGATTTTCTCCCTCTAATTATTAATTCCTTAGGTATCTATTGCAATTTTATAGAAAGAAAAGAATTGGCTAATTTCAATACTCATGTTGAAAAAAATATTACAAGTGATTTTGAATGTTATAGTAAAGAAGAGTTCTTTAAGCTTGTTAGTATTGAAAAAGCTAATAAAGAAAAAAAGAGTTGGATTTAGTAGTAGAACACTGCGGAACTCTTAATAAAAGAAGGCTTTAATTTTTTTTGATAACATTATTTTCACCATGAGTTAAAAAGTGAAAAGCTTCTATCTTATATTTTTCTTTTTTAACCGAAGGGCAAAAAATCAATGGAGAAGAGAAGCTCGGCTTCTTTTGGTCATACCTTACTTGGCTATTAACCCTTCTAAGTGTTTTAAATAAAACATCATTAATTATGATGCTATCTAAATTTTCTTATGATAAAATAGAAGGGTTTTAGAAATTGAATTGTGATGTATTAGGTATCAATTGAAAGATTTGTTTAGGATAATTCATATGACCGAATATGAGAAAAAACTTATTGAACATGGTTTCAGTGCCAAGGATATTGGTAAGCTAAAAAGTATTATAAAAAAAGATGAATCTCAACAAGACACAATGCAAAGTCTGGTTCTTGATTTGAGTAAGCGATTTTTTGGAGGAGTTTTCGGACTGTTTATATTAATGATAATCGGTTTATATGGCATCTTTAATGCAGATGAATCAGATGCCATTTCGTATGTTATTGTTCTTGGGTTTGCTTTTTTAGTGATCTATTTCGTTACTCCATTAAAATTGTCATGGAAGGCATATAAATTTATCAGACAGAGCAAAATTTAATTTGACGTTGGATTGTTTTTAATTTGATAAAGATTCATACCGATGCCAGCCCCTTTAACTGCTGCTCCTGCACCTTTTAAAGCAAGAGCAGGTTTACTCATCATTTGAACTTTTCGATAGTAATCTGTAGGAAGTTATTTGTATAATCTCCAAGCTTCCGGTTTCAGTGAAAGCTTAAATATACCATAGTAGGAAGTCGTCAAATCAACAACTTGATAGGCAAGTAATCCCAGTGACCTGCCCCCAGGATTAGATACAACGCTCACTTAGTAATGTCGGATCCTTGACCCTGACCCCGAATATGATCCAGTCATAATCAGGAATAACCGGCTTCATGTTGGTTGTGTATTCTGGCAACCGGCAGACTTCTCAGCAAATTCTGACGGGGTCATCCAGCCCAGCGCAGAATGGGGACGACGCTGGTTATAGTGTATGCGCCAGGCCTCGATTTTGCACCGTGCATCCTCCAGAGACATAAACCAGTTCTCGTTCAGACACTCCTGCCGTAACCTGCCGTTGAAGGACTCCACCGTCGCATTGTCCGTCGGTGTTCCCGGGCGTGAGAAGTCGATTTTGATGCCTCTTTCGTACACCCATCTGTCCAGCATTTTCCCTGCAAATTCAGAACCATTATCGGTTTTCAGCAACTGAGGTAAAGGACGTCTGAGCGCTATGCTGTTCAGCATTTCTGCCACTTCTGTTGAACGCAAATTCTGCCCCACGCAGATCCCCAGGCATTCGCGGGTGTACAGGTCGATAACCGTCAGCAGGCGCAGTCGTCGCCCGTCAAACAGCGCGTCCGAGACAAAATCCATGCCCCAGACGTGATTCGGATACAGCCCCTGAGGCTGCGGTTGTCGGCGCCGGGCCGATTTATTGCGCCGTGGCCGCTTGAGGCGCAGCGACAGCCCCTGCTCACGGTAGAGGCGGTAGATTCTTTTGTGATTATCGCGCCAGCCTTCCCGCCTGAGCATCACGTGTACCCGGCGGTACCCGTAATGAACCCGGGTTTCGGTTATCTCACGGATGCGCAGCCTCAGTGCGCTGTCATCGGCAGCAACTGAACGATATCTAAACGAACTGCGGCTGACCCGCAGCGCAAAGCAGACCTGTCTCTCACTGGCACCGTAGCGGTCCTGCAAATCCCTGACCCATTCGCGCAGGCGTGCCAGCGTCAGCTCTTTTTTGCCAGCACGTCCTGCAGCATCGCCTTGTCGAGGCTCAGATCGGCAACCAGCCTCTTCAGCCGCAGATTTTCCTCTTCCAGCTGCCGCATATGCTTCAGTTCCGAAGGAGAAATGCCGCCGTATTTTTTACGCCACGTATAGAAAGTGGCGTCCGAAATGCCCAGCTTGCGACAGACGTCCGGCACGGACGTACCCAGTTCAGCCTGCTTCAGGGCAAAGATAATCTGCTCTTCGGTGAATCGTGACTTTTTCATCGGCACATCCTCCGTTCAGGGGAGTCATTATCATGCCGGAATTCTGTTTCTGAATGGAGCAGGATTTCGGGTCAGGGTCATATGAAGACATTACTCACATCGCGGTGTATTAATCAACGGGGAGCAGGTCACTTCCTTTATATGCTTCCAAACGATTCATAAGCTCTGGCAATCGCTCCAGAGAAAGGGCAGGGCGATGAACACTTTTAGTGGAAACAACAGCACCAGCGAGGTCGTTTGCAGGATTCTGTTCAATCAAAGCATTGTGAACGGCATACCTCATTACCGCCGTAATGCGCTGTTGTAAGCGTGAAGCCAGTTCATGGTGTCCAGAAGCTTCTGCTTTTTTTAAAGGAACCAATAAATCACGAGTTTTTAGTTCGCTGATATTACGTTTGCCGATGACTGGGAACACATGGGAAACAAGGCTGTTCAAAACAGTTGTTCTATGACTATCTGACCAGGTTCTGTTACTGGTATGCCATTCTCTGGCAACTTGCTCAAATGTTAGCAAGCCTTTGCTCTCAATCTTTTCTGCTTTGCGCTTTTCACTTGGGTCTACATGGTTTGCAATGAGCTGACGGGCTTCATCTCTTCTTCGTCTGGCTTCTGACAATGAAACCTCTGGATAAACACCCAGTGCGAGAATTTTCTGTTTACCAGCGAAGCGATACTGAAAACGCCAATACTTGGAACCACTTGTGGTGATCAACAGGTGCATACCATTACCGTCTGTCAATTTGACAGGTTTATCAGAAGGCTTTGTATTTCTTACTGTTAACTCAGTTAGCGCCATACTAAAAACCCTCTTCTGATGGTATCTGCATTATCGAACTTAAAATACCAACATATGTACCAACAAAACAGCGTGGATTTTGAAATATGACGGTGTACGTTAATGGGCTACAAATGGAAGGTAAGTGTTTGAAGTTGAAGAGTTGACTAGACTTTAAGATACTTAGGTGGGCTAACATATGGTGTCCCCTGCAGGAATCGAACCTGCAACTAGCCCTTAGGAGGGGCTCGTTATATCCATTTAACTAAGGGGACAGCGGCGCGAAGTATAACGCAATTATCGCCGCATATTAACCAGTTACCTTTCTGACTGCGCGTTTAACCATCAATCCGCACAATCTTTCTCCTTTTTCTGCTGTTTGCGTTTCGCTTCGGCCTGTGCTTTGGTTTTGGCTTCCGTGCTCATATCGTTACGGATCTGGGCGTGGCTGATCAGTGCAAAAATAAAGGTGCCGCCAATGATATTGCCTGCCAGCGTCGGCAGGGCGAAGGGCCAGAGAAACTCCTGCCACGGGATCTCACCCGTGAATACCAGATAGAAGACTTCCACAGATCCCACCACGATATGCGCCAGATCGCCAAGCGCCACCAGCCACGTCATCAGAATGATGATCCAGATTTTTGCCGCACCGGCGGAAGGGAACATCCACACCATGGTGGCGATAATCCAGCCCGATACCACCGCGTTGGCAAACATTTCTCCCGGCGTATTTTCCATCACTTTCTGACTGATGCTGACAAACGCGCTGCGCACCGCTTCGTCAAAAATTGGCATATGGCTGAAGGCCATCGCCGCCAGTGCCGTACCCACCAGGTTGCCGGCCAGCACCAGGCCCCACAGCCTCAACAGCAGCAGCAGATTGCTGCCGCTGGGTTTGTGCATCACCGGCAGCACTGCCGTGACGGTGTTTTCGGTAAACAGCTGCTGGCGGGCCATAATGACAATAATAAAGCCGAAGGTATAACCCAGATTTTCCAGCAGAAAAGCACCGGGAACACCGGGCAGATGGGCCTGGAAGATACCTTTTGCCATCAGCGAGGCCCCCATCGACAGGCCGGCTGCGATAGCGGAAAACAGCAGCGCCAGTCCATCACGCTCCAGCTCTTTCTCACCTTCCTGACGGATCTGCTCATGTACCGCCGCCGCGCGGGAAGGCAGGGCCTCCTCGTCTACCTCAATTTCTTCTCCCTGTTCGCTCTCCTCACTCTCAACCTGGTTTTCTTTATCTTTTTGTGTGTTATTCATTTCTCACAACCTCAATAGAGTGACCTGTTAAGCGTAGCGGGTATTATCGTGAAAACAGGAAATGTAACCAGTTTTTATAAGAACAGTAACAAAGGTTTACGCACGGCGTTTTTTTTGACGTCCGGAAGGGACTTTACGGCATACTGAGCCGCAAAACCGCGCCGCGCCTGGCCTGTCGCGTTTCAGCCCTGGCGAAGCCTGTGATACTATTCGCCATCAAATTTAACAAAGTGTGATCTTCCTCCCATGCTGGTAGCCAACAATCTGACCTGTATTCGTGATGAAAGGGCGCTGTTTCGCGACCTCAGTTTTACCGTTGCGGCCGGTGAAATCGTACAGGTAGAGGGGGCGAATGGCGCGGGTAAAACCTCTCTGCTGCGCATACTGGCCGGTCTGAGCCGGGCGGATCAGGGCGAGATCCTCTGGCAGCAGCACAGCATCCTGCGCAGGCGTGAAGAGTATCATTCCAGCCTGCTCTATCTGGGCCATCAGCCTGGGGTCAAGGCGGTGCTGACACCGCTTGAAAACCTCCACTTCTGGCACGCAGAGCATACTCAGGATGCGCTGTTACAGGCGCTGGAGCAGGTGGAGCTGACGGGATATGAAGATCTGCCCGTCGCGACACTGTCTGCCGGGCAGCAGCGGCGCGTGGCGCTGGCGCGGCTGTGGCTGACAGGCGCCTCGCTGTGGATCCTCGATGAGCCGCTGACGGCGATTGATAAATCCGGCGTGGAAAAACTGATTGCGCTGTTTGTACGTCATGCCGCGCAGGGGGGATCGGTGATCCTCACCACACATCAGGATCTGCCGGATATGGCGCAGCGCGTCAGCCGTATTCGCCTGACCTCAACAGAGGAAGACTGATGTTCTGGCGAGTGCTGAAACGTGAACTGCGCATTGCTTTCCGCAGCGGTGCGGAAATCATCAACCCGCTGTGGTTTTTCCTGATTGTCATCACCCTGTTTCCACTGGGCATTGGCCCGGAACCCCAGCTGCTGGCACGTATCGCCCCGGGCATCGTCTGGGTAGCGGCGCTGCTCTCCTCGCTGCTGGCGCTGGAGCGCCTGTTCCGCGAGGATTTTCTCGACGGGTCGCTGGAGCAGCTCTTGCTGCTACCGACGCCGCTGCCGGTGACGGTCATGGGCAAAGTCGCAGCGCACTGGATGATCACGGGTCTGCCGCTGCTGTTGCTGTCGCCGCTGGTGGCGCTGCTGCTCTCGCTCGACTTTGCCAGCTGGCGTGCTGTGGCCCTGACGCTGCTGCTGGGTACGCCAACGCTCAGTTTTCTTGGCGCGATTGGCGTGGCTCTGACGGTCGGCCTGCGGCGCGGGGGCGTGTTATTGAGTGTGCTGGTGCTGCCGCTGGCGGTGCCGGTACTGATTTTTGCCAGTGCGGCGATTGACGCGGCGGGCATGGGGCTGCCAATTAGCGGCTATCTGGCGATCCTCGGCGCACTGTTAGCCGGCAGCGCTGCGCTGGCTCCCTTTGCCACCGCGGCAGCTTTACGCATCAGCGTGCAATAACCGGCCAGACAGAGACCGGTACACGCGGCGCGGCGCGTCAGACACCCGAAAGTTTATCTTTATATTGTGAGCAAAATAATCATGTGGAAATGGATACATCAACTGGGCAAGCCCGAACGGCTCTACCCGTTATGCGGCCGGCTGGTGCCGTGGTTTGCCCTTTCCGGCATCGGCACGTTACTGCTGGGCTGGACGTGGGGATTCGGCTTTGCGCCTGCGGATTATCAACAGGGCGACAGCTATCGCATTATCTATATTCACGTGCCTGCCGCCATGTGGTCGATGGGGATCTATGCGTCGATGGCGATCGCGGCCTTTATCGGGCTGGTGTGGCAGTGGAAAACGGCGGACCTCGCCGCGGCGGCGATGGCGCCGGTTGGTGCCGTATTTACCTTTATCGCGCTGGTGACCGGTTCTGCCTGGGGCAAGCCGATGTGGGGGACCTGGTGGATATGGGATGCACGTCTGACTTCTGAACTGGTGCTGCTGTTCCTTTATATCGGGACTATCGCGCTGTACCAGGCCTTTGACGATCGCCGCATGGCGGGCCGCGCGGCCGGTATTGTCATTCTGGTGGGCGTGGTCAACCTGCCGATTATTCACTACTCCGTGGCGTGGTGGAATACGTTGCATCAGGGGTCAAGCGGGGTATTGCAGCAGGCGATTGATCCCAGCATGCGCACGCCGCTGCGCTGGTCAATCCTCGGGCTTATGCTGCTCTTTATTACGTTCACCCTGATGCGCCTGCGCAATCTGTTGCTGCTCAGTGAACGCCATCGTCCGTGGGTGACGGCTGTCGCCCTTAAAGGAGGGCGTCAATCATGACCCCGGCATTCTCTTCCTGGAGCCAGTTCTTCGCGATGGGCGGCTACGCCTTCTATGTCTGGCTGGCCGTGTGCTGCACGGGGCTTGCCCTTGCCGGGCTGCTGCTGCACACCGTGATGCAACGTCGTCAGTTACTCGCGGATATCCGCCAGCGTCAGGCGCGTGAACAGCGTGTTCGCGCGGCAAAAAACAAAAAAAGTGCCGGTGAAGCCGCAGGGGCGCAACCGTGAATCCGCGCCGTAAAAACCGCCTGCTGCTGGTGATGATGGTGCTGGTCGGGCTGGGGCTGGCAACGGCTTTAGTCATGTATGCACTGCGTTCCAATATCGATCTGTTTTATACCCCGGCAGAAGTGGTATACGGCAAAGGCGAGACGCACGAAAAGCCGCAGCCGGGGCAGCGATTGCGCATTGGCGGCATGGTGATGCCGGGCAGCGTGAAACGCGATCCTGACACGCTGAAAGTCTCCTTTCAGCTGTATGACAACAGCGCGGTAATTAACGTCAGCTACGAGGGTATCTTGCCCGACCTGTTCCGGGAAGGGCAGGGCGTGGTGGCGCAGGGCGTGCTGCAGGACGGCAGTCACGTCATCGCCAGAGAAGTCCTGGCAAAGCACGATGAAAAATATACTCCACCGGAAATCAGCGACGCGATGAAAAAGAATCCTGCGCCCCCTGGCGCGAATCCCTCCTCCGGAGGCCAGTCATGATGCCCGAGACTGGCAGTTTCCTGCTGTGCCTGGCGCTGGCGCTATCACTGCTGCTCAGCGTTTATCCGCTGTGGGGCGCGGCGCGTCAGGATCGACGGCTGATGGGGCTGGCCCGTCCGCTCTCCTGGGGGCTGTTTGCCTGTATCGCAGCGGCATTTCTGATTCTGGTGCATGCATTTGTAGTGAATGATTTCAGCGTGGCGTATGTCGCTAACAACTCGAATACGCTGCTACCGGTTTACTACCGCATTGCCGCGACCTGGGGAGCGCATGAGGGATCGCTGCTGCTGTGGGTACTGTTGCTGAGCACCTGGACACTGGCGGTGGCTCTGTTCAGTCGTGCGATGCCGCTGGAGGCTATTGCGCGCGTGCTGGCCGTCATGGGCATGATTAACTTTGGCTTCCTGCTGTTTATTACGCTGACTTCCAACCCGTTTACCCGGACGCTGCCGGACTTCCCCATCGACGGCAGCGATCTTAACCCAATGCTGCAGGATATCGGGCTGATCTTCCACCCGCCGCTGCTGTATATGGGCTATGTCGGCTTCTCAGTCGCGTTTGCGTTTGCCATTGCATCACTGATGGCCGGGCGGCTTGATACCGCATGGGCGCGCTGGTCCCGTCCGTGGACCACGGCCGCCTGGGTCTTTCTTACCATAGGTATCGTGCTCGGCTCTGCCTGGGCCTATTACGAGCTGGGCTGGGGCGGATGGTGGTTCTGGGATCCGGTAGAAAACGCCTCATTTATGCCGTGGCTGGCCGGAACGGCGCTTATCCACTCGCTGGCCGTGACGGAAAAGCGCGGCACCTTTAAAGCCTGGACCGTGCTGCTGGCGATCGTCGCCTTTTCCCTCAGCCTGCTGGGGACCTTCCTGGTGCGCTCCGGGGTGCTGGTGTCGGTACACTCGTTTGCATCCGATCCCGCGCGCGGCATGTTTATCCTCGCCTTCCTGATTATCGTTATCGGCGGTTCGCTGCTGCTGTATGCCATCAAGGGCAGCAAGGTGCGCAGCCGGGTGCAGAATGAGGCCTGGTCGCGTGAATCCTTCCTGCTCGGCAACAACGTGCTGCTGATTGCCGCGATGCTGGTGGTGCTGCTCGGTACGCTGCTGCCGCTGGTGCATAAGCAGCTGGGGCTGGGGACGATCTCTATTGGCGAGCCGTTCTTTAATACGCTGTTTACGTGGCTGATGGCGCCGCTGGCGCTGATGCTCGGCATCGGGCCGCTGGTGCGCTGGCGGCGTGACGAGCCGCAGAAACTGTGGAAACGCCTGGCGCTGGCGCTGGTGGCGACCCTGCTGCTCTCCATTCTGCTGCCGTGGCTGATGCAGGACCGCATTGAGGCGATGACGGTGGTGGGGATGCTGATGGCGGTGTGGGTTATCATCCTGACCCTGATGGAGCTGCATGAACGTGCCACGCACCGGCACCACTTCCTGCGCGGCCTGCGCCATCTGTCACGCAGCCACTGGGGAATGGTTTTAGGCCATCTTGGTGTGGCGGTGACGGTGATCGGTATTGCCTTTAGCCAGAATTACAGCGTTGAGCGCGATGTGCGCATGAAGCCGGGCGACAGCGTGGATATCCACAGTTACCACTTCACCTTCCGTGATGTGCACAGTCTGCAGGGGCCAAACTACTCCGGCGGGGTAGGGATTATCGACGTTACGCGCAACGGTAAACATGAAGCGACGCTACGGGCGGAAAAGCGCTTCTACAGCGTTGCGCGCACCATGATGACCGAAGCGGCCATTGATGGGGGGTTAACGCGGGATCTGTATGCGGCATTGGGTGAGGAGCTGGGGGGGGATGCATGGGCGGTACGCATCTATTACAAACCTTTTGTGCGCTGGATCTGGTTTGGCGGCGTGTTTATGGCGCTGGGCGGTATTTTTTGTCTGCTGGATCCGCGCTATCGCGCCAGTAAAAAAGCGCAGAAGGAGCTGGTATGAGCAAGAAAATCCTCTATATCCCTTTGATCCTGTTTTTGCTGCTGGCGGCGGCGCTGCTATGGCAGCTTGCCCGTAATGCTAACGGCGACGATCCGACCCGGCTGGAGTCCGCGCTGGTAGGCAAACCGGTGCCGGTGTTTAAACTGGAGTCGCTAAATCAGCCGGGTAAAACCTATGACCAGTCGGTGCTGACCGAGGGTAAACCGCTGCTGCTGAACGTCTGGGCGACCTGGTGCCCGACCTGTCGTGCGGAACATCAGTATCTCAACGCGCTGGCGACTCAGGGCGTACGTGTGGTGGGGCTGAACTATAAGGACGATCGGCAAAAGGCGATTGAGTGGCTGAATACCCTGGGGGATCCTTATGCATTAAGTCTGTACGACGGCGATGGCATGCTGGGTCTGGATCTTGGCGTATATGGCGCACCGGAAACCTTTTTGATCGACGGACACGGCATTATCCGCTATCGCCACGCGGGCGATCTCAACGATCGGGTGTGGAATGCGGAAGTGAAAGCGCTGTGGCAGAAGTACAACCGGGAGAGCGGCTCGTGAAATCTATGCTCATTCTGCTGGCTTCGCTGCTGTTCAGTACGCTGGTACTGGCCGATAACATTGATACCTACGCGTTTGATTCGGTCACGCAGGAGCAGCAGTATCGCCACCTCACGGCGTCGTTGCGCTGTCCAAAATGCCAGAACAACAGCATTGCCGACTCGAATTCAATGATCGCCGGCGATATGCGGCTTAAAGTCTATCAGCTGTTGCGCGAAGGGCAGACACCGGAACAGGTGAAGGCCTGGATGGTGGCGCGCTACGGTAACTTTGTCTCTTATCAACCGCCGCTTACGGCCTCGACGCTGATTTTGTGGGTCGGGCCCGCGCTGTTTGTCGTGGGGGGCGCACTGGTGATTATTTTGCGCAGCCGTAAACGCACGCCCGATGTCGAGCTGGATGAGGCAGAGCAGCAGCGTCTGGACGTCTTGTTAAATAACAGGAAGCAATCATGAGTGCACTCTGGCTTACCATTCTGGCACTGCTGGTCGCTGCCTGCCTGCTGCTGGTGCTTGCCTGGCGCCGGGACAGCGCCAGCGTGGCTGACCGCGATACGCTAAATCAGACTTTTTATCATCAGCGCCTGCACGAGCTGGAAGAAGATGAAGCGCAGGGCGTGATTGGCGAACGCCCGCAGATGGTACGCGAGCTGCAGCAAACGCTGCTGCTGGACGTGCCGCCGCAGTCGGCGATCGGGGAACGTCAGGCCAGCCCCTGGGTGCTGCTGCCGGGCGTGCTGATTTTACTGACAGTGAGCCTGGGGTTCTACCTGAAAACGGGCGGGCTGTCGCAGGTAGTGGCATGGCAACAGGTGCAGCACGAACTGCCCGCGCTGCGTGCTCAGGTGATGGATCCGCAGGCACGTCCGCTGAGCATGGAACAGCTGGCGCGCCTGGCATTAGGTATCCGCAGTGAGCTACAGCACGATCCTGCGGATCTCAATGACTGGATGATGCTCGGCCGCCTGGGCATGGTGCTTAATCATGCCAGTACCGCCAGCCAGGCATTCCGTCATGCGCTACAGTTAGCACCTGCCGATCCGGAAGTCCGCCTGAGCTATGCGGAAGTGCTGACCCGCTCCGAAGATCCGCAGGATAACCGCGAGGCAACGGGCATGCTGGAGGAGATGGCGCGCCATGACGGCAGCAATCTCAGGGTGCTGGGGTTATTGGCATTTAATGCTTTTAGCCAGCAGCGTTATCCCGAGGCCATCAGCGCATGGCAAAAGATGTTACAGTTATTACCGGCTGACGATCGGCGGGTGATAATGATCCAACGCAGTATTGAGCAAGCCAGAAGCGAATCGGGTAAAGAGAATAGCCGGCTGGCGCTCACCGTCACGCTGTCTTCTGCGGCAGAAAAAATGTTACCGAAGGGCGGAGTGTTGTATATTTCCGTTTCCGACGGGAATTCTCCGGTTCCCGTTGCGGTAAAAAAATTACCGTTAAGCCATTTTCCTTTATCGCTGACGCTGGATGACAGTAATGCCATGATGCCGCAACGTTTATTATCCGCGCAGCATCAGCTACAGGTTCGTGTGCGTATTTCTCGTGATGGAAGCGCGGATCCGCAACCGGGTGACTGGTTCGGTCTGAGTGCGGTGATGCCGTTTGCCGGTCAGCAGCAAATGTCTGTAGAAATCAATCAGCAGATGTCAGCCAGCGGGCGATGATTTATGAAACAGTACTGGGAGAGAACTATGAACTATCGCCTGACGGGCTTAGTGCTGGCGAGCGTACTGATGGTGGGTTGCGCAAGCTCTAAATCGGGTGATGAGCCTCAGGAGAGATCCGATCCGCTGGAAGGCTTCAACCGTTCAATGTTTAACTTTAACTACAATGTGTTGGATCCGTATGTTTTACGCCCTGTCGCAGTGGCCTGGCGTGATTACGTGCCGACCCCGGCACGCACCGGTCTGGGGAATTTCCTCAGCAACCTGGATGAGCCTTCCACCATGGTGAACTACTTTGTGGAAGGTAACCCCTACAAGGCGATGGTGCATTTCAACCGCTTCTTCCTTAATACGCTGTTGGGGATGGGGGGCTTTATTGATGTGGCTTCAATGGCTAACCCCAAGCTGGCAAAAGAAGAGACGCGCGCCTTTGGTAGCACCCTCGGACATTACGGTGTGGGTTACGGTACGTATGTAGAACTCCCGGGCTACGGCGGCTTTACGCCACGCGAAGATGTGGGTGGCCTGGTGGACGACGTCTACCCGCCGCTTAGCTGGCTGACCTGGTGGATGTCGATTGGGAAATGGACGCTGGAAGGCATAGAAACCCGTGCCCAGCTACTGGATTCTGATTCCATGCTGAAAAACGCGAAAGATCCTTACGCGTTTGTGCGTGCGGCCTATTTCCAGCACCACGATTTCCTGGCCAGCGACGGCAAGCTGATCCCGCAGCAAAACCCGAATGCCTCTGCCATTCAAGGTGACCTGAACTCTATCGATTCGCCGTAACTCGCCGGTGAGCGTCAGGCCATAAAAAACCCCACGATCGTGGGGTTTTTTTATGGACGGCATCAGCCGGTAAATCAGAACTTATAGTTGAAGCTTGCGCCGTACAGCCACGCTTTGCCTTCAGAGCTAAAGGTATACGGTGTTGCCTGGCCGCCGTTGCGCGCGGTCGCCACCGGGTCATTACCCTCTTTGATGGTGACACTCTGTCCGTGCATATAGGAAACACCCACATCGACAGAGGCATTGTCGTTGAATGCGTATGACGCACCGGCACTCAGCCACAGGCGATCCTGATCGGGGATGGAGATAGAGCGTTTATCGGAAGGCACCGGGCTGTCATCAAAGGCGATACCGGTGCGGAAGGTCCAGTTCTTATCATAGAAGTAGCTGGTCCCCAACGCGATGCGGTAGGCATCGTGGTAGCCTTCGTCTTTCAGGAACAGGTTATTGCCGTTACTGTCGGTTGCGCGCAACTCCTGGAACTGGCTCCAGCTGGTATAGGCCATACTGTAGTGGACAGCCCACTGCGGTGCGACCTTATGATAGCCGGAAACTTCCCACATTTCAGGGAGGTGCAGCGACAGCGAGCCCGGTATAGTCTGTCCGCCCGTGCCGGTTGGCAGGCCGAACTGGGCGCCGATAGGGTTATACGCTACCGGAATATCACTGCGATAATCACCGTCAAAGTCTATTTTGACTTCCGAACGGTAGGAGAGGCCGAAGCGGTTATTATCATCCACTTCATACAGGACGCCGGCATTCCAGCCGTAGCCCCATTTATCACCTTTCAGGTGAGCAATCTGGGTATTAGCCGGCGCAGCGGGCAGGCCTGCGGCCGGCAGGAGCGCGCCCAGTTCCCCGATATTACGTTCAATTTTTGCCCGGGCATAGACGGCGTCAAAACCCACGCCGACGCTGAAGTGACGGTTAAGGCGATAGGCCGTGCTTAAATTCAGGTTCAGGGTCTGTAAATCGGTTTTACCGGCGAATGGCCCACCGGCATAGCCATCATTAAACTCCGTAGCCAGACCATAATTAGTGGTTGCGCTGGCGCCGATCCACCATTGATCATTAATGGGCTGAACATAGTGAATATTAGGAACCCACTGCGTTGGGGCGATATTATCGGCATTCAGGCTATTGCCTGAGCCTGACCGACCGCTGATGTTGACATCCGGGTCAATAAATACGCCACCGATGGAGAACATCGGACGGTCCATCAGGGCCATGGTGGCCGGGTTACGACTGGCCGACGCGGCAGTGTCTCCCATGGCGCCTTCGCCAGAATAAGCACGACCCAGACCAATAGTGGAAAATTCATTTAATTGAAAGCCGGCTGCTATCACATTTGAAGAAACAAGCGCCACTGCTGCTGCGAGTGCAGACTTAGCAAACAGGTTTTTATGGTTCATGACCACAACCTCATTATCTGATTTTTATTAAACTCTGTTACATAGCGTAACGAGGGATCGTGAATTCTAGGGACTGACAGACAACCAACAAATCAGACCAGTGGCGCAAGTATAGGTCCGACCTGTACACAAGTTGCAATAATGTTTTTTAAATATTGCGGAAATGATGTTGGAAAAGAGATCTGGATAACAAAAAACTTACAATTAATAACGGGCGGAGATTTTCAGAGTTGTTTTGAATCAAATAATAGTGTGATTCTCGTCACTTCAGGCGCGGTTTCCCGCCCAGCGCTGGAGCTAAAATCCGGCCCGGCGTAGACTGACAGCAGTCTGAATTAACCTGCCACCGTTCAGCGGCGGCAACCCGGAGGATCTATGACCGATGCCATTAACCGTTGTAGCGCTCATGAAACGGCAGCCTGCTGCTGTGTTGACGTGGGAACCATTATGGATAACAGCGACTGTACGGCGACCTACAGCCAGTGTGTTGACAGCCAGGCGCAGGCCCAGGCGGTGTTGCAGCATTTGAGTGAGAAAGCGCGCGCGGTGCAGTCTGAGCCGTGTGTGATCAACAGCCGGCTCACTGAAACGGCGCAGGGTGTCCAGCTGGACTGTGACTTTACCTTTTGCTGCCAGGCCGAAACCATGATTTTCCAGCTCGGTCTGCGCTAATTTCTCCCCGGCGGAGGGACCCTCCTCCGCCAGATTCGTGTTTGTTCTCGCATTTTTCTCCTCCCGCCGTAGCGCACGCTTTAATTCTGATTACACTTAGCAGGTCCGACCTCTTTGGCAATGATGCCATCTATCGACAGACACAGGTGAGAATAATGAGCAAAGCGTTACCTTTGCTGACCGGTCAGGGTGACCGTATCGCCATCACCCACGGGTTGCGTACGCCCTTTGCCCGTCAGGCCACGGCGTTTCACGGTATTCCGGCGCTGGAACTGGGCCGCATGGTTGTCAGCGAACTGATGGCACGCAGCGAAATTCCGGCTGAGATGATTGAACAGTTGGTGTTTGGCCAGGTGGTGCAGATGCCGGAGGCACCGAACATTGCCCGGGAAATCGTACTGAGCAGTGGTCTTCACGTCACGACCGATGCCTATAGCGTCAGCCGCGCCTGCGCCACCAGTTTTCAGGCGGTGGCGAACGTAGCGGAAAGCCTGCTGGCGGGCACCATTCAGGCGGGCATAGCCGGTGGCGCTGATTCGACCTCCGTCTTGCCAATAGGCGTCAGTAAAATGCTGGCTCGCACGCTGCTTGACCTCAGCAAAGCCCGCAGCCTCGGTCAAAAACTGAAGCTGTTTTCCCGCCTGCGACCGCGTGACTTACTGCCGGTTCCGCCCGCGGTGGCTGAGTATTCAACCGGTTTGCGCATGGGGGATACCGCCGAGCAGATGGCAAAAAGCCACGGCATATCGCGTGAGCAGCAGGACGCGCTGGCCCATCGCTCCCATCAGCAGGCCGCACGCGCCTGGCAGCAGGGTTTACTGAATGCTGAGGTGATGACCGCCTTTACACCTCCGTGGAAGCAGCCACTGGAGCAGGACAATAATATACGCAGTGACTCAAAGCCTGAAGATTACGCACGGCTGCGTCCGGCATTTGACCGTCAGCACGGCACGGTAACGGCAGCTAACAGCACGCCGCTGACCGATGGCGCAGCGGCGGTGATCCTGATGACGGAGTCGCGCGCGCGTGAGCTGGGCGTTGTCCCGCTGGGCTATCTGCGCAGCTATGCCTTTACGGCAATTGGCGTGCGTGAAGATATGCTGTTAGGGCCCTCTTATGCTTCACCGCTGGCGCTGGATCGCGCCGGGATCACCCTGGCCGATCTCAGCCTGATCGATATGCATGAAGCTTTCGCCGCGCAAACGCTGGCTAACCTGAAGATGTTTGCCGATGAGCGGTTTGCCCGTGAAGTCCTGAACCGCCCCCACGCGCTGGGAGAGGTTAATCAGGAACAGTTCAATGTTCTGGGCGGTTCTATCGCTTACGGGCATCCGTTTGCCGCCACCGGTGCGCGTATGATTACGCAAACGCTTCACGAGCTGCGGCGACGCGGCGGGGGGCTGGGATTAGTGACCGCCTGCGCGGCTGGTGGCCTGGGCGCCGCCATGGTTCTGGAGGCGGAATAATGGAACAGATAACGGCATTTACGCTGACAATGCGCCTGGACAACGTGGCGGTGATCACCATTGATGTCCCGGGCGAGAAAATGAATACCCTGAAGGCGGAGTTCGCCGCGCAGCTGCGCTCGATGATCCACAGCGCGCGTGAGAATCCGCGGCTGGCGGGGATTGTGCTGATCTCCGGCAAGCCCGACTCCTTTATTGCCGGGGCTGACATCGGCATGATTGCAGCCTGCGAAAATGCGCAACAGGCGCAGTCACTGGCCGTGCAGGGGCAGAATATCATGGCGGAGATCGAAGCACTGCCGGTGCCGGTTGTCGCGGCGATCCACGGCCCCTGCCTGGGCGGCGGACTGGAGCTGGCCTTGGCCTGTCATCGACGGGTCTGTACGCTGGACGACAAAACGCGCCTCGGCCTGCCGGAAGTCCAGCTGGGCCTGCTGCCGGGCTCTGGCGGTACGCAGCGACTGCCGCGCCTGATCGGAGCCTCGACCGCGCTGGATATGATCCTCACCGGCAAAACGCTGCGCGCCCGTGCTGCGCGGCGGTGCGGGCTGGTGGATGATGCCGTGGCGCACAGCATCCTGCTGGAAACCGCCGTTGAGCTGGCGCTGAAACCGCGACAGGCGCGCAGGCGCCTGCCGCTCCGCGAACGGCTGTTAAACGGTCCGGCTGGGCGAATTCTGCTGTTCAGGCTGGCGCAACGCCAGACGCAGGCGAAAACGCACGGCAACTATCCGGCGACGGAGAAAATTCTCAGCGTGGTGCGCTGCGGCCTTGAACAGGGGAGTCGCAGCGGTTATGACGCCGAAGCGCGCGCATTCGGCGAGCTGGCCATGACGCCGGAATCAGCCGCGCTGCGCAGCCTGTTCTTTGCCACCACCGCGATGAAAAAAGACACGATGTCAGAGGCGAAGCCGCGCGAACTGCGCCGTATCGGCGTGCTCGGTGGCGGATTGATGGGCGGCGGTATCGCCTGCGTGACCGCCATCCGTGCTGAATTACCGGTGCGGATAAAGGATGTCAGCGTGCAGGGTATCAATCACGCGCTGAAGACCAGTTGGGATGTCTTAAGTCAACGTGTCAAAAGGCGGCAGCTCAGCAGCGCTGAGCGCCAGCAGAAAATGGCGCTGATCGGCGGCGGCACCGATTATCAGGGCTTCCGCCAGCGCGATATGGTGATTGAGGCGGTGTTTGAAGATCTGGCCCTCAAGCAGAAAATGGTGGCGGAGATTGAGCAACACTGTGGTGCGGAAACGCTGTTTGCTTCCA
This sequence comes from uncultured Alphaproteobacteria bacterium, assembly GCA_963847795.1. GTDB lineage: Bacteria > Pseudomonadota > Alphaproteobacteria > Rhodobacterales > Rhodobacteraceae > Amaricoccus. The sequence continues at coordinate 61,053 of CAWKBH010000015.1, forward strand.
ATACTTCCTCGTTGCCGATCGCGGATATCGCTGCCGCCGCGCAGCGTCCCCAGAATGTCATTGGCCTGCATTACTTCAGCCCGCCGGAAAAAATGCCGCTGGTTGAGGTCATCCCTCATGCCGGCACCGCCGCGCAGACCATCGCCACGGCGGTCGCCCTTGCCAGAAAGCAGGGGAAAACCCCCATTGTGGTTGCCGATCGCGCGGGTTTCTACGTGAACCGCATTCTGGCACCGTACATGATTGAAGCGATGCACTGCCTGCTGGAGGGGGAACCGATCGAATCGATTGATGCGGCGCTGATGAAGTTTGGCTTCCCGGTGGGGCCGGTACAGTTGCTGGATGAAGTCGGCATTGATGTGGGTACCCATATTATGCCGATTCTTGAACGGGCATGGGGAGAACGCTTTACGCTGCCTGCGGCGCTGGATGCCGTGCTGAAGGATGATCGCAAAGGCCGCAAGAACGGGCGCGGGTTCTATCTCTACCCGCAGAAAGGGCGGAAAAAGCAGGTGGATAGCACGATTTATCGTTTGCTGAATATCACACCAAAACACCATCTTGACGCACAGAATATCTCGCAGCGCTGTGTCATGATGATGCTGAATGAAGCGGCACGTACCCTGGAAGAGCAGGTCATCGCCAGCGCGCGCGATGGCGATGTCGGCGCGGTATTTGGCATCGGTTTCCCTCCCTTCCTTGGCGGGCCGTTCCGCTATATGGATCATCTGGGTATCGATGTCGTGGTGAACAGTCTGGAGTCGTTAATGCAGCGTCACGGCGCGCGGTTTGCGCCATGTTCACTGCTGAAGGAAATGAGAGACGCACAGCATACATTCTATAAACCGGACGTGAATCTGAATAGTATTCGTGATTCAGAGGGTTAGTGTGGTCACGCCATGGCTTACTTTTTTTGTCTGCGCCTGCAGGCGCTCACTAAGTAAACAATCGGTTGACTATGCTTAAGGCATTGGGGTACAACACAGCGTTCATTCTCTGAATGAAGAGTCGGTTGACGTTGTCCCCCGGCGTTTTTGTTTAACAACAGCGGTGCTATATGCAAGTTTTCATAATGCGTCACGGCGATGCGGCTTTAGATGCAGCAAGTGATTCAGTACGACCTTTGACTCACTGCGGCTGTGATGAAACCCGTCAGATGGCCACCTGGCTTAACGGTCAGTCGGTTGATATTGAACGGGTTCTGGTCAGCCCTTATCTGCGCGCCCGGCAGACTCTGAATACGGTGCGGGAGGCGCTGGCCTTACCGGAAGCGGAGGATGTGCTGCCAGAATTGACGCCGGGTGGCGATCCCGGTCTGGTGGCGTGCTACCTCCACGCTCTGGCTAATGAAGGTGTGAAGTCGGCACTGGTGATTTCACACCTGCCGTTAGTGGGCTATCTGGTGGCGGAACTGTGCCCGCAGGAAGCGCCGCCCATGTTTGCGACCTCAGCAATCGCCTGCGTGGACTTCAATGCGGAGAACGCCTCAGGCAAGCTGGAATGGCAGGTCTCTCCGGCAAAATTAGCGAAGGCGATGTAATCGCCCTGCGGGCCGACCGAAAGAGCCGGTCGGCCGCAACCATTTTCCGCGTCACCTGCAGGGCCGCCGTTTTTCGCCCGGCCCGGGCTAACTCAGCCCTTCAGGCTAAGGTAATTCCGGCGGTAACCACTCTTCCACTTCGATCAGCACCAGCAGCGCGGCATCGCCGCCAAACAGCTTGGGTGCCTGATGAAACGCCATCACGTGCGGATGCTGTGCCAGCCAGAGCGGCGTCTGCTGTTTGAGAATATGCTTGCCGTGCCCGTGCATGACGCTGGCGCAGAAAATATGCTCCCGACGACAGGCGGCAATTAACGCCCCCAGCTCCTCTTTAGCCTGTTTCTGGGTTAAACCATGCAGATCGAGAAAAATCTCCGGACTGTAATCGCCGCGCCGCAGTTGCTTTAACTTATAGTTATCAACATCGGCTACGCACATAGCGCACGGCGCCTTCACTGGCCAGCAGCGGCTGAAATTCATCGGAAAAGTAGTGGCTGTTGTCCATTTGCTCGGACAGCAGGCGTTTCTGCGGGACTTCGTTTAACTTTTTTCTCTGCGGCTTGTGGACAATCGTGTCCTGTGCCAGCTTACGCGTGCCGTTCATCAGCCCGCGGAAAAGCGCTTCATCTTCTGCACTTAGCTTCTCTTTTTTGCTCATTTCTGTGGGTCGCTATTTTTCTGGCTGCTGCATCCGCAACCGCGTCAAAGGGGCGTTTCAGTGAATTTCTGCTGCCAGTCTACCTTTTCCACGCCCGTGGCTGAAACAAATCTCAGCTTTTTCACCCCGGCGCGCTGAATTATCACCCGCTTCATGGCAAACTAGCGCCCGGGTATAACAGAACGGCCTGCGGAGGGCACTTTGGACAAAATTTTCGTCGAAGAAGCAGTCAACGAACTGCACACTATTCAGGATATGTTGCGCTGGTCAGTCAGCCGTTTTTCTGCCGCTGATATCTGGTACGGCCACGGCACCGACAATCCCTGGGACGAAGCCGTTCAGCTGGTGCTGCCGACACTCTATTTGCCGCTGGATATTCCTGAAGATATGCGCACTGCGCGCCTGACATCCAGCGAGCGCCACCGCATCGTTGAGCGCGTGATCCGCCGCATTAACGAACGCATTCCGGTCGCTTACCTCACCAATAAAGCCTGGTTCTGCGGCCACGAATTTTACGTTGATGAGCGTGTGCTGGTCCCGCGTTCACCGATTGGTGAACTGATTAACAGCCATTTTGACGGCATTATCAGCCATGAACCCCAGCATATTCTGGACATGTGTACCGGCAGCGGCTGTATCGCCATCGCCTGTGCTTATGCCTTCCCGGATGCGGAAGTGGATGCCGTGGATATTTCTACCGATGCGCTGGCGGTGACTGAGCAGAATATCGGCGCACACGGTCTTGACCACCACGTGACTCCGATTCGTGCCGATTTGTTCCGCGAACTGCCTAAGACGCAGTACGACCTGATTGTCACTAATCCGCCGTATGTTGACGCCGATGATATGGACGACCTGCCGAACGAATACCGCCATGAGCCGGAACTCGGTCTGGCGGCGGGGCGCGATGGCCTGAAGCTGGTCGCGCCGCATTCTGGCCTGTGCCCCGGACTATCTCAGCGAGCAGGGCGTGCTGATTTGCGAAGTGGGTAACAGCATGGTGCATATGATTGACCAGTACCCGGACGTGCCTTTCACCTGGCTGGAGTTCGATAACGGTGGTGACGGCGTGTTTATGCTGACGAAACAGCAGATTATCGATGCACAACATCATTTTAAAATCTATAAAGACTGATTTCACCATTTTAGCGAGGAAGCCGTATGGCGGGTAACACCATTGGACAAGTATTTCGGGTCACAACGTTTGGCGAATCGCACGGTATCGCTCTCGGTTGTATCGTCGATGGCGTGCCTCCGGGCATCCCGCTGACCGAAGCCGATTTGCAGCACGATCTCGATCGCCGCCGCCCTGGCACTTCACGCTATACCACCCAACGCCGTGAACCGGATCAGGTGAAAATCCTTTCCGGCGTGTTTGAAGGGAAAACCACCGGTACCAGCATCGGGCTGCTGATTGAAAACACCGATCAACGCTCGCAGGATTACGGTGCGATCAAAGATCTCTATCGTCCCGGTCATGCGGATTATACCTACGATCAGAAATACGGTTTTCGCGACTATCGCGGCGGCGGGCGCTCTTCGGCGCGTGAAACAGCAATGCGCGTTGCGGCCGGAGCGATTGCCAAAAAATACCTCGCGATGAAACACGGTATTATCGTCCGCGGCTATCTGGCGCAGATTGGTGACGTGGCCTGCGAGCTGAAAGACTGGGACCAGGTTGAACAGAACCCGTTCTTCTGCCCGGACCCTGATCGAAGCTTGAAGCGCTGGACGAACTGATGCGTGCTCTGAAGAAAGAAGGGCGATTCCATCGGTGCCAAAGTGACGGTGATGGCGGAAAACGTTCCGGCAGGTCTGGGCGAACCGGTCTTTGACCGCCTGGATGCCGATCTGGCGCATGCGCTGATGAGCATCAATGCGGTAAAAGGCATTGAAATTGGCGACGGCTTTGCCGTGGTCAGCACAGCGCGGTAGCGAACATCGTGATGAGATCCGTGCAAGGGCTTTCAGAGCAACCATGCTGGCGGCATTCTGGGCGGCATCAGCAGCGGTCAGAGCCATTATCGCTAATCTGGCGATGAAGCCGACTTCCAGCATTACCGTACCGGGCAAAACGCTGACCCGCAGCGGTGAAGAAGTCGAGATGATCACCAAAGGCCGCCACGACCCGTGTGTTGGCATCCGTGCAGTGCCGATTGCCGAAGCGATGATGGCGATTGTGCTGATGGACCATCTGCTGCGCCATCGCGCGCAGAATGCTGACGTTGAAACCACTTATCCACGCTGGTAACCCATGAAAAAGACGCTGATGGCGTTGTGTGCGCTGCTGATATCGACGGCGATCGCACAGGCCGCCACGCCGTGGCAGACAATCCACCAGCCGATTAGCGGTGCGCCGCAGTCGATTGGTGCCTTTTCTAACGGCTGTATTATTGGTGCGCAGCCGCTGCCGCTGGAGGCCTCCGGTTATCAGGTGATGCGTACCGATCAGCGTCGCTATCTTTGGTCACCCGGATCTGATTGCTTTTATTCAGCGTCTCAGCACCCAGACTCATCAACTGGGGCTGGGGGAAGTGCTGGTCGGTGATATGGGCATGGCGGCAGGCGGACGCTTCAGCAGCGGTCACGCCAGCCATCAGTCGGGCCTGGACGTGGATATCTGGCTGCAGCTGCCGAAACAGCGCTGGACACAGCAAATGCTGCTGAAACCTCAGCCGCTCGATCTGGTCGCCGCCGACGGCAAAAATGTGGTGGCACGCCACTGGCAGCCGGAAATCGACAGCCTGATTAAGCTGGCGGCGAAAGATAAGGATGTGACGCGCATCTTCGTTAATCCGGCGATCAAAAAGCAGCTGTGTGCCGATGCCGGTAGCGATCGTGACTGGTTACGTAAGGTGCGGCCGTGGTTCCAGCACCGCGCGCATATGCATGTGCGTCTGCGCTGCCCGGCGGGAAGTCTGGAGTGTCAGGATCAGCCGCTGCCACCGCCGGGTGACGGCTGTGGTGCCGAGCTGCAAAGCTGGTTTGCTCCGCCAAAACCTGGCAGTACACCGCCGGTAAAACGCGAGCCACCGCCGTTACCGCCATCATGCCAGGCTCTGCTGGATAAACATTTACTGTAAGGCATAAAAAATGGAATGGGTCAGTGTATCGCCGTGGCTGCTCGGCGTGCTTTTTCTGGTGGCGCTTCTGGCGGGGTTTATTGACTCTATTGCCGGTGGCGGGGGGCTGTTGACCGTACCTGCGCTGCTGGCGGCGGGGCTTTCCCCGGCCCAGGCGCTGGCGACCAACAAGCTGCAGTCGGTAGGAGGCTCGTTTTCCGCCAGTCTCTATTTTATCCGACGCAAAGCGGTCGATCTCAGTCAGCAAAAGCTGAATATTGCGCTGACCTTCTTCGGCGCCATCAGTGGTGCACTGCTGGTACAGCATGTGAAAGGTGATGTGCTTCGTCAGCTGCTGCCGGTACTGGTGATCGCTATCGGGCTCTATTTCCTGCTGATGCCGAAGAATTGGTGAAGAAGATCGCCAGCGCCGCCTGCACGGTCTGCCTTTCGCGCTGGTTGCCGGAGGCTGCGTCGGTTTTTACGATGGTTTCTTTGGCCCTGGCGCCGGTTCTTTTTATGCGCTGGCGTTCGTCACGCTATGTGGTTATAACCTGGCGAAGTCCACCGCCCATGCGAAGGTGTTAAACTTTACCTCTAATCTCGGTGGCCTGCTGCTGTTTATCATTGGCGGCAAAGTGGTGTGGCTGGTGGGGCTGGTCATGCTGGTCGGTCAGGTATGCGGCGCACGTCTCGGCGCCAGAATGGTGCTGAGCAAAGGGCAAAAGCTTATCCGACCGATGATCGTTATCGTCTCGGCGGTGATGAGTGCCAAACTGCTGTATGACAGTCACGGTGCGCAGATAATGTCCTGGTTTCACCAGGTCTGAGAGGAACCGCGCCGCAGCCCCACGATGAGTGTGATTGCCTGAGCGTGATGGCGGTTGTCAACCGCCATCACGCTGTGGATCAGGCGATAAATTTTTTCAGCTGCGTAATGGCCATCGGTTTGCCAATGAAATAGCCCTGCAGGCTGTCGCACTGCATCAGGCGCAACTGCTCGACCTGATGAGGGTTCTCAACCCCTTCGGCAGTCACTCCCAGTGAATAAGCCTTACCAAGACCGATCATGTTTTCCACAATCTGTCGGGCATGGGGGGAATCATTCATCGGGAAAATGAACGATTTATCAAGCTTTATGCCATCGAATGGGAAGGAGCGCAGGTAGTTCAATGAGGCAAAGCCCGTTCCAAAGTCATCAATCAGGAATTTCACGCCCAGGGTTTTGATCTGCTGCATGGCTATCTGGGTTTTCACCGGGTCATGTAAAGTCACGTTCTCCGTAACTTCAATTTCCAGTCTTGAACTCTCTAACCCGGTGACGGCCAGCACCTCTTGAATACGCTGATAGAGCCCCTTATCCCGAAACTCGCTGGCGGAGATGTTGACGGAAACCGCCAGCCCGGGCATGTCACTCAGCGCATCCTGGCAGGCGGTTCGCAGCACCCAGTCACTTAACGCATTAATCAGCCCGGTCTCTTCGGCCAGCGGAATAAACTGGTCGGGCAACAGCAGGCCGTGACGGGGATGCTGCCAGCGCACCAGCGCTTCAACGGCGGTGATTTTTGAGCTGCGGGTGTCATAGCGCGGCTGGTAGACCATGCGTAGCTGCCCGTGACGGATCCCTTCGCGCAATTCCTGCTCCATTTCACGGCGCTGAACAATTTTTTCGTTCATATCGCGCCGGAAAAATGCCCACTGGTTACGCCCCTCATTTTTGGCTTTATAGAGCGCAATGTCCGAGTAGCGCAGCAGATCGCTGGCAACGCTGGCATCCTGGGGCGACAGCGCGATGCCCATACTGGCGCCAATAAAAATTTCGCAGTCGTTAATCAGGAACGGGCGATTAATCTCGCGGATAATCTGCGCGCAGAGCGCTTCGATCTCCGCAGTGGCGCTGATGCCCGGCAGAATAACAATAAACTCATCCCCGCCGTGGCGCGTGACCAGCCCCGATGCAGGTAAACAGGCGCGCAGGCGCGCAGAGACTTCGTGCAGTACGCGATCGCCAAAAGCATGGCCGTATACGTCGTTGACCGGTTTAAATTTGTCGAGGTCGATCATCACAATCGCCAGCTGTTGCTGGTCAGCGGGATTATTATTCAGTCTGCCTTCAAGGAACTCTTTCATCTGTACGCGATTAGGCAGGCCGGTCAGCTCATCGAAGTGTGAGAGATAGCGTACGCGTTCCTGTGCTTCGGTTTCCTGAGTGACATCGGTGGCCGTACCGCGAAAGCCGGTCTTATCGGCAGAGAAAAATACCCATTTCACAATCATATTACAGTAGCGCTGGTGCTGTTGCGCTGAGGCGTAACGACAGCCGGTCAGGGTCCTGCGACCGCCAGAGTGACAAAGTGCGCTGAGTTGAGCCCCTATGCTGCTGTCATTCAGCAGGAATTCGGCAACCGGGCGACCAATCCACTCTTCAATACTGTAGCCGGTGATCGCCGGAAAACGTTCTGATATCCAGGTAAAGCGCAGCTGCGGATCTGCTTCCCAGATCCAGTCTGTGGTGGTTTCAGCCACATCGCGAAAGCGGCATTCGCTGTTGTAGAGGGCCTCCTGGCTCTGTTCCAGTAAGAAGTTGCTCTCATCGTTCAGGCGCGCTTTGCGCAGGGCTTTCTGCATCAGTGTAAAGGCAATCAGCAGGGTAATGGCCATCAATAAGATCAGAATAGGAAGGCTGCCGATCAGCATGGTGTTGCCGGGGTTGTCGCCCTCCCAGCGGAAAATCACATTGCCTCCGGTAATCGGGAAGAGCAGGGTACTGCTTTGATCATCTTTAGGCGCAAAGCGTGGCTCGAAGAGTCGGACGGCATTAACGCCGTACTCCTGACCCATCTGGCTCACCTTGGCCGCGGTCAGGCGGTCGGCGAAAATGAGCAGGGTAGGGGGCAATCCATCGTGCTGCACGCTGCTATCGCCGCCGGTGGTAATTCTGGCCGCGCTCAGCAGTGTCAGCTGGCCATTCACCATCAGGGCTTGTGAGACTGCGCTGACCTCGCTACTGGCCAGCAGATGTTTAAATGCCGGTAGCGGGTCGGTACCGAGCCAGGCTGAGAGAGTCTTCTGGCTGCGTTCACCGTTGATAACGCTGTAGCGGGTCGTACCGTCATCGGCAACGACAAAAATGCCTTCATAGTTAAAGGACTGGTACAGCGAGCTGCCCATATTTTGCTCATCCCATGCCCAGCGGGTATTGAGATTCACGTGGAGATTTTTATAGGCTTCACCCCAGTCTGCATAATCTGCAACACGTGAGCGCATGCTTTCCTCACGATGTTCCATCGCCTTACGCAACAGCAGGCGTCCGTGTCCGTCCTCATGAATATTTTGGGCATTGGCAATGTAGAACAGCGCTGTGATGGCGCCCATAAATGAGAGGGCGATCAAAAGCAGCATAACCAGCATAGGCTGTTTTATCTGCCGGCTGGACTGACGACTGGAAGACATTCCGGTGTAATTTGCATTAAGTTTCATGGGCTATCGCTTAAATTGGCTACTAACAGTTAATTTAAATATCGACATCCTTGTCGCCTTTTTTATTTTTTTTAAAATGCCCTGGTGTTGGCCGTATAAGTGCGATTGAGTTATTCCTGACAACATATAATCAGGAATACTAACGGAATAGTGTGATCGGGATCGTGCTGACGTCACTATTTTAGTTCAGCAGTCAAAATGATTAATTCCTGTGTGTGAAGATAAGTTATCGGCGGGCCAACCAAAAACTTTAGTTGAAATTCGAACTATTTTTTATATGGTAAAGGGGTATATTTTTTAATTTAATTTGTGTCATCTTAATGTTTCCTTAATCCAATGTGAGCTTAATTAGCATCAAGTAATATTAATAACGCAACCCGCCAAACAGGTTGCCGATATAATAAATAGCACTCTAATAATTATCTGTACAGCATTTAATTTTACTTTCACGCACTGCTTTGCTCAGGTAAAGACAGTGGGATTGCAGCACCAGGGAATACCTTTATCCACGTTGTCCCGCAAGCGCACGACAACAGCAAAGGGGATAAGCTTGTAAAATCTGACCGGAATTTCAAAAAACGACAACACTAAAATACACGCTGGGGATTGATTATGAACATTACCAAACGTCTGCTACTGGCTTTCTCACTGCTGATAATCAGTCTGATAGTCACCAATGTTATTTCTATTTATTCACTCTCTGCTATCAACAAAGATACGCAATATTTTCAAAATAATACGCTGCCAAGTCTGACGGCCATCAATGACGAAATTCTCAAACTGTACGCGGTGCGTGGGCAGCTCTTCCAGCACGGTCTGGCAACAGACGCAGAACATATGAATACGATCAAAGCGAAGGCGACGGGCTTTTATAATGAATTGCTAAAAACGCATCAGAATTACATTGACGAGCTTATCTCAGACGATCATGATCTGGCGCTTTCTAAAAAAACCATGAGCGATTTAGAAGGCCTTGGCGCAATCACAGAGCAATATTACGCGCTGTCTGAAAGCAACGATCGTGAAGCAATCAGTAAAGCGATGCGTAGCGGGGGGCTGGTGGCCGCTAAAATTGATCAGCTGGTCGATGATTTTAAAGCCCAGGTTAACTACAACAATCAACTGGTCAATCAGTCCACCGCAAACAGCAGTAGCCTGATCGCACGCTCTACGCTGCTCTCCGTGGTGGCCACCGTCGTCGCGACCCTGGCACTGGGTGCTTTCGGTATTATTACCGTGCTGAATATTCGTCGTCGCCTGAATGCCATGAAAGACGGTATGACCACCATCAGTGAAACGCTGGATCTCAGTACCAGTCTGAATGCCGGGCGGCAGGATGAAATTGGCCTGACCGTGAGTGCCTTCAACCAACTGGTCACGCGGGTTGCCGAAGCGATGCAGATGGTACGTGGCGCATCACGTTCGGTCAGCCAGTCAGCAGAAGAAATTGCCAAAGGCAATGATGAGCTTTCGGCTCGCACCGAGCAGCAATCCGCAGCGGTGGTGGAAACGGCGGCCAGTATGGAAGAGCTTAGCTCCACGGTGAAACAGAATGCCCACAATGCCCAGCTGGCCAGCGAACTGGCGGCGACCGCTTCCGATACTGCCGTTAAAGGTGGCACGGTCGTCAGCGCGGCGATTGTTCGCATGAAAGATATCAGCGAGAGTTCACGACGCATTGCCGATATCACCTCGGTAATTAACGGCATCGCTTTCCAGACCAATATTCTGGCGCTGAATGCGGCCGTTGAAGCGGCGCGTGCCGGTGACCAGGGCCGTGGCTTCGCGGTCGTCGCAGGTGAAGTGCGCTCCCTGGCGCAGCGCAGCGCACAGGCCGCCAAAGAGATTGAGTCGCTGATTGCTGAGTCGGTCAAACACGTGGATGAAGGGGTTCACCAGGTTGATCTGGCGGGCGAGAGCATGAGCGGTATTGTGCACTCAGTCACCCAGGTTAAAGTGTTGATGCAGGAGATTGCTGCAGCATCCGATGAACAGAATCGCGGTATTGCCCAGATTGCCATGGCGATGACGGAAATGGATACCACCACGCAGCATAACGCCAGTCTGGTGCAGGAGTCGTCCGCCTCTGCGGGCAGCCTGGAAGAACAGTCCGGCAAGCTGCAGCAGATGGTGGGGGTATTCCGCCTGCCGGGTACACAAGATACCCCGGCAGCCGCAGCCAGGTCCTCAATCAAATCGCCGCGCCGTGGCGTAGCCGCACCCGCCGCCGCGGGGTGGGAAGCCTTCTAGTCTTGATCCAGCCCCGCTTCGCCCGTGGCGAAGCGGGGCTGCCACACGCCCGCCTCTGATATGCCTCTGTGCCGTCCGGTGAAAAATCCGCAATAGTTCTCGAATCCTGTCGGGCAAAATGTCAAAATTGCGTGTTTTTTTACTTTGACGACAATCCGCTATGAGCACGCAACACCACTATCAGGAGCTGATCGATATCTTCGATCGCTGTTTTATGGATGATTTTCAGACCCGCCTGATTAAAGGCGACGACGAACCGATCTACCTTCCTGCTGACGACACCTCCCCATGGCACCGCGTGGTGTTCGCCCACGGTTTTTACGCCAGCGGAATGCATGAAATTTCCCACTGGTGTATCGCCGGTGCAGAGCGCCGTAAGCAGGTGGACTTTGGGTACTGGTATTGTCCCGACGGCCGCGATGCGGCGATCCAGAGCCAGTTTGAGTCAGTGGAAATTAAACCGCAGGCGCTGGAGTGGATGTTTAGTGTTGCGGCGGGCTTTCCGTTCAATGTAAGTTGTGACAATCTTGAAGGCGATTGTGAGCCGGATCGCATTGCGTTTCAGCGCAAGGTCCATGCTCAGGTGATGGCGTATCTTGAAAAGGGTATTCCCGCGCGCCCGGCACGGCTGATTGCAGCACTTCGCTCGTTTTACTCCACTCCACCGCTGACGGCGGCGCAGTTTCCCTGGCCGGAAGACGTGTGCTAACGGCTGTGTGAATTGCTTACAGAGGAAAGATATGATCGATGAATTCGAGGCGCGTATTCTCGGCCTGATTGATGACATGGTTGAGCACGCCAGTGACGACGAACTGTTTGCCAGCGGTTATCTGCGTGGGCATCTGACGCTGGCCGTTGCAGAGCTGGAACTGGGCGACGAACATACTCCGGAAGCGTTGCAGATTCAGGTCCAGCAGAGCCTGCAAAACGCCATACAGGCCGGCGAGCTGTCACCCCGCGATCAGTCTCTGGTAATTGGCATGTGGGATAATTTGTTTCTGCAGGCGCGCCAGCAGCCATAGCCTGCCCCGCCTCAGCTGAGGGCGTCATTCTGACGGCCCTCATCCCCCGTCTTGACCCGCACCCTGACTGCCAGTATCGCCAGTACACTGTCCTGCGGAGTCTGGCTGCTCAGCGGGGCGGGATCCGCAGGACATTTGCGGGGGCCCGATAAGGCGCAGCCGTAACCGCCAGCAGAATGCTACTTCCGCACCGTGACCTCCAGTGCCTGTCAGGCTAACGCCTCACCAGCCAGTCGGCGGGCATATTGATATTCTGCACGCAGCCCGGGTCGTTCACTTCCAGCAGCAGCGGCGGGCTGCATGAGAAAACGTGGCGCCCCTCATCCTCGCCCTTCAGCGCCAGCAGCTGCTCGCGCAGATTAGCGTTAAACCCTACCGGATACCCGGCCTGTCCCTGCCACAGCGGGCGCACTACGTCGGCCAGCGCGAGCCCGGCATACACCTGCTTAATCGTGCTGAGCTGCAGCCACGGCAAGTTGGCCAGCATAACCAGCCAGCCGCCCCACGCCGGTTGTGCAGCCACGCCGGCGGCAATCGATGAACCCAGCCCATCGCTCTCAATCAGCGTGGTGGCACAGCGATAACGTTGTGCCAGTTCGACGATCTGCCGATCGTCCGGGCGCACCACCACATTGACGCGTTTACCGCAGGCGGCAATAGCCATCTGTAACGTATAAGCCAGCAGTTGCAGATTGCGGCAGGCAGGATGTCGGATCAGCAGCTTATGTTGCCCGCTTGCCTGGCGATAACGCTGGCTGAGTCCTGCTGCCATCACGACGATACCGGCGTTCATTGTGGCGTTCCTTGCGGATGGCTACCCGCCACATTTTGCCACGTAACCTGCCTGGGAAACGCCGTGCGCAGAGCCGTAAGCCACGCGCCGATCGCGCCGTGAGCCCAGCCGCCAAATCGTGCGGCAACCCGCCTGATAGCGACAGTAAGGGCACCCTGCTCACCGATGCCGTAGCCATATTTCGGGCGGTTAAGCGGGATGTGATTGCGCGGAATAGAAAAAAGCGGAGTCGTTGAGTGCGCGTTATCCAGCATGACGGGCTGGCCATTCAGTGTGAAAGACATAGCGAGGATCATCCGTTGATCTCCCTGGCTCGGGGACAAAAATGCCCCTGGGAAATCAGGGGCAAAATCGGATGTTATGCTATTTATTGCGCATAAGTTAAGGTGATTATCTGTGCTACGCATTTTTACGCAAAGATAATTCTTATCTCAGCGCAGGGGGCGCCCTTTTAGTAGCCGCCGTACCCAGAAGCGATTGGGGCTGGTTGCGGCCAGCGTCGCGTTGTCGAGTGGCACCGGCTCGCCACACAGCTGCGCGGCCAGCACTTCTGCAGCCAGCGGCGCGCTGCACAATCCGCGAGACCCCAGGCCTCCCAGCATAAACAGCCCCGTGTGATACGGCGCTGTGCCTGCCTCCAGGGGCTGCTGCGCAAGGTCGGCGTACTGGTGCAGCGTAGCCTCATAGTCCGGCAATGCCCCGATCATCGGCAGATGGTCGCGTGTTGCGGCGCGCACGCCACTGCGGGCTTGTGCCGCACTGACGTCAATGACCTGCGCCCAGTGGGCTGCGGGCAGGCAGCGCAACAGGCGGGCACGGTTCTCCTGCTGATCGTCTTCGCGATATTCAGCCTGGGTAACGCCACGGTGATAGCTGGCACCGATACAGTGCTGCTGAAATTGTGGGCTGACGGGAGTGAGATAGCCGTCATAGCACAACACCTGCCTGAGGGAAGACAGGGCAGGGGTAGTCGGCACGTGGCTGACCTGCCCACCAACAGCATTGACGGGCAGATGTTCGCTCTGCGCCAGCTCTGCCAGCCGATGGCCGGTCGCCAGTACCAGATTGCGATGATGACGAGAGGAGCGTGCGCTAAAGTGCAGCTGCCAGCCGTTTTTATGCTCCTCCAGCTGCACCACTTCATGCAGCCAGTGAAGCTGTGCGCCCTGCTGTTGCGCCTGTTGCCACAGTGCAGCGGTAAGCTCAGCCGGGGAAAGCCAGCCCCCCTGCGGATAGGTGATGCCGCCGCATCCGGTGGGCACGCCGCACAATGTTTCCGCTTCCGTGGCGTCAACCGCGCGTGCAATACCCGCAGGCAGCCTCATCTGCAGCATTTTCGCGATTTTCTGCGCGCTTTTTTCGTCCCAGGCGAGCTGAGTCACACCGCACCAGTCATGTTCGAATGCGCTATCCAGCTGATCGTAAAGGCGGCGGGCAAAGGTAAAGGCGGCGGGGAAAAGCTGCGCCAGCGCGGGATCATGATCGTTCAGCAACGGGTATAGTGCTCCCTGACGGTTACCCGATGCCCCCTGCGCGGGCAGCGCATCAGCACAGTACAGCGTCACCTGCTTACCGCGACGCAGCAGCGCCAGCGCCAGCAGGGCACTGGCTACGCCGCCGCCGGCAATAGCGATATCATCGCCCTCTGCCGCCGGGCGGTTGTACCAGGGTGCCTGTGCGGGAGCGATGACGGCTGCCGGCAGATGGCCCGCCAGCATCTCGCGTTTTTCGCCAAAACCTTTGCATTTGCTGACCGTGAAACCGGCCTGATTCAGACCGCGGCGCACAAAGCCTGCCGCGGTGAAGGTCGCGAGTGTGCATCCCGGGCGCGCCAGACGCGCCATGCAGTTAAACAGGGCCTGCGTCCACATATCGGGATTTTTAGCCGGGGCGAAGCCGTCCAGAAACCAGGCGTCGACCTGGTGATTCAGCGTGTCATCAAAAGTGTGAATAAGCTGGTTAATATCGCCAAACCACAGGTCCAGCGTGATACGTCCGCCATCCAGCAGCAGGCGCTGGCAGCCCGGCAGGGCTTCAGGCCACTGTGCACGTAGCAGGCTGGCATACGTATCCAGTTCCGGCCAGCTGGCATGGGCGGCGGCCAGGTCACTGACGCTTAACGGAAACTTCTCACAGCTAATAAAATGTAATCGTTGTAGTGTGGCGTCAGGGTGCTCCTGACGAAAGGCGTCAAAAGCCTGCCAGAGCGTAAGAAAATTCAGGCCGGTGCCGAATCCGGTTTCTGCGGTAATAAACAGATCGCGCGGATGGTGGTTAAAACGCTCAGGCAGACCATTGTTGCCGAGAAACACATAACGCGTTTCGTTAAGACCATTCTGGTTAGAGAAGTAAACATCATCAAATACTCGGGATACAGGTGTACCCTGTTCGTTCCAGCTTAGCTCGGCGTACTCAATTGGTGCGGTTTTCACGGCAAAGGCTCATTGCTCAGGCAGTGGCGCGATTTTAACGATGTGATTGACCCTACGCAAATTTACACAAGGAATCTGCTGATCGGACTTGTTCGGCGTACAACTGTAAGCTAGAGTGCCAGTCGAATCCTAATTAGAAGTGGAAGAGGTATTGAATGAAACGTGCTGTGATTACTGGCTTAGGGATCGTTTCCAGTATTGGTAATAACCAAGAGGAAGTTCTGGCATCATTGCGTGAAGGGCGCTCTGGTATTACCTTCTCGCAGGAGCTGAAAGATTCCGGCATGCGTAGTCACGTCTGGGGTAACGTTAAGTTAACCAAAGACGATATTTCAGCGCGTATCGACCGTAAAATGCTGCGTTTTATGAGTGATGCGTCTATCTATGCTTTCCTCTCCATGCAGGACGCGGTGAAAGATGCCGGTCTGACCGATGAGCAGTACCAGAATAATCCACGTGTGGGTCTGGTAGCCGGTTCCGGCGGCGGCTCTCCGTTCTACCAGGCAGCCAGCGTTGATGGCATGCGTGCTAAAGGCCTGCGCGGCGTGGGTCCTTACATGGTCACAAAAGCGATGGCATCCGGCGTGTCTGCCTGCCTGGCCACGCCGTTTAAAATTCACGGCGTTAACTACTCCATCAGCTCCGCCTGCGCCACCTCCGCACACTGCATCGGTAACGCAGTCGAGCAGATCCAGCTCGGCAAACAGGATATCGTGTTTGCAGGCGGCGGCGAAGAGCTGTGCTGGGAAATGTCCTGCGAGTTCGATGCGATGGGCGCGTTGTCTACCAAGTACAATGAGACCCCGGAAAAAGCATCCCGCACCTATGATACCCAGCGTGACGGCTTCGTGATTGCGGGCGGCGGCGGTATGGTCGTGGTTGAAGAGCTGGAGCATGCGCTGGCACGTGGCGCGCACATCTACGCTGAAGTTGTGGGCTATGGCGCAACGTCTGACGGTGCCGATATGGTGGCACCATCGGGTGAAGGCGCAATGCGCTGCATGCGTATGGCGATGGAAGGTGTGGATACCCCGATCGACTATCTGAACACCCACGGTACCTCGACCCCGGTGGGCGATGTGAAAGAGCTGGGCGCCATTCGCGCCGTGTTCCCGGACAAGACCCCGGCCATGTCCGCCACTAAAGCCATGACCGGCCACTCACTGGGTGCCGCTGGCGTGCAGGAAGCTATCTATTCACTGCTGATGCTGGAGCACGGTTTCGTTGCGCCAAGCATCAACATTGATGAGCTGGACCCGGCGGCGGAAGGCCTGGACATCGTGATGAAGCCTACCGAGCGTAAGCTGACCACCGTGATGTCAAACAGCTTCGGCTTCGGTGGCACCAACGCCACCCTGGTGATGCGCAAACTGGCGTAATCAGCCGGAATCAAAAGGGGAGACCGTAAAGTCTCCCTTTTTTTTTACCTCTCGGGTAAATCAGCGTTTTTCCATTGGCCGTAAGCGCTTCGGCAGCCCTGCCACCACCAGGTCGTATGACTCTTCCACCAGCTGTTTGATCAATCCTTCGCTTATCTGCTCGCCGGCATAAATCGAAATCCAGTGGCGCTTATTCATATGGTAGCCGGCGTGGATGCTGTCATAAATCACGCGATGCAGTTCGCCATCTTGCGGGCGGCATTTCAGGTTCACAACCCTCTCGCCGCGCACCTGCGCCATCAGAGCAAACATCTTGCCGCGGACCTTGAACACCTCATACTCCGGCCCGAACGGATAGCACAGCTCAGCCGCGGGTAACGCCTGCGCGATACGCATCGCGATTTTCTGTATTTGTTGTCCGTCCATCATCAGTATCCATTGTGTTGAATATTCGCAGGCTGGCACAGCGCTACGCGGGCGGCATTATGACCGTGATATCCTGTGTTTCCTCACCAGCACCCAGTAAAAAGTACGCTCGCTCATCCCGGTGACGGAGTGTTCACGCAGGGCAGCTATATGCAACCTAGCTGTGGCGAATCTGCTACTGTCGTCTGCTACAATACCGGGCCCCATAGAATTGCGCTTGATATACAGGCTATATTCGTGGGCGCACCAGGCACCGATTCACGCCAGATAAAGCCGCCAGTATCAACTCTGGCAGCGCAGTATATTCCCCAGGCCGCTGGTATTCCTAACGCTGACGTTCACGAGGCTTAGGGAAATCTACCCCGGGATGGTGTGAACAACCGGGTATTGTAGTGGTCACGGCAGAAGAGGGCGGAAAGCAAACCGGTAAGTAAAATATTCAGTTTGGTGCTGTGGGATTTTTAATTCCAGCATCGGGGAATGTTCAGATCTTCCACCCGGCCTGAATATATGATATCAGCTCTCCTACGGAAAATATATTCCAGCCAGGTGCTTTTAGAGGTTTAACATTTAGCGCAATATTTAAATCTGGCCATGCAGCATCCAGCGTAATATAAGCATCGTTGTCTTTTAATCTATAATTTAGTTCTGGTGGTGTTTTTTTGGAGTACTGCATCATTTTAGCGTCTCCGTGTAGTGAGAAATCCAAGATGGAATATATATTGCTCCATGTTTTTTCTTTAAGTACGGTTTGCTGTTTACGTAATATTTGAATGGTATTCATATCAGTATGGCTGATGAAGATATGATTGTGGTATGGCTGTTTTCTGTGGCAATCGCGACAAAGCACATATAGGTTTTCTGGCGAGTTATCATATTTTATTCTGTTAACATGATGAACGTCGCATAATTTTTTTGCAGAGCGCATGTTGACTGAACACTGCTTGCAGGTATAGTTTTCATTTTCTCTCGTTGCCCGTGAAATATCCTTCCAGTCTGAAGTGTACCCACTATTTTTTAGATTCTTTATATTTTGAGGGATATGATTAAAACAGGTGCTATAGTGCGAGAAAAATTCAGCTAGCGTGAATTCATTGAATACCTTGTGCTTGTTTTTGTTATCGATACTACCTTTGTAGTTCAGTTTTTCAATGCACAGCTTGCACACTTGCAGAGCAACCTCATGGTGTCTTCCTTTCCCGTCATCAATTTCGAACATGCCATCCAATCGGTTTGTTGCATGATAGCGATTAAAGTTATTCGTTTTCCGCATCTCATCGAGTTTTCTACACCAGCTAATATGATATTTATTGCCCTCCTTAGCATCAAGTATCACTTTGTCATATTTGTAGCTATGGTCGCGAATGTAGAGTAAAACCTGCCTGCCTTGATAGGAAATTAGAGTTGAACTACTATCCAGTTCTTCAATGCTGACCTCAATGCCCCCGACTAAGCTCATAGTGATTGGGTCGAAGGCTAAATCTGAATTATCCAAAGAAAAAGATACGCCTTCAGGAAGAATTTTTTTTCCTATGGCTGTCAATTCGGAAAAATCTATTGAAAGTTTCATGTGATTTATTCCTGAATAATACGACGGATTTGCATTTCTGCGTTGGTTACTATTTTAAATGTCACGCGACGTGAACGGTCGGGGTTTTCATTACCACTCTTGTTTAAAATAGGGTGGGCAGATGAATAACCCACAGCAGAAAAATTAGATTTTATCCATGAGCGGCGATCTTTGGATGATGATATGTAGTAAACATACTGAAGTACCGAGCGAGTCCGGTTTTGAGAAAGTTCCATATTATTAAAATAGGCATTGTCTGCGTTTTCTGCACCACTCCACCCTGTACTGGTATGTCCCTCTATTCTAACCTCTGTGATGTTTTTTTTGTAATTTTCGAGTACAGAAATATAACGTGGAATAAAGTCATTAAGGATCTCTTTGAATTTCGGTTTTAATTCATAACTACCTAGTCCAAATAAAACATCTGGTGATTTGAAACGCACTTCTAAGGTTTGCTTGTCGATTTCCGCATCCCATTTTGGCAGATCCTTAGAAAATTCTTTCTCAAGAGAGTCATAAAGCTGTAGCTGAGCCGTTTCATAGGCAACAGCGACTTCTTTGATTTTCTCTTTTTCTATCTTTACATAATGCATGTAAGCAATGGCAATGAACATAAAGACCATCATTAATCCGGCCATCAAGTCAGACATTGATACCCAGTGCTCATTATCTTGGAGGTTTTTTTTATCTGTCTTACCAATTATTTTTTCCATGAAAAGTTACCTAGCACCATTATTACTGGTGACTAAACTCTGTAACTGACTCATCGTGGAGTTGTAATCTGTTATCATGTTGTCATAGTTATTTATAAAGCCTTTGCTTATTGCAAGTAATGCATTTCCTAACGTCTCCAGTTCTTTGTTCATCTCCCGTCCTGTAGCTTCTTCAAAAACACGGAGCTGTTCATTGATAGTATTACCGAAGCGTTCTAACGAATCTCTGATTTGTGTTGTTAATCCATTGTTGGCTTTATCAAAGCTATTGGTCATTATCTCTAAGGCGTTATCAGCATGAGTTGATAAGTTCTGATTAAACCGAGTACCCGTTTCATTAAACGACTCAATGATGCTACTGCCGTTCTTTAGCATCGTATCATGCAAGTTGCGTGAATGCGATTCCAGCAAGACTAAGAGCTCCTGGCCGCTTTGTTTCAGTTCGACAATTGTCTCACTCAGGCTCCCTGATAAGGTTTCAGAAGAGTTGCTAACATCATGTGCCATCGAAGCAAAAGCTTGCTGAGTCTGCAAAACTGACTGACGAAAACCATCAGAACCTTCATCTAATACAACCCGCATGGCATTAGCGTTACTAAGAAGTTGCTCTCCGGTTTGGGCTAGAGAGGTGTTAACGTTTAATGCTCCGGATTTAAGCATTTCACCAACCTGTTCAAGCTGGTTGTGAATAAGAGGGACTGCTTCACTGGCTTTATCGCGTAAATTAACGAAAGCATCAAGATGGCGAGAGAGTTCTGTGATCTGATGTTGATTAACTTGTATAACATCACGTAGTTCTATCATTGCTAGTGGGATTTCTTTGCATTCATGCCAAATACCGGCAACAGCTCCACGAGTTTCAACCAGTGAATCGACACTTTGTTGATACTGTTCACTCATTGTTTCAATTTGTGTTTTGTAATTTTCCTGCCAGTCAACAAGTTTTTTCACTGATGCATCGAGAGCTTTAAAGTTTTCGCCAAACTGCTCAGTAAGATTATTGTTGAAGTCGATGATAACTTTTTCCAAAGCATTGATAATTTGTGCGGTTGCTCCTTTGGCCATCATTTCTGAAAAATCATTAAGCTGCTGCCATAGTCGATTGCTAAATTCTTCATAATAAATACGCTGCGCACGGGTGTTATCATTATTCTCATGGCGCATTAATTTTAGCTGGCCGACTATAGATCCTTCTTCTGAACCATTCATCCCCAGCATGATTTTCTCTAATAAGTTATTCTGCTGTTTTAGCTCATGGTGAATATGTTCCGGGGTGACATTTTCAGGTGCTACGGTGTCCCTGAGGCGTTTTCCTGTAAAGTAGAATGCATTGAGAGCATTAAATAAAATGGCAAAAAACATCCCGACGATGCTGGTGATAAAGGCAGTTTTAAGACCTCCTAGCAAGATGGGAATGCTGCTATCGATATTGTTGGTGTCGAAATTGAGAAGACCTATTATAATTCCAACAAATGTTCCAAGAATACCAAGAGCACCCATCAGCGTTGGTGCATACTCGATAAATTTGCTGTGTTTTTTTTTATGATCAAAATAGATTGCCATTAAAAATACGGCTATCACCACCCAAATAAAAATATTAGTTATTCCTGTGGAGTCAATTGACAAAAAGAGCTTTTCTAACAGTTGAGATAGCATTTTAGGCCTTCTGATTATTTTTTATACCCAAGTTTCCCCTGCGAAAAATCATGCATTAATTGACTGGATAATTTTTCCGGAAAGGGGAGCAGGGCTCCAACTTCAATATTCATGAAATTGATGATTTCGTGGGGAGAATTTATCATTTAACCTCATTTACAGGCAAGAGCATATTGATAGCCTGATCAATATTGTTTACAGGAAGTAATAAAAATCAATAATAAACAGTGAGTTATGAGGTGTTATTCTGTCAATGCGGAGGTTCTATATATCAAGATAAGTTGCTTTAAGCGCAATGATGCGACAGGATGCATTAATTATTTTTACTTTTTTGTTTTCATCCCTTCGCTGCATGAATATCTCCTGATACTGCAAGCTGCCATAATTTTTAACCTCCAAAATGCCCCCCTTTATACAAAAGGGGCGACTGGAGCTGTGAGTTTATGACGCATTTTCCCTCAAGGTTGCTGTTTACAGACAGTAGAATACAGAAAATCTCGCCACGACTGCCAATCAGCCTGGTGCCAATGCTCGCCTAGCAATATCTGGTTAGCTTGTTACCTATTATGACATATCGTG
The DNA here is from genome assembly GCA_963847795.1 of uncultured Alphaproteobacteria bacterium. Taxonomy (GTDB): domain Bacteria; phylum Pseudomonadota; class Alphaproteobacteria; order Rhodobacterales; family Rhodobacteraceae; genus Amaricoccus. The sequence continues at coordinate 82,613 of CAWKBH010000015.1, forward strand.
ACAGAACAGCGCAGCCATGAAACACACTGAGCGATCACTACAGCAGTGATGATAATCAGCCTGTCGGCGTCAGCTCAGTGCCATTCTGGAAGCGAGGAGTGATCTGTTTGAGGTGCGGTGCACACTGATAGTGCGAGGTTGGCGACGCTTATGCCCTAATAATCCGTGAGGATAGAGGTAACATAAGGCGCGTGCAACCCTACTTTTTCAATGTGCCGATGCACTGCCCTTGAGCATCTAACCGATGGCTATCCGCGCAGCATTTTTCCGACATTACCGCCCGGATGTACCGCCAGCAATGTCTCCCTGCTGTAGTGGCTGTTGGTCATCAGCACGCTAATCATTGCATCGAAGACCGCCAGCACGCTGATAATCGAGGTTGTCGCCAGCATATTCAGCGGGTCGATCTCGCGGGTTTGGGGCATCAACAGCAGCAGGTCGGCGGCCTGCGCCATCGCCGAGTCCCCATTTTCCGTGACGCCGATAAGCCGGGTGCCTTTGGCTTTCACCGTGGGCAGCAGGCGCGTCAGCTCATCGGAGTTGCCGCCGCGTGACAGCATAATAAGCACATCGTCAGCGCGCAGAAAACCGATATCGCCGTGTGCGGCATCAGCCGCGCTTAACCAGATAGCGGGATGCTCCACGCAGGCCAGCATATGGGCAATTTTACGTGCCGCGATGCCGGAGGTGCCAATACCGGTGACGGCGATTTTTCCGCGACAGTCGGCAAGTGCATTCACTACCGCCTGCCACTGATGACGATCGAGCTGCTGTTCCAGCGCACTCAGCGCCTCGCGATAGCTGTGCCAGCCGCTGCAGGCCTGCTGCCAGCTCTGTTCTGCATCCATCACGCCTCCTGCATCATGTGCTGATATTTCATGTGGTCGTGATACATCTCGCGGAAAACGCGGTATTTACGATCGTAGTAGCGTTTAATTTCGTTGGTTTGCGGCGTGACGGTTTTGCCAATCCGGCTCATGGCGTTCATCGCTTCCGGCAGCGAGTCGTACACGCCTGCGGCGACGGTGCCCATCATTGCCGCGCCCAGCAGCATCGATTCGCTCTCTTCTGCCAGTAGCATGGTGCAGCCGGTCGCATTGGCATGCTCCTGCACAAAAATCGGATTTTTAGTGCCGCCGCCGCTGGCCATAATGGTGTCGATGCTGTACCCCGTCTGATTCATCGTTTCGATGATATGGCGCGTGCCCAGCGCAATGGCCTGAATGGTTGCCAGGTAAGAGAGCGCCATATCATCGGGCGTGCGCGACAGTTTCAGCCCGGTGAGAATGCCCGTCAGATTCGGATTGGCGCGCGGCGAACGGTTGCCGTGGAAATAGGGCAGCATATGAATATCCTGCGTCAGGAACGCAATCTTATCCGCTTCTCCCGCCATCCTGCGCAGCTGTGCATTCAGCATCTCATAAATGGTTTTACCCTGGCTTTTTCCCTGCTCGAGCAGCGTGGCATAGCACGGATGAGACTGAATGATGTGGTCGATCAGCGCGCCGGTTGCCGACTGTCCCCCCTCGTTAAGCCAGAAGTCTGGCAGCACGGCTGAGAAGTATGGCCCCCAGACACCTTTAATAAAGCGCGCTTCGCGGGAGATCGCCATATGTCCGGTGGAGGTGCCGCCAATCAGCGCGATGCGCCGGTCAAAATCAGCGCGTTCTCCGGACGGGCCGGCGGCACCGAGCGTGCCCAGGCTACCCGCGTGTGCATCAATGATCGAGGCACTCACGGCAGTCCCCGGCAGCAGGCCAAGTTCGCTCGCGGCGCGCTGAGTCAGCCCGCGGCCCAGGGCCTGGCCCATGCTTTTGACCTCCCTGCCGATTTTGGCGGCGTCGTGATCCAGCAGATCGTCCAGTCCGATTTGCTGAAAGTAGCTGGCGTCCCAGCCCTGCTGGTGCGCGAGGTAAGTCCATTTGCACACCAGCGAGCACAGCGAGCGCGTTTCGTCCCCCGTGGCACGCCAGGTCAGGAAGTCGGGCAGGTCGAACAGATGGCCGATATTGTGCCAGCTGGCGGGCATATGCTGTTTCAGCCAGAGCAGCTTCGGGGTTTGCATCTCCGGAGAAATCACGCCACCCACATAGTCGAGCACCGGATGCTGTAAGGCATTAATACGCTCGGCCTGCACGATCGCGCGGTGATCCATCCACACGATAATATTCTGCTCGTCGCGGCCGGATGGACTGACCGTCAGCGGCTGACCGTCTTTATCGAGCACCACCAGCGAACAGGTGGCATCAAAACCCAGCCCTTTAATCTGCACCGGGTTAATATTGCTTTGGTTAATCGCATCGCGTACCGCCTGGCACACCGCCTGCCAGATATTGTCGGAAGACTGCTCGACAAAATTAGCCTGCGGGCGATACATCTCAATCTCACGGCTCGCCTGACCTGCCATGCGGCCGGTGATATCAAAAATCCCCGCGCGTGCGCTGCCCGTTCCCACATCCACACCAATGTAATAGCTCGCCATTTTTATCCTCAGTCGTCAGATTCTGCGATTTTTCAATGCAACAAACAGGGTCCGTGCGCCGCCCTGAAAGGCCGGGTGGGCTGCTGCTGACCCTCGCAGCCCGCCCACGCTCAATGATCTGCAATACCCTCAGCGCCAGCATGCGCCCGGAATGCGCCGAGGCCGCCGTCCGCCCGGTATCAGGGCACCCAGGGCGGCCAGCTCATGACCTCTTTTCTGCTGCCAGCGCAGGCGTAGCTAACCTCCTCCTGGCCGCTGCGAGACAGGCAGTGAGTCAGGCGAAATTAAATGTCATAACAGTACGTTGTTATCCCAATTGTGGTTGTCATCAGGCACGGGCATCCCTTACCGCTTCACGGTAGCAAGACGCATGAGGCGAAGACGTGAGCAAGAAGAAGAAATGTGATCGGTAACCCTTTTTGTTAAATTTTGTGTTTTTTTAGTTACCCATTTATTTAAATAAACGTATTTGTTGGAATATTACGCTATTTATAAGTTGTCATTTTGTTAATTTAATTATTTATTTTACCTTTTGATAACAACCACCTTGTGTTTTGTATCGCTGCGTCTGGAAAACAGAGTCAAAACGGAGGGGCTCGTGTTTTTTATTCATAAAATGCGGCATACATCGCGCTTTTAGCCTCAGGGTTACGGGAAAGGCGCGGCGCTGTGCAGAAATTCATTACGTCATTGGCTGACATGTCCAGACTCCCTGCCTGAGACGGGCGATCGTCCCGGGGCGTCGCATGTTATTCACATTGACGGGGTAAACCGCTTTCGCCATGCTGTTTTTTTACAGTTGTTTTTTTCTCAACAGCGGCACAGGCCGTGCCCTGGTTTTTTCACAAGGAGTCATGATGTCCAGCAGGATTGAAAAATGTCCCGCACCGGCGAACACTGCGCTGGCGCGTATCTCATTTGCCGTATTTCTGACTTATCTGACCGCGGGCCTCGCCTTGCCGGTTATTCCCCTTTACGTTCATCACACGCTGGGGTTGAGCAACGTCATGGTGGGCCTTGCTGTAGGGATCCAGTTTTTCGCCACGCTTCTGACGCGGGGATATGCCGGCAGACTGGCCGATCAACGCGGGGCAAAGCGCTCGACTCTGCAAGGCATGCTGGCCCTGGCTCTGGTGGGGTTAGCCTATCTGCTGGCGGCAGTGTTGCCGCTGTCGGTGATGGGGAAGTTTTCGCTGCTGGTGGCCGGGCGTTTGCTATTGGGCTTTGGTGAAAGCCAGCTGCTGACAGGAAACCTTACCTGGGGCATGGGGCTGGTCGGCCCGAAGCGCGGCGGGCAGGTGATGTCGTGGAACGGCATGGCCATTTACGGCTCGCTCGCGGCCGGGGCACCGCTCGGACTGCTGCTATACCGTCACGGCGGTTTTGAACTGCTGGGAATGGTGACTATCCTGCTGCCGCTGGTGGCGCTGCTGTTCAATGCGGGCGTGCGGGCCGTGCCGGTTCACGGCGGTCAGCGGCCACCGCTGTGGAGCGTGATTGGGCAGATCATGGGGCCTGGCTGTGCGCTTGCGTTACAGGGGGCGGGTTTTGCGGTGATTGGCACCTTCACTTCGCTTTATTTCGCTGACCAGCAGTGGGGGCAGGCCGGCTTTGCCCTGACCGCGTTTGGCGTGGCCTTTGTGCTGGTGCGGGTGCTGTTCGGCGGCCTGCCTGACAGGCTTGGCGGCACCCGCGTCGCGCTGAGTTCGCTGGCAGTAGAAGCGCTTGGCCTGGCGCTACTTGGCCTGGCACCTGACGGCGGGCTCGCGCTGGCAGGGGCCGCGCTGACCGGCGGTGGCTGCTCGCTGGTCTTTCCGGCACTGGGGGTGGTGGTGCTGAAACGGGTTGCACCACAGGTCCGCGGTACCGCACTCGGCGGATTTTCGGCTTTTCAGGACATTGCCTACGGTCTCAGTGGCCCGCTGGCGGGCCTGCTGGCCACCGCGCTGGGTTACGGTTCGGTATACATTGCCGGCGCGATTTGCGCCGGGCTGGGCATTGTGGTGACCGTCAGCTTTACCCGCGCCGGTCTGGCCAGGGCAGGCGGCTGAGTGTCGTGACGGCCCGGATGATTTCCGCCGGTTGCAGCGCGGAGTAGCCCAGTATCCACCCCTGGCGTGGGGGCTGCTGCTGATAGCGCGGGGACAGGCGCGGGAGCAACACTCCCTGCTGCGCCGCCTGCTGCGTCAGCGGCGCTTCACTCCCTCTTGTCAGTTCAGCCGCCAGTTGTAATCCCCCCTGATGCGGGAACAGCACCAGGCGATCGGCGAGCTTTTCATTGACCTCTGCCACCAGTAGATTGCGACGGCTGGCATACAGTTGGCGCATCAGCCGCAGATGGGCGGCAAAATGACCGTGGTTGATAAAATCGGCGGTAACCGCCTGCATCAGCTGGGCGCTATGCCCGTCAAGAATGCTGCGCAGGCGGCGTATCGGCTCGATTAACGCATCGGGTACCACCAGGTAGGCCAACCGCAGCGAGGGAAACAGCACTTTCGAAAAGGTGCCGAGATACAGCACGCGCGCATCGGCTTCCAGTCCCTGTAAAGCCGGCATCGGGCGCTGATCAAAGTAAAATTCGCTGTCGTAATCGTCTTCAATTAACCAGCACTGCTGCCGTCGGGCAAATTCCAGCCACGCCAGACGACGCGGCAGCGACAGCATGACGCCCGTGGGATACTGGTGGGAAGGGGTGAGATAGACCAGTTTTGGCACCTTACCGCTACCGATAATGGCTCCCTGTTCGTCGCAGGGAATGCCGGTAACCCGGGCACCGCTGCTGCGAAACGCCTGCCAGGCACCGCCATAGCCGGGATCCTCCAGCCAGACACTGTCCCCGCTGTCGCACAGCAGCAGTGCGATCATCTGTAGCGCCTGCTGTGAGCTGGTGAGGATCACCACCTGATCTGCGTGGCAGCGCACGCCGCGCGCTTGCCCCAGATAGTGCGCAACGGCCTGGCGCAGCTCCGGCAATCCCAGCGGATCGCCATAGCGCATCAGGGCTTCACCGCTGAGCCGCAGTCGCTGCTGCGTCAACCTGCGCCACAACGGCAGTGGAAACGCGCGCAGATCCGGCGAGCCGGCCGCAAAGGCCTGTGGAAACAGCGGATCCTCGCAGCCACCGCTGGCAACGATTTGCGCGCCGCGCCGGGAGAGCTGCGGTGCAACAGCCGGCGGGCGCTGGCGCACCGGGCGCGCAGGGGCGAGGGCGACAAAGGTGCCACGCCCGATCGCGCGCTCCAGATAGCCCTCACTCTCCAGCTGGCTGTAGGCGGCCTCGACGGTGATACGTGACAAAGAAAGTTCGCTTGCCAGCACGCGGGAGGAGGGAAGGCGTGCGGCGCCGGGCAACGTGCCGTCAATGATCGCCTGGCGCAGCATCGCGCACAGCTTCTCGCGCAGCGTCGTGGCCTGCTGACGGCTGAACAGCGCCGGAAATGGCACAGTAACGCGTGGCATATTGGCCTTATCCTCAGGGGAAAATGGGTCTTATGATTAAGACCCGTTCGGCTTATGATGGCAACACTTACCTGCTAAGGAGCGTGTGATGAATCAGCTTTCAGCCGTTTTACAGTTTCCCCCAGCGTCACCTCAGCAAAGCGAAGCCTGGCTACGTGACAAACTGGCGTATTACGCCGATGCCTGGGATGTGGCGCAGGATCTTGCCGCGGGCATCGCGCAGATTGTGGTGCTGGATGTCCGTTCCGTCGGGCAATATCGCGCCGGGCATATTGCTGGCGCCATCAGTTTCCCGCATCGCAACATGACGCCAGAGGCGCTGGCCGCGCTGGCGCGGGATACTGTGTACATCACCTATTGTGACGGTATTGGCTGCAACGGTTCGACCAAAGGGGCGTGGAAGCTGGCTGCGGCGGGTTTTCAGGTCAAAGAGTTGATCGGCGGGCTTGATTTCTGGCGGCGTGATGGTCATCCAACAGTGACCGGGGATGACGCCGGAACGTGGCCGGCAACCCCCGCGGCGGCTGACTGCGGCTGCTAAATTCGCTTTGAATTTGTCGAAAACTGTGACGGAGTCTACACTTTTGCCGACTCGCCGTTTCGCGTTTTTTCACACCCGGTGTGAGCGCCTCAGGTTTTCTACTTATTCAGGGATCATATGAACACAACCTCTTCTGACTCATCGAATACTGATGAGCCATCACGCGCGGCTCTCGTAAAGCAGCGCATCTTTTTTGTGGTCCTGGTTGCCACGATGGGCGCACTGGCGTTTGGTTACGATACCGGCATCATCTCAGGGGCGTTACCCTACATGTCTGCCCCCACGTCGCAGGGGGGGCTGAATTTAAATGCCTTTACCGAAGGACTGGTTGCCTCTTCACTGGTTTTTGGTGCGGCGCTTGGTTCGTTTCTCAGCGGCTTTTTCTCCGATAAGTTTGGTCGCCGTATCACGCTACGCAGCCTCGCCGTGCTGTTTGTTGCCGGGTCAATCGGCACAGCTCTCGCGCCATCGGTGCCGGTGATGGTGGCGATGCGCTTTCTGCTGGGGATTGCCGTCGGCGGCGGATCCGCGACCGTACCGGTGTTTATCGCGGAAATTGCCGGGCCCAAATTACGCGCGCCGCTGGTCAGCCGCAATGAGCTGATGATTGTTACCGGGCAGCTGGTGGCCTATGTGGCCAGTACGCTGCTGAGCTATCTGCTGCACGATGAGCATCTGTGGCGCTACATGCTTGCCATTGCGATGATCCCCGGCCTTTTACTGTTTATCGGGACCTTTTTTGTTCCGGCGTCACCGCACTGGATGGTGGCAGAGGGGCGCTTAAAGGAAGCAAAAAATATTCTGAAATACCTGCGTGAAACGCCGCGTGAGGTGCGCAAAGAGATGCGCGAAATGAAAAAGCAGGCGCGGAAAGCCGAGCGCGGGCCGGATATCAGCACGCTGATCAAAGAGAAGTGGGTGCTTAGCCTGTTGATGATTGGCATTGGGCTGGGCTTTGTGATTCAGTTCACCGGTGTGAATGCGTTTATGTACTACACGCCGATTATCCTCAAGTCGACCGGGCTGGGCACCAGTGCCTCCATTGCGGCGACCATGGGCAACGGCGTGGTATCGGTGCTGGCGACCTTTGTCGGTATCTGGGCCGTCAGCCGCTTTCCGCGCCGTAAAATGCTGATGACCGGACTGACGTTTGTTATCGCCGCGCAGCTGCTGCTGGGGCTGGTGATGACGCTGGTGCCTGCCGGGCTGACGCAAAGCTATCTGGCGCTGGCGTTTATTCTGATGTTTCTGTTCTTTATGCAGATGTGCATTTCACCGGTTTACTGGCTGCTGATGTCCGAGCTGTTTCCCATGCAGCTGCGGGGTGCGCTGACCGGCACCGCGGTGTCATTGCAGTGGGTGTTTAATGCCGTTGTCGCCTTCGGCTTCCCTCCGCTGATGGCGTTTGCCGGCAGTAAAAGCTTCTTTATCTTCGCCGTTATCAACATTGGCTCACTGGCGTTTGTGGCCATGATGCTGCCGGAAACCCGGGGCAAGTCGCTGGAGGAGATTGAGCAGATCATGCGCGATCGCTTTGGTGGCAAGCCGGTAGAGGGCGTGGCGTAATGCCGGCTGCCGGCGGGAAATCAGCCCGCCGGCCAGTCATGCGTGGACGCGATCAGAAGAGCATCCACAGCACCAGAACCAGCAGGATCAGCAGGGCAAACGCGGTAAATACCGGGCGATTCGCCAGCGGCTGTAGCACCGGCGGCAGCGCACCCCAAAGGGGGACGGTAATCGGCTTCGGCGTCAGTTCGCTGTCGGCCAGCGGCTGTTCCTGCAAACGCTCTGCGCGGCGGCTGAACAGCAGGTTGAGCAGATCCTGGGCCTGATTGGGGCTGAGTACCGCCTGCGGCGCGCTGCCAAAGCGCTGCTGACTGTAATCCTCCAGCATACGCTGTTCGCCAGAGTCCGGCGGCTGCTTCAGGGTGGCGACCAGCAGGGTCAGGGTGGGTGCGCTGTGCTGGCTCAGCGTCTGACTGGCCTGTAAATACTGGTTCAGAAGCGGGAACGCGCGCGAGGGGATCGGGTCACCGCTGTGCAGATTCATTATCTTCAGCACTGAAGCCCACAGTTTGACCGGCTGCTCGCCGGTGGCTGCTGCCAGCCGTGAAATATGCTGGTTCAGCGTCTGATGCTCGGCAGGCAGCAGGCTGCGGTCACTGCTGCGCGTCTGCTGCGGCTGCGGGATGGCCATTTGGCCGTTCTGCAACATTGTCAGCACCTGACGCAGCTGGTCAGGATTAAGAGAGCTCAGCACCGTGTGGCCAAACTGCTGGCGAATAAAGTCGCTGACCGCCTGGCGATTATTACCCGTGGGCAACAGATCGGTCAGCTGCTGCAACAGCTGGCGGGTTGCATGGGTATTTTGCACCTGTGACAGGCGGGTATTGAGGAACTGCTCCGCCGCAGGAAAATGGCGCGCCAGCAGGCCCGCATCATTTTTAACCCCGACCTCATGGCGCAGCCCTGCCCACAGTTCCGGAGATTTCAGCGTGCTGAGCGACATGATTTTTACCATCAGACGTTCCAGCGTGGTGCGCTGAGCTGGCGTAAGAGGTTGATCGCCAGGGCCGGGGCGCGATGTGCCCGGCTGGGCATCGATCGTCGGGCGATCGCCGGGAATCGGCGCACCTGGGCCACTCAAAGGTTGCATGGCGAAGTCCTTCAGTAAAAGTCATTATCCGGGGCGCGCCGGACCACAGAGGGTAATTCACTATGATAACAATCCCTACCGGAGATAGGTAGAGCAGGGGGAAGATCGCAGGGCTTTTTTTATTTCGCGTTGCCCGCGGTAGAGGGCAGGTCGCAGGAGAAGAGGAGCAGGATACCGCAGGTCGCGTGGAATGCGGGCTGGCGTCTGTCCCCGGTAGAGAGGATATTCCCGCGGGATGCGCCGGGACGCGATGACCCACGACCCGGCATCACCGCGGGCCAGACAAAGCCGGCCCGCGAGCTCCTGAGTCAGGGGGTATCGTTGTTCGGCACCAGGCGCTTACGGCGCCAGCGCTTCCAGAGTGGTGGCACAACCAGCACGCTGACCGCCAGGATCAGCAGCAGTTTGCAGATCAGACTCTCAGAGAGAATAGACAGGTTGCCGTTGCTGATGGACAGCGCGCGGCGCAGGTTCTGCTCCAGCATGCCGCCCAGCACAAAGCCCAGGATCAGCGGCGACATCGGGAAATCCATTTTGCGCAGGATATAGCCGAAGATCCCCAGGCCCACCATCAGCAGCAGGTCAAAGGTGGTGCTGTGCACGGCGTAAACCCCAACGGCCGAGATGGCGGCGATCGCCGGCACCAGGAACCACAGTGGAATGGTCAGCATGCGTGCAAAGATATTGATCATCGGGATATTCATAATCAACAGCATGACGTTACCGATCAGCAGCGCGGCAATCAGCCCCCAGACAATATCCGGCTGTTCAATAAACATGGCCGGGCCAGGGGTAATGTTGTAGAGCGTCAGGGCACCGACCATGACCGCCGTGGTGCCGGAGCCGGGGATCCCCAGCGTCAGCATGGGGATAAAGGATCCGCAGGCGGAGGCGTTATTGGCCGCTTCCGGGGCGGCCACGCCGCGAATATCCCCTTTGCCGAAGGTTTCACCGCCGCTGATTTTCTTCTCTGTCATATAGGCGATGGCGCTGGCAATGGTTGCCCCTGCGCCGGGCAGGACGCCGACAAAGAAGCCAATCAGGGAAGATCGCAGCGTTACGCCGGTGCACTGCGCCGCTTCTTTCATGTTGAACAGCATGCGCCCGCTGGCGCGCACCACTTTCTGACCGCCGCTGGTGGACTCCAGCATCAGCAGGATTTCACTCACCGAGAACAGGCCGATCACCACCACCACGAACTGAATGCCGTCGGAGAGGTGAACGCTGTCGAAGGTAAAGCGGTAAACGCCCGTATTCGCGTCAACGCCGACCGTCGCCATGCTCAGCCCGATTAATGCCGAAAGGAAGGATTTCAGCGGGTTCTGACTCATCATGCTGCCGAGGCAGGCAATCGCAAACACCATCAGCGCGAAGTATTCCGCCGGACCAAACGCCAGCGACCAGTTAGCGAGGATTGGCGCAAACAGAATGATGCCGACAATCGCAATCGTGGAGCCGATAAACGAACTCACCGCAGAAATTGACAGCGCCACGCCGGCACGACCCTGCTGCGCCATCGGGTAACCGTCGAGGGCGGTCATAATGGCGCCGGCATCGCCCGGTACGTTTAGCAGAATAGAGGAGATGCGCCCCCCGTATTCACAGCCGATATACACCGTAGCCAGCAGGATAAGTGCCGACTCGGCCGGCAGGTGCAGCGCAAACGCCAGCGGCATCAGGATCGCCACGCCGTTTATCGGGCCGAGGCCCGGCAGCAGGCCAACGATGGTGCCGATAAAGCAGCCTATCAGAGCGATCAGCAGGTTCTCCGGCGTCATGGCGACGGCGAAGCCCTGCATCAGAAAGGACCAGGTATCCATTACGTTCTCCGTTAGCTCAGCATGCTGCCAAGCGGTAAAGTCACTTCCAGCAGGCGGTCAAAGGCGAAAAACAGCACGCCGCCCATGATCACACCCGAAAGCGCTGCGGCCCACCAGCGGGCGCCGAACAGCATGCCGATAGCAAAGGTCAGCAGCGTGGTTGACACGGGGAAACCGAGGCTTTCAAACAGCGCGCTGTACAGTCCGAGAGTGATAATCAGCAGCAGCAGGCGCACCAGCGTGCCGCGCTTTGGCCAGTGAATGACGTCCGGTTTACGCAGCAGCAGGCACAGGGCACAGATCGCCATCAGGCCAAGAATAATCATCGGGAAGGGCCGTGGCCCCACCGGCTCATAGCTGTATTCGCTCTGGATGCCCCAGGCGATAAACAGCCCGGAGATGCACAGCAGCAACCAGATACCAGCAAAAATACGATCGCTCATAATCGCCCCTGTTATTTCGCCAGGCCGAAGGACTTAGCTTTTTCACGGTAGTCGCTGACACGCTGCTTGACGTAGCTGTCCAGCTCTTTGCCGAACATATTGAATTCAAACAGGCCGCGCAGATCGCGCTGCTTTTTAAACTCGTCGGTCTGCACCATTTTTTTGAACGCCGCTTCCCACCACTGATACTCGGCATCGGTGACTTTCGGCCCCAGATAGAAGCCGCGGATAATCGGCCATACCACGTCCACGCCTTGCTCTTTGGCGGTCGGCACGTCGGCCAGCACACCCGGCAGGCGTTTATCAGACAGCACTGCCAGCACGCGCAGTTTGCCCGATTGCAGATGCGGGACCATTTCACTCATGTCACCGGAAACGACCTGGATATGGTTGCCAAGCAGGGCGGTCACCGGCTCACCGCCGCCTTCAAACGCCACGTAGCGCATCTTGCGCGGATCGATACCGGCTTCACGCGCCAGCAGCGCGGTTTTCATCCAGTCCTGGCTGCCAATCGAAGCGCCTGCGCCGATCACCACCTTATTCGGATCTTCCTTCATTGCCGCCAGCAGTTCATTGAGGTTTTTCCAGGGGGCGTCGCTGCGTACGGCCACCATGCCATAGTCAGTCCCGACGGCCGCCAGCCATCTGACGTCATCCACGCTGTAGCGGCCAAACTTGCCCTGCGACAGGTTGAGCAGCGAGCCACCGGAGAAGGCCACCACGGTGCCCGCTTCTGCCGGGCGCTGGGCAACAATGGCGTTATAGGCTACGGCACCGACGCCGCCGGGCATGTAGGTAACGCGCATGGGGGTGTCAATTTGTTTTGTGTCCTGCAGGGAAACCTGCAGCAGTTTACAGGTCAGGTCAAAACCACCGCCGGGTTTTGCCGGGGCAATGCATTCGGTGCGCGAAGGTGCTTCAGCGGCGAAAGAGGCCGGAGATGCCAGGGCCACAAGGGCGGCGGCTAACGTGGTGCGGATCATTTTTTTCATCGGTTGCTCCGTTCTGTTACGTCCAGTTTGTGAACCTCCCCTAAAAATGGGGTTATAGAATTGTTAACCTTGCAACCTTTCATTTACCTTTCAGCGAACGGAAATAATAACAGGGTGTGATATGCGTCTCTTACTGGTGGAAGATACGGCGGAGTTAGCCTGCTGGCTGCAGAAAGCGCTGACCCAGGCGGGTTTTGCCGTCGACTGGCTGGCTGACGGGCTGGCGGCCGACCATGTGCTGCAAACCGAACACTACGCGCTGGTGCTACTGGATATTTCGCTGCCGCGCTTAAATGGTCTTGAGGTGCTCAGCCGCCTGCGCAAGCGCGGGCAAACCATGCCGGTGCTGCTGCTGACCGCACGCAATGAGTTGACCGATCGGGTGCGCGGGCTGAATCAGGGGGCGGATGATTATCTCAGCAAGCCGTTTGAGCTGGAGGAGCTGGAAGCGCGGATCCGGGCGCTGCTGCGGCGCAGTCAGGGACAGGTGCAGGAGGCGCAGTCCTTTGGCGAGCTGGTGTTTCATAATGAGGGCTATTTCGAGCTGGCGCACAAGCCGCTGGCGCTGACGCCGCGTGAGTCGAGCGTGCTGACGACGCTGATGCAGCGGCGCGGGCGTCCGGTTTCGCGTCAGCAGCTGTACGAACAGACTTTTACCCTGGCAGATGAGGCCAGCCCGGAAAGCATCGAGCTGTACGTTCACCGGGTGCGTAAAAAACTGTCGGGCAGCAATGTGGCTATCGTGACCTTAAGGGGACTGGGCTACAGCCTTGAGTGCCAGCCATGAAGCTGGATTCCCTGCGTGCCCAGCTGCTGCTGTGGCTAGGGTTGCCGCTGCTGATCCTCTGGGGCCTGTCGGTCTATACCCACTATGCCAGCGCGCTGCAGGCGGCTAATCAGGCATACGATCGCTCTCTGCTGGCGTCAGCGCGCATCGTGGCGGAGCGCCTGCGCGTGCAGCATGGGCACTTAGAGGTCGATGTTCCGTGGGTGGTCCTCGACAGCTTCGAACGGAACATGAACGACCAGCTGTTCTATCAGGTGATCTCCCCCGAAGGCAAAACCCTCTCCGGTTATGACGATCTGCCCCCGCTGCCGGACGATGCTCCGCTTTCACGCATTTATCCGGCGCTGGTGCACTTTTACTACGCGGATTATAAAGGCCTGCCTATTCGCGTCGCCGCGCTGTGGCAACCGGTAAACGAGGATAATGTAGAGGGAATGGCGATGGTTCTGGTGGCGGAAACGCTGACCTCGCGCCGCGATTTTGCCAGTGGGCTGCTGTATACCGCTGTGCTCAGCCAGGGCGCGCTGGTGCTGATGACTCTGCTGCTGGGCGGGTGGGTTCTGCGCAAAGTACTGCGTCCGCTGCGGCGCTTATCCGGGGTGATGCTGTTGCGCGATCCCGGCGATCTCTCCCCGCTGCCTGATGTGCTGCCATGGTCAGAAATGCAGCCGCTGATGGTTGCCGTGAATCGCTATATTGAGCGGCTGCGCGGAATGGTGGCGCGGCAGCAGCGTTTCAGCGCCGATGCATCGCATCAGCTGCGTACCCCGCTAACCATTCTGAAAACGCAGGTGGGCGTCGCCCTGAACAGCAACGATCCGGCGCTGTGGCGTGAGAGTTTGCAGGGGATGCGTCAGACCCTGGACCACACCATCGTGCTAACCGACCGGCTTTTGCAGCTGTCACGCATTCAGGCCATGCAGCACAGCCAGGCATTACACGCTGTCGATCTCGCCGGGATCGTGCGGGAAGCCTGCCTGCTGCGTTATCCGCAGGCGCGGGTCAAACAGCTGGATCTGGGGTATGAAGGCGATGAGCATGACCTGGTGTGCGGTGATGCCCACCTGCTGGCCGAGCTGTGCGCCAATCTGCTGGATAATGCGATCAAATATACCCCATACGGTGGAACGATCACCGCCAGCGTGCGTCAGGGCGTTCTGCGGGTTGAGGACAGCGGCCCGGGCATCGCCGAGTCGGAACGTCAGCAGGCGCTGCAACCCTTTTATCGTCTGGAACACGGCAGCGAAGTGGCCGGCAGTGGCCTCGGGCTGGCTCTGGTGAAAGATATTGCCCGCTGGCACGGCTGTCAGGCGCAGCTGTCGCAGAGTGCGACATTGGGCGGTCTGCAAATCACCGTACAATTTTCCCGGAAACCGTCTGTGCGCTGAGGATGCCCCCTGACGTGAGTTTGTGGCAGAATAATGCCCCTCACTCAGCCGACTGGAACCAGACTGTGAAAATCCTCGTTGATGAAAATATGCCTTACGCCCGTGAACTGTTTAGCCGCACCGGGGATGTCGTGGCGGTGCCGGGCCGTCCGATCCCGCAGGCCGAGCTGGACGATGCGGATGGCCTGATGGTGCGCTCGGTGACGAAAGTGAACGCGGCGCTGCTGAGCGGCAAACCGGTTAAGTTTGTTGGCACGGCTACGGCGGGAATCGACCACATTGACGAAGCGTTTCTGGGCGAGCAGGGCATTGCGTTCTCTGCTGCCCCCGGCTGTAACGCCATTGCCGTGGTTGAGTATGTTTTCTCTTCACTGCTGCTGCTGGCTGAACGTGACGGTTTTCAGTTAAGCGATCGCACCGTGGGGATTGTCGGCGTAGGCAATGTCGGTGGGCGACTGCAGGCGCGGCTGGAAGCCCTGGGGATCCGTACGCTGCTGTGTGACCCTCCGCGTGCCGATCGGGGCGAGCCCGGTGTGTTTAATACCCTGGCGGAAGTGGTGGCGCAGGCGGACATTCTGACTTTCCATACGCCCCTGTTCCGGGACGGACCTTACCAGACCCTGCACATGGCTGACGAGGCGCTGCTGCAGGCCCTGAAGCCCAATACCATTCTGATTAACGCCTGTCGCGGCCCGGTGGTGGATAATGCGGCATTACTGCGCGTGCTCGGGCAGCGTAATGACCTGAGCGTGGTGCTTGACGTCTGGGAGCCGGAGCCTGAACTGTCGCTGCCGCTGCTGGAGAAAGTGGATATCGGCACCGCGCACATTGCGGGCTACACGCTGGAGGGCAAAGCGCGCGGTACCACTCAGGTATTTGAAGCCTGGACGCAGTTTATCGGCCAGCCTCAACAGGTGGCGCTGGATACCCTGCTGCCCGCGCCTGAGTTTGGTCGTATTACGCTGCACGGTCCGCTCGATCAGGCAACGCTGAAACGTCTGGTACATCTGGTGTATGATGTGCGCCGCGATGATGCGGCGTTGCGTCATGTTGCCGCTATTTCCGGCGAATTTGACCGTCTGCGTAAGCATTATCAGGAACGCCGCGAATGGTCCTCACTGCAGGTCGCGTGCGATAACGCTGAGGCCGCCGCGCTGCTGAATAAGCTGGGCTTTAACGCGACAAGCCACTGAGCCTTTATTCAGTCAACTCATTTAACATCCCGCGTAATGTCGGGATTTTTCTGAATCTTTGGGCGGTGAAGTCACCGCCTTCTACTTTTGTGTCATTGTCTGGAGTAAACCAACATGTCTGACGGCTGGAATATCGCGCTTTTAGGTGCGACGGGCGCAGTAGGGGCAGCTTTACTGGAATTGCTGGCGGAACGTCAGTTCCCGGTTGGTGAGTTGTACGCGCTGGCAAGCGAGCGCAGCGCCGGTGAAGTGCTGCGTTACGAAGGGAAATCCGTGCAGGTGACGGATGCGGCGGACTTTGACTGGTCGCAGGCGCAGCTGGCATTTTTTGTCGCCGGGCGTGAAGCGTCGGCGCGCTACGCGGAAGAGGCGGCGAATGCCGGCTGTCTGGTGATCGACAGCAGCGATCTGTTTGCGCTGGAGCCGGATGTGCCGCTGGTGGTGCCGGACGTCAATCCGCAGGTGCTGGGCGACTACCGCAACCGCAACATTATCAGCGTGGCCGATGCGTTAACCAGTCAGCTGCTGTGCGCCATCAAGCCGCTGGTTGATAATGCCGGTCTCGGTCGGTTGCAGGTGACTAATCTGCTGGCTGCCTCTTCACACGGCAAGGCCGCGGTGGATTCGCTGGCCGGTGAAAGTGCGCGTCTGCTGAATGGCCTGCCGGCAGAAGCCGGTTACTTTGGTCGCCAGCTGGCGTTCAACATGCTGCCGCTGGTGGCGGACGCCGAGGGCAGCGTGATTCAGGAACGCCGTCTGGTGGATCAGGTGCGTAAAGTGCTGCAGGACGAGGGGCTGCCCATCGCGGTCAGTACCGTGCAGGCCCCGGTGTTCTACGGTAATGCGCAGATTGTGCACATTGAAAACCTGCGCCCCATATCGGCAGAAGAAGCGCGAGAAGCGCTGCTGCAGGCGGAGGATATTCATCTCACCGATGAAGATGATTTCCCGACTCAGGTGGGTGATGCTTCCGGCAGTGCGCATCTCAGCATTGGCTGCGTGCGCAACGATTATGGCATCGCCGAGCTGTTACAGTTCTGGTCGGTCGCCGATAACGTGCGCTTTGGCGGCGCGCTGATGGCGGTGAAAACGGCGGAAAAACTGGTGCAGGAGTATCTGTACTGATGTCCGACAGCACTGTGCCACAGCCGCTGATTAAGCTGGCGCTGGGCATTGAATATGACGGCAGCCGTTACTACGGCTGGCAGAAGCAAAATGAAGTGCGTAGCGTGCAGGAAAAGCTGGAGAAAGCGCTGAGTAAAGTGGCCGATCATCCGGTGGTGGTTTTTTGCGCCGGACGCACCGATGCCGGCGTGCACGGCACCGGGCAGGTGGTGCATTTCGAGACCAGCGCCCGGCGTAAAGATGCCGCCTGGACGCTCGGCGCCAACGCTAACTTACCGCCGGATATTGCAGTGCGCTGGGTGAAAACGGTCGCGGATGATTTCCACGCCCGCTTTAGCGCGACGGCGCGCCGCTATCGCTACGTGATTTACAACCAGCGGCTGCGCCCGGCGATCCTGTCGGGAGGCGTCACGCACTTTTATCATCCGCTGGATGTGGAAAAGATGCAGCGCGCCGGACAGTGCCTGCTGGGCGAGAACGACTTTACCTCGTTCCGCGCCGTGCAGTGCCAGTCGCGCACGCCGATGCGTAATGTGATGCACCTCAACGTCAGCCGCTTCGGCGCCTACGTGGTGGTGGATATCAAAGCTAATGCCTTTGTGCACCATATGGTGCGCAATATTGTCGGCAGCCTGATGGAAATTGGCTGTGGCAATCAGCACGAAGGCTGGATGGCTGAGTTACTGGCAGCGAAAGACCGGACCCTGGCGGCCGCCACCGCGCGTGCCGAAGGGCTGTATCTGGTCGCGGTAGATTATCCCGCTCGCTTTGAATTACCCCGTCCACCGATGGGACCGCTGTTCCTCGGGGATTAAACCTGGTCTGGCGTATTAAAGGAAGCCTGTATGGATCTGATTCGTTTTGTTGTCGACTTCATTCTGCATATCGACGTCCACCTCGCGGAACTGGTAGCGCAGTATGGCATCTGGATTTATGCCATTCTGTTTCTGATCCTGTTTTGCGAAACCGGGTTGGTGGTGACCCCCTTCCTGCCGGGTGATTCCCTGCTGTTTGTTGCCGGTGCACTGGCGGCGCTGCCGGGTAACGATCTTAACGTGCACACCATGGTCGCGCTGATGGTCGTGGCTGCTATCCTCGGCGATGCGGTTAACTACACGATCGGGCGTCTGTTTGGCGACAGGCTGTTCAGTAACCCAAACTCTAAGATTTTCCGCCGCAGCTATCTCAATAAAACCCATGAATTTTACGAGCGTCACGGCGGCAAAACGATTATTCTGGCGCGCTTCGTGCCGATCGTACGCACCTTTGCGCCCTTTGTGGCTGGAATGGGTAAAATGTCCTATCGTCATTTTGCCCTGTATAACGTGGCGGGCGGGCTGCTGTGGGTACTGCTGTTTACCTATGCAGGTTACTTCTTTGGTAATCTGCCTGCGGTGCAGGAGAACCTTAAGTTGTTGATTGTGGCGATTATCCTGCTCTCCGTGATGCCAGGGGTTATCGAAGTGTGGCGGCATCGCCGTGCGGCACGTCAGCAAAAGCAGCAATAACAGAGATCATCAGGCTGTCGCCCCCGTACCAGATTTTTATCCACAGTCACGGGCGGTTATGGTTTAATGAGCGACAATTTATGGTTTGCGTTGCCACTCTGTGTGGCAGCGTAGAAAGAAAAACTGGCACTTCACAAGAGAAGGCCAGGTTCAAACAGAAAGGTCATCAATGAGCTGGATTGAACGAATTCTCAATAAGAGCACAATCACCCCATCGCGCAAAGCAAGCATTCCTGAAGGGGTCTGGACGAAGTGTGACAGCTGCGGGCAGGTTCTTTACCGTGCCGAGCTGGAGCGCAATCTGGAAGTCTGCCCAAAATGCGACCACCATATGCGTATGCATGGTCGCGACCGTCTGCACAGCGTGCTGGACGAAGGTTCAATGACTGAACTGGGCAGCGAACTGGAACCGAAAGATTTGCTCAAGTTCCGGGATTCCAAAAAATACAAAGATCGCTTAGCGGCGGCTCAGAAAGAGACCGACGAAAAAGATGCGCTGATCGTGATGAAAGGCACCCTGCACGGGATGCCGGTGGTCGCTGCGGCGTTTGAGTTCTCCTTTATGGGTGGCTCTATGGGCTCCGTGGTCGGTGCGCGCTTTGTGCGTGCGGTCGAGCAGGCGCTGGAAGATGGCTGTCCGCTGATCTGTTTCTCTGCCTCTGGCGGGGCGCGTATGCAGGAAGCGCTGATGTCGCTGATGCAGATGGCGAAAACCAGCGCCGCACTGGCGAAGATGCAGGAGCGTGGTCTGCCCTATATTTCGGTCCTGACGGACCCGACCATGGGCGGCGTTTCGGCCAGCTTCGCGATGCTGGGCGACCTCAATATCGCCGAGCCGAAAGCGCTGATTGGCTTTGCCGGCCCACGCGTTATCGAGCAGACCGTGCGTGAAAAACTGCCGCCGGGCTTCCAGCGCAGTGAGTTCCTGATCGAGAAGGGTGCGATCGACATGATCGTGCGCCGCCCGGTGATGCGCTTCAAGCTTGCCTGCGTGCTGGCTAAATTCATGAATCTGCCTGCTCCGCAGGAAGAAGAGATCGTTGAAGCCGCCGCAGTTCCACCAAGCCCCGAGGCCTGATCGATGATGAGAAAGGGGCTTGCAGCCCCTTTCACCAATGAACCGTAACTTTGTGAACGGGACACATGGATAATCTTCCTCAAGCCACGTCGCCTCTTGCCACGTGGCTTTATTATCTTGAGCATTTACACTCTCAGGCAATCGAACTTGGGCTGGATCGTGTCCAACGCGTTGCCACCTCACTTGACCTGCTTAAACCTGCCCCCGTGGTGTTCACCGTTGCCGGTACTAACGGCAAAGGCACCACCTGCCGCACGCTGGAAACGGTGCTGATGGCCGCAGGTTATCGCGTTGGCGTTTACAGCTCTCCGCACCTGGTGCGCTATACCGAGCGCGTGCGCATCCAGGGCGCTGAACTGCCCGAGTCGGCACACACGGCTTCTTTTGCCGCGATTGAACAGGGGCGGGGGGCAACGTCGCTCACCTATTTTGAATATGGCACGCTGTCGGCGCTGTGGCTGTTTAAGCAGGCGCAGCTGGACGTGGTTATTCTCGAAGTGGGGCTGGGCGGGCGGCTTGATGCCACCAATATTGTTGATGCCGATGTCGCCGTGATCACCAGCATTGCCCTGGACCATACCGACTGGCTGGGACCCGATCGTGAAAGCATTGGGCGCGAAAAAGCGGGCATATTCCGCGGCGGCAAACCCGCTATCGTCGGGGAACCGCAGATGCCATATACCATCGCGGAGGTGGCAGCAGAGAAGGGCGCACTGTTAAGCCAGCGCGATCGCGACTGGTCCTGTCAGGCAACAGCGCGGAGCTGGAGCTTCCGGGATGTGCACGGGCATATCGACAACCTGCCATTGCCACAGGTGCCGTTGCCCAATGCGGCTACCGCCCTGGCCGCGCTTCGGGCTTCGGGGCTGGATGTTGATGAGGCGATTATCCGCAGCCATCTTCATCAGGCGATCCTGCCGGGCCGCTTTCAAACGGTGGCACACGCACCGCGCGTGATCCTCGACGTGGCGCACAACCCGCATGCGGCAGCTTATCTTGCTGGTCGTCTGGCGGAGCTGCCCCAGCGCGGCAAGGTACATGCGGTAGTGGGTATGCTGCATGACAAGGATATTGCCGGAACCCTCGCCTGCCTCAGCCCACAGGTTGACCACTGGTATTGTGCGCCGCTCGATGGCCCCCGGGGTGCCAGTGCCGAACAGCTCATGGCGCATCTGCCGCAGGCTCAGGCCTGCCATTCTGTGGCCGCGGCCTATCAGCAGGCGCTGCAGCAGGCGCAAGAACAAGATATTGTGCTGGTGTGTGGGTCATTCCACACCGTAGCGCAGGTCATGGAAACGATGGAAACGGAGAACGGCAGTGGCCAGTAAGTTTCAAAACCGTTTAGTCGGCACCATTATCATTGTCGCGCTGGGGGTGATCGTGCTGCCCGGCGTGCTTGATGGTAAGAAAAAGCATTATAAAGAAGAGTTTGCCGCCATCCCGCTGGTACCGAAACCGGAAGATCAGCAGGAAACGGATCTCGTTCCGCCGGTCACGCAGGCGTTGCCCGCCCAGCCTCCGCAAGGGGCTGGTGCGACCGCGCCCGGTAGCAGTGAAAACACGTCGCAGGCGGATAGCGGTTCGACCATTCCGCAGTCGCGTAATCAGCCGACCGTCGTCACGCCGCCGCCGGTGCAGCAACAGCCGCCGAAAGTGGTTGAGAAGTCAGTACCGTCGGTGAAATCGAGTGAAAAGCCGGTTGAGAAACCGGTTGAGAAAGCCCGACCGGTTGAGAAGCCAAAAGCGCCAGAAAAAACGGCCGAGAAGCCGGTTGAGAAGGTACAGCCACGCGAGGAAGCGCCGGCGGCAGAAGCTGCACCGGTCGGCCAGGCTTACGTTGTCCAGCTCGGTGCGCTGAAAAACGCCGCCAAGGTGAATGAGATCGTAGCGCAACTGCGCCTGTCAGGTTACCGGGCCTTTACCGTGCCCTCTACGCCGGTACAGGGCCAGATCACGCGTATTTACGTCGGGCCGGATGCCTCGAAAGCGAAGATGCAGGCCTCGGTGAGTCAGCTGCAAAGTCTGTCCGGACTTGGCGGAGTGGTGAAGCCTTATAGCGCCCGGTAATGACGGCCAGCATCTAGGCTATCCTTTGCCCGCCGTCAGGCTGGCACGCTGAAGGAGCAGCAATCCATCAGGGGGAGGGCGCGATCCCTCCCCCGTTCGCGCCCGGAACGGCAGAGCTGTTGTTCCGGGCGTGCTACGTGATGAGAGTGGTAAATCAACGTATTGCGTGAGGGCGGGCCGGTGGCAGAATTACGGGCCGTCCGGCGTTTTTTTTCGCACGCCCGATAATTTAAATCGGCGTCGGAAAACCCTACGCAAACGTTTTCTTTTTCTGTTAGAATTCGCCCCGAACGAGCTGGATGGCTGGATGCAGGGGCATTGTCACTGGAAGAGTTCATGGTCTGGATAGATTACGTCATTATTGCGGTTGTTGGTTTTTCGGCTCTTGTCAGCCTGATCCGTGGGTTTGTTCGGGAAGCGCTTTCTCTCGTCACCTGGGGTTGCGCATTTTTTGTCGCCAGTCATTACTACTCCTTCCTTGCCGTCTGGTTTACAGGATTTGAAGACGAACTGGTTCGAAATGGAATCGCCATTGCAGTGTTGTTTATTGCCACGCTAATCGTGGGGGCAATCGTCAACTATGTGATTGGGTCGCTGGTTGAAAAAACTGGCCTGTCGGGTACCGACAGAGTCCTGGGGGTCTGTTTCGGGGCGTTACGTGGTGTACTCATCGTTTCAGCGATGCTGTTCTTCCTCGATACTTTCACCGGTTTTTCCAAAAGCCCGGACTGGCAGCAGTCTCAGCTTATTCCCCAGTTCAGTTACATCATCAGGTGGTTTTTTGATTACCTGAAAAGCACGTCGAGTTTTTTGCCCCAGTAATCGCACTGGGGTCGCGGCTTATGAGGAAATGTCACTATGTGCGGTATTGTCGGGATCGCCGGTTTTGCACCGGTCAACCAGTCGATTTATGACGCGTTAACGGTGCTGCAGCACCGTGGGCAGGATGCGGCAGGCATCGTGACCATCGATGCATTGAATTGCTTCCGCCTGCGTAAAGCAAATGGTCTGGTCAGCGATGTATTTGAAGCCCGTCATATGCAGCGTATGCAGGGCAATATGGGTATCGGCCACGTGCGTTATCCAACAGCAGGAAGCTCCAGCGCGTCTGAAGCTCAGCCGTTTTACGTGAACTCCCCTTACGGTATTACGCTTGCCCACAACGGCAACCTGACCAACGCCCACGAACTGCGTAAAGCGCTGTTCGAAAGTGGCCGCCGCCATGTGAATACCACGTCGGATTCTGAGATCCTGCTCAATATCTTTGCGCAGGAAGTCGACCGCTTCCAGCACTACCCGCTGGAAGCTGAAAACATCTTCTCTGCCATTGCTGCCGTACATCAGAAAGTGCGCGGGGCTTATGCCTGCGTGGCGATGATCATTGGTCATGGCCTGGTGGCGTTTCGTGACCCGAACGGTATTCGTCCGCTGGTCATCGGCAAACGGGCTATGGCTGACGGGCGTACCGAGTATATGGTTGCGTCCGAAAGCGTGGCGCTCGACACGCTCGGGTTTGAGTTCCTGCGTGATGTGGCACCCGGCGAAGCGGTGTATGTCACTGAGAAAGGGCAGCTGTACACCCGTCAGTGCGCCGAGAACCCGAAATATAACCCGTGCCTGTTTGAGTATGTTTACTTTGCCCGTCCGGATTCTTTCCTTGATAAGATTTCCGTCTACAGCGCTCGCGTGCGTATGGGCACCAAGCTGGGTGCGAAAATCGCCCGCGAATGGGAAGACCTGGATATCGATGTGGTTATCCCTATTCCGGAAACCTCCTGCGATATCGCACTGGAGATGGCGCGCATTCTCGACAAGCCTTACCGTCAGGGTTTTGTGAAAAACCGTTACGTCGGCCGGACCTTTATCATGCCGGGCCAGCATCTGCGCCGCAGCGCGGTTCGCCGCAAGCTGAACGCTAACCGCGCGGAGTTCCGTGGGAAAAACGTGCTGCTGGTCGATGACTCCATCGTGCGTGGCACCACCTGCGAGCAGATTATCGAAATGGCCCGTGAAGCCGGAGCGAAAAAAGTGTACCTCGCTTCTGCGGCACCGGAAATTCGTTTCCCGAACGTTTACGGTATCGATATGCCGAGCGCCACTGAGCTGATCGCTCACGGTCGCGAAGTGGAAGAGATCCGCCAGTTGATTGGTGCCGATGCGCTGATCTTCCAGGACCTGAGCGATCTGATCGAAGCCGTACGGGAAGAAAACCCGGATATTGCCCAGTTTGAATGCTCGGTATTTGACGGCATTTACGTCACCAAAGACGTCGATCAGCAATACCTTGAGTATCTGCAGTCGCTGCGTAATGACGATGCGAAAGCGATGCAGCGCCAGAACGAAGTGGAAAACCTGGAAATGCATAACGAAGGGTAAGCGGGGTCGCCGTGTTTCAGGCCGTGCGGGTGCCAATATCCACGGCCAGTCCCGGTGAGTCAGTCTCCCTGCAGCGTCCTCGCGCTGCCTGCAAGCAATTCGAATTATTTCGGGTAAATACGTTAAGATGGGTCGGAAGCAATTCCGGCCCATTTTTTTTAAGGATTTGGTATGAAACGACTCATTATTGGCATCTCTGGCGCCAGCGGGGTGATTTATGGCATTCGCACGCTGCAAATACTGCAGCAGGTGGACGGGATAGAAACGCATCTGATAATGAGCCAGGCCGCGCGTCAGACGCTGGCACTGGAGAGTGACTTCAGCCTGCGTGAAGTGCAGGCGCTGGCCGATGTGGTGCACGATGCGCGCGACATCGCCGCCAGCATCTCCTCCGGGTCCTATAAAACCGATGGAATGGCGATACTGCCGTGTTCGATCAAAACCCTGTCAGGCATTGTTCATAGCTACAGTGACGGCCTGCTGACGCGCGCAGCCGATGTTGTGTTGAAAGAGCGCCGTCGCCTGGTGCTGTGCGTACGCGAAACGCCGCTTCACCTGGGGCATTTAAGAATGATGACGGCAGCAGCGGAGTTAGGGGCGATTATTATGCCGCCGGTGCCGGCGTTTTATCATCGTCCGCAGGGCGTAATGGATATTGTCGACCAGACGGTTAACCGCGTGCTGGATCAGTTTGATATTGAGCTGGATAAGGATCTGTTTACGCGCTGGCAAGGTGCATAGCGCCAAAGTTGTGCACTGATTAAGAGCAAATGTTGGTGCTGAATCGCTTTTTGTGCAAGTTATGCACCAATATGAAACATTGTTGCTTCCTGTCACTCACAAACCTGCTATAAATTTCCCTGCAAACCGCGCAATCACGGTGCTTTCCCCTCTCTGCGACATCATCAGGTGACTGCCACAAAATGTGGCACGGAACCTGCTAAGAGTAAGGAGTAAAGCTGTTTTAACAGTACCGCGCAGAAACATCACGACTCACATAATAATACTGAAACTCGAGGGTAATTTATGAAAAAGCAGGTCCTGGCTCTTTCCCTGTTAATGGCAACACTGGCTGCGGGCAACGCTTTTGCTGCAGGTCCAAAAACGCTGCGTATCGGTACCGATCCAACGTATGCACCGTTTGAAATGAAGAATGCTCAGGGGCAGCTGGTAGGCTTTGACATCGATCTGGCGAATGAAATCTGTAAGCGCATGGAAACCAAATGTACTTTCGTCGAAAGTGATTTTGATGCGCTGATCCCTTCCCTGAAGGCGAAAAAAATCGACGCCATTATCTCTTCTCTGTCGATCACCGAAAAACGCCAGCAGGAGATCGCTTTCTCAGAAAAACTGTACGCAGCTAACTCCCGTTTGATCGCCCCGAAAGGGTCCAAAATCCAGCCAACGCTGGAATCGCTGAAAGGCAAAACCATTGGTCTGCTGCAGGGGACCACGCAGGAAACCTACGCTAACGAAAACTGGCGTCCAAAAGGCGTCACCGTGACGCCTTATGCAAACCAGGATCTGGTCTATCAGGACCTGACGGCAGGCCGTATTGATGCCGCCTTCCAGGATGAAGTGGCCGCCAGCGAAGGCTTCCTGAAGCAGCCTGCAGGTAAAGGCTATGCGTTCGCCGGTCCGGCGGTGAAAGATGAGAAAATCTTCGGTGTGGGTACCGGTATGGGCATGAGAAAAGACAGCCCGGAGCTGAAAGCCGCTATCGATAAAGCCTTCGATGAAATGCGTAAAGATGGCACCTACGACAAGTTAGCGAAAAAATATTTCGATTTCGATGTGTACGGCGGTTAAGTCAAACCTGTCTGCAGGCCCCACTGCGCTGAGTGGTGGGGTTACTGCGCATAAGATGATGAGATATACCTGAATAATTCGAGCTGCAGCAAGGTGGCAAGCGCGCGCATGCGAGCCGGTGACCCTGCTGCGGCTTGCGTTATGAAGGGAGAAAGACAGGATATTGCTTATGCTGTATGGCTACTCTGAAGTTATTTTCAAAGGTGCGATGGTCACTCTTGAGCTGGCAGTCAGCTCGCTGGTGGTTGCCCTCGTACTGGGTTTGATTGGCGCCGGGGCCAAACTTTCCAGCAGCCGCCCTCTGGTGGCGATATTTGAAGGCTATACCACACTGATCCGCGGCGTTCCTGATTTGGTACTGATGCTGCTCATCTTCTACGGTCTGCAAATCATGCTGAACCAGATCACCGATTTCTTCGGGCTGTCGCAGTTTGATATCGATCCGATGGTCGCGGGTATCATCACCCTTGGTTTTATCTACGGGGCCTACTTCACGGAAACCTTCCGTGGCGCCTACATGGCCGTCCCGAAAGGGCAGATTGAAGCCGCCACCGCGTTTGGATTCACCTCCTCTCAGACCTTTCGCCGCATACTGTTTCCCGGCATGATGCGCTACGCGCTGCCCGGTATCGGTAATAACTGGCAGGTTATCCTTAAAGCGACTGCGCTGGTGTCGCTGCTGGGGTTGGAAGATGTGGTGAAAGCGACCCAGCTGGCCGGGAAATCCACCTGGCAGCCGTTCTACTTTGCGATTGTGGCCGGGGTTATCTATCTGATTTTTACCACTCTCTCCAACGGAGTACTGTGGTGGCTGGAACGCCGTTACACGGTAGGTGTGAAAAGGGCTGACTTATGATTGAAATTATTCAGGAGTACTGGAAAGCCCTGCTGTGGACCGACGGATATCGTTTTTCCGGCGTGGCGATCACGCTATGGCTACTGGTGATCTCCGTGGTGCTGGGCGGCTGCCTGGCGGTGCTGTTGTCGATTGCGCGCGTTTCGCCGATCAAAGCGATCCGCTTCCCGGTCTGGCTGTTTACCTATGTGTTCCGCGGGACCCCGCTGTATGTGCAGCTGCTGGTGTTCTACTCCGGCATGTACACGCTGGAGATTGTGAAGGGCACCGAGTTGCTTAACGCTTTCTTCCGCAGCGGCCTCAACTGTACGCTGCTGGCGCTGACGCTGAACACCTGTGCCTACACCACCGAAATCTTTGCCGGCGCTATCCGTTCGGTGCCGCACGGGGAGATTGAAGCGGCGCGCGCTTACGGCTTCTCTACCTTTAAACTGTATCGCTGCATTATTATGCCCTCGGCGCTGCGTACCGCGCTCCCGGCCTACAGTAATGAAGTGATCCTGATGCTGCACTCTACGGCGCTGGCCTTCACCGCCACGGTGCCTGATCTGCTGAAAGTTGCGCGCGATATTAACTCCGCGACCTACCAGCCGTTTATCGCCTTTGGTATTGCTGCGGTGCTGTATCTCATGATTTCCTATGTGTTGATTAGTCTGTTCCGTAAAGCGGAAAAACGCTGGCTGGCACACGTTAAACCTTCATCTTCACATTGAGTGACACTATGGCCGAGAATAAATTAAACGTCACCGAACTGCATAAGCGTTACGGTGAGCATGAAGTGCTGAAGGGGGTTTCACTGCAGGCAAATGCAGGCGATGTGATCAGCATTATCGGTTCATCCGGTTCAGGCAAAAGCACGTTCCTGCGCTGCATTAACTTCCTCGAAAAGCCGAGTGAAGGCACTATTTCAGTGAATAATCAAAGTATTGACCTGGTGCGCGATACTGACGGTCAGCTGAAAGTTTCCAATAAAGAGCAGCTGCGCATGCTGCGGACCCGACTGACCATGGTATTTCAGCACTTCAATCTCTGGAGCCACATGACGGTGCTGGAGAACGTGATGGAAGCACCGGTGCAGGTACTGGGTCTCAGCAAGAGCGAAGCGCGCGAGCGGGCCATTCGCTATCTGGATAAAGTGGGGATTGACGAACGGGCCCGGGCAAAATACCCGGTGCACCTCTCCGGCGGCCAGCAGCAGCGCGTCTCCATCGCCCGTGCACTGGCGATGGAGCCGGACGTCCTGCTGTTTGATGAGCCGACCTCCGCGCTTGACCCCGAACTGGTCGGCGAAGTGCTGCGTATTATGCAGAAACTGGCGGAAGAGGGGAAAACCATGGTGGTGGTCACGCACGAGATGGAATTTGCCCGCCATGTGTCCAGCCATGTGATTTTCCTGCATCAGGGGAAAATCGAAGAGGAGGGCGCGCCCGAGGCGTTGTTCAACAATCCGAAGAGCACCCGTTTGCAGCAGTTCTTATCCGGAGCCCTGAAGTAACCTTTGGGCAGGCGCGCGGCTGACGTTGCGCGCGCGCCTGTCCTCGCCCGTTGCTTCCTGCATCACGCGTGTACGTCACCGTCACAACCTTGTGCCGTACACGCACGTTCACTCTCGAACCCCGGGGCTGGCCCTGAGGTTCACCCTCGTAAAGACAAAAAGCAGAGCGAATACCCGTCTGTGAAGAGTGAGGGCTGCACTGTAGCAGTCAACCCCTTCACACCACATTCGCCAGCGCTTCATCCAGGTCAAACCAGCGAAAGCGAAAACCCGACTTCTCCAGGCGCTGTGGGATCACATGCTGACCGCCGAGTACCAGCACGGACGACTCGCCCATCATTAACTTAATCGCGGCGCCAGGGGTACGCATAAAGGCCGGGCGATGCATAGCGCGACCGAGCGCGGCCGCAAACTGTTCGTTACGAACCGCATAAGGCGCCACCAGATTAAAGGGGCCGCTCAGATCGGGATGATCGAGAAGCCAGAGAATACCGCTGATGGCATCGTCCAGATGGATCCACGGCATGTACTGCTTACCGTTGCCCAGTGGCCCGCCAATGCCCAGTTTAAAGGGCAGTTTCATTTTGCTCAGCGCGCCGCCGTGTTTTGCCAGCACCACGCCGGTACGCAGCAGACAGACCCGCGTATGCTCACTTGCCGCACGCAGTGCCCGCTCTTCCCAGCCAGCACACAGCGTGTGGGTGAATTCGTTATGACCGGGATCCTCTTCGGTCAGTACCAGCTCGCCAGTATCGCCATAGAAGCCGGTTGCCGAGCCGGAGATGAACACGGCGGGGGGTTCGCTACTGGCACGGATCAGCGCCGCCAGACGTTCAGTCAGAAGCCAGCGGCTGTCGCACAGCTGGCGCTTCTGCGCCTCGCTCCAGCGCTTATCGGCAATCGGCTCACCCGCCAGATTAATCACGGCATCCACGCCATTGAGATCGCGTTGCTGGTCCAGTCCCGACCACAGATTAACCTGCTCGCCCAGCTGCTGACGGGCGGCGGCAACGTTGCGGGTCACCGCGCTGATCTGGTGGCCTGCCTGCTGTAAACGCGCGATGAGGGGGCGGCCAATCAGTCCCGTGGCGCCCGTAATCAAAATATGCATGGAGTGATCCTTCAACGTGATTCATGACAACATCTTATTATGCCTAAAGCATAGGTGAAGTTGGGCAGATTGGATGTGCGTTAGAGCAGACAAATAGACAGAGGTTATCCTTTCTGAAAACCGTCAGTAAGCCGCCCGGATGATTGCCTTTAGTTTAAAAAACAGCTAAACAAGAGGTTCCTGTATATGAACGTCAGAGGACGTCCGGATGAGCCATCCCAGCCTCGTTTTATGGTCAGATGCTAATTTTTTTAGCCCCTATGTCATGTCAGTTTTCGTTGCCCTGAGTGAAAAAGGTCTTCCTTTCAGCTTAAAACGCGTCGATCTTGCCAGCCAGGAGCATCAGCAGCAGGCCTATGGCGAAGTCTCGCTCACCCGCCGCGTCCCGACGCTGCAGAGCGACAGTTTCCAGCTTTCTGAATCTTCTGCCATCACGGAGTATCTCGAAGAGTGCTTCCCGGCGCCAGAATATGAGCGGCTTTATCCGCGCGATCGCGAAAAACGTGCCAAAGCGCGTGAAATACAGGCGTGGTTGCGCAGCGACTTTATGCCAATCCGCCAGCAGCGCCCGACCGAGGTATTGTTCGCCGCTGCGCGGTTTGCCCCGCTGGACGAGGCGGCGCAGCGCTCTGCCGCCAGGCTGATTGCCGCGGCTAACCGGTTGCTACCTGAAGGCCAGCAAAATCTGTTTGGCGAATGGTCAATCGCCGATACCGACCTGGCCATAATGTTAAACCGTCTGGCCCTGCACGATGACCCGCTGCCGCAACGTCTGGCCGACTATGCCCATTTTCAGTGGCAGCGTGCTTCCGTACAGCTGTGGCTAGCCGAGTCGTCGAAATCGGCGTAGTGCGCTATCAGCACAAATTGATGATTGCGTCATACGACATAACACATTAATTTATGGCGCAGCGCGGCTTCAGCGCGTTAAAACGATTGATTCAACTGAGCGCCGGGCGCCAGAACAAAAAAGGGTTACGGATGGTGGAGCAAGATCAGGGCACGGAGTGGGTGGATATCGTTAACGAAGATAACGAGGTTATTGCACAATCTACCCGTGCGCAGATGCGAGCGCAGTGTTTGCGCCATCGCGCAACCTACATCGTGGTTCACGATGGGATGGGTAAAATTCTGGTGCAGCGCCGCACAGAAAACAAAGATTTTATGCCGGGTATGCTGGATGCCACGGCAGGCGGAGTGGTACAAACCGGGGAAGAGATGCTGGCTTCTGCCCGCCGCGAAGCCGAAGAGGAACTGGGCATTGCCGACGTGCCGTTTGCTGAGCACGGCCAGTTCTACTTTGAAGATGAACACTGCCGCGTATGGGGTGGCTTGTTCAGCTGTGTTTCCCATGGCCCGTTCGCCATGCAGGAAGAAGAGGTTGATGAGATCTTCTGGATGACCCCGGAAGAGATCACGGCTCGCTGTGATGAATTCACCGATGACTCGCTGAAAGCCCTGTCCCTGTGGCTGACGCGTAACCACGAGTCCGGGGCTCACTAAAGCCCGAAGGGATGCACGCGGGCGTGCATCCCTGTTTAGCCGCCCTTCATTCAGGACTTTGACCTCCCGCTTTCCCCATCGCCCCCCAATAACGGCTTGCACAACCCGTATCCGCAGCACGAACCCGCTGGCTTTTACTGATGCGGCCCCCGCGCTTTTTGACGCCTCACGCCTTTTCTGTTCTGCTGCTGCTCACTAACTTCCTGTTAAGAAAAGCCTTTCAATGGCGCCTGACGGTGTAACGAGCCATCAATTTGGCTGTGAGGGCAGGCGCATCTTCTCACCGCGTCGGCGCAGGATTTCCATGACGATTAACAAGATCAGCGATGCACCAATCATCAGGCTGGCCGCGGCGGCGATGGTGGGATCAAGGTTCTCGCGGATGCCGGCAAACATCTGAATCGGTAAGGTCCGCTGTCCCGGGCTGGCGAGGAACAGCGTCACCACCACCTCATCAAACGACGCGGCGAAGGCAAACAGTGCCCCGGAAAAGACCCCGGGGGCAATCAGCGGCAGCGTCACTTTACGGAAGGTGAGCCAGGGCGATGCACCCAGGCTGGCCGCGGCCCGTGACAGGTTAGTGTCATAATTTTTCAGCACGGCCACGACGGTAATGACAACAAACGGCACGCCCAGTAGCGCATGTGCCATGACCAGCCCGAGATAGCTGTTGAGCAGCGACAGCCTGGCGAAGAAAAAGAACATACCGACGGCAATGATCACCACGGGGGCAACCATGGGCGAGATGATAATAGCCATCACCAGCCCCTTGCCGCGAAACTCGCCGCGCACCAGCCCCATTGCGGCCAGCACGCCCAGAACCGTTGCCAGTAGCGTTGCCAGAGGGGCAATAATCAGGCTGTTGCCCAGCGCGCCCAGCCACTCCTGTGAGTGAAAGAAGGTCTGATACCAGCGCAGCGAAAAGCCGCTCAGCGGATAGCTGAGAAACGTACTGGAGTTAAAAGAGAGCGGTACGATCACCAGCACCGGCACGATTAAAAACAGCAGTACGGCGGCGCTGTAACAATTAAACAGGCCTTTCCACAGGCGCAGGATCAGGGTTCCCTGTTGTCTCATGATCGTCTCCTTAGTGGGCTGCGGCTTCGGCAGAGGTACGGGTTACGCGGATATACACGATGTAAAGCAGCATGACGATAATCAGCAGCTGGCTGCCGAGCGCGGCCGCCATACCCCAGTTCATGGTGCTGTTGGTAAAGAAGGCAACAAAATAGCTCACCATCTGGTCATTCGGTCCACCCAGCAGGGCGGGGGTGACGTAGTAGCCAATGGCCATCATAAACACCAGCAGGGCACCGGCGGCGATACCGGCGTAGGTTTGCGGAACGTAAACGCGCCAGAAGGCGAGAAACGGATGGGCCCCCAGTGAAACCGCCGCGCGCACATAGCCCGGCGAAATACCCTTCATCACCGCGTAGAGCGGCAGCACGATGAACGGCAACAGGATATGCGTCATGGAGATGAATACGCCAACGCGATTGAAAACCAGCGTCAGTGGATGGTCGATAAGGCCTGATGCCATCAGCGCCCGGTTGATCAGCCCCCCGGACTGCAGCAGCACAATCCAGCTGGCGGTGCGAACGATAAGGGAAGTCCAGAACGGCAGCAGAACCAGGATCATCAGCAGATTAGCGCGGTTCGACGGCTGTTTTGCCAGCCAGTAAGCCAGCGGATAGCCAATGCCGACGCACAGCAGTGTCACCACCGTTGCCATCCACAGCGTGCGCAGCAGCACGTTGACGTACAGAGCCTGCTCAGCGGGCAGTGCGCGGATTTCGCCGCTGCTGGCATCGACCTTGCGGTCAAATACCGACAGCAGATAATAGCTGGTCACCGGGCGCGAAACGCGCTTCAGCGTCTGCCAGGTGGAGAGTTCACCCCACAGCGGCTGTTTAGCGATCAGGGCCTCTTTTACGCCAGTGCCTGATGACGGCACCAGACGTGGGGCCGTGACGATCAGGCGACGCAAGGCGGAATTTTCATAGCTCAGCCGTTTGGCAACGGCGGCAATTTGCCCGCTTTCGCGTGCCGCAATCAACTCTTTGCCCAGCGTGGCATACAGCGCTTCGTCCGGCAGCTGTTTGCCTGACCACTGGCTGAGTGCGCTGGAGGTTTGCGGCAGAATGGTGTGGAACTCCGGGTTCTCGACGCTTTTACTGAGAATGGAGGCAATAGGGAACAGGAAACAGACCACCACGAAGATGAGCAGCGGCGCGATCAGCAGCAGCGAGCGGCGGGTTTTCACGCCATCCACCTGGCGCATGCGCTGACTCAGGGATACGCCGGTCGGCGCTGAAGGAGCAGGGGCTTCCATTAGGGTGTGACTCATTGCGATCTCCTGACATCATGGCGGGGAGGATTCAACTGCAGGGGCCGATCGTCTGTTTCGATCGGCCCATTTCACAGGGCGTTATTTTGCCGCCCAGGCATTGAAGCGCTGTTCCAGATCTTCGCCGTGCTCCAGCCAGAAATCACCGCTGACCTGCAGTGAGACGGCGAGGTTCGCCGGTGCCGTGGGCAGCGTGCTCAGCCGCGCCGGATCCAGCAGCTGACTGGTGTGGATATTGGTCGGACCGTAGGGAATGTTTTCGGCATAAACCTTCTGGTTTTCCGCCTGGTTAGCAAAAGCAATAAACTGCTCAGCCAGCGCTTTGTGCTTCGAGCCTTTGACAATCGCCCAGTGGTCGAGATCATACAGCCCGTTGTCCCAGACGATTTTGAAGTTATGACCTTCATCCTGCGCGGCGCCGATGCGACCGTTATAGGCGGAGCTCATCACCACATCGCCGGAGACCAGCCACTGTAAGGGCTGTGCGCCAGATTCCCACCACTGAATATTGGGCTTGAGTTGATCCAGTTTCTTAAAGGCCCGTTCAACCCCTGCAGGCGTGGCCAGGACCTTATACACATCCTCACGCTTGACGCCGTCGGCCATCAGAGCGATCTCAAGGGTATATTTTGCGCTCTTACGCAATGCGCGTTTGCCCGGGAAAGTCTTCACGTCCCAGAAGTCTGCCCAGTTTTTCGGGCCTGTTTTCAGTTTGTTGGCGTCATAGGTCAGCACGGTTGACCAGACGAAAATGCCGGCTCCGCACTCGCTCACCGCTGCCGGAATAAAGTCTGCTTTTTTACCCAGTTTGTTCCAGTCCAGCGGTTCAAACAGCCCCTCCTCACAACCGCGCAGCAGCTCCGGGGTTTCCAGCTCCACGACATCCCAGCCAATCTGCCCGGTTTCGACCATGGCACGGATGCGCGCCATTTCGCCGTTATATTCACCGGCTTCAATCGTGCCTTTGCCAGCCGCGGTAAACGGTTTGTAAAAGGCTTTGTCCTGGGCGTCTTTGTTGGTGCCGCCAAAGGAGATCACCGTCAGGCTTTCCGCCTGTGCCTGGAGCGTGAATGTTGCGAGGATCAGTGCCGCTAATGTCTTAACCATGCCAATCTCCTGATGATTAATATTTTTTAAGATGCAGTTTTTGTGCCACTTCCCTGTGGAGGTACGCCAGCGATCAGCTGCGTAATAAAGAAGAGAGCAAGGCGAGCGCACGTTTAAACTGCGCATCGGGGATGGTCAGTGGATAGAGAAAACGGATGACGTTGCCGTATACGCCACAGGTCAACAGGATAAGCCCCTGCTCCAGCGCGCGTTGCTGGATGCTGCGTGCAATCTCCGCCGAGGGTTTCCCGCTGACCGGATCATTAAATTCCGCGGCGACCATTGAACCACGCGCACGCACTTCAACCAGCGCCGGGTTTTTACAGGCATTCAGCGTTTCTACCAGCTCAGCGCCGAGGCGCAGCGCGCGGGTGCACAGCTGCTCCTCTTTGATGACTTCCAGGACTGCCAGCGATGCGGCGATAGCCAGCGGGTTGCCGGCATAGGTTCCGCCCAGCCCGCCAGGCTCGGGGGCATCCATCACCGCTGCGCGCCCTGAGACCGCCGAAATCGGCAGGCCGCCGCCAAGGCTTTTCGCCATGGTCATCAGATCGGGTTTGGCCTCGTAATATTCGCTGGCGAACAGCTTGCCGGTGCGGGCAAACCCGGTTTGAATCTCATCGGCAATCAGCAGGATGCCGTGTTGATCGCATATCGCACGCAGGGCGCTGACGAATTCGGCCGGGGCGATGTTGAAACCGCCTTCACCCTGAATGGGTTCGTAAATGATCGCCGCCACCTGCTGCGGGCTGATATCACATTTGAACAGGGTTTCCAGACTTTCCAGCGCATCCTCCACGCTGTAACCGTGCAGCGCATTCGGATATCGGGCATGGAAGACGGAGCCGGGGAAGGGGCCAAAGCCGGTTTTATACGGCGTTACTTTGCCGGTCAGCCCCATGGTCATTAACGTGCGGCCGTGAAATGCGCCGCTAAAAGCGATAACGCCCGGACGACCGGTGGAGGCGCGGGCAATTTTCACCGCGTTTTCTACCGCCTCGGCGCCGCTGGAGAAAAAGGTGGTTTTGCATGGACCCGCGATCGGCACCAGGGTGTTAAGCTGCTCGGCAAGGGCAATGTAGTTCTCGTAAGGGACAACCTGCCAGGCGGTGTGGGTGAAGCATGCCAGTTGGGCGGTGACGGCGGCCATCACTTTCGGATGGCGGTGGCCCGTGTTGAGTACGGCAATGCCGGCGGTGAAGTCGGTGTATTCACGTCCCTGATGGTCCCACAGCGTGGCATTCTCCGCCCTGACGGCAAAGAAAT
Organism: uncultured Alphaproteobacteria bacterium; assembly: GCA_963847795.1. Taxonomy (GTDB): domain Bacteria; phylum Pseudomonadota; class Alphaproteobacteria; order Rhodobacterales; family Rhodobacteraceae; genus Amaricoccus. The sequence goes on from CAWKBH010000015.1 coordinate 118,022, forward strand.
CACACATCACGCCGACACCGCGCGGCGTGGCATTCAGACGACGCTGTTGTACTTCGCTGTTGCTCATGGTTCGATCCTCGTAGACGTTTGAAGCGTGATAAACCTTCCACGCACTGGCAGCTCTCATTGCTTTTTAGCCTTTTCGGGGTTTTATAATCCAGTGCCAGTTTTTTTTATTTCAAGGAACCAATTTTGCGAACGTTACTCGGAGACCTGCTTGCCCACCGCCTGGCTCAGAATCCCAATGGGACGCTGGGCAAGCGTTTGTACGACGTGTTGCAATGTGCTATCCAGGATGGATCGATTGCCACCGGCAGCCGTCTGCCCGCGACGCGTGACCTTGCGCGCGAGCTGTCCGTCTCGCGTAATACCGTACTGGCGGCGTACGAACAGCTGCAGTCCGAGGGCTACCTGCAAACGCGTACCGGCAGTGGCACCTTCGTCAACGATGCGCTGCCGGAAGCGATACCGCAGGCTGATGAGCCTCCGGTCAGCGCCGCCGGTAAGCCGTTTAACTTTGTGCGCTTATCCAGCCGGGGTTCGCGCCTGCTGACGCGCAGCGGTGCCGGGCCGCATCAGTGGGGGGCGTTTATGCCCGGCGTACCGGATGTCAGCCACATGCCGCACGATATCTGGCGCAAAATTCATCTGCGTCTCAGCCGCCGTATGCCGGTGGAAGCGCTGAGCTATTCCAGCCACGGTGGCTGTTTGCAACTGCAGCAGGCCCTGGCTGACTATCTGCGGGTCATCCGGTCGGTCAACTGCACGCCGGAGCAGATTCTGATTACCGCGGGGACCCATCAGGCATTGGATCTGCTGGCAAAAATGCTGTGTGACCCCGGTGACGGAGCGTGGATTGAGGAGCCGGGCTACTGGGGGATCCGAAACGTGCTGGCGGTGAACGGGATCGATCTGCTGCCCACGGCGGTGGATGACCAGGGCATGACGCTGCCTGACCTCAGCACCGGTCAGCGTCCACCGCGCCTGATCTGCGTGACGCCCTCGCATCAGTATCCGCTGGGGTCGGTGATGAGTTTGCAGCGGCGCCATCAGCTGCTGGCATTGGCGAAAAATGCCGGTAGCTGGGTGGTGGAGGATGATTACGACGGTGAGTTCCGCTTTAACGAATCGCCTATTCCGGCCCTGCAGGGGCTGGCCGCGGATGCGCCCGTTATCTACCTCGGGACCTTCAGTAAAACGCTCTATCCCGGTCTGCGCCTGAGTTACATGGTGGTGCCAAAACCGCTGGCGGCGAGGATGAAAATGGCCCATTCCGAGCTGTATCGCGGGGGAAACGGTCTGGTACAGCTGACGCTGGCGGAGTTTATTCGTGAAGGACACTACGCGGCGCATGTTCGCAAGATGCGCCAGCTTTACAGCCGCCGCCGCGCTGAACTGGTGCGGGTGATCCGTGACAGCCTCGGCGACCGTTTTATCGCCCAGCAGAGCAATGCCGGGCTGCACCTGATCCTCTCCCTGCCCGATAACATCGATGATGTGGCACTCAGCGCCGAGCTGGAACAAAACGGTGTGCTGACACGCCCGCTGTCGGCGTATTACCTGCTTGGCACCACGCGGCGCGGGCTGCTGCTCGGTTATGCCTGCGTTGAAGAGGAGCAGATGGCCGCGAAGTTTGCGCCGGTGCTCGCCTGCCTGACACGCCGCCTGCAGTCCGCCGCCACGCACCATGACAGTGCGCAGTGATGGAATAGCCTGATTCTGCAGGTTCTTCTCTGCGCTAAACTGGTGCTTAGTTTAAAAGGCAATAGAAAACAATAGCCTGGAAGATATTCTTTCAGGCTTTTTTTTGCATTTTTGCCAAATTCTGCTTGTCGAAGCGAAATTCTTTGTGGTAGAGCTAAAAAAGAGCCACCCAACAGCTGCGCCCGATGTCAATGATGCACAACGCGTGCCGGAGTCGTTTTTCCCCCGAGTGATGAGAGAAATGCTATGAGATCCCTGGTGAGTTTTAAGAACATCAAAAAGAGCTACGACGGCGAAAAGCTGGTGGTTCGCAACCTGAATCTTGAGGTGCAGGAGGGCGAGTTTTTAACGCTTTTAGGGCCATCCGGATCTGGAAAAACCACCAGCCTGATGATGCTGGCCGGGTTTGAAACCCCGACCGATGGTGAGATTTTTCTGCGCGAAAAACCGCTGCATACTCTGCCACCCCATCAGCGTGATATCGGCATGGTGTTCCAGAACTATGCGTTGTTCCCGCACATGACGGTAGCGGAAAACCTCGCGTTTCCGTTGTCAATTCGCCGCATGAGCAAGATGGATATCAAAGAGCGCGTTTCGCGCATTCTTGACATGATTAAACTGACCCCGCTGGCCGATCGCTATCCGGCGCAGATGTCAGGGGGACAGCAGCAACGCGTGGCCCTGGCGCGTGCGCTGGTGTTTGAACCTAAGCTGGTGTTGATGGATGAACCGCTCGGTGCGCTGGACAAGCAGCTGCGGGAACATATGCAGCTGGAGATAAAACAGCTGCATGACATGCTCGGCCTGACCATTGTTTACGTCACCCACGATCAGAGTGAGGCCATGACGATGTCGAACCGCGTGGCGGTGTTTAACGATGGAATGATCCAGCAGATGGACAGCCCTGGCGCACTGTATGAGCAACCGGCCAACGCCTTCGTCGCGCAGTTTATCGGGGAGAACAACAGCCTGTTGGCCACTCAGGTGGCGACGCAGGGCGACTACTATCGCGTGAAGCTTGATGATGGCTCTGAGCTGGATGCGCTCAAGGTCCGTCCGAGTTCACCGGGTAAGAAAATCCAGCTGAGTATCCGACCGGAACGCATCAATGTAAACGCGCCGGAACCGGGCGATCAGCAGGTCAAAGCCCGTATTCAGCAGTTTATTTATCTGGGTGACCACGTACGTATGTTGACCGAGGTCGCGGGGCAGGGGAACTTTATGGTGAAGCTGTCGCCTGCCAGAATGGACAACCGCTGGCAGCCGGGCAGCGAAGTGATGCTGTCGTGGCAGCCGCAGCATCTGCGGGCGCTGGATGTGGTGATCCAGTAAATTTAGCCAGTAAAAAAGGGCGAGGTTGGCACCTCGCCCCTGAGGGATAAACAGCGTCAATGCGTCAGGTCATGCCGGACGCGGGACGTGATTACCCTTCGGCCTGCTTAGACTGGATGGCTGTCAGGGCAATGGTATAAACAATATCGTCAACCAGTGCGCCGCGCGACAGGTCGTTAACCGGCTTGCGCATCCCCTGCAGCATTGGACCAATGGAGATCAGGTCCGCAGAGCGCTGCACCGCTTTATAAGTGGTGTTACCGGTGTTCAGGTCCGGGAAAATAAACACGGTCGCACGACCCGCAACCGGAGAGTTTGGTGCTTTGGACTTCGCCACGTCGGCCATGATAGCGGCATCGTACTGCAGCGGACCGTCGATCACCAGGTCAGGACGTTTTTCCTGGGCGATGCGCGTGGCTTCGCGCACTTTCTCTACGTCGCTGCCGGCACCGGAGTTACCGGTGGAGTAGGAGATCATCGCCACGCGTGGTTCGATACCGAATGCCAGCGCGGAATCTGCGGACTGAATAGCAATCTCGGCCAGCTGCTCCGGGTTCGGGTCCGGGTTGATGGCGCAGTCGCCATACACCAGCACCTGCTCAGGCAGCAGCATGAAGAACACCGAGGAGACCAGCGAGCTGTTCGGCGCGGTTTTGATCAGCTGCAGCGGAGGGCGGATGGTGTTTGCCGTGGTATGCACCGCACCGGAAACCAGGCCGTCAACTTCGCCACGCTCAAGCATCATGGTGCCGAGCATGACGTTATCTTCCAGCTGCTCCTGCGCAACCACTTCGGTCATGCCTTTGCTCTTACGCAGCTCAACCAGGCGCGCCACGTAGTTTTCGCGTGCGGCTGCCGGATCAACGATCTCAATGCCTTTACCTAACTCAACGCCCTGGGCCGCGGCGACGCGCTGGATCTCTTCCGGGTTACCCAGCAGCACGCAGGTCGCAATGCCGCGTTCGGCACAGATAGCGGCGGCTTTTACGGTACGGGGTTCGTCGCCTTCCGGCAGTACGATACGTTTGCCAGCTTTGCGTGCCAGCTCGGTCAGCTGATAGCGGAATGCCGGCGGTGACAGGCGGCGGCTGCGCTCGGAGGCGGCCGTCAGCGATTCAATCCAGTCGGCATCGATATGGCTGGCAACGTACTCCTGCACCCGCTCAATACGCTGAGTATCATCGCTGGGGACTTCCAGATTAAAGCTCTGCAGGCTGAGAGAGGTCTGCCAGGTGTTGGTTTCGACCATAAAGACCGGCAGGCCGGTCTGGAAAGCACGCTCGCACAGTTTCTGAATGGGGGCATCGATGGCGTAACCGCCCGTCAGCAGGATGGCACCAATCTCTACGCCATTCATCGCGGCGAGGCACGCGGCTACCAGCACGTCAGGACGGTCGGCGGAGGTGACCAGCAGTGAACCCGGACGGAAGTGCTCAAGCATATGCGGAAGACTGCGTGCGCAGAAGGTCACCGACTTGACGCGACGCGTCGCGATTTCACCTTCGTTGATAATGCGGGCGTCCAGGTGGCGAGCCATATCAATGGCGCGGGTGGCAATCAGTTCGAAACTCCACGGCACGCAGCCCAGCACCGGCAGCGGGCTGTTCGCGAACAGCTGCTTGGGATCGATGTTGGCGACGCTGGCTTTGTTGGAGTCGTCGAAGATTTCTGACAGATCCGGGCGCGTACGCCCCTGATCGTCAACCGGAGCATTCAGCTTGTTGATGATGACGCCGGTGATGTTTTTATTCTTGCTGCCGCCAAAGCTACTCTGCGTCAGTTCGATACGCTCTTTCAGCTGGGCCGGGGAGTCATTACCCAGTGACATCACAAAAACAATTTCAGCATTCAGCGTTTTGGCGATTTCATAGTTCAGCGCAGAGGCAAACTGATGTTTACGCGTCGGCACCAGGCCTTCTACCAGCACCACTTCTGCGTCCTGGGTGTTTTCATGATAGTTGGCAATGATCTCTTCCATCAGCACGTCCTGCTGATTGGAACCCAGCAGCGATTCCACATGGCTCATGGCCAGCGGAACGGCAGCGGGAATACTGGAGTTCTTGCGGATAATGGTGGTGGTCTGGTCCGGGCTGTCGCCACCAGCACGGGGCTGAGCGATAGGCTTGAAGACGCTGAGACGCACGCCTTTACGTTCCATTGCACGGATAACGCCAAGGCTGACGCTGGTCAGGCCAACGCTGGTGCCGGTCGGGATGAGCATGATTGTACGGGACACAGTAACTCCTCATGACTTTAGCCTGCAGACTGAACGCAACGGCTTCAGCAGCAATAGCTATACAAATTTTGTGGTGTCTAAAACAACTCCGCCAGCCTGAGCTGACGGAGAGAATCGCGATTTATGCGGTGAGACGGTCTGCATCCTGCGCGATGACCAACTCTTCGTTGGTTGGGATCACAATCGCCGGACGGGTGCCTTCTTTATTAATGAAACCGGCTTTGCCGAAGCGTGCGGCAAGGTTACGTTCGTGGTCAACGTCGAAACCAAGCAGCGCCAGTTTGCCCAGCGACAGTTCACGCACCATCGCCGCGTTTTCACCGATACCCCCGGTGAAGATCACGGCGTCAAGGCGGCCATCCATCAGTGCAGCATAGGAGCCAATATATTTTGCCAGGCGGTGGCAGTAGACGTCCATTGCCCGCTTAGCATCCGCTTTGGTGGCGTAGTTGTCTTCCACATAGCGGCAGTCGCTGGTGACTTCGGTCAGGCCCAGCAGCCCGGACTCTTTGGTCAGCATTTTATTGATGGCATCCACGTTCATGCCCAGCGTGTCGTGCAGGAAGAAGATAATTGCCGGGTCGATGTCACCGCTGCGCGTGCCCATCACCAGACCTTCCAGCGGGGTCAGCCCCATGGAGGTATCGACGCACTCGCCGTTACGGATAGCGGAAACGGAACCGCCGTTACCGAGGTGACAGGTAATGATATTGACTTCAGACACGGGCTTATTCAGCACCTTGGCTGCTTCCTGCGTGACATAGTAATGGCTGGTGCCGTGTGCGCCGTAGCGACGGACGCCGTGCTCTTTATAGAGTTTGTAAGGCAGGGCGTAGAGATAAGACTCTTCAGGCATAGTCTGATGGAATGCAGTGTCGAAAACTGCGACATTTTTATCTGACAAATGCGGGAAGTTTTTCAGCGCTTCGTCGATACCGATCAGGTGTGCCGGATTGTGCAACGGAGCGAAAGAAGAGGCGTCTTTAATCCCCTGAATCACCGACTCATCAATCAGCACGGAGTGTGTTAACGTCTCACCACCGTGAACGATGCGATGACCGATGGCAACGATTTGTGCCGACAGTTCTGGTTTTTGTGCCAGAATAGTTTTAACCATGAAGTTCAGTGCTTCACTGTGCGCCGCGCCAGCGCCCAGAGCCGCTTCTTGTTTAGCGCCTTCCAGTTTCCATTTAATACGCGCTTCCGGTAGGTGGAAACATTCAGCTAAACCTGACAGGTATTCGTCGCCGTTTGCCGGGTCGATAATGGCAAACTTCAGGGAAGAACTACCGCAGTTCAGAACCAGTACTAACTTTCTCGACATGGAAGGACCTATTTATTGAAAGTGGCGAAATAAAAGTCAAACAGACTATCAGCGTAGCGCATGAAAGCTGGTACATTAATGATGAACATCATGCTGCCGGAAAGTTTTGTCCGAAAGCAAAAAATTTTGGAAACTTTACGATTTTTTTTTAAGTTGCAGGGCTTATTCCTCTGCGGGGCAACCCCGAAGCGGCAAAACGCGCTCCGGACCGCCTGAATCGCGCACAGGATAACCAGTGTCAACGGTAAAGACAAAATATTTTGAATGATGTTAGGTAAAGTTGTTGTGTTGTCATTTTTTTTTAAAATTTATCTTCGAAGTTGAGGTTAGCCATGGCTAATGAATCCGGCAGTGTCGGTTGGTTTAAGCTGTTCCAGCATGGTCAGCACTACATGAAGACATGGCCTGTCGATAAACGCCTGGCACCTATGTTTCCAGAAAATCGTGTCACCCGTGCAACGCGCTTTGCGATTCGCATTATGCCGCCGGTGGCCGTTTTCAGCCTGACGTGGCAGATTGCCCTGGGCGGACAGCTTGGGCCTGCCGTAGCCACCGCGCTTTTTGCCTGTAGCCTGCCGATGCAGGGCCTCTGGTGGCTGGGAAAACGCTCGGTGACGCCGCTGCCGCCTTCTTTATTAGGCTGGTTTCACGATGTGCGTGAAAAACTGCAGGCCGCAGGACAGGCGATTGCCCCCGTTGAGGGCAAGCCCACCTATCAATCGCTGGCTGATGTGCTGAAACGTGCCTTTAAGCAGCTGGATAAAACCTTCCTCGACGATCTTTGAGGTCTGACGCGGGTTTTCTGTGACGATCTCACTGGAAACCCGCGTGGCGTCAAAGAAGCCCTTCCCCGCGCCGTGCGATCCTCTTGCCAATGAATTTTGCCCCCATGGCGGAGGAGCCTGAAATGAACATGACCCATGCCCAGCGTTTAATCCTTTCTAATCAGTATCAAATGATGGCCATGCTTGACCCGGTGAATGCCGCGCGCTATCAGCGTCACCAGACCATTATCGAACGAGGCTATGGCCTGCAGATGCGCGAACTGGATCATGACTTTAGCCAGCTTCCCGAAGCAGAATGCCGCACGCTTATCGCCATGATGGAGATGTACCACGCGCTCTCTATCTCCTGGACTAATCTGAAAGAGCCGCAGGGCGTGGAGTTGCGCCGCCTGGTGTTCCTGGGCTTTGATGCCGCCACGGAAGGGCGTTATCTGGGCTATGTACGCTTTTTAGTGAATGTTGAAGGGCGCTATACGCATTTTGACGGCGGCAGCCACGAGTTCAATGCTCAGGTGCCGATGTGGGAAAAATACCAAAGGATGCTCGCGGTGTGGCACAATTGCCCCCGGCAGTACCATCTGAGTGCGAACGAGATCGCGCAAGTTATCAACGCCTGAGAAGGAAGATGCAGTGAAGTGTAAAGGTTTTCTGTTTGATCTGGATGGCACATTAGTCGACTCCCTTGCGGTTGTCGAACGTGCCTGGAAAAATTGGGGTAAGCGCCACGGGATCGCTCCTGAAGAGGTGCTCAGCTTCATCCACGGTAAGCAGGCAATTACCTCACTGCGACACTTTATGAGCGGCGCCACGGCTGAAGCTATCCAGCAGGAATTTATCGCGCTGGAAAAAATGGAAGCAGAGGATACCGAGGGCATTGTTGCCCTGCCGGGCGCGCTGGCACTGCTGGCAACGCTTGATGAGCTGGACATCCCATGGGCTATTGTCACATCGGGTTCTGTTCCGGTCGCCGGTGCGCGTCACGCCGCCGCGGGCTTGCCTGCACCTGCGGCCTTTGTCACCGCCGAACGCGTAGAAAACGGCAAGCCTGAGCCGGATGCTTACCTGCTGGGTGCCCAGCTGCTGGATTTAGAGCCAGAAGAGTGCGTTGTAGTGGAAGATGCCGCTGCGGGGATCCTTTCTGGCCTGAGCGCGGGCTGTCATGTGGTTGCCGTGAATGTGCCGTCTGATGCCCCCCGTCTGGACGATGTCGATATGGTGCTGGGCTCGCTGGAAGAGTTGGTGATCAGTAAGAATCCGGACGGCAGCGTCAACGTCCATCGTAAGCATTAATCCTGATACCGGGCGCGGCAGGCTGCGCCCGCTTTCCTGATTTCCTACAGCGAATCCTGGCTGATCTCATCCAGTGAGAGACTGAAGCTTGGCACAAACACCTCGACAAAGTAGTCCATCTCCGGGCTATGACGCTGCGCCAGCGTTTTTTCCAGCCGCGCTTTGGCCAGCAGGAACTCGTTGTTGCCCGCCGACAGCTCTTCCAGACATTTCAGATAAGCACAAAGCGCGTCGGCCTGTTTGACGATGGCCGTTTCCGCTTCGCTGTGCTGATGCTCATCGATCAGCGGTGCGTAGGCTGAGCGTAACTCCTCCGGCAACATCTCAATCAGCTTACGCTGGGCTATTTTCTCGATTTTTTTGTATTCATGGGCAATTTGCGCATTGTAGTACTTTACCGGCGTCGGCAGATCGCCGGTCAGGACTTCACTGGCGTCATGATAGATCGCCATCATGGCGATGCGTTCGGCATTAAGATTACCGTTAAATTTCTTATTCTTAATCAGCGCCAGCGCGTGGGCGACCATCGCGACCTGAAGACTATGTTCGGAGACATTTTCGGTACGCACATTGCGCATCAGCGGCCAGCGGTTGATCAGTTTCAGACGAGAGAGATGGGCGAAGAAGTGGCTTTGGGTCATGATGATTTTCCCTTTGTACAACATGCAAAAAGCGGCCGGAGCCGCTCTTTGGGGAGAACATTACAGCTGGCGGTAACCGCTCAGGAAACGGCCAAATTTGCTGATGGCCATATCCAGCTCATCAACACGTGGCAGCGTCACAATGCGCACATGGTCCGGCCACGGCCAGTTAAAGGCGGTACCCTGCACCAGCAGCACCTTTTCCTGCAGCAGGAAGTCGAGCACCATTTTCTGATCGTCGTGAATATTGAACTTCTTACTGTCAATTTTCGGGAACATATACAGTGCGCCCTGCGGTTTCACGCAGCTGACGCCCGGGATTTCATTGATCAGCTCCCACGCACGGTTACGCTGTTCATACAGACGACCGCCGGGCTGGATAAATTCACTGATGCTCTGATACCCCCCCAGCGCGGTCTGGATAGCATGCTGGGCCGGAACGTTGGCGCACAGGCGCATTGAGGCCAGCATCTCCAGTCCTTCAATATAGCCTTTAGCGTGCTTTTTCGGGCCGTTGAGTACCATCCACCCCTGGCGGAAACCTGCGACGCGATAAGTCTTAGAAAGGCCGTTAAAAGTAATGGTCAGCAGGTCCGGGGCCAGTGCGGCAATCGAGTGGTGCTGCGCGGCATCGTAGAGGATCTTGTCGTAGATTTCGTCAGCAAAAATAATCAGGTTGTGCTGGCGTGCCAGTTCGACCACTTCCATCAACAGCTCTTTGCTGTATACCGCGCCCGTCGGGTTATTCGGATTGATGATCACAATGCCGCGGGTGCGCGGGGTGATTTTGCTGCGAATATCCTCAAGATCGGGGAACCATCCTGCGGACTCATCGCACAGGTAGTGAACGGCTTTGCCCCCGGAAAGTGATACCGCAGCGGTCCAGAGTGGATAATCCGGTGCCGGCACCAGCATCTCATCACCGGTGTTCAGCAGCGCCTGCATTGACTGTACAATCAGTTCGGATACGCCATTTCCGATATAGATATCTTCAACGGTGATATCCCGCATGCCGCGCGCCTGATAATGCTGCATGATCGCTTTTCGCGCGGAGTACAGCCCTTTGGAGTCGCAGTAGCCCTGTGCGCTGGGCAGGTTACGGATCACATCCACCAGGATCTCGTCAGGCGCGTCAAAACCAAACGGCGCCGGGTTACCGATATTCAGCTTGAGTACTTTGTTGCCTTCTTCTTCGAGGCGCTTTGCTTCTTTTAACACCGGGCCGCGAATGTCGTAACACACATTATCCAGTTTGCTGGATTTATCAATTGGGGTCATTTTTGTCGCCTTGACTGGCAGAACTGCGTTCCTGCCGTGGAAAACTAAACATTGCACAATGTACTCCTCTCCACTGTGCTTTTGAAGGGCGGCAACAGGCTTTGGTGAGTTAAAGGATGTTTTTTCACTCAGCTGGCAGGCGGGCGCGCCATAAGGCATGAGACTGACATTTCATGCCACATATTGGGCAAAATCCGATACAAATAGCTGCTTATCAACTTTACGCTGTGAACTAAGTGCACTCCTGCACCCCACGATCAATACCTTTAATGGGGTTATTTAGTAAAAAATAGTGTACTGATGCTAAAAGAAACTGTGAAGAAAAGCTTACTTCTCTGTATGTTTTTTAATCACAAGGGTGACTGGCGGCGCGATGTGACCTCTGTAGGGGGAGGAAGAGGCTTGCAGGGCAGGGGAAAAAGAGGCCGGACAGAACGATAATTTTTTTAGGGCCAGGGCCTGTACCACGGGCTGTTGCCGATAAAATCTTGCTTTAGTGATAAGTTTAATTACTTTTGGGCTTAAAAAGTAAACGACAGTATGTCAGGATAATGCTCAGGAGACTTTGCGCGATGTGTGTAGAGGCTTCTGGTTATAAAAAAAAGGTTTTTACCACCTTAAAGGTTTAGTGATGCTTAACATTTTTCGCTGTTGCTACAGCGTTCTGGCAGTTCAATTTTCAATGGTTGTTTTAGACTAGCAACACCGCAACTCATCCTTTTTGGGGTTTTGTCGGCGTTAATTAACTATAACGACGCGGCTTCCTGCAACTTATGGGTTAGTGCAACGTGCATTAGTGATGTATCAGACGTAAGAACCTATTTATTTCACGCAGTAAATTCTGAAACAATCAGGATAGAGGGCGTGAGAAAGGGTCTCTTCTGCGTCTGTCACTGTGAGTAATGCATCGGGTAATTTTTAATTGCTAAACACTGTAGCCATTACGCAATTGTTATCGTCTTATCTTTTTGATAAGAAAGGTAATAACACCAGGGTAGCTGTTTGTAAAAAACTTATAAAGTGAAGAAAAAAATGACTAGTGCAAATCGTCCGATACTGAATCTCGACCTCGATCTGCTGAGAACTTTTGTGGCTGTTGCCGATCTGAACACCTTTGCCGCCGCTGCGGCAGCCGTGTGCAGAACGCAGTCAGCCGTAAGCCAGCAGATGCAGCGTCTGGAGCAATTAGTAGGCAAAGAGCTGTTTGCCAGGCATGGACGCAACAAATTATTGACGGAACATGGTATTCAGCTTTTGGGTTACGCCAGAAAGATACTGCGCTTCAACGATGAAGCCTGTACTTCTCTGATGTACAGTAACATACAGGGGGTACTGACCATCGGTGCTTCCGATGATACTTCTGATACCATTTTACCGTTCTTGCTCAACCGTGTGACCTCGGTCTATCCGAAGCTGGCCATTGATGTCCGGGTGAAGCGCAATCCATTTATGATGGAAATGCTCAACCAGGGGGAAGTGGACCTGGTGGTGACGACGTCCAGCCCAATGAACTTTACCTGGCAGGTCCTGCGCACATCACCCACGCTGTGGTACTGCGCCGCCGACTATATCTTCCAGCGTGGGGAAGCGATTCCTCTGGTGCTGCTGGATGAGCCAAGCCCGTATCGTGATATGGCGATCGACCATCTCAACGAGGCGGGTATTCCATGGCGTATCTCGTACGTGGCCTCAACGCTGGCTGCCGTGCGTGCCGCGGTGAAGGCCGGATTGGGGGTCACTGCACGTCCTGTGGAGATGATGAGCCCGGAACTGCGCGTGATGGGGGCGGCAGAAGGCTTGCCAATGCTGCCGGATACCGAATATCTGTTGTGCCGCAATCCTGACAGCGATAACGAGCTGGCGCTTGCCATCTTCAACGCGATGGAATCCAGCAACGATCCGTACAACCTGATCACCGCAGGGCAGAGTGCCGCCAGCTTTACGGATGAAGAAGAGTAACCCGGCAAAAGCAAACGATTACTTTTATCATTAAAAGGTAATCTTTTTTATCTGATGTATTAAAAAAGGTCTTTCAGCAAAATCATCAGCTGAAGGGCCTTTTTTTTAGGCTTTTCGTGGTCATGTGCTGCGCTTTTACGGCGGAAATTATCTTCTTGAACAAAAAAATAGTTCTTAATGATGAGGTCGCTCTGTTTTCAGGCTGTCTCACCATCGCGCTTTGCCCGGAATATTAACGCTACGCAATAAATTTGCCCATTTTACTCGCAAAAAACACCAAACTGTGTTCTGGATCAAAAAAATAACCCCATTAAGGGGCAGGAAAATGGGATTAATCCTGCCAAAATAGGCGTTGTTAAATACACGATCCAAACAAGGTTTTAGCCGCTACACTATGATCACATGATGCCACTGACTCGATTTAGCTCGCTTAATGAGCATCATATGTTAAATTCGTGTTGTGAGTGTAAATTAATGTGCGGATACTTTTGTCAAAGTTGACAAAAGGTTAGTTAAAGGAGTAAAAAACCCCATAAAATTACTGCCTAATCGCTAAAGACAGTAATATTTATCAGGTTTTTCATTCTTCCCTTGAATCGATGTGGTGTGTTAACTGCCAATTATCAGAGCAGGACGCGAAACGCCACTTTTGGTGAGTAAGCAAGAGTATGTCAACAACCACAGAAGTCGTCGCCCATCACTGGGCATTCGCTGTTTTCCTGATCGTCTCTATCGGCCTTTGCTGTGCAATGCTGGCCGGAGCATGGTTCCTGGGCGGGAAAGCCCGCGGAAGGCATACAAATACACCTTTTGAATCCGGTATTGCTTCCGTGGGCACCGCAAAACTGCGCCTGTCTGCTAAGTTCTACCTGGTTGCCATGTTCTTCGTCATCTTCGACGTTGAAGCCCTCTATCTCTACGCATGGTCGACGGCGATTCGTGAAAGCGGATGGGTCGGCTTTGCGGAAGCCGCTATTTTTATTTTGGTTCTGCTTGCTGGTCTGTTTTATCTGGTTCGTATTGGCGCACTGGATTGGGCTCCTGCCCGTCGTCAGTTTGACGTCAAACCAACCACCATCTCGCACGCCAACCGTCATAAGCAGTAACAGAGAGGCAATAACACATGGACTATACGCTCACCCGCATAGACCCGAACGGTGAGAATGACCGTTACCCCCTGCAAAAACAGGAGATCGTCACCGATCCCCTGGAAAAGCACGTTCATCAAAACGTCTACATGGGCAAGTTAGAACATGCTCTGCACGACATGGTGAACTGGGGACGTAAGAACTCCCTTTGGCCGTTCAACTTCGGCCTTTCTTGTTGCTATGTCGAAATGACAACGTCGTTTACTGCGGTACACGACGTGGCGCGATTTGGTTCGGAAGTTATTCGTGCTTCGCCTCGTCAGGCTGACTTTATGGTGGTTGCGGGAACCTGTTTCACCAAGATGGCACCGGTTGTTCAGCGCCTGTATGACCAGATGCTGGAACCTAAATGGGTCATTTCCATGGGGGCCTGTGCAAACTCCGGCGGCATGTACGATATCTATTCCGTCGTGCAGGGCGTGGATAAATTCCTGCCGGTTGACGTCTATATTCCGGGTTGCCCTCCGCGTCCTGAAGCCTACATGCAGGCGCTGTTACTGCTGCAGGAATCCATTGGCAAAGAGCGCCGTCCGCTGTCATGGGTTGTCAGCGATCAGGGGGTATATCGAGCCAATATGCAGTCTGAGCGCGACCGGAAGAACGCTGAGCGTATCGCCGTGACGAACCTGCGTACGCCGGACGAAATTTAAACCAGCAGTTTATGGATGTGGTCATCAAAAGCGCAAAAAAAACACAATGTAATATGCGCCGACCCGCCTGACGCCAACACTGAGTGCCTGTACTACTGGCCAGAATGGTGAACAACTTATGACAGATTTAACCACGCAAGATCTCGCTCAGCCGTTATGGCAAACCCGAGATCACCAGGATGACCCGGTGATCGGCGAGCTGCGTAATCGTTTTGGGCCTGATGCCTTTACCGTGCAAGCAACCCGAACCGGCATTCCGGTCGTCTGGGTGAAACGTGAGCAGTTGCTTGAGATTATTGTCTTCCTGCGCAAGCTGCCAAAACCTTATGTCATGCTGTTTGACCTGCATGGCATGGATGAGCGTCTGCGCACCCACCGCGCCGGTTTACCGGCAGCGGATTTTTCCGTTTTCTATCACTTCATCTCCATTGAACGCAATCGCGATATCATGCTCAAGGTGGCGTTGTCTGAAAACGATTTGAATGTGCCGACCATCACTCACATTTTCCCCAATGCCAACTGGTATGAGCGCGAAACCTGGGAGATGTTTGGTATCAATATCCAGGGCCACCCGCACCTGACGCGCATCATGATGCCGCAGACGTGGGAAGGACACCCGCTGCGCAAAGATTACCCGGCGCGAGCCACCGAATTCGATCCCTTTGAGCTGACCAAGCAGAAAGAAGATCTGGAAATGGAGTCGCTGACTTTTAAACCTGAAGACTGGGGGATGAAGCGCAGCACCAAAAATGAGGACTTCATGTTCCTCAACCTCGGCCCTAACCACCCGTCAGCGCACGGTGCGTTCCGTATTATCCTGCAGCTTGATGGCGAAGAGATCGTCGACTGTGTGCCGGATATCGGTTATCACCATCGCGGTGCGGAAAAAATGGGCGAGCGTCAGTCCTGGCATAGCTACATTCCCTACACTGACCGTATCGAATATCTTGGCGGCTGCGTCAATGAAATGCCGTACGTGTTAGCGGTAGAAAAACTGGCCGGCATCAAAGTGCCGGAACGCGTAGACGTTATCCGTGTCATGCTTTCAGAGCTGTTCCGTATAAACAGCCACCTGCTGTATATCTCGACCTTTATTCAGGACGTTGGGGCAATGTCGCCAGTGTTCTTTGCCTTCACCGATCGCCAGAAAATTTATGACGTTGTTGAAGCCATCACCGGTTTCCGCATGCACCCGGCCTGGTTCCGTATCGGCGGTGTGGCCCATGACCTGCCGAAAGGCTGGGATCGCCTGCTGCGTGAGCTGCTGGACTGGCTGCCAAAACGTCTGAAATCCTATGAGCAAACAGCCCTGAAAAACTCCGTGCTGATTGGTCGTTCAAAAGGAGTTTCTGCCTATAACATGGAAGAAGCTCTGGCCTGGGGCACCACCGGTGCCGGTCTGCGTGCGACCGGTCTCGACTTTGACGTGCGTAAATGGCGTCCCTACTCCGGTTATGAAAACTTCGATTTTGAAGTCCCCATTGGCGATGGCGTCAGCTGCGCATACAGCCGCGTAATGTTGAAGATGGAAGAGATGCGTCAGAGTATGCGCATTCTGGAGCAGTGCCTGAAGAACATGCCTGAAGGCCCGTTCAAGGCTGACCATCCGCTGACCACACCGCCGCCGAAAGAGCGTACGCTGCAGCATATTGAAACCCTGATCACTCACTTCCTGCAAGTCTCATGGGGTCCGGTAATGCCGGCCAATGAGTCATTCCAGATGATTGAGGCGACCAAAGGAATTAACAGTTACTACCTGACCAGCGATGGCAGCACCATGAGCTACCGCACCCGCGTGCGTACGCCTAGCTTCCCGCATCTGCAGCAGATCCCTTCAGTGATCAACGGCAGCCTGGTATCCGATCTGATCGTATACCTCGGTAGTATCGACTTTGTTATGTCAGACGTGGACCGCTAATTATGCACGATCAAAGAATTGCGATCGAAACGATCGATGAATCTGGGGCTTTTGTGCTGAGTGCGACAGAGCGCGACGCCATCGAGCATGAAAAGCACCATTACGAAGATGCACGTGCCGCTTCGATTGAAGCGCTGAAGATTGTGCAGAACCATCGCGGCTGGGTGCCGGATGGTGCGATCAATGCTATCTCCGAAGTTCTGGGGATCCCGGCCAGTGATGTGGAAGGTGTGGCGACATTTTACAGCCAGATCTACCGCACGCCGGTTGGCCGCCATGTTATCCGCTACTGCGACAGCGTGGTATGCCACATTACCGGGTTCCAGGGTATCCAGGCGGCTCTCGAAAGCAATCTGAATATCAAACCCGGCCAGACCACGGCTGATGGCCGCTTCACGCTGCTGCCAACGTGCTGTCTCGGAAACTGCGACAAAGGGCCGGTGATGATGGTGGATGAAGATACCCACGTTCATCTGACGCCGGAAGGCATCGCCAACTTACTGGAGCAGTATCAATGAGACAGATTGTGCGTACTGCCGAAATGCATCCGCTGACCTGGCGCATGCGTGAAGACCAGCAGCCAGTGTTCCTTGAAGAATACCGCAGTAAGAATGGCTATGCCGGTGCGGAAAAAGCGCTGAAGTCCATGGCGCCGGAAGAGATTGTCGCTCAGGTCAAAGATTCAGGCCTGAAGGGGCGCGGAGGCGCAGGCTTCTCCACCGGTCTGAAATGGAGCCTGATGCCAAAAGATGAATCCATGAACATTCGCTACCTGCTGTGTAATGCGGATGAAATGGAACCGGGCACCTACAAAGATCGCCTGTTGATGGAGCAGATGCCGCACCAGCTGGTGGAAGGCATGCTGATCGCCGCTTTTGCGCTGAAGACCTATCGTGGTTACATCTTCCTGCGCGGCGAGTACATTGAGGCGGCGGTCAATTTGCGCCGCGCGATTAGCGAAGCCACCGAAGCCGGACTGTTGGGTAAGAACATCCTGGGCTCGGGTTTTGACTTTGAACTGATCGTCCACACCGGCGCGGGTCGCTATATCTGTGGTGAAGAAACGGCGCTGATTAACTCGCTGGAAGGGCGCCGCGCGAACCCGCGTTCCAAGCCGCCTTTCCCGGCATCAGCAGGTGCCTGGGGCAAACCGACCTGTGTGAATAACGTCGAGACGCTTTCCAACGTCCCGGCCATCATTGCCAACGGCGTGGACTGGTACAAAGGTATTTCTACCAGCGAAGACACCGGCACCAAAATGATGGGCTTCTCTGGCCGTGTGAAAAATCCGGGCGTCTGGGAACTGCCGTTTGGCACCACTGCCCGCGAAATTCTGGAAGAGTATGCCGGTGGTATGCGCGACGGGCTGAAGTTTAAAGCCTGGCAGCCAGGCGGGGCAGGAACGGACTTCCTGACCGAAGCTCATCTCGATCTGCCGATGGAGTTTGCCAGCATTGGTAAAGCGGGTAGCCGTTTGGGCACCGCGCTGGCAATGGCCGTTGACCACGAGATCAATATGGTATCGCTGGTACGCAATCTGGAAGAGTTCTTCGCACGCGAATCCTGTGGCTGGTGTACTCCCTGCCGTGATGGCCTGCCGTGGAGTGTGAAAATTCTACGTGCGCTGGAGAACAAACAGGGGCAGCCGGGGGATATTGAAACCCTGCTGCAACTCTGCCGCCAGCTTGGCCCAGGCAAAACCTTCTGTGCGCATGCACCGGGTGCAGTAGAGCCACTGCAAAGTGCCATTAAATACTTCCGCGAAGAGTTTGAAGCGGGTATGGCGCCTCAGGTATACAGCAACGCACACGCGATTAGCGGCATCCAGCCAAACCTGTTAAAGGCGCGCTGGTAAGCAAAGTTTAACGCCCGTGTTCGCACGGGCCTTACGGAAGCATGTTCACTATGGCTACAATTCATGTAGACGGTAAAGAATATGATGTTGATGGTGCAGACAACCTGCTGCAGGCATGTCTGTCCCTCGGCCTTGATATTCCTTATTTCTGCTGGCACCCGGCGCTCGGTAGCGTCGGTGCCTGCCGCCAGTGTGCGGTAAAGCAGTTCCAAAATGCCGAAGATACCCGTGGCCGCCTGGTTATGTCCTGCATGACCCCGGCGTCTGACGGCACCTTTATTTCTATTGATGACGGTGAAGCAAAAGAGTTCCGCGAGAGCGTGGTGGAGTGGTTAATGACTAACCACCCGCATGACTGTCCGGTGTGTGAAGAGGGCGGTAACTGCCACCTTCAGGACATGACCGTGATGACCGGCCACAGCTTCCGCCGCTATCGTTTCACCAAGCGTACTCACCGTAATCAGGATCTCGGCCCGTTCATTTCCCATGAGATGAACCGCTGTATCGCCTGCTATCGCTGCGTGCGTTACTACAAAGATTACGCGGATGGCACCGATCTGGGTGTGTACGGCGCGCATGACAACGTTTACTTTGGCCGCCCGGAAGATGGCGTGCTTGAGAGTGAGTTCTCCGGTAACCTGGTTGAGATCTGTCCGACCGGCGTATTCACCGACAAAACGCACTCAGAGCGCTATAACCGTAAGTGGGATATGCAGTTTGCGCCAAGCATCTGCCAGCAGTGCAGCATCGGCTGTAACACCAGCCCGGGCGAGCGCTATGGTGAACTGCGCCGCATTGAAAACCGTTACAACGGCACCGTAAACCACTACTTCCTCTGTGACCGTGGTCGTTTCGGCTACGGCTACGTGAACCTGAAAGATCGTCCGCGTCAGCCTATGCAGCGCCGTGGCGATGACTGGATCGCGCTCAACGCTGAGCAGGCGATGCAGGGGGCCGCCGATGTGCTGCGCCAGGCGAAGAAAGTGATTGGCATTGGTTCTCCGCGCGCCAGTGTGGAAAGCAACTTTGCCCTGCGTGAACTGGTCGGGGCAGAAAACTTCTCCACCGGTATGGCTGCCAGTGAGCAGGCGCGTCTGGAACTGATGCTGAACGTGCTGCGCGAGAGTGGGGTTCATACTCCGGCGCTGCGTGAGATTGAAAGCTATGATGCGGTGCTGGTGCTGGGTGAAGATCTTACTCAAACCGGTGCGCGCGTCGCGCTGTCAGTGCGCCAGGCGGTGAAAGGGAAATCGCGTGAAATGGCAGCCGCACAGAAAGTCGCGGACTGGCAGATTGCCGCAATCCTTAACATTGGTCAGAACGCTAAACATCCCCTGTTTGTCACCAACGTCGATGAAACCCGCCTGGATGATATCGCCGCATGGAGCTATCACGCCCCGGTGGAAGATCAGGCGCGTTTAGGCTTTGCCATTGCCCATGAACTGGATGACAGCGCACCGGCGGTCAGCGATGTGGATAAATCGCTGCTCGGCAAAATTGACGTTATCGTTCAGGCACTGGCCGGTGCGAAAAAACCGCTGATTATTTCCGGTACGCACGCGGGCAGTGAAGCGATGATTCAGGCAGCCGCTAACGTAGCGAAAGCGTTGAAAGGTCGCGGATCGGATGTGGGTATTACGCTGCTGGCGAGCGCTGCAAACAGCGTTGGCCTTGGCATGATCGGCGGTCATTCGCTGGATGTGGCGCTGGCCGAGCTGGAAAATGGCGCGGCAGATGCGGTGATCATCATGGAGAACGATCTCTATCGTCATTTGCCGAAAGCGACCGTTGATGCTGCGCTGAGCAACACGCCAAACGTGATTGTGCTCGATCATCAACGCACTGATACCACCGACAAAGCCGGGCTGATCCTCTCGACGGCCAGTTTCGCTGAAAGCGACGGAACGGTTGTGAACCAGGAAGGCCGTGCACAGCGTTTCTTCCAGGTCTACGATCCGGCTTATTACGACGAAAAAGTTCAGATGCTGGAAAGCTGGCGCTGGCTGCACTCGCTGCAGAGCACCATCAACAGCCGCGAAGTGGACTGGAGTCAGCTCGATCACGTGATCGACGCCTGTGTGCTGGCCCTGCCGCAGCTGGCGGGAATTAAACAAGCGGCACCGGATGCGAGCTTCCGTATTCGCGGTCAGAAACTGTCCCGTTCGCCGCACCGCTCCAGCGGACGTACCGCTATGCGTGCGAATATCAGCGTGCATGAACCGCGTCAGCCGCAGGATAAAGACACCATGTTTGCCTTCTCTATGGAAGGTAACAACCAGCCGGGCGCTGCACGTTCGCAGATCCCATTTGCCTGGGCTCCAGGCTGGAACTCACCGCAGGCATGGAACAAGTTCCAGGCTGAAGTGGGAGGGCAACTGCGCAACGGTGATCCGGGTGTGCGCCTGTTTGAAGCCGGTACGGCTCAGCTCGGCTGGTTTGAAAACGTGCCGGCTAAGTTTAGCGGTCGCGGCGACAGCTGGCGTGTGGCGCCATACTTCCACCTGTTTGGCAGTGAAGAGATGACACAGCGTGCGCCGGTGATTCAGCAGCGTATGCCTGAGGCTTACGTCATGGTTAACCCGGAAGATGCGGCAAAACTGGGCGTGAATGCCGGGGCGGCGGTTGAGTTTAACTGTCAGGGTGAAACGCTGCGTCTGCCGGTGCGCTTATCGGGCCATCTGCAGGCAGGGCAGGTAGGACTTCCACTCGGTCTGCCGGGTATTCCGCCGTTCCTCGTCGGTAGCGACATTGAAAATCTGCGGGAGGCTGCGCAATGAGCTGGCTGACACCGGAAGTTGTCGACGTCATTATTGCCGTCGTAAAAGCCTTGGTTATCCTCTTCGTCGTCGTTGGCTGCGGCGCGTTTATGAGCTTTGGTGAACGTCGCCTGCTCGGCCTCTTCCAGAACCGCTACGGGCCAAACCGTGTGGGCTGGGGCGGCTCGCTGCAGTTAGTCGCGGATATGATCAAAATGTTCTTTAAAGAGGACTGGATCCCACCGTTTACTGACCGCGTGATCTTTACCCTTGCACCCATGATCGCCTTCACCTCTCTGCTGCTGGCGATGGCAATTGTACCGGTGACGTCCACCTGGATGGGCGCAGACCTGAACATTGGTCTGCTGTTCTTCCTGATGATGGCGGGTCTGGCAGTGTATGCCGTGCTGTTCGCGGGCTGGTCGAGTAATAACAAATACTCTTTGCTGGGAGCGATGCGTGCCTCGGCACAAACCCTGAGTTATGAAGTGTTCCTCGGCCTGTCGCTGATGGGCGTGGTGGCGCAGGCGGGTTCGTTCAACATGGTCGATATTGTGAACAGCCAGGCGCACCTGTGGAACGTCATCCCGCAGTTCTTAGGGTTCATTACCTTCTGCATCGCCGGCGTAGCGGTATGCCACCGTCATCCATTTGACCAGCCGGAGGCTGAGCAGGAACTGGCTGACGGTTACCACATTGAATATGCCGGGATGAAGTTCGGTTTGTTCTTCGTGGGTGAATACGTGGGTATCGTCACCGTATCGTCACTGATCGTCACCCTGTTCTTCGGTGGCTGGTACGGTCCGTGGCTGCCGCCGATTTTCTGGTTTGCCATCAAAACGGCATTCTTCATGATGATGTTCATTCTGATTCGTGCTGCGTTACCGCGTCCGCGCTATGACCAGGTGATGTCGTTCGGCTGGAAAGTATGTCTGCCGTTGACGCTGTTGAACCTGCTGGCAACTGCCGCAGTGATTCTGTACACGGCGCAGTAAGGGGTTAAGAACATGACATTAAAAGACATTGTCGTTGGTTTCGGTACTACGGTACGCAGTATCTGGCTGATTGGCATGAACGCCTTCGCCAAACGCGAAACCATGATGTACCCGGAAGAGCCGGTTTACCTGCCGCCGCGTTATCGCGGACGAATCGTGCTGACGCGCGATCCGGACGGTCAGGAACGCTGTGTTGCCTGTAACCTGTGTGCCGTTGCCTGCCCGGTCGGTTGTATCTCGCTGCAAAAAGCAGAGACGGCTGATGGCCGCTGGTATCCGGAGTTCTTCCGTATTAACTTCTCGCGCTGCATTTTCTGTGGCCTGTGTGAAGAGGCTTGCCCGACCACTGCGATTCAGCTTACCCCAGATTTCGAACTGGGTGAGTTCAAGCGTCAGGATCTGGTGTATGAAAAAGAAAACCTGCTGATTTCCGGCCCGGGCAAATACCCGGAATACAATTTTTACCGGATGGCAGGTATGGCGATCGACGGCAAAGACAAAGGCGACGCAGAAAACGAAGCCAAACCCATCGACGTCAAGGGCTTGTTACCTTAAGGAGCCAGGCATGGAATTTGCGTTTTATCTTTGCGGACTGGTAGCGGTGTTGGCGACGTTGCGCGTCATCACTCACACAGACCCGGTACATGCACTGCTGTACCTGATTATTTCTCTGCTGGCTGTGGCCGGTGTGTTCTTCTCGCTCGGGGCTTACTTTGCCGGTGCGCTGGAGATCATTGTATATGCGGGCGCCATTATGGTGCTGTTCGTCTTCGTGGTGATGATGCTGAACCTTGGCGGCCAGGAGATTGAACAGGAACGTCGCTGGCTGCAACCCTCTGTGTGGGTTGGGCCAGCGGTGCTGTCCTTTATCCTGCTGGTGGTGATGGTTTACGCCATCCGCAGTATCAACGATCAGGGCATTGACGGCACGATGATCGATGCCAAAGCGGTCGGTATCAGCCTGTTTGGTCCTTACGTTCTGGCGGTTGAGCTGGCTTCGATGCTGCTCCTGGCAGGTCTGGTCGTGGCCTTCCATATCGGTCGCGAACAGCGCGCTGGCGAAGTGCTGAGCAACCGCCCGTCGGACACCGCGAAAAATAACAAGGAGGAGCAGGTATGATCCCTCTGCAGCATGGACTTATTCTGGCGGCCATTCTGTTTGTCCTCGGACTGACGGGCGTGGTTATCCGCCGTAACTTGCTGTTTATGTTGATTGGTCTCGAAATCATGATTAACGCCGCAGCATTGGCGTTCGTGGTGGCGGGGAGCTACTGGGGCCAGGCAGACGGTCAGGTGATGTATATCCTGGCAATCAGCCTGGCTGCGGCTGAGGCCAGTATTGGCCTGGCGCTGCTGCTGCAGCTGCATCGTCGCAGTCAGACCCTCAACATTGATAAAGTGAGTGAGATGCGCGGATGAACCTTCTCTATTTAACAATCCTGTTTCCGCTGATTGGCTTCTTACTGTTGGCGTTTTCCCGTGGTCGTTGGTCAGAGAATCTGGCCGCCACTGTTGGAATGGGCTCGGTGGGACTGGCGGCGCTGGTAACGATTTATGTTGGCATGGACTTCTTTGCCAACGGCCAGCAGGTCTTTAATCAGCTACTTTGGACCTGGATCCACGTTGGCAACTACAATATGAGCGTCAGCCTGACGCTGGACGGCCTGTCTCTGACAATGCTGTCTGTAGTGACCGGTGTGGGCTTCTTTATCCACATGTTTGCCTCCTGGTACATGCGCGGGGAGGAAGGCTACTCGCGCTTCTTCGCTTATACCAACCTGTTTATCGCCAGCATGGTCGTTCTGGTACTGGCCGATAACCTGATGTTGATGTATCTCGGCTGGGAAGGCGTGGGCTTGTGCTCATACCTGTTGATCGGTTTCTACTACAGCGAAGCAAAAAACGGGGCGGCAGCGATGAAGGCTTTCATCGTGACTCGTGTCGGTGATGTGTTCCTGGCGTTTGCGTTGTTTATTCTTTACAACGAACTGGGGACGCTCAACTTCCGTGAAATGGTCGAGCTGGCTCCGGCGCATTTTGCTGCTGACAACCATATGCTGATGTGGGCAACACTGATGCTGTTGGGCGGTGCGGTAGGTAAATCAGCTCAGCTGCCACTGCAGACATGGCTGGCGGATGCGATGGCCGGTCCAACGCCGGTTTCGGCACTGATTCACGCCGCGACCATGGTGACCGCCGGTGTGTACCTGATTGCGCGTACTCACGGTCTGTTCCTGATGACACCAGAAGTTCTGCATCTGGTCGGTATTGTGGGCGCGGTGACGCTGGTGCTGGCAGGCTTTGCGGCCCTGGTGCAGACGGACATCAAACGCGTTCTGGCCTACTCAACAATGAGTCAGATTGGCTATATGTTCCTGGCGCTGGGCGTACAGGCCTGGGACGCCGCCATTTTCCATCTGATGACTCATGCGTTCTTTAAAGCGCTGCTGTTCCTCTCGTCCGGTTCGGTGATCCTTGCCTGCCATCATGAGCAGAACATCTTTAAAATGGGTGGCCTGCGTAAAAGTATTCCGTTGGTCTACGTCTGCTTCCTGGTCGGTGGCGCTGCGCTGTCAGCACTGCCTCTGATCACTGCGGGCTTCTTCAGTAAGGATGAAATTCTGGCAGGTGCGCTGGCTAACGGTCATCTTAATCTGATGATTGCTGGTCTGGTCGGGGCGTTTATGACTTCGCTCTACACCTTCCGCATGATCTTCATTACCTTCCATGGGAAAGAACAAATTCATGCTCACGCGGGCAAAGGGATAACGCATCATCTGCCGCTGGTCGTGCTGTTAATTCTCTCAACCTTTATTGGCGCAATGATTGTACCACCGCTGAAAGGCGTACTGCCGGAGACCGCTGAACTGGCGCACGGCAGCGTGCTGACGCTGGAAATGACCTCTGGCGTCGTGGCGATTGTCGGCATTCTGCTGGCAGCAGCACTGTGGCTAGGCAAGCGTACTCTGGTGAACTCTATCGCCAGCAGTGCGATAGGCCGCTTCTTCTCAACCTGGTGGTTTGCTGCCTGGGGCTTTGACTGGTTGTACGACAAAATCTTTGTGAAGCCTTACCTTGGCGTAGCCTGGCTGCTGTCGCGTGACCCGTTAAATGCGCTGATGAACATTCCGGCACTGTTGGCGCGTGGCGCGAACAAAGGCCTGGTGGTCAGCGAAAACGGCTATCTGCGTTGGTATCTGGCCTCTATGAGTATCGGTGCCGTTGTGGTGCTGGCTCTGCTGATGGTGATGTAAAGGTTCGTGAGTGGGGTGAATTTATCTTCACCCTGATATAAATATTGAAAATATTCTCCTGAATGATGAGCGTTATCCGCGAAGGGAGTTTGTTTACCGCCAGCGCACAGCAAGCGCTGCCTACGCAAGTATGTAAGCATTGCGAGCACTGGCGGGAAGCAAAATACCGGGCAAGATCGCTCAGGCAGGGGACAATAAAGGGAAAGGCCCGCCATGTTATTACCTTGGCTTATATTAATCCCGTTTGTCGGTGGCCTGCTGTGCTGGCAGCTGGAGCGCTTCGGACCTAAGCTGCCGCGCTGGATCGCACTGATCGCAATGGGGCTGACGCTGGTACTGTCGCTGCAGCTTTGGTTGCAGGGAGGTTACTCACTGACTCAGGCTGCGGGTATTCCGCAGTGGCAATCTGAGTTTTCCGTTCCATGGATCCCACGCTTCGGTATTGAATTCCACCTGGCGCTGGATGGCTTGTCACTGCTGATGGTCGTCCTGACCGGGCTGCTTGGCGTAATGGCTATTCTCTGTTCGTGGAATGAGATTGAGAAATGGCAGGGCTTCTTCCATCTCAATCTGCTGTGGATCCTCGGCGGTGTGATCGGCGTGTTCCTGGCAATGGACATGTTCCTCTTCTTCTTCTTCTGGGAGATGATGCTGGTGCCGATGTATTTCCTGATTGCACTGTGGGGCCACAAAGCCTCCGACGGGAAGACACGTATTTCTGCGGCCACCAAGTTCTTCATCTATACCCAGGCCAGTGGTCTGGTGATGCTGATTGCCATTCTTGCGCTGGTGTTTGTTCATTACAACGCCACGGGCGAGTGGACATTCAACTACGAACGGCTGCTGAAAACGCCTATGTCGCACGGCGTTGAATACCTGCTGATGCTGGGCTTCTTTATTGCCTTTGCCGTGAAAATGCCGGTTGTGCCGCTGCACGGCTGGCTGCCGGACGCGCACAGCCAGGCACCTACCGCAGGTTCGGTTGACCTTGCAGGTATTTTGCTGAAAACGGCTGCTTATGGTCTGCTGCGCTTTGCACTGCCGCTGTTCCCGAACGCTTCTGCTGAATTTGCACCGATTGCGATGTGGCTGGGGATTATCGGCATCTTCTACGGCGCGTGGATGGCTTTCTCGCAGTACGATATCAAGCGTCTTATCGCTTACACCTCGATCTCACACATGGGTTTTGTGCTGATTGCTATCTACACCGGAAGCCAGCTGGCCTTCCAGGGTGCGGTAATACAGATGATCGCGCACGGCCTGTCAGCAGCAGCACTGTTCATTCTTTGCGGTCAGCTCTACGAGCGCCTGCATACCCGCGATATGCGTCAGATGGGCGGTCTGTGGGCGCGGATCAAATGGTTGCCGGGCCTGTCACTGTTCTTCGCGGTGGCGAATCTCGGTATGCCGGGTACGGGTAACTTCGTCGGGGAATTTATGATCCTGACGGGCAGCTTCCAGACGGTTCCGGTGATCATCATTATCGCTACGTTCGGCCTGGTATTTGCGTCGGTTTACTCGCTGGTCATGATGCAACGCGCCTACTACGGCCCGGCTAAGTCAGAGACGCCACTGCGCGGGATGTCAGCGCGTGAGTTTCTGATGATTATGGTGCTGGTGGTCCTGCTGGTGTTGTTGGGTGTTTATCCGCAGCCGATTCTGGATACCTCACATGCTGCGATGAGCAATATTCAGCAGTGGTTTTCTGCTTCAATCTCAACTACAAGGCCGTAATTCGCCATGACAATAACTCCTCAACAATTGATCGCGCTTCTACCGCTGCTGATCGTCGGATTGACGGTGGTAGTTGTGATGCTGTCCATTGCGTGGCGACGCAATCACTTCGTCAATGCGACGCTGGCAGTCGTGGGCCTCAACCTGGCGCTGTGCTCCCTGTTCTTTGTTGGGCAGGCCGGGCCGATGGATGTGACTCCGCTGCTGCGCGTTGATGGCTATTCGATGCTGTACACCGGGCTGGTTATCCTTGCCAGCCTGGCGACCTGCACTTTTGCCTACCCGTGGCTGGCCGGTTATCCGGATAATCGCGAAGAGTTTTACCTGCTGGTACTGATTGCCGCACTGGGCGGTATCATGCTGGCCAGCGCAAATCATCTGGCTTCGCTGTTCCTCGGTATTGAGCTGATTTCCCTGCCGCTGTTTGGCCTGGTGGGCTATGCCTTCCAGCAAAAACGGTCGCTGGAAGCGGCGATCAAATACACCATCCTTTCGGCAGCAGCTTCTTCATTCCTGCTGTTCGGTATGGCGCTGGTCTATGCAGACTCCGGTAACCTCAGTTTCGTTTCCCTGGGAAAAAGCCTGAACGACGGTGTTCTGCATGAGCCGCTGCTGATGGCGGGTCTGGGTATGATGATCGTCGGTTTTGGCTTCAAGCTGTCGCTGGTACCGTTCCACCTGTGGACGCCGGACGTGTATCAGGGGGCACCGGCGCCGGTATCGACCTTCCTTGCGACCGCGAGCAAAATCGCTATCTTTGGCGTGCTGATGCGTCTGTTCATGTATGCGCCGCTGGCCGACAATGAAGGGGTGCGGAGCGTGCTGGGGATCATGGCGGTGCTGTCGATGCTGTTCGGTAACCTGATGGCGATTTCGCAGACCAACATCAAACGTATGCTCGGCTATTCCTCCATCGCTCACCTGGGTTATCTGCTGGTGGCACTGATCGCCGTGCAAACGCACCAGCTGTCGATGGAAACCGTTGGGGTCTACCTGGCCGGTTACCTCTTCAGTAGCCTGGGAGCCTTCGGTGTTGTCAGCCTGATGTCCAGCCCGTATCGTGGACCAGATGCAGATTCGCTTTACTCCTACCGCGGCCTGTTCTGGCATCGCCCGATCCTCGCGGCGGTAATGACCGTGATGATGCTGTCACTGGCGGGTATCCCGATGACGCTCGGCTTTATCGGTAAGTTTTACGTGATTGCCGTTGGTGTCAGCGCGCATCTGTGGTGGCTGACCGGCGCAGTGGTATTGGGCAGTGCGATTGGCCTCTACTACTACCTGCGTATGACCGTCAGCCTGTACCTCAGCCCGCCGGAACTGATGCAGCGTGATACGCCCGCAAACTGGGCGTTCACCGCGGGTGGCGTGGTCGTGCTGATTTCAGCCATTCTGGTACTGGCGCTGGGTATCTATCCACAGCCGCTGATCTCGCTGGTAAAACTGGCGCAGCCGCTGATGTAATCACGGCGGGCAGCACTTCTGAGTCGGGTCCTTTGGGGCCCGATTTTTTTTCCCTGAATAAGGCGGTAACCGGCATAAAGGCGGAAAGATTAAGCTAAAGCTAAGTTTTCAGGCGTAATTTGACGGTAATGACTAACCGCAACTAAACAGAGTGGCTTTGCACGCCTTCAGGGTGAACAAAGTCAGGCGGCTGAAGTCTTCACTTCATATGCGGTGAGTATGTTGTTGTCAGACCCTGTTTTGCCGGAGACTTCCTTTGTTAAGACTGTTGCTGTTATTAGCCGGTGCGCCACTGTTGAAATCGCGCTGGATGGTGCTGGTAGTGTCAGGACTGTTGTGGACAGGCGTGGGGATCGCGATCTTTTATGATATTGCCCATGATGGTGTGCTGTCATTCCCCCTATCAATGCTGGCGCTGGTTCTGCTGGTCGAGGGGCTGGTCGATATCACCGCCGCGATTATATCCGGCCCGCCGTTCAGCAAAACGCTGCTGGCACGCGGCGTAATTTTTATCATTATCGCCGTGCTGGTGTTTGTTTGCACTGACGATAACAGTCTGGCAATCGCGCTGCTGTTTGGCTGCGCATTTATGCTCGATGGTCTGTTCCGCGCCATCTCTACGGGACTGATGCGCTGTCGTTTGTGGCGCAAAAAGATGCTGTTTGGTCTGCTGGAACTGCTTTTCAGCCTGATGATCTTCTGTAACTGGCCGTTTCATCATCAGCAGATGGTGGCATTCTGCTTTGCGGCACTGATGGTACACTCCGGGCTGTCACTGCTGACAATGGCGCATCAGATCTGGCGGCTGCCCGCCAATACCTCCGTGACTATGCTCCCCATGTTTACCTCGCGCGGGTTGCGCCGCCCGCACGGTAACGCTTATCAGCACCCCGCGTTCCCGGCGGCAGAGCCTGAAACGCCGATGCAGATCTTAATCTGGACACCCGCAGGATCGGCGATGGTGAACGATCGACGCCTGCTGGTTGATCGCTACCTGGCTGCCATTGACGGGGAAGGGACAATTGCCACCGGTCACGCCGCGCTGGAACTTCCCGGCCAGCTCTATATCAGCCACTATCCGCAGGATGATATCGACCGCGATTTTAGCAACTTCCGCTCTGCGCTTCGCGCCGGAGAAGAGTATGACGTTCCTGGCTGCTTCCTCCCGTCACTGAAGCAGGAGATTGACGACTGGTGCATTCCAGACCGTCGCCTGACACTCTGCCACTATAATGTGCAGGCCTTGCGCAACTACTGGCAGGTTTACTCCAGCGACGCCACTTACAACCTGACCTCACGCAACTGTTCCACCACGGTTGTTCAGGTGCTGGACGTGGCGATAGAGGGAGCGCTGGGCAGGCAAGGATCGGGAGTGTTTAGCCTGCTGATCAACCCTGATTTCTGGTTATTGTGGCTGGTGCGCAGCCGGGCAGAGGGGATGACGTGGACGCCCGGTCTGCTGCTGGACTATGTTCATCTGCTGAAAAAAGTGCTTGAGCCGGCCCCGAGCCGCGCCTGGCACAAACGGGTGCAGGCGGCATTAACGCTGCGCCGCCAGGGGCTGATGACGCTGCGCCTACAAAAATCGTCTATGCGCTCGCGGGGCAACGCGCTGCAGGAGAAGCAGAGCATGCGAAAATGAGAAACGCAGTTAAACCGGTGAAGGAAGCGGGATGGCGCGGGGCGACCTCGCCGCTTTTTGCTGCCGTCACCATCTTTGGCCTGACCTACGGCCTTACCGCGCCGCTGATTGCCCTGCGTCTGACGCAGGAGGGCTACAGCGCGCTGAGTATTGGCCTCAATGCGGCAATGCACGCCTTTGGCGTCGTGCTGATTGCGCCGCTGCTTCCCGCGCTGTGCCGGCGCTATGCGCCACGCAACCTGATGTGCGCCGCACTGCTGGCGGTCGCGGTGCTGCTGGCGGCCTTCCCGCTGTTGCCGACCGCCAGCTGGTTTATGCTGCGCGTGCTGATGGGCATGGCAAGCGAAGTGATCCTGGTGGTTTCCGAAACCTGGCTTAATCAGGCCAGTGACGATAGCCATCGGGGGCGCAACCTTGCGCTCTACACCGCGATGTTGTCGCTGGGATTTGCGCTGGGCCCGCTGCTCCTGAGCTGGCGCGGCAGCAACGCGGGCGCATTTTTCCTTGCCGCGCCGATCGCGCTTGCCGCCGCCGCGCTGCTCAGAGCCGGGCCGCAGCCGGTGTTTATCCGACAGGAAGCCGCCGGGCGCCACTGGCGGCACTGGCTGGCGCTGATCCCGCTGGTGCTACTGGCAACGGTGCTTAATGCCGCCCTGGAATCGGCAGGGATGAACCTGCTGGCGGTTTACGCCATCAGCCTGGGCTGGGGTGAAGCACAGGCAACGTCACTGATCGCGATCTTACTGGTTGGCGCTATCCTGCTCCAGTTGCCGATAGGCTGGCTGGCGGATAGAGTCGATCGCCGTAAGCTGATGGTCGTGCTGGCTTTACTCTCAAGCGTGGGAGCACTGATATGGCCGATGGCGCTGGCCGCACCGTGGTTTGCCCGCGCGCTACTGTTCTGTTGGGGCGGCATTTTTGTGGGGATCTACACGGTGGCGATCGCGCTGGTAGGCGCGCGTTTCAGCGGAGCCGATCTGGCTGGCGTCTATGCCATTCTTTCGGTGGGATGGGGAGTGGGGGCGCTGGTGGGGCCGGCACTCGGTGGCGTGGCAATGAGCCTGACACCGCACGGATTACCGCTTATGGCCGCGCTGCTCTGTGCGCTGTTTACCCTGTACGCATGGTGCGCCGATCCGCAGCGGCTGTAGGGCGAGGCGCACCTCGCCCACAGGGGATTAGCCGGCGGTCATCACACGGTCATCAACATACTTACGCTTATCCGGCGGCGGTGGGAAATACTGATACAGCCAGGTTTCGCTCAGCGTCTCATCTTTGGTGCGCAGGAACAGACGCATATTCACCGGCGCGGTTGAATCACTGTCAGGATACCAGTCGAACAGGATACGGTAGCCATCGATAGGTTCAACATAAAGAATTTCTACCTGCTTGATGGTTCCGCCAGAAACGTTAATGACTGGCTCAATACCTTTCGGCGCTGCCGCTTTCAGATCGCCACCGACAAAGTCGACTGCGAACCGGCGCGCCCAGACCTCAGGATAGTGCTCACCCGGCGCCCAACCTTCGGGGAAGCCGCCCATACCCGTACGGGTTGCGTTGACGCGCGACAGTCCGCTGCGTACCGGAGGCAATCCGCTCCAGTAAAGCTTGTAGGAGAAACTGTGCTCGCTGCCCGCTTTAATGGCGTCGGCCGGTTGCCAGAAGCAGACGATATTATCCAGCGTCTCCCCGGTAGTCGGGATCTCCATCAGGTTAATGGCACCTTTACCCCATTTGCCAACGGGTTCCACCCACAGGCTCGGACGCTTGTTGTACCAGCCAATCACATCCTGATAATCCTGGAAGTCATGGTTAAGCTGCAGCATGCCGAAACCGCGCGGATCCTCGTCCTGATAAGCATTAAAGGTCAGGCGCTGCGGATTATTGAGCGGGCGGCAGATCCACTCACCGCTTCCTGTCCACATTGCCAGACGATCGGAGTCATGGATTTGCGGGTGAATGGTGTCGCACATGCGGCGTTCGTTATTACCGCAGCTGAACATGGTTGTCATAGGCGAAATACCCAGCTGCTGGATATCCGTACGCGCATAAATGTGGTTTTCAACTTCCATCACCACGCGTTTATCTTCGCAGTGGATGGTGAATTTAAAGGCGCCGGTACAGCTTGGACCATCCAGCAGCGTGTACACCACGAAGGTGGTATCTTCAGCTTTTGGCGTTTCGAACCAGAACGCGGTGAAGTCCGGGAACTCTTCTTTACTGGTAAAGGTATTGATGGCCACGCCGCGTGCTGACAACCCGTACTGGAAGGTTTCGTCGACCGCACGGAAATAGCTGGCGCCCAGGAACGAGACGATATCGCGCTTTGCCAGTTCCGGTTTTTTGAACGCACGGAAGCCGGCAAAACCGAGGTCGTTTTTCCCTTCCAGCTGGTGAGTATCCACGTGGGCGTTGTGGTAGTTGAACAGCTCCGGCCGGAAGTGAATTTCACGCGCTTTGCGGTCGTCATCGACGGAGAACATGCGGATACGGCGTTTAAACCCCATACCGACATGGAAGAACTGAACGTCCAGCTGACGATTGTCGATACCGTTCCACAACGAGTGGTTAGCATCGTACTGAATTTCGTTATAGGCCTGCGGAGTCAGCGTGGCCAGGGTTTCAGGCAACGGTGCCGGCGCACCACCATAGGCCTGTTTTGCCATATCGGCAGCCATTTTTTTAAGCACATCAAAGTCAAAACGCTTTGCGGTACCGTCGGCAATCCCGTCTTCAGCCCAGGCAGCCTGAGAGAATAACGTGGATAATCCCGACATCCCACTTACGGTTGCGAATGCCATTGACGCTTTCATAAACATTCTTCGATTCATGCCAGAAATCATTTCCTTGGGTGAACGGAGTTTGTAGTGACTGTCGTGCGTTTGCACGCATTCGCTTGGCCGGATTGAGCCCGGTTACAGGGAGTTACGACAGCGAGCAGGTTTGATAATTCAGTTCAGCCAAAATTTATCAGATAAATCTAACTACCGCAGTGATTTCCCCGACTTATTCGTCGTCGTACTGCATGACCGGCACAAATATGCGTGCCGCGCAGGGGTTGGTAACATCATTCTCAGCGCATTCCTGGTGGTATTAGTCAGGCAGAGCGCCAGAAACTGTCTATAGTTATCAACGTGTATTATTCGCCCAAGGAGATAGGAAATGGCAACAACGACTGAACCTCATGAAACTCGCCTGGATGACGACCTGGCGTTACTGACTGAAACGCTGGAAGAAGTGCTGAAATCATCGGGCGATCCGGCAGACCAGAAGTATATGGAGCTGAAAGCCAAAGCCGAGAAGTCGCTGAATGAAGTCAAATCTCGCGTAAGTAATGCATCAGACACCTACTATGTTCGCGCGAAGCAGGCCGTCACCCTGGCGGACGAATATGTCCATGACAAACCCTGGCAGGGGATCGGCGTGGGTGCGACCCTGGGCCTGGTCGTCGGGCTGTTGCTGGCTCGCCGTTAAGCCTTCAACGCTGCTCAATCAGGCGCCTTCCGGCGCCTGTTTTCATTCTGCCCCCGCTGAGATCAATATTCCCCGTTTTCCCTCTGGTTAAAATATGCCCCTCGCCCTACATTTGCCGAGGTACGCATGTCACTTGCTCACGCACTCCATCAACTGCGTCATCAACTCACGCAGATTGCTGAGCGCAATCCCGGCGCGCGCCAGCTGCAGGTCTCTTTGACCGGAGCAGAACCGTCACTGTCGTGGCTGGCGGCGCAGCAGTGCTGGCCGAAGTTCTACTGGCAGGCGCGCAGCGGCTCGCTCAGTGTGATGGCGCTGGGGGCGATCGCGGTATGTCAATCTATGGCTCAGGCCACTTCACTGCTCCGTGTCGTTCCTGAGAACTGGCGACTTTTAGGGGCCAATGCGGTGGCGGGCGACAGCTATCTGTTCCTGCCCATTTTGAGCATGGTGCGGGATGAAGACGGTCAACGCCTGTGTTTGAATCTTTTTAGCGACACCTCGTTATACCAGCAGGCACAGCGGTTGCTGGGCTGGCTGGACGATCTGCGAGCGCCACAACCGCTGCCCTCCTTACCTCTGCCTCTCCGCGTTGAAACACGTCCTGAAAAAGCCAGCTGGTATCAGCAGGTTAACGAGGCGCTTCAAGCCATCGCCAGGGGGGAATTCGACAAGGTGGTGCTGGCCCGTGCCAGCGATTTTACCTTCTCACAATCCTTCTCGGCCGCCGCGTTGCTGGCTGCCAGTCAGCAGATTAATCCGCGCTGTTATCATTTTATGCTGGCGACAACACCTGAGCAGGCGCTGGTTGGTTCCAGCCCGGAACGACTCTATGCCCGCCACGGTTGCGCATTGGCGAGCGAAGCCCTGGCCGGTACCGCCGATATTGCGGAAAGCACATTGCTGAGCGACCCTAAAAATCAGTGGGAAAATCAGCTGGTTGTGGAGGATATTCGTCAGCGCCTGGAGGGGGAGGTGACGGGGCTGGATGTGGCACCCGTTGAACTGCTCTCGCTGCGCCATTTGCACCATCTCCGGCGCCGCATTCACGCCACGCTTTCTCACCGCAATGACGCCCGCTGTGTTGCCCGTCTTCAGCCGACTGCCGCGGTCTATGGTCTGCCGCGCGCGGCGGCAGCCACTTTTATCAAGCAGCATCAGCCCTTTGATCGCGGCTGGTACAGTGGTTCCATTGGTTATATGTCCGTGGAAGAGAGTGAGTTTGCCGTGGTGCTACGCTGTGCCGAAGTGACGGGGCGGCAGGTGCGTCTGTACGCCGGTGCCGGCATTGTCAGCGGGTCACATGCCGGTCAGGAGTGGCAGGAGGTGGAACGTAAGGCCGCTACGCTTGGCTGCCTGTTTCATGCTGAAAACCTGGCGTAATACGGGGTCAAATCAAAAAGCATGCAGAGCAGCTATTTATAATAGCTGCAGGTTTTTTGACGCAGGGGGGCGCTATGCAGCAAACGGTTTCGCAGGGGGCGGCTCACGCAGCGTTTAATCGGTGCTGGGCGGGCGTGTTGCTGGAGGCGATCGCCCGCCACGATATTCGCCATGTCTGTCTTGCACCCGGTTCCCGATCGGCCCCGCTGGCCCTGGCTGCCGCTGCCAATGAAAAGCTGGTTTGTCATACGCACTTCGACGAGCGGGGGCTGGGCTTTCTGGCGCTGGGCCTGGCGAAGTCAACCCGCCAGGCGGTGGCGATTATTGTCACTTCCGGGACGGCCGTCGCCAATCTGCATCCGGCGGTGGTGGAAGCGCAGCTCACCGGAGAAAAACTGGTGATACTGAGCGCCGATCGCCCGCCTGAGCTGATCCACTGCGGCGCCAATCAGGCGATTGCACAGCCGGGGCTTTTCGCTTCCCACCTCTCTGATGCTCTTAATCTGCCACGGCCGACCCCGGCAATCCCGGCACGCTGGCTGGTGTGTGCCCTCGATACGCTGCTGGCACAGCAGCGATTCGGTGCAGTGCATATCAACTGCCCGCTTGCCGAGCCACTGTACGGTGATGAAAGCGATGATTTTTGCGACTGGCAGCAGGCGCTGGGCGACTGGTGGCACAGCAATGAGCCCTGGCTGCAGTACCCGCGATCGGATAATGCGCCCACCGAGGCCGACTGGTATTTCTGGCGGCAGAAGCGCGGCGTGGTGATCGCCGGGCGTATGACGGCTGAGCAGGGGAGAAGGGTGGCGCAGTGGGCGGCCACGTTGGGCTGGCCGCTGCTGGGCGATGTCATTGCGCAGAGTGGCCAGCCGTTACCTGCGGCCAGCTTGTGGCTGGCAAACCCGACGGCACAACAGGCGTTGAATGACGCGCAGCTCGTGGTGCAGTTTGGCAGCAGCCTGACGGGTAAAAACCTGCTTAATTTCCAGGAAAACTGCCAGCCGCAAAGCTACTGGCTGGTGGAGCCTCTGCCGGGCCAGCGGAACCCTGCCTGCCGGCGCGGGCGTCGGATAACGGCGCAGATTGACGACTGGCTGCAGCGTCATCCGGCCCAGCCGCGCCAGCCCTGGTGCCCGCAGCTGGATGCGCTGGCAGAACGCACCCGCCATTATTTACATCAGCATCTGCAAGCCTTTGGCGAGGCGCAGCTGGCGCACCGGTTGCCCGAGCTGCTGCCGCATAAAGGCGCGCTGTTTCTGGGTAACAGCCTGGCGATAAGGCTGGTGGATGCTTTTGCCCAACTCCCGGCGGGATACCCGGTATACAGTAATCGCGGCGCCAGCGGCATTGATGGCCTGCTGGCAACGGCGGCGGGCACCCAGCGTGGCAGCGGGCAGCCGCTGCTGGTGCTGCTCGGCGATCTCTCTGCGCTGCACGATCTTAACAGTCTGGCGCTGCTGCAACAGGCTTCTGCCCCGGTGGTGATCCTGATAGTGAATAACCAGGGGGGACAAATTTTCTCTCTGCTGCCCACGCCGGTTGCCCAGCGCGAGTCCCTGTTTACCCTGCCGCCTCAGGCTGATTTTTGTCATGCGGCGGCGCTGTTTGGTTTTGCGTTCCAGCGCGTTTCGCACTGGCCTGCACTACAGCAGGCGGTGCAGACCGGATTTGGCGGCGGGGTGACGCTGATTGAGGTACAGGTGAACGGTGACGAAGGCGCGCAGACATTGGCGCGCTGCGCCAGCGAGGTCGCCCATCTGTGATGCTACACGCGCACTGGCAGGGACATCACCACAGCACGCGGCCGGTTCTGGTCTGGCTGCACGGTTTTCTCGGCAGCGCGCAGGACTGGCAGCCGGTTCAGCGCTACTTCAGCCACTGGCCGCTACTCAGTGTCGATCTACCCGGGCACGGAGGCTCACGTGCGCAAACCGTGAGCGGTTTTGATGAGGTGTCGCAGCGTCTGAATGCCACGCTGGCGTACCATCAGGTTGAGCGCTACTGGCTGATAGGTTACTCGCTTGGTGCGCGGCTGGCGCTCTACCACGCCTGCCGTCATGCCGGTAGCGGCCTGAGGGGAGTACTGATGGAAGCCGGGCACTTTGGCCTGAGCTCGCCCTCGGAGCGGGATACCCGCCACGCGCACGATCTGTGCTGGGCACAGCGTTTTCGCCAGCAGCCGCTGGAGCAGGCGCTGTGCCAGTGGTATCAGCAGCCGATTTTTGCCGAACTGACGCCGATCGAACGTCAGCGTCTGGTCGCCCGCCGCCTCGATAATCACGGTGCGGGGCTGGCGGCGATGCTTCAGGCCACCTCGCTGTCAGCACAACCCTGGCTCCTGCCGGAACTGCGGCAGAAAAATTTTCCGTTCCGCTATCTGTGCGGTGAATGGGACCAAAAATTTCTACAGCTGGCGCTGCAGGCCGCGCTGCCTCCGGCAGTGATACCTGCCGCTGGTCACAACTCGCACCTTGCGAACCCGCTGGCTTTTGCCCATCAACTCGCGCGCGTGCTCAACTACCGTTAAGGAACATCGATGATTTCTCCTGATGAAAGCCTGCTTATGGCGCCCGTCGTCTGGCATGACTGCGGGGATGAATATGGTGATATTCGCTATCACAAATCCCGCGACGGCATCGCAAAAATCACCATCAACCGTCCGCAGGTGCGCAATGCCTTTCGTCCGCTAACGATTACGGAAATTCAGCATGCGCTGGATAACGCGCGACGTGACCCGGCGGTAGGGGTGATTATCCTTACCGGAGAAGGTGAGCTGGCGTTCTGTGCCGGTGGCGATCAGAAAATCCGGGGCGATTACGGCGGTTATCAGGACGAGGCCGGCGTCCATCACTTAAATGTGCTCGACCTGCAGCGCCAGATCCGCACCTGCCCGAAACCCGTGGTGGCAATGGTGGCAGGTTATGCCGTCGGTGGCGGTCACGTGCTGCATATGATGTGCGATCTGACGGTTGCCGCGGACAACGCGCAGTTTGGTCAGACCGGGCCTAAGGTTGGCTCTTTCGATGGCGGCTGGGGCGCGGCCTATATGGCGCGCATCGTCGGGCAGAAGAAAGCGCGGGAAATCTGGTTCCTGTGCCGTATGTACAGCGCCCGGCAGGCGCTGGAAATGGGGCTGGTTAACACCGTCGTACCGCTGGGGCAGCTGGAGCAGGAAACGGTGCGCTGGTGCAGAGAGATGTTGCAGAACAGCCCGATGGCGCTGCGCTGCCTGAAAGCCGCGCTGAATGCCGACTGCGATGGTCAGGCCGGTTTACAGGAGCTGGCAGGTAACGCCACCATGCTGTTCTATATGACCGAAGAAGGGCAGGAGGGGCGCAATGCATTCAATGAAAAACGCGCGCCTGATTTTAGTTCTTTCCGGCGTAATCCCTGATGCGGTCGGCGGCGCTGTATCGTTATCAGATCGCGATGGAAGCCGGCGTGGTGCTGCGCCATCAACGCGTCAAAGCGCGTTATGGGCTGCTGGTTCATTTGAGCGATGCAGAGGGTGAGGGCTGGGGCGAAATCGCCCCGCTGCCGGAATTCAGCAGGGAGACGCTGGAGCAGGCAGAGCAGGCCGCCCGTGCCTGGCTAATTGAGTGGTGCCGTCACGCGCAGCCAGCTGAAAGCCCGCTGCCGTCGGTTGCCTTTGGGCTGAGTTGTGCGCTGGCCGAAAAGGCGGGGAGCCTGCCTGCTGCCGGTGAGTATCGCAGCGCATTGCTGTGCAGCGGTGACCCTGACGAGCTGTTTCAGCGGCTGCGTCAGTACGATCGACCGCTGGCGAAAATGAAGGTGGGGCTGTATGAAGCGGTACGTGACGGTATGCAGGTCAACCTTCTGCTGGAGGCATTCCCCACGCTGACGCTTCGCCTGGATGCCAACCGCAGCTGGAGCCTGGAAAAAGCCCTGCAGTTTGCCCGCTACGTCTCGCCTGAGCTGCGCGGACGCATCGCTTTTATCGAAGAGCCGTGTCGCGACAGCGGGGAAAGCCTGGCGTTCGCGCAACGCACGGCGATCGCCATCGGCTGGGATGAGAGTCTGCGCGAAGGCCCCATGCTGGCAGCGCCAGGCGTGAGCGCGGTCGTCATCAAACCCATGCTGACAGGCAGCCTTCAGCGCGTTCAGCATCAGGTTGCGCAGGCGCAGGCGCTGGGATTAACCGCGGTGATCGGCAGCGCCCTGGAATCGAGCCTTGGGCTGACCCAGCTGGCGCGGCTGGCACACTGGCTGACGCCGGACGTGGTGCCGGGGCTTGACACTCTGCAGCTGATGCGGCAGCAGCTGGTGCGCCGCTGGCCCGGCAGTGACCTACCGCTGGTTGACCTCACCACGCAGCCGGAGAGCCTGACATGCCTGTGGCAGAGATAAACGACTGGCCGTGGCGGCACTGGCAGCGCAGACGTCCGCAGGCGCTGGCCGTGGATGCGGGCGGAGTGACGCTGAGCTGGGAGCAGCTTGCGCAGGACATTGTGCAGCACGCGCAGGGCTTTCGTCAGCAGGGGGTCATTCCAGGGCAGCGGGTCATACTGCGCTCCGCTAACAGCCTGCAGGCGGTGGTGAGCTGGCTGAGCCTGCTTGCCTGTGGTGCGCAGGTACTGGTGCTCAATCCCCAGCTGCCGGATAGCCAGCTGTCGGCAGTATTTGCCAGCCTGGCGGCGGACTTTATCCTCGGTTCAGACAGCGCCGCCTCTGCTGAGATCCCTGCGCTGGTCAACCTGCGCAGCGCAGGCCAGGTTATTCAGCCCTGGCAGCCGGATGTGCCGGCGACCCTGACGCTCACGTCGGGTTCAGGCGGCCTGCCTAAAGCTGCGGTACACCCCTTGCGCGCGCATCTGCACAGTGCCGCCGCCGTGACTGCGCTGATGGACTTCACGGCGCGCGACCGCTGGCTGCTCTCTCTGCCGCTGTTCCATATTTCCGGTCTGGGTATTCTCTGGCGCTGGCTGCTTCGCGGGGCCACGCTGACGCTGGCCGACAGCGCGGGGTTTGTGGCTGCGCTGTCCCGCTGCAGCTTTGCGTCACTGGTGCCCACCCAGCTTTGGCGTTTGCTGCAGCTACCTGACCGTCCGCAGGGGGTGCACACGGTGTTGCTGGGCGGGGCGACGATAGCCCCTGAGCTGGTACAGCAGGCGGAAGCAGCAGGTATTCGCTGCTTCTGCGGTTACGGCATGACCGAAAGCGCTTCAACCGTGTGTGCCAAACGTGCGGATGGCACCCCTGGCGTCGGGCAGCCGCTGGCGGGCCAGCAGGTCAACATCGTCAACGGCGAGATCTGGCTGCGCTCGCCAACGCTGGCCGTTGGCTACTGGCAGCACGGCCACCTGCAACCGCTCACGGATGCTGATGGCTGGCTGCACAGTGGCGATTTGGGCGTCTGGCAGCAGAATGAGCTGTGCGTGTCCGGGCGGCGCGATAATCTGTTCTTCTGCGGCGGTGAAGCCGTTCAGCCGGAAATGATTGAACGTCTGCTGCTGCGTCATCCCCGGGTCTCTCAGGTGATGGTGGTGGCGCGAAAAGACGCGGAGTATGGCAACCGGCCAGTGGCGCTGGTGAATACGGAGACGGATCTGGAACAGTTGGCCGAATGGCTCCGGCCGCAGCTGGCCGCCTGGCAGCGCCCGGTAAAATGGTATCCGCTTCCAACGCTTAACGGCGGAGGTATCAAACTGTCGCGCTATCAGCTGACGCAATGGGTCGCCCGGCAACCGCATGAGTAAATTGACGTTGTATTTCCGTGAAGGGCTTCCTACAGTGTTAAGACCTGAGTACCCCGGAGAACAACATGATAAGAGTGGAAATGCTCGCCACCGGCGATGAAGTGCTGCATGGCCAAATCGTCGATAGCAACGCCGCCTGGCTGGCAACGGTGCTGTTTGAGCACGGCTTGCCGATGACCAGCCGTCAGACGGTGGGGGACAGCATGCAGGAGCTGGTCACCGTGCTCACCGAACGCAGTAAGGTGGCAGATGTCCTGATCGTTAACGGCGGCCTCGG
The DNA here is from genome assembly GCA_963847795.1 of uncultured Alphaproteobacteria bacterium. Taxonomy (GTDB): domain Bacteria; phylum Pseudomonadota; class Alphaproteobacteria; order Rhodobacterales; family Rhodobacteraceae; genus Amaricoccus. Next base: position 158,841 of record CAWKBH010000015.1, read on the forward strand.
CCCGACCAGCGACGATTTAAGCGCGCTGGCGGCCGCCACCGCAGCTGGCGTGGCGCTGGAACTTCAACCTGAATGGCTGGAAAAAATGGAGGCCTTTTTTGCCAGCCGCGGCAAAATCATGGCCGCCAGTAACCGTAAACAGGCTGAAATCCCGGCGGGGGCCGAGATGATCGACAATCCGGTCGGTACCGCCTGTGGCTTTGCCATGCAGCTTAATCGCTGCTGGATGTTCTTCACACCCGGCGTGCCTTCCGAGTACAAAGTGATGGTGATGGACCAGATCCTGCCGCGCCTCAAGGCCCGTTTCCAACTGCCAGAACCGCCCGTCTGCCTGCGCATGACCACCTTTGGCCGTGGTGAGAGCGATCTGGCATCTGACATCGAACCGCTGCCGCTGCCGGAAGGCGTGGTGATGGGTTACCGTGCTTCTATGCCGATCATCGAATTAAAACTCAATGGGCCGGTGGAAAAACTGCCTGAAATGGAGCGTTTCTGGCAGCAGGTGCGCGAGATTGCCGGCGACAGCGTGATCTTCGAGGGGTTTGAAACCCTGCCCGAGCAGCTGGCACGACGCCTGCGGGAGCGTAACCTGACGCTGGCCGTCAGCGAGCAGTTCAGTGCCGGCCTGCTGCAGTGGCAGCTGATCTCCGCCGAAGCGGCGCTGGCGGCAGGCAACGTGCTGCCAAATCAGGCCGAGTCGCTGCAGGAGATGGCTGCGCGCGCGCGCCAGCTGGCGCAAACCAGCGGATCCGATCTGGCGCTGCTGGTCGGCGGTATAGAGGACGATCGCTTAGGTTTCGCGCTGCACACGCCGCAGGGAATATTTGCCCAGAAGGTGAAGTTCAACGTGAACCGTCACGCTTTGAAAGCGCGGCAGGATATGGTGGCAATGCTGGCGATGAATATGCTGCGCCGCTGGCTGAATGGTCAGACGGTAACGACCGGGCACGGCTGGATTGACGTGGTGGAAACGCTGTAATCGGTGGCAAACGGAGAAGGGGCGTCGCCTGCACTGCATGGGCGTAGGGGGCTGACCCGATTTTTGGGGCAGCCCGAACAGATAAGGGCCCGGGATCTACAGTTCGAGCTCAATATCGCCGTCAGCCTTACAGCAGCAGGGTAAAATTTCGCCCTGCTGCACAAAGGCCAGCGGTTGCGCGCTGTAGCTCACTTCCCCTTTCAACAGCCGCATCCGGCAGGAGCCGCAGTAGCCTTCGCGGCACTGATACTCCACGCAGACGCGGTGCGATTCCAGCGCCGCCAGCAGGGAAGGATGCTCATCGTGGCATTCCAGCTGCGTACCGGAAGTCCGCAGCGTTATGGTAGAGCGTGACATCAGACTTACAGTTCGAAGTCGCTGAGATCGTCGGCGTTGACTTCAGAGTCGATCTGCCCGACCAGATAGGAACTGACTTCCACTTCCTGCGGGGCCACCTGCACGTTATCAGAAACCAGCCACGAGTTAATCCACGGGATCGGGTTCGAGCGGGTTTTGAACGGTAAATCCAGACCGACGGCATTCATGCGGATATTGGTGATGTACTCAATGTACTGCCACAGAATGTCTTTGTTCAGACCAATCATAGAGCCGCCGCTGAACAGGTATTCCGCCCACTCTTTCTCCTGCTCGGCTGCCAGTACGAACAGGTCGTAACACTCCTGGCGGCACTCTTTGGCAATTTCAGCCATTTCCGGATCATCTTCTCCGCTGCGCAGCAGGTTCAGCATATGCTGGGTGCCGGTCAGGTGCAGTGCTTCATCGCGGGCGATCAGCTTGATGATTTTGGCATTACCTTCCATTAACTCGCGTTCGGCGAAGGCGAAGGAACAGGCAAAGCTCACGTAGAAACGGATCGCTTCCAGCGCATTGACGCTCATCAGGCAGATATACAGCTGTTTTTTCAGCGCGCGCAGGCTGACGGTGACGGTTTTACCCGCGACCTCATGCGTTCCTTCACCCAGCAGATGCCAGTAGTTGGTCATCTCGATCAGATCGTCGTAGTAAGCCGAGATATCTTTGGCGCGCGACAGGATCTGCTCATTGGTCACGATATCGTCAAACACCAGCGCCGGATCGTTGACGATATTACGAATAATATGGGTATACGAACGCGAGTGGATGGTTTCCGAAAACGCCCATGTCTCGATCCAGGTTTCCAGCTCCGGGATGGAAATCAGCGGCAGCAGCGCCACGTTCGGGCTACGTCCCTGGATCGAATCGAGCAGCGTCTGATACTTCAGGTTGCTGATGAAAATATGTTTTTCATGATCCGGCAATGCCTGATAGTCGATGCGGTCACGCGAAACGTCTACCTCTTCCGGACGCCAGAAAAAGGAGAGCTGTTTTTCAATCAGTTTTTCAAAGATGTCATATTTTTGCTGGTCGAAACGCGCCACGTTTACCGGCTGACCGAAAAACATCGGTTCTAACAGCTGGTTGTTTTTATTCTGTGAAAATGTGGTGTAAGCCATGGTTATTCCAGATGCTGTAGGGGCCAGACGCGCTGGCCCTGCTGTTATGTCGGATTAAATCTTGCAGGCACCGCTTTCGCAGCCGTCATCCTGAATCGATGGCGCCAGGTCTTCCTGCGTATCTTCCGCCCCGTCACGGGTGTTTTGGTAGTACAGCGTCTTAACGCCAAACTTATAGGCAGTCAGCAGGTCTTTCAGCAGCTGCTTCATCGGCACTTTCCCGTTGGCGAAACGCGTCGGGTCGTAGTTGGTATTGGATGAAATAGCCTGATCGATAAACTTCTGCATCACGCCCACCAGCTGCAGGTAGCCATCATTGTTGGGCATATCCCACAGCAGCTCGTAGCTATCTTTCAGACGATCATACTCCGGGACGACCTGGCGCAGGATCCCGTCTTTCGACGCTTTAATGCTGATATGACCGCGCGGCGGTTCAATACCGTTAGTGGCGTTAGAGATCTGCGAAGAGGTCTCAGACGGCATCAGTGCAGAGAGCGTAGAGTTACGCAGACCGTGCGTCTTCACTGACTCACGCAGCGCTTCCCAGTCCAGCAGCAGCGGCGTGTTGCAAATCGCATCCAGGTCTTTCTTATAGGTATCGATCGGCATGATGCCCTGCGCATAGGTGGTTTCGTTAAACCACGGGCAGGCACCCTGTTCAATAGCCAGCTCATTAGAGGCTTTCAGCAACCAGTACTGAATGGCTTCAAACGTCTGATGGGTCAGCACGTTAGCGCTGCCGTCAGAATAACGCACGCCGTTTTTCGCCAGATAGTAAGCGTAGTTAATCACGCCAATACCCAGAGTGCGACGGCCCATTGCGCCACGCTGAGCGGCCGGGATCGGGTAATCCTGATAGTCGAGCAGGGCGTCCAGCGCACGAACCGCCAGCGTGGCCAGCTCCTGCAGGTCGTCCAGGCTCTCAATCGCGCCGAGGTTAAATGCCGACAGCGTACAGAGGGCAATTTCGCCGTTTTCGTCGTTCACATCCAGCAGCGGTTTGGTTGGCAGCGCGATTTCCAGGCACAGGTTGGACTGGCGCACTGGCGCGATGGCCGGGTCAAACGGGCTGTGGGTGTTGCAGTGGTCAACGTTCTGGATGTAGATACGCCCGGTAGAAGCGCGTTCCTGCATCATCAGGGAGAACAGGTCGACGGCTTTCACGCGCTGTTTGCGGATGCTGTCGTCTTTCTCATATTTAGTATAGAGACGCTCGAACTCATCCTGATCGGCGAAGAAAGCATCATACAGGCCCGGTACGTCAGACGGACTGAACAGGGTGATGTCTTCGCCCTTCAGCAGGCGCTGATACATCAGCTTGTTCAGCTGCACGCCGTAATCCATATGGCGCACGCGGTTACCTTCAACGCCGCGGTTGTTCTTGAGTACCAGCAGGCTTTCCACTTCCAGGTGCCACATCGGGTAGAACAGGGTGGCAGCCCCGCCGCGCACGCCGCCCTGAGAGCAGGACTTCACGGCGGTCTGGAAGTGTTTGTAGAATGGAATACAGCCGGTGTGGAAGGCTTCGCCGCCGCGGATCGGGCTGCCCAGCGCACGGATGCGACCGGCATTGATACCGATGCCGGCACGCTGCGAAACGTATTTCACAATCGCGCTGGAGGTGGCGTTAATCGAGTCGAGGCTGTCGCCACACTCAATCAGAACGCAGGAGCTGAACTGGCGCGTCGGGGTGCGTACGCCGGACATGATCGGCGTTGGCAGCGAAATCTTAAAGGTGGAGATCGCATCGTAAAAACGCTTAACGTAATCGAGGCGCGTTTCACGTGGGTAGCCGGAGAACAGGCAGGCCGCGACCAGGATATACAGGAACTGTGCGCTCTCGTAAATTTCACCGCTGACGCGGTTCTGCACCAGATATTTGCCTTCCAGCTGCTTCACCGCCGCATAGGAGAAATTCATATCGCGCCAGTGGTCGATAAAGCCGTCCATCTGCTCAAACTCTTCCGCGCTGTAATCTTCCAGCAGGTGGTGGTCATATTTGCCCATATCCACCATGCGTTTAACCTGCTCAATGAGCGTTGGCGGCTCAAACTGACCATAAGCCTGTTTACGCAGGTGGAAGATCGCCAGGCGGGCAGCCATGTACTGGTAATCGGGTGCATCGCGTGAGATCAGATCGGCCGCAGACTTAATAATGGTTTCATGAATATCAGAGGTACGAATGCCTTCGTAGAACTGGATGTGTGAACGCAGTTCAACCTGCGAGACGGAGACGTTTTGCAGACCTTCAGCAGCCCAGTCGAGAACACGGTGGATTTTATCGAGATCGATGCGTTCGGTGCGGCCGTCGCGTTTGGTTACAAGCAGACTCTGATTCATGTCGCGTTTTACCTGTCCTTAACAAATAGTCCCCACGTTTATACACAGCTTGCTCGTTGTGAGTAACTCTGTGGATAAACACTATATATAGGGGGTGAGGGAAGATTGAATAACAATATGGTGAGTATTCTAGTAATTTTCGCGTGCTTAACAAGGCTTGATTTTCGCAGCAAACTACTGTCGCAGGAGTGGCATTTTTCCTAAGTCCGCGTTTCTCAAGGCCCGTAGCCCATGTCAATGGGTTAAGAATTTTTTTCGAAACATGACCGAGCGCAGGTTTCTTGCTCAGCCGTAAAATGTGGCGCTTTTCTTTGCTGAAAAATGCGGCGTAATGAGACACCTTGCCGCAGTCGCGTGGCGAATACCCTGAACTCAGCAACCAGCCGTTCCGTAAGACGAAAAAAGATCTGACAGGGCGAACCGCAGTCCGCCCTGAAAGGGTCAATCGGAGACGCGATGAGTATGCACCATGTAATTCACGTCCACGCCCGGTGCCAGTTTGAAACGGTTAGTCAGCGGGTTGAAGTGCAGGCCAATCATATGACGCTCGCGCAGCGGCGTTTCATCCACCCAGTTCAGCAGCTCGCCAGGGCGGATGAATTTTTTAATGTCGTGGGTACCGCGCGGTACCATGCGCAGCACATACTCCGCGCCAATAATCGCCATCAGCCAGGCTTTGCTGTTGCGATTCAGCGTGGAGAAGAACACTTCGCCGCCCGGTTTGACCAGCTTCGCACAGGCATGAACCACGGAACGCGGATCCGGCACATGCTCCAGCATCTCCATGCAGGTCACCACGTCATATTGTCCGGCATACTGATCGGCATGCTCTTCCACGGTTTGCTGCACGTAATCAATGTTCACGCCGCTCTCCAGGGCGTGCAGACGGGCCACCGCGAGCGGTTCTGCGCCCATGTCCAGCCCGGTGACGTTGGCGCCTTCACGCGCCATGCTCTCAGCCAGAATGCCCCCGCCACAGCCGACGTCGAGGATTTTTTTGCCAAACAGGCCATCAGCATGCCCGGCAATCCAGCCAAGGCGTAATGGGTTGATGCGGTGCAGCGGTTTAAATTCCCCTTCCAGGTCCCACCAGCGTGAAGCCACGGCTTCAAACTTGGCGATCTCACCATGGTCTACGTTCTGCGCGCCCGCGTTTTGTTCTGCGTTCATTGGGTTATGACTCCTACCAAAGTTCGCCGCAGTATATACCCGACATCCGGCAACTTGCATCTTTGTTGGCCGCGTGGGTCATGATGCCTGTCACCGGGCATGCTCCCTGCGCGGCCCCGTGAAGCGCGTCCAAAGCTGCACCGGGCCGTTCGCACCGTCGTCTCCCGGCGGGGGGCGCGCATGTCAGTGATGTGCCTCCTGCTGGCGCCCGCGTCAAGGCCAGCGATGCGCTTGACCTCTCTGGGCTACCCTGCCAATCCTTTTGTCAGAGGATGTTTAGCGCCGCCTCTCAGCGGGGGGAGCACCCGGCGAAAAACCAGAATGCAATAAAGCGGCCAAAGCGATGCTTTCCATTCAACACAAGCCCGCACTGTGATATACTTTCGCACCTTTGAATCCGGGAATAAGACAGAAGGAAAGCGCGTCCATGAGCGACCTCGCCCGCGAAATTACACCGGTCAATATCGAAGAAGAGCTAAAGAACTCTTATCTGGATTATGCAATGTCGGTCATCGTTGGCCGTGCGCTGCCAGATGTCCGTGATGGTTTAAAGCCGGTTCACCGCCGTGTGCTTTACGCTATGAACGTGCTCGGTAACGACTGGAACAAAGCTTATAAAAAATCCGCCCGTGTTGTCGGCGACGTTATCGGTAAATATCACCCGCATGGCGACACCGCCGTTTACGACACTATCGTACGTATGGCCCAGCCATTCTCGCTGCGTTACATGCTGGTCGATGGTCAGGGTAACTTCGGTTCCGTTGATGGCGACTCCGCTGCGGCGATGCGTTACACCGAAGTGCGCATGTCCAAAATCGCTCACGAATTGCTGGCGGATCTTGAGAAAGAAACGGTCGACTTTGTGCCGAACTACGACGGCACCGAGCAGATCCCGGAAGTCATGCCTACCCGCGTACCTAACCTGCTGGTGAATGGCGCCTCCGGGATCGCAGTCGGTATGGCGACCAATATTCCGCCGCATAACCTTACCGAGGTGATCAACGGCTGCCTGGCGTTCATCGATGATGAGAACATCACCGTTGAAGGTCTGATGGAGCACATCCCTGGCCCGGATTTCCCCACGGCGGCAATCATCAATGGCCGTCGCGGCATTGAAGAAGCCTATCGCACCGGTCGCGGCAAAATTTACATCCGCGCCCGTGCCGAAGTGGAAGCGGACGCCAAGAGCGGCCGTGAAACCATTATCGTGCATGAAATTCCTTATCAGGTGAACAAAGCGCGCCTGATCGAGAAAATCGCCGAGCTGGTGAAAGAGAAACGTCTGGAAGGCATCAGCGCCCTGCGCGATGAGTCCGACAAAGACGGTATGCGCATCGTGATCGAACTCAAACGCGATGCGGTGGGCGAAGTGGTGTTAAACAACCTCTACTCGCTGACCCAGCTGCAAACCTCTTTCGGTATCAACATGGTTGCCCTGCATCAGGGCCAGCCGAAGATTATGCCGCTGAAGGACATTCTCGAAGCGTTTGTGCGTCACCGCCGTGAAGTGATCACGCGCCGTACCATCTTCGAGCTGCGTAAAGCACGCGATCGTGCGCACATCCTTGAAGCGCTGGCCGTGGCGCTGGCCAATATCGACCCGATCATTGAACTGATCCGCCAGGCCTCCACGCCAGCCGAAGCGAAAGCAGGTCTGATCGCGCGTCCGTGGCTGCTGGGGAATGTCTCCGCAATGCTGGAACGTGCCGGTGATGACGCCGCCCGTCCAGAGTGGCTGGAAGAGCAGTACGGTATTCGCGATGGTCAGTATTACCTGACCGAGCAGCAGGCACAGGCTATTCTTGACTTACGTCTGCAGAAACTGACCGGCCTGGAGCATGAAAAACTGCTCGACGAATACAAAGATCTGCTGGCACAGATCGCCGAGCTGCTGCGTATTCTGGGCAGTTCAGAGCGCCTGATGGAAGTGATCCGCGAAGAGCTTGAGCAGATCCGCGATCAGTTTGGTGACGAGCGTCGCACTGAAATCACGGCCAATAGCGCCGACATCAACATCGAAGACCTGATTAATCAGGAAGACGTTGTGGTGACCTTATCGCATCAGGGCTACGTCAAGTATCAGCCTCTGACCGACTATGAAGCGCAGCGCCGCGGCGGAAAAGGTAAATCGGCCGCCCGCATTAAAGAAGAAGACTTTATTGACCGCCTGCTGGTGGCCAACACCCATGACACCATCCTCTGCTTCTCAAGCCGGGGCCGCCTGTACTGGATGAAGGTTTATCAGCTGCCGGAAGCCAGCCGTGGTGCGCGTGGGCGTCCTATCGTCAACCTGCTGCCGCTGGAAGCCAATGAACGTATTACCGCGATCCTGCCGGTACGTGAATATGCAGACGGGTGGAACATCTTTATGGCGACCGCCAGCGGCACCGTGAAGAAAACTGCCCTGAAAGAGTTCAGCCGTCCGCGCAGCGCCGGGATTATTGCCGTCAACCTGCGTGATGATGATGAGTTGATCGGGGTGTCACTGACCAACGGCGGTGACGAAGCGATGCTGTTCTCTGCTGCCGGTAAGGTGGTGCGCTTTGCTGAAACCGCCGTGCGCGCCATGGGCCGTACCGCCTCCGGCGTGCGCGGTATCAAACTGGCAGAGGGCGATCGGGTTGTGTCACTGATTGTGCCGCGCGATGACGGTGCGATTCTGACCGTCACCCAGAATGGTTACGGTAAGCGTACTGCGAATAGCGAGTACCCCACCAAGTCGCGTGCGACGCAGGGGGTGATCTCGATTAAAGTGACTGAACGTAACGGGCCAGTGATCGGCGCGGTACAGGTGGTCGACAGCGATCAGATTATGATGATCACCGACGCTGGCACACTGGTACGTACCCGCGTCTCGGAAGTGAGTGTGGTAGGACGTAATACCCAGGGTGTTATCCTGATCCGCACAGCGGAAGATGAAAACGTGGTTGGCCTGCAGCGCGTGGCCGAACCGGTAGCGGAAGAAGAACTCGACGCTATCGACGGCAGCGTGGCAGAAGGTGATGACGATATTGCACCAGAAGTCGACAACGATGATGAAGCCCCTGAGGTTGATGACGAGTAAGCATTAACCCCCAGCGGAAAAGCCGGTTCAGATGAACCGGCTTTTTTTTGCCTGCAAGGCGTCACAAGGGCGGAACATTAACCCCATGATACCGTTGTTGTTCGCTGACGGCGGCAATCACTGGCTTTTTCAGCAGGTGAACGCTACTGTATCGACAATCGATTTTATCCGTCCAGATGGCGTAGGTCCTGCTTGAAATATCTTGTCTCTTTCCGCACAACGTTAAAAATTTCCCGCTACCTGTTTCGTGCGCTGGCGCTGATGCTATGGTCGTTGGGGGCGTTACTGACAACGTTCTACATTATTAATGTCCTGCATGAGAGAGAATCCGAGGTTCGCCAGGAGTTTAATGCCAGCTATGACCAGACGCAGTGGTACGTGCGTCATTCCGCAGACATCACGCGTGAGCTGAAGTTTATTGCTGAAAACCGCCTGAATACCCCCGTTAACGGTCTCGACGTCATGAACGGCGTATTGTCCGGCAAGAGCACGCCACCGCAGTTCTACCCGCTGTACGCTGACTCTGACTGTAAGGCGATGAGCAGCACGTGGCGTAATGCGCTGGAATCGCTGAGCTACTTCCTTAACTACTGGAAAGTGAACTTTGCCTCGGCTTATGAACTCAACCGGGTATTTTTCGTGGGGGGAGACAGCCAGTGCCTGGCCGATTTCGGCGTGGGAAAGGGGGCCGTAGATCGTGAGCGAGCGCTGAAGTCAGTGCACGAACGCATTCTTAAATACCGCAACGGTAATGATGAAGAGCGCAAAAGTAGCCAGTTCTGGGTGGCGCCGACCGCACAGCCCGGAGTCGGCTATTACTACATGATCACGCCCGTTTATATGGCGAACAAAGTCTCTGCACTGCTGGGCATTGAACAGAATATCCGTATGGATGATTTTATTACGCCCGGTAATCTCCCGGTGACGGTAACGCTGGTCGATCAGAATAACCAGCGCGTGCTCTCATCGGCACGCAGCAGCACGAATTTTTCAGCGGATGATTTGCCTGATGCGGCCGTCTGGTTCGGCTACGTGGCGGGTTACAAACAGCTGGTATTGAAAAAAGAGCTGCCGCCGTCTTCTCTCAGCGTGGTGTACTCCGTGCCGACCAGCGCGATGATAGAACCGCTGAAGATGCTGCTGATTAATGCCATCCTGCTGAATATTATCAGCGCCATCCTGCTGTTCACGCTTGCCTGGCTGTTTGAACGTCGTATGTTTCTCCCCGCGGAAGATAATGCACACCGCCTGGAAGAACACGAGCAGTTCAACCGTAAAATTGTTGCCTCTGCGCCGGTGGGGATCTGTATTCTGCGCACCAGCGATGGCACCAATATTCTCAGTAATGAACTGGCGCATAACTACCTCACGATGCTGACGCAGGAAGATCGTCTGCGGTTGAGCGAGATTATCTGCGGGCAGCAGGTCAATTTCGTGGATGTCCTGACCGGCAGCAATACCAACCTGCAAATCAGCTTTGTGCATTCGCGCTATCGCAATGAAAACGTGGCGATCTGCGTGCTGGTAGATGTCAGCGCGCGCGTCAAAATGGAAGAGTCGCTGCAGGAGATGGCGCAGGCCGCAGAGCAGGCCAGCCAGTCTAAATCGATGTTCCTTGCCACCGTCAGCCACGAGCTGCGTACCCCGCTGTATGGCATCATTGGTAACCTTGACCTGCTGCAAACCAAGTCACTCCCTAAGGGCGTGGAGTCACTGGTGACCGCGATGAACAACTCCTCCAGCCTGCTGCTGAAGATCATCAGCGATATTCTCGACTTCTCAAAAATTGAATCCGAGCAGCTGAAGATAGAGCCGCGCGAGTTTTCCCCGCGGGAAGTGATCGCCCATATTACCTCCAACTATCTGGCAATGGTGGTGAAAAAGCGGCTGACGCTGTGGTGCTTTATCGATAGCGATGTGCCCGTGACGCTGGACGGCGACCCGATGCGGCTGCAGCAGGTCATCTCCAATCTGCTGAGCAATTCCATTAAATTTACGCACACTGGCGGTATTGTGCTGCATGCCTATGTCAAGGATGGTTATCTGGCGTTCCGCGTGCGCGACAGCGGGGTGGGTATTCCGGCGAAAGAGCTCACGCGTCTCTTTGATCCTTTCTTCCAGGTGGGCAGCGGCGTGCAGCGGAACTTCCAGGGCACCGGTCTGGGACTGGCGATCTGCGAAAAGCTGATCAATATGATGGATGGGGACATTGAAGTGGACTCCGAGCCGGGAATGGGCAGCCAGTTTATTATCCGCATTCCGCTGTACAACAGCCGCACGATGGCCCCTGAACGGCATGACGGCCTGCAGGATAAACAGTGCTGGCTGGCGGTGCGCAACGATCAGCTGGCGGACTTCCTCGAAAAAATGCTGCGTGAACACGGCATTCAGGTCCGGCGCTACGAAGGTGAAGCCGCGATAGACGATGTCATCATCTCTGACCATGAGTTCCTGCTGGAGCAGAACGTCCGCGCGACCATTCGCTTTGATAATCGTCATAATGACGGGCCGCGCGAAGTCCTGCCGGGGCGCTGGCTGTGCGCCACCACCACGCCGCATGAACTGCCTGCGCTACTGGGCCGCATTTACCGGGTTGATGTAGCGATGCCGGAAGGCATAACCGGCACGCTGGTGCAGGAACAGCTCAGCGTGGTCAGTAACGATGATATTCGCATTCTGGTGGTGGATGACCATCCGATCAACCGCATGCTGCTCTCCGATCAGCTGGGTTCGCTGGGCTATCGGGTGAAAACCGCACAGGATGGGGTGGATGCCCTGAATGTTCTCAGCCGCAACGAGATTGATATTGTGCTGACCGATGTCAACATGCCAAACATGGACGGTTACCGCCTGACGCAGCGCCTGCGCGAACTGGGTCAAACCTTCCCGGTGGTGGGCGTCACAGCGAATGCGCTGGCCGAAGAGAAGCAGCGTTGTATTGAAGCGGGTATGGATAACTGTTTGTCGAAGCCGGTCACGATGGACACCCTACAGCAGTCACTGGCCTACTATGCTGAGCGGGTAAGAAAGGGCAGGGCGAGTGCATAGCAGACACTATCAGTGGCTGTCCTGAACGAGGACAGCCCCGATAAATTACCGCCTGCGCGAACCTGCAAGCGGTAGGCGAAACTTACTCTTTCACCGGTGACATGCTGACTGAAGAGAGATAGTTCAACAGGGCAATATCGTTATCCACACCCAGTTTCATCATGGCTGATTTCTTCTGGCTACTGATAGTTTTGATACTGCGGTTCAGCTTCTTGGCAATCTCAGTGACCAGGAAACCTTCAGCAAACAGGCGTAACACTTCGCTCTCTTTCGGCGACAGGCGTTTATCACCGTAACCACCCGCACTGATTTTCTCCAGCAGTTTTGCCACGCTGTCCGGGGTATACTTCTTGCCCTTCTGCAGTGCTGCCAGTGCCTTCGGCAGGTCGGTTGGTGCGCCCTGTTTCAGAACGATACCTTCAATATCAAGGTCCAGTACCGCACTAAGGATCGCCGGGTTATTGTTCATGGTCAGCACAATAATCGACAGATCGGGGTAGTGGCGCTTGATGTATTTGATCAGCGTAATACCGTCGCCATATTTCTCACCGGGCATGGAAAGGTCGGTGATCAGGACGTTTGCATCAAGCTTAGGCAGACTGTTAACGAGGGCAGTGGAGTCTTCAAATTCGCCAACAACGTTGACCCATTCAATCTGCTCAAGTGACTTGCGAATACCGAACAGAACAATAGGATGGTCGTCGGCAATAATGACATTCAGGTTATTCATATTATTGGTTACCTTGCTGCAGCAGTTCGTCGACGTAAGTGTCAACTTCACTGGTGGTATTTTTAATGTTTGAATCGTCACATTCTTTAATGTGCAGTTCTAACGTTTCACAAAGCTGCTTGCCGGGTAGCAAATTTAACATGGCAAACACGCCTTTCAGCCGGTGTGCGGTCTGAGCAAGCGCACTGTAATCCCTGTCTGCGGCTTCATTATACAGTCTCTTTACATCATCGGGTACTGTATCGACGAAAAGCTGGAAATAGCCACTGGCGAAAAGTTGTGCAGTGTCCTGCGGGTCCATATTTTCGTCAGTCAACTCGTCCCGGGCAAGCTGCTGTTCAATCAACGTCAGCAGCGCATCCTGCATCGCGCTGCTGATATTGAAGTTAACGCGGTACTGATGGACAGCCATCTGGCTGAAACCGGGTTCATCATCCACCAGTAGCAGGGACCACGGCGTTAAACGTTCAGGGTCGTCTGTTACCAGTACATCATGTTCCTGGCCGGAGAAGCGCTCATCTGGCGTGATGCAGTTCGCGCCCCAGTTTTCCAGTTGATGCACCACGATTTTACGTACGTCATCAACGGTAATATCAATCAGGGCATTGACCCCTTCGAGTAATTTCTCTTCCTGATCCTCCTGCGGCTCTAGCGGAGCGTGCAGTTGAATGCTGAAGCGCGAACCAATGTCCGGACGCGCCGCGATATCCAGATGGCCGCCCAGCTGTTTACACAGCTGCTTGCACAGGAAGAAGGCCATTCCGGAGGCCTGACCAAAACGATCCTGGTGCGTCTCTCCCAGGAAGGGGAAGTCGGTATTGGCCATTTCATCAGCGGACAGGCCCGCGCCGGTATCAATGATTTCAATCGACAGACGGTCTGCGCGCTCGGGAGGGGCGCTGACGGTGATACTGACCCGGCCCCAGGTGGTGGTGGTGACCGCATAATGCAGCAGCGTGGACAGGATTTTGGCAATCGCCCGGCGGTCACCAAAACGCATTTCATCACTGCTCAGCGTGTTGGCAATCATCAGCGTCAGCCCCTTACGGCGCATGACCGGCAGGATCTCCTGCGCCAGCTCATCCAGCAGTGCCTGCAGGCTGAAGCTACAGGCATCCGGTGCCCAGTCGAGGGTTTCAAGCTGATTAAGGAGCACAATATCATCGACGAGGCGACTCAGGGCTTTTGAGGCCTCAAGTGAACTTTCGATCTGTTCAGGCGAGTGCTCCTCGCCCAGCGCCTGTAAACGGCTGATCACATCGTGTAGCGGGCGCTGCAGGGCATGGCCCAGATTCTGTAACAGCTGTTGGCGCGACTGATGGTTTTTATCCAGCACCTGCTGGGCTTTCTGCAGTTTCTTGTTCACCAGCAATTCCCGATCCTGATCGCGCATCATGAACAGCTGGGTATGGGGTGAAATCACGCTGCGGGCGTGGCGGATCTCATAGACTTCGTTATTCACCGTTGCCTGCAACACGCCCTGATGCTGGTCGGACATATTAATAATCTTTTGCAGATTCAGGTGCGGCAACAGGTGCTCAGCAATCTTGTTGCTGATAATCGTGCGGTTGTTGCCGAAATCATACACCAGCAGTCCGACTGGCAGAGTGCCGACAATCTCTTCATTCAGCAAACGCAGCGACTCCAGCTCCGCGCTCTGATTCTCGCTCGGGCGCAGTGACTGTTGACGCAGCATAAACAGCCCTGCCAGCGACATCAGCAGCAGCGCAAGGTTAGCCAGCAGCGGCCACAGCAGATTACGCAAGGTGTCCACCACCAGCCCGGTGATCGGCACGCGATAGATCAGCTGTAGCGGAGTGCTGGCCAGCGAAGCGGCGATTTCAATATTAGGATTAACCCAGCTGATACGGGTGCTGTTGCTGCTGTCCTGACTGTCATCACCTTCCGCAGCGGGCACGGCATCCTGCTTGAGCTGAAAATTTTCCAGCGGCATATTCACGGGAATGATGTCATTAACCGGCAGATCGAAGGCCACCACGGTCGCCAGATGACCGGGCTGATTAAAGGTGGTACGCACCGTAAAGTAATAATCGTTCTGCCAGCTGAAGCGGCGCAACGGCGAGAAACTCTCGCGTTCATCCAGCGCGTTAGCCTGCTGCAGCATCTCTGCACGACGGGCTTCAACAATATTACTGATGGCACTCTCTTTGTAGCGCGTTGCCATGTCTTTTAACGGCAGGGTCGAGACCAGGATCATGCTGTTGTCCTGACCATTGAGAAAGTACATCGACCAGGTGCTGTTTTCCGCGCCCCACAGCGTATCAAGGTAGTTACTCATGCGCAGCGTCATGTCCAGCGTGCCGCTGTCATGCGAACCAAAAATCAGCGCTTCGGTTTTCCGGCGGGTTTTTTCCAGGTAATAGACATCCGGACGCAGGCGCGTTTCCTGCAGGCTGTTCGAGGGGGTACCGGTCGCGCTGGCCGCCAGGTTTTCATAGATCTGCCAGGTGGCAAAACGATAAGCATCAATCCGTTTTTGCATGGCATGCGTGATATCCGCCATCGCGTAGCGTTTTTCCGTTAACCAGGCATTAACCGCATTGTGGATCATAAATCCTGATGCCAGCAGCAGCACCACGATAAACATCACAAAAAAGCGCGTAACATTGCCGGATGTCAGCGGAAATTTATATGGCAACATGCAATGGAACCCCAGTTAACGTGTAATCAGTCGGGCGCTGGCAGCCACGACTAAAAGCAGCGCGGCAATGGCACTGAAGGCCACCGACAGGCTGGACAACTGTGAGATAAATCCGACCAAAGCCGGGCCCGCCAGAATACCTGCATAACCGATGGTTGTCATGGCCGAAATCGCCATATTAACCGGCATGACCTCTTGTTTTCCCGCCGCGGTGAACATGATGGGGACGGCGTTGGCTCCGCCAAAGCCAATCAGCATAAAGCCCAGCAGCGTCGCCAGCGTACTCGGTACTAAAACCGCCAGGAGCATCCCGCCAGCCGCACAGAGCGTGCCGCAAAATAGCGTGGCAAAACGGCCAAAATAGTTAACGATGCGATCCCCGGTTAAGCGGCCAAGGGTCATTGCGACTGAGAACACGGCATAGCCCAGACCCGCCTGGGCGGCAGGCAGGTCGCGCGCCTGGGTGAGAAACAGCGCCCCCCAGTCCAGCACGGCGCCCTCGGTTAAGAACAGAATAAAGCACATCATGCCAAGGAACAGCACCCAGCCGCGCGGCATAACAAACAGCGGCGTGTCCGGCTGGTGCAGGCGCTGGTTCATCAGGTGACGCTGACAGCTCAGCCACAGCAGGACCAGCAGCAGATTAATCAACAACACGCTGACTAACGGGCTGGCCCCGAGCGCCAGAGCGGCGCTGACCAGGCCTGCGCCGGCGATGCCACCGGCACTGAAAAAGCCATGAAAGCCTGACATCATGGCTTTCATGGCGGCTTTCTCGACCTCGACCGCCTGAATATTCATCGCCACATCGATCATGCCAATGGCAGCACCAAAAACCATCAGCGTGATGCCCAGCGTGACGGGTGTGGACAGCGTGGCCAGCAGGGGCAGGAGGATCAACAGGAGGGCAGTGCCGGTAGCGATCACCCGCTTACAGCCAAAGCGCCCCACCAGGATACCGGTGAGCGGCATCGCAATCAGGGAGCCCAAACCCAGACAAAGTAGCAGCGTACCCAGAGAGCCATCGCTGAGTTGAGCACGATCTTTAGCATAGGGGACCAGGGGGGCCCATGACGCCATACCCATGCCGGCGATCAAAAAAGCCTTGCGTGTGGCATTTTGTACCTGGCGCGCTTCCCTATCAGGGGCTTGCGGATCCACTGTTGTCATTTTATCCCTATTACCTGCCAGAAAATAAGCCTCATTTTTTACCATATCTCCCTGAGTTTAAGAAGTTAAACCCTGCGGATAAACCGTGAGGAGCAGGGGCAGCAACGCAGTGAGGCAGGCCCGGCCAGTAAATAACCCGAAAAAACGTCGCTGTTAATCAGAATTGTCGGTTAGAGGCTAATTTCCAGAGGACTCCTGGGTCTTATTCCGGGGTTAGCAGGTGGCATTGACGCCCGACTCGCACAGATAACAAGGATTACCGCAGGCCCCGTTTTGCTCCCACGTGTTCACCGGGATCCGCTGTCCATCTCAGTGAGGATGCTTATCAACGAACATGAAATTTTCGCGTAAGTCACGCTGCGTGATAACCCGCCTGACCCGCCATCGTCTGCGGGAATGGGGGGCTAAAGAGACGTGGTGTTAACTTCTTTTCCTTCAGTTAAATCAAATTATTAGTGATTCATTCTCTCGCAGCCTGGACGGTTTTAAAGACGCCGGATCGCGCCTGGAGAAACATTATGATTAATTTAATTAATCATTTCGATAAATAATAATCAAATCATGTATGGGTTTTATTCATTATATCTGAAAGGGAATTTTACAAAATAATCGATATTGTTTCTTATTTTTAAGGCTTTTTTTACGGATATCTTCATATCCGTCTGTACATCAGGGGACAGCACCGTCATGAAATGGCGCGGCTATACATTTTATCCTGCGCCTAAAAGGTGAGTTTTCTTTACTTTGGTGCGCCGGATACTTTATCCCTGTTATCTGGTGTACACGAGGTTATGACCATGGCACAGCTCACTCACGGTAGCGTAGAAATCCTTTCACGCGACGACGGTTCACTCCTCTCTCAGGCCAGTTCAGGCACCTCGAAAACCCTTCTGCTTAATCAGCCCAGCGTGGTAAAAATCCACGGCACGCGTGAGCTGGTGGCTGAGTATGAGCGTCAGGGCAGCGACCTTATTTTGCATATGAAAGATGGCACCACCGTGCGCTATCAGCAGTTCTTCTTTGACGATGTGGATGGGGAACACAGTGAGCTGGTGTTTGATGACGGTATCAATCCGCCCGAACACGCGCTGTTCCCGGTGACCAGTGAGCTGGTCGATACACAAACCGCCATGGCGTTGACGCCAGAGTACGAATCTCTTGGCAGCATCGACCCGCTGCTGCTTGCTGATACGGGGGCCAACACCGGTGTGATGACCGCGGCCGGTATCGGTGCGCTGGGGCTGGTGGGCGTCGGGGTTGGTGCGTTAGCCGGAGGTGGCGGCGGTGGCGGAGGCGGAGGGGCCCCGGACAACGGTGGCGGGACCAGCCCGTCGCCAGCCGCACCGACATTGACCCTCGGTAACTTCGCGGGAGACAACATCCTCGACGGCGCAGAAA
This sequence comes from uncultured Alphaproteobacteria bacterium, assembly GCA_963847795.1. GTDB lineage: Bacteria > Pseudomonadota > Alphaproteobacteria > Rhodobacterales > Rhodobacteraceae > Amaricoccus. Next base: position 176,895 of record CAWKBH010000015.1, read on the forward strand.
AACAGAGCAGCCAGCTGCTGAGCGGCACCACCACTAACGTCGAGGCCGGGCAGATCGTCACCATCACGCTCAACGGCGTAACCTATCGTGCGCCGGTGCAGGCTGACGGCAGCTGGAGCGTTACCGTTCCCGCCAGCGCGTTACAGGCTCTGGCTGAGGGGACCGCAACCTTCTCCGCCACCGTCACCAATAGCAGTGGCCAGACGGCAACCGACACGCACAGCGTGACTGTTGAGCCCGATAGCGATAGCCCGGGCGGCGGCAGTCTTAGCATTACGACCCCGGTGAGCGGTGACGGGTATCTCAATGCGACGGAAGCGCAGAACTCACTGACCATTTCCGGGAGCGCCAGCGGCCTGCCTGCCGGCACGGCGATTTCCGTCACCCTGGGCGGCCAGGCTTACACCACCACCACGGCCGCGAACGGCAGCTGGAGTATCAGCGTGCCGTCCGCCGACCTGCAAAGCCTGCCGCAAGGCTCAAACCTGATTGTGGCGACCGCCACGCTGACCAACGGCAGCACGCTGCAAAACAGCACGCAGGTCACGCTTGATGTGCAGACGACCTTACCCAATGCGGCGATTGAACTGCCGTTTGGCGATGGCGTACTGAGCGGCGCTGATGACGCGACCTCTGGGACCGTCCGGAGCGCGGCAAGTAGTTCGGGGGCGGGTGCGGTCGCCGCGGGCATCCACTCGATCGCGCCCGACCCGCGGAAGCCCGCCGCTCTTCTCGTCGGCATCTCGTGCGGCGGGGTCTGGCACACCGACGACTCCGGCGCGAACTGGCGCAATATCGCCCAGGGCATGCGCGCCGGCTACATGCCGCCCGACCAGCGGGGCGACTCCGCGTCCAGGACCCGCACCGCGTGGCCAGTGCGCGCCGCTCCCGACATCTCTGGACGCAGCACCACAGCGGCGTCTTCCGCCAGCGATGGCGCGCAGCAATGGATCGAGATCGAGGCGGCACCCTCGGTCTTCGGTTTCGCCGTAGCCGTGCATCCGGCCGATCCGATGACCGCGTGGTTCGTGCCCGCGGTCAAGGACGACAGCGTGTGCCGGTCGACGGCGGCTCGTCGTCAATCGAACGCGCGACGGCGGCAAGAGCTTCGACATGCTGTCGCGGGGCTGCCGCCGGCGCCGGCTACGACCTGGTCTACCGCCACGGCCTGGACGTCGATGCGTGCGGGCGGGCGCTCGCGATGGGATCGACGTCGGGCAGCCTGTGGGTGTCCGGCGATCAAGGTGAATCCTGGGTCTGTGCGGCTGCCAATCTGCCGCCCATCTACGCGGTGAGGTTCGGCTGACGTCGCTTCAGGACGCGAGCGGCTCGAAGCGAGCCGTGAAGTGACGCAGGACGCGCGGCGCCGACGTGATGCGATACCCGGGCAGGGAGGCCGCGTTCCGGGCGACCTCGAGGACGACCTCGGCGACGTAGTCCACGTGCGACTGCGTGTAGACGCGGCGCGGGAACGCGAGGCGCACGAGATCCATCGGGCCGGGCTCCTCGCGGCCGTCCGGGCTTGAGACCGAACATGACGGTGCCGATTCTCTCGCCCCAATACAACCATCTCGTAGAGCGCGTTCACGGCGCCGATGCCGATATGCACCGGCCGGATGTGGGGGAGAAGGACCGCGCGTAGGGGTGAACGGCGTGGCCGCCGGGAGGCTGGATCATGGGAGGACGCCGCCCGCCGAGAGCTTCTATACATCCTCGCCGATCCCGACTACGTCGCGCATATCCCCGCGGGACTTAGCCCGCAGGAAGCCGCGCCGCTGATCTGCGCCGGGATCACCACCTACAAGGGGCTGAAGGTGACCGAAGCGCGGCCCGGCGAATGGGTCGTGATCTCGGGCGCCGGAGGCCTCGGGCACCTTGCGATCCAGTACGCAAAGGCGATGGGGCTGCATGTCTGCGCCGTCGATATCGACGACGGCAAGCTGGCTCATGCCACCAAGCTGGGGGCGGATCTGGTGGTGAACGCCAAGGACGCTGACGCGATCGAGGCTGTCCACAAGGGCACAGATGGCGGCGCGCACGGCGTGCTGATCACCGCGCCGTCGCTGGCTGCCTTCCAGCAGGGGATCGCGATGACACGCAAGCGCGGCACCTGCGCGCTGGTCGGCCTGCCGCCGGGCGAATTCCCGGTGCCGCTGTTCGATGTTGTGGCCAAGTGCATCACTATCCGGGGCTCGTTCGTCGGCAACCGCAAGGAGATGGCCGAGGCGCTGGCCTTCGCCGCCGATGGTAAGGTTAAGGCCGATATCGAATTGCAGCCCCTGAGCGACATCAACGAAGTCTTCGACCGCCTGGAACACGGCAAGGTCGCCGCGCGGGTCGTTCTCGACATTGCCGGCCCCGCGCAGACGAAGAGCCAGGCGTCCCATCGCGAGGTGGAGAAAGTCCCGTCCTGACCCAGGTCAGGCAGGCCGATCCGACGACGGTTCGTCGCGCGGAGCTGTCGCAGAAGTGAGCGGTAGCGGACAATTTCCGCTCTCCCACCAACGTGGATCAGTGCGCGGTGCATCGGAGCAGGCGACACTCCGACCAGCAGTGCGAGCTTCCGTTCTCAGCTTCTGATTTTGCGTGGACCGGCGACGTCATTCGTCCCGCCCGGAAAAGCAGTTGGCGGATCGCACCAATTGCAAGACGCCAACATGGAGAACCGCTATGACCACGCTGTTGAAATCGAACCCCAATGCGCCCCGTTCCGACGAGACCGCACCGACAGCCGATCGCGGGGGAGTCACCCATATGAAGGCGATGGTCTATGCGGGGCCCGGCCAGATCGAGCTGCAGGATTGCCCCAGGCCGGTCATCCAGGCTCCCGGAGACGCGATCGTGCGGGTCACTCAGACCACGATCTGCGGCACCGACCTGCATATCCTGAAAGGCGACGTGCCGACGGCGACACCGGGCCGCATCCTCGGCCACGAGGGGGTCGGCGTGATCGACAGCGTGGGCGCCGCCGTCACCGCGTTCAAGCCGGGAGACCATGTGCTGATCTCCTGCGTCAGCGCCTGCGGCACCTGCGAATTCTGCCGCAAGCAGATGTATTCGCACTGCACCACCGGGGGCTGGATTCTCGGAAATGCGATCGACGGCACCCAGGCCGAATACGTCCGCACGCCCCACGCCGACATGAGCCTCTACCACATCCCCGAAGGCGCCAACGAGGAGGCGCTGGTGATGCTGAGCGACATCCTGCCGACCGGTTTCGAATGCGGCGTCCTGAATGGCAAGGTCCAGCCGGGCAGCTCCGTCGCCATCGTCGGCTCGGGGCCGATCGGCCTGGCCGCACTCCTGACGGCGCAGTTCTACTCGCCCGGCTCGATCATCATGATCGACCTCGACGACAACCGGCTGGAGATCGCCAGACGCTTTGGCGCCACCGACACGGTGAACAGTTCGAACGAAGACGTGGTCGAGGCGGTGATGAAGCTGACCGGCGGCGCGGGGGTCGATACGGCCATCGAGGCCGTCGGCATACCCGCGACATTCGAGCTCTGCGAGAAGCTGGTCGCGGCGGGTGGCACCATCGCCAATATCGGCGTCCACGGCAAACCCGCCAGTCTTCATCTGGAAACCCTGTGGGACCGCAACATCGCGATCACCACGCGTCTGGTCGACACGGCGACAATTCCGATGCTGTTCAAGACCGTCGCGGCGAAGAAGATCGACCCGACGCTGCTGATCACGCACCGCTTCACGCTGGCCGAAGGCGAGAAAGCCTACGAGACCTTCGGCAATGCCGCCGAGACCAAGGCGCTCAAGGTCATCATCACCACGTGATCTGTCCGGCGCGGGCGGATTTCCCCCGCGCCGACCCCATCCAACGCGTCCAGATACAAAAATGAGACCAAAATGAAAACGCCCATCATCGTCCTGAGCACGTTGGCCGTCACCGCAGCCGTCGGCGCGGTCGGGACCTACGCCTTCGTCAATTCCGGCCTTTACGACGTTTCGGCGACAACGCCGGATTCGCGCCTCGTCTACTGGGCCACGCATCAGACCATGGAGCATTCGGTGGCCCGCCGCCTGGAAGCGAATGTCGTTCCCGAGGGCCTTGATGCACCGCAGAAGATCGCCGAAGGCGGGCAGATCTATGTGCAGACCTGCGCGGTCTGCCACGGCCGTCCGGGCGTAGAGCCCACGCCGATCTCGCAGGGTTTGAACCCGACGCCGCCCGACCTGTTCCGCGCCGACCGCGAGCCGGATCCGCAAGAGAACTTCCAGTTCATCAAGCACGGCATCAAGATGACCGGCATGCCGGCCTTCGGCCCGACCAAGACCGACGATCAGGTCTGGGCGCTCGTCGCCTTCCTGAATGTCCTGCCGGGCATATCGGCCGCGGATTTCACCTCGGCTATCGGGAGCCCCACTGCTTCGGTGCCGGTCCCCGCGCAGAACGGGGGATGAGACAGGGTCGCTACCGCAACAGCGGGCCTTCCTGATCCAGATAGGAGCGGTCGAACTCGGCCAGATCGACCAGCCCGTCGAAGTCGTGGATGGTCACCTGGCCCTTCTGGAAGGTCAGCAGCCCGTCCTCGCGCAGCTCGCGCAGCACCCGGTTGATGTGGACGGCACTGAGCCCCAGCGCGTCGGCCAGCTGGTATTGCGACAGCGGACAGGCGAAACCTTCGCGCGTTCCGCGACCGACCAGCGTCAGCCGGGCGCTGAGTTCGAGCAGGAAATGCGCTGTCCGCTCCAGGGCGTTTCGCCGTCCGATGCCGACCAGATGCTCCACGACCATCGCTTCGTCCCGCGACGCGGCCCAGAGAACCGCCGTGGCCAGGCGCGGTGTGGTGGCGAAAGCCTGCAGCAGGTCGCTCTCCAGAACCTCGGAGGCCTCGACCGGGGTGACCGGCTCGATGTTGTGGTCGGCGGTGCGGAAGAGCACCGAGCGCAACCCCAGGAAATCGCCCGGGATCTGGAAATCGACGATCTGTCGCGAGCCGTCGCGCAGCAGTTTGTAGGAACAGACCCAGCCCTCGGCGAGGATATAGGCTGCCTGATGGGTCTGGCCCTGGTGCACAAGATCGCGGCCCGCGACGAAACTGCGACGGCGTCGGTGCAGGCCTGCAAGCACCTCGAGCTCGGCATCGGAAAGAGCAACGAAGTTGCCCAGCTTTCGGGCAAGAGGGCTTTGAGCGGTGGACATTGAACGTCCCTTCGGATGCCGCGTCCGGAAGCGCGGCGTTCATATCCTCTTCTGTCTGTCAGGCTTTCATCCCGCCAAACCTGCCGTGGATCAGTTTATTCTACGCCAGACCTGCGACAGTTGCGATGCAGATTGCTGCGGGATCGACGGGCGCTCTGCCCGCGGCCGCAATATGAAAAGGTTCCGCACATGGAGGCCCGAGCGCCATCCTCGACCCCGCCGACTGCCCCTCCGCCCGGACCCGAGGTGACGGCGGCCGCGGCCCTGGCCATCTGCGAATCGCTGATGCTGGCGCTGAACGACCGCAAAGTCCTGCCCGAGCGCGAGATCGTCGGCATCCTGCAGGATGCGGCGGCGGCACATGCGAACGACCCGGGCGATGACGGCCAGGCCGTGCTGCATGCCGCCGTGGCCGACCTGATCCACCGCATCATCGACGGCGGCAATTCGGTGCGGCGGCGGTAGTGGATGGCTGAAGCTAGGCGGGGGTTCGATGCGTTTGGTGGCGCTAGAGGGCCAAGGAGTTTCCCAAGCCTCAACTCGGCGAAAGTCGGCACAGAAAAGAGGCCTAGCTAACATGCGTCAGTACGGAGAGTTGACCGGCACGTGTAGAACGCGCGAGGTCGTGGCGTCGTAGGCACACGCAGCAGATCGGACGTCGCATTCGGTGCTTCTGGGGACCCATCTGACCGAGACCTACAGCACGGTTGCAAGAAGGCGGCTGAAGGCGCTGCCACCACTTGGCCTGACCCGGCATTCGGCCGGTTGGGCGGGTTTGCCGCCAAGAATTCAAGGGGAGCTTCGCGGTGATCAGCCTCGGCATCCATCACAGGACGAGCTATCGCTACCGGCAGGCAGTCGCCTTCGGTCCTCACCGTATGATGCTCCGTCCACGCGAAAGCCGCGATCTCCGGCTGATCGATTTCGAGCTGACAATCTCGCCGGAGGCCAGCGTCACCTGGGCCTACGACGTCTGGGGAAACGCCGTCGCGACCGCCGCTTTCAGGGCGATGGGGGACCTGATGCAGGTCGACAGCTTCGCGCGAATTGAGCTCGACGCCGTCGCCTGGCCGATCTTCGACATTGCCGCTTCGGCGATCGTCTACCCTTTCCAGTACGCGCCTGACGACTGGCTGGACCTTGGTGTCCTGACGGTACCTCAGTACCCCGATCCGGACGGGCGTCTGCGGACCTGGACCGCGGCCTTCGTGGGCGGTGCGACCACGGACACCTTGGCACTGCTCAAGGACCTCAGTGCCGGTGTCCACGATGCAATTTTCTACCGGAGCCGCGAGGCCGAGGGCACCCAATCTCCAATCCAAACGCTCGACCTGGGCTCGGGCTCTTGCCGCGACTTTGCCGAACTCTTCGCTGACGCCACGCGGAGCCTTGGGTTCGGGGCGCGCGTCGTGTCAGGTTACCTGGTTCCGGGGCCTGACGCTGTCGGCTTCGGCGGCGCGGGCTCGACCCATGCCTGGGCCGAGGTCTATGTGCCAGGTGCTGGTTGGATCACCTTCGATCCGACCAACCGGAGCGTCGGGGGCATGAACCTTATACCGGTCGCGGTCGCCCGGGACATCCGTCAAATCGTGCCGATCACGGGCAGTTTCCACGGCGTAGGCGGCGCTCTCCTCGGCATGGAGGTGGAGGTCGTCGTCGAGACTCAACCAGTGCATTCGGTCGACCTTCAGCCAGTACTACAGCTCGTAGAGGGGTAATCGCTCGGAACCCGCCGCAATCTCCCGGCGCAACCGCGAGAAGCAGGATCACAGCCGATACGTCCCAGCCTCACGCCGAACCAAAATATCCACGCTCCAACTAACATGGAGCAATGCACTTCCGCTGGTTTAGTGAAACGCTTCGAGGACACTCTCGGTTCCATCGGGCAACGCTACGAGCGCGGCAAGTTTCCTCGGAGACAAACGAGCGTGCGATCGCGGCTCTCTGATCAGCGGAAACCACGAGGCGTGACATGATCGACGATGACATCCGATCGAACTGCAGCCAATTCGCCGAAGCGGACCACCGGATCGCAAATCATCTGGCGCTGCTTGCCTGCTACGTCCGCCTGAAGGGCACTGAACTGGTCCGCCGCGACCCACCCCCCGGCGTAGCCGATCTTTCGCTGCTGCTGGAGGCGATCAACGTGCAAATCAACGCGATTTCGCGCGTGCACCGGTTGCTCTCCTCAGGGGCGCAGGGATCGGCCGATTTGGGCCACCACCTGGGCATGATATGCTCGGCGCTCGGGTCGGGCGTCTCCGACAATGTAGTCATAGCCGGCTCGTTCGGCGGCGACTGCACGGTGGCTCTGCATCGCCTGCTTCCTGCGGCCCAGATCGTCACCGAGGTCCTCACCAATGCCATCAAGCACGGGCGTCGTGCGGGCCAGCCGGGCAGGATTGAGGTCGCCTGCGGCAAGGACGCCGATGGGACCGTCTTCGTCGAAATCAGCGACGACGGACCTGGCTTGTTGGCAGGCGAAACGGGAGAAGAGAAGTGCGGACTGGGCTATCGCCTGGTGCAGGCGCTGGTCGATCAGATCGACGGGACCGTCGAGTATCTCTCGACGAACCAGGGACTGACCGTGCGCCTTTCGCTTCCTCGGGCAGGAGCACGGGCCGGCAGAACAATTCCCGCCGGGGTTGGCGCCCTGCTTCGATACCACTGAAATCATTGTCGGCGCGCAGATCGGCGCGGCGATTTATAGCCAATCCGAAAAGTTCAGGAATTCCAGTACAAGCGCTGCGGAAAGCTGTGCGCTGAACCATCGCTCGGCAAAGGCACACTCACAAAGCCACGCAAACCTCTAGGCGTTGTCGCTTGTGCGCGGCGTAGTTGTCGAGGACCGCGTGGACCTGCTTGCCTTGCGGGACGGTGGCCTCGACGGCGTTGAGGAAGCGGATGAACTCCTGGTGCCGATGCCGGGGCATGCTGCGGCCGATGACCGGGCCCTCGACCACGTTCAACGCGGCGAACAGCGTGGTGGTGCCGTTGCGCTTGTAGTCGTGGGTCATCGTGCCGAGCCGCCCCTTCTACATCGGCAAGCTCGGCTGTGTGCGGTCGAGCGCCTGGATCTGGCTCTTCTCGTCGACGGAGAGCACGATGGCGTGCTCGGGCGGGTCGAGGTAGAGCCCGACCACGTCGCGCAGCTTTGCGACGAACCGCGGATCGTTCGAGAGCTTGAACTGCCGGATCCGGTGCGGCTGGAGCCCATGGGCGCGCCAGATGCGCTGGACCGAGCTGACGCTGATACCGGCCGTCTTCGCCATCATCGCCGCGGTCCAATGGGTCGCCTCGGTCGGCGGATCGCTCAGGGTCAGCGCGACCACCCGCTCCGCCACCTCGGGCCCGAGCGGCGGGATGCGCGGGGGCCGGGTCTTGTCGCGCAGGAGACCTTCACAGCCTTCCTCGGCGAAGCGCTCCTGCCAGCGCCAGACGCAGGTCTTCGACTTGCCCGTCCGGCGCATGATCGCGACTGTGCCGAGGCCGTCGGCGCTGAGCAGCACGATCTCGGCCCGCCAGACGTGCTTCTGGGCCGTGTTGCGGTCGCGGACCAGCGCCTGCAAGCGGCGGCGGTCGGCGGGCGAGACGTCGAGAGATATTCCGGTGCGCATGCGCCAGAATTGCATGTCGCTCAGCTGGCGGGAATCCCCTGCTGGACTTGACCGTCAGATTTCATCCACTAGTCGATCAGATCGACGGGACTGTCGAGTATCTCTCGACGAACCAGGGACTGACCGTGCGCCTTTCGCTTCCTCGGGCAGGAGCACGGGCCGGCAGAACAATTCCCGCCGGGGTTGGCGCCCTCTTCGATACCACTGAAATCATTGTCGGCGTGCAGATCGGCGGGCGATTTATACCCAATCCGAAAAGTTCAGGAATTCCAGTACAAGCGCTGCGGAAAGCTGCGCTGAACCATCACTCGGCAAAGGCACACTCACAAAGGCACGCAAACCTCTAGGCGTTGTCGCTTGGGTCGTGTCCCAGGTGGTGGTGTAGCTCGACGGTAGCGCCGCCGCCCGCTCGCGCGGATTGAGGCGCTGGCGGGCGGGCGGCGGCGCGGTGGCCATCGCGGGTTCTTCGGTAGGGTCGGGTTGGAGACGCCAACCTGAACCGGAGATCCACGATGACCGACGAGATGATGACGCTGCGCGGCCTGGTCGAGAAGACCCCCGACGCCGATCTGCTGCGCGAGATGATCGGCTTTGCCGCCGAGCGGCTGATAGAGCTGGAGGTCGGCGGCCTGACCGGCGCGGGCTGGGGCGAGAAGAGCCCGGATCGGCTGGTCCAGCGCAACGGCTACCGCGACCGGGACTGGGAGACGCGGGCCGGGACGGTGGAGCTGCGCATCCCGAAGTTGCGGCGGGGGTCCTACTTCCCGGGGTTCCTCGAACCGCGGCGGATGGCGGAGAAGGCGCTGACCGCGGTGATCCAGGAGGCCTACATTCAAGGTGTCTCGACGCGCTCGGTAGATGACCTGGTGAAGGCGCTCGGGATGGGGCCTCCTGCCGCGACAGATCGAGACTGCGGCCGATCATCATTCGCGTGACTTCGTCCTCGTCGGTCTCGGCGGTGTTCACCGTGCCGCGATAGCTGCCGTCGCGCAGAATCGAAATTCGGTCGGTGATCTTGAAGATCTCCTCCATCCGGTGGGAGATGTAGACGATCCCCACGCCGGCGGACTGCAAATCCTTGATGATGTCAAAGAGCACGATCTTCTCGGCGTCGTTGAGCGAGGCGGTCGGCTCGTCGAACACGACGATCTTGGCTCGAGTGCGTGAGCGCGCGGGCGATCTCGCACATCTGTTGCTTGGCGAGGGAGAGGCTCCCGATCCTGGTGCGCGGGCCCCAGTCGGCGTTCAGCCTCTTGAGGATTGTGCCGACGCGGTCATCGAGCGTCTTCCAGTTGACGAAACCCCATTTGCTGCGCGGCAACTCGCCGAGAAAGATGTTCTCGGCCACCGACATTTCCTCGGCCAGGCTGAGTTCCTGGTGGATCAGGATGATCCCATGCTCCTTGGCTTCGATCGGGTTGTTGATGACGACCGACCTGTCGTCGATGAAGATCTTGACCCTCGTCAGGGTGGTAGACCCCGGCGAGCACCTTCATCAGCGTCGATTTGCCGGCGCCATTCTCGCCCATCAGTGCGTGGACCTCGCCAGCGCGGACCTCGAAGTTCACGCCGTCCAGCGCCCGCACCCCGGGGAAGGTCTTGACGATACCTTCGAGGAGCAGTGTGGGCTTGGCCTCATGGGCACTTGCCGCGGTGCTCATAGCCTCAACTCCTCTTCGCCCTTGCGGTTTATCTGCTTGTCGAAGAACAGCACCGCGATCAGGATCGCGCCGAGAACGACCAGCACGTAGAATGCCTTGACCTGCATCAGGTCCATGCCGTTCCGCAGGATGCCGATCGCCAGCACTCCGCCGAAGGTCCCGATGATGTTGCCGGCACCGCCGGTGAGTTTAGTGCCCCCGAGGACGACCGCCGTGATCACCCACAACTCGAATTCGTCCCGAGATTCGGCGTGGAGGCGCCCATCTGGGTCGACAGCGTGATACCGGCGAGTGCCGCCAGAAAGCCAACGATCATGAAGTTGATCATCATGTGCGGGCCGACGCGGATACCGGCGTTCACCGCCGCCTCGCGATTGTCACCCACGGCGTAGGTGTTCGATCCGTGCACGGTGCGGCTGAGCAGAATGTGGATCGCGGCCGTGAACAGCGAGGAAGATGAGCGCCAGCGTCGGAAGGCCCAGGACACTGCTGCCGCCGAAGTCGGAATAGGCGAAATTCATCGCGTAGAACGATTGCTGGTTGGTGTAGACGAAGACGAGACCGCGCACGCCAAGCATCGCGCCGAGCGTCACGATGAAGGCGTCGATGCCGGTCTTCCAGACGATGAAACCGTTCAGCGCACCGAGGACGATTCCCGACAGCAAGCCCGCGAGAACTGCGGGCATGAGCTGCCAGTTCCCCCATGCTTCGAAGACCGGCCAGCCCATGATGTCGATCGTGAGGCTGGCGGCGAAAGCGACAACCGCGCCGACGCTGAGGTCGATGTTTCCATTGATCATCACAAGGGTCATGCCGAGCGCGATCAGGCCGATCGTCGAGGTCTGTACCAAGACGTTCTGGAAGTTGGCGATCGAGAAGAAATGCTCCGTGCCCAGCGAGAAGAAGATGAAGATGATTACCACGAACGCCCAGATCGGGTGATGCAGGACCCACTGGGCGTACGGTCCGATCCCGAAATTCCTCTGGTACTTACGATCGATTGCGACGTTGTCCGCCATGTTTCCCTCCCTCAGGCGATCGGCGACAGAAGTCGGCCGCGCTTGGCCGCGAAGTCTACCCAGACCGCGAGAATGATGACGATCCACGTGACGATCCACTGGGCGTAGAACCGATAGCCGAGCAGCAGAAGCCCGTTCTGGATGAAGCCCAGGATCAGCACGCCTATCACGGTCTTCAAGACACTCCCCGAGCCACCCAGCAGCGATGTGCCGCCAAGAATGACGCCGGCGAGGACCAGAAGCTCGTATCCCTGGCCAACATTGTTCTGCGAACCCATGACGCGGCTGCCCAGAATGATCGCCGCCAGCGCGACGCAAAAGGCCGACACCAGATAGGTTGAGAACACCACGCGGCTGCGACGGATTCCCGAGAAAACTGCGGCGCTCGGGTTCCCGCCGACGGCATAGACCCGGCGTCCGTAGGGCGTGTAGGCGATCACCGCGTGGAGGATCAACGCCAGCAAAAAGAAGATGATGATCGGCATGTCGAGGCCGGCGATGTTGCCGCGGCCGAACACGGCGAACCAAGTCTTCTCCTGATCGTGGATGTCGACGTTCTGGCCGCCCGAATAGATCAGCGTGAGGCCCTGGATTGCCGACAGCATGCCGAGCGTAACGATGAGCGAATTGAGCCGCGCGTAGCCGATCAGGATGCCGTTGACCGCGCCGAGGGCGAGCGTCGCTGCCAGCATCGTCACAATCGCGAGCCCAGGGCCGATCTTGTCATGGAGGTCGACCACGAGGACGGTCGCGAAGGACAGCATCGAGCCGACCGAGAGGTCAAGGTTGCCGCCCAGCACCACCACCGTCACGCCGACGGCCATAACCCCGATGATGGCCGACGAGCGCACAACGCTCTCGAGATTCTCCGGCGTCAGGAACCGGTCCGAGAATATCCCGAACCCAATCATGAACAGGACGAAGGCAATAAAGATCCCTTGTCGAGCGAACCCGGCCTTGAGGTCCTTGATGCGGCTCTTCGCCATTTGCTTCTCCTTAATCCGAGCTCAGCGGTGCGGTCTGGCCAACCGCTCACACCAAGGTCATGCCGCCGTCGATCATGACGATCTGGCCGGTCATGTAGTCGCTGTCGGGCGATGCGAGGAAGGTGGTCGTCCCGGTGATGTCCTTGGGTAGTGCGACGCGTCCCCTGAGGATGGTCGCCGAGAACTCCTCCATCGCCTGGCCGGGCTTCTGTGCGGCGCCGATCTCCATCAGGTCCTTGTCGACCGCTTCCCACATCTCGGTCGCTACGACGCCGGGCGCGAAGCCGGTGACGGTGATGTCATGCTTTGCAAGGTCCCGCGCGCCGGATTGGGTGAGCGAGACCACCGCCCACTTGCTGGCGCAGTAGGGCGCGACGTTGTCAAACCCCTGGCGGCTGCCGATCGAGGCGGTATTGATGAGTTTGCCGAACGTCCCCTGCCGTATGAACTGCCTCGCAGCCTCCTGCATGCCGATGAGGCAGCCGAGACCGTTCACCCCCATTATGAAGTTCCAGTTGTTCTCGGTGGCATCGAGGAAGTTCATCGGCTTGTTGACGCCGGCGTTGTTGAACTTCACGTCGAGCTTGCCGAAGGCGCCAACCGCCTTCTCGATCATCGCCCGGACTTGGTCGCGCTCGGTCACATCGACGGCGGCCCAGCAGACCTTGCCGCCGCCCCCTTTGGCGCGGTCGGCGTTGGCCTCTGCGACGCTTGCTACCTTGTCTGCGTTGATATCGGCGAAGCAGACATCGGCGCCCTCATCTAACAGCGCCTCTCCGATGGCACGACCAATGCCCTGCGCGGCGCCGGTCACGATGCACGAACGTCCGGACACACGGCCCATAGCATCCTCCCGATATGTCATCTTGGCGGGTCGAGGCGCAAAGTCCGCGGACTTCGCGCCCCAAAAGCCTAGAACACCGGCTTGGTAAACTGGCCCATGTTTTCCTGGGTGATCTTCGGCGTTTCGAAGTAGTTCAGGAAGGGCACGTCCTGACCCTGGACCACGGCTTTGGCGGTCGCGAGCGCATTCTTGGCGTCGGCGGCGGCTCGACCATCGGCCTCGGCAAGGCGATCGCCCTAGAGGCGCCGATCCCGATAATCGCCATTCCGACTACCTATGCCGGCTCTGAGATGACGCCGATCTACGGGATCACCGAGGGCGGCCTGAAGCGCACCGGCAAGGACGTGCGTGTCCTGCCGCGCTCGGTGGTCTACGACCCCGACCTGACCATGACCCTGCCGCTCGGCATGTCCCTGGTCAGCGGCATGAACGCGATCGCCCATGCGGCCGAAGGCCTCTACTCTAGGGACGGCAACCCGGTGATGTCGCTCATGGCCGAGGAAGGCGTCCGCGCCCTCGCGAAAGGCATGCCGGCGCTGGTCGAGGCGCCCCAGGACAAGGAGGCCCGGTCGCAGTGCCTCTACGGCGCATGGCTCTGCGGGACGGTGCTGGGCAACATCGGGATGGCCCTGCATCACAAGCTCTGCCACACGCTCGGCGGTAGCTTCAACCTGCCCCATGCCGAGACGCACACCGTCGTCCTGCCCCATGCCCTCGCCTACAACAGCCCTGCGGCCCCCGAGGCTATGGGGCGGATCGCCGCGGCGATCGGTGCCTCGGACGCTTCCGTCGGCCTGCACCAGATGGCGGTGAAGCTCGGCGTCCCCACGGCGCTGCGCGACCTGGGCCTGAAGGAGGCCGACCTCGACCGCGCCTGCGAGATCGCGCTCGCCAATCCCTACTGGAACCCCCGCCCGATCGAAGCCAGGCCCCTGCGCGACCTGCTCCAGCGCGCCTGGGAGGGCGCGGAGCCGCAGCCCTGACGTAAATAGACCGCAAGGCGGCGGCCGCGATCCGAGCCCCTCGATCGCGAACTGCTGAAAACCCACCACTGCAGGGCCTCCGGGGAGGAGAACGCATGAACGCCTATTTTACCGAGAAAGGTTCGGTCGAGGCTGTCAACGCCCGCATGGGACCGAGTATCAATCCGCGACTGGCCGCGGTCATGGCCGCGCTCGTGAAGCATCTCCACGCCTTTGCAAAGGAGGTGCAGCTCACGCAGGAAGAATGGGACATCGGCATCGACTTCCTGACGCGGACCGGCCAGATTTGCTCGCAAGAGCGCCAGGAGTTCATCCTCCTCAGCGACACGCTCGGGTTCTCGATGCTGGTCGACGCCATCAACAACCGCCGCCCCGAAGGAGCGACGGAGAACACCGTCTTCGGCCCGTTCCACGTCGACGGCGCGCCGGTCCGGCCGATGGGCGCCAGCATATCGCTCGACGGCAAGGGCGAAGTCCTGCCTTTTCGAGGGGCGCGTGCTCTGCCTCGACGGACGCCCGGTTGACGGCGCCCGGGTCGACGTCTGGTCCGACAACGCGGACGGCTTCTACGACGTGCAACAGCCGGGCATCCAGCCCAAGTGGAATAATCGCGGCATCTTCGTGACCGGCCCGGACGGCCGCTACAGCTTCGTAGGCATCAAGCCGGTCTCCTACCCGATCCCCGACGACGGACCTGTGGGCCAGATGCTCGGCCATCTCGGACGCCACCCCTACCGTCCGGCCCACATGCACTACATGGTCACCGCGCCGGGTTTCCAGAAAGTCGTCACCCACACCTTCGTGGGCGACGATCCATACATCGACTCGGACACTGTCTTCGGGGTGAAGCGGACGCTGCTCGCGCCGTTCGAGCGGGTCGAGGACGCAGCGACCATGTGGCGCTCACCCTTCGATTTCGTGCTCACGCCAATCGTAGAGGGCCGGTGATGACCAAGCCATGCATCATCTGCGTGGCGATCACGGGCGGCCTGCCGCGAAAGTCCAACAACCGGCGGTGCCGATCACCGTCGCCGAGCAGATCGAGAGCACACAGGAGGCCTTCGCGGCGGGCGCGACGATCGCGCACTGCCATGTGCGCAACGACGACGAGCCCCCCAGCTCCGACCCGGGGCGGTTCGGCCGCCTGCTCGAGGGACTGCGCGCGTATTGCCCCGGGCTGATCGTCCAGTTCTCTACGGGCGGCCGGTCCGGAGCCGGGCGCGAGCGCGGCGGTATGCTGTCGCTGCGGCCCGACATGGCTTCGCTCGCCGTGGGGGCGCGTCGGCACGCCGCGCCGCCACGACGGCACGATCATCCCGGAGACGGTCGACACCATATGGGGAAGCGACGTGACGGCCATGGTCGCCGCCGCGCGCGGCAAGGTTGCCGTCTTCGTCGGCATCGACCGCGCTTCGGCGGAATGCGGCGGCATCCGCGTCGCTCGGTGCGGCGCCCGCTTCGGGGCCTTCGAGCGGTCAGAGGTTTACGCGGATTCGCTCGATGTGGAGCGCGTATGGAAGGCGTATGGTAGCCATATGTATAGTAAAACAGTCGGGATCAATCGTTAACGCAGGGCGAGGCGTTCGGGCGGAGAGCGTTGAGGGGTGGCCGTCGGCCGCGGTGCCGGGCGGTCGGACGGCTCTGCCCCGAGGACGTGGCCGATCCATCCGGAGGCAGTTTCAGGGCGGCGGGTCGGGCGCGAGCCCGGCTTCGGCGAGGAGGGCGGCTGCGGCCTCGCTGACCAGTCGGGCCTCGGCCCGGCCGCGGATCGGCACGCGGCCCATCTCGAGGAAGAGCGGCGCGGCCAGCGGGGTGACGTGCGGGGCGCGCACGAGGTCGATGCGGCCGCGGCTGCGGGCCAGCATCTCCTCGATGCGGCCGAAGTCGACCAGGCCGCGGCCGGCCTCGGCGCGGGTGATGCGCAGCAACAGGTGGTCGGGGTCGTACTTGCGCAGGGTGTCGTAGAGAATGTCGGAGGAGAAGGTCGCCTGTCGGCCGGTCTTGCGCCGGCCCGGCAGGTTGCGCTCGATCAGACCGGCGACGGTGGCGGCGCCCCGGAAGGTGCGCTTCATCACCGCGTTCTCGCCGAGCCAGCCCTCGAGGCCGTCGCGCAGGTCCGCGGGGTCGAGCAGCGCCGCGGGGTCCGGCACCGGGTCGAGGCCCCAGATCAGCAGCGCGTAGTCGTTGGCGACGAAGCCGATCGGGTTGAGGCCGGCGGTCTCCATGCGCCGGGTGACGAGCAAGCCGAGGGTCTGGTGGGCGTTGCGGCCGGCGAAGCCGTAGAGGCAGAGATGCGCCAGCTCGCCGCGTGGAAAGCTCTCGATGAGCAGGCGGTCGGGGCGGGGCAGGCGGCTGACCCCGGTCTGGGTCTCGAGCCAGGCGCGCATGTAGGGCGGCAATGCGCCCCAGGCCGCGGGGCGGGCGAGGAGTTCGACCACGCGCCGGGAGAGCAGCGTCGAGGTGGCGAGCTTGGTGCCGGCGTACATGGCGATCTTCGGCCGACGCGACGGCTGGCGGCTGACCTCGATCACCATCTCGCGCAGGGCCTCGTAGCGGACGGTCTCGCCGCCGATCAGGAAGGTGTCGCCGGGGACCAGCGTCGCGGCGAAGTCCTCCTCGATCTCGCCGAGCGGGGTGCCGAAGCGGCCCCGGAGCCGGACCGCGAGCTTCTCGGTGTCGACGATGGTGCCGACGTTCATCCGGATCGACCGGGCGCGGCGCGGGTCGCGCAGGCTCCAGCGGCCGTCGTGCTCGACCAGCCGCTGCCAGCGGTCGTAGGCGCGGAGCGCGTAGCCGCCGCTGGCGCAGAACTCGAGGCAGGCGTCGAAGTCGGGCCGCGACAGGTCGCGGTAGGGGCCG
Organism: uncultured Alphaproteobacteria bacterium; assembly: GCA_963847795.1. Lineage (GTDB taxonomy): Bacteria > Pseudomonadota > Alphaproteobacteria > Rhodobacterales > Rhodobacteraceae > Amaricoccus. The sequence goes on from CAWKBH010000015.1 coordinate 194,025, forward strand.
GCCTGGCGGACCTCGGCGAAGAGCGCGCCGGCGTCGAAGCTCCCGGCGCAGGCGACGAGCAGGATGTGCTGGCAGAGGACGTCGAGGGGGCCGGGGCCGCGCGGCTCGCCGTCGAGGTCGTGGGCGCGGACGGCGTCGAGGGCGGCGCGGCATTCCAGCACCTCGAAGCGGTTGGCCGGCACCAGCACGGCACGCGACGGGGCGTTGTAGCGGTGGTTGGCACGGCCGATCCGCTGGACCAGGCGCTTGACGTTCTTCGGTGCGCCGACCTGGACCACGAGGTCGACGTTGCCCCAGTCGATGCCGAGGTCGAGCGAGCCGGTGGCGACGATGGCCCGAAGCTCGCCCGCGACCATCGCCGCCTCGACGCGGCTGCGGGATTCGCGGCTGAGCGAGCCATGGTGCAGGCCGATCGGCAGGCCCTCGGCGTTCTCGGCCCAGAGCGACTGGAAGAACAGCTCGGCCTGGGCGCGGGTGTTGATGAAGACGAGCGTGGTGGTGGCGGCGCGGATCAGCTCCATCACCGCCGGGGCGGCATAGCGCGAGGTCTGGCCGGCCCAGGGCGGCGGCTCGGCGGTCTCCAAAATCGAGATGTCGGGCTCGGGGCCGGGATCGGCCAGCAGCACCTGCGTGCCCTTGCCGAGGAAGCGGGCCAGCGCGGGCGGGTCCTCGACGGTGGCGGAGAGGCCGACCCGGCGCATCGTCGGCGCCAGCGCCTGCAGGCGGGAGAGGCCAAGCATCAGCTGATCGCCGCGCTTCGATTCGGCCAGCGCGTGGATCTCGTCGACGATCACCCGCGAGAGGGCGCCGAAGATGGCCGGCGCCTGCTCGTAGGAGAGCATCAGCGCCAGGGACTCCGGCGTGGTCAGCAGGATCTGCGGCGGGTCGACGCGCTGGCGGGCGCGCTGCGCGGCGCCGGTGTCGCCGGTGCGGTCCTCGACGCGGACGGCCAGCCCCATCTCGGCCAGCGGCGCGCCGAGGTTGCGGCGGATGTCGGCGGCGAGCGCCTTTAGCGGCGAGACGTAGAGGGTATGCAGCCCGGGCGCGGGGCGGGGCCCGAGCTCGATCAGGCTCGGCAGGAAGCCCGCCAGGGTCTTGCCGCCGCCGGTCGGCGCGATCAGCAGGGTGGCGGGATCGGCGGCGCGGGCGATGAGCTCGAGCTGGTGCGGGTGCGGCTGCCAGCCGCGCCGGGCGAACCAGCCGGCGAAGGGCTCCGGTAGGGCGGGGACGGGCGACATCGCGGGCCATCTTTACAAAGGCGGCCGCGCCGGGTCACCTGGGGTGAAAAGGGCGGCGGCCGAGGGCGGGCCGGCGAGCCCGGCGCGCGGGGCGGACGACGTCCGCGCGAGCGCTGGACATCGGGGCGGATGTGTCGGACAAGGCCGGAAAACGCCGCGCGGGGGGATTGGAATGGATCGACTGAAGGGCAAGCGCTGCCTGGTGACCGCGGCCGGACAGGGCATCGGCCGGGCGACGGCGCTGGCCATGGCGGCGGAAGGCGGGCAGGTGGTCGCCACCGACGTCGACGCGGGCAAGCTCGCCGACCTGACGGCGCCGGGGCTGAGCACCGAGCGGCTCGACGTGCGCGACGGCAAGGCGGTCCTGGCGCTCGCCGCGCGGCTGCCCGACATCGACGTGCTCTTCAATGCGGCGGGCTGGGTCGAGCACGGCACGATCCTCGACACCGACGAGGAACGCTGGGCCTTCTCCTTCGATATCAACGTCACCGGGATGTACCGGACGATCCGCGCCTTCCTGCCGGGGATGCTGGAGAAGGGCGCCGGCTCGATCATCAACGTCGCCTCGGTCGCCGGGTCGATCTGCGGCGTGCCGAACCGCTGCGCCTACGGCGCGTCCAAGGCCGCGGTGATCGGCCTGACCAAGGCGGTGGCCGCCGACTTCGTGACCCGCGGCATCCGCTGCAACTGCATCTGCCCGGGCACCGTCGAGAGCCCGTCGCTGGAGCAGCGGATGCGGGCGCAGGGCGACTACGAGGCGGCGCGCAAGGCTTTCGTCGCCCGCCAGCCGATGGGCCGGCTCGGGAAGCCGGAGGAGATGGCGGCGCTGGCGATCTACCTCGCCTCCGACGAGAGCACCTTCACCACCGGCGCGGCGATGATCGCCGACGGCGGCATGAGCAACGTCTGAGGGGGGATGAAATGAAGCTGCTGCGCTATGGGCCGATGGGCATGGAGAAGCCGGGGCTGCTCGATGCCGGCGGCAAGATCCGCGACCTCTCCGGCCTGGTCGGCGACATCGGCGGCGAGACGCTGAGCGACGCCGGGCTCGACCGGCTGCGGAAGCTCGACACGGCCAAGCTGCCGGAGGTCGACCCTTCGGTGCGGCTCGGGCCGTGCGTCGGCGGGACCGGCAAGTTCATCTGCATCGGTCTCAACTATTCCGACCACGCCGCCGAGACCGGCGCCAAGGTTCCGTCCGAGCCCATCATCTTCATGAAGGCGACCAGCGCGATCTGCGGGCCCGACGACCCTGTCATCATCCCGCGCGGCTCGGAGAAGACCGACTGGGAGGTCGAGCTCGGCTTCGTCATCGGCAAGCGCGCGAAATACGTCTCCGAGGCGGACGCGATGCGCCACGTCGCCGGCTACTGCGTCGTCAACGACGTCTCCGAGCGCGCCTTCCAGGCCGAGCGGCAGGGCCAGTGGACCAAGGGCAAGTCGGCAGACCATTTCGGCCCGACCGGGCCGTGGCTGGTGACGCGCGACGAGGTGGCCGACCCGCAGAAGCTGCCGATGTGGCTGACCGTCAACGGCGAGAAGCGCCAGGACGGCACGACCGCCACCATGGTCTACGGCGTGACGTTCCTGGTCAGCTATCTCAGCCAGTTCATGAGCCTCGAGCCCGGCGACGTGATCTCGACCGGGACCCCGCCGGGCGTCGGCATGGGGATGAAGCCGCCGCGCTACCTCAAGGCCGGCGACGTGATCGAGCTCGGCGTCGAGGGTCTCGGCCGCCAGCGCCAGGTCTGCATCGACGATCCGGACTGACGCCGGTGCTGCCGCTGCTCGACACCCACCAGCACCTGATCTACCCGGACCGGCTCGGCTACGGCTGGACGGCCGGGAGTCCGGCGCTGGCGGGCCGGGCCTTCACGCTGGGCGACTACCGGGCGCTGACGCGCACGGCCGGGGTTGCCGGGACGATCTTCATGGAGTGCGATGCCGACGATTTCCGCACCGAGGCGCGGCTGGTCGCCGAGCTGGCGGCTTCGCCGGAGAGCGGGATCCTCGGGCTGATCGCCTCCTGCCGGCCGGAGCGCGACGACGGCTTCGAGGCGTGGCTGGAGGAGGGTCCGGCGCTCGGGGTGGTCGGCTACCGGCGGATCCTGCACGAGACCACGGACGAGGTCTCGCAGAGCGAGACCTTTCGCGCCAACGTCCGCCGGATCGGCGCGAGGGGCCTGCCGTTCGACATGTGCTTTCTCGCCCGCCAGCTGCCGATCGCGCTGGAGCTGGCGCGAGCCTGCGATGGGACGCAGTTCGTGCTCGACCATTGCGGCGTGCCCGACATCGCCGGCGGTGGCCTCGACCCCTGGCGCGGGTCGATCTCCGCGCTCGCCGCCATGCCGAACGTGGTGGCCAAGCTTTCGGGAGTCCTCGCCTACTGCGCGGCGGCCGCGGCGGACCTGGCGGCGATCCGGCCTTACGTCGAGCACGTGATCGCCTGCTTCGGCCCGGAGCGCTGCCTCTGGGGCAGCGACTGGCCGGTGGTGAACACCCGCGCCGACCTGCCGGCCTGGATCGCCGCCTTCCGGGCGATCCTCGGCGGCTTCTCCGACGGCGAAGCCGCGGCGATGGCCCACGGCACCGCCGAGCGGGTGTATCGGGTCCGATTGCCGGCGGCAGGCTGAACCGGCGCTCTGCGGGCCATTCTACCCGGTCGGCGCGTCCGCCCGCAGCAGCCCTTCGGCCTTCAGGTCGGCCCAGAGCGCGGCCGGCAGCGGTGTCGCCAGGGCCTCGAGATTGCTCCGCACCTCGGCGGCGCTCTGCCCGCCGGGGATCACCGAGACCACCGCCGGGTGCAGCAGCGGGAACTGCAGCGCCGCCGCTACCAGCGGCGCGCCGTGGGCGGCGCAGACCGCCTCGATCCGTGCGACCCGCTCCAGGACCGGCGCCAGCGCCGGCCGGTAGTCGTAGAAGGCGCCCGGCTTCGGCCCGGTGGCCAGGATCCCGGAATTGTAGGGCCCGCCGAGCACGATGCCGATGCCGCGCGCCTCGCAGAGCGGCAGGAAGCGCTCCAGCGCCTCCTGCTCCAGCAGGGTATAGCGCCCCGCAAGCAGGAACAGATCGAAGTCGCCGCGCTCCGCCAGATCGAGGCACACCTGCCACTGGTTGATCCCGCCGCCGAAGGCGCGGATCACGCCCTGGTCGCGCAGCGCGACCAGGGCGTCGTAGCCGGAGGCCATGAACTGGCCGATCCGCCGGTCCAATTCCGCCTTGGTGCCGTGGACGGCGGCGTCGAGGTCGTGCACGTAGAGCACGTCGATGCGGTCGACGCCCAGCCGTTCCAGCGAGGCCTCGAACGACCGCATCACCCCGTCGTAGGAGTAGTCGTAGACCTCGCGCCGGGACGGCACCTCGAAGAACTTGCCGATCCCGGTCCGCCGCTCCGGCGGGCAGGCCTCGAGCACCCGTCCGACCTTGGTCGACAGCAGGTAGCCATCCCGGTCCCTGCCGCGCAGGAAGTGGTTGAGCCGGGTCTCCGACAATCCCAGCCCGTAGAGCGGCGCGGTGTCGAAGTAGCGCACGCCGCCGGCCCAGGCGGCCTCCAGCGTCGCCTGCGCCTCGGCCTCGGGGATCGCCCGGTAGAGGTTGCCGAGCGGCGCCGAGCCGAAACCGAGCTCGGTGAAGGCGAGGCCGCCGTCGCCGCGCCGGTCCCAGACGCGCGTTTCGGATCGCCCCGCTCATTTCACCGCGCCCTGCCGCCATGCCTTTGATGATGTAGCGCTCCAGCACGATGCCGATGATCACCAGCGGCGCGATCGCGGCGGTGGCGAGCGCCGCCATCGCCCACCAGTTGATGCCCTGCGAGCCGGTCTGGCTGGCCACCATCACCGGCAGGGTGTTGGCGTTGGTCGAGGTCAGGAGTGCTGCGAAGAAGTACTCGTTCCAGCAGAGAACGAGGCTGAGGATGAAGGCCGCCACCATGCCGGGCAGCGCGATCGGCAGCACGATCTGCAGGAACGCCCCCCAGATCCCGAGGCCGTCGACCCGGGCGGCCTCCTCGAGCTCGACCGGGATGGCGCTGAACTGGTCGCGCATGATCCAGATCACGATCGGCAGCACCATCAGCGTGTAGACCATGACGATGCCGACGCGGGTGTCGAGCAGCCCGAGCGCCTTGTAGAGCACCAGGAACGGCAGGGCGAGCACCACCGGCGGCAGGATCAGCTGGCTGAGGAAGAAGAACGAGATGTCCTTGTTGCGCATCCAGGCGAAGCGGAACGAGAACCGACTGAGCCCGTAAGCGGCGAGCGAGCCGAGCACCACCGCCAGAAGCGACGCGCTGGTCGCGACCACGACGCTGTTCCAGAACCGCTTGAGGAACTCCTCGCGCGGGGTCGAGATCTGGTGGATGGTGTCGGGGGAGAGGCCGAGCGAGCGCCAGCCGCGCCAGTCCGGCTTGAAGTCGAGCCACGGCACCAGGTGGCCCTGGGTGACGTCGGGGGCGGTCTTGAACGAGGTGGTGATGGTCCAGTAGATCGGGATCAGGCAGATCAGCGCCCAGACCACCAGCGCGCCGTAGATCGCGACCCGCGAGAGCAGGAAGCCGAGCCGGGACGGGGGAGGGGCGTCGTCGTCGGTCATTGGGTCAGCCCGTGGGACTTGCGCAGCAGGCGGTTGAAGAGCGCCAGCAGCAGGGTGACGGCGACCACGATCAGCACCAGGTAGACCATGGCGAGCAGGGTGCCGTAGCCGACGTTGGAGCGGTCGCGGTACTCGCGGTAGATGAAGCTGGTCACCGAATCCGTGGCGCCGCCGGGGCCGCCTGATGTGACTGTGATAATGATATCAGCCAGTTTCAGCTTGAAGATGATCCTGATGACGATGACGGTGATGCTGACCGGCAGCATCAGCGGGAACACCACTTCCCAGAAGCTCTGCCAGCGGTTGGCGCCGTCGACGCGGGCGGCTTCGAGGACTTCGCGGTCGAGGCTCTGGAGGCCGGCCAGCAGCATGATCATCATGAACGGGATGTAGGTCCAGGCGTCCATGGTCATGATGGACAGGCGCGCGATCTCGGGCGTGGCGAAGAAGGCGGGGGTGTGCCAGCCGAGCCAGCGGGCGAAGCGGGCGATCGGGCCGAAGCGGACCTCGAGCATCGACTTGCCGACCATCCAGCTGACCGCGACCGGCGAGAGCATCAGCGGCATCAGGAAGGCGACGCGCCAGAACTTGCGGCCGCGGATCTCGGCGTTGAGCAGCAGCGCCAGGCCGAAGGCGATGGCGTATTCCACCAGGATCGCCAGCACGTACCAGACCATGTTGCGCAGCGCGTTCCAGAAGAACGGGTCGTTCCACATGTGAACGACGTTGGCGAAGCCATTGAATTGCCTGCCGGTCGCGCCGCTGAGATTCCAGTCGGAGAAGGCGATCCAGAGCCCGAAGAGCAGCGGGAAGATCACCATCGCCACCACGAAGAGCACGGCCGGCAGCACGAAGAGGGTGCGCTTGCCGCGCTCGCCGCGGATCAGCACCTGGCCGGTGCCGAGGGCGACCGACCAGAGCAGGTAGGCGTAGAGCACCGGCCGCCAGGTCGTGAAACCGGGCACGCCGACGCCGGAGACGTGCAGCGCCTGGACCAGGAAGGCGGCGACGAGCAGGGCGCTGGCGAGCCAGATCAGCCAGCGGCCGGCCCGGATGCGGGACGGCGGAAGGGCGTCGTCGACGGCGGTGTGCAGGCGGTCGGGGTCGACGGTCATCGGCGGTGGAAAGGGCATGAGGGGCAGGGGGTTAATGCCGGACCTTGCGATGCACGGAGTATGCACGGCGCATGCACTGCGAATATGCAGAGCGTTTTTGTCGGATTTGAAGGTTAACGCGGACGCGGGCATCAGTCGGTTTCGACGCTCTCGATGTCGGCCACGGCCTTTCCCCCTCGAGTTACTTTTCGATCTTGGTAGCAGTTGGGTGCGGCAGATCAACTGAATAGATCCCGCAGCGGCCCGGCGCCGCGGTCGCGCCCCCACGGGCGTAGGGCAGGGGATGCCGCCCCGGCGGGTTAGCGAGACCCGCGGGCCGCGACGATCGGTGGCCTGAGGGCTCCGGCTTGGCATTCTTCGCGCCCGTTGCCGGAGGCAGCGGCTCCGGGGCGCGGGGACCCGGTCGCGGGTGGACGGGACGGCGGGCACCGGGCCAGGGGTGGCGGGCGGCGCGCCGGGTTGGTGCGGGTGAACGCCGTCGGCGAGGAGAACTTCGCGGCAGAGGCGCGAGGCGTGTGAATTTCGCCGCGGCCCCGCCTATTCGAGCCTCCGGGACCGGGTGCGCTTGCCTTTCGTTTATCAGACGTTACACTTCGTTAACGGTCGTCATGAACGCTGGGGGCTGACCTGGAGACCAATTCTTAACGGAGCCGATGGATGACGGTTGTTCCGCGACCCAGAGCACGGACCCTCGCCGCGGCAACGCTGGGGATCTGGCTCGCGGGCGCGGGCCTGGGCGCGGCCCAGACCGCAGAGTCGTCGGCGCCGCTGCCACCCGCGCGGCCGGCGCCGGCGCTGAGCACGGGCGGCGGCGGGATCATCGACGCCACCAATCCCGATCTGGTGCTGACGCTGAGGGCCGGGGTCGCGGTCAGCCCGTCCTATCTCGGCTCGGACAACTACACGGTCGGTCCCGATCTCGCCGCCCGGCTCGACTACATCCGCTTTCCCGGCGGCTTCGAATTCGGCTCGGGCCGCACGGTCGGCTTCCGCACCGGCTTCGGCCTGCGCGGCTCGGTACGCTACATCGGCGAGCGCAAGGGCAAGGACCAGCTGCAGGGGCTCGACGACGTCCCCTGGACGTTCGAGGCCGGGCTCGGCGTCGGCTACGAGCAGCGCAACTACCGGGTGTTCACCGACGTGCGCTACGGCTTCATCGGCGACAACGCCTGGGTGGGCGAGGTCGGCGCCGACGGCATCGCCTATCCGATGGACGGCCTGACCCTGACGCTGGGCCCGCGGCTCTCGTTCGGCGACAATCACTTCGCCAAGACCTATTTCGGCGTCAGCGCCTCCGAAGCGGCCAACTCGGGCCTGGACCAATACAACGCCTCGGGCGGCCTGCTCGGGGCCGGCGTCGAGCTGGGCGCGCGCTATCGCTTCAACGAACGCTGGGGGGTCGAGGGCGCGGCGACCTGGAACCGGCTGGTGAACGACGCCGCCGATTCGCCGATCACCGCCACCGGCTCGCCGGACCAGTACATGTTCCGCGTCGGCATCACCCGCAGCATCAGCCTGGATTTCTGATCGCGGGCGGGCGCGTGGTGACCATCGCGCGCATCCTCGACCGAGATGAAAGCCGCGACAACTGCATTCCTGAGCGAGCCGTCCGCATCTGGCGCGAAAGCCGGCTCGCCGCGGTCACGGTGCAGGGGGATCGCTATCCGGCGCAGCTGGCGTCGCGGGTGGGACGTTGAGAACGCCTCTGTCGCGGCCGGGCGCGGCCCTCAGCCTTCGCCCTTCAGCGCCCGCTGGCGGGCCAGGCCGCTGTCGACGTCGGAGACCCCGAGCAGGTTGGCCACCAGCCGCATCAGGCCGTGCTCGTCGGCGTTGATGCCGTCGGTCGCGGCCACCCGCCACAGCGCCTCGACCACGCCGGTGCGGTCGTCGTAGGGCACGGCCTGCTTGATCAGCCGGGTGAACTGCACGGTGTCGGGCGCGCCGTCCTCGGCGATCTCGGCCTCGGCGCGCAGCGCCCGGCAGCCCGCCGTGTCCAGCCGGTACTGGGCCGCCAGCAGCCGCTCGATCCGCGCGCGCTCGGTCGCGGTGTAGTTGCCGTCGCTGCGGGCGAGCCGCACCATCAGCGCCGCCAAGCGCCAGCCGGCTCTTGTCGGGGGCGAGATCGCGGCTGTCGGAGGCGGCGGTCAGGTGGCGCAGCAGATCGGCGAACATGGCGGCAATATAGTGATCTGCGCCGCTCAGACCAGCCGCGACTGCTCGAGCGCCGCGCGGATGAAGTCGGCGAACAGCGGGTGCGGGGCGAAGGGCTTGGACTTGAGCTCGGGATGGAACTGCACGCCGATGAACCAGGGATGGCCGGGGATCTCGACGATCTCGGGCAGGCGGCCGTCGGGCGAGAGGCCGGAGAAGTGCAGGCCGCAGCCCTCGAGCTTGTCGCGGTAGGCGATGTCGACCTCGTAGCGGTGACGGTGGCGCTCGGAGATCGCGGTGGCGCCGTAGATCTCGGAGGCCTGGCTGCCGTCGGCCAGGATCGCGTCGTAGGCGCCGAGCCGCATGGTGCCGCCCTTGTCGTCGCTGACCTCGCGCTTGATGGTGCGGTTGCCTTCCAGCCACTCCTTCAGGTGATAGATCACGTGGGTGAAGCGGCGCTCGCCAGCCTCGTGGTCGAATTCCTCCGAGCCGGCGTCGCTGAGGCCGAGCAGGTTCCGCGAGGCCTCGATCACCGCCATCTGCATGCCGAGGCAGATGCCGAGATAGGGCACCTTGCGCTCGCGGGCGAAGCCGGCGGCGCGGATCTTGCCTTCGGTGCCGCGCTCGCCGAAGCCGCCCGGGACCAGGATGGCGTGGTAGCCTTCCAGCACCGCCGCGATCTCGCCCTCGTGCTCGAAGCGATCGGATTCGATCCACTCGGCCCGCACTTTCACCCGGTTGGCGATGCCGCCGTGGGTCAGCGCCTCGGCGATCGACTTGTAGGCGTCCTCGAGCTGGGTGTACTTGCCGACGATGGCGATGCGGACCTCGCCCTCGGGGTTCATGATGCGGTCGACCACGTCCTCCCACTTGGCGAGGTTCGGCCGCGGCGCCGGCGAGATCATGAAGGCGTCGAGCACCGCCTGGTCGAGGCCCTCGGAATGGTAGGCCAGCGGCGCCTCGTAGATCGAGCGCAGGTCCTGCGCCGCGATCACCGCCTCGCGCCGGACGTTGCAGAACAGCGCCAGCTTGTCGCGCTCCTTGGGCGGGATCGGCATCTCGGAGCGGCAGACCAGCACGTCCGGGGCGATGCCGATGGCGCGCAGCTCCTTGACCGAGTGCTGGGTCGGCTTGGTCTTCAGCTCGCCCGAGGCGGCGAGGTAGGGGAGCAGCGTCAGGTGCATGTAGATGCACTGGCCGCGCGGCTTGTCCTGGCCGAACTGCCGGATGGCCTCGAAGAACGGCAGGCCCTCGATGTCGCCGACGGTGCCGCCGATCTCGCAGAGCATGAAGTCGACCTCGTCCTCGCCGATGCGCAGGAAGTCCTTGATCTCGTTGGTGACGTGCGGGATCACCTGAATGGTCTTGCCGAGGTAGTCGCCGCGGCGTTCCTTCTCCAGGACGTTGGAATAGATCCGGCCCGAGGAGATCGAATCCGTCTTGCGGGCGGCGACACCGGTGAAGCGCTCGTAGTGGCCGAGGTCGAGGTCGGTCTCGGCGCCGTCGTCGGTGACGAAGACCTCGCCGTGCTCGAAGGGCGACATGGTGCCGGGATCGACGTTGAGATAGGGGTCGAGCTTGCGCAGCCGCACCGAATAGCCGCGCGCCTGCAGCAGCGCCCCGAGTGCGGCCGCCGCGAGACCCTTGCCCAGCGACGAGACCACGCCGCCGGTGATGAAGACGTATCGCGCCATCCGTGCTGCTCCCCGTGCCCTGGCCGGTTATAGTTCTGCGAAAGCCCGAGGCTTCACGGGACTCAATCTATACGGGAAAGAGGCGGCGGCGGCAAGCCGTCTTGCGCAAGATGCTGTAGTTTGACGGCGTCGAGCAACCAGAGGTTGCCCGGCGCGCCACTATTTGACCGGCGGCGGCGCGGCCGGGCCCTCTTCGGCCGGCAGCTTCGGCAGCAGGTCGCCCTCGAGGCCGGGGGCCGGCGCGGCGGGCGCCTGCTCCGGGGCGGTGGCGGGCGCCGGGGTGGCGGCGCGGTCGATCACCGAGCCGGTGCGGCTGCCGTGCGCCGCCAGCACCGTCAGCGTCAGGCTGGTCACCACGAAGGCGGTGCCGATCGCCCAGGTCACCTTGGAGAGCGCGGTCGCGGCGCCGCGGCTGGTCATGATCCCGCCGCCGCCCATGCCGAGCCCGCCGCCCTCGGAGCGCTGCAGCAGCACCACCAGGATCAGCGCGAACGCGAGCAACAGGTGAATGGTCAGAACGACGGCTTCCATGACGTATCCAGGCGGCTTCGGATCAGCGGGCTCTCTAGCGGCTGCGGTTCAGATTGTCGATGGCAAATGCCGGGGCCGGAGGCCCCGCGCCGCGAGGATGTTGGCCAGCCCGACCAGCGCTGCGACGCCGCCCGCGACCCCGAGCGCGCGCACCCCGAAGCCGCCGGCCACCGCGCCGCCGAGCGCCGAGCCGAGGGCGGCGCCGAGGTAGATCGCTGCGGCGTTCAGCGCCAGCACCACCGCCTGCCGGTCGGGGGCGATCTGGGTCAGCCGCGACTGCTGCGGCGCCATGAAGGCCCAGCCGAAGGTCGCCCAGACCAGGATCAGCGCGAAGAGCAGCGCCGGGGGCAGCGGCAGGGTCGAGAACAGCGGCAGGAGCGCCACCTGGGCGAGCGCCAGCGCCAGCAGCGTCGGGCCCGGTCCGATCCGGTCGGCGACCCTGCCGGCCAGCAGGTTCCCCGCCACCGCGCCGAAGCCGTAGATCAGGAAGGTCGCCGAGATGCCGTTGCGGCCGTAGCCCATGGTCTGGGCGAGCAGCGGCGCCAGGTAGGTGTAGACCATGTAGATCGCCCCCAGGTAGGTCAGGGTGAAGGCGATCGCCACCATGGTGCGCCAGTCGACCAGCGTCGCGCCGAGGCTGGCGAGGCGGGTTGCCTGGAAGGGCAGGTTGCGCGGCACCATGAGCCAGCACGGCGGCGACGCAGGGCACGGCCAGCGCCGCCACCAGCACGAAGCTGGTCTGCCAGCCGAGGCTGTAGGCGAGGAAGCTGCCCACCGGGACGCCCAGCACCTGCGCGAGGGTCAGCCCGAGGAACACCCGCGCCAGCGCCCGGGCGCGGGCCTCGGGCGCGCTCGCGGCGGCGACCACGGCGGCGACCGGGGTGAAGACGCCGGCGCCGAGCGCGCCCACGGCCCGGGCCGCGAAGAGCGCCTCGGGGGTCGGCGCCAGCGCCGAGGCGAGCGAGGCGAGGCCGAAGAGCGCCATGCCGCCCGCCAGCACGCTGCGCCGCGACAGCCGCCCGGTGGCGGCGACGAGGAGCGGCGAGCTCACAGCATAGGCCAGCGCGTAGACGGTCAGGACGCGGCCGGCCTGGGCGCTCGACATGCCCAGACCCTCGGCCATCGGGTTGAGGATCCCGAGCACCACGAAAGCGCCCATGCCGATGACGAAGTTGCCGGCCGAGAGCAGCCAGATCAGCATCAGAGCCCGGCCTCGGGATGGTCGAGGATCACCGGCACCACCAGTTCCTCCTCGTCGGTCAGGTGCCGGTCGAGCATCCGGCCGAAGCCCTGCAGGTGCCCGAGCAGCGCGCCCGATGCCGCCTCGGCCGGGGCGCCGTCGCGCACGGCGCGCAGCACCGCGTTGGTGGTCTCGGCCATCTGCTGGATCACCCCGTCCATCGCCTGGTGGTCGGCGTCGAGCAGGTCGAACCCCCAGGCGATCCGGGGGTCGAGGGTCTTCATGATCGGGAAGAAGTGATGGTCCTCGATGTTGTGGTGGCCGTGGAGCTCGTTGAGATAGCGGCTCGCCAGCCGCGCCAGCCCCTGGGCATAGGCCCGCGGCTCGCGCCCGCGGTCGAGGAAGCCCTGGGTCTCGTCCACCAGCAGGCCCTGCATCTGCCGGAACCCCAGGTGCATCTGCAGCCAGAACCGGGTCAGCTCGGTGAAGTGCGGATGCGCTTCCCACTCCAGCCGCGGGTATCTCTCCACCAGCACCCGCAGCGGGTCAGGCAGACGGTGGCGGGCCGTGAGCGCCAGGTCATCGGTCATCTCGGGCTCCCTCGCGCCGCCTCGAACGCCTTCAGCGTGCGTTTCTTCACCTGCGCCCGCCAGACCCGCTCGATGGTGGCGCGCGCCCAGCCCGGGTCAAGCCGGTCCAACGGCGGCCGGGTTCCTCGAGCGGACGCCCGCGGCTGGCGGGACAAGCCGGTTCGGCATACTGTCGCGCCAGCGGTGGGAGGATGGCGATGTCGTTGCGGGTGATCGGAACCGGGTTCGGCCGGACAGGCACGGACTCGATGCGCGAGGCGCTTGACATGCTCGGCTTCGGGCCGTGCCACCACATGATCGAGGTCGGTCGCGATCCCGAGCAGAAACGGCTGTGGCGGGCGCTGGTCAAGGGTGCGACCCCCGACTGGGAGCGCCTCTTTGCCGGTTACGCCTCCTGCGTCGACTTTCCCTCGGCCTGGTACTGGCGCGATCTCGTCCGCACGTATCCCGAGGCGAAGGTCATCCTGACCTGGCGTTCGCCCGAGAGCTGGTGGGACAGCTATCGCAACACCATCGCGGCGTTCACGTCCGGCGACAACGATCCCGAATCCCTCGGCGTCGCGCTGGTCGGCAACGAAGTCTTCCAAGGTCGTCCCGACGATCGCGACCATGTGCTCGCGGTTTACGAGGCGCACGTCGCGGAGGTGAAGGCAACCGTGCCGTCCGAGCGCCTGCTCGTGCATGCTCTCGGCGACGGATGGGAGCCGCTCTGCGCCCACCTGGGCGTGCCGGTGCCCGACTGCCCTTACCCAAGGCGCAACTCCACCGCCGAGTTCGCCGCGGAGGTCGAGCGGCGGCGTGAGGGTTCCGCCGAGTGAGCGGGGCCGGGGGAGCAGGGGGCCGTGCCCGGCCATGGGCGACGTTTGAAGTGAGCGTTCGCTGAGCCCGCTTCAGCTCTGCGCCGCGTCCCAGGCCTTCAGCGTGCGTTTCTTCACCTGCGCCCGCCAGACCCGCTCGATGGTGGCGCGCGCCCAGCCCGGGTCAACCCGCTCCGGCCGCGCCAGCACCAGCGGCCAGGGCCGGTGGTGGTCGGTGGTGAAGAAGGTCGCAGGATCGGCTTCGATCAGGAAGTCCCGCTCCTCGATCGCCACCTTGAACACCGGGCAGTCGTGGGTCGGGTTCCAGTACAGGATCACCTTGCCGTTGACCTTGAACGAGCGCGCGTCCCAGGACCGGGTCTCCTCGGTGTCGGGCAGCGCGAGCACGATGTCGCGCAGGTCTTCGAAGGTCACCATGCCGCTTGCTCCGCGCCCGCTCCGGCCCCCTGCGGCTCTCCCCGGAGATCAGAACTGGTAGCGGCGGAGCCGGGTCTGGACGCCGAAGAGGTAGATCGAGACGCCGACCAGGATGATGAAGAACATCGCCGTGGCGATCGCCGCGCCCATGTGCGGGTCGCCGAGCTGGAGCTGGAAGCCGAAGAAGGTGCGGTAGAGGAAGGTGCCGAGGATGTCGGTGGCGAAGTTCGGGCCGGCGAGCGCGCCCTGGGAGACGTAGATCAGGTCGAAGGCGTTGAAGTTGCCGACGAAGGTCAGGATCGAGATGATGCCGATCGCCGGCAGGATCAGCGGCAGCTTGATCTTCCAGAACTGCGACCAGCCGGTGATGCCGTCCATCTCGGCCGCCTCGATCACCTCGTCGGGGATCGAGAGCAGCGCGGCGTAGATCAGCATCATCGGGATGCCGACGAACTGCCAGACCGAGATCAGCGCCAGCGCGGTCAGCGCCGAGCCCTCCTTGCCGAGCCAGGGGGCGTAGAGCGCCTTCAGGCCGACCGCGTCGAGCATGCCGGGGGCGATGCCCCAGATCGGCGACAGGATCAGCTTCCAGACGAAGCCGACGATGACGAAGGAGAGGATCGTGGGGATGAAGATCGCGGTGCGGTAGAAGGCGGCGCCGCGCAGCCGCGGTGCGGACAGGATCGCCGCCAGCATCACCCCGATCGGGTTCTGCACCAGCATGTGGATCACGAAGAACCAGGCGTTGTTGCCGAGCGCGTTCCAGAAGCTCGCCGACCAGCGCGGGTCGCCGAACAGCGTGCGGAAGTTGGCGAGCCCGACGAAGCTGCTGACGCCCTCGGCGGTGCGGTAGAGCGCGAGATCGAGGGTGGCGAACAGCGGCACGATCATGACCGCGGTGTAGACGAGCACCGCGGGCGCCAGGAAGACGAGGATATGCCAGCGGAAGGGCCTGCGGTCTTCGGGCATCGCTCGGGCTCCCGGGGATGGCCCCGCCCGGTCGGGCGGGGCCGGGGCGCTTACTGCTTCTGCGGAGCGTACCAGCTTGCGAGGCCGTCCTGAAGCCGTTTCGCCGCGGCTTCGGGCGTCTCGGTGCCGCGGATGACGTTGGCCGAGGCGTTCCAGGTCTCGTTCTCGAGGTTGGGCGTGCCGCGCGACAGGATCTGGTAGGTCGAGCGGATCGTCGACTTGCAGGTCTCGCGCCAGCTGACGAACTCCTGGGCCAGCGGATCGTCGAGCTTGACCGGCTGGTTCAGCAGCGGGAAGAAGCCCGGCAGCGCGTTGGCGTAGAGCTCGGCGAACTCGGGCGTGCCGACCCATTCCAGGAACGCTTTGGCGGCGTCGGGGTTCGGCGAGGCGGCGTTAAGCCCCATGCCGATGTCGACGTGATCGGAGATGTAGCAGTCGTCGCCCGCGTGCGGCACCGGCGGCGGGAAGGCGCCCATCTCGAAGGCGTCGCCGATCTGCGCCCGGAACGGCGCGATCTCCCAGGAGCCGGCCGGATAGATCGCGGCGCGGCCGAGGGTGAAGAGGTTCTGGCTGTCGGGATAGGTCTGGGCCTCGAAGCCGTCGCCGAGGTAGGGTCCCCACTTGGCGAGTTCGCGGTAGGGCGCCACCCAGTCCTCGTCGGTGAGCTTCTGCGTGCCCTTGATCAGGGCCTGCCGGCCCTCCTCGCCCTTCCAGTAGTTCGGGCCGATGTTCTGGTAGCCCATGGTCGCGGCTTCCCACTGGTCGTTGGTGCCCATCGCCATCGGGATGTAGGTGCCGTCGGCCTTGATCTTGTCGAGCACCGCGAAGAATTCGTCCTCGGTCTTCGGCGGCTGCAGCCCGAGCTCGTCGAAGGCGCTCTTGTTGTAGATGAAGCCGTGGATCACCGAGGCCATCGGCACGCAGAAGGTGTGGGCGCCGTCGTCGGTGGACCAGGCGACCTTGGCGACGTCGGAGAAGTTCGCCATCGCCTTGAGGTCGGTGAGGTCGGCGAGCTTGCCCTTGTTGTAGAGGTCGAGGCTGGCGTCGAACGGGCGGCAGGTGATCAGATCGCCCGCGGAGCCGGCGTCGAGCTTGGAGTTGAGCGCGGCGTTGTACTCGGTCGGCGCCGAGGGGGCGAAGGTCACCTTGATGCCGGGGTGCGAGGCCTCGAAGGCCGGGATGATCTTGTCCTGCCAGATCGTCAGGTCGTCGTTGCGCCAGCTCTCGATGGTCAGCGTCTTGTCCTGGGCGAAGGCGGCGCCGCCGGCGAGCAGCGTGCTGCCGAGCAGGAGCGTTTTCAGCGGGTTCAGTTGCATGCGATTCTCTCCCTGTTGGTGGGGCCGCTTCGGGCCCCGGTCTAGTGCCCGGACCGGAGCGCGTCGAGCGCCGGTCCGAGATGTCCGCCGCTGGCCGCGAGCAGCCGGTCGGCATGGCCGCGGTCGCGCGCGCCGGCAGCGAGCAGCACCGCGGGCTTGACCGCGCCGCCGGTCGCCGCCAGCGCCGCGCCGGCCGCCGCCGCGTCCGCGCCGGCGACGTCGGCGACGATCCGGGCGGCGCGGTCGCGCAGCTTGGCGTTGTCGGCGACGACGTTGACCATGTGGCCGTCGTGGACGTGGCCGAGCTGCAGGCCCATCAGCGTCGAGATCAGGTTGAGCGCGATCTTCTGCGCAGTGGCCGCCCCCATCCGGGTCGAGCCTGCCACCAGCTCCGGGCCGGTGTCCAGCAGCACGGCGACGTCGGCGAGGCCGAGGAGCGGGCTGCCGGGCACGTTGGCGATGGCGATGACGCCGGTGCCGCGCGGCCCGGGCGGCCTCGGCCACCGCGACGGTGTAGGGGGTGCGGCCGCTGGCCGAGACGCAGATCACCGCGTCGCCGCGGCCGAGCCCGGCGCGCTGCGACATCGGCGGCGGCGCGCGCGGTCTCGTCCTCGACGGCGCCGGCGAGCCGGAGCAGCGCCGCGGCGCCGCCGGCGATCAGCACGCGGCGTGCGGTCGGGCGGGATGCCGAAGGTGCCGGCCAGCTCCAGCGCGTCGGCAAGCGCCATCAGGCCCGAGCTGCCCGCGCCGGCGTAGCCGAGCCGGTGGCCGGCGCCGAGCGCCGGCGGTCGCGCGGCCGGCGGCGGTCTCGAGCGCGGGAAGCGCCGCCGCGACCGCGGCCGCGGCGCTCTGCTGGCGCCTCGAGCAGGCGGGCCAGCACCGCCTGCGCCGGCAGGGACTGCAGGCCCTCGGCCTGCCGGTGCCGCGCTTCGGTTCCGCTGGTCGCCATGATTCCCCCTGGACAGCGGGGATGATGCCAAACCAATACCAATTGTCCAGCGGAAAAGTTCGCCGCCGCGAAATTCGCGGGCTCGCGCGGTTTCGCTTCCATTTTGGTATTCCTTTGGTATCGTAGCGGTGGAGGCGGCGCGATGGGGCTCTTTCTGGGCATCGACGGGGGTGGGACCGGCTGCCGGGCGGCGCTGGCCGAGGCGGACGGCCGGGTGCTCGGCCGCGGCGAAGCGGCCGGCGCCAACATCTGGACCGACCCCGAAGGCTCGCTCCGCAACATCCTGGCCGCGGCCCGCGCCGCCATGGCCGAGGCGCGGCTGGGCGCCGACCTCTCGGCGCTGACCGCGGTGCTGGGGCTGGCCGGGGCCAACGTTCCCGAGGCGGCGGCGCGGCTGGCCGGGCGGCTGCCGTTCGCGCGGGCGCGGATCGAGCGACGCGCTGCGTGGCGCTGAAGGGGGCGCTGGGCGAGGCGGACGGCATCACCGCGGCGCTCGGCACCGGCTCGGTCTTCGGGGTGCAGCGGCGCGGCGCGGCGCGGATGATCGGCGGCTGGGGCTTCCTGCTCGGCGACCAGGGCAGCGGCGCCCGGATCGGGCGGGCGCTCTACGAGGCGGCGCTGCTCGCCCACGACGGGCTGGCCGAGGCGACGCCGCTGCTGCGGGCCGTGCTGGCGGAGACCGGCGGGGCGGAGGGGATCGTCGCCTTCGGCCAGCGGGCGGCGCCGGCGGATTTCGCCCGGCAGGTGCCGCGGGTGCTCGCCGCCGCCGCGGCGGGCGACCCGGCCGGCGCCGCGATCCTCGCCGAGGCCGAGGCGGCGGTGGCGCGCGCCATCGACCGGCTGCAGGCCGACGGGCCGCTGCCGGTGTGCTTCCTCGGCGGCCTCGGGCCGGTCTTCGCCGAGCGGCTGGCCGGGCGCTATCCCGGCCTGATCCGCGCGCCGCTCGGCAGCGCGCTCGACGGCGCGCTGGCGCTGGCGCGGGGGCTGGCATGAGCCTCTTCAGCCCGGAGGCCTTCGCGGCCGACGGCGGCGGGCCGCTCTACCTGCAGCTCAACCGCCGCATCGCCGCGGCGATCGAGGCCGGCGCGCTGACGCCCGGCCAGAGCCTGCCGCCCGAGCGCGAGATGGCGCAGCTGACCGGGCTCAGCCGGGTCACCGTGCGCAAGGCGGTGCAGTCGCTGGTGCAGGCGCGCTACCTGGTGCAGCGGCGCGGCTCGGGGACGTTCGTGGCGCCGCGGGTCGAGCAGGTCGAGCAGGCGCTGTCGCTGCTCACCTCGTTCTCCGAGGACATGGCGCGGCGGGGCAAGGCGGTGCGCTCGGTCTGGCTGGCGCGGACGGTGCAGGCGCCCTCGCCCGAGGAGATGATGGCGCTGGGGCTGACCGCGCACGACCGGGTGGCGCGGCTGGAGCGGGTGCGGCTGGCCGACGAGGTGCCGCTGGCGATCGAGCGCGCGGCGCTGCCGACCGCGATCCTGCCCGACCCGCTGGCGATCGGCGCCTCGCTCTACGCCGCGCTGGCCGAGCGCGGGCTGCGGCCGGTCCGGGCGGTGCAGCGGATCTCGCGCGGCCAACCTCGGGCCGCGCGACGCGGGGCTGCTCGAGGTGCCGGTCGGCGCCGCGGGCCTCCGGATCGAGCGCGTCTCCTACCTGCCCGGCGGCGGGGTGGTGGAATTCACCCGCTCGCTCTATCGCGGCGACGCCTACGACTTCGCGGCCGAGCTGCAAGATCCCGGCCGACGACCCTGCGGCCGGTCTCAGGATCGCGACCGATGCGGAAGGAGCTCCCGAAAATGCCTGATCCGACGACCCACATGCAGGCCGAGGTGGCCGAGATCCCGGCGGCGGCGGCGCGGTTCCTCGACGGACTCGCGCGAGCAGGTGCTGGCCGCGGCCGCGGCGATGCGCGCGGCCGATCCGCGCCTGCTGGTCACCGTGGCCCGCGGCTCCTCCGACCACGCGGCGGCCTATCTCAAATATGCGGTCGAGCTGGCGGCGGGGGTGCCGGTCGCCTCGGTCGGGCCTTCGGTCGCCTCGATCTACGGCCGGCAGCTGCGGCTGGAGGGCGCGGCCTGCCTCGGGATCTCGCAGTCGGGCCAGAGCCCGGACATCGTCGAGATGATGAAGAGCGCCGGCGCCGGCGGCGCGCTGACGGTGGCGATCACCAACGTCGCGGACTCGCCGATGGCGGGGGCCTGCGATCACGCCTTGCCGCTGCGCGCCGGCCCGGAGCAGAGCGTGGCGGCGACCAAGACCTTCGTCGCCTCGGTGCTGGCGGCGCTGGCGCTGGTCGCCGAGTGGCGCGAGGACGACGGGCTGCGCGCGGCGGTGGCGGCGCTGCCGGGCCAGTTCGAGCAGGCGCTGGCCTGCGACTGGGCGGCGCTGTCGGACCGGCTGGTGCGGGCGAACTCGGCCTTCGTGCTGGGCCGCGGGCCCGGGGTTCGCGATCGCCAACGAGATGGCGCTGAAGTTCAAGGAGACCAGCGCCATCCACGCCGAGAGCTACAGCGCCGCGGAGGTGCTGCACGGGCCGGCGGCGCTGGTGCAGGCGCATTTCCCGGTGCTGGCGCTCGGGGTGGCGGACGCGGCGCTCGCCCAGGTGATCGCCACCGCCGAGCGGCTGGCCGGGCAGGGGGCGGACGTGTTCCTGACCGCGGCCGGGGCGGGCGCGGGGGTGACCCGGCTGGCTTCGGTCGAGGGGGTGCATCCGCTGACGGCGCCGCTGGTGCTGGTGGTGTCGTTCTATCGCTTCATCGAGGCGCTGGCGCGGCGGCGCGGCTTCAACCCCGACACCCCGCCCTACCTGCGCAAGGTGACGGAGACGGTATGAGCGGCGCGGCGCGGCAGCGGCCGCGATCGGCGGGAGCGGCGCGCCTGAGGAAGCGGCTGCTTCCTCGGGGCGCCTTTCCCATGGTGGGGCTGCGAGTTCGGGCCGGCGTCAAGGGCGAAGCGGGCTGGCGCCCGCCGCGTGTCCGCGGCCCTTGACCCCGGCCCGACTCGCGAAGGCAAGGCAAGGGGGGCGGGAATGAGCGCGAGCACGAACGTCTTCGTCGGGGCCTCGGTGTTCGACGGCGCGGCGCTGCATGCGCAGGCGGCGCTGGTGGTCGAGGACGGCCGGGTCGCGGCGATCGTGCCGCCGGACGAGGCGCCGGCGGGCGAGCGCGGCTGCGGCTCGACGGCGGGGTGCTGGCGCCGGGGTTCGTCGACCTGCAGGTGAACGGCGGCGGCGGGGTGATGCTGAACGGCCGGCCGGACCTGGAGGGGATCCGCACGATCTGCGCGGCGCACGGGCGGCTGGGGACCACCGGGCTGCATGCCGACGCTGATCACCGACCGGCCCGAGGTGACGCGGGCGGCGGTGGCGGCGGGGCTCGAGGCGGCGGCGGCCGGGGTGCCGGGGTTCCTCGGGCTGCATCTGGAAGGGCCGCATCTCGATCCGCGGCGCAAGGGGGCGCACGATCCGGCGCTGATCCGGGCGATGGCGGCCGACGATCTGGCGCTGCTCTCGAGGCGGCGGCGCGGCTGCCGGCGCTGATCGTGACGGTGGCGCCGGAGGCCGTCAGCACCGAGCAGATCGCGGCGCTGGCGGCGGCGGGAGCGGTGGTGAGCCTCGGGCACAGCGATACCGGGGCGGCGGAGGCGCAGGCGGCGTTCGCGGCGGGGGCGCGGATGGTGACGCATCTCTTCAACGCCATGAGCCAGCTCGGCAATCGCGAGCCGGGGCTGGTCGGGGCGGCGCTGGACGCGGACGGGGTGCGGGCCGGACTGATCGCCGACGGGGTGCACGTTGCGCCGGCGTCGATGCGGGTGGCGCTGGCGGCGAAGCGCGGCGGGGACGGGGTGTTCCTGGTCACCGACGCGATGGCGGTGGCGGGGACCGAGCTGGACGAATTCGAGCTGAACGGGCGGCGGATCCTGCGGCGGCAGGGGCGGCTGACGCTGGCGGACGGGACGCTGGCGGGGGCGGACATCGACTTTGCCGGGGCGATCCGGGTGCTGGTGCGGGACGTGGGCCTGACGCTGCCGCAGGCGCTGCGGATGGCGACGGCGGTGCCGGCGGCGTGCATCGGGATGGGCGACCGGCTGGGGAGGCTGGCGCCGGGGGCGCCGGCGGACATGGTGCATCTCGATGCGGAGATGCAGCTTGACGGGGTCTGGCGGGGCGGCGTGGCGATCTGAGAGGCAGGGCGCTGAAAACGCTGGGAAAAGTCGGTGCACGGGCTATGCACAACGTATGCACAAGGCATGTGCATAGATCTTGAGAAGGTGAAGGGGTGGAAGGCGCGGCAGGGGAACTGCCGAATTGTGGCGGGGTCCGCCAGGCCGTAACCTTCGCGGCGAGCGGTCGGGAGAGTGGGACGCGACGCATGGTGGTCCGCGAAGTCAGCGAGCTCGGGGATCTCTCCAAAGCCGAGGAGCAGGTTCTGGCCGAGCTCGACACGGGCGAGGACATCGTGCTCGGCGATGGCAGCGTGCCGGAGACGGGCGACGACGGCCGGCGCGTGCACGCCGCACTGATCCGGCTGCTGCTGCTCGGGGACGACCCGGACCCGAAATGCCGCCTTCACGAGAAAGGGCTCCGGATTCGCGGCGCATGGATCCCCGATCGCCTGGACCTCGAGGGCTGCCGCGGGCTGCGGGACGTCGGGCTTCTCCGCTGCCGCTTCGAGGAGATGCCGGTCCTGCGTTCGGCCGAAGTGCTGAACCTGAATCTCACCGGCAGCCGCTTGCCCGGCCTTTTCGCCGACGGCCTGGAGGCCAAGGGGGACGTGATCCTGCGCGGTGCCGATGCGACCGGAGCGGTGCGGCTGGTCGGCGCGAAGCTCGGGGGTGACCTCGACTGCACCGGTGCGAGGTTCCGAGCGGAGAGGAACGCGCAGGGCAACCAAGGGGATGGGCTTTCCGCCGAGGGCCTGGAGGCCAGGGGCAGCGTGTTCCTGCGAGGCATCGAGGCGGCTGGCGCGGTCCGGCTGCCCGGCGCGAAACTGAGCGTGGACCTGGACTGTTCCGGCGCGATGTTCCGGGCGGAGAAGGACGCGCAGGGCGGTTCGGGCGACGCGCTCTGCCTGGTCGGGGCGACAATCGGCGGGACGTTCTTCTTGCGGAATGGCGCCTGCATCGGGGGCATTCTGGACCTGACGGCCGCGGAGATCGGAACCGTCTGCGATGCTGCCGGGTGTTGGCCGGGCTACGGCGATCTTCTGCTCGACCGATGCCGCTATGGCGCGTTCATCAGGCGTTCCCCAGTCGATGCGACATCCCGGCTCGACTGGCTCGACCGGCAGGACCCAACGCTCTGGGGCGAGGAGTTCTGGCCTCAACCCTACGAGCAGCTTGCGAAGGTGCTGCGCGAGATGGGGCATGGGGAAGAGGCCCGAAAGGTCCTGATCGCAAAGGAGCGCTTGCATCGGGCCGCCCGGCGCGCGCGGGCGGCGCCCGTCCTCCGGCCGGCGCTTTCGGTGTGGGATGCGATCCTCGGCGCCACGGTGCGCTATGGGCGGCAGCCACTCTGGGCGTTTGTGTGGCTGCTCGGCTTCTGGCTCTACGGCGTCGTGGTCTTCAGCGAAGCCGAGAGCGCGGGAGTCCTCAAGCCGAACGCGCCGGTGTTCCTGCGCAGCACCGAATGGGCCGACTGTGCGGCGGACGCTTCGTCCGTGTCCGATCCGCGCGCGCAGATCGACTGCTTCCTGTCGCAGCCGACGGCGCGGAGCTATCCACTTTTCAACAAGTGGGCATATTCGGCGGACACGCTTCTGCCGATCGTGTCGCTGGAAATGCAGGGGTACTGGATACCGGATGACCGGAAAGGCTGGGCAGGCTGGGGCGCGAGGCTCTACCTCTGGATCCACATCGCGGTGGGCTGGGCGCTGAGCCTGCTGGCGGTGGCCGGGTTCTCGGGTCTGGTGAAGTCGGATTGAGGCCGGCCACGCTGCGCTGCGCTATCCCCGGCTGCCCGTCCCCCGCGCTTCGGACGGTGGTCCATTGCGCGAATGTCGGCCGCTGCGTAGCGTGGCGGCATGGCGAAGCCGCCGCTCCGGGACTACCGCGGGAAGCGCGACTTTTCGCGGACCAGCGAACCCGTCGGCGAGGTGCTCGGCGACGGCGGCAATCGGTTCGTCGTGCACAAGCATCATGCCAGCTCGGACCACTACGACCTGCGGTTGCAGGTGGGCGAGGTGCTGAAGAGCTGGGCGGTGCCGAAGGGGCCTTCGCTCGATCCGGCGGAGAAGCGGCTGGCGGTGGAGACCGAGGATCATCCGCTGGAATATGTCGACTTCGAGGGGGTGATCCCGGAGGGGGAATACGGCGGCGGGCCGATGATCGTCTGGGATACCGGGGTCTGGGCGCCGATGGGGGATGTGGAGAAGGACCTGGAGAGCGGGGCGTTCAAGTTCCGGCTGGCCGGGGAGAAGCTGAATGGCGGCTGGATGCTGGCGCGGCTGAAGCCGAAGCCGGGGGAGAAGCAGAAGGCGTGGCTGCTGTTCAAGGAGCGCGACGCGGCGGCCGATCCGGGGACCGACATCCTGACCGCCCGGCCGGAGAGCGTGAAGAGCGGGCGGCGGATCGAGGAGCTGGTGGCGCCGCCGGCGGAGGCCGAAGCCGGTGCGGCTGCGGCCGGGGGCGCTGGCGGGGCGCGGTGCGGGCGGCGATGCCGGGGCGGCTGGCGCCGCAGCTGGCGACGCCGGTGGCGACGCCGCCGCAGGGCGGGGACTGGCTGCACGAGATCAAGTTCGACGGCTATCGCACTGTGGCGCATGTGGAAAACGGCGTGGCGCGGCTGATCACCCGCAGCGGGCTGGACTGGACGCATCGCTATGGCGATCTGGGGGCGGCCTTCGCGGCGCTGCCGGTGCAGCGCGGCGGTGATCGACGGCGAGATCGTGGTGCAGGACGCCAGGGGGGTGAGCCGCTTCGCGGCGCTGCAGCAGGCGCTGTCGGAGGGGGCGGGCAACCGGCTGGTGTTCTTCGCTTTCGACCTGGTGCACCTGAACGGCTGGGATCTGTCGGCGGTGGCGCTGGAGCGGCGGAAAGGGCTGCTGCGCGCAGCTGCTGGCCGGGCAGGACGGCCGGTCGGCGATCCAGTTCAGCGACCACGTCGTCGGCGGCGGGCGGGCGTTCTTCGACCGGGTGTCGGAGATGGGGCTGGAAGGGGTGGTGTCCAAGCGCGCCTCGGCGCCGTACCAGCCGGGGCGCTCGAAGACCTGGACCAAGGTCAAGGCGCTCCTGACCGGCGATTTCGTGATCGCGGGCTATACGGTGTCGGCGGCGGCGGGGGGCCTCGGGGCGCTGGCGCTCGGCGAGTGGCACGACGGCGAACTGCGCTATGTCGGCAAGGTGGGGACCGGGTTCGACAGCGCCACGTTGCAGCGGTTGCTGGCGCGGCTGGAGCCTCTGCGCGCCGGCGGCGTTGCCATCGACGGGGCGCCGAAGGACACGGTCTGGGTGCGGCCGGTACTGTCGGCGCGGATCAGCTATGCCACGCGCACGGCGGACAACGCGCTGCGGCATGCGGTGTTCAAGGGCCTCAGGGAGGTCGAAATGGCCGGAACCAAGGACGCAGCGCCGCGCAAGCGGCTGATCTCGGAGGCGGACCTCGCCACCGTGACGATCACCAACCCGGAGCGGCGGCTGTTCGGGCGCAGCGGGCCGACCAAGCTCGACATCGCGGTCTACTATGCCGGGATCGGCGACGCGATGCTGCCGCATATCCTGGGGCGGCCGGTGTCGCTGGTGCGCTGCCCGACCGGGCAGGTGAAGGACTGCTTCTTCCAGCGCCATGCCTTCACCGGCATGCCGGCGTCGATGGGGGTGTTCCGGACCGAGACCTCGGAGGGCGAGACCAAGAGCTACATCAGCGTCGAGGACGCCAGGGGCTACCTGGCGCTGGCGCAGTTCGGGGTGGTCGAGTTCCACACCTGGGGGGCGATGGCGACGTCGCTCGAGACGCCCGGACCGGGTGGTCTTCGACCTCGATCCGGGGGCGGGGATCGGCTGGCGGGAGATGGTCGAGGCGGCGGTGCAGGTGCGCGACGAGCTCGAGGCGATGGGGCTCGTGGGGTTCGTGAAGACCTCCGGCGGCAAGGGGCTGCACGTGGTGGTGCCGATCCGCCCGAAGCTCGACTGGAAGGCGGTGCATGCCGCGACCGGCGAGATCGCGGCGAAGATCGCGGCGACGGCGAAGCAGACCTTCGTGGTGATCCAGGGCGCGGAGAACCGCAAGGGCAGGATCTTCATCGACTTTCACCGCAACGTCCGCGGGGCGACGGCGGTGGCGCCTTATTCGTTGCGCGCGCGCAACAATCTGCCGGCATCGGCGCCGCTGAGCTGGGCGGATCTCGAAAACGTCGACGCTCCGGAGGATTTGAACTATTCTTCGCTGCCGGGCCTGGTGGCCGCTTCGGGCGACCCCTGGGCCGAGATGGACGAGTTTGCCAGGGATTTGCCGGCGCCGGAACGGCCCGCAAAGGCCCGCCGCGGGAGAGACGAGAATGGCGCCTAGGGCCAGCTGGAAGGGATATCTGAAGTTGAGCCTGGTGAGCTGCCCGGTGCGGCTCTATCCGGCGACGAGCGCGAACGACCGGGTGCGGTTCAACCAGCTGCACAAGGAGACCCACAACCGGATCAACATGAAGCCGGTCGATCCCGAGCTGGGGCTGGTCGAGCGCTCGGACCTGGTGAAGGGCTACGAGTACGAGGACAAGAAGTACATCATCATCGACGACAGCGACCTCGAGGCGGTGCGGATCGAATCGAACCACACGATGAACATCGAGGCCTTCGTCGACGCCTCGGAGGTCGACGTGATCTGGCAGGACACGCCGTACTACCTGGCGCCGGACGGGGCGATGGCCGAGGAGACCTTCGTGGTGCTGCGCGAGGCGATGCGCGAGGCGGGCAAGCTCGCGATCGCCCGGCTGGTGCTGTCGAGCCGCGAGCGGGTGGTGACGATCGGGGCCGCGCGAGAACGGCATGTTCGTCTGCACGCTGCGCAGCGCCGAACGAGGTGCGCAGCACCGCGGCCTATTTCGACGACATTCCGAAGGGCGAGCCGGACAAGGAGATGCTGCAACTGGCCGAGGCGCTGATCGCGCAGAAGACCACGAAGTTCGATCCCAAGGACTACGAGGACCGCTACGAGATCGCGCTGATGGCGATGATCAAGGAGAA
The DNA here is from genome assembly GCA_963847795.1 of uncultured Alphaproteobacteria bacterium. Lineage (GTDB taxonomy): Bacteria > Pseudomonadota > Alphaproteobacteria > Rhodobacterales > Rhodobacteraceae > Amaricoccus. The sequence continues at coordinate 220,748 of CAWKBH010000015.1, forward strand.
GCTGAAGGGGCACAAGCCGATCATCGCCGCCGAGCCGCAGCGCGGCAACGTGGTCAACCTGATGGATGCGCTGAAGGCGAGCCTGGGCCAGACCAAGCCACCGGCGAAGAGCCGCAGCAAGGCGCCGGCGGCGGAGGCCGAGGCGGAGCCGGCGCCGAAGGCGGCGAGCGGCGGCGGGCGGCGGGCATCGGCCAAGGCCAAGTCGTGACGGCGATTGCCGGCGCGACCGTCGGCATCGTCGGGGCGCTGGCGGCTCTGCCGCGGCGGATCGCGGCGCGCGAGGTCGCGGCGCGGGGCGGGCAGCTGCGCCGCGGGGTGACGCGGCGGACCACGGTGGTGGTGGTCGGGCGGACGCTGATCGGCCGGCCCGACGATGCGGCGATCGCGGCGCGGGTCGACGCCCTGCGCATCGCCGGGCGGGAGCTGCGCAGCGAGAACGGGTTCCTGCGGCTCCTGGACCCGGCGGCGGCCGGGGAGCCGGCGCTGCCGCGGCGGCGGCTGATCGAGCAGTCCGGGCTGGCGCCGCGGGACTTCGACCTGCTGGCGCTGTTCGACGCCTTCGAGCACGACGTCGAGCCCTATTCGTTCCGCGACCTGATCCTGGCGCGCAAGTATGCCGGGCTGATCGCCGGCGGCGCGGGCTGGGGGGCGATCGTGCGTTCGGTCCACCGCTTCGGCCCGGCGGTGTCGCTGACCGCGAAGTCGCTGCAGGTCGGCGGCGGGCGGGCGATCTACGCCTGCCACGACGACGGCCTGAGCGAGCTCGACGGCCAGCTGCTGCTCGGCCTGGCCGAGCCGGCGGACGACGATCCGGAGGACGTCTTCGCCCGGGCGGAGGCGGCCGAGGCGGCGGGCCGGCACGCGGAGGCGGCGGCGCTGTTCCGCGCATTGCCTGGCGATCGATCCCGGGGATTCGGTTGCCGCCTTCAACCGCGCCAATTGCCTGCGCGCGGCGGGGCGGCCGCATGAGGCCGAGCACGAGCTGGTGCGGGCGCTGACGCTCGATCCGGGGTTCGTCGAGGCCTGGTTCAACCTGGCCGGGCTGGAGGCGGCGCGCGGGCCGCGTCGATGCAGCGCGGCAGCATCTGGAGCAGGCGATCACGCTCGACCCCGACTATGCCGACGCGGTCTACAACCTGGCGTCGCTGGCGTTCGATGCCGGCGACCTCGATGCCGCCCGCCGCGGCTGGGAGCGGTATCTCGAGCTCGATCCCGGGTCGGAGTGGGCGCGCACGGCGGCCCGCGGCGTGCGGTTCGTCGCGGCGCAGGCCGCGCGGGAGCCGGCCGGCTGAGATGGAGCCGGGCTTTCTGTTCGACGGACCGGAGGGCGCTGGCGTCACCGTGCTGCTGGCGCACGGGGCCGGGGCGGCGATGGATTCGCCGGCGCTGACCGCAGTGGCGCGGGCGCTCGCCGGGCGGGGGCTGCGGGTGGCGCGCTTCGAGTTCGGCTACATGGCCGGCCGCCGCAGCGACCGCCGTCGGCCGCCGCCGCGGGCGGAGACGCTGATCCCGGAGTACCGAGCCGCGGTCGAGGCGCTGGCCGCGCCGGGCCGGCTGGTGATCGGCGGCAAGTCGATGGGCGGACGGGTCGCCAGCATGCTGGCCGACGAGCTGCACGCGGCCGGCCTGATCGCCGGGCTCGTCTGCCTCGGCTATCCGTTCCATCCGCCGGGCCGGCCGGAGCAGCTCCGCACCGGCCACCTCGCCGGGCTGCGGACGCCGGCGCTGATCTGCCAGGGGACCCGCGACCCCTTCGGCAGCCGGGAGGAGGTGGCGGGGTACGCGCTGTCGGACCGGATCGAGATCCTGTGGCTGGAGGACGGCGACCACGACCTCAGGCCGCGCAAGGCGGTCTCGGGCTTCACCGCCGCCGACCACCTCGCGACCGTCGCCGCCAGGGTCGCGGCCTGGGCCGGGGGGCTCGGCGGCTGAAGATCGCGAGCTTCAACGTCAACGGCGTGGTCCGCCGGCTCGGGAACCTGCTCGACTGGCTGGCGGCGGCGCGACCCGACGTGGTCTGCCTTCAGGAGCTGAAGGCGACCGACGCGCAGTTCCCGAGCGCGGCGCTGGAGACGGCCGGGTACGGCGCGGTCTGGCGCGGGCAATCGGCCTGGAACGGCGTGGCGATCCTCGCCCGCGGCGCCGAGCCGGTGCTGACCCGGGCCGAGCTGCCCGGCGATCCGGCCGACACCCAGAGCCGCTACATCGAGGCCGCGGCCTTCGGCATCCTGGTCGGCTGCCTCTATGCCCCGAACGGCAATCCGCAGCCGGGGCCGAAGTTCGACTACAAGCTGGCCTGGCACGCGCGGCTGGAGGTCCATGCCGCCGAGCTCTACGCCACCGGGCTGCCGGTGGCGCTGGTCGGCGACTACAACGTGGTGCCCGAGCCGCGCGACGTCTATCCGACGCGCTCCTACGACGACAACGCGCTGGTCCAGCCGCAGAGCCGCGCCGCGTTCCGGCGCCTGCTCGACCAGGGCTGGATCGACGCGATCCGCCGGGTGCACCCGCGGGCGACGGTCTATACCTTCTGGGACTACCGGCGGAACCGCTGGGAACGCAATGGCGGGATGCGGCTCGACCACCTGCTGCTCGGGCCGGGCCTCGGCGAGCGACTGGCCGACGCCGGCGTCGACCGCGAGGTCCGCGGCCGGGAGAACGCCAGCGACCATGCCCCGGTCTGGGTCGAGCTTCGCGAGCCTGCGGGTAAGCGGCGACGCTGATGTCCGGATGTCGGATCAGGCCGAGATCACCTTGAGGTAGTCGTTGAGGGCGGAGGCGTAGTTCGCCGCGTACCAGTCGACGTCCAGGGGGATCTGCAGGGCGAGGTTGGCCGGGTCGACCGGGTTGAAGCGGGTTTGCTCCGGCGGCAGCAGGCTGTCGGTGGCCGGGTTGGCGGGTCCCTGGCCGAGCAGGTCGAACATCACGAGCTGCTTCTGCGGGTCCTGGGCGCTGGCGATGAACTGCATCGCCGCGTCGCGGCCGCCGGGATTGCCCTTGATCACCGCCATGGTCCCCGGCGACAGCAGGCCCTGGTCCCAGGTGAAGCCGAGTTTGCCCTCGGAGTCCTGCTCGGCCTGCCGGGCTCGGCTGGACCAGATCAGCGCCATCGCCGCCTTGCCGTCCGCGAGCGCCGCCTGGCTTTCGGAGCCGCGGCTCCAGTAGCCGGCCACGTTGTCCTTGAAGGCGGCCAGCTTGGCGTGGGCGCGGTCGAGGTCCAGCGGATAGAGCGCGGCGGGGCTGACGCCGTCGGCCAGCAGAGCCGCCTCCCACATGCCGACGCCCCATTTGTAGAGCGAGCGCTTGCCGGGGAACTTCTCGACGTCGAAGAAGTCGGCCATGCCGCCCGGCCGGGCGTCGGCGAACAGCGTCGTGTCCCAGGCGATGACGTAGGAGACGAAGTAGCTCGAGGCGGCGTAGTCCCAGCCGAAGCCCGGGCGCATCTTCGACCGGTCGACCACCGCGTAGTCGATCGGCTCCAGCATGCCCTGCCTGCCGAGCGACTGCGCCGCGAACGCCTCGGCGTCGACGATGTCCCAGGCGGGCTTGCCGCTCTCGAACTGCGCGGCGATGGCGCCCTCGGTGGGGCCGGAGCCGTCCGGCCTGACGGCGATGCCGGTCGCAGCCTGGAAGGGCTGGCCGTAGGCCTGGTCGTAGGCGTCGCCGGCATCGCTGCCCCAGGTGGCGAAGACGAGATCGCCGTCGGCCGCCAGCGCCGGGCCGGCGCGCAGCGCCTGGGCGCCGGCGCCGAGGAAGAGCGCGGCGAGCTCGGCAAAACGCCGGCGCGAGATCTCGCCGCGGCGCGCCTTCGCCGCTAGGATCTCGATGCAGTCCTTCTCGAACGCCTGGTTCATGCTCGTCCACGTCTGCTGGCGCCGGGCGGCACGGAAACGCCGCCGGCCCGAGGGTAGGCGGCGCGCTGCGGCGAAACAAACGAATAGTGCCGCGGGCGGCGGTCGAATACCCCCGCTAGGGATCCGGGGCCGGTTCGGGGGGATCGAGCGCGCGGCCGAGGGCGCCGGTCAGCCGGGCGCCGGCCGGCAGCACCAGCAGGCAGAGGCAGGCTTCGCCGCCCACGATCTCGGGGCTGTGCTCGTCGCCGGCGTCGGCCAGCATCAGGTCGCCGCAGCGATAGGTGTGGGCGCCGTCGCGGAGTTCCCCGGCCAGCACCAGCGTGGCCTCGCGTCCGGTATGGCCGTGGTCGGGGATGCGGAGCCCCGGGCGGGCGCGGACCAGCTGGACCTGCTCGTCGGGGAAGCCGTCGAGCGCGCAGGCATCGAGGCCCGGCGCCAGCGTCCGCCAGGGCAGGTCGGCGATCGGCCCCGCCAGCAGCCGGCAGAGCGGTCGCGGCAGCGGCGTCGCGCGTTGACCGCGGCGTCGCGGGCGCCTGGTCCGGGGCTTCGAGCCGGGCCAGCGCCTTGCGCAGGCACTGGGGCTCGGGATCCACCCCGGCGCCTTCGGTCAGCAGCGCCCCGCCGAGCGCCTCGAGCCGCTCGGCCTTGCCGCGGCAGGCGCAGCAGTAGGTCAGGTGGGCGGCGACGACGAGGCTCATGCCCTGGGAAAGCGCGCCCGAGGCATAGTCCGCGATCAGCTCGTTGGGCGCATGCCCGGTCGTCATCGTTCGTCACCTGTCAACGCGGCTGTGTCGATGCTACGAAGCGCAGGCGCAAACGGATCACCCGCGGCCGGGCGGGACTGTCGACGGAGGCCTTCGCTTGACCGAGATCTTCCTGCACCCGCCTTTCGCCGAGGCCGATCTCCTGGCCCGCATCCTCGACGCCGGCACGCCGCCGGCGGGCCGGCCGGCGACGCTCACCGGCCATGCCCTGTGGCGCGCGGCCGACGGCCTGCGGGTGGCGCCGGTGCCGGCGGAAGGCGCCAGCGTGGCGGGCCGGCTGCTGCCGGCCTCGGGGACCGCGCTGGCGCGGCTGGATTTCGCGATGGCGGCCTTCGGCGCCTGCCGGGCGGCGGCCACGGTGCAGACCGACGGCGGTGCGGTCGCCGCCGAGGCCTACGGCTTCGCGCCGGGGCAGGCGCCGGAGGCAGGCCCGGGCGACGACGCTTCGAGCGAGCGCCGGGCCCAGCTCGGCGAGACGCTGGTGGAGGTGATGGGCCATTTCGGTCGCCGGGCGGCCGGCGAGATGCCGGCGCTGTTGCACGGCATCGCGATACGGGCGCTGGCGCGCTGCCGCGGCCCGGCGGCGGCGGCGCCGTTCGTGCTCGGCGCCGGCCTCGGCGCGGCGGAGGTGGAGCCGGTCGCGCGCGAGTTCTCCTACGCCCGCTATTTCGCGATGGAGGAGCACCGGCTGCGGCATCGCCGCTTCGACGGCGGCATGTCGGACCTGCTCGACCGCGCGGTCTTCACCAGCGGCGACGCGGTCACGGTGCTGCCGTTCGACCCGCGCAGCGGCGCCGTGCTGCTGATCGAGCAGTTCCGCGCCGGCCCGCACGCGCGCCGCGACCCGCGGCCGTGGCTGCTCGAAGCCGTGGCCGGACGCTGCGACCGCCCCGAGCCGCCCGAGGCCACCGCCCGCCGCGAGGCGCGCGAGGAGGCCGGGCTGCAGCTGGGCCGGCTGGAGCGGATCGCCGCCTACTATCCCACGCCGGGGATCGCCTCCGAGCACATCACCGCCTTCGTGGGCGAGGCCGACCTGAGCGGCGCCGGCGGCGTGCACGGTCTCGCCGAGGAGCATGAGGACATCCGGGTGTTCGTGGTTCCGCTCGAGGCGGCGATGGCGGCGGTGGCCAGCGGCGAGGTGAACAACGCGCCGCTGATGCTGTCGCTGTTCTGGCTCGAGCGCAACGCCGACCGGCTGCGCCTGGCCTGGAGCTGACCGGCAACGCGGCGCTCGGCTTGATGGCGGCGGGCGAAGCCGCTAAGCCAGCCGGGCGCCGCGGCGAGGAGAGGGCGATGATCGTAGCAGCGGATCTTCCGGCGGCGGTGGGCAACACGCCGCTGATCCGGCTGCGCCGCGCCTCCGAGGCGACCGGCTGCGAGATCTGGGGCAAGGCCGAGTTCATGAACCCCGGCCAGTCGGTCAAGGACCGGGCCGCGCTCTGGATCATCCGCGACGCGGAGGCGCGCGGGCAGCTTCGGGCCGGCGGCACCATCGTCGAGGGCACCGCCGGCAATACCGGCATCGGCCTGGCGCTGCTCGGCGCCGCCATGGGCTACCGCACGGTCATCGTCATCCCCGAGACCCAGAGCCAGGAGAAGAAGGACATGATCCGCCTGGCCGGCGCCGAGCTGGTCGAGGTCCCGGCCGTGCCCTATCGCGACCCGGACAACTACGTGCGCTATTCCGGCCGCCTGGCGGCAAAAGCTCGCCGCGACCGATCCCGAGCGGCGCGGTCTGGGCCAACCAGTTCGACAACGTGGCGAACCGGCGGGCGCACGTGGAGAGCACCGCGCCGGAGATCTGGGAGCAGACCGGCGGGCGGATCGACGGCTTCATCTGCGCCGTGGGCTCGGGCGGTACGCTGGCCGGGGTCGCGGAGGGGCTGCGGGCGCGCGACCCCGCGGTGCGGATCGGCCTGGCCGATCCCGAAGGCGCCGCGCTCTGGCACTATTACGCCCACGGCAGCCTGAAGGCCGAGGGCTCGTCGATCACCGAGGGCATCGGCCAGGGGCGGATCACCGCCAACCTCGAGGGCCTGGCGGTGGATCTGCCCTATCGCATCCCCGACCGCGAGGCGGTGGCGACGGTGTTCGACCTGCTGCGCCACGAGGGGCTCTGCATGGGCGCGTCGACCGGGATCAACGTCGCGGGCGCGGTGCGCATGGCCAGGGACCTCGGGCCGGGAAAGGTGATCGTGACCATCCTCTGCGACTACGGCAGCCGCTACCAGTCCAAGCTCTTCAACCCCGACTTCCTGCGCTCGAAGGACCTGCCGGTGCCCGACTGGCTCGAGAGTGGCCGCAGCGACATTCCCGATGCGTGGGCGGACTGACCGGCGGGCGGCCTGGTCACGGGTGCTTCGCCGGCTGCGGGACGGCGGGGCTCCTGGTCCTGCTCGCGGCGGCGCCGGCCCTGGCCCAGACCGGCGGCGACGACCGCGGCACCGCGATCTGGGACGCCACCGCCACCCGCATCGAGGCCCGGATCGGCGATCCGGACATCACCACGGCCGAGCTCGAGGCGCTGCGCGAGCAGCTGGTCGGGCAGCGGGCGCAGGCGCTGGCCGCCGAGCAGAAGCTGACCCCTCCGATCGATGAACTGAACAACCGGCTCAAGTCGCTGGGCGCGCCGCCGGCGGAGGGCATCACCGAGGCGCCGGAGATCGCGGATCGGCGCAAGGCGCTGACCCAGCAGATCGCCGATGCCCAGGCGCCGCTGCTGGAGGCGCAGGAATCCTACCAGCGCAGCGACGCGCTGATCGCCGAGATCGACCGGATCGTGCGCCGCCGGTTTTCGGCGGAGTTGCTGACCCGGGGGCCCAGCCCGCTGCTGCCGGGCACCTGGGTCGCCGGGATCCGCGAACTGGGCGGCAAGCTGGTGGCCTACCGCGAGACGCTGGCCACCCGCTTCGAGGAGCCGGTCAACCGGCGCATCGCGCTGCAGCGCCTGCCGGCCAAGCTGATCCTGCTGGCGGCCGGGGTCCTCGTCGCCTTCACGCTCAGGAGGTGGTTGAGCGGCTGGGTCGAGCGCCGGCTGCTGCCGACCGCCAACCGGCGCGCCGTGGCGTGGGTCGTGGCGCTGCGCAACCTGACCCGGCTGGTGCTGCCGGCGGTGGGCGCGGGGCTGTTCTTCGCGGCATTCGATCCCGACGGTCTGGTCGCCCGCACCGGGCAGGGCCGCTTCTTCGAGCTGCCGGGCTTCGTCATCGCACTGATCGCCGCCGGCTGGCTCAGCTTCAGCCTGTTCGCGCCGCGGCTGGAGGCGCACCGGCTGGCGCCGCTGGACAACGCCGAGGCGCGCGCCGCCAACCGGCTGGTGCTCGGGCTCGGCGGGGTGATCGCGCTGGCGCTCATCGCCTATGGCGCCGCCGCGCGGTCGGATCTTTCGCAGGCGGCGCAGACGGTGATCTACTTCCCGCTGATCCTGCTCGGCGCGGCGGGACTGTGGCGCGCGGCGCGGCGTCACCGACACGATCCGGCAGCGGCTGGCCTTGCCCTCGTCGGGCTGGCGGCGGATTCGCCGACGGTGGTCATCGGCCTGCGCTTCCTGCAAATCCTGGTGCGCATCGTGCGCGCGCTGGTTATCGCCGCGCCGCTGCTGGCGATGTTCGGCTATCTGCCGGCCGCGGGCTACCTGGTCTTTCCGTCCATCCTGACGCTGGGGCTGATCGGGGCGGCGATCGTCGTCAACGACCTGCTGACCAAGACCGCGGTGACCTTCCTCGCGGCGCCGTCGGCGCAACCGGGGGACGACGGGCTGATCCCGGTCGTCATCGCGACGCTGGTGGGCCTCGGCTCGTTGCCGCTGCTGGCGCTGATCTGGGGCGCCCGCTCGAGCGATCTGTCGAACCTGTGGACCCTTCTGAGCACCGGGGTGACCTTCGGCGGCATCCGGATCTCGGCCAGCGTCATCCTGACACTGATCGCGGTGTTCGCGCTCGGGATCGGGCTGACGCGACTGCTCCAGACCATCCTGCGCGGCTCGGTGCTGCCGCGCACCCGGCTGGACGCCGGCGGGCGCAACGCGGTGCTGGCCGGCTTCGGCTATGTCGGCTTCACGCTCGCGGCGCTGGCGGCCGTCTCCGCCGCCGGGCTCGACCTCTCGAACCTCGCGATCGTCGCGGGCGCGCTCTCGGTCGGCATCGGCTTCGGCCTGCAGAACGTGGTCTCGAACTTCGTCTCGGGCATCATCCTCTTGGTCGAGCGGCCGGTGAAGGAGGGCGACTGGATCGAGGTCGGCGGCTTCTCGGGCTACGTTCGCGGCATCCGGGTGCGCTCGACCGAGATCGAGACCTTCGACCGCGCCGTGGTGATCCTGCCGAACTCGGACCTGGTCGCCGGCACGGTGCTGAACCGCACCCACACCGGCATGACCGGACGGGTGCAGGTGCCGGTGGGGGTCAGCTACGACCGCCGATCCGCGCCAGGTCGAGGCGGTGCTGCTGTCGATCGCCGAGGCGCACCCGCTGGTGCTGGAGGACCCGGCGCCGCGGGTGCTGTTCCTGGGGTTCGGCGCCAGCACGATGGACTTCGAGATCCGCTGCTGGCTGCGCGACGTCAATTTCTCGCTGTCGGCGCGCTCGGACATGAACTTCGACATCGTCCAGCGCTTCCGCGCCGAGGGGATCGAGATTCCGGTCCCGCGGCTGCACGTGAGCGGACTGGACGACCTGGCCGCCTCGCTCGGCGGGTCGGGCGCGACCATACTGGCCGCGAACGAAACTTGACAGCGCAGCCCGACTTGGCGATATAGCCGGCTCCCGCCGGTCTCGGATCGCGCGGGATACTGTGCTTTGAACCAGGCGCGCAGTCCGCAGGCGCGGGGGATGCTCCCCGCGGAACGCCGGCAAGGCCGGGGCCGCAGGACGCGGGTGAACAAGGAAGAACGCGGATGTTCGCGGTGCTGAAGACCGGCGGCAAGCAATACAAGGTCGCCGCCAACGACGTGCTGATGGTGGAGAAGCTGGTGGCGGAAGCCGGCGACACCGTGAGCTTCGAGGAAATTCTCATGCTCGGCGGCGACGCGGTGACGGTCGGCGCGCCGTTCGTGGCGGGCGCGAGCGTGCAGGCCGAGGTCCTGGAGCAGCTGCTCGGGCCGAAGGTCGTGTCGTTCGTCAAGCGGCGGCGCAAGCACTCGTCGCAGCGCAAGCGCGGCCATCGCCAGCACCTGACCCGGATCCGCATCACCGACATCCTCGCCGGCGGCAAGAAGGCCGCCAAGGCGGAGGCCGAGGTGCCGGTGGCTGCCGAACCCGCGGCGGCGCCCGAGCCCGTGGCCGCGATCTGAAGGAGCATTAGGCATGGCACACAAGAAGGCAGGCGGCTCGTCCCGCAACGGCCGCGATACCGCGGGCCGGCGGCTCGGCATCAAGAAGTACGGCGGCGAGGCGGTGGTCCCGGGCAACATCCTGGCCCGGCAGCGCGGCACCAAGTGGTGGCCCGGCACCGGCGTCGGCCTCGGCCGCGACCATACCATCTTCGCGACCGAAGCCGGCCAGGTGAGCTTCCGCAAGGGCTTCAAGGGCCGGACCTTCATCTCGGTGCTGCCGCCGGCGGACGCCGCGGAGTAGCCGCAAGCCCATCGGCAGCATCTGCCGAGAAGGCCGGCGGCCCCGCCGGCCTTCTTTTCGTTTCAGAAGAGGTTTTCCGGCCATGTCGGAAACGGGACTTTCCCCCCAGTCCGAGATCGCGACGCCCCGGCTGCGCCTGCGCCGGCTGCGCCGCGCCGATGCCGGGCTGATCGCGCTCTATTGCAGCGACGCCAAGCTCGCGCGGATGACCGCGGTGATCCCGCATCCGTATCCCCCCGGGCTGGCCGAGAACTTCATCGAGCGCATCCTTGCGCCCGGCGCGACCGAGCTCGCCTGGGCGCTCGACACCGGCGCCGACGACGAGAACGGGCTGATCGGGGTGATCTCGCTGCGGCCGCGCGGGCGACGGCGAGGCCGAGATCGGCTACTGGGTCGCCCCGGCCTTCTGGGGCACCGGCTATGCCGGCGAGGCGGTCGCGGGAGTGGTGGGCTGGGCGGCGACGAGCGGGCTGAAGGCCCTGACGGCGGGTGTTTTCCAGGACAACGCCGCCTCGGTCCGCGTGGTGACCCGCGCCGGCTTTGTCTATCTGGGCGAGAGCGAGATCCACTCCGTCGCGCGCGGCGCGATGGTGCCGAGCTTCCGCTACCGCCTCGAGCTCGGCGCCTGAGGCGGCGATGAAGTTCCTCGACCACGCCCGCGTGCAGATCCGCTCCGGCTCCGGCGGCCACGGCTGCGTCGCCTTCCGGCGCGAGAAGTTCGTCGAGTTCGGCGGCCCGAGCGGCGGCGACGGCGGCAAGGGCGGCGACGTGCGCGCCGAGGCGGTCGAGGGGCTGAACACGCTGATCGACTATCGCTACCAGCAGCATTTCTTCGCCAAGAACGGCCAGCCCGGCGGTGGCCAGCAGCGCACCGGCAAGAGCGCCGACGACGTGGTGCTGCGGGTGCCGGTCGGCACCGAGATCCTCGAGGAGGACGGCGAGACCCTGGTGGCCGACCTGACCCGGCCCGGCCAGCAGGTGCTGCTGGCCCAGGGCGGCAACGGCGGCTGGGGCAACCTGCGCTTCAAGACCTCGACCAACCAGGCGCCGCGCAACGCCAATCCCGGGCAGCAGGGGGTCGAGCGCACGCTCTGGCTGCGGCTGAAGCTGATCGCCGATGCCGGGCTGGTCGGGCTGCCCAATGCCGGCAAGTCCACCTTCCTCGCCGCCACCTCGAACGCCCGGCCGAAGGTCGCGGACTATCCGTTCACCACGCTCCACCCCGGCCTCGGGGTCGTCGGCATCGACGGCGCGGAGTTCGTGCTCGCCGACATCCCGGGCCTGATCGAAGGCGCGCACGAGGGCAGGGGCCTCGGCGACACCTTCCTCGCCCATGTCGAGCGCTGCGCGGTGCTGCTGCATCTGGTGGACGGCACCTCCGCGACGCTCGTGGAGGACTACCGGGTGATCCTGCGCGAGCTCGAGGCCTATGGCGCCGGGCTGGCCGACAAGCCGCGGGTGCTGGCGCTGAACAAGATCGACGCGCTGGACCCGGAGGCGATCGAGGCGGCGGCCGCGATGCTGGCCGCCGAATCCGGCCTGGCGGTGCAGCGGCTCTCCGGCGCCACCGGGCAGGGCACGGCGGAGGTGCTGCGCGCCCTGCGCCGGGCGATCGCGTCGGTGCGCCAGCCCGAGGCGGCTGCGGCGGCGGCAGGACCATGGCGGCCGTGAGCTCGGCGGCGCGGCTGCAGGCCGCGCGCCGCATCGTGGTCAAGATCGGCTCGGCGCTGCTGGTCGCGGTCGAGACCGGCAGGCTGCGGATCGACTGGCTCGAGGCCCTGGCCGCCGACGTCGCCGAGCTGCGCGGCCAGGGCAGGCAGGTGATCCTGGTCTCCTCCGGCTCGATCGCGCTCGGCCGGCGGGCGCTGCGGCTGAGCGACGGCGCGCTGTCGCTGGAGCAGAGCCAGGCGGCGGCGGCGGTCGGCCAGATCCGCCTCGCCCAGGCCTACGAGACCGTGCTGGCGCCGCACGGGATCACCACGGCGCAGGTGCTGGTGACGCTGGAGGACAGCGAGAACCGCCGGCGGTACCTGAACTCGCGCCGCACCCTCGGCACGCTGCTCGATCTGGGCGTGGTGCCGATCGTCAACGAGAACGACACCGTGGCCACCGACGAGATCCGCTACGGCGACAACGACCGGCTGGCGGCGCAGGTGGCGAGCATGGCCGGCGCCGACGTGCTGGTGCTGCTTTCCGACGTGGACGGGCTCTACACCGCCAATCCGCGGCACGACCCCCAGGCCCGCCGCCTCGATCGCGTCACCGCGATCACGCCGGAGATCGAGGCGATGGCCGGCGGCACCGGCTCGGCGCTGTCGCGCGGCGGCATGAAGACCAAGCTGATCGCCGCCCGCGCCGCGATGCGCGCCGGCTGCGCCATGGCGATCACCGCCGGCGCCGTCGAGCGGCCGCTGACCGCGCTCGCCTCCGGTGCCCCTTGCACCTGGTTCGAGCCGGACGGCGACCCGCACGCCGCGCGCAAGCGCTGGATCTCGGGCATGAAGCCGCGCGGCCGGGTGACGCGTCGACGCCGGCGCGGTGGCGGCGCTCGGGCGGGGCAAGTCGCTGCTGCCGGCCGGCGTCACCGCGGTCGAGGGCGGGTTCCTGCGCGGCGACCCGATCGAGGTGATCGGCCCGGACGGGGCGGTGGTCGCCAGGGCGCTCGCGGGCTACGATGCCTTCGAGGCGCGACTCATCATGGGCCACCGCTCGGACCGGATCGCCGAACTGCTCGGCCACCAGGGCCGCGCCGCGCTGGTCCACCGCGACGATCTGGCGTTCTAGGGGGATGTGAGATGGACGTGAGGCTCGACGTGAAGTCGCTGATGCAGGACATCGGGGAAAAGGCCAGGGCCGCCGCCGCCGATCTCGCCTTCGCGCCCTCCGCGCAGAAGGACGCCGCGCTGCGCGCCGCCGCCGACGCCATCGCCGACGACCGGGCGGCGGTGCTCGCCGCCAACGCCACCGACATGGAACTGGCCGAGGCCAAGGGGCTCGGCGGCGCCATGCTCGACCGCTTGCTGCTGACCGAGGCCCGGGTCGACGGCATGGTCGCGGGCCTGCGCGCCATCGCCGACCAGCCGGACCCGGTGGGGCAGGTGATGGCGGAATGGGACCGCCCGTCGGGGCTGCACATCCGTCGGGTGCGCACGCCGATCGGGGTGATCGGGGTGATCTTCGAGAGCCGGCCCAACGTCACCGCCGACGCCGGGGCGCTGTGCCTGAAGGCCGGCAACGCCGCGATCCTGCGCGGTGGCTCGGAGAGCCTTCACTCGTCGCGAGCGATCCACGCCGGGCTGGCCGCCGGGCTCGCCGCCGCCGGGCTGCCCGAGGGCGCGATCCAGCTGGTGCCGACCACGGACCGCGCCGCGGTCGGCGAGATGCTGACGATGACCCGTTACATCGACGTGCTGGTGCCGCGCGGCGGCAAGGGCCTGGTCGGCCGGGTGCAGGCCGAGGCGCGGGTGCCGGTCTTCGCTCATCTCGAGGGCATCGTGCACATCTATGTCGACCGCGCCGCCGACCTTGCCAAGGCGCGGCGGGTGATCCTGAACGCCAAGACCCGGCGCACCGGGATCTGCGGCGCGGCGGAGTGCGTGCTGATCGACCGCGGGTTTTACGAAAGCGAGGGCGCGCCGTTCCTGGCCGACCTGATCGAGGCCGGGGTGGAAGTGCGCGGCGACGACACGCTGCTGGGCCTGCCCGGCGTGGTGCCGGCCGGGCATGACGACTGGGGGCGGGAGTTTTTGGACATGATCATTGCGGCCAGGCTGGTCGACGGGGTCGACGGGGCGATCGCCCACATCCGCCGCTACGGATCAAGCCACACGGACTGCATCCTGACCGAGGACGATGCGGCGGCGGCGCGGTTCTTCGAGCGGCTGGACAGCGCGATCCTGATGCGCAACGCCTCGACCCAGTTCGCGGACGGCGGCGAGTTCGGGATGGGCGCGGAGATCGGCATCGCCACCGGCAAGCTCCACGCCCGCGGGCCCGTCGGAGCCGAGCAGCTTACCAGCTTCAAGTACCTGGTCGAAGGGGACGGGACGATCCGGCCGTAGCGAAACGCGATTGAGTTCAGCGTCTTACGCGATCTAGGCCATGCACAACCTATGCACGGAACATGCACAACGCGTGTGCCAGGTTTGCGGGTCGGGACGGTCGAGGCCGATTGGGGTCAGGTTTCCTCAATCTCCACCCGGCGCTCCGGTGGTCCACCGCGGCGCCATTCGCCCGGTGTCGTGCCGGCCCAGCGCACGAAGGCGCGGGTGAAGGCGCTCTGCTCGGGGAAACCGAGGGCGAAGGCAATTTGCGCGAGAGGCGCGTCGCCCGCGGTGAGGAGGTGCCGGGCGCGGGCGAACCGGAAGCCGTCGACCAGCGCCTGGAACGTCGTCCCTTCCGCCTTTAGGTGGCGGAAGAGCTGCCGGCGGGAAAGCACGAGTTCGCCCGCGATCGCCGCGGCGTCGAGGGGTGCGAGCCCCAGACGCAGCGCCACCTGCCGCCGCACGCGCTCGGACCAGGGCGCGGCCGCGATCTCCAGCCGCCGTGCCTCCCGGCGGCGCTCTTCGCGGGGCACCAGGCGGTCCAGCCATTCGGCGGCGAACAGGATCGCGTCCTCGGTTGCCGAGAAGCGGATCGGCGCACCGAAAAAGGTCCGGAATGGCCCCGGATCGGACGGTTCGCGCCGGCAGAGATGCACCTCGTCGGGCCGCCAGCGGTCTTCGCAAAGCCACTGCAGGAACCGCAGGATGATGCCGGTCGCGCCCTCCAGAATGAAGCCCGAGCCAGGAAAATCGGCGTCCCTGAGCTCGAATTTCATTGCGGCCGTGCTTCCGGATACCGACAGCACCGGATAGCCCGCGAGGGTGTTGTACTGGAGCAGCCGGACGAGATTCCGCAGCGCGGTGCCGACGTCGGGTCCCTCGGCCGCGACTTCGCCGACCAGTCCCAGCCCGCCGGGCCGGAAGCCGGCGACCACGACAAGCGCGATGTCGGGACGCGCGGTGGCCCGGGCGGCGCAGGCAAAGAGCCTGCCGAGGTCGCGCGCCGCGATCCGGTTCTCCGGGTTCGCGTAGAGCGCCGGATCGACCCCGGCTTCGGCGAAGACCGCCTCGGGCGAATGGCCGAGCGAGCGGATGACCGCGGGCAGCGCGAAGGAGGAGCCGGTGCGGAAGCTCGTGCTGTGCGCATTGCCCTCACTGGCCACGGAAGCCTCCCCGGAGCCCCCTCGAACGCCGCAGTGCGGCGTCAAGTGGCACGATTTGTCAAGACGAGAGAGGGCCGCAGGAGGCAGGCTGATGCCTCCCGTCCCATTCGAGCGGGCGGGATTTCGTGTGACCAAAGGGGGAGGTCGCTCCGTTGTCAGGCCCCAGCAATGCAGGATTCGTCTTCGCCGCGGCGCTCGCGGTCGTGTTCGCGACCGGTCAGGCTCCGGCCCAGGCGCAGCAAGTCACCGGCACGCCGGGCGCGCCGGACGCGACGACCACGATCGACGGCCGGTACCTGCCGTCACCGCCGCAACCGTTCCAGGGCCAGATCAACCTGAACGCCCTGCAGTCGAAGACGGCATGGCCGGCGCGCGTGGTGCCGCCAAAGGGCGCGCCGAACATCCTGCTTGATCATGACCGACGACGTGGGCTTCGGCGCGCCGTCGACGTTCGGCGGCGTCATCCCGACGCCGACCCTCGACCATCTCGCCGCCGAGGGGCTGCGCTACACCAACTTCCACACCACCTCGCTCTGCTCGCCGACGCGGGCGGCGCTGCTGACCGGGCGCAACCACCACTCGGAAGGCTTCGGCGTGATCTCCGAGCTCGCCACCGGCTTCCCCGGCTACGACAGCGTCATGGGGCCGGAGAGCGCGACGATCGCGAAGATCCTCAAGGAGAACGGCTACCGCACGTCCTGGTACGGCAAGAACCACAACACGCCCGCGTTCGAGACCAGCCAGGCCGGGCCCTTCGACCAGTGGCCGACCGGCATGGGCTTCGACTATTTCTACGGCTTCAACGCCGGCGACGTCAGCCAGTGGGAGCCGATGCTGACCCGCAACACCACGCCGATCACGCCCTTCGTCGGCCACCCGGGCTGGAACCTGGTCACCGCGATGGCCGACGAGGCGATCGGCTGGATGAAGCAGATCGACGACATCGATCCGTCGATCCCGTTCATGATCTACTACGCGCCGGGGGCGACCCACTCGCCGCATCATCCGACGCCGGAGTGGATCAAGAAGATCAGCGACATGCACCTCTTCGATGACGGCTTCGAGGCGGTGCGCGAGCGGATCTTCGAGAACCAGAAGAAGCTCGGGGTGATCCCGCCGGACGCCAAGCTGACGCCATGGCCGAAGGACCTGCTCAAGACCTGGGACCAGCACACGCCGGAAGAGCAGAAGCTGCTGATCAGGGAGGCCGACGTCTACGCCGCCTACCTCGCCTATGCCGACCACGAGATCGGCCGGGTGATCCAGGCGGTCGACGACATGGGCAAGCTCGACAACACGATCATCATCTTCATCAGCGGCGACAACGGCGCTTCGGCCGAGGGCTCGGCGATGGGGACGTGGAACGAGGTCCTGCCCTTCAACGGCATCAATCCGACCGCCGCCGAGAACATGCCGTTCTACGACGACTGGGGCGACAACAAGACCTATCCGCACTACTCGATCGCCTGGGCCTGGACCTTCGACACGCCGTTCAAGTGGACCAAGCAGATCGCGTCCTACTTCGGCGGGACCAAGAACGGCATGGTCGATCTCCTGGCCGGCGAAGATCAAGGACAAGGGCGGCATCCGCTGGCAGTTCCACCACGTCATCGACATCGTGCCGACCCTGCTCGAGATCGCCGGCATCCCGGCGCCGGTCCAGGTCGACGGCGTGGCGCAGAAGCCGATCGAGGGCGTGAGCCTCGCCTACACCTTCGACAAGGACGCCGGCGGCTTCGACGCGCCGTCGCGCCATCGCACTGCAGTATTTCGAGATGCTGGGCGTCTACGGGCTCTACGACGACGGCTGGATGCTGAGCGCCAAGCCGATCCGCGCGCCGTGGGAACTCACCGGCGCGGCCATCACCGACCCGGCCACGGCGTACGATCTCGAGCTCTACCAGCTCAAGGACGACTGGACGCAATACACCAACGTCGCCGCCGATCATCCCGAGAAGGTTCGGGAGATGCGGGACCTGATGTTCGGCGAGTTCGCCAAGTACCAGGTGCTGCCGCTCGACGCCTCGGCCGCGACGCGCTTCGTGGCGCCGCGCCCGAGCCTGGCGGCCGGCCGGACGGAGTTCGACTACTCGGGCCTGACCGTGTCGGAAATCCCCGAAGGGAACATGCCGAGCCTGCTCAACAAGTCCTACACGATCACGACCGAGGTCGATGTCCCCGAGGGCGGCGGCGACGGCATGATCATCAACGAAGGCGGGCGGTTCTACGGCTGGGGCCTCTACCTGCTGAAGGGCAAGCCCGGTCTTTCTCTACAACAACCAGGGCATCGAGCGGACGAAGTGGCAGGGACCGGCGCTTGCGCCGGGCAAGCACACGATCGAGTTCCACTTCGCATATGATGGGCTCGGCGCGGGGACGCTCGCCTACAACAACCTCAGCGGCGTCGGCCGCGGCGGGACCGGTACGCTGAAGGTCGACGGCAAGGAGGTGTCGACCGAGACGATCGCCCACACCATGCCGCTGACCAAGCCGCTGGACACGGTGTTCAACATCGGCGAGGCCGCCGGCACGCCGCTGGACGACGCGGACTACGCGATCCCGTTCCCGTTCGATGGCAAGATCGACAAGCTCACAGATCGTGCTCGAGCCGCCGACGCTCACGCCCGAGGACGTGGCGAAGCTCAGGGAAGCCGAGGCGAAGCAGCAAGCCGACAAGTGAACGCGATCGGGTCGATGTAGCGGAAGGGGGGTGGCTTGCATCTGTTCAAGCCACCCGAGTGACCGGTACGACATACAAGAGCACCCGACGCTTCGGTACGCTTCGCAACTTCGGGTGCGGCCGGTCAGCCGTGCCAGGAGCGGACCGGGCCGCAGTCCATGTGCACGAAGTTCGAACGGTTGTAGATGCCGACGCCGCCGCCGTTGCAGGCGAAGGCCGCGCCCGAGATCTGCCTGACGCTGCGGCTCTTCAGCCGGACGTCCGCCGCCATCGCCCTGAGGTGGAAGGAATGGCTGGCCGCGCCCTTGAGCATCCGGTTGGTCTGCGGCGTCCGGTAGCCGGAGATCATCAGGTAGGGCTCGTCGGTCCCCATCAGGTTGAGCGTCGCCGCCAGGTTGTCGACGTTGTGCGCGTCGTATTTCATCACCTGGTTCTGCCGCCAGTCGCGCATGAAATAGCTGATTTCGGTCAGCGCCTCGGGGACGTATCTGCCATCGGCGTAGTAGATCGTGTCGATCGCCTCGCCGGTTCGCTGGCTGTACATGCGAACCCGCCGTATGTCGCCGGCATTGCGAAGAAACCCGGGAGTGCGGGCATAGACCGGCGCAGCCGCAACTGCGCAAAGACCCGCAAAGACGCCAAGCATCGCCCGGCGCGATGGCCGAAAGTCGTCATTATCCATGGTTCACTGCCTCGATATCTGCCTGTTGAGCGACTTGTTTCTCCGCGCCCCTGTGATTCTGATGCCACAGCAAAGCGAATTTTCCAAGGGTGCCTTGCCCGATTTTGCGACCTATCGGCGGATTTCTGCCGAGATGGCGTTTCAGGGCGGGTTTGGCTTGAAATGGTAAATTATTCGTTTCGACCCCCCGCCTTGCCCCGATGGGGCGATCCGGGTTAGCTTGCGAAAAAACCAAAGGCAGTTCGAGAGGCAGGCATGCGATCCCACCAGATGGCCCGATTATTCTGCGCGTTGCTCGTCGCGGGCTTCGGCGCTGCCGGTGCGCCGGGGCGGGCCGAGGACATGGCCGCGGTCGCGCTGCCCGAGGCGGGACCTCCGGCGGTGGTTGTCGCGCCGACGCCCACGCCCGAAGCCGCCGCGGTGATGTCCGGCCTGGCGGCCGCGACGGCCGACCTGCCGCCGGCAGAGGCGGCGGCGATCCGGAGCTTCTATGCGGCGCGGGACTACGCGCCGTTCTGGGCCGAGGCGGGCGGCGACCGTCTGACCGAACTCAGTGCGGCGGTCGGGGCGAGCGCCGAACAGGCCTTGCCCCCGGCGCGCTATGACGTCGATGCCGGTGCGGCCCCTGATCCGGCCGCGACCGAGGTCGCGGCGATGCGGGCCTATCTCCGTTTCGCGACCGATCTGTCGGTGGGGGTCCTGACGCCTTCGGCGATCTATCCCGAGATCAGCCGGCGGCCCGTGCGGCCGAGCCCGGACGCGCTGCTGGCGCGGCTCGGGACCGGGCCGATCGCCGAGGTCCTGGCCGGCCTCGAGCCGCCCAGCCCCGACTATCGCCGGCTGATTGCCGAGAAGGCGCGGCTGGAGGGGCTGGCGCAATCCGCCTCATGGGGTCCCGAGGTGCCGGACGGGCCGACGCTGCACCCGGGCGAGAGCGGCCCGCGGGTGGCCGAGCTCAGGAGCCGGCTGGCGCGGCTCGGCTACGTGGTGCCGACCGACGAGCTGGCAGGCAGCGGCTTCGACGCGGGGCTGCAGCAGTCGGTCGAGCAGTTCCAGAGCGACTACGGTCTCAACGACGACGGCGTGGTCGGCGCGATGACCCTCGCCGCGATCAACGCGCCGGTGGAGACCCGGCTGGCGCAGGTGGTGGTGAACCTCGAGCGGCTGCGCTGGATGAACCGCGACCTCGGCGCCCGCTACCTCATGGTCAACATCCCCGACTTCACGGTCAACCTGATCGAGGGCGGCGCCTCGGTCTGGAACTCCAAGGTCGTCGTGGGCAAGACCAACGTCACCGAGACGCCGGAGTTCGACGGCGTGGTGCGGACCATGGTGGTCAACCCGACCTGGCACATCCCCGACAGTATCGCGATCCGCGACTACCTGCCGAAGCTCCAGCGCGATCCGATGGTGCTGAAGCGGCAGAACATCCGCCTGCTGACCCGCGGCGGCACCGAGATCAATCCCAAGCTGGTCGACTTCACCCAGTACACGCCCGAGAACTTCCCGTTCCGCATCAAGCAGCGGCCGAGCGACGACAATGCGCTCGGTGAGGTGAAGTTCCTGTTTCCCAACGAGTTCTCGGTCTACATGCACGACACGCCGCACCGCGAGCTGTTCGCGCGGGAGGTGCGGGCCTTCTCCAACGGCTGCATCCGGCTGCAGAAGCCGGTCGAGCTCGCGCACATCGTGCTGACCGGCCAGGTGCCCGACCCGGCCGCGACCTACGAGGCGCTGCACGCGACCGGCAAGGAGCACGCCGTCGCCCTCCAGCGGCCGATCCCGGTGCACATCGTCTACCGCACCGTCTGGTTCGACGACACCGGCGCGGCACACTATCGCCCCGATGTCTACGGTCGCGACGCCGCGGTCTACGAGGCGCTGCAGGCGGCCGGGGTCAGATTGCCGGCTGCGCAAGGCTGACGCTTCCGCTATAGCGTCCCGGGAACCCGGACCGGGAGGAGCGCCCGTGATCAGCATTGCGGAACTCGCGCGCGCGCTGGGCGCCGAGGCGCTCGGCGACGGCGCGCTGGTGGTGACCGGCGCCGCCGAGCCGGCGGCGGCGGCGCCCGACCAGATCGCGCTGGCGATGCAGCCGGCCTTCGCGGCCGATCTCGCCCGCGGCCGGGCGCGCGCCGCGATCCTCTGGCCCGGCGCCGACTGGCAGGCGCTCGGTCTGGAGGCGGCGATCCTCGCGCCCCGCGCGCGCTATCTGCTGGCCGGGGTCACCCGCGCCTTCGACCGCCCGCCTGAGATCGCGCCCGGGACCCATCCCAGCGCGGTGATCGATGCCTCCGCCGAGATCGGTCCCGGGGCGGCGATCGGGCCGTTCGTCTACATCGCCGCGCGGGCGCGCATCGGCGCAGGGGCGCGGATCCTCAGCCATGTCTCGATCGCCGAGGACGCGGTGATCGGGCGGGACGCGCTGCTCCTGAACGGCGTGCGCATCGGCGCGCGGGTGCGGATCGGCGATCGCTTCATCGCCCAGCCCGGGGCGGTGGTCGGCGCCGACGGCTTCTCCTTCGTCACCCCGACCCCGGGCGTGGTGGAGGAGGCGCGCGCCACCGGCGCCATCACCGCCGACGAGCAGGACGAATACGTCCGGATCAACTCGCTCGGCGCCGTGGTGATCGGCGACGACGTGGAGCTCGGCGCCAACAGCTGCATCGACCGCGGCACCATCGCCGACACCACGATCGGCGACGGCACCAAGATCGACAACCACGTGCAGATCGGCCACAACGTCCGGATCGGCCGCACCTGCCTGCTCTGCGGCCAGTCGGGGGTCGCGGGCTCGACGGTGATCGGCGACCGGGTGGTGCTGGGCGGCAAGGCCGGGATCGCCGACCACCTGCGCATCGGCTCGAACGTGGTGATCACCGGCAATTCCGGGGTGAACAGCCACGTTTCCGACAACAAGATCATGATGGGCTATCCGGCGGTGCGGATCGACCAGAGCGTCGAGATGTACAAGGCGCTGCGGCGGCTGCCGCGGTTGCTGGCGCGGCTGGAGCCGGCGCAGAAATCCGTTTCTAATACGGATGCGACCGACTAGATGTGGCCGGCAGGTTGCCCGACGGAGGCTTCATGGCCGACGCTGTAAAGGATGCCGTGCGGCAGAAGCTGGTCGCGATCCTCGCCGAGCAGGCGGTGCTCGAGCCCGACGACGTGCGGATGGACGCGACGCCGGAGGAGCTGGGGATCGATTCGCTCGGGATGGTCGAGGCGGTCTTCGCCATCGAGGCGGCCTTCGACATCCAGGTGCCGTTCAACGCCAACGACCCCGGGAGTTCCGAACTCGATATCGGCACCGTGGAGACCATGGTGCGCGGGGTCGAGGCGCTGATCGCGGCGCGGGCCGCCGGGCCGGTTTGAACCGGCTCGGGCGCCGCACCCGCGGCGCCCGGTGCCCTGGTCTAGTTCTTCGGAGCCAGCGACGGCAGCGGAGCCGGGGCGGCGGCGGCCGGCGCAGCCGGGGCGGCGGCCGGGGCGACCGGGGTCTCGAGCGAGTTGAAGGCGTCCGTGAAGCCCGACAGCGAAAGATCGAGGGTGACGGGAGACTGGGGCTTGCCGACCGAGACCAGGGTGATCTTGCCGGCCTTGCCGCGCTTCATCGAGTCGAGCGTGGGCTTGGTCAGGCCGAAGCGCGAGAAGCAGCCGACCTGGCTGCACCAGGCAAAGGGGTACTGCCGCTTTTCGCCGCCATCAACTTGGACCACGACGCCGCTGGGCAGCAGGGTTCCGAGTGGCGTGACCACGGTGACACCCGCGGCGGCTTCGGCCTGGTCGGGCAGCTTCAGGATGCTGACCTCGGCGACCGGGTTCTTTTCCTGGTCGAGCGCGAGCTGGTACATGAAACATTCCTTGCCGTCCGGCGCGCAGCGCACCTGCCAGTCGCCGAAGGTGTCGCGGACGATCTCCATGACCTCGGGCTTGGCCGGGTTTCCGGCGCCGTTGGCCGCAGGGGCGGCGGCGTTCCCCGCCGGTTCGGCTGCGGGCGCGGCTCCTTCGGCGGGTGCCGCTGGCGCCGGCGCTTCGGCCGCCGGAGCCGCGGCGGGGGCGGTCTGGTCGGCGGGCGGCGCTGTCTGGTCGGCGGGCGGCGCTGTCTGGTCGGAGGGCGGCGCGGTCTGGTCGGCGGGGGCGGTCTGGTCGGCCGGCGCGGCGGTCTCCTGGGCGGTGACGGGCGCGGCCAGCGCCAGTCCGAGGGCGGCCAGGATCAGGCGAAATCGGATCGGTTGCATTTGCTGCTCGCATCCCCTTTGGTTGCGTTCCGGGGATTGTCACTCCCGGCCGCGCGTGTCAACCGGGGGATGCTGCGGGGCGCAGGGCCGCTCCCGCCCAAGTGAAAAGGGCACCGTTCCGGCACCCTTTCCCCCGCTTTCGCGTCTTCCCTGTCGGACTGGCCGAACGATGTGGCGGGACGCTACGACAGATGAGAAACCGGGTCAAGCGCGGGCTGCAAGTCCGCACGCGCCAATGTGAAGTCGAAACAAAAGGAGACCGCGGAGCAAGCTCCGCGGCCAGTTTACAGAGGAGGAAAACGCGTCCGGAAGCCAGAGGACCTCCGGGACACGATTGCAACCTAGGGGCCAATGATTAATATCCGATTTGAAATCCAACGATATTTTCGGAGACGGGACGATGGCCGATGACGGCATCCTGGTTGGGGGCGGCGGCACCGACTACGCCGAGGCGCGCGAGCTGCTCATGCACTACGCGAACCGCCACGGCCTGATCACCGGCGCCACCGGCACCGGCAAGACCGTCACCCTGCAGATCCTCGCCGAAGGACTCTCGGCCGCCGGGGTTCCGGTCGTGGTGCAGGACGTGAAGGGCGACATCTCCGGTCTCTCCCGCCCCGGCGACCCGGCCGGCAAGGCGCACGAGGCGCTGACCAAGCGCGCGGCGCAGATCGGCATGACCGACTTCGCCTATCGCGGCTATCCGGTGGTGTTCTGGGACCTGTTCGGCCAGGAGGGCCACCCGGTGCGGACCACCGTCACCGAGATGGGTCCGCTGCTGCTCGCCCGGATGATGGAGCTCAGCGAGGCCCAGGAGGGGGTGCTGAACATCGCGTTCCGGGTCGCCGACGAGCAGGGGCTGGCGCTCCTGGACCTCAAGGACCTGCAGGCGATGCTGGTCTGGCTCGGCGACAACGCCGCCGAGATCGGCCGCAGCTACGGCAACATCGCCTCCGCCTCGCTCGGCGCCATCCAGCGCGCGCTGCTGGTGCTGGAGAACCAGGGGGCGGCGGGGTTTCTCGGCGAGCCGGCGCTGGATCTGAAGGATCTGATCGCCACCGACGGCGGCATGGGCCGGGTCAACGTGCTGATGTCGGACCGGCTGATGCAGGCGCCGCGGCTCTACGCAATGTTCCTGCTCTGGCTGATGTCGGAGCTGTTCGAGCAGCTGCCCGAGGTCGGCGACCCGGAGAAGCCGGTGCTGGTGTTCTTCTTCGACGAGGCGCACCTGCTGTTCGACGACGCGCCGAAGGCGCTGGTCGACAAGGTGCTGCAGGTGGTGCGGCTGATCCGCTCCAAGGGCGTCGGGGTCTATTTCTGCACCCAGAACCCGGACGACGTGCCCTCGGACGTGCTGTCGCAGCTCGGCAACCGCATCCAGCACGCGCTCCGGGCCTTCACCCCGCGCGACGCCAAGGCGCTGAAGGCGGCCGCCGAGACCTTCCGGCCCAACCCGGCCTTCGACACCGAGACCGCGATCCGCGAGGTCGGCACCGGTGAGGCGGTGGTGTCGCTGCTCGAGGCCAAGGGCGTGCCGGCGATGGTCAGCCGCACCCTGATCCGCCCGCCCGAATCGCGCATGGGCGCGATCACCGCCGCGGAGCGCGCCGAGACCGTCGCCGCCTCCCCGGTCGCCGGGCGCTACGAGACGGCGGTGGACCGCGAATCGGCGCAGGAGATCCTGGCCGGCCGCGCCGACAAGGCGGCGAAGGAAGCGGCGATGGCCGAGGAGACTGCTGAAGGAGAGCGCCGCGCGCGAGAGCGAGCTGAAGGCGGCCCGGCGCTACCAGCCCGCTGCCGAGCCGCGGCAGCGCTCCCAGCCGTCGCTCGGGTCGGAGCTGGCGCGGGCGGCGGTCAAGCAGCTCAACTCCCGCCAGGGCCAGGCGCTGGTCCGCGGCATCCTCGGCAGCCTGTTCAAGGGCCGCTGATCTCGCGCCAGAACGCACCGACCGCGTTGGTGACCATCTCCGGCGCGGTGTCCATGGCGATGTGCTGCTGGCCGGGCATCACCACCTTGCGGACGTCGGGCAGCGCCGCCTCGAGCCTCGCGGTGCCGTCGGCGAAGAACGGCGGGCTGTCGCCGCCGAGCAGCAGCAGCACCGGAACCGTCAGCGATCCAAGCCGCGTCGGGTCGAGTTCGTAATCGTCGACCGCGCGGGCCTCGCGGGGCAGGGTATGCGCCGCCGCGATCCGCGCCGGCCAGGCCGGTGATGCGCGCAGGATCTCGAGCTCCCGGGGCGGCACCCCGACGATCTCTGTCATGAAGGCGATCAGCACCCCTTCGCGGTCGCCCTCGGCCAGCATCGCTTCGAGCCTCGCTATCGCCTCCGCCGGAACCGCGCGCCCCTCGATGATCGGTGGCTCGTAGAGGATGAGGCCGGCGAGGCCGTCGAGGCGCATCGCCGCCTCCAGCGCGCAGATCGCGCCGTGCGAATGGCCGAAGAGCAGGACCGGCCGTGGGAAGGACCGCACCACCGCGGCGACGTCCTCGGCCTCGCGCTCGATGGCATAGTCCGCGCCGTCGCCGCTCTCGCCTCGGCCGCGCCGGTCGATGGCGACCACGGTGAAGTCCCGCTCCAGCCGTGGCCGGATGGTGGCCCAGCGGGTATGGCTCGCCGCCGTGCCGTGAACCACGACGAGGGTCGGCCCGGCGCCGCCGCGCTCGAAGGCGATCGCCGTGCCGTCGGCGCTGAGGATCGTGTCCATCGTCGTCCCCTCCCTGAACGCCGCCCCGGTGCGCGTCCCCTAGGTCAGCTTCCGGAGCCTCAGCCGCGTCAGCCGGTTGTTCTCCCGTGCCAGGACCTCGAAGCGGAAGCCGTGGAAGCTGAACACCTGCCCCTCGCTCGGGATCGCCTGGGCCTCGTGGATCACCAGCCCGGCGATGGTGTTGGCCTCCTCGTCGGGCAGGTTCCAGTCGCAGGCGCGGTTGAGGTCGCGGATCGTTACCGCCCCCTCGACCTCGACCGAGCCGTCGGCCTGCGGCTCGATGCCGGCCGCGGTCTCGACGTCGTGCTCATCGGCGATGTCGCCGACGATCTCCTCGATGATGTCCTCGAGCGTGATCAGCCCCTGCAGGGCGCCGTACTCGTCGACCACCAGCGCGAAATGCGCGCGGCGGCGCAGGAACTCGCGCATCTGCTCGTCGAGCGGCGTGGACTCGGGCACGAAATAGGGCGGCATCACCACGCTCATGATGTCGAAGCCCTCCAGCGCGCCCTCGCCGCCGCTATGCTCCCGCACGAAGCGGTGCACGGCGCGGCTGAGGTCCTTGGCGTGCATCACGCCCACGATGTTCTCGGGCTCGCCGCGGAAGATCGGGATCCGGGTGTGCGGCGAGTTGATCGCGGCCTCGAGGATGTCGGCCGGCGGCGCCTCGGCGTCGATCATCTCGATATCGCGGCGGTGCATCATCACCTCCTCGACCTGGCGCTGGCCGAGGTCGAGGGCGCCGAGCAGCCGGTCGCGGTCGGCCTTCTCGACGGAACCCTCGGCGGCGTGGAGGGTGATGGTGCCGGCGATCTCCTGCTGGGCGGCCAGCACGTTCACCGCGGGATCGGTCTGGACCCCGAAGAGGCGCAGCACCAGCCGCACGAAGGCCCGGACCGCGTTCACCACCGGCGACAGCACCAGCACCAGCAGCCCGATCAGCCGCGACACCCGGGTCGACCAGGCCTCGGCGTTGGTGATCGCATAGGTCTTGGGCATCACCTCGGCGAAGATCAGCACCAGGGCCGTCATCACCAGCGTGGCGATCGCCACCGCCCCGGCGCCGAACAGCGCCGTGAACAGGCTGGTCGCGAGCGACGCCGCGAGGATGTTGGCGAGGTTGTTGCCGAGCAGCAGCGCGCCGATCAACCGCTCCTTGTCCTCGGTCAGCCGCAGCGCCTCGGCGGCGCCGGCCCCGCCCTTCTCGGCCTGGGCGTTCAGCTTGCCGCGGCTGGCGGTGGTCAGCGCGGTCTCCGAGCCTGAGAACAGCGCCGAGATCGCCAGGAGGGCGACGATCGCGACCCCCGTCCCCCAGAAAACCAGGAGTTGCGGGGCCTCGGTCAGGGGGTCCATCTTCGGTCCTCGTTCGGTGGCGCGTCGCCACAGGTTATGCGGTCAGGGGGTCCCGGCTTCAAGCGCCGCGGCGCCGCCGTCGGCCAAGCGGATGCTTCTCGAGCACCAGCTCGCGCAGCCGCGCCTCCAGCACATGGGTGTAGATCTCGGTGGTGGCGATGCTGGCGTGGCCGAGCAGGGTCTGGATCACCCGCAGGTCGGCGCCATGGGCCAGGAGGTGGGTCGCGAAGGCATGGCGGAGCGTGTGCGGCGAGATCGAGGCCGGATCGAGCCCCGCCAGGCGCGCCAGGTCCTTGACCAGCAGGAAGAAGCGCTCGCGGGTCATGTGGCCGCGCCGGCCGCGCGCCGGGAAGAGGTAGGGCGAGCGCGGCCGCGGCGGGCCGGCCTCGCCGCGGTCGAGCAGCGCCAGCCAGGCCGCGAGCGCGGTGCGGGCGGGCGGCGACAGCGGCACCATGCGCTCGCGCCCGCCCTTGCCGCGCACCAGGATCATCCGCGGATCGCCGCGCGCCGCCGCGACCGGCAGCGAGACCAGCTCGCTGACCCGGAGCCCGGTGGCATAGAGGATCTGCATCAGGCAGGTGTCGCGCACCCGTTCGGCCTCGGTGCGGCCGAGCGTGCCGGCCGCCTCGAGCAGCCGGTCGACCTCGGCCTCGCTGAGGCTGCCGGGCAGGCCGCGCTGGCGCTTCGGCCCCTTGATCAGCGCCGCCGGGTCGTCCGTCGCGCCAGCCCTCGAGGAAGGCGAAGCGGTAGAGCTGGCGGATCGCCGACAGCCGCCGCGCCCGGGTGGCCTGCGCCATGCCGCGCGCCGCCTGGTCGACCAGGAAGGCCTCGATCTCGGCGCGTCCGGCGCTGGCGTAGTCCTGCTGGCGCGCCTTCAGGAAGGCCGCGAAGTCGTTGAGGTCGCGCGCATAGGACAGGAGCGTGTTGCGCGAGGCGTCGCGCTCGGCCTGGATCGCCTCGAGGAACCGCTCGAGCCAGCTGCCGGCGCCCGCCATCAGCCCGGGCCGGTCAAGAGCGTCTGCAGCGCGATGGTCCGGGCGCTCGCGGTCTGGCCGGCGAGGCGCAGGGTCAGGAGCGCCGCTCGCAAGGCCGGGGGATCGACGGCCGGCCCCGGCTGCAGCAGGTCGAGCGCCGCCAGGATCGCCTCTCCCTGCCGGCCGCCGGCCAGCATCTCCGCCAGTCGGGTCTCGCGATCGTCGGCGGGGCGCTCGGCGGTGAGCCCCGCCAGCGCCGCGGCGGCGAGGTCGCCGTCGGTGCCACGGGGCGGGTCGCCGACGCCGGCGATGGCGAAGAGCGCCGCGAGCCGCGGCGCGGGCGCCGGCCCGGCGGCGTCACGGGCGGCATCGGGCGATCCGGCGAGCAGCAGCAGTTCGACCAGCGCCCCGCGTGCCGCTTCGGAGAGCGCCTCGGGGTTTAGCTCGGCCAGCCGCCCGGCATAGGCCTGCGCCAGGGCGACCCGGAGGCCGCGCGCGCTCAGCGCGGCATCGGCGGCGAGGAGCGCCGGTCCGGTCGCCGCGGCCCCGCCCTTGTCGAGCGCGGCGTCGAGCGCCTGGACCGCCTTGGCGCGATCCCACACCCCGCCGGAAGCGGCGGGCACGCCTGAGCGGTAGGCGGCGAACAGCACCGGGTAGTCGATCGCCCCGGAGAGCGTCAGCCGTTCCGCCGCGTCGACCCGGCTGCGCATCGGCGTGTTGGGGTCGAGATCGGTGTGCAGGAACGCCAGCGGCAGCGTCCCCGGCGGCCGCGGCAGCCCCACCGCCTCGCGCATCAGGAAGTCGAGCGCGGTCAGCGGCACCGGCGCCGGCGGCGGGTCCGCCTCCTCGAAGAGCTCCGGGTCGAGGAAGCGCGCCAGGAGCGCCTGCTCGTCCGCCGGGATCGATCCCACCTGCTCGCCCAGCGTCAGGGTGATCTCGGCCGCGTTCCAGTCGCCACCGCGGGCCAGGCAGAACACCCGTGCCGGCAGGGTCGGCGACAGCGCCGGGTTCTGCCTGAGCGCGGCGCAGGGCGGCGCGGCGTGGTCGAGCAGCAGCCCGACGTCGAACCAGCGCCGGAACAGCTCGGGCGTGTCCGGGCCCGCCCGGTCGAGCAGCGCGCCGGCTTCCCCGAGCGCGCCCATCTCGAGCAGCCGGTCGATCCGCGCCAGCAGCACCGAGGACCCGCCCGGGGGGCCGCGCGGCGGGTCCGCCTCGGCGAGCAGCAGCCGATGGAAGAGGGCGCGGGCCTCCGGCACCCCCTGGTCGGGGTGGCTCGCGATCAGATCGCGGACCTGCAGCGCGGGCGCCGGTCCCCAGAGCGCCCGGGCGAAGCCGGTCGTGGCCGACGGCAGCAGTCCGATCCCGTCGCGGCTGACGCCGCCGAGGGGCGTGACCGTAATGGTGTCGCGCACCGGGGCGGCCGCCGCCGGCGGCGCTGGCCCGGCTTGGGCGGCGGCGCGGGCGTTCCGAGCTCGATGCTCTGGGAGAGCCAGGGAATGGCGCTGCGTGGCGGCTCGGCGGCGCGGCCGGGCAGGGCGGCCGCCAGCGCCGCGGCGGCGAGGCCGACGCGCAGCGTGCGGCGGCTCACTTCGCCTCGACCGGAAGGTCGACCTGGTGTTGCGGAGCGGGAAGATCGGAGAAGATCGCCAGTCCCAGCAGGCCGACAACCGCGACGAGAATGAGATAGAGAACGATTCTGGTAATTATGCCGCATCCTGACCTGCTCTGCCCGTGCCGGCTTGACGCCGCATCGTGAACTGTTCAATCACGGGGTCGACCGCCGCGATCGCCTGTTGTGCAAGCTTAGCTCGGGTGTGGCCACACGGCAATTGGGATGATCGAACGACCGCAACCCTCGCCGGGCAAGGCTGCCGCCGCTCCCCGCCTCGTCCGCACGCTGGTGCTGGTCGGGCTGATGGGCGCGGGCAAGACCAGCGTCGGCAAGCGCCTGGCGACGCTGCTCGGGGTGCCGTTCATCGACTCCGACACCGCGATCGCCGAGGCCGCCGGCATGTCGATCCCGGAGATCTTCGCCACCCTCGGCGAGCCGGCGTTCCGCGACGGCGAGCGGCGGGTTATCGCGCGCCTGCTCGACGAACGGCCGGGGGTGCTGGCGACCGGAGGCGGCGCCTTCATCGAGCCGCGGACGCGCGCCGAGATCAAGGCGCGGGCGACCTCGGTCTGGATCCGCGCCGATCTCGACCTGCTCTGGGACCGGGTGCGCGACCGGCCGGGACGGCCGCTGCTGCAGGCGCCCGATCCGCGGGCGGTGCTGGCCGATCTCGACCGCCGGCGCGCCCCGATCTATGCCGAGGCCGACGTGATCGTCGACAGCCGGCGCGGCGCCAGCCACGAGGCGATGGCGCGCACCATCGTCGCCACCGTCCTGGCGCATGACCGCGCCAGCCCGCAATGCCTTCCCACGCTGGAGCCCGTCGGACGATGAGGATCGAGACCGTGACCGTGCCGCTCGGCGCCCGCGCCTACGACATCCGGATCGGATCCGGGCTGCTCGGGCGCGCCGGCGCCGAGATCGCGCCCTTCGCCCGCCGCCGCCGGGTGGCGGTGCTGACCGAGCGCCGCGTGGCCGCGCTGCACCTGGCCGGCCTGCGCGCGGGCCTCGCCGCGGCCGGCACCGAGGTGGCGGTGCTCGAGCTCGAGCCGGGCGAGGCGACCAAGAGCTGGGCGGGCCTGCAGCGCGCCGTCGAGTGGCTGATCGCCGCCAAGGTCGGGCGCGACGACCTGGTCATCGCCTTCGGCGGCGGGGTGATCGGCGACCTCGCCGGGTTCGCGGCGGCGGTGCTGCGCCGGGGCGTGGGCCTGGTGCAGATCCCGACGACGCTGCTGGCCCAGGTGGACAGCTCGGTCGGCGGCAAGACCGGCATAAACTCGCCGCAGGGCAAGAACCTGGTCGGCGCCTTTCACCAGCCGCGGCTGGTGATCGCCGACACCGATCTGCTCGACAGCCTGCCCGAGCGCGACTTCCTCGCCGGGTACGGCGAGGTGGTGAAGTACGGGCTGCTCGGCGACGCAGATTTCTTCGCCTGGCTCGAGGCTTACGGCGCCGCGTTGAAGTCCGGCGATCCGGCGGCCCGCATCCACGCGGTGCGGCGGGCCTGCGAGATGAAGGCCGGCATCGTGGCGCGCGACGAGACCGAGCAGGGGGAGCGGGCGCTGCTCAATCTCGGGCATACCTTCGGGCATGCGCTGGAGGCGGCGACGGGGTATTCGGGGCGGTTGCTGCACGGCGAGGGGGTGGCGATCGGTTGCCTGCTGGCGTTCGAGCTCAGCGCGCGGCTCGGGCTTTGCCCGCAGGAGGCGCCGAGCCGGGTGGCGGCGCACCTGGCGGCGATGGGGATGAAGCGGCGGCTGGCGGATATTCCGGGCGAACTGCCTGACGCGGCGGCGCTTCTGGCGCTGATGGGGCAGGACAAGAAGGTGCGCGGGGGGCGGATCGCCTTCGTGCTGGCGCGCGACATCGGCGAGGCCTTCGTGGCGCGGGAGGTCGACATGGGGGCGGTGCGGGCGCTGCTCGGCGAGGCGCTGGAGGGCGCCGGGGCAACGAACTGATATATCCGGGTTTTCCGGGTATGGAGTGCGTATGGAACCCGTCTGGAACCGGTATGGGTGTTTTCGGGCGGCGCCGGGGGGCGCCGCCCGCCGGGTTCAGGAGATGCCGAGGCTCGCCTTGTAGAGGGCGATCTGGTTGTCGCGGCCGATCTGGTCGGTGATCTTCTCCCAGGCGGCGGCGATGGCGTCGGCGCCGGCCTGGGCCGAGGGGTACTGGCCGGCGTAGATCTTGGCCAGCTCGTCCTCGGCGATCGAGTAGTACTGGAAGATGCCGGGGATGCGGGGCTCGATCGCGGCGTTGGGGTGGTTGTAGCTGTCGAGGTTCGAGCCGAGGTAGTTCTCGATGTAGGCGCGGTCGTAGCCGGCGGCTTCCCATTCGTCGTAGTTGAACTGGGAGTTGCGGTAGGGCTGGAAGCCCGAGGGATAGGCCGCGGTCCAGAGGGCGAGATCCTTACCGCCGAGATGCGCCGCGGCGGACCAGGCCGCCTTCTTCTTCTTCTCGTCGCCGTCGACGGTCGCCATCACGTAGACGCCCCAGCCGAGATAGGCCATGTTCGGCGCGTAGTTCGGGCCGGAGGCAAGCTTCTCCCAGGCGCTGGTCTTGACGTTGTAGACCTCGTCGGCGCCGGGCAGGATCGAGAAGCCGACCACGTCGCCGATCACCGAGGTGTCGGAGGTCCGCGCGTTCGAGCCGACGTCGCCCCACCAGGTCAGCATCGAGCCGGTCCCGGCGAGGAACTGCTGGAAGGCGGTGGTGCCGGGGTCGGCGTTGATCTGGTCGGCCGGCTGGGTGTCCATGATGTCGAGCACGTCCTGGATGGCGCGCACGAAGGCGGGGTTGTTGACCCGCGGCTTCATGGTGTCGGGATCGAACAGCCAGGCCGCCTCGCCGGGGTACTTGGCGTAGCCGGTGGCGCGGTCCTCGAGGAAGTAGAAGCCGAAGCCGCCCCAGCCCTTGAGCGGGTCGAGGAAGCCGTTGAGCGGGGTGCCGAAGCTCGGGTCGGTCTTGCCGTGCAGGAACTTCGAGGCGGCCTGAACCTGCGCCCAGGTCACCGGGATGCCCCACTCGCCCTCGTTGCCCTCGGATTTCCAGGCCGCGGCGAGGTCGGGGTCGGAGAAGACGTCGGTGCGGTAGGCGAAGGTGTGGCAATCGCCGTCGATCGAGATGCGGTAGGTCTTGCCGTTCCAGGTGCCGACCGGCGCCTTGAGGTAGTTCACGTAGTCGTTCAGGTCGATCATCTCGCGCACCCAGTCGGGCATCTCCGAGGCGAGGCCCTTGGAGCAGACGTCGCCCTCGAACGGCGCACCCATCTCGATGATGTCGAAATCGACGGTACCGGTGGCGATCGACTGCTGCAGGCGGGCGTTGTAGTCGGCCTGGGCGAGGTCGATCCAGTTGAGCTTGGCGCCGGTGTAGGTCTCCCAGGGTTTCAGGAAGCCGCGGAACAGGAAGTTGTGCTGGTTCTGGTTGTTGAGCCCCATGAAGGTGAGCTCGACCCCCTTGAACTCGCCTTCCTGCACGCTGGCCTTGGTGCCGCCGAGGGTCATCTCGCCGACCTTCTGCCAGTCGGCGTCGGTGGGCGAGCCGGCGCCGACGCCGGGGATCTTGAGGATCTCGGCGCGCAGGTTGTCCTGGGCGCGGGCGGGCCGGGTGAGCGCGCCGAGCGCGCCGCCCGAGGCCAGCGCCAGCGCGGCGGTGCCGGCGGCGCCCTTCAGGATGTGGCGGCGGCTGGCCTGCAAGGCCATCAGCCGGCGGTAATGCTCCGATTTCATTCGCGGGTCCTCCCTGGACGATGCGCTGTCGAGCCCGTGTCTGCCGGGCGGGGTCCGGTCAGGGGCGGATTTCTCCGTCCGATTCCGGCCATGTTTCTAAGCGCTTGCCACTATGGCCCATCGCCGGGCCGAGTCAACGGCGTCAGGGGCCGCGCGCATCGTCATGGGGCAGCCCGCGCGCCGCTGGGCGTGACCTCATAAGACTCGGCGAGTGATGCCGATTTTGGGCGGCGGCTTGCGCCAGCCCCGCGACTACACGACCCTCGCGTCAGCAAGAATTTAGGGGCAGACTGACGACATCGGCGCGGCCACATGGCTTGGCCGACAGGGAGAATGTATCGTGAGCAACGCGACGGAGGGCGCGACCCATCATGCGGGTCCGCCGTGGATACAGCCGGAAATCCAGCAGAAGATCAGGTGGCGCGACGGGGATGTCGTGATCTCCGTGCCGGGCAAGAGCGGCACGACATGGACAATGAATATCGTCCATCAACTGCTTACCGGCGGCACCGCAGATTTCCGGGACATCTACGAAGAGGTGCCCTGGATCGAATTTCTGAGCCATCCGGGGCAGTCCCATCAGGATGTCATCGACCGCGTGGACGCGATGCCCACCTCCCGCCGCCGCGCCTTCAAGACTCACTCCGCACCGCCGGCGGTGCCGTTCATGAAGGCTGGAGCGGGGCAGGACGTGAAATACATCGTCGTCTTTCGCAACCCCGAAGAGGCGCTCGTTTCTTTCCGGCCGTTTCTCGAGCAGCACTCGGACGAATGGTTCGACCTCTGGCAAATGCCGAGGGAGGCGTTGTGTCGACCGGACTTCCCGTCATTCTACTCCGAGGTCATCGACGGCCACGGCATGCAGGGGATGTTCTTCGGCTTTCTCGCGGCCTGGTGGCCGCTGCGCGGCGAGAGCAACGTCCTGTTCCTGCATTTTTCGGATATGAAGCGCGATCACGAAGCGTCAGTCCGAAAAGTAGCGGACTTCCTCGGGGTCGAACCGACAGCCGAGCAGTGGCCGGCGATCCTGGAATACACTTCGTTCTCATGGATGAAACGGCACGAGGATAAATTCGAGTTCATCTCAGCCGGCGAGGTTACCCTCCTCAAGCGCGGGGCCATGATGCGTAAGGGCGAAGTGGGCAAGGCGGAGACCGACGGCATGACGAAGGAAATTTCCCGACACCTTCGCGAGCGGGGCAACCAGATTTTCCCCGATGCAACAGCACTTGCCTGGTTCTACGAAGGGGGCGATCTTCGCTGATCGCCCGCTGCCGGCAGGTCGACCGCCTGTAGGGAAGGATCGGCGCCGATGCGGGGCCGATCGGAGTTGCTGCGGGCCGGACGAATGACCTCGGGGCGCTCCCGCCCCGGCGTGCGCGGCACGATTTGTCGGACAAATCGTGCGGGCAAGCGGCGCCGTTCGGCGCCGGCGGCCGGCGTCGCTGCGAACGGAGCCTGGCGCTGCGTCCGGCCAGACCGGCGCCCGAGGCCTCGCAGGTCCGCTTCGGGCAGCGAACAGAAGATTCTGCTGTTCGAGTGGGGGTACACACCCTAGGAAAGGGCCAAGGACAGCTGCGCCGGACTGCGGCGTGCGAAGGGGAGCGCATGGCGAGGGTTACCGGACGCGGGCTGCGCAAGGCCTACGGCGCCACCGAGGTGATCCACGGGGTGGACCTCGACATCGAGGACGGTGAGTTCGCGGTGCTGGTGGGGCCGTCGGGTTGCGGCAAGTCGACGCTGCTGCGGATGATCGCGGGGCTCGAGGGCATCTCCGGCGGCACGATCCGGATCGGCGAGCGGGTGGTGAACAACCTGGCACCGGGCGAGCGCGACATCGCCATGGTGTTCCAGTCCTACGCGCTCTATCCGCACAAGACGGTGCGGGCCAACATGGGCTTCGCGCTGAAGCTGCGCGGCATCGCCAAGGCCGAGATCGCCGAGCGGGTGGACCGGGCGGCGGCGATCCTGGGGCTGGGGCCGTACCTGGAGCGCTATCCGCGGCAGCTGTCGGGCGGGCAGCGGCAGCGGGTGGCGATGGGGCGGGCGATCGTGCGCGATCCGCAGGTGTTCCTGTTCGACGAGCCGCTGAGCAACCTCGACGCCAAGCTGCGGGTGCAGATGCGGGCGGAGATCAAGGAGCTGCACCAGCGGCTCGGGACCACGACGGTCTTCGTCACCCACGACCAGATCGAGGCGATGACCATGGCCGACAAGATCGTGGTGATGAACGCCGGGCGGATCGAGCAGGTCGGGGCGCCGCTGGATCTCTACGACCGGCCGGTGAACCTGTTCGTGGCCGAGTTCATCGGCTCGCCGGCGATGAACCTGATCCGCGGCGTGGCGCGGCCGGGCGGGGTCGAGGCGCAGGGCAGCCTGCTGCCGCTGGCGAACGGCGCCGGCGCGGCGGAGGGGCGGGCGGTGGTTTACGGAATCCGCCCGGAGCACCTGGAGCTGGCGCCCGAGGGCCTGCCGGCGCGGGTGGGTGTCGTCGAGCCCACCGGGGCGGAAACGCTGGCGTATCTGCGCTTCGCCGAGGCCGAGATCGTGGCGGTGTTCCGCGACCGGCACGACCTCAGGCCGGGGCAGGAGGTGCACCTGCGGCCGCGGGCGGACCGGGCGCACCTGTTCGATCCCGAGACCGGAAGGAGGCTCTGATGCGCGAACGTGTGGTGCTGGCCTATGGCGATTCCAACACCCACGGCACCGTGCCGATGGCGTCGCTGGAGGACATGGGCCGGTTCGGGCCGGCGGAGCGCTGGCCGGGGGTGCTGGCGGCGGCGCTTGGCCCGGGCTGGCGGGTGATCGAGGAGGGGCTGCCGGGGCGGACCACGGTACATCCGGACCCGATCTCGGGGGTGCACAAGAACGGGCTGAGCGTGCTGCCGGCGGTGCTGGAGAGCCACCGGCCGCTCGACGCGGTGGTGCTGATGCTGGGAACGAACGATCTCAAGCAGCGCTTCCAGGTGCCGGTGGTGGAGATCGCGGAGTCGGTGCAGTGGCTGGTGCTGGCGGCGCTCAGGAGCGGTTGCGGGCCGGAGGCGGGGGCGCCGAAGGTGCTGCTGGTGGCGCCGCCGCCGGTGCTCGAGACCGGGTGCCTGGCCGAGATCTTCGCCGGGAGCGCCGTCAAGTCGCAGCGCCTCGGCGCGGAATATGCCCGGATCGCGGCCCGGCACGAGACCGGGTTCCTCGATGCGGGGCAGCTGATCGCGTCGAGCCCGCTCGACGGCGTGCATTTCGATGCGAGCGAGCACGGCAAGCTGGGGCGCGGGGTGGCCGCGGCGCTCGGCGCGATGCAACTCTGAGGGAGGCACTGCGATGCTGAAGGGAATCGACCCGATCCTGAACGCCGAGGTCCTGGCCGCGCTCTGCGCGATGGGGCACGGCGACGACCTGATCCTCTGCGACACCAACTTTCCGGCGCAGTCGGTGGCCTGGGAGACGGCGCACGGCGAGCTGCTGCGGATCGACGCCCCGTCGGCGCGGGTGGCCCGTGCGGTGCTGTCGCTCTATCCGCTCGACGGCTTCGTCGACGACGCGGCGGCGCGGATGGAGGTGGTGGGCAAGCCCGACGAGGTCCCGGAGGTGCAGCGCGAGGTGCAGGCCGAGATCGACGCCGCCGAGGGCAAGGCCTGGCCGATGATCGGCATCGAGCGTTACGCGTTCTACGAGCGCGCCAAGCACGCCTATGCGGTGATCCAGACCGGCGAGCGGCGGTTCTTCGGCTGCTTCGCCCTGCGCAAGGGCGTGATCCCGCCGGAGGACTGAGATGGGCCGCGAAAACCGGGTGGTGATCCTCGGCGTCTTCGTCGCCGACACCGCCTATCGCGCCGCGCGGGCGCCGCGGATGGGCGAGACCATCCTCGGCCTCAGCTTCGCGCTGGGGCCGGGGGGCAAGGGCTCGAACCAGGCGGTGGCGGCGGCGCGGCTCGGGGCCGAGGTGGGGCTGATCACCCGGCTCGGCAACGACGCCTTCGGCGAGATGGCGCTCAGCACCTGGAAGGAGGCCGGGGTGCGTCCGGCGGTGACGCGGGTGGCCGACAGCTACACCGGGGCGGCGTATATCTTCATCGAGGATGCGACCGGCGACAACGCCATCATCATCGCCCCCGGCGCCGCGGCGACGATCTCGCCGGCGGACCTCGACGCCGAGGCCGGGCTGATCGCCGACGCGTCGGTGTTCGTGACCCAGCTCGAGCAGCCGCTGGAGGCGGCGGTGCGGGGCCTGGAGATCGCGCGCGACAACGGCGTCACCACGATCCTGAACCCGGCGCCGGGGCGCGAGCTGCCCGACGCGGTGCTGGGGCTCTGCGACTACCTGACGCCGAACGAGACCGAGGCCGAGGCGCTGACCGGCATGGCGGTGGGCACGCTCGACGAGGCGCGGGCGGCGGCGGAGCGGCTGCGCGAGCGCGGGGTCGGGACGGTGGTGATGACGCTGGGCGCCAAGGGCGCGCTGCTGCACGGGCACGGCCGCTCGGCGCTGGTGCCGGCGGTGTCGGCCGGGCCGGTGGTCGAGACCACGGGCGCCGGCGACGCCTTCAACGGCGGCTTCGCCACCGGGCTGGCGCGCGGCATGGACGCCGGGCGTCGCCGTGCGCTTCGGCTGCGCGGTGGCCGGGATCTCGGTGACGCGGCCCGGCACGGCGCCGTCGATGCCGACGCTGGCCGAGGTCGAGGCGCTCCTGGCGAGCATCTAGACGGAGGACGGGGAATGCAGCAGCGCAGGCTTGGTGCGGGCGGGCCGCAGGTGTCGGCGATCGGGGTCGGGGCGATGTCCTTCGCGGGGTTCTATGGGCCGACGACCGAGGCGGAGGCTCATGCGCTGCTGGCGGCGGCGCTCGATCTCGGCATCGACCACCTCGATACCTCGAACGTCTACGGCATGGGGCTGTCGGAGCGGATCGTTGGCAGCTTCCTCGCCCGTGAGGGCAAGGCGCGCGACGGCCGCTTCCGCATCGCCACCAAGGCCGGGATCCGGCGCGATCCGGAGACCGGCCAGCGCGGCTTCGACAATTCGGCGGGGCATCTGACGGCCGAGCTCGAGGCCAGCCTCGGCCGGCTGGGCGTCGAGGCGGTCGATCTCTTCTACGTGCACCGCCGCGACCGGCGCCTCCCGATCGAGGAGGTGACCGGGACGCTGGCCGGCCTGGTGCGCGCCGGCAAGACCCGCGGCATCGGCTTTTCCGAGATCGCGCCGTCGTCGCTGCGCCGGGCGGCCGCGGTGCATCCCATCGCGGTGGTGCAGTCGGAATATTCGCTGGCGACGCGGGCGCCGGAGCTTGGGCTGGTGCAGGCCTGCGAGGCGCTCGGCACCGCGCTTGTGGCGTTCTCGCCGGTGTGGCGCGGGATGCTGACCGACGTGCCGCCGACGCCGGCGCGGGTGGCGGCCTCGGAGTTCATGCGGGCCAATCCGCGCTTCGAGGCGCCGAACTTCGCCGCCAACCTGGCGCTGACCGACGGCTTCCGCGCGCTGGCCGCGGAGATGGGGACGAGCGCCGCGGCGCTGGCGGTCGGCTGGCTGCTGGCGCGGAGCCCGGCGGTGGTGCCGATCCCCGGCACCCGCTCGGTGGCGCACCTGCAGGAGCTGGCGGCCGGCGCCGCGCTGAGCCTCGGCGCCGCAGAGATCGCGCGCATCGAGGCGGTGCTGCCCTGCGGCTGGGCCCACGGCGACCGCTATTCGGCGGCGCAGTACGAGGGGCCGGAGCGCTACTGTTAGGGCGCATCCGGGCTGGGCGATCTCATATTATATTATCCGGACTCCGCTTGATCCCTTGGCCTCACCGGCCGGGAGTCGCGCGCCGGTGCCGCATTCACTTCGCGGATTTGTCCGTCGACAAATCCGCGCGCGACTGCCCTCCCAGGGGCAGTCGCGCAAGCGCGACCGCCAGGGCAGCCGCGCCCGGATTGGCACGGTCCGGGGAGGCGGCACGCCTCTCGCCCTCCGCGCTGGCGCTCCGGGCGAGCGGATCGCGCGGCGCGCCACAGGCGCCCCGCTCAGAGCGATCCGCGGCGCCTCATCCTGCACGATCAGCCGGAGACGGTATACGGTATCATGTTACCCTCACTCCCACATCGCCCGGATGCGCGCCCCGAGATCGACGCCGGGGGGCTGAGCGGCGGTGGCCGCGGCATCGGGTGGGCCGGGGGGACAGGCGGGCCAGGTGACCGTCTCGAAGCGGTCGGCGATGCGGTCGGGGACGAACCGGGTGCGGGCGGCATAGACGTGGCGGTCGCCGCGGCGGTGCTGGCCGTGGACGTAGAAGCGCTGTGGCAGCATCAGATGCAGGGCGTCGCGGGCGCGGGTCATCGCGACGTAGAGGAGCCGCCGTTCCTCGTCGATCTCGGCGCTGCTGCCGGTGGCGAGATCGGAGGGGATGCAGCCGTCGACGCAGTTCAGCACGAAGACCCGCTTCCATTCCTGGCCCTTGGCCGAGTGGATGGTCGACAGGATCAGGTAGTCCTCGTCCAGGTGCGGCACCCCGGCCTGGTCGCTGGTCGCCCCGGGCGGGTCGAGGGTGATGTCGGTCAGGAAGCGCTCGCGGTCGGCGAAGCCGGCGGCGATCGCTTCGAGCTGGACCAGATCGGCCCGGCGCAGCGCGGCGTCGTCGTGCCGCCGCTCGAGGTGCGGCTCGTACCAGGCGCGTACCGCCTCGAGCTCGGCCGGCCAGGCCGGGGTGGCGTCGCGGAGCGCGACGTAGAGGGCGGCGAAGTCCGCCCAGTCGCGCGCGGCCCGCGGCGGCACCTGGGCGCGGGGCAGGGCCATCGCCGGCTCCGGCGCCGCGGCCATGGCGGCGAGGACCGCCTCGGCGGTGGCCGGGCCGATGCCGGGGACGAGTTGCAGGACGCGGAATCCGGCGACGCGGTCGGCTGGGTTCTGCACGAGGCGCAGGCAGGCCAGCACATCCTTGACGTGGGCGGCGTCGAGGAATTTCAGCCCGCCGAACTTCACGAACGGGATGTTGCGCCGGGTCAGCTCGACCTCTAGCGGGCCGGAATGATGGGCGCTGCGGAACAGCACCGCCTGCTGCTTGAGCGCGGTTCCGGCCTCGCGGGCGTCGAGGATCTCGCGGCAGACGAAGTCGACCTGGCCGGCCTCGTCGCGGACGCTGACCAGCGCCGGCCGCGGTCCCGGTGGCCGGTCGCTGCGGAGGTGCTTGGCGTAGCCCTCGCCGGCCTCGGCGATCACCGCGTTGGCGGCCTGAAGGATCTCGGGCGTCGAGCGGTAGTTCTGCTCGAGCGCGACGATCTCGGCCCGCGGGGTGAAGAGGCCGGGAAAGTCGAGGATGTTGCGCACCTCAGCGGCGCGGAAGGCGTAGATCGACTGGGCGTCGTCCCCGACGACGGTGAGGCCACGGCCGTCGGGCTTGAGCGCGGTCAGGATCGCCGCCTGCAGCCGGTTGGTGTCCTGGTACTCGTCGACCAGCACGTGGTCGAAGCGGCCGCCGATCTCGGCGGCGAGGCTCGGCTCCTGCATCATCCCGGCCCAGTAGAGCAGCAGGTCGTCGTAGTCGAGCACCGCGCTTTCCTGCTTGGCGGTGACGTAGGCGGCGAAGAGCTCCTTCAGGGCGGACTGCCAGGCCGCGCACCAGGGGAAATGCCGGCGCAGCACCGCGCCGAGCTCGGCCTGGCCGTTGACCGCCCGCGAGTAGATCGCGAGGCAGGTGGCCTTGGCCGGGAACCGGCGCTCGGTCGACGCGAGGCCGAGGCGGTGGCGGGCCAGGTTCATCAGATCGGCGGAGTCCTCGCGGTCATGGATGGTGAAGCCGGGATCGAGCCCGACGACGCCGGCGTGGTCGCGCAGCAGCCGGGCGCCGACGGCATGGAAGGTGCCGGCCCAGGTCAGGCCCTCGGCGAGCAGCGAGGCCTTGGGACCCATCGCCTCGCCGGCGATGCGCTGCGCCCGCCGCGTCATCTCGGCGGCGGCGCGGCGCGAGAAGGTCATGAGCAGGATCCGCCGCGGATCGCTGCCGGCGAGCACCAGGTGCGCGAGGCGGTGCACCAGGGTGTTGGTCTTGCCGGTGCCGGCGCCGGCGATCACCAAGAGCGGTCCGGCGACCGCGCCGCCGCCGTGCAGCACCGCGGCGCG
This sequence comes from uncultured Alphaproteobacteria bacterium, assembly GCA_963847795.1. Classification (GTDB taxonomy): domain Bacteria; phylum Pseudomonadota; class Alphaproteobacteria; order Rhodobacterales; family Rhodobacteraceae; genus Amaricoccus. The sequence goes on from CAWKBH010000015.1 coordinate 262,210, forward strand.
CTGCGCCGGGTTGAGGCGGGCGAGGAAGGCGGGTTCGGGACTGCCGATCGGCTCGAGGAGGGTCATGCCCGCATCAAGCCCTGTTTTCGGTTTGTTCGCAAGCGGCGAGTAACCGCAGGTTGCGCCCGGGTCCGGGGTGGCGGCGGCCTGCGGGCGGATCGCCGCAGGCCGGCGGGCGCGTCAGGCGCGGATCAGGCCCATGTTCTCGAGCTTCAGGATCACCTGCTGGGCGCAGTAGTCGACGTCGAGGTTCTCGGTGTCGAGCAGCAGTTCCGGGGCCTTCGGGGCTTCGTAGGGGTCGGAGATGCCGGTGAACTCCTTGATCTTGCCCTCGCGCGCCAGCTTGTAGAGGCCCTTGCGGTCGCGGCGCTCGCATTCCTCGAGCGAGGTGGCGACGTGGACCTCGAGGAAGGCGCCGTAGGCCTCGATCATCTCGCGAACCGCGGCGCGGGTGGCCGCGTAGGGCGCGATCGGGGCGCAGAGGGCGATGCCGCCGTTCTTGGTGATCTCGGAGGCGACGTAGCCGATCCGCAGGATGTTGATGTCGCGATGCTCCTTGGAGAAGCCGAGCTCCGAGGAGAGGTGCTTGCGCACCACGTCGCCGTCGAGCAGCGTGGTCGGGCGGCCGCCCATCTCCATCAGCTTGGTCATCAGCGCGTTGGCGATCGTCGACTTGCCCGAGCCGGAGAGGCCGGTGAAGAAGACGGTGAAGCCCTGGCTCGCGCGGGGCGGCCTGGAGCGGCGCAGCTCCTCGACCACGGCCGGGAACGAGAACCAGTCGGGGATCTCGAGGCCTTCCTGCAGGCGCCGGCGCAGCTCGGTGCCGGAGATGTCGAGGATGGTCTGGCCCTCCTCGACCTCGTCGCGGGGCTCGTACTGGGCCTTTTCCTGGACGAAGACCATCTGCTTGAAGTCGACCATCTCGACGCCGATCTCGTCCTGGTATTTGGCGAAGAGTTCCTGCGCCTCGTAGGGGCCGTAGAACGGCTTTCCGGTCGAATCGTTGCCCGGGCCGGCGTGGTCGCGGCCGATGATCATGTGGGTGCAGCCGTGGTTGCGCCGGATGATGCCGTGCCAGATCGCCTCGCGCGGGCCGCCCATGCGCATCGCCAGGTTCAGGAGCGACAGCGTGGTGGTCGAGGCGGGATATTGGTCGAGCACCGCTTCGTAGCAGCGGACGCGGGTGAAGTGGTCGATGTCGCCGGGCTTGGTCATGCCGACGACCGGGTGGATCATCAGGTTCGCCTGGGCCTCGCGGGCGGCGCGGAAGGTCAGCTCCTGGTGCGCCCGGTGCAGCGGGTTGCGGGTCTGGAAGGCGACGATGCGGCGCCAGCCGAGCTTGCGGAAGAAGGTGCGCAGCTCGTTGGGGGTGTTGCGGCGGCCGCGGAAGTCGTAGTGCACCGGCTGCTGGATGCCGGTGATCGGGCCGCCGAGATAGACCGGGCCGGCTTTGTGGTGCAGGTAGTTGACCGCCGGATGCGCGATGTCGTCCGTGCCGAAGACGCCCCTGGCCTCGACCGACTTGTCCGGGGTCCAGATGTCGGAGACCGACATGATGGCGAGGATCACGCCCTCCTGGTCGCGCAGCGCGATGTCCTGGCCGGGCTCGATCTTGGCGGCGAAGGCCTCGGAGACGTCGAGGTTGACCGGCATCGGCCAGAGCGAGCCGTCGGCGAGCCGCATCTCGGCGACGACGCGGTCGTAGTCGGCTTCGGAGAGGAATCCCTTCAGGGGATGGAAGCCGCCGTTCATCAACAGCTCGAGGTCGCAGATCTGGCGCAGCGTCAGGTCCCAGGAGGGCAGGTCGGCCGCCTCGCGCTTGAGCTTCGCCGCGCTGTCGTAGGAGACGTAGAGCTCGGGGATCGGCGCAAGATTGGACGTAGGCATGAAAAAACCCTCGGAACTGATTCGACGCTGCCGGGTGGTAGCAGCCGGGCGCGACGCGGTCAAAGCACCGTGAGGCCGGTAAGGATGATTTTCTGCCGCAGCGCAGCATGGCTAAACGGGCTTGAAATTATTGTCAATTGACGCGCCGTCCGGCGCAAGATCGCTGCGCGCGCGATCTCATGAGGCGAGAAGCCGGGGCAGGAGCAGGACGAGGCCCGGCGCCGTGAGGAGCAGCGCCACCCGCAGCAGCTCGGCCAGGAAGAACGGCAGCACGCCGCGGAAGATGTCGGCCATCGGCGTGTCGGGGTCGAGCGAGGCGATGATGAAGACGTTCATGCCGACCGGCGGGGTGATGAGGCCGAGCTCGACCGTGACCAGGGCGAGGATGCCGAACCAGATCCGCAGATCCTCGGTGGTCATGCCGAAGCCGGCGGCGGCGGCGGCGACGTGGGGACCGCCGTTGATCTCGACCAGCACCGGCCAGAAGAACGGCACCGCCAGCAGGATCATCGACAGGCTGTCCATCAGGCAGCCGAGCAGGATCAGCGCGGCGAGGAGCAGGACCAGGACCGTCATCGGCGCGAGCCCGGAGCCTGCCAGCCAGGCCGCGGCGGCCTGGGGCACGCCGCCGCGGCTCATGAAGATCTTCAGGAGTTCCGCGCCGAGCAGGATCAGGTAGATCATGCCGCTGGTGCGCGCCGTCTCGAGCAGGGCCGCGCGGAGTTCCGGCCAGCCGATCAGCCGGCGCAGCAGGCCGTAGAGGCCGACGAGGAAGACCCCGACGGCCGCCGCCGGGGTGGGGGTGAAGAGGCCGGCGTAGATACCGCCGATCACCATGCCGAAGATCGCGGCCACCGGGAGCAGGCCGAGGGTGGCGGCGCGGAACTCGGCGGGCGCGACGGCCTCGCCCGGCGGGGCCGCGGCGGGCCGGAGGCGGACGTAGAGCCAGATGGTGGCGAGGAAGAAGGCGACCGCGACGAGGCCGGGGAGCAGCGCGGCCATGAACATGGTGACGATGTTGGCCTCGACCAGCACGGCGTAGATCACCAGCACCACCGAGGGCGGGATCAGGATGCCGAGGACGCCGCCTGCCGCCAGGGTGCCGGTGGCGAAGGCGGCCGAGTAGCGGTAGCGCCTGAGCTCGGGCAGAGCGGCGGCGCCCATGGTCGAGGCGGTGGCGAGCGAGGAGCCGCTGACGGTGCCGAAGCCGGCGCAGGCGGCGATCGCGGCCATCGCGAGGCCGCCGCGGAACCGGCCGAACCAGGCGCGGGCGCCGCGGAAGAGGTCGTGGCTGAGGCCGGCGCGGGCGGCGAGCGCGCCCATCAGCACGAACATCGGCACGACCGACAGGTCGTAGGTGGCGAACTGGCCGAAGGCGAGGGTCTTGAGCTGGCTGAAGAGGATCGCCGGGCCGCTGAGCAGCGCGATGCCGCCGGCGCCGACCAGGATCATCGCGTGGGCGATCGGCATGCGCAAGGCGATCAGCGCGACCATCAGGCCGAGGCCGGCGAAGCCGGTCGCCAGGGCGTGGGGCACCGGCCTCAGCGTCCCCGCGCGGCGCGGGCGGCGCGGCCGAGGGTCGAGAGGCAGGCGGCGGCGAGCAGCACCAGGGCCAGGAGCGCCGGCCCGTAGGCCCACCAGACCGGCAGCTGCAGGATGGTGGTGGTCAGCCGGTAGGCGCGCTGGTCGAGCAGGCCCGCCCAGGTGCGTTCGGCGAGGACGAGGGCGATGCCGAGCGCGCCCGCCGCCCAGGCCAGCGCCAGGCCGGCGCGGAGCCGGGGCGGCAGCCCGGCGGTGAAGATGTCGGCGGAGACGTTGGCGCCGGTCAGCTGGCAATAGGGCAGGAACAGGAAGACCGCGACGGCGACGCCGAGCTCGGTCAGCTCGAAGGTGCCGGGGAAGGGGCGGCCGAACAGCGCGCCCGCCAGGATCGACCAGGCGTTCACCGCGACCACGGCGAGGAGGACGAGGCCGCCAATGAGCGCGGCGGCGGTGGCCAGCCGGTCGATGGCGGCGCCGAGCCGTGCCACGGCGGTCAGGGCGTCCCGGTGGCGTTGGCGGCGATGGCGGCGCGGGCGCGGGCGACGAGGCCGGCGCCGTCGATGCCCTGGGCATCGGCGTCGGCGATCCAGCGGTCGACGACCGGGGCGAGGGCGGCGTCGAAGGCGGCGGTCTCGGCGGGCGTCAGGGTGATGTGGGTGTTGCCGTCCGCGACCATGGTCTCGATCGCCCGGTCGTCGTTGCGGCGCCAGATGGTGCCGAGCTGCTTCAGCCAGTCGCGTCCGCTGGCGTCCAGGAAGGCCTTCTGGATGTCGGGCGGCAGGCCGTTCCAGCGGTCGAGGTTCATCGAGAGCTGGAAGACGGTGGTGCCGAAGCGCGCCTTGTCGGCGCCCTCGATCTGGAACTCGGTCTGGTCCTGGAGCTGCAGGTCGCCGGCGATCTCCCAGGGGATCAGCGCGCCGTCGACCACCTTGCGGGCGAGCGCCTGCGGCAGGTCGGGGACCGGCATGGCGACCGGGTCGGCGCCGAGCGCCTCGATCACCCAGGCGCCGGTGCGGCTGGGGGTGCGCAGGTTGAGGCCGGCGAGGTCGGCCGGCGCATGGACCGGCGTGTCGGCCATCTGCAGCGCGTTGCCGGCGTGGACGTGCAGGAACAGCACCTTGAGGCCCGAGTAGTCGGCGGCGAGGTCGGCGTCGAACATCGCCCGCATCGCGAGGTTGGTGGCGCCGGGATCGTTGCTGTAGACCGTGGGCAGCTCGAAGACCTCGGTGCGGGGAAAGAGGCCGGGGGTGTAGCCGTTCACGGTCCAGATCAGGTCGACGACGCCGTCGCGGGCCTGGCTGACCAGTTCGGGCGGGCGGCCGCCCAGCGACATCGACGGGTAGATCTCGATATGCACCCGGCCGCCGGAATTGGCCTCGACCCGGCGTGCCCAGGGCTCGAGCGTGTCGCGCTGGGTGCCGGAGAGCTCGGAGAGGAAGTGGTGCAGCTTGAAGCTGTACTCCTGCGCCCGCGCCGCGCCGGCCAGGCCGAGCGCGGCGGCAATGGCGGCCGCCGCAATGAAACGCCGCATCCCGCGATCCTCCGCCGTGCCGGTCACGGCGCCAGCAATATCGCCGCCGGGCGGGTGCCGCAAGCGGGAGCCGCTGGGGGTCAGGGCCGCGGCGCGGCGGCGGCCGGCTGGAAGCGGCTGTAGAAGCCCTCGCCCTGCGTGGCCAGGTCGCGCAGCAGCTTCGGCGCGGCGAAGCGCGGGCCGTGGCGTTCGGCGAGGCCGTCGCAGATCTCGACGGCCTTCGCGGCGCCGAGCATGTCGAGCCAGGAGAACGGCCCGCCGGACCAGGGCATGTAGCCCCAGCCGAGGATGGCGCCGACGTCGCCCTCGCGGATGTCGGTCAGCACGCCCTCCTCGAGGGCGCGGACGGCCTCGAGGGTCTGGATCATCGCCAGGCGGTGCTGGACCTCGGTGAGCGCGGGCTGGTCGGGGCGGGTCGGCCAAGTGTCGTGCAGGCCGGGCCAGAGGCCCTGGCGCTTGCCGGCTTCGTCGTAGGCGTAGAAGCCGGCCCTGGCCTTGCGCCCGAGCCGGCCGAGATCGGCGAGCCGGAACAGCACGTCGTCGGCCGGGCTCTCGGGATAGGCGTCGCCCATGGCGGCGCGGGTGGCCTTGGCGATCCGCACCCCGAGGTCGATCGAGGTCTCGTCGACGAGCTGCAGCGGCCCGAGCGGGAAGCCGAGCTGCTTGGCGGCGTTCTCGATCAGCGCCGGCTCGACGCCCTCGGCGACCATGCGCACCCCCTCGTTGATGTAGGGAATGACGCAGCGGTTGGCGTAGAAGAAGCGGGCGTCGTTGACGACGATCGGGGTCTTGCGGATCTGGCGCACGAAGTCGAGCGCCTTGGCCACCGCGCGGTCGCCGGTCGCGGCGCCGCGGATGATCTCGACCAGCGCCATCCTCTCGACCGGCGAGAAGAAGTGGATGCCGATGAACTGCGCGGGATCGCGGCTGGCCTTGGCGAGATCGCCGATCGGGCAGCGTCGAGGTGTTGGTGGCGAAGATCGCGTCGGCCGGCAGGTGCTGCTCGGCGCGGCGGGTGGCCTCGGCCTTGACGGCGGGGTCCTCGAACACCGCCTCGATCACGAGGTCGCAGCCCTCGAGCGCGGCGTAGTCGGGGGTGGCGGTGATGCGGCCGAGCACCTCGGCCTTCGCTCTCCGGCGTGCTGCGCCGGCGCTTGATGGCGGCGTCGAGCAGGCCCTCGGCGTGGGCGCGGCCCTTGTCGGCGGCGGCCTGGTCACGGTCGACCAGCACCACCTCGATGCCGGCCCGGGCGGCGACGTAGCCGATGCCGGCGCCCATCATGCCGGCGCCGAGCACGCCGAGCTTCTTCACGCTCTGGTCGGGCTGGTCGGGGCGCGCGGCGCCCTTTTCCAGCGCCTGCTTGTTGAGGAAGAGCGAGCGGATCATCGCGGTGGACGAGGGGTTCATCAGCACGTGGGTGAACCAGCGGGCCTCGATGCGGAGCGCGGTGTCGAAGGGCACCAGCGCGCCCTCGTAGATCGCCGAGAGCATCGCCGGGGCGGCGGGGTAGGCGCCCTGCGTCTTGCCGTGGACCATCGCCGAGGCGCCGACGAAGGTCATGAAGCCGTGCGGGGTGTAGGGGCCGCCGCCGGGCATCTTGAAGCCCTTGGCGTCCCAGGGCTTGACGATGTCGGCGTCGGTGGCGGCCAGCACCCAGGCCTTGGCGGCGGCGAGCGAGGTTGTCGGCCGGCACGACCTCGTCGATCAGGCCCGCGGCCCTGGCGGCGGCGGGAGGGAGCATCTTGCCTTCGAGCAGGATCGGGCGCGGCGGCCATGACGCCGAGCATGCGGCACGAGGCGGGTGGTGCCGCCGGAGCCGGGGAAGATGCCGATCAGGATCTCGGGCAGGCCGACCTTGGCCTTGGGGTTGTCGGCCATGAAGCGGCGGTGGCAGGCGAGGCCGATCTCGGTGCCGATGCCGGCGGAGGTGCCGGGCGCGGCCCAGGCGACGGGCTTGCCGCCCTTGAGCGTCTTGGGGTCCATGCCGGCGCGCTCGATCTTTCGCAGCAGCTGGTGGAGCGCCATCGTGCCCTCGAAGAGGCCGCGGGCCGGGTCGGCGCCGGCCTTGGCCTTCATCCGGGCGAGCACGTTCGAGATCCATGCCGCCGGCGAAGTCCTTCTTGGCCGAGGTGATGACGATGCCCTTGACCGCGGGGTCGGCCAGGGTGGCGTCGATGGCGGCGTCGAGCTCGGCGATGCCGTCCTCGGTCAGCACGTTCATCGAGCGGCCGGGCAGGTCCCAGGTGATGGTGGCGACGCCGTCGGCGTCGATGTCGGTGGTGAAGATCGGCATCTCGGGTCTCCTCTCGGAGCGGTGTTGCAGACGCTGTGCAGCTGCCTACGCATTGGTCTGCAGGGATAAGGGGCTTGTGCACTGACCCCCGGCGCGCTCATCGCGGGCCGGTCCAGGGCGTGCCGTCGCTGGTAGCTGAAGCGCGGCGCGCGTCCTCCATCGCGATCACGAAGTCGACGTCGGAGTAGGTGACGACCTCGTCCGGCGACTTGGTGCCGACGACGAGGAAGCGCGCTTCGCGGTCGGTGCGGTTGAGGAAGCAGTGGCCGTTGCTGTCGCCGGCGGGCCAGGCGGCGCAGTCGCCGGGGCGCATCACGTACTCGCCCTCGTCCTGGACCAGGATCAGCTCGCCCTCGGTCACCATCACGAACTCGTCCTCGTTGCGGTGCCAGTGCCGGAGCGACGAGCGCGCGCCGGGCTGGAGGATGACGAGGTTGGCGCCGAACTGGGTGAGGCCGGCGGCGTCGCCGAGCCTGAGCGAGCTGCGGCCGGCCATCTGCGAGGCGTAGGGCTCGGGGTAGATCGTGCCGGTTCGCACGGGAAGCTTCGACTGGTCGATCACGCCCATGGTTCACACCCTCTCGATGATCGTGGCCGCGCCCATGCCCGAGCCGATGCAGAGGGTGGCGAGGCCGGTTTCGCTTGTCGGTGCGCTCCATCTCGTCGAGGAGGGTGCCGAGGATCATGGCGCCGGTGGCGCCGAGCGGGTGGCCCATGGCGATGGCGCCGCCGTTGACGTTGACCAGCGCGGGGTCGACGTCGAAGGCCTGCATGAAGCGCAGCACCACGGCGGCGAAGGCCTCGTTGACCTCGAAGAGGTCGAGGTCGCGCGATCTCCATGCCGCTCTCGCGGAGGATCTTCTCGGTGACCGGGACCGGGCCGGTCAGCATGATGGTGGGGTCGGTGCCGATCTTGGCGGTGGCCTTGATCCGGGCGCGCGGGGTGAGGCCGTGCTTGACGCCGAAGTCGCGGTTGCCGACCAGCACCGCCGCGGCGCCGTCGACGATGCCGGAGGAGTTGCCGGCGTGGTGGACGTGGTTGATCTTCTCCAGGTGGGGGTACTTCAGGATCGCCACGGCGTCGAAGCCGGGCACGAGCTCGCCCATCTCCTTGAACGAGGGCCTGAGCGCGCCGAGCGACTGCATGTCGGTGCCGGGGCGGAGGTACTCGTCGCGGTCGAGGATGGGCAGGCCGTTCACGTCCTTCACCGGGATCACCGATTTCGCGAAGCGGTTCTCCTCCCAGGCCTTCGCGGCGCGCTTCTGGCTCTCGACGGCGAGCAGGTCGCAGTCGTCGCGGGAGAGGCCGAACTCGGTGGCGATGATGTCGGCGCCGATGCCCTGGGGGACGAAGTAGCTCTTGATCGCGAGCGCGGGGTCGACGGCGATGGCGGCGCCGTCGGAGCCCATCGGCACGCGGCACATCATCTCGACGCCGCCGGCGATGTAGCCGCCGCCGGCGCCGCCCTTGACCTGGTTGGCGGCGAGGTTCACCGCCTCGAGGCCGGAGGCGCAGAAGCGGTTGATGGAGAGGCCGGGGACCTTCTGGTCGAGGTCGGACAGCAGCACCGCGGAGCGGGCGAGGCAGCCGCCCTGCTCGCCGACCTGGGTGACGTTGCCCCAGATCACGTCCTCGACGTCGTCGGCGGCGCCGTTGTTGCGGGCCTTGATCGCGTTGAGGGTGTCGGCGGAGAGCTTGAGCGCGGTGACCTCGTGCAGGCTGCCGTCGGCGCGGCCCTTGCCGCGGGGGGTGCGGATGGCGTCGTAGATATAGGCGTCGGGCATAGCGGGCCTCCTCGGGGTCACGACCGGTCGGGGATCGGGTGTCCCGGCATCAGGTCGTAGGGGTGCTTCCAGCCGGGCAGGGCGGCGATGGCGCTGCGCCAGCGGTCGATGTTCGGGAACTCGGCCATGTCGAGGCCGAACTCGTCGGTGAAGTAGAGATAGCCGACGCAGGAGAGATCGGCGGTGGTGAGGTGCGGCGGCGGCGATCCAGTCGCGGTCGGCGAGGTGGCCTTCGAGCACCTTCAGCGCGGCGCGGGCGCGGGCGTCGAGCCAGGCGATGACGTCGGGGTTGCGCTTCGCCTCGGGGATGAAGTTCAGTCAGGAAGCGCAGGGTGGCGATGTAGGAGGTGAGCTTGTGGTTGTCCCAGAGCGTCCAGCGCAGGACCTCGCGGCGCTCGGCCTCGGAGGCCGGGCGCGAAGTCGCGGTAGCGCTCGGACAGGTAGTCGAGGATCACGCCGGACTGGGTGAGGCTGAGATCGCCGTGCTCGAGCACGGGCGCCTCGCCCATCTCGTTCATCGCCCGGTACTCCGGGGTGCGGGTGCCGCCGTTGAAGAAGTCGACGTAGACTGGCTCCCAGTCGGCGCCGGCGAGCGCCAGCAGCAGCGCCGGCTTGTAGGAGTTGCCGGACTGGGCGAAGCAATGCAGACGGTATTCGCTCACAGCGCCCTCCCGATGATTTCCTTCATGATCTCGTTCGTCCCGCCGTAGATGCGCTGGACGCGGGCGTCGGTCCACATCTCGGCGACCGGGTATTCGGTCATGTAGCCGTAGCCGCCGAAGAGCTGCAGGCATTCGTCGAGCACGCGGCCCTGCAGGTCGGTGAGCCAGAACTTGTTCATCGCCGCCATCTCGGCGGTGAGCTCGCCGCGGAGGTGCGCGGCGATGCAGGCGTCGTTGAAGGCGCGGGCGGCCATGGTGTTGGTCAGGCACTCGGCGAGCTTGAAGCGGGTGTTCTGGAACTGCAGGATCGGGCCGCCGAAGGCCTGGCGCTCCTTGGCGTAGGCGATGGTGCGGGCGACCGCGCCTTCCATGGCGCCGACGGCGCCGCAGCCGATGACGAGGCGCTCCTGGGGGAGCTGCTGCATCATCTGGTAGAAGCCCTGGCCCTCGGCGCCGCCGAGCAGGTTCTCGGGCGGCACGGGGACGTTGTCGAAGAAGAGCTCGGAGGTGTCGGCGGCCTTGCAGCCGATCTTGTCGAGGTTGCGGCCGCGGCTGAAGCCCTCGGCGCCGTCGGTCTCGACGGCGATGAGGCTGATGCCCTTGGCGCCCTGGCTCGGGTCGGTCTTGGCGGCGGTCAGGATCAGGTTGGCGTGCTGGCCGTTGGTGATGAAGATCTTGGAGCCGGTGACGCGCTAGGCGTTGCCGTCGCGGGTGGCGCGGGTCTTGATCGCCTGCACGTCGGAGCCGGCGGAGGGCTCGGTCATGGCGAGCGCGCCGACCATCTCGCCGGTGACCAGCTTCGGCAGCCAGCGGGTCTTCTGGTCCTCGGTGCCGTAGTTCAGGATGTAGTGCGCGACGATCGGGGTGTGGATGCCGAAGCCCCAGCTGGCGAGGTTGGCGCGCGCGGCCTCCATCAGCACCACGGCGTCGTGGCCGAAGTCGCCGCCGGAGCCGCCGTATTCCTCGGGGATCGAGGTGCCGAGCAGGCCGAGCTCGCCGGCCTCGTTCCAGGTCTCGCGGTCCATCATGCCCTGCTCGCGCCACTTGTCGAAGCGCGGCGCCCAGCTGTCGCGGATGAAGGCGTGGGTGAGCTCCTCGAGCATGCGGTGCTCGTCGGTCATCCAGTCGGAGCGGAGCGCCGGGATCGGCATCAGAACGCCTCCGCCGGCAGCGCCATCACCGGCTCGGCGCCGGAGGTGATGCGGGCGAGGTGGAGCGCGGTGGCGGGCAGCAGCCGCGCCATGTAGTAGCGGCCGGTGGCGAGCTTGGCGGCGTGGAAGTCGTCGGTGCCCGTCGAGCGCCGCCTTGGCCATCCGCGCCCACATGTAGCCGAGGCAGACGTGGCCGAAGAGGTGCAGGAAGTCGGTGGAGCCGGCCAGCGCCGCGTTCGGGGTCTTCGCGTTCCTGAGGAAGAACTCCGCCGCCGCCTGCAGGTCCTTCGACGCCGCCTTGAGCGGGTCGAGGAAGCCGGCCTTCAGCCGCTCGTCGGCCTCGTTCTCCTTGATGAAGGCCTTGACGAGATCGAAGAAGGCCATGACGTTCTTGCCGCCGTCGAGCGCCAGCTTGCGCCCGACCAGATCGAGCGCCTGCACGCCGTTGGCGCCCTCGTAGATCATGGCGATGCGGGCGTCGCGGACGAACTGCGACACGCCCCATTCCTCGATGTAGCCGTGGCCGCCCAGCATCTGCTGCGCCTGCACCGCGCACTCGAAGCCCTTGTCGGTGAGAAAGCCCTTCACCACCGGGGTCAGCAGCGAGACCAGGCCGTCGGCGGCGGCGTCGTCGCTGCGGTGCGCCCGGTCGATCAGCGTCGCCGCCCAGAGCACGAAGGCGCGGCCGCCCTCGACGAAGGCCTTCTGGTCCATCAGCGCCCGGCGCACGTCGGGGTGGACGATCAGCGGGTCGGCCGGGCCGTCGGGGTTCGTGGGCCCGGTGACCGCGCGGCCCTGCAGCCGGTCGCGGGCGTAGTCGGCGGCGACCTGGTAGGCGGCGGCGGCCTGGCTCAGGCCCTGCACGCCGACCAGGGCGCGGGCCTCGTTCATCATGGTGAACATCGCCCGGAGGCCGCCGTTCTCCGGGCCGAGCAGATAGCCGGTCGCGCCGTCGTAGTTCATCACGCAGGTGGCGTTGCCGTGGATGCCCATCTTCTCCTCGAGCTTGCCGACGGAGAGCGCGTTGCGGTCGCCGAGGCTGCCGTCCGGCGTTCACCAGGAACTTCGGCACGATGAAGAGCGAGATGCCCTTGACCCCGGCCGGCGCGCCGGCGATGCGGGCGAGCACCAGGTGGACGATGTTCTCGGCCAGGTCGTGGTCGCCGGAGGAGATGAAGATCTTCTGGCCGGTGATGCGGTAGCTGCCGTCGTCCTGCGGCTCGGCCCGGGTGCGCAGCATGCCGAGATCGGTGCCGGCGTGCGGCTCGGTCAGGTTCATCGTGCCGGTCCACTCGCAGGTGACCATCTTCGGCAGCCAGGTCGCCTTCTGCTCGGGGGTGCCGTGGGCGTGGATCGCCGAGTAGGCGCCGTGGGTCAGGCCGGAATACATCCCGAACGCCATGTTGGAGGCGGACTGCATCTCGCCGACCGCGGTGTGCAGCACGTAGGGCATGCCCTGGCCGCCGTACTCGGGGTCGCAGTCGAGCCCGGTCCAGCCGCCCTCGCGCAGCAGGTCGAACGCCTCCTTGAACCCCTCGGGCGTGCGGACCACGCCGTTCTCCAGCACGCAGCCCTCGCGGTCGCCGACGGCGTTCAGCGGCGCCAGCACGTCGCGGGCGATCTTGCCGGCCTCCTCGAGGATCGCGGCGGTGAAGTCGCGGTCGAGATCGGCGTAGCCGGGGATGTCGGATTCCTCGACCCTGAGCACGTCGTGCAGCACGAAGGCCATGTCGGCGAGCGGCGGGGTGTAGGCGGCCATCGTCGTCTCCTGGTTATTCCGCGGCCTTGGCGCCGCCGCGACGGGCGAGGACGTCCCTGGCCCAGCTCATCTGTTGCCGCAGGTCCGCGATCGCAACCTCCAGCTCGGCCCGCTGCGCCTCCATGGCGCGCAGCCGCTCCATCCCCAGCTCGTAGGTGCGGGCGAACTGCGTCGTCTGCTGGTCGCCGATGATCGTAGAGGTCGAGCAGCTGGCGGATGTCCTCGAGGCTGAAGCCGAAGCGCTTGCCCTGCAGGATCAGCTTCAGCCGCGCCCGGCAGCGCCGGGTGTAGAGCCGCTTCTGGCCCTGGCGGATCGGCGCCAGCAACTCCTTGGCCTCGTAGAAGCGCAGGGTGCGCGGGGTGACGGCGAACTCGGCGCACATCGCGCTGATCGTTTGAAGATCGTCAGTCACGGCGTTTCACCCGCGGTGGTCGAGAAGTGCGCGGACCATGCCGCGGAGGGCGAGTTGATGCAAGGCGAAAAGTTGACGTTTGCGTCAAGGTTACGCGACGTCAGCCGAGCCCGCTGACCGGCGGCCCCGGACAGGGTATCCTGGGTGCGGGGAGGTGGGATGGATCGGCCCGAATTGACCACGGCGGAACTCGAGGCGGTCGAGCGCGACGCCTTCGCGGACTTCTGGGCCGCGGCGCCGGCGGACCTGCGCGCGCGCTACGGCATCGCCCACCGGCCGGTCGGGGACGGCGTGCTGCTGCGCGCCTCCGGGATCGGCGGGAGCATGGTCTTCAACCGCCTGCTCGGCTACGGCATCACCGGCGCAGCGCAGGCTGAGACCCTGGACAGCGTCATCGCCGAGTTCGGGCGCGCCGGGATCGAAAGCTGGGTGATCCAGGTCGCCCCGGCCGCGCCCGGCCTCGCCGCGCTGGCGGCCGGCGCGCGGGCTGGCGCCGCACCCGCGGGCGTGGGTCAAGTTCGTGCGCGGGCCGGAACCCCTCGCGGCGCGCTCGGCGCTGGCGATCCGGCCGGCCGGGTTGGCCGACGCGGCCGCCTTCGGCGAGAGCTTCTGCGCGGCGTTCGGTTTCGCCGCCGATCTCGCCCCCTGGATCGCCGCCCTGCCGGGGCGGGACCGCTGGCGCTGCTTCATCGCCTGGGACGGCGAGGCGCCGGTCGGCGCCGGCGCCCTTTTCCTCGGCCAGGGGCTCGGCTGGCTCGGCTTCGGTGGCATCCGCCCCGGCCACCGCGGCCAGGGCGGGCAGGCCGCGCTGTTCGCCGCGCGCATCGCCGCGGGCCGCGATGCCGGCTGCCGCGGCTTCGTCACCGAGACCGGCGCGCCGCTGCCCGGCGAGCCGGCGCCGTCCTTCAACAACATCCTCCGTGCCGGCTTTCGCGTGGCCTACCATCGCCCCAACCTGCGCCGGCCGCCGCACGGCGCCGTAGCGCCGCCGCGCCCCGGCGGGCCGAACCGCTTTCCGTTTGAAACCCGACGGCGATTGTGGCCATCTGGAGCCGATGCCAGAGGACGCCGCCGCGCAGAGGGCCCGGATCGCCCGCCAGTTCATCGAGACCATACCGCATTCGCGCGATCTGGGGATGCAGGTGCTCGAGATCGGCGAGGGCTGGGCGGTGATGGCGCTCGACTACGACGTGCGCTTCGTCGGCGACCCGGCGACCGGCGTGCTGCACGGCGGCGTGGTCACCGCGCTGCTCGACACCTGCGGCGGCGCCAGCGTGATGTCGCATCCCTCCGCGCCGGCCGGCACCGCGACCATCGACCTGCGCATCGACTATATGCGCCCCGCCCCGCCGGGCCAGCGGCTCTCCGCGCGCGCGGAGTGTTACCGCATCACCCGCACCGTGGCCTTCGTGCGGGCGGTCGCCTGGACCGAGACGGCCGACGAGCCGGTGGCGGCGGCCAGCGGCGCCTTCACCGTCGAGCGCGCCGGCTGATGCCGCGGCCGCCTCCCGAGCCGGTGCAGGTGCTGAAGCAGCGCCGCGACGCCGCGCTGGCGCGCATGGTGGCGAGCGTGCCCTATATCCGCCACCTCGGGGTGGTGTTCGACCGCCGCGGCGACGAGCTGACGGCGCAGCTGCGCGTTCGAGCCGAAGCTGATCGGCAACCCGGTGCTGCCGGCGCTGCACGGCGGCGCCATCGGCGCCTTCCTGGAGATCACCGCGATCATGGAGCTGGCCTGGGCCGTGGTCTGGGAGCGCATGGAAGGCGGCGGAGCGGAGGCCGCCCGGATCGAGGCCGGGGATTTCCCGCCGCTGCCCAAGACCATCGACTTCACCGTCGACTACCTGCGCTCGGGCCTGCCGCGCGACGCCTATGCCCGGGCCCGGGTGAACCGGATGGGCCGGCGGTACGCGTCGGTGCATGTCGAGGCCTGGCAGGACAACCGCACCCGGCTCTTCGCCCAGGCGACCGGGCATTTCCTGATGCCGAGCGGCGAGGGATGAGGCATCGCAGCTCAGTGCGCTATGGACCGGCGCAGCCTTCGAAGCCCTCGCGCTCCATCCAGGCTTCGTAGGCCGGGCCGACCGCCGGGCCGGTGACGAGGCCGGCCTGCCAGTCGGGCAGGGCGGGGCGCAGCAGCAGCATCCAGCCTTCGCCGTAGCAGTCTCGGTTGACCGGCGCGGCGCGGGTCGCCAGCGAGGTGTTGACGGCCTCGACCTGGCCGGCGAAGGCGGCGCGGACCGAGCCGACCCATTTCGCGCTCTCGATGGTGGCGATGCCGCGGCCGGCCTCGAAGGCGCGGCCGACGCGCTTGGGGGTGAAGATCAGCACCTCGCGGGCCAGCGCCACGCCGACCGGGGTGATGCCGGCGCGGACCAGGCCGTCGCCGGCCGGGGTGTACCAGACGTGGTGCGGCACGTCGTAGGCGAGCGCCTCGGGGAAGCTGCAGCCGCGGACGATTGCCATGCCCGGGCGCGTCAATAGGTAAGGACGCGGCAGTCGTCGTCCATGATGCCGCGGATCATGGTCGCCGCGCCCATCAGGCCGCCGCATTCGGGGATGAGGTCGGCCTCGCGCACCTCGAAGAGGTCGAGGTTGGCCGGGCAGGCCCAGAAGCGGGCGCCGTGGCCGTGGGCCTCGCGGATCCAGTCGAGCACGGTCATCGGGTGGCCGGGCTTGACGTGCAGCGCCTCGGCGACGCCGCGGATCATCAGCTTGCCGGCGGTGGCGGCGCAGACGACGTCGACCTCGTAGTCCATCGCCGCGGCGACGGCGGCGTGGTAGAACGGCGCGCCGAGCTCCTCGGGGTTGCGCGGGTCGGTGTTGACCAGCACGATGAGCAGGCGCCGGGTCATCGGTCTGCCGTCGCGAGGACGGGTTGGGACGATCGTCGGGGCCGAGCTCCTCGGCCAGCCGGCGGGCGAGGTCCAGCTCGGCTTGTTCGGGCTCGGCGGGAACGGCCGGGCGGCCGAGGGCGCGGGCGAAGGCGGCGGCGACGGCCGCGGCGACCGACGCCAGGGTCGGGGGCGGCGCGGCGAGTTCGGCGAGCGTCGCGACGGGCAGGGCGGGCTCGCAGAAGCGGCCCGCCAGCTCGCCGGGGTCGCAATCGACTAGCAGGGCGCCCTGGTGCAGCCGGGTCGATCCCTCGAAGGCGCCGGAGATGCCGGCAAGCTTGCAGCCGCCGGCGACGATGTCGCCGGGCGGGCGGAACGCCGCCGCCACGCCGAAGCCGCCGAGCGCGTCGGCGAGTGCACGGCCGATCCGCTCGCGGCGGGGGCCGGGTCCGGTCAGCAGGTCCCAGGCCAGGACGCCCGGCGTCATGAGCACGGCCCCGCCGCCGGTGATGCGGCGCACGACCTCGTGGCCCGCGCCGGGCGCGTCGTCGACGGGCTGGCTCGCGCCGAGGAGCAGGCAGCGGCGGTAGCGGTGCAGGCGCAGGGTATCGGGGATGCGGCCGGCGGCGTGCAGCTCGAAGAGCGCCGCGGTCATAGCCGACGTTCCAGCGGGCGTCGGCGAGGCCGGTGTCGAGGAGGCGCAGCGACGGGGTCACTGGGCGGGGACCTCCTCGATCTTCATGCGCCGGCCGTGGCGGTCGAAGAAGTGCTCGACGTTCAGCACGGTGCGGTCCTCGATCACCTGCTGGCCGAAGTCGCGGAGCGCGATCCGGGCGGCGGCGTCGGGCAGCGGCCCGCCGGCGCGGTCGGTGCGCGGGGCGAAGAGCGCGCCGTCCCAGGCGGCGCCGCTGCCGTCGAGCAGGCCGCGCGACCGCGGGCCAGTCGAGCTCGGTGCCGATCACGTGCAGCCAGGTGGAGCGCAGCGGCGTCAGCGTCAGCTCGCCGATGCCGATCAGCACCACCAGCGCGGTGAAGGCGCCGGTGGCGGCGAATTCCTCGGCGATCCAGGCGTCGAAGCTCGCGGGCCGGGCGGGATCAGACCTCGACAAGCGGCAGCTCCACGGTCTCGCGCTCCATCAGGGCGAGGAAGGGACCGCCGCGCTCGGCGGCGTACCAGGCCTCGAAGGCGGCGAGCGCGGCGGCGGGATCGCCCTCGGGAGCCTCTTCGCGGCTGGCGGTCCAGATCGCCAGGCTGACCGGCGCGAAGCGGTCGGCGATGTCGCGCTGCGGCTGGGTGGCGCCGGTGAGGCCGGCCTCGCGCAGGAGCGTGGCGCGGCCGGCGGCGGTGGCGGCCTCGGCGTCTTCGGCCCCGCGCACCGCGGCGGCGGTGGCACGCATCAGGTTGAGGCGGCGCCAGGCGAAGGCGCGCTCCGAGCGGAGCTCGGCGGCGCGGCGGGCGGCCGCTTTCTGGTGCTCGACCTCGGCGGTGCTGGCGGCGCGGGCCGCGGCGTCGAGGCTCTCGAGGTAGCTGGCGAAGGCGGTCGTGGTCATGCCGTGCCTCGTTGCGGTGGCGGAAGAGAGTGGGAGTCGAACCCACCAGGGACCGTCTCACGGCCCCTCCCGGATTTGAAGTCCGGACGCCCCACCGGGGACGATTCTCCTCCCTGGAGCGCGCCGTCGTCGTCGACGTCGCGCGGAAACAGGTTCAGCCGCCGGGGGTTGATGCGGCGCAGATCGCCGCGTCGGATGGTCACGCCGTGGCGGTCGAGGAACTCCAGGATCAGGATCGCGACCTTGCGGCCGTTGTCGAGGCGGTCGCGGAACTGGGCGGCCGAGAACAGGCCGATTGTGGCGTCGAGCTCGGCGGCGATGGCGGTCATCTCGCCGACGGTGTCGCGCAGGAAGAAGTGGTCGTGGCTGACCTCGTGCAGGCGTCCCATGCGGGCGAGGAGCTTGCAGAGGCGGCGGATCTCGGTCTCGGGCAGGTCGAGCGCGCCGGCGATGTCGCGGACGCGCGGCGGGCGGAAGCGGGCGTCGCCGCCGAGCATCGGCGCGACTTCGGCCCAGAGCGTCTCGTCCTGGGGCGCGAGACGAACTGCGTGGCCGGGCAGGCGCACCCAGGCGCCGTCGAGCGCCACCGTTCCGGCGCGGGCGTGCTCGCGCAGCAGCGCCGCGAAGGCGGGCGCGGGCAGCCGCGGGTCGAGGCCGCCGCGCAGGCGCTCCATGCCGATGCCGGCGAGGTCGGGGTTTTCGGCGTGGAACTGTTCCAGCGTGGCGAGGATCGCGCGCTCCAGGCGTTGCGAGGTGGCGCGCGACAGCGCCAGCGCGCCGCCGCGGGCCTCGATCCGCACCAGGCCGCTGCGTTCGGCGAGCGCTGCGAAGGCCTGCGGCGCGAGGCCGCGGTCGCGGGCGAAGGCGTCCGGGTCGAGATGGTACGGCGGCCGCGTCAGCAGCGCCTGCAGCGCGGCCTCGGGGTCGGGGAGGGCGTGGGCCTCGAGCTGGGCGAGCCGCTCCGGGGTGCGGCGGCGGCGCGCGGGGGCGCGCAGGTCGAGAAGCGTGCCGCCGCCGATGGTGCGCTGGGCGCTGGTGTCGCGGATCACGAAGCGGTCGCCGGCGACGGCGGCGAGCGGGCGCTCCGGCACCAGCTGCACCAGGCCTTCGCCGCCGGGCGCGATCGGGTCGCCGAGCAGCACGACGCGGGCGATCACCTCGGCGGAGCCGTGGTGCAGGTGCACCGGCAGCCATTGCGTCACCGGCCGGGGCTCGGCGGCCAGCACCCGGAGCCGGGCGTCGATGCGGTCGGCAGGGGGCGTGGAGCCGGGGGTCGAGCACCATGTCGCCGCGGCGGATGGCGTCGCTGGCGACGCCCTCGCCGGCGAGGTTCAGGGCGCAGCGGTCGCCGGGGCCGCCCGATGCTGCGGTCCGGTTCTGGGCGTGCAGGCTGCGGACGCGCACCGCGAGGCCGGACGGGCTGACGACGAGCTGGTCGCCGGGGGCGACGGTGCCGCTGAGCACGGTGCCGGTGACGACGGTGCCGGCGCCCTGCAGCGTGAAGCAGCGGTCGACGGCGAGGCGGAAGGGGGCGTCGGCAGGCTTGGCCGTCGTGACGAGCGCCGCGGCGCAGAGGCGGTCGCGCAGGTCCTCGATGCCGGCGCCGGTGGCGGAGGAGACCGGCAGGATCTCGGCGGCCTCGATGCCGGTGCCGATCAGCGCGTTGGCGATGCCGGACCGGGCGGCGGCGATGCGGTCGGCGTCCACGAGGTCGATCTTGGTCAGGGCGACCAGGCCGCGGCTGACGCCGAGCAGGTCGAGGATCGCCAGGTGCTCGCGGGTCTGCGGCATCACCCCGTCGTCGGCGGCGACCACCAGCAGCGCGAAGTCGATGCCGCTGGCGCCGGCGAGCATGTTGTGGATCAGGCGCTCGTGGCCGGGGACGTCGACGAAGCCGATGGTCGCACCGCCGGCCGCCGGCATGTAGGCGAAGCCGAGGTCGATGGTGATGCCGCGGGCCTTCTCCTCCTTCAGCCGGTCGGTGTCGACGCCGGTCAGGGCGCGGACCAGCGAGGTCTTGCCGTGGTCGATGTGGCCGGCGGTGCCGACGATCATGGCCCCGGCTCCGGCAGCGGGCGTGTCGGCCTCGCGGCGGGCGCGGGCGGCCTCTTCGAGCGGCAGGGCGGCCTCGGCGGCGCGCAGGAACGGGTAGGCGAGCTGGCTGCCGCCGGCCCGGGCGCGCAAGCAGCCAGACGAAGCCGGCGTAGGGGTCGCGCGCGACGCCGGCGCCCATGTGCAGCGCGGCGCCGAGCATGGCCTGGGCGTCGGCGTCGCCGCGGGCGGCGGCGCGGGCCCACCAGCGGGCGGCGGCGGCGGGGTCGCGGGCGACGCCGATGGCCTCGTGGTGCATCATGCCGAGCCGGTGCATGGCCGAGGCGTTGCCCTGGGCGGCGGCGGCCTCGGCGAGGCGGCGGGCCTCGGCCGGGTCGGGGGGGATCACCGAGCCTTCGAGCAGCATCCAGCTCAGCATGTCCTGCGCCTCGGCGTCGCCGGCCTCGGCGGCCTGGCGGTAGAGCGTCGGCGGCGTAGTGCGGGTTCTCGGCCACGCCGGCGCCCTTGAAGTAGGCGTGGGCGAGGTTGCGGCAGCCGGCGGGATCGCCCGCCTCGGCCGCCAGCGTCAGCCATTTCAGCGCCAGGCCCGGGTCGCGCGCGACGCCGAGGCCGCCGGCGAAGCAGGCGCCGACGTTGTTCTGGGCCCGGGCGTCGCCGGCGTGCGCCAGCGGCCCCCAGATGGCGAGCGCGGTCGCGTAGTCGCCCGCGGCGGCGGCGGCGTCGGCGCGGCGCATCGGGTCGTCGGGCGCCGGGCGCGCGGGCGAGGCGGGCGAGCCAGCTCATGGCGGGGTGAGCGCCGCGAGGTTGGCGGCGGAAGGCGTCGGCGTCCTCGAGGCAGCGCAGGTCGAGGATCAGCGCGCCGTCGGCGATGCGGCCGATCACCGGCACCGGCAGGGCGCGGAAGGCGGCGGCGAGGTCGAGCACGGCCTGGCCGCTGGCCTGCGGGTCGGCGGGCCTGCAGCGCGAGGCCGGCGCTGGGGAGGGTCTCCAGCGGCAGGGCGCCGGAGCCGATCTGGCTGGCGCAGTCGACGGCGGCGACGGTGAAGGCCGGGCCGACGGCGGCGGCGAGCGGCGGGGCGCAGGTCCTCGGCCAGGGCGGCGATCTCGGCGCTGCGGGCGGGCCAGCAGGCGCAGGGTCGGCAGGCGCTCGGCGAGGCGGTCGGGGTCGCGGTAGAGCCGCAGCGTGGCTTCGAGGGCGGCGAGGCGGATCTTGTCGAGGCGCATGGCGCGCTTCATCGGGTTGCGGTTGATGCGGGCGACGAGATCCGCGCGGCCGACGATGAAGCCGGCCTGCGGGCCGCCGAGCAGCTTGTCGCCGGAGAAGGTGACGAGATCGGCGCCCTCGGCCACCGCCTCGGCCACGGTGGGCTCGCGCGGCGAGGCCCCAGCGGGTGAGGTCGACCAGCGTGCCGGAGCCGAGGTCGTTGACGAGCGGCACCCCGGCGTCGCGCGGCGATGCGGGCGAGCTCGGGCGCGCCGACCTCCTTGACGAAGCCCTGGATGCGGTAGTTCGAGGTGTGGACCTTGAGGATCAGGCCGGTGTCGGGGCCGAGCGCGGTGCGGTAGTCCTTCGGGTGGGTGCGGTTGGTGGTGCCGACCTCGATGAGCCGGGTGCCGGCGCGGGCCATGATGTCGGGCATGCGGAAGGCGCCGCCGATCTCGATCAGCTCGCCGCGCGAGACGATGGCCTCGCGGCCCTCGGCGAGGGTGTTGAGCGCGAGCAGCACCGCGGCGGCGTTGTTGTTGACGACCGTGGCGTCCTCGGCGCCGGTGAGCTCGGTCAGGAGGTCGCGGACGATGGCGTCGCGCTCGCCGCGCTTGCCGCCGCCGAGGTCGAATTCCAGCGCCAGCGCCTGGCGCATGGCGGTGACCGCGGCCTCGATCGCCGCCTCGGCCAGCAGCGCGCGGCCGAGGTTGGTGTGGAGCACGGTGCCGGTCAGGTTGAAGACCGGGCGGACGTTCGGGCCGGGCGGCGGCGTCGAGGCGGCGGCGGGCGGCCTCGGCGATCGGCCTCGGCGTCCGCATCGGCGGAGCCGGCGGCGCGGGCGGCCGTCCAGGCTGCTCGCGGACCGCGGCCACGGTCAGCGGGCGGCCGTGCCGGGCGATGGCCTCGGCGGCGGCGGCGGTGCGCAGCACCCGGTCGACGGCGGGGAGGCGGTGCAGGGTGTCGGGCACTGGCTCAGTAGCCGACCAGGAACGGGTTGACCGCGCCGCGGCGGAAGCCGAGGTCGCGGACCATGAGGTCGAGGCCGAGGGTCGCCACGTCGTCGGCCACCGGGTCGAGCTCCGGTGCCTGCTGCCGGTAGAGCACCTTGACGTAGCCGCGGCAGGCGCCGCAGGTCTCGGCCTTGACCCGGCCGCCCGACCCCTCGATCGCCTTGAAGGCGATCGCCTTCGTCGAGCTGCAGAGCGTGCACTTCGCCCGCACGTAGTTCCAGAGCGTGCTGCAGAGCGAGCAGACGCAGTAGCGCGTGCCGCCCTCGCCCTCCCAGTCGACGATCACGCTCGCCACCGGCGGCGCGCCGCAGGCCGGGCAGACGCCGTCTGCCACCGGCTTGAGCGCAGCCGCGGTCAGCGCCGAGGCGCCCCGGGCGAAGTGCACCTGCAGCGCCGCGGCCACCAGCGCGTGCTCGGCGATCGCCTCGAAGGGGATGGCGTCGGCAAGGACGTTGCCGACCAGCGCCGCCCGCTCGGCGTCGTCCGCGGCGGCCACCCGGTCGAGCGCGGCCCGCGCCGCGTCCGGCATCGCCAGCGCCCGCACTCCGCCGAGCAGCCGGTCGAGCAGTTCCGCCGCCTCCGGCCCCGGCGCGCGGCCGGTGCGGTCGAGGGGCGGCATGCCGTGCTGCGCGCGCGAGGCTCGCGCCGGCGGGCGGCTGCGGCGCCGGCAGGCCGGACTGGATCCGGCCTGCACCGTGGCGATCCCGGCGAGGAACCGGAGATAGGGCCCGAGGTCGTGACCCGGGGCCAGGTCGCGAAAGCGCGCGGCGCGGCGGGCGAAGAGCGCCACCGGGTCGGGAAGGCGCGCGAAGGGCGGCTTCGGGATGATCCTGATCGCGGAGGGGTCGGGCTCCGGCGCGCCGGGCTTTGTCATCTCATTCCTCACGAACCGCACGGGCCACGTGGTGCGCCGGGGGCGCGCGCCGGCTCCGGCGCGCTACTTCTTCCTGGGCTCGACCTTCTTTCCGCCGACGATCTCGCGCAGCCAGCGCCGGTGATGCCGCCAGGCCCAGCCGCCGGTCACCTGTGCCCTTGGTCATCGCGCCGATGGTGCCGCGGACCCAGATCGCCGCGTAGACGTGCACGATCCAGAGGCAGATCGCGCCGATGGCGAACATCGAGTGCACGAGCACCGCCAGCCGCTTCTGGTCGACGCTGAACTTGTCGCCGAAGTACTGCTGCCAGGTGACGATGCCGCTCAGGAACAGCACGACGATGGTGATCGACATCAGCCAGAAGTAGAGCTTCTGGCCGGCGTTGTACTTGCCGACCTCGGGCAGCTTCTCCTCGTCGCCCGAGAGCACCGCGCCGGCGTTGCCGACCCAGGCGCTGTCCGACGCGGTCCCAGAGGTTCAGCTGCCAGAAGCGGATGAAGAGGCCGAGGAAGCTCACGATCATCACCACCCCGATCCAGGGATGGAGCAGCCGCGCCATCTGGCCGCCGCCGAAGAGCGCGGTCAGCCAGAACAGGCTCGGGGTGAACAGCGCCAGGCCGGACAGCGCCAGCAGCACCAGGCAGATGGCGGTGATCCAGTGGTTGATCCGGGCCGCGACGGTGTAGCGGTCGACGATGACCGGGTTGCCGCGGTGGACCGCGTCGCCGCGGGCGACGTCGGGATGCGCGGTCATCTTCCCTCCCTGTCGGCAAGCCGCTTGGCCTCCTGCCTCATCGTGCTCGGTCACCCGGTTGGCGCCGGTGACCAGATGGTGCAGGAAGCCGATGGCGGCGAAGGCGCCGATCGCGGTGAGCCCGGCGTACTTGGTCAGCGCCCTTCCAGGCCTCGACCACCGGGCTGATCCGCGGGTCCTTGGGCAGGCCCGCGTAGAGCTCCGGCTGGTCGGCGTGCTGCAGCACGTACATCACGTGCGTGCCGCCGACGCCCGGCGGATCGTAGAGCCCGGCGTTGTCGAAGCCGCGCGACTTCAGGTCCTCGATGCGCTTGCCGGCCCAGTCCTTCATCTCGTCCTTGGTGCCGAAGACGATCGCCTGGGTCGGGCAGGCCTTGGCGCAGGCCGGGCCCTGGCCGACCGCGACGCGGTCGACGCAGAGCGTGCACTTGTAGGCCTTGCGGTCGGTGACGTTGGTGAGCCGCGGGATGTTGAACGGGCAGCCCTTCACGCAGTAGCCGCAGCCGATGCAGTTCTCGTGCACGAAGTCGACGATGCCGTTGGAGTACTGCACGATCGCCCCCGGCGCCGGGCAGGCCTTGAGGCAGCCCGGATCCTCGCAGTGCATGCAGCCGTCCTTGCGGATCAGCCATTCGAGGTTGCCGGTCTCCTCGTTCTCGTACTCGGTGTACCGCATCAGCGTGAACATGTTGGCGGTCGAGATCCGGCGGGTTCTCGTAGTAGCCGGTGTTGGTGCCGATCTCCTCGTGCATCTGGTTCCATTCCAGGCACGCCGCCTGGCAGGCCTTGCAGCCGATGCACTTGGAGACGTCGATGAGCTTGGCCACCTCGGTCTGGCGCTCGGCCGGACGGTCGATGTTGGAGGCCGAGCGGCGCCAGAGATCGGCCTCGCCGAACTTCGGCGGGACCGGTTCGGTGGTGGGGTTCGGGATGGGTGGAAACATGGCGCGCCCTCCCTATGCCACCGGCCCGGCGATGGGCTCGATGTCGACCAGGAACGCCTTGAACTCCGGCGTCTGGGCGTTGGCGTCGCCCACCGGCGGCGTCAGCGAGTTCACCGGCGAGGCCTTCTTGGTCAGGCCGATGAAGCCGAAGTGCAGCGGAATGCCCACGTAGTGAACGGTCTTGCCGTCGATCTGCAGCGGCTTCAGCCGCTTGGTCGGCATCGCCACCGCCTTCACCTCGCCGCGGTGCGACCAGATCCGGACCATCTGGCCGCGGCTGATGCCCTTCTCCTTGGCGAGTTCCTCCGACATCTCGACGAAGGACTCCGGCTGCAGCACCGCGTTGATCTGCACGTTCTTGGTCCAGTAGTGGAAGTGCTCGGTCAGCCGGTAGGTGGTGGCGACGATCGGGAACTCCGAGGCATCGCCGAAGACCTCGAGGTCGTTGCCGAAGAGCCGCGCCACCGGGTTGCCACGGATCTTCGGGAACATCGGGTTGGTGACCGGCGACTCGAACGGCTCGTAGTGCGCCGGGAACGGCCCGTCGGCCATCATCGTCCGCGCCCAGACGCGCGAGACGCCCTCCGGGTTCATGATGAACGGCCCGACGTTCCGCTCCGGCGGGATGGTCGCCACGTAGTCGGGCACGTCCAGCCCCGTCCACTTCTGCTGTCCGGCGTCCCACCAGACGTACTTCTTCGCCTCGCTCCAGGGCTTGCCGCTCGGATCCGCCGAGGCGCGGTTGTAGAGGATGCGCCGGTTGGCGGGCCAGGAGAACGCCCAGTTCGGATAGACCCCGATGCCGCTCGGATCGTCGTTGTCGCGCCGCTGGGCGAAGTTGCCCTTCGGGCCGAAGACGCCGGTGTAGATCCACTGGCAGCCGTCGGTGGAGCCGTCGGCCCGCATCTCGCCGAAGCTCGCGAGCTGCTCGCCGGCCTTGCGGATCACCGTGCCGTCGGGGCCGGTGACGTCGGCCAGCGCCTTGCCGTTGAGCTCCTTGAGCAGCTCCTCGGCCGTCGGCGCCGCCGGGTCGGCATAGCTCCAGTCGACCGCCAGCAGCGGCTCCGCACCGGCCCCGCCCTGGTCCTGGTAGAGCTTGCGCAGGCGCAGGAACAGGTCGGCGAGGAAGTCGACGTCGGTGCGCGATTCGCCGAAGGGATCGGCCGCCTTCCACTTCCACTGCACCACCCGGCTGGAGTTGGTGAGCGAGCCATCCTCCTCGACGAAGGAGGTGATCGGCAGCATGAAGACCTCGGTCTGGATGCTGGCGGTGTCGACGTCGTTGAACTCGCCGTGGTTCTGCCAGAAGTAGGCGGTGTCGGTCTCGATCGGGTCGAGGCTGACCAGCCACTTGAGCTTGCTGAGCGCCGCGACGTTCTTTTGCTTGTAGGCGACCGACATCAGCGGGTTGAAGCCCTGGCAGATCAGCCCGGTGGTCCCGCCCTGATGCATGACGTCGAACATCTTCAGGACGTCGTAGCTCACGTCGAGCTTGGGCAGCCACTCGTAGCCGAACTGGTTGTCGGGCGTCGCCCGGTCCCCGAACATGCTCTTGAGCAGGCTGGTGTAGAACTTCGGATAGTTCTGCCAGTAGCTGGTCTGGTCCGGCTCGAGCGGCGTGAAGGTCCGCTTGGCCAGGTGCGCCTCGAGCGTCGGCTCGGCATCGGTCGGCATCGCCATGTAGCCCGGCGTCGCCGCCGTCAGCGTGCCGATGTCGGTGATGCCCTGCACGTTGGAGTGGCCGCGCAGCGCGTTGATGCCGCCGCCGGGCACGCCGATGTTGCCGAGGAGCAGCTGGATCATCGCCGCGGTGCGGATGTTCTGCGAGCCGCTGGTGTGCTGGGTCCAGCCGAGCGCGTACATGATGGTCATGCTGCGCTCGCCGTTGCCGGTCGAGCCCGCCAGATCGCAGAGGATGGCGAACTTGTCCTGCGGCGTGCCGGAGATCTTCTCCACCACCTCGGGCGTATAGGCCGAGACGTGGTTCTTCAGGAGCTGGAAGACGCAGCGCGGATCGCTGAGGCTCATGTCGCGCACGGCGAAGCCGTCGGGCCCGAGCTCGTATTCCCAGGTGGACTTGTCGTAGGTCCGCTTGTCCTCGTCGTAGCCGGTGAAGAGTCCATCCTGGAACCCGTAGCCGTCCTTCACGATGTAGGCGGCGTTGGTATAGTTGCGCACGTACTCCTTGTGATACTTCTCGTTCTCCAGCAGGTACTTGATCACGCCGGAGAGCACCGCGATATCGGTGCCCGGCCGGATCGGCGCGTAGTGGTCGGCGACCGCCGCCGTCCGGTTGAAGCGCGGGTCGACGACCATCAGCTTGGCGCCGCGGTTCATCTTCGCTTCGGTGACCCACTTGAAGCCGCAGGGATGCGCCTCAGCGGCATTCCCGCCCATGACCAGGACCACATCGGCGTTGCCGATGTCGTTCCAGCTGTTGGTCATTGCACCGCGACCGAATGATGGGGCCAGACTGGCCACCGTCGGTCCGTGTCAAATCCTTGCTTGGTTCTCGAGCTGCAGCACCCCCAGGCCGCGCGCCACCTTCCAGGTGAGCCATCCGGTTTCGTTGGTGCAGGAGCTGCCCGAGAGGAACCCCAGCGTCGGCCAGCGGTTGACGGTCACCCCGTCGTTGTTGGTCTCGATGAAGTTGGCGTCGCGGTCTTCCTTCATCAGCGTCGCGATGCGGTCCATCGCGAAGTCCCAGGTGACCTGCTCGAAGCCGTTGGCGCCGGGCTTGCGGTACATCGGGTGCGCCAGCCGCGACGGCGACCTGACGTAGTCCATCGCCGCCGCGCCCTTGGGGCAGAGCGTGCCGCGGTTGACCGGGTTGTCCGTGTCGCCCTCGATGTGGACCACCCCCATCTTGCCCGGCTCTTCCGCGCTCTCGGAGGCGAAGACCATCATGCCGCAGCTGACTGCGCAGTAGGGGCAGGTGCTGCGGGCTTCGGTGGTATTTGTGAGGCGGAAGGCCTTGACCGCGGCGGCGTGGGCCATCTCGACCCCTTCGAAGCCGAACGCGCCGAGCGCAGTCCCCGCGACACCCACTCCCGCGCTCTTCAGGAACGCGCGACGTGAGACATCCAAGTTCATTCCGGTCCTCCCTGGCAAACTGATGCTGGGTCGGTTGGCCCGACATTTCAGCAAAAGTAGATCAGTGGCGGAAGGGAATCAAATATATCCTGACGATCGTGTTCCGTGGTATCCCGCGCCGGGTCAGGGGTCGACGCGAACCTTCGGATCGCCGTCCTCCACGCTGCCGATGCGGCTGGCGCGGGCGAAACCGGCGTCCCGGATGTGCTCAAGCAGTGCGTCGGCCTCGGGAGCGGCGCAGGCGATGAGCAGGCCGCCCGAGGTCTGGGGATCGGTCAGGATCGCGCGCCGCCAGTCCGGCAGGCCCTCGGGCAGCGCCACGTCCGCCCGATAGCTCGCCCAGTTGCGCCCGGAGGCGCCGGTGGCGAATCCCTGCCGCGCCAGCGCTTCGGCCTGCACCAGCAGTGGCACCGCTGCGGCGTCGATCGTCAGGGTGGCTCCGGTGCCGCGCGCCATCTCGAGCGCGTGTCCGAGCAGGCCGAAGCCTGTGACGTCGGTGACGGAATGGACGTGCTCCAGGCGCCCGAGCTCGCTGCCGACCCGGTTCAGCAGCGTAGTCGAGGCGATGAACTCGGCGTAGCCCGCGGCGTCCAGCGCCTGCCGCTTGATCGCGGCGGAATAGATGCCGACGCCGATGCCCTTGGTCAGGATCAGGGCGTCGCCGGGGCCGGCGCCGGCGTTGCGGCGGATCTCGGAGGGATGGCAGAGGCCGATCGCTGCCAGGCCGTAGATCGGCTCCGGGGCGTCGATCGAGTGGCCGCCGGCCACCGGGATGCCGGCCTCGGCGCAGATCTCGGCGCCGCCCGTCAGGATGGCGCGCACCGTCTCCACCGGCAATTTGTCGAGCGGCATGCCGAGGATCGCCAGCGCCATGATCGGGCGGCCGCCCATGGCGTAGACGTCGGAGAGGGCGTTGGTGGCGGCGATCCGGCCGAAATCGCGCGGGTCGTCCACCATCGGCATGAAGAAGTCGGTGGTGGCGATAACGCAGGTCCGGTCGTCGATCTGCCAGACCGCGGCGTCGTCGCCGGTCTCGGTGCCGACCAGCAGTGGCGCGAAGGCCGCGGTGCGGGGCTGGCCGGCGAGGAGTTCC
Source organism: uncultured Alphaproteobacteria bacterium (assembly GCA_963847795.1). Taxonomy (GTDB): domain Bacteria; phylum Pseudomonadota; class Alphaproteobacteria; order Rhodobacterales; family Rhodobacteraceae; genus Amaricoccus. Next base: position 290,647 of record CAWKBH010000015.1, read on the forward strand.
TGCAGCACTGAGGGCGCCAGCTTGCAGCCGCAGCCGCCGCCATGAGCGAGGCTGGTCAGCCGGACCGCGGGCTCGACGACGGTCATGCGGTGATGCCCTCGCCGGTCGCCGGCATCGCGGCGAGGCGGGCCCAGGCGTCGGCAACATCGTCGGCGCCGGCCTCGACCTCGGCGCGGGTACTGGTACGGCCGAGGGACAGGCGCACCGCGCCGAGCGCGGCCGCGGGATCGAGGCCGAGCGCCAGCAGCACCGCGGAGGGGGCCTCGCTACCGGCGTGGCAGGCGGAGCCGGTCGAGGCCATCACCCGGGAGCAGGACCGCAGCTGCTCGCGGCCGGAGACACCGGGAAAGAGCAGGTTCAGGGTATTGGGCAGCCGCGCGGCGCCCCGGCCCACCAGCACCAGGCCGGGGATGCGGGCTTCGAGCCGGGCGAGGAGCAGGGCCGAAAGGTCGGCCAGGTGCGCGCGCGTCGCTTCCAACTGCTCGCGGGCGAGCCGGCAGGCGGTGCCGAGGCCGGCGATGCCGGCGACGTTCTCGGTGCCGGGCCGCAGCCCGCCCTCCTGGCCGGCGCCGACGAGGACCGGCTGCAGGCGCACGCCGCGCCGGACGAAGAGCGCGCCGACGCCCTTGGGGGCGTAGAGCTTGTGGCCCGCGATCGAGAGCAGGTCGACGCCGAGCGCCGCCACGTCGACCGGCAGCTTACCGATCGACTGTGCCGCGTCGGCGTGCAGCAGGGCGCCGGCGGCGTGCGCCAGTTCGGCGACCTCGGCGACCGGCTGCAGGGTGCCGATCTCGTTCTGGGCGTGGATCAGGGTCACGAGACCGGTGGTGGCGTCGATCGCCGCCGCCATGTCGCCGGCGGCAACCGTGCCGTCGGGGCGGGGGCGCACCCGGCGGACGCTGCGGCCGGCCCGTTCGAGGAAGGCGCAGCAGGCCTCGGTGGCGGGGTGCTCGATCGCGCTGGTGACGATCGCGGCGCCCGAGGCCAGCGGCGCGCCGCGGATCGCGAGGTTGCTCGCCTCGGTGCCGCCGCAGGTGAAGACGATCTCGTCGGGTTGCGCGCCGATCAGCGCCGCGACCTCGGCCCGCGCCGCTTCGACCGCGGCGCGGGCAGCGCGGCCGAGCGGGTTGTCGGAGGAAGGGTTGCCGAACGCGCCGCCGAGGAAGGGCAGCATGGCGTCGCGGACCTCGGCCGCAACCGGCGTCGTGGCGTTGAAGTCGAAATAGATGTCCGGCATCGGCGGCTCCGCGCGGCGATGATCGTCCGCAGCGGATCTGCCGGGCGCCTGGTCTTTGCCCCGAGCCTCGGGAGCGGGAGGAGCGAACATGGCTCCTCGTGTCCACGATCCGCTGCCGACTGTCAACGATGGGCGATGGATGAGCCGATCGCTCACGGTGTGGCGGCTCCGGCCGGCGGTGCGGCGGACGGCGCGCCATCTGCTGCACCGGCAGCGTCGGCGCCGGTGGCCTGCTTCAGGCCGGCCATCGCCGCGCCGAAGGCCTGCCAGTCGCCGCGCGCCAGCGCCGCCTCGGCGGCGGCGACGTGGCTGCGAATCTCGGTGACGAGCGCCGGCGGGGCGGCGCCGGGTTCGGGCGCGGCCGCCGGCGCCTCGCCGAACAGGTCCTGGATGGCGAGGTCGAGCGTCGGCTGCATCACCACGCGGTCGCCCTCGGCCACGATCACCCGCTTGAGCTGCGGCAGGTCGTTCTGCTCGGCGACGAGGTAGACCGGCTCGACGTAGATGAGCGAGTGGTCGATCGGCACCACCAGCAGGTTGCCGCGCAGCACCCGCGAGCCGCGCTGGTCCCAGAGCGAGAGCTGGCGCGAGATCTCGGTGTTCTGGTCGATCAGCGCCTCGATCTGCATCGGGCCGTAGATCAGCCGCTCCTTGGGCAGCTTGAAGGCGACGATGTGGCCGTAGTCGGGGAAGTCGGAGCGCGCCGCGATCCAGGCGATCATGTTGTCGCGGCCCTGCGGCGTCATCGGCAGCATCAGCATGAACTCCAGCCGATCCTCGCCGGGCAGGCGCATCAGGATGTAGTAGGGCTCCATGGTGACCGCGGCGCCGCCGTACTTCTCCTGCGGGATCGTCCAGAGGTCCTCGTTGTTGTAGAAGACCTGCGGGTCGCGCATGTGGTAGGCGGCGAAGCGGGCGACCTGGGCCTCGAACAGATCCTGCGGATAGCGCAGGTGCGCCATCAGTCCCGCCGGCAGGTCGGCGAGCGGGCGGAACATGCCCGGGAAGGCGGCGGCGTAGGCGGCGAGCACCGGATCGCCGGGGTCCATGGTGTAGAAGCCGACGCTGCCGTTATAGGCGTCCATCACGATCTTGACGCTGTTGCGGATGTAGTTGAACGGGGCGCCGGACGAGCCGGCGGCGCGCGGTGCGTAGGGCTCGGAATAGGGGAAGCGGTCCGAGGTGGTGTAGGCGTCCTGGATCCAGTAGAGGCCCTCGGGCGTCGTCACCAGGTAGGGGTCGTGGTCGAGCTCGAGGAAGGGCGCGATGCGCTGCACCCGGTCGCGCAGCGCGCGGCGGATCTGGATGCGGCTGGCATCGGTGGCGTAGTCGGTGAACAGGATATTGAGGTCGCCCTCGTGGAAGGCGAAGAGCAGCCGCATCCAGAACGATCGTCAGCGGCACGCCGCCGGTGCCGTGATAGCTGGTATAGACGTTGTCGTCGCCGGCCGGGTAGTCGAGCTCGTGGATGCCGCTCGGCACGATGCGGAAGTCGGGCATGTGCTCGCCGTAGTAGATCGCCGGGTTGCCGACCGGCGCGCCGCGGCTCGCGACCGGCGGCAGGTCCTTGACGACCAGGGTCGGCGCGCCTTCGGCGTTCTCCTGCGCGGCGAGGCCCATGGCGAAGCCGTAGCCGTGGGTGTACTGCAGGTGCCGGTTCACCCAGGTCTCGGCCCGGGCGGGCAGTTCGGGCGTCAGCTCGCGTGCGGCAACCATGGTCTGGCGGTAGCCGTCGGTCAGGTGGTAGCGGTCCACGTCAACGTCGTAGAACTGGTAGTAGAGCCGGATCTGCTGGATCTGGCCGAAGGTGCGCAGCAGCGGCCGGTAGTCCCAGAGCCGGATGTTGCGCACGGTGTCGGCGTTGTGCTCGATGTCCGCCGGGCCGAGGCTGGTATCGGCGGGGTAGCTCAGTTCGTTGACGCCGTCGATGCCGAAGGCCCGGCGGGTGAAGTCGATGTTCGAGGCCAGGTACGGCCGTTCGCGCGCCAGCTCGCTGGGAGCGACGAAAACCGATTGCACCGCCACCGGGACGATGGCGAGCAGGATCACGTGGGCGGCGACCAGGCCGCCGACGCCGGCGACGACCAGCCGGAGGTCGGCGCGCCGGACGGCTAGCACGGCGAGCGCGGCCACGGCGAGCGCTAGCGCGGCCATGACCCAGAGCGCCGGCATCACCACATGGACGTCGACGAAGCCCGGTCCCGACACGGTGCCGCCCGAGGCATAGAGCAGGCGCCAGCGCTCGATGACGTAGCCGGCCGCGGCGGCGAGGGCGGCGAGCGCCAGGTTCCAGCCGAGCGCCGCCGCGACCCGGCGCCGGGTCTCCGGGTCGAGCGGATCCCTGCCGCCGAAGATGCCCAGGGCGAGGCAGAGGCCGGCCTGAGCGACCAGCATCAGCCCGGAGAGAAGCAGCAGCCAGCGCGCCAGGGCCTCGATCAGCGGCAGGCGGAACACGTAGAAGCCGATGTCGAGGCCGAGCAGCGGGTCGCGGAGCCCGAAGCTGCCGCCGTAGAAGAAGCGGATCGCGTCGTCCCAGAGCCCGGCGAAGGCGGCGGCGGTCACCAGCGCCAGCAGGCCGGGCAGCCCGTGGCGCAGCAGCGGCGTGCGCTCGATCTCGCCGAGCAAGCCGTCGATCGGCTGGCCGGTCGCGTCGCGCCAGGCCGCCGCCAGCGACAGCGCCGCCCGCAGGTTCAGCCAGAAATAGAGCGCCGGCAGCAGGAAGCCGACCGCGATCAGCGCGCCGCGGATCTCGATGATGCGCCAGAAAACCTGGCGATAGCCGACCTCGCCCATCCAGAGCCAGTCGACCAGGCGTTCCGAGGCCCAGAGCGCGAGCAGGAGCAGCAGCAGCCCGAGCGCGATCAGCCAGCCGACGCGGCCCGCGGGTCGCCTGGTTACCGGCACGGCGGTGAGCCTGCTCCGCGCCACCGGGTCAGCTCCCCCGGCGGGAGGCTTCGGCGACCCTGGTCATCGCGGCGCCGGCCGGCGGAACGAGGTCATGCCCTGCAGCGTCCATGCAGGCAATCTAGCACGTCCGGACCCGGAAGGGTGATGCGGCGCGTCGGCATCAGCGCATCAGGCGCAGCACCACGACCTTGATCACCAGGAGCAGCGGCACCGCGAGAAAGGCGCCGACCGGCCCCCAGAGCCACAGCCAGAAGGCGAGCGAGACCACCACCAGCAGCGGCTCGACGGTCATCCGGTGGCCGAGCACGGTGGGGGTGATCAGGTTGGCCTCGGTGAGGTGCAGCGCGAGGAAGGCCAGCGCCGGCAGGTAGAGCGCCAGGCCGTGCCCGTCGTCGACCAGGCCGACGCCGACGAGGAGCAGCACCAGCAGGCCCGGGCCGAGGTAGGGGATGAAGTTCAGCAGGCCCGCCATCGCCCCCCAGAAGCCGGCGTTGGGCGTGCCGATCGCCGCCAGCGCCGCGGCGGTGGCGGCGCCGAGGCCGAGGTTGATCACGGTGATGGTGCCGACGTAGCCCGAGACCGCGCGCTCGCTCTCCTGGATGATCCGGGCGGTGCGGAGCCGGGTGGCGCGGGTGCGGCAGAGCGCCAGCAGCTGCGTCCGGATCCGGGTGCGCGAGGCCAGAAAGAAGAACAGGACGCCGATGAAGAGCACCAGCTGGGCCATCACCGAGGGCACGAAGATGGCGAGGTTGCCGAGCAGGTCGGGCGCGGACACCATGACCTTGCCGCCGCCGCTGTCCTGGAGGCCGGCGCTCTTCTGCACCGCCTCGGTGGCGTCCTGCACCGTCAGCACCAGCGCCCGGACGGCGTCGAGCTGGGCGCGCAGGGCGCGCCACATGTCGGGCAGCCGCTCGGACCAGGTCTCGAAGGGAATGACCAGCAGGCGGGCGGCGACGAGGATCGCGGCGATGAAGCCCGCGAGCACGAGGCAGGCGGCGAGCATCGCCGGGATCCGCCGGCGCTCGAGCCAGGTCTGCAGCGGGCCGAAGAGCAGCCCGGTCAGCAGCGCCGCGGTGATCGGGACCATCACCGCCTTGGCGGTGCCGAGCGCGCCGACCAGCAGGATCACGAAGATGCCGGTGACCGCGGCGCGGTAGGGCCAGGCCTCGGCCGAGCGCGGGCGCAAGCCCGGCCGCGCCGGGCCGTCCGGGGTGCGGTTCCGCCCGACGAAGCTGTGGATGGTCAGGGTGCGCCTCCCCGATCAGGCGTCGAGCGCCGCGGTGGTGCGGAAGAACAGCGCCTGGCTGATCGCCGCCTTCACGGCGTTGGGGTCGTAGGGCTTGGTGATCAGGAAGGTGGGTTCGGGGCGCTGGCCGGTCAGCAGGCGTTCGGGGAAGGAGGTGATGAAGATCACCGGCACCTCGAACATGGCGAGGATCTCGCGCACCGCGTCGAGGCCGGAGGAGCCGTCGGCGAGCTGGATGTCGGCCAGCACCAGCCCGGGCGTATCGGAGCCCGCGGCGGCGACCGCCTGGGTGGCGGTGCGGGCGATGGTGGTGACCTCGTGGCCGAGGCTCTCGGTGATCTCGGCGAGGTCCATCGAGATCAGCGGCTCGTCCTCGATGATCAGCACCCGGGTGGCGATCTGGCGGTCGATCTCGGCGAGCGCGGCGGCGATCAGGTCGTGGATCTCGGCCTCGCTGCGCTCGGCGATCAGCCCGGCCTCGGCGGGGCGGAAGCCTTCGAGCGTGGTCAGGAGCAGCACCTGCCGGCTTTCCGGCGGCACCGCCGCCAACCGCTCGCGGGCGGTGCGCTCGCCCCGCGTCGGCACCGGCTCGTCGGCAGCGGGGTCGAGCTGCAGTCCGTGCCAGAGCTGCTGGAACAGGCGGTAGAGGCCGACCTTCACGCCGTCGCCGCGGTCGAAGATCGTCGGGTCGGCGACGATGGCCTCGAGGCAGGCGGTCACGTGCGCGTCGCCGCTGGTCTGCGAGCCGGTCAGCGCCCGGGCGTAGCGGCGCAGATAGGGCAGGTGCGGCGCGATTTCCTGGGAAAGGCTGGATGGCATTCTGTCTCGTCCTCTCGAAGTCCCCGAAGCGAGCCGCCGGCGCCGATTGTCCGGCTGGGCCGCGCGGCTTCCGCACAGCTAAAAGCGCCGAGGTCGGAAAAAGTTCCGCGCGCGATGGAACCCCGGCGGATGCTTGCGCATTCCGAGATCGTGTAGTGCATTCGCATGGCGTGCCGCGCAAGGCGAAACGAGGCGGAAGAGAGGCGATGACAGGCAAAGAACCTGACGAACCCGGCAAGCCCGGGGCGCCGAAGCCGCCAAAGCCCCTGCGCCCCGCGCGCGTGAGTGCCCGCCAGCAGGACTGGATCGCGACCCAGCTGCGCCGCGTCTACGACGAGGCGCTGCAGGAGGACATACCGCCCGACATGCTGGCGCTCCTGAACAAGCTCGACGAGCCGTCGGACGGGGAGAACGGCAATTGAGCGCCTTTCGCGACGACCTGGTGGCGGCGATTCCGATGCTGCGCGGCTTCGCACGGTCGCTGAGCGGCAACCGGGACCGGGCCGACGACCTGGTGCAGGAGACGCTGGCCAAGGCGATCGCCAACCGGGACAAGTACCGGCAGGGCACCAATCTGCACGCTTGGCTGGTGACGATCCTGCGCAACCAGTACTACTCGGAGGGCCGGCGGCGCTGGCGCGAGGTGTCCGATGCCGAGGGCACCCACGCGGCGCGGCTGACCCAGGCACCGGCGCACGACGGCCACATGGAGATGCTCGAGTTCCTGGGGGCGCTGCAGCTGCTGCCGGCCGATCAGCGCGAGGCGCTGATCCTGGTCGGGCGCGAGCGGGCTCAGCTACGAGGAGGCGGCGGAGGTGCTGGGGACGCGCATCGGCACGGTCAAGAGCCGGGTGTCGCGGGCGCGGACCCGGCTGGAGGCGCTGCTCGGCGGCGGCGAGGGCTTCGCGCGCGACGACGACGCGGTGACGAAGTCGATGGCACACCTGAAGCGGGCGTTTTCGGCGTAAGGCGAGGGAGTGGGGCGGGTCGACTCCACATGATCTCGCAAGGCACTGAAATGCCGTAGTCTTCTGCGTATGGACTCCGTATGGAACGCGTATGGAACCCGTGTGGGCGTTTTTTGGCTTTGCGGCAGGAGTCAGGTGCCGCGGGCCACGGCGTCAGGCCGACGGGAATCCGCTGATCAGCCCGGGCGCGGGATCAGAGCAGCAGGTCGCCTGCGGTGATGTGCGGGTGGTTCGTCAGGTTGACCTGGAAGTCGGCGATGCCGTCGCCGTCGGTGTCGCCGGAGAGCAGGTGGCCGGCGTAGCGGAGCTGGCCCGGCGTATCCGTGAAGGGTTGGGAGCCGATGAAGTCGAAGGCCTGGTTGCCGTGCTCGGTCGCGTTGGCGTCGATCGGGCGGAGGTCGATCCGGTCGGTGTTGTGCGCGAAGTCGCGGATGCTGTCGCGGAAGCTGGAGCCGGGGCGCGAGTCGCTGAGACGCAGAAAGCGGAAGGTGTCGGCGCCGCTGCCGCCGGTCAGCTGGTCGGCGCCGCCGTCGCCGGTCAGGATGTCGGCGCCGCGGTCGCCGTGCAGGATGTCGCGGCCGGCGCCGCCGCGGAGCCGGTCGTTGCCGTCGCCGCCGAAGACGACGTCGGAGCCGTGGTCGCCGAAGAGCCGGTCGTTGCCGCCGAGACCGGCCAGGGTGTCGTCGCCGGCAAAGCCGAGCAGGAGGTCGGCGAAGGGCGATCCGGTGATGGTGTCGTTGCCGGCGAAGACCAGGGCGCTGGCGAGGTGGGCGTCGTTGAAGCGCAGGGCGTGGAAGACCGGGGCCGCAGGGGCGGCGAGGTCTATGGTGAATTGCTGAAGGAAACCAATGTCCTGGCGGTAGCTGACCAGGGTGCCGGTGACCGGGCCGAGGCCGAAGGGGTCGAAGGCGCCGAGAAAGCCGGCGGCAGGCGCCCCGACGAGGCCGGAGTCGGGATAGGTGAAGCTGCCGCCGAAGCTGGCGACGTGGGCGCCGTCGCTGGCGGTGATGGTGTGGGCGCTGCGGGCGATCACCACGCCGGGCCAGAGCTCGACGCGCATGTTCGTTGCCTGATAGGCCGTTAAAGTCGCCATGGGCCGCACCCCCCAAGTGCCTGCGTTGGTTAAGGTTAAACCCGGGTCAAGGGGGGAACAACCGGGTTTCTGTCGGTTGATATCCGTGAAAGCAGCAACTTCGGCCAAAGAGTTAACGTGTTGGTTGAGAAGCCGCCTCGGGCGGTATGGCTGGCATCTGGAATGCGTCTGGAAGCGATCGGTACGATTTGAACCGGATTTTAGCGGTTGCGTGGCAGGCTCGGCGGTCTTGAAGAAGCCCGAGGGGAACTGCCCGCATGACCGACCGCAAGCGCAACCCGGCGCAGGAGAAGGCCTACGTCGATCTGATGATCGAGCTGGGCGACATGGAGCGCTGGCTGAAGCAGAGCCGGCTGAAGCAGGCGCTGATCCCGCCGGACTGGCACCGGATCGAGCGCGAGGTGCCGGTGCGGCCGAAGAAGACCAAGCTGACGGCGGCGTTCGACGCGGACCTGGTGAAGTGGTTCCGCGGCATGGGGCTCGGCTACCAGGCGCGGATGAACGCGGTGCTGCGCGCGTTCATGCTCGCCTGCATCTCCAAGGAGATCCTCGGCCGCGGCGACCGCGACTGGAAGAGCGACCCGATCTGGGGGATTCCGGCCGGAAAGCAGTGAAGCGGCTGCGGGAGCAGGCGCCAGCCGACTTGGGGATATCGCCCGGCGTGGCGCACGAGCTCTACTGCGGGGCATTGAGGAGCGGGTGGGTGGAAGCAGACGTGGGCGGGTGGACCGGCGGCGGTTCGAGGTGGCGGCGTTCGAGCGCAGGGCGCCCGGGCGGCGGGGGTTGTGCGGGCGGCGCTGGCGGTGGTGCGGGCGGCGGATCGGGCCCTATGACGTGCTGATCGCCGGGCAGGCGCTGGCACGGGGGGTGGTGCTGGTCATGCACAATGTGCGGGAGTTCGGGCGGGTCGAAGGGTTGCGGGTGGAGGATTGGGAGTGAGCACCTAGCCGCCGCGGAGGCGGGAAGGGATATCCATGCGCTCGTGGAGGATACGGACGATTTCGACGTCTCCGTCCGGCCGGAGGCGGAAGAAGAGGATGTGGCGGCCAGCGCGGGCCTTGCGGTAGGCCGGGAGGACGTCCGAGACGTCGGCGCCGGGAAGCTCACCGCTCGCCAGTGCGAGACAGACGTCGTGGATCGAGCGGACGTAGCGCTCGGCCTGCGCGCCACCCCAGCGCTCCGTCGTGTAGGTCCAGATCTGCTCGATGTCCCGGACCGCGCTGGGGCGGAAGACCGGGCGGCTCACGCCGGTTCGGCGCGCCTGGCGGCGAGGAAGCCGTCGAAGTCGAAGGGCTCCGCCGGGCCGCTGGCCTCACCCTCGGCGAGGGCATCGCGAAGAGCTTCGAGCCGGAGCTCGTGGTCTTCGAGGAGGCGGAGGCCGGCGCGCACGACCTCGCTCGCCGAGGCGAAGCGGCCGGAAGCGACCTGCGCCTCGACGAAGCCGAGGAAGTGGGCGCCGAGGGTGATGGAGGTGTTCTTGGTCATGGAGGGGAGGATACCGGAAAGTGGTATCGGTGCAAGCGGGCACCTCGGGGACGAGGTGGCGTGTCAGGTGGTGGGTCGATGACCCACCCTACTTGCGCGCGCATCTGCCGGGCGGTCGGACGGCGGCGCCCGGGCGCCGGCCGCCGTTCAGCGGTAGACCGGGCGGCCGTAGCGGTCGTAGCCGACGACGACGGGCTGCTGCGGGTAGCCGTAGGCGGCGGGCTGGCCGTAGGGCTGCGGCTGGCCGTAGACGGGCTGGCCGTAGGCGCGGGGCTGGCACTGCGGGCGGGTGGCGGCGATCAGGCCGCCCACGGTGGCGCCGGCGGCGGTGGCGAGATCCTGGCCCTGGCCCTTGCCGACCTGGTTGCCGGCGAGCCCGCCGAGCAGGGCGCCGCCGAGCACGCTGGCGCCGCAGTTGACGTCCTGCGCGCTCATCCCGGTGCCGCTGTAGCCGTAGGGCGTGGAGGTGGTGGCGCAGGCGGCCAGGCCGAGCGCCGCTACAGTCAGACCGATGCGATGCATGGTGCTTCTCCCTGGTTGACACCTCTCGAGGGCAACGGCTCGAGGGCCGACAGTTATTCAACGCGGAGAGGCGCCGAAACCGTCGGGGCGGGGAAGGTCTCGGCGGAAAGCCGCCGGCGGCCGGCTGGGTGCCGGGACGTTCCAGCATCGGGCGCGCGGGTCCGCCGGTTCCCCGAACCGGAAGAAGCGAGGCACTGCCTCGCTCCGGTTCGTCGGCCGGAGCGCGTGAGCGCGGAGGCCGAGGGGGGCGCCGCGGGACCGGAGGGTTGCAATCCGCGCGCGCCTGCCTGGGCTGGCGCGGACTCGCGCCTGCCAAGGGGCAGGCAGGCGCGCGCGGATTTGTCGACGGACAAATCCGCGGGGTGAGTGATGGCATCGTCTCGCCCGATGCCGAAGGTGTGGGTCGAGGAGCTCGAGCCTCATGAGGGGTTCGCGGGCCAGTTGGGAGGCGTGGCGGCTGATGCGACCCTGATAGACTTGTTCCGGTCTAGCGGACTTTCGAAGCTGCCGCGAGGAGTGCCTCGATATGATCCTCGTTCGCCGACGCAACGTCATACATTTGCTCGAAGCTCGGCAGCGCTCCTCGCCGCATGATGAGCTTTGCGTCCAATTCAGATGCGGCTAATCAAGCGTCGACGATAACTGGACTGGAATACTATCTATTCTTTGCGGTCTATATTTCGATCGCATGTAGCGACATGATCTTGTCCTCACGATTTACCTGTCGATAACCCAGTAGTCGGCTATCGCGACCAAGGTGGGCGCTCAGTTTGATTAGCCTAGTTGCGGCTGAGAGCTTCGCCTTCGCACCTTCTACGTCTCTAAGATCACCGAGGTTAAAGAATATTGTTCGCTCCTGCCTAAATCAAAAGGAAGGTGCTGACCAATTTGAGCGACCTGAATGATTGAAGGTTGAAAGCATGTCTTATCCGATCTCATACATTACGTTTGGGTTTGTTCCGGTTAAATCCGCAACGACCAAGTCCGATTGGGTTAGTCGGACGATTATGTCGTGGTTTATTGATCAGGAGATACGACGTGATCGCTCGAGCAATATCAAAGACTCCGAAAGGACTGGGTGTAGCACGAATTCAAGCACCCGATCAGCCCGCTCCCGCTCTGGCGAAGCAATCTCTCCGATCGGGGTGACAAAGAATGCGGAGCTTCTGGCCATATCGTCTCCCAACGGTCGCTTCACTCAGATTATCACCCCTGCAACGACCGCACCCGCAAATCCCCCTCCAGCCGGTCCCGCATCGCCAGCGCCGCCGCCCGCGCGCCGGCGGCCGTGGTGTAGTACGGGATCTGCCCCGACAGCGTCAGCGACGCGGATGGCGCGGCTGTCGGCGATCGACTGGGTGCCTTCGGTGGTGTTGAAGACGATCTGGACGCCGCCGTCCTTGAGGGTGTCGACGATGTGGGGGCGGCCCTCGTAGACCTTGTTGACGCGGGTGGCGGGGATGGCGTGCGAGCGCGAGGAACTTCGCGGTGCCGTCGGTGGCGAGCAGGCGGAAGCCGAGGCCGTGCAGGATGCGGGTGGCCTCGATCGAGCAGGCCGTTCTTGTCGCCGTCCTTGACCGAGACGAAGAGGGTGCCGCGCTCGGGGAGCGCGGTGCCGGCGGCGAGCTGGGCCTTGAGGAACGCGCGGGGGAAGCTGCGGTCCCAGCCCATCACCTCGCCGGTCGAGCGCATCTCGGGGCCGAGCAGGGTGTCGACGCCGGGGAAGCGGTTGAAGGGCATCACCGCCTCCTTGACCGAGAACCAGGGGGTCTGGGGGTCGGCGAGCGTCAGCGGGTCGGCGAAGGGCAGCGGGTCGTCGGGGCCGATGCCCGCGGGGTAGGGCGGGCGCGAGCGGGAAGCTCGCGAGCGGCTCGCCGGCCATCACCCGGGCGGCGATGGCGGCGATGGCGCTGTCGGTGGCCTTGGCGACGAAGGGCACGGTGCGCGAGGCGCGGGGGTTCACCTCCAGCACGTAGATGTCGCCGTTCTGGATCGCGAACTGGACGTTCATCAGGCCGACGACGCCGAGGGCCAGCGCCATGGTGCGGGTCTGGGCCTTCAGCTCCTCGACGATTTCGGGGCTGAGCGAGTAGGGCGGCAGCGAGCAGGCGCTGTCGCCGGAATGCACGCCCGCCTCCTCGATGTGCTCCATCACGCCGGCGACATGCACCGAGGCGCCGTCGCAGATGGCGTCGACGTCGACCTCGGTGGCGTTGGCGAGGTAGCTGTCGAGGAGCACCGGGGTGGTGCCGGAGACCTGGACGGCGTCGCGGATGTAGCGGGCGAGCTGGGCGTCGTCGCGGACGATCTCCATGGCGCGGCCGCCGAGGACATAGCTGGGGCGGATCACCAGGGGGTAGCCGAGCCTGCGGGCGACGGCCTGGGCCTCGGCGGCGGAGCGGGCGATGCCGTTGGCGGGCTGGCGCAGGTCGAGGCGGTCGAGCAGCGCCTGGAAGCGCTCGCGGTCCTCGGCGAGGTCGATGGCGTCCGGCGTGGTGCCGAGGATCGGGATGCCGGCGTCGTGCAGGGCGTTGGCGAGCTTCAGCGGGGTCTGGCCGCCGAACTGGACGATGACGCCGTGCAGGGTGCCGTTGTCCTGCTCGACGCGGAGGATTTCCAGGACGTGCTCGAGGGTGAGGGGCTCGAAGTAGAGGCGGTCGGAGGTGTCGTAGTCGGTGGAGACGGTCTCGGGGTTGCAGTTGACCATGATGGTCTCGTAGCCGGCCTTGGTCAGCGCGAAGCAGGCGTGGCAGCAGCAGTAGTCGAACTCGATGCCCTGGCCGATGCGGTTGGGGCCGCCGCCGAGGATGACGACCTTGGCGGCGGCGCTGGGGCGGGCCTCGCATTCGGTGAAGCCGCCGGCCTCGACCTCGTAGGTGGAGTACATGTAGGGGGTCTGGGCCTCGAACTCGCCGCCGCAGGTGTCGATGCGCTTGAAGACGGCGCGGACGCCGAGGCGCTGGCGCTCGGCGCGGACCGAGCTCTCGGTGCGGGCGGTGAGGGTGGCGAGGCGGGCGTCGGAGAAGCCGAACTGCTTGAGCCGGCGCAGGGCGTGGGGCTCGCGGGGCAGGCCGCTGGCGCGCAGGCGCTCCTCCTCCTCGACGATCTCGCGGATCCGGGCGAGAAACCAGGGGTCGTAGCGGGTGGAGGCGTGGATCGCCTCGTCGGTCAGGCCGTGGCGCATGGCCTGGGCGGCGAGGCGCAGCCGGTCGGGGGTCTGGGCGCTGAGCGCCTTGACGATGGCGGCGTGGGCGTCGGGGCCGGAGGCGTCGGGGCCGACGCCGTCGATGGCGATCTCGTCGAAGCCGGTGAGGCCGGTCTCGAGCGAGCAGAGCGCCTTCTGCACCGACTCGTGGAAGCTGCGGCCGATGGCCATGGCCTCGCCGACCGACTTCATCGCGGTGGTCAGCAGCGGCTCGGCGCCGGGGAACTTCTCGAAGGCGAAGCGGGGGATTTTGGTGACGACGTAGTCGATGGTCGGCTCGAAGGAGGCCGGCGTCACCTGGGTGATGTCGTTGTCGAGCTCGTCCAGGGTGTAGCCGACGGCGAGCTTGGCGGCGATCTTGGCGATCGGGAAGCCGGTGGCCTTGGAGGCCAGCGCCGAGGAGCGGGAGACCCGGGGGTTCATCTCGATGACGATGAGCCGGCCGGTCTCGGGGTGGACGGCGAACTGGACGTTGGAGCCGCCGGTCTCGACCCCGATCTCGCGCAGCACCGCGATCGAGGCGTTGCGCATCATCTGGTATTCCTTGTCGGTGAGCGTCAGCGCCGGGGCGACGGTGATCGAATCGCCGGTGTGGACGCCCATCGGGTCGATGTTCTCGATCGAGCAGACGATGATGCAGTTGTCGCGCCGGTCGCGCACCACCTCCATCTCGAACTCCTTCCAGCCGAGGAGCGATTCGTCGATCAGGATCTGGGAGACCGGGGAGGCGTCGAGGCCGGTCTTGCAGATGCGCTCGTAGTCCTCGCGGTTGTAGGCGACGCCGCCGCCGGTGCCGCCGAGGGTGAAGGCGGGGCGGATGATCGCGGGCAGGCCGACGTGCTCGATGGCGGCGAGCGCTTCGGCGAGGGTGTTGGCGACGGTGGCGCGGGGGTTCTCCAGGCCGATGCGTTCCATCGCCTCGCGGAAGAGCTTGCGGTCCTCGGCCTTCTCGATGGCCGTCGCGCTTGGCGCCGATCAACTCGACGTTGAATTCGGCGAGGACGCCGAGGTCGTCGAGGGCGAGCGCGGTGTTGAGCCCGGTCTGGCCGCCCATGGTCGGCAGCAGCGCGTCGGGGCGCTCCTTCTCGATGATCTTGGCGACCACCTCGGGGGTGATCGGCTCGATATAGGTGGCGTCGGCCATCTCCGGGTCGGTCATGATCGTGGCCGGGTTGGAGTTGACCAGGATGACGCGGTAGCCTTCCTCGCGCAGCGCCTTGCAGGCCTGGGCGCCGGAGTAGTCGAACTCGCAGGCCTGGCCGATGACGATGGGGCCCGCACCGATGATCAGGATCGAGCGGATGTCGGTGCGCTTGGGCATGGGGCGGCCTTGCAAGGTCTGGCCCCGTCGCCGGCAGCGGCAGGGGATCGGATTCGCCCGGGTCGGCAAATTGTGCTGGTTATAGAGGCGAGGCGGGGGGGCGCAAGGGCGAAGGCGCGAGGAAGCGCGGCTGGCGCCGCGGGCCGCAGTTGCGGCCATAATGTGCGCGCAGGTGCGCGCGAGGATTCTTTGCCGGTGATGCGCCTGCTGGCGCATCACGACTGCTCTCCAGGTTAGCAAACCTGTATGAAATCAGGGACCTGCGGCGCGCCGGGCCGGGTCGCGTCCGGCCGGCGCCTCAGACGCGGTCCTTGTAGCCCTTGAGCTTGAAGGCGAGCCAGATCAGGTCGATGCCGAAGATGATGGCGAAGGTGGCGATCATCCAGATTACCGCCAGCGCGCCGGCGGCGGGGCGGGTGAACATCAGGATGCCGAAGACGACCGCGAGGGCGCCGCTGAGGATCAGCAGCCACTCGCCCTCGATCTCCTTGCGGAGATGGATCGCGCCGACGATCGCCATAACGCCGATCACGATCGCCCAGATGGCGATGAAGATCAGCAGCACCCCGGCGGTCAGGGCCGGGGCGAAGAAGGCGATCAGGCCGGCGAGAATGCCGAGGACGCCGGTGAGCGCCAGCCACCAGCGCTGGCCGGTGGTCGCGCCCTTGCCCATGAACGCCGCGCCGAGCGAGAAGATGCCGTCGGCGAAGGCGTAGGCGCCCCAGAGCAGCACCAGCGTCAGGCCGGAGAGCCCCGGCCAGAGCAGCGAGACGATGCCGAAGAGGACCGCGGCGATGCCGCGCAGGAGGATCAGCCACCAGTGCTCGGCCATCGAGCGGAGGAGCGGGCGGCCGGCGAGGTGGGCGAGGGCGTCGGTGCTGGTCATCGCGGGTTTCCGTTCTGTGACAACGCGTTCCGCCGCATGCTACAGCTTTGCGCGCGGTTCCGCCAGCGGCTGTCGGCTACCCGGCAGGGCTATCGCATTTGGCCGATGATGGTTCTCGCGAAGGCGTCGGACCATCCTGCTCGCTTGCGTTTGCGGCTGACGGACATTCTCGGCCTGGCCTTGTTGATGAGGTTGAGGGTGAGGCGGCGGAGGATGGCGAGGTTCTCGGGTCCGTTGTCGCGTCGGTTGCGGGCGCGGTCCTCGTCGAAGCTGACGTCGAGCACCCAGTGGCGGCTGTTCTCGATCGCCCAGTGGCCGCGGACGGCGCGGGCGAAGCGCTCGGGAGTGAGCGGCGCCGAGGAGAGATAGTAGCGGACCGATCGGCTGGTACGGCCGTCGAGACAGCGTTCCGCCTCGACGCAGGCGAGGGTCGCGAGGCCGGGGAGGCGTGGCTCTCCGGCATAGCGGCGGTCGGAGAAAAGCCAGTCCACGTCATGCGTTACCCGGTGGCGGCGGGTCTCGATCCGGCCGTGGTCGGCGTCGGTGGTCTCGAACGCCGCAAGCGGCGCCGGTGGATCGGCGAAGAAGGCTTCGACCTCGCGCAGCATGGCGGGGCGGTTGGCCTTCAGCGCGAAGAGATAGTCGCCGCCCTGCGCGCGCACGACCTCTGCCGTGGCGGCCTGGGCGTGGATCGCATCCCCGGTCACCAGCATGCCACCCAGGGCCAGCGTTCCGAGCAGGGCGCGGGCGGCGAGGATCTCGCTGCCGCCTTCGGCGACGGCAGCTTGCGCGATGGCGATCCGCGCGCCGGTGCCGAAGGCGGTGACCACATGCAGCGCCGAGCGGCCCGCCGCCCGGTCGAACGAGCGCCGCAGCGTCTTGCCGTCGATGGCGAGCACCCCGTCGCCGCCGGCGCCGAGGTCGTCGAGGAAGGCTTCGAAGGCCTGCCCGAAGGCTGCCGGGTCGAGCAGGCGGAAGATGCGGCTGAAGGTGTCGTGGCTCGGCAAGCCATTCTCCAGCTTGAGGAATTCCCGGAGCAGCGTCTCCCGGTCCTCGGCAAACTCGGCAAAGTCGACGCAACTCTCCGCGCCGCAGACCGACGCCACCAACGCGATCCCCAGAATGTCGAGCAACTCGTGCCGCTGCGCATTCCCACGCCGCGGATCGCGGATCTCTCCAAGCCTGTCCATCAGCGACAACGTCAGCTCCTCTCTTCGGGAGCAAACGAAAGAATCCACATCAGTCTGAAAGGAAAGCCCTATTCTTCAAGTGCGATTCCCCTGGGGCTACCCGGCCCAGTCCAGCACGACCTTGCCGGAGTTGCCGGAGCGCATCGCGGCGAAGCCCTCCTCGAAGGCGTCGACCGGCAGGCGGTGGGTGATCAGCGGGGTGAGGTCGAGGCCGGACTGGACGAGCGCGATCATCTTGTACCAGGTCTCGAACATCTCGCGGCCGTAGATGCCCTTGAGCGTCAGCATCTTGAAGATGACCTTGTTCCAGTCGACGGCGAAGGCGGCCGGCGCGATGCCGAGGATGGCGATCTTGCCGCCGTTGTTCATCTTGTCGATCATGTCGCGGAAGGCGGGCGCGGCGCCGGACATCTCGAGGCCGATGTCGAAGCCCTCCTTCATGCCGATCTCGCGCATCACGTCGGCGAGGTCCTGGCTGCCGAGGCGTCGACGACGGTGTCCACGCCCATGCGGCGGGCGAGGTCGAGCCGGGTGGGGTTGATGTCGGTGATCACCACCTTGCGGGCGCCGGCGCGCTTGGCGACCAGCGCGCCCATGATGCCGATGGGGCCGGCGCCGGTGACCAGCACGTCCTCGCCGACGAGGTCGAACGAGAGCGCGGTGTGCACGGCGTTGCCGAAGGGGTCGAAGATCGCGGCGACCTCGTCGGGGACGTCGTCGGGGATGGCGACGACGTTGGCTTCGGGGATGGCGAGGTACTCGGCGAAGGAGCCGGGGCGGTGGACGCCGACGCCGCGGGTGTTGCGGCAGAGGTGGCCGCGGCCGGCGCGGCAGTTGCGGCAGGCGCCGCAGACGATGTGGCCCTCGCCGGAGACGCGCTGGCCGCGGCTGAAGCGGGTGACGGCGGCGCCGGTGTCGGCGATGCGGCCGTAGAACTCGTGGCCGGTGACCATCGGGATGGGGACGGTCGCGGCGGCCCAGGCGTCCCAGTTCCAGATATGGACGTCGGTGCCGCAGATGGCGCTCTTCTCGACGCGGATCAGCACGTCGGTGGGCCCGGGCTCGGGGACCGGGACGCGCTCCATCCAGAGGCCGGGCTCGGGGCGGGATTTCACCAGTGCGCGCATCTCGTTCATGGGGTTTCCCAGAGGTCGGTGGAGAGGTATTTCAGGCCGCTGTCGCAGACGACGAAGGCGACGGTGCCGCCGGATTCGGGGCCCTGAGCCAATCGGATGGCGGCGGCGAGGTTGGCGCCGGTGGAGTAGCCGGCGAAGATGCCCTCGCTACGGGCGAGGAGGCGGGCGGCGTCGGTGGCTTGCGCGCCGGTGACGGTGAGGGTGCCCGCCAGCGGCGTGCCGTGGAGGTGGGTGAGGTCGGGCATGGCGTAGCCGCCGCCCTGGATCGGGTGGGAGGCCTCGTCGGGCTCGACGGCCCAGCAGCGGACGCCACGGGGGGCGAGGAAGCGGGCGGCGCCGGCGAGGGTGCCGCCGGAGCCGACGAAGTCGCAGAAGGCGGTGACGGTGCCGGCGGATTGTTCCCAGATCTCGGGGGCGGTGGTGTCGGCGTGGGCGTCGGGGTTGCCGGGGCGGGTGAACTGGTCGGCGCGGAAGGCGTTGCGGGCGGCGGTCAGGCGTCGGGCTTCGGTCTCGACGAGGGCGAGGTCGGCGCCGGAGACCTCGCCGGGGCGGCCGCCGGGGGCTTGCGAGACGAGCACGACCTCGGCGCCGAGGGCGCGCATCATCCGGGCGCGCTCGGGCGAGTTGCCGGCGCTCATCACCGCGACGAAGGGGTGGCCGAGGACGGCGCAGACGATGGCGAGGCCGGTGCCCATGTTGCCGGAGGTGAGCTCGACCACGGTCTGGCCGGGGGCGAGCTCGCCGGCAGGCGCGGGCGTCCTCGATGATGCGGCGGGCGGCGCGGTCCTTCTTGGAGAAGCCGGGATTGAGGTGGTCGAGCTTGGCGAGGAGGCGGCCGGGGAGGGCGAGCTGCGCCTTAAGTCGCGAGAGCTCGACCAGCGGGGTGGCGCCGATCGCCTCGATGACGGAGGGCAGCAGCGGCGTCACGCGATGACGCCGAGCTCGCGGCCGGTGGCGGCGAAGGCGGCGACGGCGGCGGCGACGTCGCCTCGGGGTGTGGGCGGCGGACATCTGGGTGCGGATGCGGGCCTGGCCGCGCGGGACCACCGGGAAGGAGAAGCCGACGACGTAGACGCCGCGGTCGAGCATGGCGGCCGCGAAGCGCTGGGCGAGGGCGGCGTCGCCGAGGATCACCGGGATGATCGGGTGGCCGTCGCCGGCGAGGGTGAAGCCGAGGCGGGTCATCTCGGCGCGGAAGGTGGCGCGCGTTGGCGGCGAGGCGGGCGCGGAGGTCGGCGCCGTCCTCGATCAGGTCGAGGACGCGGAGCGAGGTGGCGGCGATCGCGGGCATCAGCGTGTTGGAGAAGAGGTAGGGGCGGGAGCGCTGGCGCAGCAGCGCGACCACCTCGCGCGAGGCGGCGGTGTAGCCGCCGGAGGCGCCGCCGAGGGCCTTGCCCAGGGTGCCGGTGAGGATGGCGATGCGGCCCTCGACGCCGCAGTGCTCGGGGGAGCCGCGGCCGTGGCGGCCGACGAAGCCGACGGCGTGGCTGTCGTCGACCATGACCAGGGCGTCGTGCTTCTCGGCGAGCTCGCAGACGCCGGCGAGGTTGGCGATGATGCCGTCCATCGAGAAGACGCCGTCGGTGGCGATCAGGCGGGTGCGGGCAGAGGCGGCCTCGATCAGGCAGCGTTCGAGCTCGGCCATGTCGTTGTTGGCGTAGCGGTAGCGGCGGGCCTTGCAGAGGCGGACGCCGTCGATGATCGAGGCGTGGTTGAGGGCGTCGGAGATGATCGCGTCCTCGGGGCCGAGCAGGGTCTCGAAGAGGCCGGTGTTGGCGTCGAAGCAGGAGGAGTAGAGGATGGCGTCCTCCTGGCGCAGGAAGCCGGCGAGCCGGGCTTCGAGCGCCTTGTGCACGTCTTGCGTGCCGCAGATGAAGCGGACCGAGGCCATGCCGTAGCCGGAGCGGTCGAGCGCCTCCTTGGCGGCGGCGACGAGCGCCGGGTGGTCGGCGAGGCCGAGGTAGTTGTTGGCGCAGAAGTTGAGCACGCTGCCGCCCGGCTCGGCGTCGATGCGGCCGGACTGCGGCGAGGTGATGACCCGCTCGTCCTTCCAGAGGCCGTCGGCGCGGATCTGGGCGAGCTCGTCGGCGAGCCTGGCGGCGAAGCGGTCCGGCATCGGCGTCCCCTTGCTTGGAGTCGGGCCATCTTGCTCGGAGCGGCGGGAAATGGAAACAGGCCGCCGCGGGGCTCAGGCCAGCCGCAGGCTGACGGCGCCGAGGGCGATCAGGGCGGCGGCGGCGAGGCGGAGCGGGCCGACCCGCTCGCGCAGGACCAGCGCGGCGATCGCCAGGCCGAACAGGATCGAGGTCTCGCGCAGGGCGGCGACGACGGCGACCGGGGCCCCGGTCATCGCCCAGAGCGCGAGGCCGTAGGAGCCGAGGTTGCCGAGGCCGCCGGCGAGGCCGAGCGGCAGGTTGCGGCCGGCATAGGCGAGGAGCGCGCGGCGGCGGAAGAGCAGCGCCCAGCCGACCAGCGGCACGGCGTTGAGCAGGAACAGCCACATCGCGTAGGCGACCGGCGCCGCCGGAGAGCCGGACGCCGGCGCCGTCGACCAGGGTGTAGGTGGCGATGACGCCGGCATTGGCCAGCGCCAGCGCCGTGCCCCGGCGCGAGCCGCGGCCGCTGAAGGCGAGCGCGATGCCGAAGACGCCGGTGCAGATCAGCGCGATGCCGACCCAGGCGCCGGGCGTGAGCGTCTCGCCGAGCCAGACCAGGCCGAAGGCCGCCACCAGCGCCGGGGCGAGGCCGCGCATCAGCGGGTAGGCCTGGCTCATGTCGGTGGCGCGGTAGGCGCCGGCGACCAGCGCGAAGTAGACCACCTGGACGACGGCGGAGGTGGCGAGGTAGCGCCAGCTCGCGGGCGCCGGAAGCGCCAGGAACGGCAGCACGGCGGCGGCGACGAGCCCGGAGGCGGCGGCGACCAGCACGGTCGTCAGCAGCTTGTCCGGGCCGCCCTTGACGATCGCGTTCCAGCTGGCGTGCAGCGCCGCGCCGAGGAGGACCGCGAGGAAGACGGGAAGCGGCATGGGCGGCTCGGACGGGCCGGGAAGCGGAGCCGGCACCACGGCAATAGGCCAGGTCGGGCGGTGAGGGGAAGGGGGAGCGGCGGGGTTGCGTTTGCCCGCGCCGCGGCGTCAGGTCGGGCGGGGCGGCGGAGCGGGCGGAGATGGGCGGGCGGACGGAGGCGGCGGGGCGGATCGAGCCGGGGCTGGCGGTGGAATTCGCGGCGCTCTACCTCGGTCTGCCGCTGGCCATGGCGCTGGTGATGCCGCCGGCCTGGCTCTGGCCGGTGTTCCTGGGCGTCACGCTGCTGGCGCTGGGCCTGTTGGCGCGGACGCCGGGGTTTCGCTGGGCCGAGCTCGGGCGCGGCTGGCGGCGGCTCGACGCGCGCGCGATCGGGCTGGTGGCGGCGGCGACGGCGCTGGTGGCGGGGCTGCTGGTCTGGCGGCTGCTGCCGGGGCGGGCGCTGGAGCTGCCGCGGCGGGCGCCGGGGCTGTGGCTGCTGATCCTGGCGCTCTACCCGCTGCTGTCGGCGCTGCCGCAGGAGCTGGTGTTCCGGGTGCTGTTCTTCCGGCGCTACGGGGCGCTGTTTCCGGGGCGGCGGACGGCGCTGGCCGCGAACGGCGTGGCGTTCGGGCTGGCGCACCTGATGTTCTGGAACCCGGTGGCGCCGGCGCTGGCCCTGGCGGGCGGGCTGATCTTCGCCCGGGCCTATCTCGGCCGGGGCGGTTTTGCGCTGGCGGCGGTGCTGCACGCGGTCGCGGGCGGGATCCTCTTCACCAGCGGGCTCGGGGTCTATTTCTACCACGGCGCGGTGGCGCGCTGAGGCTCACCCCGCCAGGGCGAGGCGCGGGCCCGGCGGCGCGGGCCGGTCGGCAGCGGCGGCGGCCTCGGGCACGACCTCGTCGGTGACCACCGTGAAGCCGACCAGGCGCGACGCGCCGAAGCTGGTCGAGAGCGCCACGTCGGTGGCGTCGCGGCCGGTGGCCATCAGGATGCGGCCGATCCGCGGGCGGTTGTGCCGGGCGTCGAAGGTGTACCAGTGGCCGCCGAGGAAGACCTCGAACCAGGCGCTGAAGTCCATCGGGTCGGGCACCGCGGGCACGCCGATGTCGCCGAGATAGCCGGTGCAGTAGCGCGCCGGGATGTTCATGCAGCGGCAGAGGGTGATCGCGAGATGCGCGAAGTCGCGGCAGACGCCGGTGCGGTCGTTGAAGCCGCCGAAGGCGGTGCGGGTCGCGTCGGCGTTCTGGTAGTTGAAGGCGATGTGATCGTGCACGAAGTCGACGATCGCCTGCACCCGCGCCCAGCCCGGCGGGGTGTTGGCGAACGTCGCCCAGGCGAAGTCGCCGAGCCGGTCGGTGTCGCAGTAGCGGCTGCCGAGCAGGAAGACCAGCACGTCGTCGGGCAGGTCGCCGATGTCGTGCTGTCGCGCGTCGGGGACCACGACGTCGGGCCTGCCGCTGTCGTAGATCTCGAAGCTGGTCGAGATCGTGGTGCGGCCGGCCGGCGCCTCGATGCGGGTGCAGACGTTGCCGAAGCCGTCGAGGTAGTTCCGGGCCTCGACCGCGGGGGTGAAGCTCAGGACCTGATCGGTCAGGAGGTCGACGCGGCGCGACGGGTGGATGTTGAGCGCGAGCAGCATCGCGGTCGGCTGCGGGCACTCGTAGACGAGTTCGTATCCGGCACGAATCCGCATCGGGGATCGATCCTTCCTGGGCTGACACCCCCCTCGGCGAGGGGAGTTTCCGGGCAACGTAGTCGCCCGCAGGAAGTTCCAACTGCGGCATTGCTACGCGGGCGGCGTGGCTCCGGCCGGTTCGGTGGTGACGTTGACCTGGACCGACATGCTCTCGAAGTCGGCCGCCTTGCCGCGGTAGCTGCCGCTGAGCGGGACGGCCTGGCGGGGATCGCGGGCCACGGCGATGCGGATCAGGTCGCGGTTGCCGACGATGCCGTTGGTGGGGTCGAACTCGACCCAGCCGGCGCCCGGCAGGTAGACCTGGCACCAGGCGTGGGTCGAGCCGCCGCCGCGCAGCTCCGAGCCGTCGCGGTCGGGGACGTAGACGTAGCCGGTGACGAAGCGGGCGGCGAAGCCGAGGCTGCGCACCGCCTCCATCATCAAGAGCGCGAAGTCGCGACAGGTGCCGCGGCGGAGCTGCAGCGTCTGCGCCGGCGGCTGGGTGCCGGATTCGTGGCGGCGCGAATAGGCGAAGCCCTCGTGGATCGCGAAGCAGAGCGTCATCAGCAGGTGGCCGGTGCGGGTCCGGCGCCCGGCGCGGACGAACTGCCGCGCCCAGTGTTCGACCGCGGGATCGGGATAGTGCGGTCGGATCGTCGCCGCGAGATCGGCCGCCTCGTCGGGGCGGTAGGCGAAGGGATAGCTGAGCGCCGCGGCGTCGATCTGCAGCGCGGGCTCGTCCTGGGGCGCATGGTCGAGGCGGATGCGGGTCTCGAAGCTCAGCGCCCGCGCCGGCGAGGGGATCGCCACCAGCGCCACGCAGTTGCCGAAGACGTCGTGGATCCAGCGCACGTTGCCGGGGCCGGGATCGACGTCGAGCTCGGCGCCGAGCAGCCGCTGGTCATAGCTGTCGCGGGGACGGAACATCAGCTGGTGCTCGCCGAAGCGCACGCGGCGGCGGTAGCGGTAGCTGGTGACGTGCCGGACGCGGAAGATCGTCATCGCTGGGGGCCCCTGGCGGCTCGCCGCATCATGGCCGAGCTTGCGGCGGCGCCAAAGCGTGATCTGAGCGTCAGGTGGGTGCGGCGCGCCGCCGTTCAGGAGGCGCTGCGGCGCGCGGCGGCCTCGGCCAGCGGGGCGTCGTGCAGCGAGGCGTAGTCGGGGAAGGCGAGCTCGGCGTCGGCGAGCCGCGCCATCGCCCCGGGGATGTAGGCGCGGGTGAGCGGCACGCGTTCCTGGTCGAGCGCCAGCTGCAGATGGAAGACGTGCAGCGAATCGAAGCGGAAGGCGCATTCGGCGCCGGCGAGGTAGAATTCCCACATCCTGAGGAACCGCTCGTCGAAGAGCTGGAGCACCTCGGCGCGGTTGGCGAGGAAGCGGCGGCGCCATTCGCGGGTGGTCTCGGCGTAGTGCAGCGACAGGATCTCGACGTCGCGGGTCAGCAGGCCGTTCTTCTCGACGGCGGGGAACACCTCGGAGAGCGCCGGGATGTAACCGCCGGGGAAGATGTACTTTTCCACGAAGGGCTGGTTGTAGGCCGCCGGGGTGACCTGCGCCATCGAATGCAGGAGCATCACCCCGTCGGGCGCGAGCAGCCGCCGGACGGTGCGGAAGAACACCGGGATCTGGCGCAGGCCGACATGCTCGAACATGCCGACCGAGACGATGTTGTCGAAGCGGTCGTCGACCTCGCGGTAGTCCTGCAGGCGGAAGCGCACCCGGTCGGCGAGGCCGGCGGCCTCGGCGCGCTCGGTGGCGACGCGGTGCTGCTCCTGGCTGAGGGTGATCCCGGTGACGTCGGCGCCGCAGACCCGGGCGAGGTAGAGCGCCATCCCGCCCCAGCCGCAGCCGATGTCGAGGACGCGGGCGCCGGGCCGGACCAGCAGCTTGGCGGCGATCAGCCGCTTCTTGGCGAGCTGCGCCTGGTCCAGCGTCATGTCGGGACGCTCGAAGTAAGCGCAGGAATATTGCATGTCGTCGTCGAGGAAGAGCCGGTAGAGGCGCTCGTCGAGATCGTAGTGGTGCGCGACGTTGGCGCGCGCCGCCTTGAGCCCGACCGCCCTCAGGATCGGCGCGGCGGTGACGCTGCGCCGGAGATGGTGGAGCCAGGCGCCGGACGTCATGATTTCGGGTCGGGTGTTCGACTTGGCCAGGGCGATCAGGCCGTAGATGTCGCCCTCCTCGACCACCAGCCGGCCGTCCATGTAGAGCTCGGCCGCCGCGAGTTCTGGGTCGATCACGATGGCGCGCAGCGCGGCCTTGTCGGCGATGCGGAGCGCCAGCGGCGGGCCGCTGCCATCGCCGTAGAACTCCTGGCGACCGGATGGATAGGAGATGCGGAGGTTTCCTGCGGAAATCTCCTTGCGGAAGATGGCGTGGAGGCTGTTCTCGAGCATTGGCATTCGGCAGGCAATTGGACGATACTAAGCTAAGCTAGCGCTTCCCGTGCGGTTTTGCCAAGGTCTTGAGGACATTCGGGCTCACGGCGTGGCGGCGAAGGCGTCGAAGGCGGCCTGGGCGCCGGGGTGGAGCGGCGCGCTCAGGCCGCGCTCGCGCATCGCCTTGGGGTCGAGCCCGGCGAGGACCGGGGCGCGCAGCGCCAGCACCGGCAGATCGGCCAGCGTCGCCGCGACCAGAGCCTCGACGATGTCGGCGGCGATGTCGGCGCGGGTGACCATCGTCGCGATCACCGCATAGCTCGGGATGTCGGCGGTGAGCTGCGGGATAGGCTGGATTGCGGGATCACCACCGGCACGTATTCCGAGTGTCTCGGCGAAGATCGGATCGACGCGCGGCCCCTGCACCGGGATGAGCAGGGCGCCGCAGCGTTGCATCGCCGCCGCCACGGCGGCGTTGGGATGGCCGATGATCAGGATGGTCGCGTCCACCCGCCCGGCGCAGAGCTCGTCGATCGAGCTGTCGGTCGGCAGTTCGAGCAGCGCCGCGAAGTCGGTATTCCTGAGGTTGAGCGCGGTCAGGATTCGCGTCACGGTGGCGCGCCGGCCCGAGGCGGGCGGGCCGATGTCGATGCGCTTGCCGAGGATGTCGCTGAGCCGGGTGATGCCGGCGTCCGGGCGGGCGAGCACGGTGAGCGCCTCGGGATAGAGCGACATCACGCTGCGCAGGTCGGTCATCGGGCCGGTCGAGGCGAAGGAGTCGCTGCCCTCGTAGGCGGATTTCTGCCAGTCCGACTGCACCAGCGCCAGGTCGAGCTGGCGGTCGCGCAGCGCTTCGAGGTTGTAGAGCGACCCCGGCGTCGCCTCGGGGCTGCAGCGCAGCACCCCGCGGTGGGCGCGGTTGACCGAATTGCAGATCGCATTGGCCGAAACGAAGTAACTGCCGCCGACCTCGCCCGATCCCAGGGTGAAGAGCCGCAGATCGATCGCGCCCGCCGGCGCGGCGAGCGCGACGACGGCGGCGGTGAGGAGAGCGCGCAGCATGGGAGCCTCCGACCGAAAGATCCGGGCCTGGCGCGAATAGAGCATCGGCGATCCGCGCCGCCAAGGGAATTTTCGGCTTCTGTGCAGCACAAGCTTCGCGGTATCAAGGCCGGCGAGGCCGCGCGAACGGCGGCGGGACGGGGACGGGAGCGAGGACGGGGGCGATGCCGAGTTTCGTCTACGACATCCCGCAGCAGCAGCTGGCGATCTATTTCTCGCTGATCGCGGTCGCGGCGATCGTGTTCGGAATGCTGATCGTCAAGCCGATCCTGCGGCTCCTGATCGGCGCGCCGCCGGACCTCAACGAGTTGATCAGCTACGGCACCGCCGGCTTCAGCCTGTTCTACGGCCTGCTCCTGGGCCTGCTCACGGTCTCGGCCTACCAGAACAACGCCCAGGTCAAGCAGGCGATCCTGAACGAGGCCAGCTCGCTCGGGGCGCTCTACGCCGACATGTCGAGCTATCCCGAGCCGATCCGCTCGGACGTCAAGGCGATGCTGCGCGACTACACGCTCTTCACCATCTATCGCGACTGGCCGGCGCACCGGCAGGGCGAGTTCCTGAACGGCGGCGCCAACCGGGCCAACGCCATGCGCCAGCGACTGGCGAGCTTCGAGCCGAAGACCAAGGGCCAGGAGATCGTCCACGCCGAGACCATCGCCGCGTTCCAGAACTTCGCCGAGGCCCGGCAGCAGCGGCTGACCGGGGTGATCACCCAGATCCCGAACGTGCTCTGGTATGCGGTGCTGGTCGGGGCGGCGATCAACCTGATCCTGCTGGTCATGCTGCGGATGCGGTTCCTGCAGCAGTTCGTCCTGGGCACGATCAACGCGTTCTTTCTCGGGGTGATCCTGTTCGTGATCGTGGCGCTGGACGACCCGCTCCGCGGCGAGAGCGGGCTCGATCCGGGGCCGCTGCAGCTGCTCTGGGACCGGACCATGGTCTGGGACGAGCCGCTGTCATGAGGGGCGGGCGCCATGGCTGAGTTCACCGTGCGCGAGGTCGAGGGCATGCGGCAGGTCCGCATGGACATCCGCGACGAGACGGTGCGGGCGCGGCGCGGCGCGATGTCGAACATGCGCGGCGCCATCACCCTGACGCCGCGGCTGCCCGCCGCCGGCGACGTGTTCCGGTCGATCTTCACCAGCGAGGCGCGGGTGCGGCCGTTCTACAGCGGCACCGGCTCGATCCTGCTGCAACCCTCGCTCGGCGGCTACCACGTGCTCGACGTGAGCGAGGGCGAGGGCTGGATCCTCGAGCCGGGCGTCTACTGGGCCTCGGAGGGCAGCGTGCGGCTCGGCCTGTTCCGCGAGCGCGCCTGGGCGAGCCTCTGGGCCGGGGACGGGTTCCTGGTCTGGAAGACCACGGTCGCCGGGCATGGCAAGGTGGCGATCAACGCGCCGGGCCCGGTGGAATCGGTGGACGTGTCCGACGCCGAGCTCCGGGTCCAGGGCCATCTGGTGCTCGGCCGCACCGCGGGCCTCAGTTTCACCTCGCAGCGCTCGGCGGTCTTCCCGCGCAACTTCATCTCCGGCCAGCGGCGGCTGCGGGTCTACGGCGGCAGCGGCCGGGCGCTGGTCTGCTGGACCCCGTACTGGAACGAGCACATGTACCGCCGCCTGACCGGCGAGAGCATCGTGGGGTCGCTGTTCGAGTAGAGGACGGCGGCGCCGTCAGGCTCCGGCGGGCCTCGGCCGCAGCAGCGTCACCAGCAGCACACCTGCGACCACCAGGCCGCCGCCGAGGAAATGATACCACGCCAGCGTCTCGCCGAGGAGCACCCAGGCGAAGAACGCGACGAACAGCATCTGGGTATAGATCAGCGCGCCGGCGTCCGACGGGCCGAGGATGTTGATGCTGGCGTTGAAGAGCAGGTACATCAGCGCGCCGCCGACGGTCCCGGTATAAAGCAGCGCCCAGTAGCCGCGCGCCGTGAGATGATCGTGTCCACCGGTCAGATCTTCGATCACCGCGAAGGGCAGCGAGGCGAGGCTCCCGGCCGCGAGCAGGATGACCAGGAGCGGGATCGGCTTGATCTCGAACCGGGCCCGCTTGAGCAGTACGGTGTAGCCCGCGAACATCACGGCAGCGGCGAGCGCGATCAGGTCGCCCAACCCGATGTCGAGCCCGACGAGGCGCGCGAGGCTGCCCTGGACCGAGATCGTCACGATCCCGGCGAAGGCGACCGCGGTGCCGACGGCCTGGCCTGGCCTCAGGGCCTCGTTGAGGACGAAATGCGCCAGAACGAGGGTGATCATCGGCGCCAGAGCGAATACGATCCCGGTGTTCACCGCCGAGGTGAACGCGAGCGCGGTGAAGGTCAGCCCCTGGGTGAGCCCCAGGCCGATGGCGCCGATGAAGGCCGCCTCCTTCCAGCGCGCCTCGAGCAGCGCCGCCATCTCGGCGCGATGGCCCCAGGCGAAGGGCAGGAGCACGAGACAGGAGATCACGCTGCGGGCGCAGCATATGGTCCAGGCCGGCATCTCTCCGGAGACCGCCTTCACCGCGACGAAGACGCTGCCCGCGATCAGCCAGGTCAGGAGCCCGGCCGCATATCCCGCGACCGCATTGCCCTCGCCGGTGGCCTTGTGCACGGCGGTCTCGCTAATCGCCCAGAGATGTCCAGCCATGCCGTCCCCCCCGGTTTGCCCGGCTCATCCTCCGGGATCGGACGGCGCGGGTCAACGCGGGCGGCGCCGCCGCGGCTTGACACCGTGGCGGGGGCGGGGTGTATCCGCGCCAGACGACGACGAGGAGCCCCGGGATGCACGCCTATCGAAGCCACACCTGCGCCGAGCTGGACCTCGGCGATGTCGGCGAGACCGTGCGTCTGGCGGGGTGGGTGCATCGGGTGCGTGACCATGGCGGGGTGCTGTTCGTCGACCTGCGCGACCACTACGGCATCACCCAGGTGGTGGCCGACGGCGAGAGCCCGGCCTTCGCGGCGCTGGAGGGCGTGCGGGCGGAGTGGGTGATCCGGATCGACGGGGTGGTGAAGGCGCGGGACGCGGGGCTGGTGAACCCGAAGCTGCCGACCGGGGCGATCGAGGTCTACGCCCGCGAGGTCGAGGTGCTGGGGGCGGCCGAGGAGCTGCCGCTGCCGGTGTTCGGCGAGGCGGAATATCCCGAGGAAACCAGGCTCAAGTACCGGTTCCTCGACCTGCGGCGCGAGGGGCTGCACGCCAATATCATGTTGCGTGCCAAGGTGATAGCGCACCTTCGCGATGCGATGCGGGCGCAGGGGTTCACCGAGTTCCAGACCCCGATCCTGACGGCGTCGAGCCCGGAGGGGGCGCGGGACTTCCTGGTGCCGTCGCGGCTGCATCCGGGCAAGTTCTACGCACTGCCGCAGGCGCCGCAGCAGTTCAAGCAGCTGATCATGGTGGCGGGGTTCGACCGGTATTTCCAGATCGCACCGTGCTTTCGGGACGAGGATCCGCGGGCGGACCGGTCGCCGGGCGAGTTCTACCAGCTCGACATGGAGATGAGCTTCGCCACGCAAGATGATGTTTTTGCTGTGATAGAGCCGGTTATGCGCGGGGTGTTCGAGGAGTTCGGCGGCGGGCGGCCGGTGACGGAGGCGTTTCCGCGGATCGCCTATCGGGACGCGATGCTGTGGTACGGGTCGGACAAGCCGGACCTACGTAACCCGTTGAAGATGCAGGTGGTTTCAGAGCATTTCCGCGGGTCTGGCTTCAAGGTCTTCGCCGGGCTGCTGGAGCAGGCCGGCACCGAGGTGCGGGCGATCCCGGCGCCGAAGGGCGGGAGCCGGGCGTTCTGCGACCGGATGAACGCCTTCGCCCAGGGCGAGGGGCTGCCGGGGATGGGGTATATCTTCTGGCGCGAGAGGCTGGCGGAGGCGTCCCGGCGATCCATGTACGGGACGAAGCCTAGGGAGCCTTCGGCGCAACTGAAGGCGGCAGGACGCGGCAACGGACGTCGGGGCCGGGCCATCGCAAGGCGCTGGGGCCGGAGCGGACGGAGGCTATCAGGCAAGCGTTGGGATTGGGTGAAGGCGACGCGGCGTTCTTCCTGG
The DNA here is from genome assembly GCA_963847795.1 of uncultured Alphaproteobacteria bacterium. Lineage (GTDB taxonomy): Bacteria > Pseudomonadota > Alphaproteobacteria > Rhodobacterales > Rhodobacteraceae > Amaricoccus. Next base: position 320,819 of record CAWKBH010000015.1, read on the forward strand.
CGGGGCAGCCGGCGAAGTTCGAGGCGGTGGCGGGGAAGGCGCGCGACGTCATCGGGCGGGAGCTGGGGCTGACGGCGGAGGGGCGGTTCGAGTTCTGCTGGATCGTGGATTTCCCGATGTACGAGCGGGATCCGGACACGGGGGTGCTCGACTTCAGCCACAACCCGTTCTCGATGCCGCAGGGCGGGCTGGAGGCGCTGGAGCAGCTGCCGGCGCTGGATGTGCTGGGATTTCAGTACGATATTGTCTGCAACGGCGTGGAGCTGTCGAGCGGTGCGGTGCGGAACCACCGCCCCGAGATCATGTACAAGGCCTTCGAGATCGTCGGCCGGGACAAGGCCTTCGTCGACGGGCATTTCGGCGGCATGATCTCGGCCTTCCGCTACGGCGCGCCGCCGCATGCGGGGATCGCACCCGGGATCGACCGGATCGTGATGCTGCTGGCGGGGGCGGAGAACATCCGCGAGGTGATCATGTTTCCGATGAACCAGCGCGCCGAGGACCTGATGATGGGGGCGCCGTCGGAGGCGACGAACGAGCAGCTGCGCGAGCTGGGGATTCGCTTGGTTCCCAAGGGTTAACGCCGGGATGTTAGATGCACGCTTTATGCACGGGACATGCACAGCGCGTATGCGTGGAGCGTGCGCCGCGGTGAAGGGTTAATCGGCCACGGCCAGCGAGTGGCCAGGGGGATCAGGCGAAGCGGTCCCGCAGTCCCGCCGGATTTGTCCCCAGGCAAATCCGGCCGCGACTGCCCTCCCAGGGGCAGTCGCGCAAGCGCGACCGCCAGGGCAGCCGCGCCCGGATGGGCCTGTCCGGGACGCGGCACGCCTCTCGCCCTCCGCGCTGGCGCTCCGGGCGAGCGGACCGCGCGGCGCGCCACTGGCGCCCCGCTCTAGCGGTCCGCGGCGCCTAGTCCTGTGCGGTCCCGAAGCGATCAGCCGGCGACAGTATGATACGGGATCCGATCCATCCCTTCCGACCATTGCCCGGAGGCGCAACCGCGCCGCATTCACTTGGCGGATTTGGCGGAGACAAATCCGCCCGCGCCTGCCTTGTCTTATGGTTTTCCCGGGCCCCTGAGGGATCCGTTGCCGGTGTCATGAGCACCGGCAACGGCGGAGGACGGACCGTCGCCTGCCTTGGGCGCGAGGCCCGTGGGCAGTCTGGTCGCCTTCGTCCGATCACCGACCTGAAGGGATACCCGAGCGTCGAGGCTCGTATGACAAGACCAGGTGGAGACCGAGACATGAGTATGAGCGTCGGCATCGACATTTCCAAGGACTGGCTGGACGTCGGCTGTTTCCCGAGGCGCCCGGCGCGCGAGTTCGCGAACACCGGCCGCGGCCATGCGGCGCTGATCGCCTGGCTGGGCCGCCGTCCGCCGGGGGCGCCCGGCGGAGCGCCGCGGGTGGTGTTCGAGGCGACCGGCGGCCTATGACGCGGGCGCTGGCCGGGAGGCGCTGGAAGCACGCCGGCGCTGCTCTACTGCCAAGGTCAACCCGGCGCCAGGCCCGGCGCTTCTCCCAGGCGCATGGGGCTGGCGGGCCAAGACCGACCGGATCGACGCGGCGATGCTGGCGCGAGATGGGGCAGGCTGCTGGAGCTGGAGCCCGCCGGGCCGCCCGAGCCGGCGCGCCGAGCCCGTCTCAGTGCGCTTGTCGAGCGCGCCGCCAGGCAGCTGGTCAAGGATCCGCAAGCAGGCGCGCTCCTGCCGCAGCAGGCCGCCGCGGCGCATGCGCTCAGTGCGCCGCCAGATCGAGCGGCGTCTGATAGGCGGCCTCGACCGGCGACATCGCCGAGCTTCGAGGCCGCGCTGGCCGCCCTCGTGCGCGGCCGATCCCGGAGCTCCGGCGCCCGGGCGGCGATCCTGCAGTCTCGATCGCCCGGCCTCGGGGCGACGGTCCGCCACCACGCTCCTGGCCGAGAAGCGGCCGAGCTCGGCAGGCATGGAGGGCCGGCAGGAAATCGGCGGCGCTGGCCGGGGTCGCGCCCGCTCACCACGACAGCGGTCAGAGGCCGGCGGCCGCGCCACCATCCGCGGCGGCCGCGCCGGCCCTGCGCCGCGACCCTCTACATGCCCGCCCTCGTCAGGCCGCCCGCCACGACCCCACCGGCGCAAGGCCGTCCACGAGCGCCTGGTGGCCGCCGGCAAGACCGAAGAAGCTGGCGCTCGTGGCGATGATGCGCAAGCTCCTCGTCGTCCTCAACGCCCTGGAGCGCTCAGCCCGCGGACATCGACGCCGCCCTCAACTGACGCAGCCGCGACTACAGTTGCCCCTGGCGCGCCGCTCAGAGCGATCCGCGGCGCCTCTCCTGCGCGGCCCCGAGGCGATCGGCCGGCGACAGTGTGAGGCAAGGACGCGACGGCGGCGGGCGCGGGGCCGGCTGCGCGGCGGGGCCGGGAGTTCCGGGCGGTCAGACGACGAGCTGCTGGCCGAGCTCGAGGACGCGGTTCGAGGGCAGGCGGTAGTAGCCGGTGGCGTCGGAGGCGGCCTTGGTCATGGCGATGAAGAGCTTGTCCTGCCAGAGCGGCATGCCCGAGCTGGCCGAGGCCCGGAACGAGCGGCGGTTGAGGAAGTAGGAGGTGCTCATCATCTCGAAGCTCAGCCCGGCGCGCCGCGCGGCCGCCACCAGCGCCCGCGGCACGTGCGGCTGCTCCATGTAGCCGTAGCTGAGGCGCACCCGCCAGAAGCTGTCGGCGAGCGCTTCGGTGACGACCCGCTCGTGCTCGTGCACCCGCGGCGTGGTGGCGACCACCACGGTGACGACGACGTTGCGCTCGTGCAGCACGTGGTTGTGCTTGAGGTTGTGCAGGAGTGCGGAGGGCGCGGTCTGCTGGTCGGAGGTCAGGAACACGGCGGTGCCGGGGGCGCGGGCCGGCTGCGACTTCCGCAGCATCGCGATCAGCGATTCCAGCGAGACGCTGCCGACGCGGGCCTTGGCCTGGGCGATGCGCGGTGCCGCGGACCCAGGTGCCCATCAGGAGCGCCACCACGGCGGCGATCAGGAGCGGCACGTAGCCGCCGTCGACGAACTTCTCGAGGTTGGCGACCAGGAACGCGGTTTCGACCAGCAGCAGCGGGGCCATGACCGCCGCGGCGGCGAGCGGCGGCCAGTGCCAGGCCCGGTGCAGGACCACGAAGGCGAGCAGCGAGGTGATGACCATGGTGCCGGTGACGGCGATGCCGTAGGCGCTGGCCAGCCCGCTCGAGGAGCCGAACAGGAAAACCAGGCCCAGCACCGCGGCGAGCAGGGTCCAGTTGACCCGCGGCATGTAGATCTGGCCGACCTGGGAATCGGAGGTGTGCAGGATCTCGAGCCGAGGCAGCAGGCCGAGCTGGATCGCTTGCTGGGTCAGCGAGTAGGCGCCCGAGATCACCGCCTGGCTGGCGATCACGGTGGCGCAGGTGGCGAGCAGCACCAGCGGCAAGAGGCCCCAGCCCGGGGCCATCAGGAAGAACGGGTTGGCGGCGGCCTCGGGCCGGGCCAGCACCAGGCTGCCCTGGCCGAGGTAGTTGAGCGCCAGCGCCGGGAACACCAGGCCGAGCCAGGCCATCCGGATCGGGCCGCGGCCGAAATGGCCCATGTCGGCGTAGAGCGCCTCGGCGCCGGTCACCGCCAGGAACACCGACCCCATCACCGGCAGCGAGCCCAGCCCGTGGGTCAGCGAGGAAGCGGAGCGCCAGCGCCGGGTCGAAAGCGGCGAAGATGTCGGGCCGGTCGCCGGCGTGGCGGATGCCGAGGCCGGCCATCACCAGGAACCAGACCAGCGTCACCGGGCCGAACAGCACCGAGACCCGGGCGGTGCCGCCGCTCTGCACCCAGAACAGCGCGAAGAGAATGGCGACGGTCGCCGGTATGACGTAGTGGGCGAGCGCCGGCTCGACCAGTTCCAGGCCCTCGACCGCGGAGAGGACCGAGATCGCGGGCGTGATCGCCGCGTCACCGTAGAAGAGCGCGGCACCGGCGATCCCGAGCGCGAAGAGCAGCGGCGTGCGCCGGCCGAGGGCGCGCTGGGCGAGCGCCAGCAGCGACAGCGTGCCGCCCTCGCCGCGGTTGTCGGCGCGCAGGATCAGCACGACGTATTTGAAGGTCACGATCAGGACCAGGGTCCAGATCAGGAGCGAGACAATGCCCTTGACCTCGCTCTCGGTCAGCCCGTCGCGGCCGGCGGCGCCGAGCGCCTCGCGCAGGGCGTAGAGCGGGCTGGTGCCGATGTCGCCGTAGACGACGCCGACCGAGCCGAGCACGAGCTTCCAGAAGCTGGATCCGGGGGCTTCACCGGTCTCGGCCGCATCGGTCGCACCCATGGCCTGCCCCGCGCGCGTGGCACACGATGGTCCTTCCTAGCGCGGTGGCGGCGCAGCGGCAAGCGGCGGCGCGAGCGCCGGGCTCAGGACAGGCGGTCGACGATCAGGCCGGTGAGATAGCCGTTGCCGGCGGCGAAGCCGCGGGCGGCGGCGGCGGCGCGGGCCGGCGCGGGGAGGGGCGTGGCCTGCGGCAGATCATCGAGCCCTTCGGGCGCCGGCCGCCGCGCCCGGCGGTCGTGGCGGCGGCGGTCCTGGCGGGGGGCGGGGCCGGGCTGCTGGATTTCCGGCGCCGCCGCCGCGCTGGCGCCGGTGCCGGCCTGGCGGGGACGGCCGGAGGGCTGGGTGAGGCGAAGCGCGACGCTGATGATCATGCCCGTCAGTCTCTGCAAGGGTCGGAAGACCCCGGCGAGAATACGGCGAATCAGCGACCGCGCCATCGGGCTGGTTGACAAAGGGTTAAGCGCTCGGCCCCGCGGCTCAGACCGTGCGGTCGAGCCGGACCGTGGCCGCGGCCGTCTCCGGCGCCGGGTCGACCGGCCGCGACAGCGACGTGGGCGCGAGCTCGGGGTGCTCGAGGCGCCGGCAGGCGTTCTCGATCAACATGGCCAGGAAGGGCGACATCGGCCGGAAGGTCAGGGCGGGCTTGATGTTGATGAATCCGCAGTTCGACATGGTCCTGGTCTCGCTTTCGTGGCTCGGACCGCCGGGGAAGCCCGGGCGGTCGCAGGCAGGTGGACGGGCCTCAGGCGGCCCGATCGAGCAGCTTGCCGGCGGGCTGGTCGGTGCCGCGCAGGGTCTTGAGATTGTCGGCATAGGCGCCGGCCTCCGGTGCGGCGGCCCCGGCGCCCAGGAGCCGCTGATGCGCGGCGCGCGCCGGGGTGCCGACCCGCTCGATCCGCGTGGCGATGCGCTCGCGGTCCTGGTTGGCGAGGGCGCGGGCGCGCTCGCCCTCGCCCTCCGGGACGGCGGCGTCGGGGTCGGGGCGGAAGTCGAACCGGACCGCGGAGCCGTCGCTTGCCGACCCGCCGGACGGGCCCGAGCCGGTGGACGAGGCGCCGCTGCCGCCGCCGGAGCCGGCGGCCGGGTCGATCGCGCCCTGCCCGGACGGGGCCGTCGGGTCCGGCTGCGGCGGGCTCGGTGGCGCGTGGGTCGCGCCGATGCCGAGCAGGCCTCCCAGAAGTGACATGATCCCGTCCCCCAGATGTTCGTCGTCCGGGGCAGTCTAGCATTCGGCGCGCCGACGCCGCAGCGCGCGGGGCGGTCAGGGTAATTTTTCGGCGCAATTGTCGGCGCGGACTTAACCTCTTGTTAATCGGGCCCAAGAGCTTGATCCGGAACGGTTAGTTCTGTCAGCGCCGGCCCGGGATCCGCCGGAAGCGGCGGCGCGGAGCGATTTAAAGTTTACCAAAAGGCGGCGGAACGCGCCCGAAAGCGCGGATTTCAGGGGGTGAGGGCGCGGGCGTAGAGATCGGTCAGGAAGCGCTCGGCGTCGCGGAACCGGGCCGCTTCGTCGGGCCCGAGCACGGCGCGGAGCTGGGCGTCGAAATCGGCGTAGTGCTGGGTGACGGCCCAGATCGAGAAGATCAGGTGGTGGGGATCGACCGGGGCGATGCGCCCGGCGGCGGCCCAGGCGGCGATCACGCCGGCCTTGGCGTCGACCAGCGCCCGCAGCGGGCCGCTGAGCACGTCGGCGATGTGCGGGGCGCCCTGCAGGATCTCGCCGGCGAAGAGCCGGCTCTCGCGCGGGTAGTCGCGGGCCATCTCGAGCTTGCGGCGGATGTAGGCGGTGATCTCGGCCGCCGGGTCGCCGGCGGGGTCGAGGCGGCGCAGCGGCTCGAACCAGGTGTCGAGCTGGCGCTCGAGCAGCATGCGGTGCACGTCGTCCTTGGAGGCGAACTAGTAGAGCAGGTTGGGCTTGGAGAGGCCGGCCGCCTCGGCGATCTGGTCGAGGGTGGCGCCGCGGAAGCCGTGGCTGGAGAAGACGTCGAGGGCGGCGGCGAGGATCGCCTCGGTCTTCTCGCGCTGGATCCGGGTGGGGTTCTGGCGCGCCGCGGCGCGGGTCATCCTCGAGCTCATGGCGCTGCGCCCCCGCGTTTCGGAAATCCGCTTGACGCACCCGCGGGGGGTGGTAGCGTCCGATTTTGACCGTTTGGTCATAAAACACGAATTCTCCGCACCGGTCGAGAAAATTCCCCGGGGGAGATCAGGGGAGGCGGCGATGTCGCAGCGGACCAATCGCGCCCCGAACGATCTGCGCGCGTTCTGGATGCCGTTCACCGCCAACCGGCAGTTCAAGCAGGCGCCGCGGATGTTCGTGGCGGCCGAGGGCATGCACTACACCACCAGCGACGGGCGGCAGGTGCTGGACGGCACCGCGGGCCTCTGGTGCTGCAACGCCGGGCATTGCCGGCCGAGGATCACCGCGGCGATCGCCGAGCAGGCGGCGGAGATGGACTACGCGCCGGCGTTCCAGATGGGGCACCCCAAGGCGTTCGAGCTGGCGAACCGGCTGGTGGGGATCGCGCCGGAGGGGATGGAGCATGTCTTCTTCACCAACTCGGGCAGCGAGAGCGTCGAGACGGCGCTGAAGATCGCGATCGCCTGTCAGCGGGCGAAGGGCGAGGGGGCGCGGACCCGGCTGATCGGGCGCGAGCGCGGCTATCACGGGGTGAACTTCGGCGGCATCTCGGTGGGCGGGATCGTCAGCAACCGCAAGTATTTCGGGACGCTGCTGACCGGCGTCGACCACCTGCCGCACACCCACCTGCCCGGGAAGAACGCCTTCTCGAAGGGGCAGCCGGAGCACGGGGCGGAGCTGGCGGACGAGCTGGAGCGGATCGTGGCGCTGCACGACGCGCTCGACGATCGCGGCGGTGATCGTCGAGCCGGTGGCGGGGTCGACCGGGGTGCTGATCCCGCCGAAGGGGTATCTGCAGCGGCTGCGCGAGATCTGCACGAAGCACGGGATCCTGCTGATCTTCGACGAGGTGATCACCGGGTTCGGGCGGACCGGGGCGGCGTTCGCGGCGGAGAAGTACGGGGTGATGCCGGACATGATCACCTGCGCCAAGGGGCTGACCAACGGGGTGATCCCGATGGGGGCGGTGCTGACCACCGGGGCGATCCACGACGCGTTCATGACCGGGCCGGAGCACCTGATCGAGCTCTTCCACGGCTACACCTATTCGGGCAACCCGATCGCGGCGGCGGCGGGGCTGGCGACGCTGGAGACCTATGCCGAGGAGGGGCTGTTCGAGCGGGCGGCGGCGCTGGCGCCGGTCTGGGAGGAGGCGCTGCATTCGCTGCAAGGACTGCCCGCACGTGATCGACATCCGCAACGAGGGGCTGATCGGGGCGGTGGAGCTGGAGCCGATCGCGGGCGCAGCCGACCCGGCGGGCGTTCCAGGCGTTCCTCGACGCCTACGAGGCGGGGATCCTGATCCGCACCACCGGGGACATCATCGCGCTGTCGCCGCCGCTGATCATCTCCGAGGCGCAGATCGACGAGCTGGTCGGGGGGCTGCGGAAGGTGCTGAGCGATAGCTCTGGCCTGATGGAGCCGGCACCGCGAAGCCGGAGGCATCGGTTCTGGTCGACGACGTGCGAGTGTCGGGTGACGCGGTTCGACTCCGACACCGCGGGGCACGAGGACGCCGCTGGCAACTCCGGCCAACTGAAGGCTCGACTACGTCGATCACGAGCGATCACCGGAATGGCCGCGATGGAATGCGTGGAAACCGGTAGTTCCCGGCGGCGGGACGCGCGAGGTGACGGTGCCGCAGGGCGCTGCCTGATCGCCGGGATGCCGGCGTCGAGCACAACTGTGATCAACGGCGGTCGGGGCCGTTGCGATGGCCTATCGTCTGAGGTCGAACCTGAAAGGAGGAGCAGGACCATGGCGCACCCGGCGAGAACCTGAGGATCGACGGCGCCCGGCTCTGGGACTCGATCATGGAGATGGCGAAGATCGGGCCGGGGGTGGCGGGGGGCAACAACCGCCAGACGCTGACCGATGCGGACGGCGAGGGGCGGCGGCTGTTCAAGTCGTGGTGCGACGCGGCGGGGCTGGTCACCGGCGTCGACGCCATGGGGACGATGTTCGCGCGGCGCGAGGGGACCGAGCCGGAGCTGCCGCCGGTCTATGTCGGCAGCCATCTCGACACCCAGCCGACCGGGGGCAAGTACGACGGGGTGCTGGGGGTGCTGGGCGGGCTGGAGGTGATCCGGTCGCTGAACGATCTCGGGATCCGGACGCGGCATCCGATCGTGGTGACGAACTGGACCAACGAGGAGGGGACGCGGTTCGCGCCGGCGATGCTGGCGTCGGGGGTGTTCGCGGGGGTGCACGAGCTCGACTGGGCCTATGGGCGCGAGGATGCGAAGGGGCTGAAGTTCGGCGACGAGCTGGCGCGGATCGGCTGGAAGGGCGAGGAGCCGGTGGGCGGGCGGCCGATGCGGGCGTTCTTCGAGCTGCACATCGAGCAGGGGCCGATCCTGGAGGCCGAGGGCAAGGAGATCGGTGTCGTCACCCACGGGCAGGGGCTGTGGTGGCTGCAGGTGACGCTGACCGGCAAGGAGAGCCATACCGGCTCGACGCCGATGCCGATGCGCAGGAACGCCGGGCGCGGGCTGGCGCAGATCACCGAGCTGGTCCATGCCGTGGCGATGGCGCATCAGCCGGCGGCGGTGGGGGCGATCGGGCATATCGACGTCTATCCCAACTCGCGCAACGTCATTCCGGGGCGGGTGGTCTTCACCATCGATATCCGCAGTCCGGACAAGGACGTGCTCGACGGGATGAAGGCGGAGCTGGAGGCGGAGATGCCCGGGATCGCCGCGGCGCTGGGGCTCGGGATCGAGGTGGAGGTGGCGGGGCATTTCGACCCGGTGACCTTCGATCCGGGCTGCGTGGCGGCGGTGCGGGCGGCGGCGGAGCGGCTGGGGTACTCGCACCGCGATATCGTCAGCGGGGCGGGGCACGACGCCTGCTGGATCAACCGGGTGGCGCCGACCTCGATGGTGATGTGTCCGTGCGTGGACGGGCTCTCGCACAACGAGGCCGAGGAGATCACGCCGGACTGGGCGGAGAAGGGGGCGAACGTGCTGTTCCACGCGGTGGTGGAGACGGCGGAGATTGTGGGGTGAGGCAGCCGGCATCGGCCCTGCTGGTTGCAATACTTTGCGCCGGACAACCTGCTATTGCCGAGAGCGATCTCAGCTGGGCTGATGGCGTCGGAATGAGGCCGTGCTCGGAACTCGATGCAATGGCCGACGACGAGTTGGTCCCTTGGGTGCGTGGCTACTGGACGGGTGCGAACCTCTATTTGGGGGACTCGGACGTTTGTATGGAACGCGCGCACATCTCTGGCGTGGCGACTGCCGATGTCCGTTCGCTGGTGAGAGTTCATTGCGCTGACATTCAGGAAAGCCCGATCATGGTGGCGGCCTTCAACGCACTCAAAGGGCTACCCACCGTCGCTGGAAGCCGTTCGGCAGGATGTGCGGCGCGATGAGGGCACTTACTCGGCAGCAGACGGATTCGGGAGCGAACGGACTTTTCCACGCGGTGGTGGAGACGGCGGAGATTGTGGAGTGAGGGTGTTCCGTCTATCTTTACAAGGGTGGGCACAATCCTTGTGTGCGCGGAGAGGGTTATGGAAACCGACAACCTCATACTCGAGCACCTGCGGGCGATCCGGGGAACCCTCGATCGCCATAGCGACGAGCTGCGCGAGATCAAGGAACGGGTCGGTATCATCGAGACGGGCGTCGGCAACCTCGGGGCCCAGTACGCGAGCCTGTCGACGCGGCTCGATCGGCTCGATGAGCGGGTGGCGCGCATCGAAAGACGTCTCGACCTGCAGGACGCCTGACCGCGCCGGACGCCGGTGATGGGCCTGGCCGATCCCGACGGCGATCTCGACCTGATGGACCGGCCGGCGCTGCTGGCGGCGGCGCGGGCGATGCGCCGAGCGATCCGGGCGCATCGGGATGCGAGCGGGCACGATTTGTGCTGGCACCATCCGGAGTTATGGAACCTCTTGCCTGATCCGCCGAAAGGGGGGCAGGCTGTTCCGGACTGGCCGCAGTTCCTGGCCGGCTGCATCCGGTATCGCGCGGCGCTGGACCGGGAGCTCGGGGAGGCGCCGCGAACGGGAGGGAGTACGAGTGATGCGGGTGGTCATGGAGAACCTGACCAGAGGTGCCGGGGTGGCGATGGTGCTGCTGGCGCTCGAGGCGACCGGGGCGCGCGCCGCGCCGTTCCAGGCGGTGTCGGACGGGCCGGACCGGGTGTGGGTGGTCGACAGCGGCAGCGGTGAGCTGACGCTGTGCCGGACCTACGCGGCGTCGGGACCGAAGGTGATCGACGTCTTCGGCGGCACCGGCACGGCGCGCGAGGCGGCGCAGCGACCCGCCGAGCCCTATTGCGAGGTGGTGCGGGGCGCCGGGAGCTACGGCAGCGCCACGCCGCGGCAGAACTACACCGGCTACACCATGTACGCGCCGATGGAGGGGGTGTCGAACGGCTATTATCCGAACCGGTTGCTGCCGGGCGGCGGGTACCTCTCGCGCGGCTTCCCCTACACCTTCGGGCGCTGGGGCGACGGCGGCAGCAACGTGGTGGTGGTGCGGCCGGGCTACGTGAACATCAACGTCGACTGACGGCTGGGCGCGGCCGGCGCGGAAGCCGCGCCGGCCGAGGCAGGGAGAACGGCATGAGCAAGCTCATCAGGAACGGCACCATCGTCACCGCCGACCGGACCTGGAAGGCGGACGTGCTGGTCGAGGGCGAGACGATCAGCGCCATCGGGGAGGGGCTGAAGGGTGACGAGGAGATCGACGCCACGGATGCCTACGTGATCCCGGGCGGGATCGATCCGCACACGCATCTGGAAATGCCGTTCATGGGGACGACGGCGGCGGAGACCTTCGAGAGCGGGACCTTCGCCGCTGCCTCGGGCGGGACGACGATGCTGGTGGACTTCGTGCTGCCGGGGGCGGACGGGAGTCTCCTGAGCGCGATGGACGACTGGGACCGCAAGTCGGCGCCGCAGATCTGCGTCGACATCGGCTACCACGTGGCGGTCACCGGCTGGAACGAGACGATCTGGCGCGAGATGGGCGAGGTGGTGAAGCGGGGGGTGAATACCTTCAAGCACTTCATGGCCTACAAGGGCGCGCTGATGGTCGAGGACGACGAGATGTATGCGTCGTTCAAGCGGTGCGCGGAGCTCGGGGCGCTGCCGCTGGTGCATGCGGAGAACGGCGACATCGTGGCGGAGCTGCAGAAGAAGTACATGGAGGAGGGGCTGACCGGGCCGGAGGGGCATGCGTACTCGCGGCCGCCGGAGGTCGAGGGCGAGGCGGCGAACCGGGCGATCATGATCGCGGACGCGGCGGGGGTGCCGCTTTATATCGTGCACGTCAGCTGCGAGCAGGCGCACGAGGCGATCCGGCGGGCGCGGCAGAAGGGGATGCGGGTCTACGGCGAGCCGCTGATCCAGCACCTGACGCTCGACGAGGGCGAGTATTTCAACCGCGACTGGGACTATGCGGCGCGGCGGGTGATGTCGCCGCCGTTCCGGGACAAGGCGCACCAGGCGAGCCTCTGGGCCGGGCTGCAGGCGGGGTCGCTGCAGGTGGTGGCGACCGATCACGCCGCATTCACCACTGAGCAGAAGCGGATGGGACTGCAGGGCTTTCCGTCGATCCCGAACGGGACCGGGGGGCTGGAGGAGCGGCTGGCGGTGCTCTGGACCAAGGGGGTGGAGACCGGGCGGCTGACGCCGAACGAGTTCGTGGCGGTAACCTCGATCGAACATCGCGAAGATCCTCAACGTCTATCCCCGGAAGGGGGCGGTCGTGGAGGGGGCGGACGCGGATATCGTGGTCTGGGACCCGAAGCTGTCGAAGACGGTGTCGGCGAGCACGCAGAAGTCGATCATCGACTACAACGTCTTCGAGGGCATGAAGGTGACGGCGCAGGCGCGCTATACGCTGAGCCGGGGTGACGTGGTCTGGGCGGACGGGCAGAACAGCCAGCCGCAGCCGGGGCGGGGCAAGTTCGTGCCGCGGCCGGCGTTCTCGGCGCCGCACAAGGCGCTGGCGGCGTGGAAGGAGCTGATGAGCCCGCGCAAGGTCGAGCGCGACCCGACGAACATTCCGTCCGGGGTCTGAGGTGGCCGGGTTCGGCGACGCCGAGGCGGCGGCCTTCGACGCGGCGGCGGCGGTCGCCAAGAGCTATCGGCGGGAGGTGGCGGGGGCGCCGGTCCGGGCGGAGCGGAGCTACGCCGAGGTGCTGGCCGGGTTCGCCGAACCGATGCCGGAGGGCGGGATGGCGGCGGCAGAGGTGGTTGCGGAGCTGGCGCGCAAGGCCGAGGGCGGGCTTCTGGGCAACGTCAGCCCGAACTTCCACGGCTGGGTGATCGGGGCGTCGCATCCGGCGGGGGTGGCGGCGGACTGGCTGACCTCGGCTTGGGGGCAGTTCGGCGGGTTCGCCGACCCGACCCCGGCCGGCGCGGCGGCGGAGGAGGTGGCGGCGGGCTGGGTGCTGGAGCTGCTCGGGCTGCCGGCGGACGCGGGGGTGGGGTTCACCACCGGGGCGACGATGGCGAACTTCACGGCGCTCGCCGCGGCGCGGAACGCGCTCCTGGCGCGGGCCGGGTGGGACGTGGAGGCGCGCGGGCTGTTCGGCGCGCCCGAGGTGCAGGTGGTGGTGGGCGGCGAGACGCACTCGTCGGTGTTCCTGACGCTGCGGCTGCTTGGGTTCGGGGCGGAGCGGGTGCACCTGGTCGCGGCGGACGACCAGGGTCGGATGCGGGTCGATGCGCTGGCGGCGGTGCTGGCGGGACTGGACGGGCCGGTCGTGGTCTGCCTGCAGGCCGGCAACGTCTGCAGCGGCGCGTTCGATCCGTTCGCGGCGCTGATCCCGCTGGCGCGGGCGAAGGACGCCTGGGTGCACGTGGATGGGGCCTTCGGGCTCTGGGCCTGCGCGGCGCCGGGGCTGGCGGAGCTGACGGCGGGGATCGCCGCGGCGGACAGCTGGGCGGCGGACGGGCACAAGTGGCTGCAGGTGCCCTACGACTGCGGGCTGGCGATGGTGCGCGACGCCGCGGCGATGCAGCGGGCGATGAGCATCAGCGCGAGCTACCTGCCCAAGGGCGCCCACCGGGCGCCGGAGGCGTTCTCGCCGGAGATGTCGCGGCGGTCGCGGGGCTTCGCGGTCTGGGCCGTGCTGAAGGCGCTGGGGCGGCAGGGCGTGGCGGAGATGGTGGAGCGGCACTGCGCGGTGGCGCGGCATCTTGCGGGGCTGCTGGCGGCGGAGCCGGGGCTGACGGTGCTAAACGAGGTGGTGCTGAACCAGGTGGCGCTGACCTGCGGCGAGGGGGCGGAGGGCGATGCGCTGACCAGGGCGACGCTGGCGGCGGTGCAGGCGGACGGCGTCTGCTATCCGAGCGGCGGGCGTTGGCGGGGGCGGGAGATCATTCGGGTGTCGGTCTCGGCGGGGCCGACGACGATCGAGGACGGGGCGCGGTCCGCGGCGGCGATCGTCGCGGCCTGGCGGCGGGTCCGCCGTCATGCCGGCACCGCGGCGGGGCGCTGAGGGTGGGCATGCGCTTTTCGGGGCCGGGCGGGGACGGGGAGCGCCGCCGCGGCGAGGCGCCGGGTGCCTGAGCCGGCGTCGTCCGGCGCGCCGGTGATCGAGGCGACGGGCCTGGGGCTGACGTTCGAGACGGCGGACGGGCCGGTGCAGGCGTTGCGCGACGTGACGCTTTCGATCGGCAAGGGCGATTTCGTCAGCTTCATCGGGCCGTCGGGGTGTGGGAAGACCACGTTCCTGCGGGTGGCGGCGGATCTGGAGACGCCGACGGCGGGGACGATCACCGTCAACGGCATGAGCCCGGCGGAGGCGCGCGAGAAGCGGGCCTACGGCTACGTGTTCCAGGCGGCGGGGCTGTTCCCGTGGCGGACCATCGGCGGCAACGTGCGGCTGCCGCTGGAGATCATGGGCTACGGACGGGCGGAGCGGGCCGAGCGGGTGGCGCGGGTGCTGAAGCTGGTCGAGCTGGGCGGCTTCGAGCGCAAGTATCCCTGGCAGCTGTCGGGGGGGATGCAGCAGCGGGCGTCGATCGCCCGGGCGCTGGCATTCGATGCCGACATCCTGTTGATGGACGAGCCGTTCGGGGCGCTCGACGAGATCGTGCGCGACCGGCTGAACGAGGAGCTGCTGAGCCTCTGGGCGCGGACGGAGAAGACCATCGCCTTCGTCACGCATTCGATTCCCGAGGCGGTGTTCCTGTCGACGCGGATCGTGGTGATGTCGCCGCGGCCGGGGCGGGTCACCGACGTGATCGAGAGCGGCCTGCCGCGCGAGCGGCCGCTGCACATCCGCGAGAGCCGGGAGTTCCTGGAGATCGCCGCGCGCGTCCGCGACGGGCTGCGGGCGGGGGTGGGCGATGAGGTCTAGGACGACGAGCCGTGCGCGGGCCGGCCGCTGCCCTTCGAGCCGACGCGTGCCGGGGGCAAGGGGTTTGCGCGGTGGCCTCTGAGGTCGTGCTGCGGCCGGCGGAGGCCGGGGACGCCGCGGCCTGCGCGGCGATCTTCAATGCCTGGGTCGACGCGACGGACTGGATGACGCGGGTGCATCCGCCGGAAGACGTCGAGCGGCACTACCGCGAGCACGTGATGGCGACCTGCGCGGTGACGGTCGCCGAGGTGGCCGGCGCGGTGGCTGGGTTCATCGCGGTGGACGTGGAGGGCTACGTGGCCGGGTTCCACCTGGCGCCCGAGGCGCGTGGGCGCGGCGTCGGGGCGGCGCTGCTGGCGGCGGCGAAGGCGCGGCGGCCGGAGGGGCTGATGCTCTGGACCTTCGTCGCCAACGAGAGGGCGCGGCGGTTCTATGCGCGCGAGGGCTTCGTCGAGGTGGCCCGCACCTCGGGGGAGAACGAGGAGGGGCTCCCGGATGTGATGCTGGCCTGGAAGGCGCTGGCATGACCGGGCGCCCCAGTTCCCGCAGGCGGTCTTCCTCTCGACCCGGATCGTGGTGATCTCGCCGCGGCCGGGCGGGTGACCGACATGATCGGGAGCCGCTGTCGCGCGAGCGGCGGCTGCATCTCCGGGAGAGCCGGGATTTTCTTGACATGGCGGCGCGGGTGCGGGACGGGCTTCATACGGGTTTTGGCGATTGATGCCAGAGATGCGACGAAAAGGAACGCAAGCATGACCCGGACTCTGCGCGGCAAAGCCCTGATCGTAAGCCTGCCAATTCTGTCGGCCTGCGCGTTGAGCGCCACAACCGTACATGAGGGTAGATTTCCTGATACCGGCGAGTCGTTTCGCTATGAAAGCTACGAGAACCTCGGAAAGTATTTTAACGCTCCTCTGGAGACGATCACGCTTGCGAACGGCGTGCGATGCACCAACGAGGCTCATCGCCTCAATGTCGGGGCCACCCGCTTCACGTGCAGCGACGGACGAACCGGGGCGTTCACCAAGAGCTCGCGCTCCACTCAGATCGTCTCGAGATCGGTAGAGGCGGACGGCACCGTCATCGTCGTGCGCCGGGTTCGCATCGTGATGCAGGGAAAGATCGGCGGCGAGCCATTCGAGATACCGTACGAATTCTTAATGACGGAGACGTCTCCCCCCAAAGCTGCACGAGCCGTCCACCCATGAGGGCGTGGCGCTACTTCTCCCCACCGGACCCGATCCATCAGCGGCCGACAAAGGCTCATCTTCGCAGCCAGTTCGGCCACTGGGAGGGCGACCTCATGCCTTCCGCCGCCAGCGCGACATCCTCCTGACGCTGCAGGAAGGCGCTCTCGGCTGACACTCGCCCGGCGTCTTCTCAGCAAAGACGCCGACCTCACCGCAAAAGCGATCGCCGCAGAACTGGGCGGACTGCCGGCCCGAGCGCGGCGCACCATCACCCACGACACGGCGGCGAGTTCGCCCGGCACGAGGCCGTCCCGACGCCATCGGCCTCGGCGCTACTTCTGCGACCCGCACAGCCCCTGGCAGCGCGGTCGATCGAGAACGCAATGGCCTGCTCCGTCGCGACCTTCGCCGCACGACCGCCCTCACCGATTATACCGACGCCGACATCGACGACGTCACCTGGAACCTCAACGCCACGCCTCGGAGTGCTCGGTATCGACCAATCGAGGCGAGCCAACCGGACGAGGATCTGCTGAAGCTCTGGGACCGGGCGAGGTTTTGATGATGGAGGATTTCCGTTCTTTGGCAAAGGCTAACGTCGTTTCTCGAACGTGGGGCCGTACACCGATTGCCCCGACGGCCGGAAGGTTGACGGTGGCGGCGTCCGATCTTCCCGCGTCGGGGCCGGCATGAGCGGCGCGGGGCGGAGCCTGCTGCCGGTGCTGACGGTGATCGCCGGGATGGTGGTGCTCTGGTATGCGCTGGCGGTGCTGCTGAACGCGGCCTGGGCCTACGACCAGGCCGGGCGGGACGGGGTGACGCTGGGGCCGCGGGCGCTGGTCGCGGCCACCATGAGCCAGGAGCGGCCGCGGCTGCCGGCGCCGCACCAGGTGGTGGCGGAGCTGTGGCGGACCACGATCAGGTGCCGCCGAGCTCCAAGCGCAGCCTGGTCTACCACGGCTGGGTGACGCTGTCGGCGACGCTGGCGGGGTTCGTGCTCGGCTCGGGGCTCGGGATCCTGCTGGCGATCGGCATCGTCCACGACCGGACCACGGATGCGAGCGTGATGCCCTGGGTGATCGCCAGCCAGACCATCCCGATCCTGGCGATCGCGCCGATGATCATCGTGGTGTTGAACTCGGTGGGGGTCACCGGGCTGCTGCCGAAGGCGATCATCTCGATGTATCTGAGCTTCTTCCCGGTCGCGGTCGGCATGGTGCAGGGGCTGCGCAGCCCTGACCGGATGCTGGTCGACCAGATGCGCACCTGGAACGCCAGCCGGGCCCAGACCTTCGTCAGGCTGCGCTGGCCGGCGGCGCTGCCGTGGCTGTTCGCCTCGCTCAAGGTCGGGGTGGCGGCGAGCCTCGTCGGCGCGATCATCGGCGAGCTGCCGACCGGGGCGGTGGCGGGACTGGGGGCGCGGATGCTGTCGGGCAGCTACTACGGCCAGACCGTGCAGATCTGGGCGGCGCTGGTGATGGCGGCGGTGCTGGCGGCGGGGCTGGTCGGGGTGATCGGCCTGGCCGAGCGGATCACCGCGCGGGCGATGGGCGCGCGGCCCTGAGGCGGGTCGGCTCGCGAGTGGTTGAACAGGCCCGGCCGCTGGATCGGATAGGATGCCCGCGTCTGCGCGACTGAAGCGGCACGGGAGTGACAGCATGCCCGAACGGGCATCTGCGGGGCGCATCGGGCCATCGGTCCCCTGTTCTGGCCAGTCGGGGCGGCGGCCGGCGCGTTCGAAGGGGGTCTGGCGGCCTTCGCCCGCACCCTGAAGTTCCCGGCCGAGGCCGAGAAGCTCGATCATGCCCCCGCGCGCACGCTGAAGGAGCAATGGCCGGACATCGCCCGCTGGATCAGGGAGCAGGGACCGCAATGAGCACACCCGTCGCAAGCCAGAAGGCACCAAAACCGAAAGACGAAGGCACACCGGCTGCCGTCCCGCCCGCGGAAGGGTCGGCGGGTCTGAGCGAAGCCGAAGCTTCACGCCGGCTCGCCCAGTATGGCGAGAACGCACTGGCCGAGCATCGGGTCGGGGCGCTCCAACGGCTGGCGCGGTTCTTCTGGGGGCCGATCCCCTGGATGATCGAGACCGCGGCGGTGCTGTCGGCGGTGGTCGGGCACTGGGCGGATCTGGCGATCATCCTGGCGATGTTGCTGATGAATGCCGGGGTCGGCTTTTGGCAGGAGGCGAAGGCGGACAATGCCATCGCCCTCCTGAAGCAGCGGCTGGCGCCGCGCGCCCGGGTCCGCCGCGACGGAGCCTGGCGCGACATCGAGGCGCGGCTCCTGGTGCCCGGCGACCTGGTGACGGTCAAGCTCGGCGACGTGATCCCGGCCGACCTACGGCTGGTCGGAGGCGCCTATCTCAGCGTCGACCAGTCGGCGCTGACCGGCGAGTCGCTGCCGGTCGACAAGAAGGCCGGCGATCCGGCCTATTCGGGCTCGGTGGCGAAGCTCGGCGAGATGACGGGGGTGGTGACCGCCACCGGCATGAAGACCTATTTCGGCAAGACCGCCGGGCTGGTCGAGCGGGCGGCAACGGTGTCGCATTTCCAGAAGGCGGTGCTGCGGATCGGCAACTTCCTGATCGCGGTCACCATCGGGCTGGTGGCGCTGATCGCCGTGGTGGCGTTCCTGCGCCGGGATCCGCTGCTCGAGACGGCGCAGTTCGCGCTGATCCTGACGGTCGCCTCGATCCCGGTGGCGCTGCCGGCCGTCCTGTCGGTGACGATGGCGGTGGGCGCCGAACGGCTGGCGCGGCTGCGGGCGATCGTGTCGCGGCTGGTCTCGATCGAGGAGATGGCCGGCATGGACGTGCTCTGCACCGACAAGACCGGCACGCTGACCAAGAACGAGCTGACGCTCGGCGACCCGGAGCCGGCGTCCGGCGTCGAGCGCGCGGATCTGCTGCTGGCGGCGGCGCTCGCCTCGGAGCGGGACAGCCCCGACGCGATCGACGCGGCGATTCTGCGGGCGGCACCGTCGGCCGACGGGCTCAAGGGCTACCGGACCAAGGATTTCAAGCCGTTCGACCCGATCGTGAAGCGGGCCGAGGCGGAGATCGAGGCGGACGGTCGCGGCTTCCGCGTCGCCAAGGGCGCGCCGCAGGTGATCCTCGGGCTCTGCGGATCGGACAGCGGAGATGTCAGCGCGCGGGTCGACGCCTTCGCGGCCGAGGGCTACCGGACGCTCGGCGTGGCGCGGTGCGACGATGGGAAGACCTGGCGGTTCCTCGGCCTGCTGCCGCTCTTCGACCCGCCGCGCGACGACAGTGCGGCGACGGTGGCGAAGATCCGCGAGATGGGGCTGGCGATCAAGATGGTGACCGGCGACCACGAGGCGATCGCCCGGCAGATCGCGGCGCGGCTGAAGCTCGGCCAGAACATCCTCGTCGCCGACAAGGTTTTCGGCGACGGCACGCCGCCGGATCTCGCCGCCCAGGTGGTCGCCGCCGACGGCTTCGCCCGGGTGCTGCCCGAGCACAAGTTCGAGATCGTCAAGGTGCTGCAGGGCGCGGGCCACATCGTCGGGATGACCGGCGACGGCGTGAACGATGCGCCGGCGCTGAAGCAGGCCGACGTCGGCACCGCGGTCAGCGGCGCCACCGATGCCGCCCGCGCCGCCGCCGACCTGGTGCTGACCGCGCCCGGGCTGTCGGTGATCGCCACCGCCATCGAGGAGGCGCGGCGCATTTTCGAGCGGATGACCGGGTATGCCATCTACCGCATCGCCGAGACCACGCGCGTGCTGCTGTTCATGACGGCGAGCATCATCGCCTTCAACTTCTACCCGGTCACTGCGGTGATGGTGGTGCTGCTGGCGCTGATGAACGACATCCCGATCATGATGATCGCCTACGACAACGCCCCGTTCGCCGCCCGTCCGGTGCGCTGGGACATGCGCCGGGTGCTGACCGTCGCCTCTGTGCTGGGGCTGTTCGGGGTGGTGGCGAGCTTCGGCATGTTCTGGATCGCGCGGCACGTGCTCGGCCTTCCGCCGGCGGTGGTGCAGTCGGTGATCTTCCTGAAGCTGCTGGTGGCCGGGCACATGACCATCTACCTGACGCGCAACCGCGGGCCGATCTGGGAGCGGCCATGGCCGAGCTGGAGGCTGGTGGTGCCCTGCGAGGCGACCCAGCTCGTCGGCACTTTGGCGGTGGTCTACGGCTGGTTCATGGCACCGACCGGCTGGGCGCTGGCCGGGCTGGTCTGGGCCTATGCGCTAGGCTTCTTCGCGCTTGCGAGCGTCGTGAAGTTCGCCACCTACGCCGTGCTCGACCGAACCTCGGGTGACGGCGCATTGCGTCCGATCCCGGGCCGCCCGGCGGAACTCCGGTAGTCCGGAGAGATTCCCGCAGGAGACGGACGGCGGGAACTTCTCTATCCTCGATCCGGACGCGCGCGGTCCGCAGACGGAGGAGGCAGGCGCGCCGATTCAATCCGCTCGGCTCAGGCTCTGGCGCGGGTGGGCGGAGAGCACGAAGTCGGCGACGTCGTTCCAGACCCGGGGGGCCTGCAGGTCGCGGAACAGCCAGTGCCAGCCGTCGGGGTAGAGGGTGAAGCCGACGGCGCCGGGGATGCGGGCCTCGATCTCGCGGACCGCGTCGGGGCGCAGCACCTCGTCGCGGGCGCCCATCAGCACCAGGGTCGGCAGGTCGACCGCGGGCGCGGCGGCGGCGGCGCGGTCCATCAGCTCGACCAGGCCGTAGAGCTCGCGGCTGGAGGGATCGCCGAAGTGGCGGGGGTCGCGGCGGGCGCGGTCGAGCGCGACCGGGTTGTCGGTGGGGCGGATCGCGACCAGGCCGCGGCCGGTCCAGCGCTGCTCGGGCAGCGCGGCGGCGAGCGCCCAGGCGGCGCTGCGGTAGACCGGGTTCAGCGCGTCGCCGCCGGCGATGGCGGGGCCGGCCAGCACCAGGGCGTCGGCGTCGAGGCCGTGGGCGGCGGCGAGGAGCGCGACGCCGCCGCCCATGGAATGGCCGACCACCACCAGCGGCAGGCCGGGCTCGCGGGCGCGCACCGCCTGCGAGAGCGCGACGGCGTCGGCCACCAGCGCATCGACGCCGGGCCAGCGGCGGCGGCTGGGGTTGGCGCCGAAGCCGCGCTGGTCGGGGGCGTAGACGGTGATGCCGCGCTCGGCCCAGGCGCGGGCGGCGGCGTCGAAGGTGAGATCGCCGGCGTCGCCGAAGCCGTGCAGCGCCAGGATCACCGCGCGCGGCGGGCCGCGGCTCGGCCAGACATGCAGGGCCAGCCGGTCCTCGAGGCTGGCGCCGGCCGGGCCGGGTGCGACCGGATCGCCGGGCGCCGGCCCGCCGGCCGGGCTGCCGGTGCAGGCGGCGAGGCAGAGCGCGGCCAGGGCGGCGAGCGCGAGGCGGCGGAGGGCGGCGAGAGCGGTCATCGGCGCGAGATCTAGGGGGTCGGCGGCGGCGCGTCACGCCGCTTCGGTGTCGCGGCTCGGGATCCGCTGGACGCCGGCGCGGGGCTGCGGCAGGCTGGCCGGGCCGGGCTGACCCGGCGGGGGAGGTGGGAGGCCGGCCGATGAGCGACAAATCCGAGACCCTGGAGCGCACCGAGGCGTCGTTCGACACCGCGCGGCTCGACCGGCTGATGGAGGAGGCCGGGATCGACGTGCTGCTGGCCACCTCCAAGCACAACACCCGCTACCTGATGGGCGGCTACAGCTTCCTGTTCTTCTCGGCGATGGAGGCGATCGGGCACAGCCGCTATCTGCCGATCGTGGTCTATGCCAGGGGGCGGCCGGACCTGGCGGCCTATGTCGGCCACGGCATGGAGAAATACGACCACGCGGTGCGGCCGTTCTGGACGCCGACGCTGCACGCGGAGGCCTCCAGCGCGACCGACGCGGCGGCACTGGCGGCCGGGCACCTGACCAAGATCGGGGCGGCCGGGGCGCGGATCGGGGTCGAGCCGAGCTTCCTGCCCTCGGACGCGCAGGCGCTGCTGGCCGGGCGGCTGGGGGGCGCGCGCTTCGTCGACGCGACCGGCGTGCTGGAGCGGCTGAGGGCGGTGAAGACGCCGGAGGAGCTGGAGAAGCTGCGGCGGGGCTCGGAGCTGATCACCGAGGCGATGCTGGCGACGATCGGCTGGGCGCGGGAGGGCGTGACCAAGGCCGAGATCATCGAGCGGCTGCGGCGCGAGGAGGTCGGGCGCGGGCTGCATTTCGACTATTGCCTGCTGACGCTCGGCGCGAGCCACAACCGGGCGCCGTCGGACCAGGCCTGGGCGGCGGGGGAGGTGCTGTCGATCGATTCGGGCGGCAATCTCGACGGCTACATCGGCGACCTGGCGCGGATGGGCCTGCTGGGCGAGCCGGATGCGGAGCTGGAGGACCTGCTGGCCGAGGTCGACGGGGTGCAGCAGGCGGCGTTCTCCCGGGTGCGGGCCGGGGCGCCCGGCGGTGAGGTCGGCGCCCGGGCGCTCGAGGTGATGCAGGCGGGGCCGAGCGCGGCCTTCACCGACTTCTTCGCCCACGGCATGGGGCTGATCAGCCACGAGGCGCCGTTCCTGATGCGCAACAGCATGTACGACCCGGTCGATGCCGACCGGCCGCTGGAGGCAGGCATGGTGATCTCGGTCGAGACCACGATGCATCACCCGCGCCGGGGCTTCATCAAGCTCGAGGACACGGTGGCGGTGACGGCGGACGGGTTCGAGATGTTCGGCGAGCGCGGCCGGGGCTGGAACCGCGGCGGGACGGCCGCGGCATAGCGCATGGTCCCGACGCTGCGGGTGGCGCGGCCGAGCGACGACCTCGAGGCGCTGCTGGGCTTCTATCGCGACGGGCTTGGGCTCGAGGTGCTCGACCGGTTCGAGGACCACGACGGCTTCGACGGCGTGATGCTCGGGCAGGTGGGGGCGCCCTATCATTTCGAGTTCACCCGGGCGCGCGGTCATGCGGCGGGGCGGGCGCCGACCGAGGACAACCTCCTGGTGTTCTATCTGCCGGATGCGGAGGTCTGGCGCGCCGCGGTGACGCGCATGCGCGCGGCAGGGTATCGCTCCGGTGCCGGCGTTCAACCCCTACTGGGACCGCTCGGGCGTGACGTTCGAGGATCCCGACGGCTATCGGGTGGTGCTTCAGCGCGACGCCTGGGATTTCTGAGCGCCGCCGCGCGGAAGCGGTGGCTCTTGGCGGCGGTGCGGCCGCGTGGTAGCAGACGCGCATAGCACCACGGAGACAATCGTGAATTCGGACGACGCCCTGGGCTGGCTCGAGGGCCGACCCGACATCACCAGCCTGCGGGCGGCGGTCTGCGACCTGAACGGCATCCTGCGCGGCAAGCGGGTGCCGGTGGCGCAGGCGGCCAAGGTGCTCGACGGTCAGATGCGCATGCCCTACTCGATCACCTGCCTCGACATCTGGGGCGAGGACGTGAAGGGCAACCCGCTGGTCTACCAGCAGGGCGACGTCGACGGCAGGTGCGAGCCGACCGGGCGCGGCTTCCTGCCGATGAACTGGCTGGGCATCGCCGACCGCGCTGCTGCCGCTCTGGATGCTGACCGAGGACGGCGCGCCGTACCTCGGCGACCCGCGGCGGGCGCTGGCGGCGGTCTGCGACCGCTTCACGGCGCTGGGGCTGACGCCGGTGGTGGCGACCGAACTCGAGTTCTACCTGGTCGACACCACCGGCGAGGTGCCGACGCCGCCGAAGTCGCCGGTGACCCACAAGTTCCTCGACGGCGACGGGGCGCTGTCGATCGACGACCTCGACCATTTCGAGGCGTTCTTCACCGACGTCTACGCCGCCTGCGACACCCACGGCGTGCCGGTGGACAGCGCGATCAGCGAGAACGGCGGCGGCCAGTTCGAGATCAACCTGCTGCACGAGCCGGACCCGCTGAAGGCGGCGGACGACGCCTTGTATTTCAAGCGCTTCGTGAAGGGCATTGCCCGGAAGTACGAGCTGGCGGCGAGCTTCATGGCCAAGCCGTTCCTCGACCGGGCCGGCAACGGCTTCCACGTGCATTTCAGCCTGCTCGACCAGGACGGCAAGAACGTCTTCGACAACGGCACGCCGGAGGGCTCGGAGCTGATGCAGCACGCGGTCGGGGGCGTGCTGTCGTCGATGCGGGCCTCGAGCCTGATCTTCGCGCCGCACCGCAACTCCTACCGGCGGCTGCAGCCGAACGCGCATGCGCCGTCGGAGGTCTGCTGGGGCTACGAGACCCGGGCGGCGGCGGTGCGGATTCCGGGCGGCAGCAACGCGGCGCGGCGGATCGAGCACCGGGTGGCGGGGGCGGACGCCAACCCGTACCTGGTGCTGGCGGCGATCCTGGGGGCGGCGCTGGAGGGCATGGAGAACCGGATCGTGCCGCCGGAGCCGATGGTGACGACCAGCGACACCGCCAGCGGCGCGACGCTGCCGATCGACTGGAAGCAGGCGATCGACGCCTTCGAGCACAGCGAGAGCATCGGCCGGATCTTCGCGCCGATCCTGCGCGAGACCTTCCTCGGGATGAAGAAGCAGGAGCTGCAGGTTTTCTCGCAGCAGATCAGCGCCTTCGAGCACGAGACGTATCTGGAGATCGTCTAGTGGCGGGCGCCATCGAAGGCGCGAGCAGCGACGCTCGGCGAGGCGGAAGCGCCCGTGCCCGACGAGCGGCATGGTCACACGCCGGCACGTTTGCCTGTGGTGTCGAGATAGAGGACCCAGTAGTCGGCGGTACCGCCCTTTGGGCTGTTGTCGACGTGGACAGCCCAAATGAAGAGCTTGGCATTGCCGATCGGGTTCTTGATCGGTCCGAGGAACAACGGCTGATCGAGAACTTTTATGACTCCGTATCGGCCGATCAGGCACTGAGGCTCACCGTAGACGCCCGCTGTCCGCGTGAGTTCATTGAACTTCGGACGCATCTGGAAGAGATCTCCGGTCTCGTAGAGCGTGCGCACGAGGTCGAGACGATCACAGGCGAAGCGCCGGGGCTCACTGCCGTTTTCGTAGGTGAGGGCGCCGACGAAGCCTTTTTCGGGGGGATCGGACAAGGCGGGCGACGCCAGGAGCATCGAGAGACCAAGCAGGATGAGGAGATAGCGCATGGCGCAATGCCTCCGTTCATCAGCGGATTGCTGACCGGGACGGGTCTGTCCGGCAGATGAGGTTGACGCAGCGGCCGCCTTCTTCGTCGTCAGAATGACGGAAGCAGCCACGCAATTACTCTCGTCTTTTTTCGAGGCTGGGATCAATAATGTAACGGTTACAGATTTCCGTACCAGCTCTCGAGTGGAGGCGGGGTCGTGCCTTCGGGCGAAGTCGAAGTGGCAAGCGCCGTCGCGTCGCGAGCGCAGGTCACCCGCATCCTCGAGAGTCGCCATTTCGCCAAGGCCGAAAGGCTGAAGCGGTTTCTCCGCTTCGTGACCGAGGAGGCGCTCAAAGGCCTTTCAGCGGAGATCAAGGAGACGGTGATCGGCATCGAAGTGTTCGACCGTCCCGCGGCGAGCTTCGACCCGCGCCTGGACCCGATCGTCCGCGTCGAAGCCGGTCGGCTTCGAGCCAAGCTGGCCGAGTACTACGCGCAGGAAGGGGCCAACGACGGGCTCCTGGTCGAGCTGCCGCGTGGTCAGTACGTGCCGCGCTTCAGCGCGCCGTCGACGACGTCGCTGCGCAAGCCTGGTCCGTCGGCTTCGGCGAAGCGGGCCGAGCCATCGACGGGAGCGTCGACGCGCTCAACCAGTACCTCGTGGGTCGATTCCACTGGAACAAGCGCGACGCGGCCGGGTTCCGCGCCGCCCTCGCGCATTTCCGCAACGCGATCCGGATCGATCCTGCCTACGGCCGCGCCCATTCCGGGATCGCCGACTGCTACATCATGCTCGCCATGTCGGGCGCCGAGGCGCCGGCGGCGTGCATGCCTGCTGCGGAACGGGCGGCCCTGCGGGCGTTGGAGATCGACGACCGGCTGGTCGAAGCGCATACCTCGCTTGCCGTGGTGCGCGCCGGGTTTCACTGGGACTGGCGCGGCGCGGAAATCGAGTTCCGGCGCGCGCTCGAAAGCGACGCCAGCTATGCCACGCTGCACCAGTGGTACAGCATCTACGCGCTGGCGCCGCTGGGGCGTTTCGACGAGGCCGAGGACGAGATCGCCTGGGCGGAGCGCCTCGATCCCACCTCGCTCACCATCACCCTCGCGCACGCCCAGACGCTCTATCTCGCCGGCGACTACCCGGCGGCCGTCGCCCAATGCGCAAAGGCGCTGAGGCTCGATGGCCGGTACTATCGGGCGTACTGGTGGTTGGGGTTGGCACAGAACCGGCTGGGCGATTTCGCGGCCGCGCGCGGGGCGCTGGAAACGGCGCGGGAGCGCGGCCGGGGGGACCTGGCGTTCCGGGCGCGAATCCTCGGGGCGCTCGGCCACACCTTCGCCGTCTGGGGGAAACCGGATCGTGCTCGGGCGATCTTGGACGAGCTGGCGGCGCTGTCGCGATCGAGCTACGTCGACCCGTTCGAGGTTGCGCATGTGCAGGCCGGGCTCGGCCGCGTGGAGGACGCCCTCGACAGCCTGGAGCGCGCCGCGGACGACCGGTCCGGATGGATGGTCTACTGCGGTGTCTGGCCGGCGTTCGCGGGGCTGCGGTCCAGCCGGCGGTTTCGGGCGCTCCTGAGCAGGATCGGGCTGCGCGAGGGCTGAGGCGCGATCCGGTTCAGGCGGCCTCGGCCCATTTCTTCGCGAGCTCGGCCGCGCGGGCGTATTGCGGGGCGCGGTAGACGTCGTGGCCGAGCACGGCGCCGGCGCGCCAGACCCAGCGCGGGTCGGCGAGGAAGGCGCGGGCCATCGCCACCATGTCGGCGCGGCCGTCGCGGACGATGGCGTCGGCCTGGCGCGGCGCGTCGATCATGCCGACCGCGCGGGTGACGACGCCGGCACCGGTGCGCACCGCTTCGGCGAGGTGGACCTGGTAGCCGGGGCCGGTGGGGATCTGCTGCAGCGGCGAGTTGCCGCCGGACGAGCAGCAGACGTAGGCGACGCCGGCCTCGCCGTAGGCGCGGGCGATGGCGATGCCGTCCTCGACGCTCAGGCCGCCCTCCACCCAGTCGGTGACCGAGAGCCGGGCGCCGAGCATGAGCTCCGGGACGGCGGCGCGGACACGGGCGATGATCTCGAGCGGCAGGCGCAGCCGGTTCTCCGGCGAGCCGCCCCAGGCGTCGCTGCGCCGGTTGGAGAGCGGCGACAGAAACTGGTGCAACAGGTAGCCGTGGGCGCTGTGCAGCTCGATGAAGTCGAAGCCGACCCGTCGGGCGCGCTCGGCGGCAGCGACGAAGCTCGCCGACCAGCACCTCGATCTCGTCGGCGGTCAGCGCGCGCGGGCGTGTGCCAGCCGTCGGCATAGGGGACGGCCGAGGCCGAGACCGTCTGCCAGGGGTCCTGGTCCGGCTGCAGCGGGCCGCCGCCCTCCCAGGGTCGCCGGCAGGAGGCCTTGCGGCCGGCATGGGCGAGCTGGATGCCGAACCGGGCGCCCGGGGCCGCGACCGCGCGGGCGGCGTCGAGGGCGCGGCGGGCGGCGGCCTCGTTGTGCTCGGAATAGAGGCCGAGGCAGCCGTGGCTGATGCGGCCGCGCCGCTCGACGTCGGTCATCTCGACGGTGACCATGGCCGCGCCGGTCATCGCCAGCATCATCCAGTGCTGGAGGTGCCAGTCGGAGGCGGAGCCGTCGTCGGCCGAGTACTGGCACATCGGCGACACCGCGATGCGGTTGCTGAAGTCGAGGCCGCCGATGCTGATCGGCGAGAAGAGGCTGGCGGGCATGGGGGCTCCGGAGGTTGCGCGCGGGCTTATCTATCCGGATTTCGCCGCGGCGGGACCAGTGCGCGGTTCGGCGCGGCGGCAGCCAGGTGCCGTCGTGAAATTCGCGGGTGTCGTTGGTGCGGGGGAACGGGGTTGCCGGGGCGTCGACGCCGAGGAAGGCGCAGAGCGGCGCCCAGCCCTCGCGGACGTCGAAGACCAGCAGGCGCTCCGGCGGAAGCGCTGCGGTGACCTCGGCGACGTGGGCCCGGTAGACCGCGAGCGCGTGGGCCTTGTCGAGCGGGCGGCCGCCGAACACCTGCTCCGCGATGGTCTGGCGCTGCATCGCCCGGCGGGCGGCGGCGAGCGGGTCGCCGGGAGCGGGTGGCGCCAGGATCTCCGGGCCGATGGTGGCGGCGAAGCTGCGGAACCAGTCCTCGGCCGGGCGGACGGTGAGGATGACCCGCGCCTCCGGGAAAGCGGCGGCGAGCTGGCGCCAGTAGCGCGCGCCCGGCCAGTCGACCTGGGAGCGGTAGCCGGCGAAGACGGCGGTCCAGTCCATCGGGCGGCCGAGGGCGGCGGCCTGCCAGAGCGGGACCTGCTCCGGGTGGGCGGCGACCTCGTGCATGTGATGGCAGGGACCGAAGCCGAGCTGGTCGAGCGCGAGGCGCAGGGAATTGGTGCCGGTGCGGCCGAAACCTGCACCGAGGATCTGGAGCGGCATCACGTTCTCCCCGGGTCTTCCGCTCTCTAGGCAGTTGCGCGGGCGGATGCTAGAGGTCCGCCGCAACAAGCGGGAGGCGGGGTGCCGTGGCGGGCAGGGGCGGGAGCGCAGCGGCGGAGGGCTACCCGGCCAGCTACTACGCGGCGACGGCCCTGGCCGCGCCGCCGCGGCCGCCGCTCCGGGGCGAGGTCGAGGCCGAGGTCTGCATCGTCGGCGGCGGCTTCACCGGGCTGTCGGCGGGGCTGGAGCTGGCGGAGCGCGGGCACCAGGTGGTGCTGCTCGAGGCCGCGAAGGTCGGGTGGGGGGCGTCGGGGCGGAACGGCGGGCAGATCGTCAACGGGCTGAACGCGAGCCTGGAGACGATCGAGGGGCGCTACGGGGCGGGCGTCGCCGAAGTTCGTCGCGACGGTGGTGCAGGAAGGCGGGCGGATCATCCGCGAGCGGGTGGCGAAGTACGCCATCGCCTGCGACCTGAAGGACGGCAACGTCTTCACCGCCTTCACGCCGGCGCAGATGCGCGGGCTGGAGCGCAAGCAGGCGCTGTGGCGGCGGCACGGGCACGACAACTTCGAGATGCTCGACCGGGCCGGGCTGCGGGCGCACGTGGCGAGCGACGCCTATCTCGGCGGCATGCTCGACCGCAGCGGCGGGCACCTGCATCCGCTGAACCTGGCGCTGGGGCAGGCGGCGGCGTTCGAGGGACTGGGCGGGGTGATCCACGAGGCGAGCCCGGTGATCGGGATCGACGACATCGCCGGGCGGCCGGTGGTGCGGACCGCGGCGGGCCGGGTCCGGGCGGGGGCGCTGATCCTGGCCGGCAACGCCTATCTCGGGCACGTGGTGCCGGAGCTGGAGAACCGGGTAATGCCGTTCTCGACCCAGATCATCGCCACCGAGCCGCTGGGCGAGCGGGCGCGGGAGCTGCTGCCGAGCGACATGGCCTTCGAGGACGTGCGCTACGTGCTCGACTACTACCGGCTGTCGGCGGACGGGCGGCTGCTGTTCGGCGGCGGCACGGTGTACGGCGGCACCGACCCGGCGGACATCCGGGCGAAGCTGGTGCCGAACATGCTGCGGATCTTCCCGCAGCTGGCCGGCGCGGGCGTCGATTTCGCCTGGTCGGGCAACTGCGCGATCTCGTTCAGCCGGGTGCCGCAGCTGGGGCGGCTGGGGGCGAACAGCTTCTTCGCCCAGGGCTACAGCGGCCATGGCGTGGTGGGCAGCCACCTCTACGGGCGGATCCTGGCCGAGGCGGTGCACGGCGACCGCAGCCGGTTCGACGTCTTCGCCGGGGTGCCGTGGATCCCGTTCCCGGGGGGGCGGCGATTCGCGGTTCCCTATTCCGTGCTGGGATCGTGGTGGTATGGATTGCGGGATCGGCTCGGGGTCTGAGCCGAATCTGCTACAGGGAAACTCGGTATATGAACCATCGTCTTCTGCTTTCGGTTCTGGCGAGCCTCGCGGCCCTGCCCGCGGCCGCCCAGGACAAGGTCGTGCATATCTACAACTGGTCGGACTACATCGCCGAGGACACGGTGGCGAAGTTCGAGAAGGAGACCGGGATCAAGGTCGTCTACGACGTCTACGATTCCAACGAGGTGCTGGAGGCGAAGCTTCTGGCCGGCAATTCCGGCTACGACGTGGTGGTGCCGACCTCGAACTTCCTGCAGCGCCAGGTCAAGGCCGGGGTCTACCTGCCGCTCGACAAGTCGAAGCTGCCCAACCTGAAGAACATGGATGCCAGCCTGATGGAGAAGGCCCAGGCCTACGATCCGGGCAACGAGCACGCCGTGATCTACATGTGGGGCACCATCGGCATCGGCTACAACACCGAGAAGGTGAAGGAACGGCTGGGCGAGGACGCGCCGGTGAACAGCTGGGCGCTGGTCTTCGATCCGCAATACGCCTCGAAGCTCGCCGATTGCGGCATCACCATGCTCGATTCCGGTCCCGACATGCTGCAGACCGCGCTCGCCTACCTCGGGCTCGACCCGGGCAGCACCAGCGCCGACGACATGCAGAAGGCGGCCGACATGCTGATGAAGGTGCGGCCGTACATCCGCTACTTCAATTCCTCGCAGTACATCTCCGATCTCGCCAACGGCGAGGTCTGCGTCTCGATCGGCTTCTCCGGCGACGTCTACATCGCCGCGGATCGCGCCGACGAGGCCGAGAACGGCGTCGACATCGCCTACAGCCTGCCCAAGGAGGGGGCGCAGCTCTGGTTCGACATGATGGCGATCCCCGCCGACGCGCCGAACCCCGACGCGGCCCACGCCTGGATCAACTTCATCATGGAGCCGCAGATCACCGCCGACATCACCAACTACGTCTCCTACGCCAACGCCAACACCGCCTCGATGCCGATGGTGGACGACGCGATCAAGAACGACCCGTCGATCTTCCCGCCCGCGGACGTGATGGCCAAGCTGTTCCCGACCGTGGCCTACGGCGCCAAGCTCGACCGGACCATGACCCGGCTCTGGACCCAGGTGCGCACGGGGCAGTAGCTCGGCGCGGCACCCGGGCGCACACCGCGCTGGACACGGGCACGGGCCGGACCATAAGCTCGGCGCGCCTGCCGCCGTGCCCGACCGCGCGGCGGTTCCAGCTTGGCCGCGCGGAGCCCGCATGAACGAGACCGTGACCGTCGCCTCGGCCAAACCCTGGGCCACCGGCACCGAGCGCCCCTTCGTGCGCATCGAGAAGATCACCAAGAAGTTCGGTGACTTCTACGCCGTCGACGACGTCAGCCTCGACATCTTCAAGGGCGAGCTGTTCTGCCTGCTCGGCGGCTCGGGCTGCGGCAAGTCGACGCTGCTGCGGATGCTCGCGGGGTTCGAGACGCCGACGGCGGGCAGGATCGAGATCGACGGCCAGGACATGACCGGGCTGCCGCCCTACGAGCGGCCGACCAACATGATGTTCCAGTCCTACGCGCTGTTCCCGCACATGACGGTGGAGAAGAACGTGGCCTACGGGCTGCACCGCGACGGCATGAACCGCGGCGAGGCGCGCGACCGGGTGGCGGAGATGCTGAAGCTGGTCAAGCTCGGCCAGTTCGCCGGCGCGCAAGCCCGACCAGCTCTCGGGCGGCCAGCGCCAGCGGGTGGCGCTGGCGCGGAGCCTGGTGAAGCGGCCGAAGCTCCTGCTGCTCGACGAGCCGCTGGGCGCGCTCGACAAGAAGCTGCGCGAGGAGACCCAGTTCGAGCTGATCAAGATCCAGGAGACGCTGGGGGTCACCTTCATCGTCGTCACCCACGACCAGGAGGAGGCGATGACGCTCTCCACCCGGATCGGGGTGATGAACGAGGGCAAGATCGTGCAGGTGGGCGAGCCGCCGGAGATCTACGAGTATCCCAGCTCGCGCTTCGTCGCCGACTTCATCGGCTCGGTGAACATGTTCGAGGGGCGCGTCACCGAGGACGAGCCCGACTACATCCGCATGCAGAGCCCCGAGGCCGGGGGCGAGATCCATGTCGGCCACGGCGTCTCCTGCGTGCTGAACCAGACGCTCTGGTTCGCGATCCGGCCGGAGAAGCTCCGGATCAGCCGCGAGCGGCCGGAGGCGCTGCACAACGTCCTGAAGGCGGTGGTCGACGAGGTGGCCTATCTCGGCAACCTGTCGATCTTCCGGCTCAGGCTCGAGACCGGCAAGGTGCTGCAGGCGACCCGGGCGAACCTGTCGCGCTTCGACGAGGACGCGATCTCGTGGGACGAGACGGTCTGGGTGACCTGGGACGACACCGCGGGCGTGGTGCTGACGCAATGAGCGGGCTGATCCAGCGCGTGCCGCCGCTGCGCTGGACCGCCGCCGGGCTGCGCCGGCTCGGGCTCGACGGCCGCGGGCTGGTGATCGCGGTGCCGGTGCTGTGGCTGGTGGTCTTCTTCCTGATCCCGTTCCTGGTCGTGGCCAAGATCAGCCTGAGCGAGGCGGCGATCGCCCAGCCGCCCTACACGCCGCTGCTGGAATGGGGCGACCAGTCGGCGGTGGTGACGCTGAACTTCGGCAACTTCGCCTATCTGTTCGACGACCCGCTCTATCTCAACGCCTACCTCTCGTCGCTGAAGATCGCCTTCATCTCGGCGCTGATCGCGCTCCTGGTCGGCTATCCGATCGCCTACTACATCGCGCGCAGCCCCGAACCGCGGCGGTCGCTGCTGCTGACGCTGGTGATCCTGCCGTTCTGGACCTCGTTCCTGCTGCGCGTCTACGCCTGGCAGGGGTTCCTGCGCTCGAACGGGGTGATCAACAACTTCCTGCTCTGGACCGGGATCATCGACCAGCCGCTGGTGATGCTGCAGACCAACTTCGCGGTCTATCTCGGCATCGTCTACACCTACCTGCCGTTCATGATCCTGCCGCTCTACGCCAACCTGGTGAAGCTCGACGAGAGCCTGCTCGAGGCCTCGGCCGACCTCGGCGGCCGGCCGCTGGTGACGTTCTTTCACGTCACCCTGCCGCTCTCGATGCCGGGGATCATCGCCGGCTTCATGCTGGTGTTCGTGCCGGCGATCGGCGAGTTCGTCATCCCCGAGCTGCTCGGCGGGCCCGAACACGCTGATGATCGGGCGGGTGCTCTGGAACGAGTTCTTCTCCAACCGCGACTGGCCGGTGGCGAGCGCCGTCGCCATCGCGATGCTGGTGGCGCTGGTGATCCCGATCATGATCCTGCGCAGCGTCCAGGCTCGCGAGGAGGAGAGCTGATGCGCGGCGGCGCCGGTGCCGGAACGGCCGGGCGCGGCTGGCGCCGCGCGGCGGCCTTTGCCGCCACAAGGAGCGCGCAGGTGCGCGCAGGTTTTTTGCCTGGCGCGCGCAAGGCGCGCGCCGACTGCTCTCCAGGTAAGCTTGTCAGTATGAAATCCGGGGTGGGGCAGGTCTGATGCGCGCCTCGACGCTGCTGCTGATCTTCTGCATTCTGGGCTTCGTCTTCCTCTACGCCCCGATCCTGTCGCTGATCATCTTCAGCTTCAACGAGAGCAAGCTGGTTACGGTCTGGGGCGGCTTTTCGACCAAGTGGTACGGGAGCCTCTTGCAGAACCAGCAAATCCTGGGCGCGGCCTGGATCAGCCTGCAGGTGGCGGTGGTGACCGCGACGCTGGCGGTGGTCCTCGGGACGCTGGCGGCCTATGTGCTGTCGCGGTTCGGGCGGTTTCGCACCCGGGCGCTGCTCACCGGCATGTCGACGGCGCCGCTGGTGATGCCCGACGTGATCACCGGGCTGTCGCTGCTCCTGCTCTTCGTCTCGATGCAGCAGCTGATCGGCTGGCCGGCCGGCCGCGGCATGACCACCATCATCATCGCCCACGTCACCTTCTGCATGGCCTACGTCACCGTGGTGGTGCAGTCGCGGCTGGCGAGCCTCGACGAGAGCCTCGAGGAGGCGGCGATGGACCTCGGCGCCCGGCCGGTGCGGGTGTTCTTCGACATCACCATGCCGGTGATCGCGCCGGCGCTGATCGCCGGGTGGCTGCTTGGCCTTCACGCTGTCGCTGGACGACCTGGTGGTGGCGAGCTTCGTCACCGGGCCGGGCGCCTCGACGCTGCCGATGGTGATCTTCTCCAAGGTGCGGCTCGGGGTCAGCCCCGACATCAACGCGCTGGCCACCATCATCATCGCCATCGTCGCGGTCGGCGTCGGCATCGCCTCCTGGCAGCTCCGGCGGAGCGCCCGGCGTGGATAGCGCGGGCGACAGCGCCTTCCGGGCGGCGGGCCTGCGCGAGCACTGGCCCGAGATGACTTACGGCGGGGCGCTGTCGTTCCTGCGCCGGCGCTACACGCCGCGAGCTCGCCGGCGTCGACGTGGCGGTGATGGGCTTTCCCTTCGACGCCGCGGTGACCTACCGGCCCGGCTGCCGGCTGGGGCCGCGGGCGATCCGCGCGGCCTCGGTGCAGCTGGCCGAGCTCAGGGCGTTTCCCTGGGGCTTCGATCTGCTGCAGGCGCTGGCGATCGTCGATCGCGGCGACGCCATGCTCGACCCGCACCATCCCGAGAGCGTGGCGCCGGCGATCGAGGCGGCGGCGGCGGAGGTGATCGGGGCGGGGGCGAAGCTGCTGGCGCTCGGCGGCGATCATTTCATCGCCTGGCCGCTGCTGCGCGCCCATGCCGCGGCCTACGGGCCGCTGGCGCTGGTGCAGGTCGATGCGCACGGCGACCTCTGGCCGGACGATCCGAGCCGGATCGACCACGGCACGATGATGGGCCGGGCGATCCGCGAGGGGCTGGTGGATCCGGCGCGCTCGACGCAGGTCGGGCATCCGCACCCACCACGACAGCGCCGAGGGGCTGGAGGTGCTGACCGCGCCCTGGCTGCACCGCCACGGCGTCGCCGCGGCGCTCGAGGTGATCCTGGCGCGGGCGGGGGACGCGCCGGTCTATCTCTCGCTTCGACATCGACGGGCTGGATCCGGCCTTCGCGCCGGGGACCGGGACGCCGGTGCCGGGGGGGCTCGCCAGCTGGCAGGCGCTGGAGCTGGTCCGCGGCCTGGGGCCGCTCGAATCTCGTCGGCATGGACATCGTCGAGGTCTCGCCGCCGTTCGACCACGCCGAGATCACCGCGCTCGCCGCGGCGCACCTGGCGCATGACTGGCTCTGCCTGCTGGCCGCGAAGGCCGGCGCGGTGCCGCATCCCGTCGGCCGTCTCTAGGAGTTCGCATGGCTGCCTCGCCCGCCGAGTTCGTCGACCGCCTGCCCGAGGCCTTCCGCGAGTGGCTCGGGGGCCGGCGGGTCGAGGAGGTGGAGTGCGTGATCGCCGACATCGCCGGCATCTCGCGCGGCAAGGCGATGCCGTTCGCCAAGTTCATGCGCGAGGACCGCATGTTCCTGCCGACCTCGGTGTTCCACCAGACCATCTCCGGCGACTACGTCGACATGGACATCGCCAACCAGTGGACCGAGTCCGACATGGTGCTGAAGCCCGACTACGCGGCGGCCTGCGCGCGTCGCCCTGGGCCGACGACGTCACGCTGCAGGTGATCCACAACGTCGAGGACCTGAGCGGGCGGCCGGTGGCGGTGGCGCCGCGCAACGTGCTGAAGCGCGTGGTCGCGCTCTACGAGGCCGAGGGCTGGCGGCCGGTGGTGGCGCCGGAGATGGAGTTCTACCTGATCAAGCCGAACCTCAATCCCAACGAGCCGATCGAGCCGCCGGTGGGCCGCACCGGGCGGCAGATGGTGTCGCGGCAGGCCTACTCGATGTCGGCGGTCGACGAGTACGGCAAGGTGATCGACGACATCTACGAGTTCGCCGAGGGGCAGGGCTTCGAGATCGACACCATCATCCAGGAGGGCGGCGCCGGGCAGGTGGAGATCAACCTGCTGCACGGCGACCCGGTGGAGCTGGCCGACCAGGTGTTCTTCTTCAAGCGCACCATCCGCGAGGCGGCGCTGCGCAACAACTGCTTCGCGACCTTCATGGCCAAGCCGATGCAGGAGGAGCCGGGCTCGGCCATGCACATCCACCAGTCGGTGGTGGACGCGAAGACCGGGGCCAACATCTTCACCGACGCCAAGGGCGCGCCGACCAAGGCGTTCTACAGCTTCCTCGCCGGCCAGCAGAAGCACATCCCGACGGTGATCTGCATGCTGGCGCCCTACGTCAACAGCTACCGCCGCTTCGTGCCGCACGGCTCGGCGCCGATCAACCTGGAATGGGGGCCGGACAACCGCACCACCGGGCTGCGCATCCCGATCGCCGAGCCGCACGCCCGGCGGATCGAGAACCGGGTGGTGGGGATGGACTGCAACCCCTACCTGGCGCTGGCGGCCTCGCTCGCCTGCGGCTATCTCGGGATGAAGGGCAAGCTGAAGCCGCGCGACGCGGTGGCGGGCGAGGCCTACCACCGGCCGCGGGCGATCCCGCGCGACCTGCTGGCGGCGCTCGATCTCTTCGAGGAGTGCCCGGAGGTCACCGGCGTGCTCGGGGTCGAGTTCTGCAACCTCTACAAGGCGATCAAGCGCGACGAGGTCGAGACCTTCCTGCGGGTGATCTCGCCCTGGGAGAGGGACCACCTGCTCCTGAACGTCTGATGGACCTGCTCACCGCCAACGACCGGGCCGGGGCAGATACCCGACAGCTGGTACGCCGCGACCGCCACGCCGCTGCCGCCGTTCCCGGCGCTGGAGGGGGCGGAGGCGGCGGACGTCTGCGTGATCGGCGGCGGCTATACCGGGCTGTCGGCGGCGCTGCACCTGGCGGAGGCGGGGCTCGACGTGGTGCTGCTCGAGGCGCAGCGGGTCGGCTGGGGGGCCTCGGGGCGCAACGGCGGGCAGGTCGGCTCGGGGCAGCGGCGGGAGCAGGACTGGCTGGAGCGGCGGTTCGGCCGGGAGCGGGCGCGGGCGCTCTGGGAGCATGGCCGAGGAGGCCAAGGCGCTGGTCGCGGGGCTGGTGGCGCGGCACGGATCGACTGCGACCTCAGGCCCGGGGTGATCCACGCCGCCTGCCGGCTCGGGGAGGTGGCGGGCTTGCACGCCGAGGCGGAGAAGCTCGCGCGCGACTACGGCTACGGCGCGCTGGAGCCGCTCGACCGGGCGGGCATCCGGGCGGCGCTCGGGACCGAGGCCTATCACGGCGGGGTGCTCGACCGCGGGGCGGCGCATCTGCACCCGCTGAACTTCGCGCTCGGGCTGGCGCGGGCCGCGGCGGCGGCGGGGGTGCGGATCTTCGAGGTCAGCCGGGTCGAGGCGATCGGAGCGGGCGCGCACCCGGAGGTGCGCACGGCGCTGGGGCTGGTGCGGGCGGGTTTCGTCGTCGTCGCGGGCAACGGCTATCTCGGCGGGCTGCTGCCGGCGGTGGCGGCGCGGGTGATGCCGATCAACAACTTCATCGTCGCCACCGCGCCGCTGGGCGAGGCCGGGGCGCGGGCGCTGATCCGCAACGACGTGGCGGTGGCGGATTCGCGCTTCGTGGTGAACTATTTCCGGCTGTCGGCGGACCGGCGGCTGCTGTTCGGCGGCGGCGAGAGCTACGGCTACCGGTTTCCGGCCGACATCGCCGGGCTGGTGCGGCGGCGGATGCTGGCGGTGTTCCCGCAGCTGGCCGCGACGCCGATCGACTACGCCTGGGGCGGGACGCTGGCGATCACCGTCGACCGGATGCCGGCATTCCAGCGGCTGGCGGCCAACGTGTTCGCGGCGGGCGGCTATTCCGGGCACGGCGTCGCCATGGCGACGCTGGCGGGCAAGCTGATGGCCGAGGCGGTGCAGGGCAGCGCCGGGCGCTTCGACGTCTTCGCCGGGCTGCCGCAGCCGGCCTTCCCCGGCGGCGCCCGGCTGCGCTGGCCGCTGCTGGTGCTGGCGATGAGCTGGTACGCGCTGCGCGATCGGCTGTGATGCCGCTCTGGGTCGCCCTGTCGCTGGCCAGCGCCTTCCTGCAGAACCTGCGCTCGGCGCTGCAGAAGGCGCTGACGCCGCGGGTGGGGGTGCTCGGCGCGGCCTATGCGCGCTTCGTGTTCGCGGTGCCCTGGGCGCTGGCGGCGGTGGCGGTGCTGGTGGCGGGCGGCGATCCGCTGCCGCCGGTCACACCGGCCTTCGCCGCCTGGGCGCTGGTCGGGGCGGTGGCGCAGATCGGGGCGACCCTGCTGCTGCTGCACCTGTTCAGCCTGCGGAACTTCGCGGTCGGCAACACCTTCGCCAAGACCGAGACGGTGCAGGCGGCGCTGCTCGGCCTGGTGCTGCTCGGCGACCGGATCGCGCCGCTGCCGCTGGCCGGGATCCTGGTCAGCCTGAGCGGGGTGGTGCTGCTCTCGGCGGCGCGCGGTCTCGGCGGCGGGGTGCTGAACCGGGCCGCGGGGATCGGGCTGGCCAGCGGCGCGGCCTTCGCGCTGTCGGGCGTCGCCTACCGGGCGGCGGCGCTGGCGTTGCCGGAGGCGGGCGGGTTCCTGATCCGGCCGGCCTTCACGCTGGCCTGCGTGACCCTCGTCCAGACGCTGCTGATGACCGCCTGGCTGGCGCTGCGCCTGCCGGGCACGGCGGGGGCGGTTTTGCGGCAGTGGCGGCTGGCGGCGCCGGTCGGGGCGGCGGGGATGCTGGCCTCGCTCGGCTGGTTCGCCGCCTTCACCCTGGTCGCGGTGGCGCAGGTCAAGGCGGTGGGCCAGGTCGAGCTGGTCTTCAGCTGGCTGACCGCGCGCTTCGCCTTCGGCGAGCGGCCGAGCCGCCGCGAGACCCTGGGCATCGCCCTGGTCTCGGGCGGGATCGTGCTGCTGATCCTGACGAGCTGACGTCCCGACACCTGCCGCGGTAACCGGTTAACCGGGCGCTGGCCCGCCGCTACCGGGGCGGGCCGGCTCAGGCCGGGACGGCGCGCAGCTCGCGGAACTGCTCGAAGGCCAGCATCGCGTCGGCGGCGTACATCACCGAGGGCCCGCCGCCCATGTAGACCGCCATGCCGAGGCATTCCTGCACTTCCTCGCGGCTGGCGCCGAGCCTGACCAGCGCGTCCATGTGGAAGCCGATGCAGCCGTCGCAGCGGGTGGCGACGCCGATGGCCAGCGCGATCAGCTCCTTGGTCTTGCTGTCGAGCGCGCCGGGGCTGGTCGCGGCGTGGGCGAGCTTGGAGAAGCCCTGCATGGTCTCGGGAATGTCCTTGCGCAGGACTTTCATGCCGGTGGTGATCCGCGCGGTGATCTCGGGATAGGACTTGCTCATCTCGGCCCCCTTCTGGCATCTTCCGCGCGCCCATAGCACCCGGAGCGAATCTTCGGTTTGACGCAGATCATGTTCGGCTGCCCGGAGGGGTCGCAATGGTCGGGTGGCTTGCGAGGTCCGAATCAACGGGTGCGTGCGGCGTCTGCAACCTTTCAACGACTGGAGATCGCCTTGGACAAGATCACATTGCTTGCGACCGCTCTGATCGCGGGCGGGCTCGCCGCCGGCGGAGCATCGGCCGCCGAGAACTTCAAGAGGTATGGGGTGGAAGGCAACTGGGAGATCGCGGTCAACCAGAACATGGGGCCGGGTTGCGTCGCCATTCAGCGGTTCAAGGACCCGACCTCGCAGGTGCAGATGGGCATCGACGCCCGGGCGGCGCAAGAAGATCGGATATCTCGCGATCCTGGTCGAGAATGCCGCAGGGCATCAAACCCGGCGAGCAGATCCCGGCCAGCTTCGACGTCGACGGCCAGATCTTCAAGGGCACGTTCAGGGGCCAGCAGACCGAGGGCTTCGGCGGGGCGACCGTACCGGTCAACAACGTCGATTTCATCTATGGGCTCGGCAACATGCAGTCGCTGACCATCAGCTATGGCGAAGGCAAGAGGGTGATCGTCCCCCTCACCGACGCCGGTCCGGCGATTGCGGCCCTGCGCACCTGCCAGGAGGCGCAGTAGGGCCATCGGCTCCCTGGGGTGCCGGGCCGACCGGACGGTTCGTCCGGATCGGCAGGTCCGGCACCTCGCAGGAGAGCGCGGGGCCGCCTTGCGTCGCTGATCCCGGGCCGCGCGCGGCGCCTGGCCAATTCCTCGCCGCGGCGCCGCCCGCGGCGAAATCCCGATTGCATCGCGGCAGGGCGCCCGGCAGTCTGGCGCGCGACAGGAGGGAGCCATGAACTGCGTGTTCATCCAGCTGCGCTGCCGGCCCGGGCGGACCTACGAGGTGGCCGACGCGATCTACGACCGCGAATTCGCCTCGGAGCTCTACTCGACCTCGGGCGAGTACGACCTGCTGATGAAGGTCTACATCCCCGAGGAGGAGGACATCGGCCACTACATCAACGGCAAGATCCTCGACATCCCGCACATCGACCGGAGCCTGACGACGCTGACCTTCAAGGCGTTCTGATGATCGCGGACCGGATCGCAGACTGGGACGACGCCTACGCCAATGCCGCGCATATCGAAGACGGCGACGGCTATCCGGCGCGCTGGGCGGCCGCCGCGGCGGCGTTCCGCGCGCGAGCTGGCGCCGGACCGGCTGCGCGCGGGGCTGGCCTACGGGCGGCACCCGCGCGAGCGCGTGGACCTGCTCCTGCCCGAGGGGCGGCCGCGCGGCCTCGTCGTCTTCGTCCACGGCGGCTTCTGGATCGAGTTCGACCGGACCGACTGGTCGCACCTGGCCGCCGGCCCGCTGGCGCGGGGCTGGGCGGTGGCGCTGCCGGGCTATCCGCTGGCGCCGGAGGTGCGGATCGCCGCGATCACCCGCTCGATCGCGGCGGCGGTGACCGCGGCGGCGGCGACGGTCGCGGGGCCGGTGCATCTGGCCGGGCACTCCGCCGGCGGGCACCTGGTCTGCCGGCAGGTCTGCGCGGACAGCCAGCTGCCGCAGCGGGTGCAGGCCCGGGTCGGGCGGGTGGTGACGATCAGCGGCCTGCACGACCTGCGGCCGCTGCTGCGCACGGCGATGAACGCCGAGCTGCGGCTCGACGCCGCCGAGGCTGCGGCCGAGAGCCCGGCGCTCTGCGAGCCGGTGCCGGCGGCGCGGGTGCACGCCTGGGTCGGCGACCTGGAGCGGCCGGAATTCGTGCGGCAGGCGACGCTGATCGCCAACATCTGGACGGGACTCGGCGCCGCGATGTCGCAGACGATCGCACCCGACCGGCACCATTTCGATGTGATCGCGGATCTCGGCGACCCGGACTCGGGACTGGTCGAGGCGCTGGTCGGAAGCGGGGAAGCGACATGAAATCGCAGGCGCGGGTGGTGGTGGTCGGCGGCGGCGTGGTCGGCTGCTCGGTGCTCTACCACCTGGCGAAGGCGGGCTGGACCGACGTGATGCTGATCGAGCGCTCGGAGCTGACGAGCGGGTCGTCCTGGCACGCGGCCGGCGGCTTTCATACCCTGAACGGCGACCCGAACGTGGCCAGGCTGCAGGCCTACACGGTGTCGCTCTACCGCGAGCTCGAGGAGATCTCCGGCCAGTCCTGCGGGCTGCACCTGACCGGCGGCGCGATGATGGCGGGCGATCCCGAGCGCATGGACTTCCTGCGCCTCGCCCATGCCAAGGGCCGCTGCCTCGGCATGGACACCGAGATCATCACCCCCTCCGAGGCGGCGGCGATGTACCCGCTCCTGGACCCGAGCCACTTCGTCGG
Source organism: uncultured Alphaproteobacteria bacterium (assembly GCA_963847795.1). Lineage (GTDB taxonomy): Bacteria > Pseudomonadota > Alphaproteobacteria > Rhodobacterales > Rhodobacteraceae > Amaricoccus. The sequence goes on from CAWKBH010000015.1 coordinate 362,276, forward strand.
CGCGCTCTGGGATCCGGTCGAGGGGCATCTCGACCCCGCGGGCACCACCCACGCCTATGCCAAGGCGGCCCAGAAGCTCGGGGCGACCATCGTGCTGCGCAACCGGGTGGTGGAGCTGACCCAGGAGCCCGGCGGCACCTGGAACGTCGTCACCGAGCACGGCACGGTGCAGGCCGAGCATGTGGTCAACGCCGGCGGGCTCTGGGCGCGCGAGGTCGGGCGGATGGTCGGGCTCGAGCTGCCGGTGCTGGCGATGGAGCACATGTACCTGCTCACTGAGCCGATGCCCGAGGTCGCCGAGTTCAACGCCCGGACCGGGCGCGAGATGATCGGCGTCCTCGACCTGCCAGGCGAGATCTACACCCGGCAGGAGCGCGGCGGCGTGCTGCTCGGCACCTACGAGAAGGATTGCCGGCCCTGGTCGCCCAAGGTCACGCCCTGGGATTTCGGCCACGAGCTGCTGCAGCCCGACCTCGACCGGATCGCGCCGTCGCTGGAGGTCGGCTTTCGCCACTTCCCGGCGCTGGAGAACGCCGGGATCAAGCAGGTGATCAACGGCCCCTTCACCTTCGCGCCGGACGGCAACCCGCTGGTCGGGCCGGTGCAGGGGCTGACCAACTTCTGGGTCGCCTGCGCGGTGATGGCGGGGTTCAGCCAGGGCGGCGGGGTCGGGCTGGCGCTGGCGAACTGGATGACCGCGGGCGATCCCGGCCACGACGTCTTCGGCATGGACGTGGCGCGGTTCGGCGAGTGGGCGAGCTTGCGCTACACCAACGCCAAGGTGCGCGAGAACTACGCCCGTCGCTTCTCGATCCGCTTCCCCAACGAGGAGCTGACAGGCGGCGCGGCCGCAACAGACCACGCCGCTCTACGACATCATGACGGCGCGAGCGGAACGCGGTGATGGGGGTGACCTGGGGGCTCGAGGTGCCGCTCTGGTTCGCGCCGGAAGGGGAGGAGGCGCGGGACGTGCTCTCCTTCCACCGCTCGAACGATTTCAGGCACGTGGGCGACGAGGTTCGTGCGGTGCGCGAGGGCGCTGGCGTCACCGAGATCGCCAATTTCGCCAAGTACCGGGTGGCCGGGCCCGGCGCCGAGACGTGGCTGAACCGGCTGCTGGCCAACGCCATGCCGCGCACCGGGCGGATCGCGCTGTCGCCGATGCTGAACGAGGCCGGCAAGCTGATCGGCGACTTCACCGTGGCGAAGTCGGCCGAGGACCGCTTCCTGGTCTGGGGCTCGTCGGCGGCGCAGATCTACCACATGCGCTGGTTCGAGGCGCACCTGCCGGGGGACGGCTCGGTGACGGTCGAGCGGCTGGGCATGGGGCTGATGGGGCTGATGCTGGCGGGGCCGCGGTCGCGGGCGGTGCTGGCGGCGCTGACCGACCACGACGTCTCGAACGCGGCACTGCGCTTCATGGACCACCGGGCGATGGACGTGGCAGGCGTTCCGGCGCTCGTGAACCGGCTGAGCTACACCGGCGATCTGGGCTTCGAGATCTGGGTGGAGCCCTGCTACCTTCGCACCCTCTACCGCGCGGTGCAGACGGCGGGTGCGGCGCATAGCCTGGTCGACTTCGGGATGCGGGCGCTGCTGTCGATGAGGCTGGAGAAGAACTGGCCCACCTGGTTCGCCGAGCTCCGCCCGATCTACGGCCCGTTCGAGGGTGGGATGGAACGGTTCGTGCGGCTGGGAAAGGGCGACTTCATCGGCCGTGCGGCAGCGGTTCGCGAGGCGGCCGAAGGACCGCGACTGCGTCGGGTGAGCCTCGCCATCGACGCCCAGAACGCCGACGTCATGGGCGACGAACCGATCTGGGCCCGGGTAGATCGCGACTACGGCAGCGTGACGCGAGGGCACGGTTACGGCGCGGCGCGGTTCGACGCCGCGGGCGTGGCGCTGCCCAAGCCGGACGCCCGCCGCGACGGCGACTGGCGGGTGGTGGGCTGGGTCACCTCGGGCGGCTACGGCCATTCGGTCGCGCTGTCGCTGGCCCAGGGCTACCTGCCCGCGTCGCTGGCGGAACGTGACGAGGAAGGGCTGTTCGAGGTCGAAATCCTGGGCCGCCGCCAGCCGGCACGTATCGCCGTCCTTCCACCCTTCGACCCCGACGGGAGCCGAATGCGCGGGTAGCACGGGAGCGGCGGTTGCGGTTCCGCTCTGCGAGTTGGTCAAACGGTGACGGCGTCAGTCGCAGCTGGCGGGCAGGGCGGCGTCGAGCGGCTCGCGCGTCTCGTGCAGGCTGGCCTTTTCGATGTGGAGGGGCGCGAATGGGGGCTCCTGGTTCGCGGGCTGCGCCAGGCGCGTGGTGTAGCAGCCCACGAAGACCCTCGTCTTGCGGTCGGTCTCGGTGGCGGCGAAGGCGACCGGCACGGTCTCGTAGAGGCTTCCTGCCGCGCCCTCGGCCGCTACTTCGCCGAGCCGCAGGTCGAACGAGACCGTGTCGGCATAGCCCGCGACGAAAGCCGGGTAGTCGGCGGCCGGCTTCTGGTCCCCGAAGTAGCCCCAGGCGCGCGCGTACTCGTGCCGCGAGATGGCGTTGTAGTACGAGGCCACGATGGCCGCTGCGTTCGAACGGTCGTCGCGATAGTTCGGCAGCTCTTGCGCAAGGCCGGGAGCGCTCAGCAGAAGAAGGAAGGCAGCGGTCCGGAGCATTTGCGAAGGCTTGCGCCGCCGCCGGGCATAGTCAAGCCGGCAGGATCGAAAGCGGCCACGCCTGACGCAGGGTGGCCTCGTCCGGCCCGTTGAAGGTGTCGCGGTCGCAGAGGCCGATGCCGTTCACGCCGTGCGGCTCGGGGCCGACATTGCCGTCGGTGTATTGCCAGAGGGTGTACGTCCCCCAGAGCTTCGGGATCCCGATCGGCGTCGAGGCATAGCGCGCGTACCAGAGCGGGCATTTCGCGAGCACCGAGTCCGAGACGTCGCCGACCGCCATGCGGAGCAGGTGGCCGCCGTAGATCACCGGGTATCGCCCGAGTTCCTGGTGGATGAGCTCCACGAACTCCACCATCTGGTCGTACGTCATGTTGATGCCGGAGCTGCTCGGCTCGTAGTCCAGACAGATCAGCTCGTCGTCGGCGGGGTGCGCGTACTCGAGGTAGTTCTGCACCTGCTGTATCGGGCTGGCGCTGCTCGAGAAGTGGTACGAGCCCCAGAGAAAGCCGAGCGACTTGGCCTTGTCGCGCCGCGCCGGATACTGCTGGTCGCGGTAGCTGCGGCCTTCGGTGGCCTTGTGGACGATCGCGGCGACGCCGGCGTTTCGAAGGCTCTGCCAGTTGGTTATGGTCTGATAGTGCGAAATATCTATCACGCCGTTGAAGCCGGGTACGGTCACGGTCGCAAACTCCCGAGATAACACAGTCTGAAGGCCACGGCCTGGTCTGCGATGAATTGCCCGGCGACTGAATACTAAGCGACTTTACTCCAAGCGACAGCGCGAGACAACGCCGGGCTCCCGAGGGCACGTTCTCTTGAGCGCGTTCGGAGTCTGGCCAAGCCACCCTGCCAAAGGGTCGGTCGCCTGCCGCTTAGGGCTCGTGCCTCGGGCCGCCCTGCGCTAGATTGTCGGCTCGGTGGCACTCAAGAAGGGAGACGACAATGCCGAAGGTGCACGGAACGCCCTGTTGGTACGAGCTCTCGACCAGCGAGGGAAACCTCGGCGCGGCCGAGGCGTTCTACGGCGCGGTTCTCGGCTGGACGTTCAAGGACGCGGGGATGGAGGGGTTCGAGTACCATCTCGCCGGCGCGGACGGCGACATGGTCGCGGGGCTGATGGTGATGCCGCCGGACGTCGGCGCCATGCCGCCGTTCTGGATGATCTACTTCGCCGTCGACGATGCCGACAAGGCCGCGGCCGACATCAAGGCCGCCGGCGGCAAGGTGCATCGCGAGCCGGCCGACATTCCCGGAACCGGCCGCTTCGCGGTGCTCGCCGATCCGCAGGGGGCGGGCTTCGGCATCCTGCAGCCCGCGCCGATGCCCGGGCAGGAGGGCGCGGGCGGCGCTTTCAACCAGCAGAAGGCCGGCCACGGCAACTGGAACGAGCTGATGAGCAGCGATCCGGAAGCCGGTTTCCGCTTCTATTCCGGCCTGTTCGGCTGGCAGAAGTCGCAGGCGGTCGACATGGGCGCGATGGGCACCTACCAGGTCTTCTCCCACGACGGGACCGACATCGGCGGCATGATGGGCCTCGGCAACTCGCCGGTCCCCGCCTGGCTGCCGTACTTCGGCACCAACGGCGTCGAGGCGGCGATGGGGCGGATCACCGCCGCCGGCGGCAAGGTGGCGCACGGACCAATGGAGGTGCCCGGCGGCGCCTTCATCGCCGTCGCCCAGGACCCCCAGGGCGCCTGGTTCGCGGTGGTGGGGCCGAAAGAGGCCAGCTGACCCGGTCAGGATGCGGGGCTGACCGTCGTCCACACGCCGATCATCAGGGGGCCGAGGCTGTAGTGCCGGTTGTCGGCCTTGAGCGTCTCGATCCGGGCCTGCAGCGAGGCGAGCTCCGCACCCGTGGGCCTGCGGTCAGGCCGTGACCAGCCCGCCTGCGGTCTCGATGAAGCTCACCACCTCGGGCACGCCGACGCCGTCGCGGACCTGCGCGAACTGGAACGGCCGCTCGCCCCGCATCCGGCGCGAGTCGCGGTCCATCACGTCGAGCGAGGCGCCGACGTAGGGGGCGAGGTCGATCTTGTTGATGATCAGCAGGTCCGAGCGGGTCACGCCCGGGCCGCCCTTGCGCGGGATCTTGTCGCCGGCGCAGACGTCGATGACGTAGAGCGTGAGATCGGCGAGCTCGGGCGAGAAGGTGGCCGAGAGGTTGTCGCCGCCGGACTCGATCAGGATCAGGTCGAGGTCGGGGAAGCGGGCCACCAGGTCGTCGACGGCCGCGAGGTTGATCGAGGCGTCCTCGCGGATCGCGGTGTGCGGGCAGCCGCCGGTCTCGACGCCCACGATCCGCTCCAGCGGCAGGGCCTGGCTGCGCATCAGGAACTCGGCGTCCTCGCGGGTGTAGATGTCGTTGGTGATCGCGGCGATCGACCAGCGTTCGCGCATCCGCTTGCAGAGCTGGTCCATCAGCGCGGTCTTGCCGGCGCCGACCGGTCCGCCGATGCCGACGCGCAGCGGGCCGTGGGGCGATCTCGTCGCCTGCGACCCGGGGGATGTGCCGTCCTGGATCAACCCCGCCATCCTCCGATTCGACCCGACGCTCGGCGCAGCATAGCAACAACTGAGGAGCGGGGAAGCGGTCCTGCCGTCTGGCGTGCGGAGGTCCGTCCGCGTGCGGACGGATTGGCAAGCCATTGATATCGTGTGATAACGGCTTCCGGCTTTTCACCGGATTTTACGGTTTCCGCGACGACCCTGCGACGACACCGGCCGCCGGCGCTCGAGCCGACAGTCATACCAACGGCACCGGCGACGGACTTGGGATGAACTCGCAAGACACTGAAATGCTGCAATTTTCCGCGTACGGACTCCGTATGGAACGCATATGGAATGCGTATGGGCGTTTTCGGCGCTGCGGCAGCAGTCAGGTGCCGCGGCCGCTGCTATCAGATGTGCAGGTACGGCCCGAAGGCGCGGTGGATGATCTGGTCGCGGGTCATGCCGCGCCGGGCGAGCTCGGCATCGGAGAGCGCGAACAGCCGCTCGGCCTCGCGGGCGCACCGCGCCGCGTGGCTTGCGCTGGCGAACGCCGTCATGAAGCGGAGCGCGGTGGCGCCGAGGCGGGCGAGTACGGGGCGGACCGGAGCCTGGGCAGTGGTCTGTGCAGTCATCTGGAAACCTCCTGGATTGCAGGTTGATTTCCTCCCTCGGCTGGAAGAATGGCGTGCATGTACCTGACGGACAAGGCTCGAAAGCGCATAGCCGCCATGCCGTCAGCGCAGCGCGCCGTTAACGAGCGCCACCGGTCACTCGGGCAGACCGGCGCGGCGCAGGCCGGCGGCGAGCCGGGCGAAATGCTCCGGGTTCAGGATCGGGAACGACTCGCGGAGATTGGAGATGCGGAGCGCCGGATCGATCCGGCGGAGGCTCTGCATGGCGTCCGCCGCCCCGGCGTCGCCGCGGCTCGCCTGGCTCGCGGCGAGGATGCAGGTGCCGAGACGGTAACCCGGCTGTGTGCGGATGCAGGTTCCTGCCCAGAGCACCGCCTCGGCGTCGCGGCCGGCGAAGAAATGCGCCCAGGCGGTCGCCGCCTGCATCATCGCCAGCTGCGGGTCGTGCGGGCTGAGACGCATCGCCTGCGCGATCTCGGTCAGCGCCAGTTCCGGCTCGCCGGACCACACGTTCGCCCACCCGATGAAAAGCCGGGTCATCGCCAGGTTCGGGTTGAGCGCGAGTAGCGCGCCGCCGTCGGCGAGGTCGCCGGCGACGTAGGCGAGGCCGATGCCGGCGGTGGCCAGCGCCAGCGCGTCGTCCGGGCCGAGTTCGGCCGCACGCCACGCATAGCGGCGGACCTCGGCGACGTCGGCGGCGTGGTCGGTCACCCAGCCGCTGGCCTTGCGCTGCGAGATGCAGCGGGCCGACATTCCCCAGGCGGCCGCAAAGCCCGGATCGAGCTCGATCGCCTTGCCGAACAGCCGCAGCGCCTCGGCGTTGGCGTCACACTTCCACTTGTGCACCTCGGCCATGCCGCGCAGGAAGTAGTCGTAGGCGTCGAGGCTCGCCGTCGGCTTGCGCCGGGCGCGCTCGATCTCGGCCTTCTCCAGCTCGGGCGCGATGGCGCCGACGACCCGGGCCGTCACCTGATCCTGCAGCTCGAAGATGTCCTCCAGCCCGCCGTCGAAGCTGTCCGCCCAGAGATGCACCCCGGCGGCGGCGTCGATCAGGCGGCCGGTGATCCGCACATGTCCGGCCGCAGCGCGCACGCTGCCCTCGAGCACGTAGCGCACCCCGAGCTCGCGGCCGACCTGCTTCACGTCCACGGCGCGTCCCTTGTAGGTGAAGCTGGAGTTGCGGGCGATCACGAACAGCCAGCGCATCCGCGACAGCGCGGTGATGATCTCCTCGACGATGCCGTCGGCGAAGTATTCCTGCTCCGGGTCGCCGCTCAGGTTCGGGAACGGCAGCACGGCGATCGACGGCCGATCCGGCAGCGGCGGCGGCCCCGTCCCGGAAGGGACGGGCGCAGCGCCTTGGGTGTGGCTCTCGCGGATCGCCTCGGACAGCCGTGCGGTCTCCCGCTCCGGCTGCACGTCGAGCTCCCGGAGCAGGCGCTCGCGCAGCGCCTCGTAGAGCCGCAGCGCCCGGGCGGTCTCGCCGCGATCGGCGTGTCGCTGCATCAGCGTCCGGCAGGCGTCCTCGCGCAGCGGGTCGAGCTGCGCGAGCCGCTGCGCGGCAGTGGCCGCGCGGTCGGTCTCGCCTTCGGCCAGGGCACGGTTCATCAGCTCGGCCGCGGCCGCTTCGGCGCGGCCGCGCAGGCGCTGGCGCTCGACGAGCAGCCAATCCTGGAAGGCCTGATCGTGGACGCTGATGCCGTCCAGCAGGTCGCCGCGGTAAAGCGCGAGCGCCGCCTCGAGCGCCTCGGCGGTGCCCTGGCCGAGCAGGCGCTCGAACGCCGCGACGTCGACGGCCAGCGCCGAGGGCTCGAGCCGCACCGACTGGCGGCCAACGACCAGCGCCGCGTCGTCGGCAGTGCCCAGAGCGGGGCGAAGCCGCGCCAGGGCGTGCTTGAGGCTGTCCCGGGCGTGCGGGTCGCCGCGGTCGCTCCATAGCAGGCCGGCGAGCTTGTCGCGGGAATGGGCGGTGCCGGGGGCCAGGGCGAGGACGGCGAGCAGCGCCTGGTCCTTCTGCCCGTGCAGCTCGCGCACCTCGCCATCGGCCCGAATCGCAAAGTCACCGAGCAGCGTCACTGCCACGGTCGCCATTCAGTCCTCCCTCGCGGCCGGTCCCGGCATACTGACGCATTTTTCCCGTTGCAGCCACGGCCCTTTCCCGCTCGGGGAGGGTTTTCCCGCGGTGCTTCCCTCGCGTTTCCCGAGCGCTTCACGACGGGGAGGTACGTTTACAGGCGCGGCTTTTCGGCCGCGCCGCCAGGGAGACAGGGAAATGGACACGCACTCGAACCGACCCACGAAATCCGCGGGGCCGGGGGCCGTGCCGGACTGGGCAGGACTGATGCCGGTCGGGATTGTGGCGCTTGGGACGCCGTCGCAGCCGGTCGAGCGGCTGATGGGCGCGCAGTCGCTGGTCTATCGCCTCATCGTTCGGCTCGGGGAGCTGCGGCTCCCCCACCTGGCTTGGCCGGGAGGCCGCGAGGCGAAGCGGTTGCTGATGGAAAGCCTTGAAAGAGGACGGCTGCCTCAGGAGCGGTAGAGGCGGGTGTACTGGGTTTCGTGCAGCATCGCCGCCAGGTCGGCGGCGAGCGCGCTGCCGCCGAGCGCCTCGGGCGGGGCGGCGATCGCTGCCTCGGCCACCTGCAGCGCCAGCGGCAGCAGGGCGGCGGTGAGGCGCTGGCCGTCGGTCTGGCCGAGCGGGATCAGCCGCACGCCGGCCGAGACCATGTTGGTGGCGAAGGCTTGCAGGAACAGCGTCGCCACCGGCGCGAGCGGCAGCTCGAGCCGCCGCGCGGCGTGCCCGACCGCCACCGGATAGGCCATCGGCGGCAGCGCCAGGTTCCAGGCGGCGGCGGTGGTGCGCGCGAAGGCCGCGCCCTGGGCCATGGTCTCGAGCCGCCGCTCGGCGGAGGGGGCGAGCGCCTCGGCCAGTTCGGCCACCGGCGCGGGGTCGTCGGCGCGCCAGGCTGCGGCCAGCAGCATCGCGTCGGTCCGCCCGGCGCCGAATTCCAGGAGGTCGGCGATCCAGGCGGCGAGGCCGGCGCGACCCGTGACCTGCCCGGCAGCCACCACCCATTCCAGGCCGTGCGAATAGCTGTAGGCCCCGATCGGGTAGCCGGGCGAGAACCAGACGGCGAGGATCTGCATGACCCTGAGCGGATCCGCCGCCGGGAGGGTCCCGCTCAGGGGTCGTGGCCCGGTGGCGCGCCGGGATCGTCGCCGGCGCCGCCGTGGTGGTGGCCGTGGGTGCGGCCATGGCCATAGGCGCCGCCCTCGGGGCGGAACGGCGCCTCGATCCGCCGGGTCTCGGCGCCGAGCCGGGCCAGCATGTCCTCGATCACGTGGTCGCGCTGCACCAGGATCCGCCCGGCGCCGATCTCGGCCGGGGTATGGCGGTTGCCGATGTGCCAGGCGAGCCGGGCCAGCGTCTCGGGGGCGGCGGTGATCTCGACCAGCGGCTCGACCGCGGCCTGGACGGCGACGAGGCGGCCGTCCTCGAGCACGAAGGCGTCGCCGTCGTCGAGCGACACGGTCTCGGGCAGATCCACCAGCAGCACCGCGCCGCCGGCGGTATCCAGCCGCTTGCGGCGCAGGAACCGCTCGCGGTAGTCGAGCACCACCCGGTCGGCCGCAGCCTCGGCCCCGGCGGCGCGGCGGATGGCGTGGGCGCGCAGCGCGCTCACCGGCGCACCGCGGCGGTCATTGCGCCGGCGCCGGCGGCAGCGACAGGGTCCGCACCGCGCCGCCGCCGCTCACCCGGACGGTGCGCAGCTTCTTGAGCATCAGGTTCGGCACGAAGACCGCCGCGGAGAGCTCACGGGAGCGCGCCGACCCGACCGCCTCGGCGCCGGCCGGCGGCACCGCGACCAGCTCGAAATTCAGGGTGTCCGCCGTGCTGCCGGCGAGCGGCCGCAGCTGCGCGCCGTAGTAGCCCTGGCTCGGCGCCTCGCCGTCGACCCGCACGATCACGCCGAAGAGCGCCCGTTCCGCCGCCGCCTCGCGCAGCGCCACGGTCGTGCGGCTCCGGCTGCGGCGCGCCGCCGACGTGGTAGGTGCCGGTGCCGCCGCCCTGGCGGCCGAGGAAGCTCGGCAGCTGCATCGAGCATCCGGCCAGCAGGGCCGCACCCGCGAGCAACAACAAGCCGTTACGCATGGGTCCCGCCGCCGATCATGCCCCTCCGGATAGTCGCTCGCGCCGGACTTGGGAAGGGCAAAACGCGCCGGCCCGCCGCGGGCCACTGGACCATTGCGCCGCGAGTCCCTAAATCGAAGGCAGAAGGATCGGACCCTGCCCATGGCCACGCCGCGCTTCGAGGACATCGCCGCCGACTTCGCCTTCCTCGACGACTGGGAGGACCGCTACCGCTATGTGATCGAGCTCGGCCGCGCCATGCCGCCGCTCGACGCGGCGCTGCACGTGCCGGCGACCAAGGTCGACGGCTGCGCCAGCCAGGTCTGGATCGTGCCGCGGATCGAGGGCGAGGGGGCGGCGGCGCGCTTCGACTTCGCCGGCGATTCGGATGCGCTGATCGTGCGCGGGCTGATCGCGGTGCTGCATGCGCTCTATTCAGGGCTGCACCCGGAGGCGGTGGTCGCGGTCGACGCCCAGGCCGAGCTCGGCCGGCTCGGGCTCGACCAGCACCTGTCTTCGCAGCGCTCGAACGGGCTGCGCGCGATGGTCGGGCGGATCCGCGCCATCGCCCGGACCGCGCTGGCGCGGGCCTGAGGCTATGGCCGCCTCGCTCGCGACTTTGCTGGCCGGGCGCGACTGGCTGCTGGCCGACGGCGCTACCGGCACCAACCTCTTCAACATGGGGCTCGAGGCCGGCGAGGCGCCCGAGCTCTGGAACGAGAGCGAGCCGGCCAAGGTGCGCGCGCTCTACGACGGCGCGATCGGCGCCGGCAGCGATCTCTTCCTGACCAACAGCTTCGGCGGCAACGCCAGCCGGCTGAAGCTGCACGAGGCCGAGGGCCGGGCCTACGATCTCAACCGCATCGCCGCCGCGATCGCCCGCGAGGCCGCCGATGCCGCCGGCCGGCCGGTGGTGGTGGCGGGCTCGATGGGGCCGACCGGCGAGATCATGGCGCCGCACGGGCCGCTGACGGTCGAGGACGCGGCGGAGATGTTCGAGGAGCAGGCCCGGGGCCTGATCGCCGGCGGCGCCGACGTGCTCTGGGTCGAGACCCTCTCGGCGCCGGACGAGTTCCGCGCCGCCGCGCTCGGCATCGCCCGTACCGGCGCGCCCTGGTGCGGCACCATGAGCTTCGACACCGCCGGCCGCACGATGATGGGCCTGACCTCCGCCGACATGGTGGCGCTGGTGGGCGAGCTCGCGCACCCGCCGCTGGCCTTCGGCGCCAATTGCGGGGTCGGGGCGTCGGATCTGCTGCGCACCGTGCTCGGCTTCCGCGCCGCGCACCCGAGCCTGCCGGTGATCGCCAAGGGCAACGCCGGCATTCCCAAGTTTCACGACGGCCACATCCACTACGACGGCACCCCGGAGCTGATGGCCGACTACGCCGTGCTGGCCCGCGACTGCGGCGCCACCATCATCGGCGGCTGCTGCGGCACCACGCCGGCGCATCTGGTCGCCATGCGCGCGGCGCTGGAGACGACGCCGCCGGGACCGCCGCCGGATCTCGAGACCATCAGCCGCGCGGCTCGGCGGCTTCTCCTCGGCCTCGGACGGTCTCGGCGGCGGCGGGCCTGCGCGCGAGCGCCGCCGCCGGCGCGGCTGATGGCGTGCCACGGGCCGTGCCTGCAGCATGGTCCATGACGGACGCCCAAGAGGTCGGTGAAGCGCTTAGGCGCGTTGGCGGATGGAGGCGCGCCCAATCCACGGCACCCTGGACGCTGCGTCCTAGACAGACGTCGGCGGCTTGGTTTGCAAAGTGATCAGGCGGTCTTGATCTGGCCTAGCGAGGTGGGACGACGACCCCTGCAGCTGTTAATGCGCCTTCCCATGCAGCGACCGCTTGCTCAGCAATTTCCAACAAGCCACCGATGCGTGCTCCGTTCGCGTCGACCACATCGGCATCGACGACAAGCTCCGCCTTGCCATCGCCGTGGGTCTTCATCTGTCCCGTTATAGGGTCAAGGGTCATTGCGATCCGACTTCCGGCCTGAACCTGAGTGGTGAGGCGCGCGCCTCGAGAGATATTGCGGATCTCCGGGGAGAGCCCGGTCCGACCCGGCTTGGGATCGAAGTGTTTCTCTCGGTTCCACAAGTCGTGGATGACTCCTACATTGCGGTTGTTGTCGATCAGTCTTTCACCCTGAAACGGCTTGGAGTGTTCCTTACACCATGCCTTTAGATGATCCTTGAGACGCGCAATGTTTTCAACGCATTGGGATATAATGTTCGCAAGCCCGGCGTCAGAGACGTCGTCTGAGAAGTCCACGCTGGCGTAGCAGGTCTCGCCAGCAACACCAACTCGCGGTTGGACAGCGGAGAAATCGGACGTCCGTGCTCGCCCCATGGCTTCATGAAGCTGCCGAATCCGAAGGTCTAGGATTTCTAGGATTGCCTGCATTGGAGTGTCTGACGGAAGTGCCCGGGCAACTCTGGGTTCCCGGCACGGGCAAACAGTATACTCGAAATCGAGGAAAGACTCAATGTGACACGCCGGTTCGACCAGGGCTATCGCATTTGGCCGATGATGGTTCTCGCGAAGGCGTCGGACCATCCTGCTCGCTTGCGTTTGCGGCTGACGGACATTCTCGGCCTGGCCTTGTTGATGAGGTTGAGGGTGAGGCGGCGGAGGATGGCGAGGTTCTCGGGTCCGTTGTCGCGTCGGTTGCGGGCGCGGTCCTCGTCGAAGCTGACGTCGAGCACCCAGTGGAGGCTGTTCTCGATCGCCCAGTGGCCGCGGACGGCGCGGGCGAAGCGCTCGGGAGTGAGCGGCGCCGAGGAGAGATAGTAGCGGACCGATCGGCTGGTACGGCCGTCGAGACAGCGTTCCGCCTCGACGCAGGCGAGGGTCGCGAGGCCGGGGAGGCGTGGCTCTCCGGCATAGCGGCGGTCGGAGAAAAGCCAGTCCACGTCATGCGTTACCCGGTGGCGGCGGGTCTCGATCCGGCCGTGGTCGGCGTCGGTGGTCTCGAACGCCGCAAGCGGCGCCGGTGGATCGGCGAAGAAGGCTTCGACCTCGCGCAGCATGGCGGGGCGGTTGGCCTTCAGCGCGAAGAGATAGTCGCCGCCCTGCGCGAGCACGACCTCTGCCGTGGCGGCCTGGGCGTGGATCGCATCCCCGGTCACCAGCATGCCACCCAGGGCCAGCGTTCCGAGCAGGGCGCGGGCGGCGAGGATCTCGCTGCCGCCTTCGGCGACGGCAGCTTGCGCGATGGCGATCCGCGCGCCGGTGCCGAAGGCGGTGACCACATGCAGCGCCGAGCGGCCCGCCGCCCGGTCGAACGAGCGCCGCAGCGTCTTGCCGTCGATGGCGAGCACCCCGTCGCCGCCGGCGCCGAGGTCGTCGAGGAAGGCTTCGAAGGCCTGCCCGAAGGCTGCCGGGTCGAGCAGGCGGAAGATGCGGCTGAAGGTGTCGTGGCTCGGCAAGCCATTCTCCAGCTTGAGGAATTCCCGGAGCAGCGTCTCCCGGTCCTCGGCAAACTCGGCAAAGTCGACGCAACTCTCCGCGCCGCAGACCGACGCCACCAACGCGATCCCCAGAATGTCGAGCAACTCGTGCCGCTGCGCATTCCCACGCCGCGGATCGCGGATCTCTCCAAGCTTGTCCATCAGCGACAACGTCAGCTCCTCTCTTCGGGAGCAAACGGAAGAATCCACATCAGTCTGAAAGGAAAGCCCTATTCTTCAAGTGCGATTCCCCTGCCGGTTCGACACCGGTTCGACCCGGTTCGACGACGCTGAGCTTGCCGCTTGGGTGGAGCAGGCAAGCTCGCTTCCCGGCGTAAGAATGTGAGCGGCCGGTGCGCGGCGCAGACCCGGTGCAAGCAGAAGGCGACCGAACCTTGAGGAACAACGACGCGAAGGAATGCGAAGGCGCGGCTGACGGACTGGCCGTACCAAGCCATCTTGTCGGATTTGTAAGGGCCTCGACAGCCGGTCGACAGCATCCGATCCCATGATCGAAGGTGCAGCATGTTTTGGCTGCACTGTAACGGGACCTAGTGGATAGAACCTGACGAAGGATTCCCACGGCGCCCGCGCTGTGCGAGTCTCGGCGGATGCGCAAAGGTATCACCGTCGAGGTAAGCGCCGCGGATCGTGCCCGATTGGAAGCGGTGGTCGCGGACAGGAACAGCCCGCAGAAGCACGTGTGGCGGGCGAGCATCATTCTGGCGACGGCCGACGGCTTCGGGACGGCCGAGATCATGCGGCGGACCGGCAAGTCCAAGCCTTGCGTCTGGCGCTGGCAGGCGCGGTTCATGACCGACGGGGTGGAGGGCCTTCTGCGCGACAAGACCCGGCCGTCGCGCGTCCCGCCGCTCGGCCCCGAGGTGGCGGAACGCGTTGTGGCGCTGACGCTGACCGATCCGCCGGCGGAGACGACCCACTGGACCGCCGCCATGATGGCGAAGTCGGCGGGCATCAGCGTCAGCTCGGTCCAGCGCATCTGGCGCGCCCATGGCCTGCAGCCGCACCGGGTCCGGCAGTTCAAGCTCTCGAACGATCCGCGGTTCGTCGAGAAGCTGCGCGACGTGGTCGGGCTCTATCTCGACCCGCCGGCGCACGCCATCGTGCTCTCGGTCGACGAGAAGAGCCAGATCCAGGCCCTCGACCGCACCCAGCCCGGCCTGCCGATGAAGAAGGGCCGCGCCGGCACGATGACCCACGACTACAAGCGGCACGGCACCACCACGCTCTTCGCCGCGCTGAACGTGCTCGACGGCACCGTCATCGGCCGCAACATGGCCCGCCATCGCCATCAGGAGTTCATCCGCTTCCTCAACGCCGTCGAGGCCACCGTCCCGCAAGGCAAGCAGGTCCACGCGGTCCTCGACAACTACGCCGCGCACAAGCACCCGAAGGTCCGCCGGTGGCTCGACCGCCACCCGCGCTGGACCTTCCACTTCGTGCCAACCTCCTGCTCCTGGCTCAACGCCGTCGAAGGCTTCTTCGCCAAGCTCTCGAAGCGCCGGCTCAAGCGCGGCGTCTTCAACTCCATCGTCGACCTTCAGACCGCCATCAACCGCTTCGTCAGCGAGCACAACACTGAACCGAAGCCCTTCGTCTGGACCGCCGATCCAGACCGCATCATCGCCGCTGTCAAACGAGGGCACCAAACGTTGGATTTGATCCACTAGATCATGAACGTCTTCACCAAGGGCTCGATCGTCGCGGCGAGCGTGGCGTCTCTGCTGGCGCTCTCCACCCCGGCCAGCTTCGCCACGGGGAACATGACCGGCCAGCCCAAGGCCGAGATCAACAGCCTGACCGACATCGCCGGTGACAATCAGCTGGAGATGGCCGTCACCAACGACCTCCGGCAGATCGGCATCGACTACCCCCATCCCGAGAAGCTGACCCTTTCCCAACTCTCGGAACTGAAGGCGATCTTCGACAGCCGCTCGGCGAACGCCCTGCGCCAGCAGGAGGCGCGTAAAGTCCTGAACATGTGAGCCTCCAGCGCCATCGGGAGGCGGCCCCGAGGAGGCCGCCGCCACGCTACCGCCGCCGGCTGATCGCCCGGACAGGTCAGAACCAGACGGCGACCGTGTCCCAGAGCAGCTTGAGGTTCAGCGCCACGATCAGGCCGGCGACGGTCCAGGCCAGGATCGACACCCAGCGGGCGATGGCGAAGCTGCCCATGCGGCGGCGGTCGGAGACGAAGTGCACCAGCGGGATCACCGCGAAGGGCAGCTGCATCGACAGCACCACCTGGCTGAGGATCAGGAGGTCGGCGGTGCCGCGCTCGCCGTAGAGCGCGGTGACGATCACCACCGGGACGATGGCGATGCCGCGGGTGATCAGGCGGCGCGCCCAGGGCGGCAGGCGCAGCCGCAGGAACCCCTCCATCACGATCTGCCCGGCCAGCGTCGCCGTCACCGTCGAGTTCAGCCCCGAGGCCAGCAGCGCCACCGCGAACAGGACCGAGGCGATGCCGAGGCCGAGCAGCGGCGACAGGAGCTCGAAGGCCTGGCCGATCTCGGCCACGTCCTGGTGCCCGGTGCCGTGGAAGGCCACCGCCGCCACGATCAGGATCGCGGCGTTGACGAACAGCGCCAGCATCAGCGCGATGGTCGAATCCGCCGTCGCCCACTTGATGGCGTCGCGCCGGCCGGGCTCGGTGCGCGGATAGGCCCGGGTCTGCACCAGCGAGGAGTGCAGGTAGAGGTTGTGCGGCATCACCGTCGCACCGATCATGCCGATGGCGATGTAGAGCATCGCCGGATCGGTGACGATCTGGCGCGACGGCACCAAGAGGCCGTTCAGCACCGCCGCGACCGGCGGCGCCGCGGCGACGATCTGGATCGCGAAGCAGCCGAAGATCACGACGAGCAGCGCGACGATGAAGGCTTCGAGCGAGCGGAAGCCGCGGTTCATCAGGAACAGCACCAGGAACGCGTCGAGCGCCGCGATCAGCGCGCCGCCGATCAGCGGGATGCCGAACAGCAGCTGCAGCGCGATCGCGGTGCCGATCACCTCGGCGAGGTCGCAGGCGATGATCGCCAGCTCGCAGGCGATCCAGAGCGCGAAGTTGACCCGACGCGGATAGTAGGCGCGGCAGGCCTGGGCGAGGTCGCGATCGGTGGCGATGCCGAGCCGGGCGGCCAGCGCCTGCAGCAGGATCGCCATCAGGTTCGACAGCATGATGACGAAGAGCAGGGTGTAGCCGAAGCGGGCGCCGCCGGCGATGTCGGTCGCCCAGTTGCCCGGGTCCATGTAGCCGACCGAGATCATGTAGCCCGGCCCCATGAAGGCGAAGAGCCGGCGGAACCAGGCGCCGGCCTGCGGCACGGCGACCGAGGCGTGCGCCTCGGGCAGGCTCGGCCGCTCTCCGTCGAGGCGGCGGAGGCGGATCGGGGAGACCGGCGCGAGCGCGCCCTGGACGTCGGACATGAAAAGCCACACGGGAGATAACGAGCTTGCTTGCAATCTGGGTCAGGTGTGAGAAATATGCAAGAGGCTATATTGCATTGCCTTCACTCAGTCGTGAGCGCCGGGAGCAAGTTGGCTGTGATGATGTTGAGCGCGTGCTATGATCGGCCATCGCCGTCGCAGGCCGGACGGCGGGCGATCAGGGGATGACGACCGTGGTGCGACGCCGTCGCAGCATCTTGCGGGACGAGCCGCTGCCCGATGCCCAGGTGCATTCCGAGGGCTTCCGGCAGACGCGCGCGGCGCGG
This sequence comes from uncultured Alphaproteobacteria bacterium, assembly GCA_963847795.1. Lineage (GTDB taxonomy): Bacteria > Pseudomonadota > Alphaproteobacteria > Rhodobacterales > Rhodobacteraceae > Amaricoccus. The sequence goes on from CAWKBH010000015.1 coordinate 379,370, forward strand.
CGCGGCGCGCTGGTCGAGGACTATGTCGAGCTGATCGCCGACCTGATCGAGGACGGGTAACGAGGCGCGGCAGGTCGACATCGCCGCCCGGCTCGGGGTCGCCCAGCCGACGGTTGCCAAGATGCTGGCCCGCCTCGCCGCCGAGGGGCTGGTGACGCGCAAGCCTTATCGGGGCGTGTTCCTGACCGAGGCCGGCCGCGCCGTCGCCGAGGAGAGCCGGCTGCGCCACCAGACGGTGGAGGCGTTCCTGCGCTCGCTCGGCGTCAGCGCCGAGACCGCGCGGATCGACGCCGAGGGCATGGAGCACCACGTGAGCACCGAGACGCTGGAAGCCTTCCGCAAGGCGATGGCGGATAGCGACTGAGACGGGTGGTCTGCGAAGACACATCGCCCCGGCGGCGCAATCTTTCAGAGCCAGCGCCGGGTCCGCGCCAGATAGGCGTCGTAGGCCGCGCCGAACCGTACCTTCAGATAGGCTTCCTCGCGCAGCACAACCCCGAAGTTGAGCACCGCCCACACGACGGGTGCGGCGATCAGCCCCCAGTCGAGCGAGAAGGCCAGCGCCAGACCGAGCAGAACCGTCACCATGCTGAGGTACATCGGGTTGCGGGTCCAGCGGAACGGGCCGCTCTCGACCAGCACCAGCGCCGGCCGCCGCGGGTTGACGTTGGTCCTGGCCCGGCGGAACGCCAGGTTCCCGGCGATCCCGAGCCACGCCGCCAGCGCCAGCAGCGCCGCGCCGCCCGCGACCATCCACGGCCGTCCGGGCGGGGGCAGCAGGCGGATCGGCGCCAGCCACTCCAGGGCGACCACCAGCAGCATCGCCGCGATGATCAGCGCTGGCGGGAAGACGAGGATATCCGGCGTCTCGGCGGGCTCTGCGGCCAAGGCTCCCTCCGGCAGGGCAGCGGGACCGGCAGGATAGCACATCCGCCGCCGGTCCGGGACCGGTCAGAACAGCGCAAGCTGCTCCGGTCCCGACGCCGGCACCCGGAAGCGATCGCAGCGCAGCCTGGGCAGCTCCTTGTCGAGCCCGAGCCGCGCCCGCGCCGCTGCGAAGCGCCGCCCGATCAGCTCGGCGCGCACGCCTTCGCCCTTCATCCGCTTGCCCCAGGTCGGATCGTAGTCGCGGCCGCCATGCAGCTCGCGGACCTGGTGCATCACCTTGGCCGCGCGCTCCGGGAAGGCCTCGGCCAGCCAGTCGCGGAAGAGCTGCGCCACCTCGCGCGGCAGCCGCAGCGCCACGTAGCCGGCCGCGACGGCACCGGCGTCGCGCGCCGCCGCCAGCACCCGCTCGATCTCGTGGTCGTTGAGGCCGGGGATGATCGGCGCCAGCATCACCCGCACCGGCACGCCCGCCTCGCTCAGCGTCCGGATCATCCGGAGCCGCCGCTCCGGCGCCGCCGCCCGCGGCTCCATCCGGCGCGCCAGATCCCGGTCGAGCGTGGTCACCGAGATCCCGGCCCGCGCCAGCCCGCGCCCGGCCATCGCGCCCAGGATGTCGGCGTCGCGCTCGATCAGCGCGCCCTTGGTCACGATCGTCACCGGGTGGCCGAAGTCGCTGAGCACCTCGAGGATGCCGCGCATGATGCCGAAGCGCTTCTCGATCGGCTGGTAGGGATCGGTGTTGGTGCCGATGGCGATCGGCGCCGGCCGGTAGCCGCGGCGCGCCAGTTCCGCCGCCAGCACCCGCGGCGCCTCGGGCCGGGCGACCAGCCGGGTCTCGAAGTCGAGCCCGGGCGAGAGGCCGAGATAGGCGTGGCTGGGCCGGGCGAAGCAGTAGACGCAGCCGTGCTCGCAGCCGCGATAGGGATTGATCGAGCGGTCGAACGGCACGTCGGGCGAGGCGTTGCGGGTGATGACGCTGCGCGGGCGCTCGACCGCGACCTCGGTCCGGAGCGGCCGCGGGTCGTCCGCCTCCCAGCCGTCGTCGACCGCCACCCGGGCATAGGGCTCGAAGCGGCCGGCGCGATTGCTGGCCGCGCCCCGCCCCGGTCGCGCCGCGCGCGGCGTCTGCTCCGATTCGTCCCCGATCATGCCCGCGAGACTAGAACGAACACGGAACATTGGCCAGCCCGGAGCTGGCCTCCGCGGGGCGGCTTACCAGCGCTCGCCGAATGGCCGCAGGTCGAGCTCGAAGGTCCAGGCCGAGCGGTCCTGGTGGGCGAGGAAATGCACGGCCTCGGCGATGCTGTCCGGGGCAAGGAAGAACTCGTCGGGCTTGTCGGGCATCCGGGCGCGGGTCGCGGGGGTGCGGATCACGCCGTCGACGATCACCAGCGCGACGTGCACGCCCTTCGGCCCGAGGTGCCGGGCCATCGACTGGGCCAGGGACCGCTGGCCGGCCTTGGCCGGCGCGAAGGCGGCGGTGCCGATGTTGCCGCGCAGCGAAGCGGTCGCGCCGGTGACCACGATCGACCCGGCGCCGCGGGCGATCATCTCGTCCGCGACCGCCTGGCCGGCCACCATCAGCCCCAGCACGTTGGTGCGCCAGCCGGTCTCCATCCCCTCGGCGGTGATCTCCTGGAAGTTCCCCCATTGTCCCGAGCCGGCGTTGTAGAGCAGCACGTCGACGGGTCCCATCTCGGCGCGGACGGTCGCGAAGGCCGTCCCGCAGCGATCCGGGGTCGGCGGCGTCGCCGACGACGGCGCGGCTGTTCGGGACCTCGGCCGCCACCGCTTCGAGCTTCTCGCGGGTTCGCCCGATCAGCGCCACCCGGTAGCCGTCCCTGGCGAACCGGGCCGCGAAGGCTTGCCCGTTGCCCGGTCCGGCTCCGACGATCGCACAGATCCTGTCCGCCATGACGTACCCCTACTTTCGCGGCCCGATGCCGCGGTTGCGAGACTCAGGCGCCCGCGGGCCTGTTCCCCAGCGCCGCCTCGCGCTCCCCGGCGCGGCGATAGGCAGGCCGGTCGCGGATGCGCGCGACATAGTCGGGCAGGCCGGGGATGCCTTCGAAGGCCTCCGGTGCCCATGTCGAGAACCAGGCGAGGTTGCCGCCGACGAGCAGGTCCGCGCCGGTGAAGCGCTCGCCGATCAGCCAGGGGCCGTCGGCGAGCCCCGCGGCCAGGGCCGCCCGCATCGAGGCGAGGTCGCCCCAGCCGGCCTGGCGCGGGTTCGCCGGCTGGTTCCGGCTGTAGTCCATGAACGCGGGCTCCATCACCGCGGTGGCGAAGGAGAGCCAGCGGTAGAAATCGGCCCGGGCCGGCGTGCCCGGGGCCGGGGCCAGCCCGGCCTCCGGGAAGAGGTCGGTCAGATGCGCGACGATCGCCGGGGATTCCCAGACCGGGTGGCCGTCCACCACCACGACCGGGACCTTGCCCATCGGGTTCAGCCGCAGCATCTCCGGCGTCTTGTGCTCGGCCTTGTCGAGGTCGAGCACGACCAGCTCGTACGGCGCTCCGATCTCCTCGAGGAGCCAGAGCGCGCGGAGGGCCCGCGACCGGGGCGCGAAGTAGAGGGTGATCATCGCGGGCCTCCGTGACGTGGGGATCAGGCCGGGGCTGCGCCGGCCGTCGGATTTGCCGGCAGCTCGGGATCGCGGGCGAAGAGCGCGCTCCAGAGCGCGGCCCCGATCGCGGCGCCGACCAGCGGCGCCACCCAGAACAGCCAGAGCTGCCCGAGCGCGCCGGTCTGGGCGAAGAACGCGACCGCGGTCGAGCGGGCCGGGTTCACCGAGGTGTTGGTCACCGGGATCGAGACCAGGTGGATCAGCGTCAGCGCCAGCCCGATCGCGATCGGCGCGAAGCCGGCCGGGGCGCGCTGGTGCGGTGGCGCCGAGGATCACCATCAGGAAGCCCGCGGTGAGCACGACCTCGATCAGCAGCGCAGGAGGCGAGGCCGTAGCCGCCCGGGCGAGAGCGCGCCGTAGCCGTTCGAGGCGAAGCCGCCCGGGATCCAGCCGGCCTTGCCGGAGGCGATCAGGTAGAGCACGAAGGCGCCGCGACGAGGCCGCCGACGCACCTGGGCGATCCAGTAGGGGATCACCTCGGCCCAGTCGAAGCGGCCGGCGACGGCGCAGCCCGAGCGTCACCGCCGGGTTGAAGTGCCCGCCGGAGATGGGCCGAGCGCATAGGCCATGGTGAGCACGGTGAGGCCGAAGGCGAGCGCGACACCGGCGAAGCCGATCCCGAGATCGGGGAAGCCGGCGGCGAGCACGGCGCTGCCGCAGCCGCCGAAGACGAGCCAGAACGTGCCGATGGCTTCGGCACTGAGTTTCCTGAACATGATGTCCCCAGGGGCAAGAGTAAGTCGTAGCGAATGCCTTAACGGCAAATTCGGTGCCCGGGAGTGCAATTTTGCGCGGCCGATGCCGGACCGTGAGCTCGATCCGGTCGACTCGCAGCGACTTGTCGGAATGCCAGGTAACGCATTTGTAACTATGGAAGGACAGCGCTTGCTGCGGGCCTGTTAGCGCCGCGATCGCAGGCGGAGTGTCGGTGGCGCGCCGCAGGCGAACGGTTCGCGTGTGCGAGCGAAGATTAAGCTGTGCGAGCGAGGCGCAGGGCGCTCAGGCCGCGGAAATGGTAGCGGTCGGCGAAGACCGGCGGGGCGGCGAGCGCGAGGCCGGGGAGGCGGGCGAACAGGATCGGCAGCGCCGTCGCGAGTTCGGCCCGGGCCAGCGGCGCGCCGACGCAGAAGTGGATTCCGGCGCCGAAGGCGAGGTGCGGCGCGGCCGGGCGGTCCGGATCGAAGCGGCCGGGATCGCGGAACCGCGCCGGGTCGCGGTTGGCGGCGGCCAGCAGGCAGCCGACGGTGTCGCCGCGGCGGAAGCGGTGGCCGAAGACCTCGGTGTCCTCGAGCGCGAAGCGGGTGAAGAGATGCAGCGGCGGGTCGAAGCGCAGCACCTCCTCGACGGCCGCCGCGGTGGCGGCGGGGTCGGCGAAGAGCCGGGCGGGATCGAGGCCGGCCTGCAGGATCGCCGCCACGCCGTTGCCGATCGCGTGCACGGTGGCCTCGTGGCCGGCGTTGAGCAGCAGCACGCAGGTCGCGATCAGCTCCTCGGTGTCGAGGCGGTCGCCTTCGGCCTCGGCGGCGATCAGGGCGGTGATCAGGTCGTCGGCCGGCCGCGCCCGGCGCGCCGCGACGTGCGCGCGCAGGAAGGCGGCGAAGTCGCGCGCCGCGGCGTTGGCGCGGTCCTCGATCGCGCGGTCGCGGCGGGCCTGGTACATGGCGACCATGGCGTGCGACCAGGCGAGCAGCGGGTCGGCCATCTCCTCGGGCACGCCGAGCAGGCGGGCGATGACGATGACCGGAAGGCGCTCGGCGAAGCCCGGCAGCAGGTCGAATTCCGGGCGCTCCAGCCGGTCGATCAGGCGGTCGGCCAGCGCCGCGATCTCGGGTCCGAGCGCCGCGATCCGGCGCGAGGTGAAGGCGCGCAGCACCAGGCCGCGCAGCCGGGTATGCGCCGGCGGCTCGCGGTCGAGCATCGAGCGGTCGTCGAGCGCGTAGAAGTCGGCGAGATGCGCCGGCCGCGGCGGCCTGAGATCGGCGGGCAGCTCGCGCCCGAAGCGGCGGTCGCGCAGCAGCGCGCCGACCGTGGCGTGGCCGGCGGCGCAGGGAAAGCCGTAGTCCTCCCAGAGGAAGAGCGGCCCGAGCGCCCGGGCATAGTCGTAAAACGGGTAGGGGTCCTGGACGAAATCCGGGTCGCGGGGCGATTGGCTCAGGGCCTGCATCCGGCCCGCTCCAGAGCCTGTTCGAGATCGGCGATCAGGTCGGCGGGATCCTCGATGCCGACCGAGAGCCGCAGCAGCGTGTCGGGCACCAGCGAGTCCGGGCCCTCGACGGTCTTGCGGTGCTCGATCAGGCTCTCGACGCCGCCGAGCGAGGTGGCGGGGAGGAAGACCTGGGCGAAGCGCGCCACGTCGCGGGCGCGGGCGAGATCGCCGGCGACCAGGAGCGACAGCATGCCGCCGAAACCGCCGGTCATCTGGCGCAGCGGCGACGGCGTGGCCGGGGTGGCTTTCGAGCCCGGGATAGAGCACGCGCGCGACCCCGGGATGGCGCTCGAAATGCCGGGCGATGGCGAGCGCGCTGGCGCTGGCGCGCTCGTAGCGCAGGAACAGCGTGCGCAGGCCGCGGATCAGCAGCCAGGCCTCGAAGCCGGCGATCACGCTGCCCATCAGCGTGCGGACGCTGCGGAGCTCGTCCCAGAGCGCGTCGCGGCGGGCGAGGCTGAGCACGCCGGCGGTCAGGTCGGAGTGGCCGCCGAGGTACTTGGTGCCGGAATGGAAGGCGATGTCGGCGCCGAGCGCCAGCGCGCGCAGCGTGCAGGGCGGCGCGGCGGTGCAGTCGGCCGCCAGCAGCGCGCCGGCGTCGTGCGCGGCCTCGGCGGCCGCGGCGACGTCGATCACGTCCCAGGTCGGGTTGGTCGGGGTCTCGATCCAGAGCAGCCGGGTGGCGCCGGGCCGGAGCGCCGCGGCGAGCCCGCCGGGGTCGGTGGCGTCGAAGAGGCTCGAGCCCGATGCCGCGGCGCTCGGCCAGCCGGCGCAGCCAGGCGAGGCCGCCGTGGTACATCGACCTGCGGCGCGGCGACGTGGTCGCCGGCGCGCAGCGTCTCGGTCAGCGCCACCAGCGCCGCCATGCCGCTGGCGAAGACCAGGCTGCCGGCGGCGCCGTCGAGATCGGCCAGGACCGCCTCGGCGAGCTCGACCGTCGGGCCGCCGTCGCGGGCGTAGATGTAGCTCTGCCGCGGCGCATAGGCCTCGTCGCGGGCGAAGGTGCTGGAGAGCTCGATCGCCGGCGTCACCGCCCCGGTGCGCGGGTCGATGTGGCGCAGCGCCTGCGCGGCGCGGGTGGCGGGGGCGAGCGACAAGCTGGCGGGGCGTGGTCATGGGCGACCGGATGGTGGACGGGCGCGCCGTCCTTGGCAAGCGGGCTCGCGCGGCGGTCAGTCGACGGGCGCGGGCGCCGGTTCGCCGAGCAGGGCGGTCGGGTCGGCGACCGGAGCGCCGGTGATGTAGCCCTGGGCGTGGGTGAAGCCGGCGCGGCGCACCAGGGCCAGGTGCTCGGGGCGCTCGACGCCCTCGGCGGTGATCGCCACGCCCTGGGCGCGGGCGAGCGCGATGATCGCCCGGATCAGGTCGGCGGTGGCGGGGTTGGCGAGATCCTGGACGAAGGTCTTGTCGAGCTTGATCCGGTGGTGCGGCAGCCGCGCCAGGTAGGCGAGCGCGCTGTAGCCGGTGCCGAAGTCGTCCAGCGCGATGCGGACGCCGCGGGCGATCAGCGCGTGGAGCTGGGCCAGGGTGTCGGGGTTGTCGCGCATCAGCACGGTCTCGGTGATCTCGAGCTCGAGCCGGCCGGGCGGGAAGCCGGACTCGGCCAGCGCCGCGTCGACCTCGGCCAGGAAGCCCGGCTGGTGGAACTGCAGCGGCGAGATGTTCACCGACAGCCCCAGCGCGGCGGGCCAGCGGCTGGCGCCGGCCAGCGCGGTGCGCAGCGCCCAGCGGCCGAGCGGCAGGATCAGCCCGGTCGCCTCGGCCAGCGGAATGAACGCGGCCGGCTGCAGCGCGCCGCGGGTCGGGTGGTGCCAGCGCAGCAGGGCCTCGACGCCGCTGACCGTGCCGTCCCGGAGGTCGACGTAGGGCTGGTAGACCAGGTGCATCTGGCCGTTCGCCACCGCGTGGGCCAGGTCGAGCTCGAGCCGGCTCTTCTCCAGCGCCGCGGTGTCCTGCCCGGGTTCGTGCAGGACGAAGCGGTTGCGGCCCTCGGCCTTGGCCCGGCGCAGGGCGGTGTCGGCCTGCATCAGCAGCACCGGGGTGGAAACCTCGGCGGCCGAGGCCGCGACCACGCCGATGCTGGCCTGCATCACCAGAGTGCTGCCGTCGAGCACCAGCGGCTGGCTGACGGTCTGGAGCAGCCGGCGGGCCAGGGCCGGCAGCTCGTCCGCGGCGCGGCGCGCCACCACCACGAAGCGGTCGCCGTCCACGCGGATGAGCTGGTCGCCGCTGTCGAGCGCCTGTTCGAGCCGCGCCCCGGTCACCGCCAGGAGCGCGTCGCCGGCGGCCACGCCGAGCGCCTCGTTGACGGCGCGGAAGCGGTCGAGGTCGAGGATCAGCAGCGCGGCGGGGCCGCCGGCGCGGCGGCCGCGGAGCGCCGCCTCGACCAGGCGCTGCGCGGCGGCCCGGGGCAGGACCGCCGCCCGGAGCGCGGCGCGGCCGGCGGCGGCGTCGCCCGGCGGCCGGGGCTCGGACGCCGCCGCGGCGCGGTCGACGAGCGGCGCTGCGAGCGCCGCGGCGTCGGCGAGCAGCGCCGCCAGCGCCGGCACCAGGCGCCGCGGCCGGCGGTCCGCGATCAGCAGGAAGCCGTCGCTGCCGGCCCCGGCGATCGCGGCGAAGGCGGCGTCGAGCCCGAGGGCGGCCGGATCGATCCGGGTCACGCCGCCGCCGGGCGCGCGCAGCGCCGCCGCAGGCGGCCAGCGCCCGGCGAAGGCCGGCTTGCGCAACGCCTGCAGGGCCGCGGTCCCGGCCAGCAGCCGGGGGTGCGAGGGCGCGCCGCCGAAGATGCCGGCCGCCTCAATTCCGCAGCCGGCCGCAAGCAGGCGGAAGAGCGCGGGCGCGAAGCCTTCGTCGGGGCGGGCTTGCATTTCTCTCCGGTTCCTCCGGACGTTCCTTGCGGATCGGCGATGCAACCTACGGTAGCATAACCGCGCCGGCTTTGCCCAGAGCGATCAACGTGCGGTTGTGCACTTTCTCGACCGGATCAGATCGAGCCCCAGAGGTCGTACTCGCTCGCCTCGTCCACCCGCACCGTCACGATGTCGCCGGGGGCGAGGTGGCGGAAGCCGGCGTCGATGAAGAGGTTGCCGTCGATCTCCGGGGCATCGCCGCGGGTCCGGCAGGTTGCGCCGTCGTCGTCCACCTCGTCGACGATGACCTCGACGCGGGTCCCGACCCGGGCCGCGAGCCTGGCCGCGCTGATCGCCTGCGCCCTGGCCATGAAGCGCTCCCAGCGCTCCTGCTTCAGCGGCTCGGGCACGTGGTCGGGCAGCGCGTTCGCCCGCGCGCCCCGCACGTTCTCGTAGCGGAAGCAGCCGACCCGGTCGAGCTGGGCGGCCTCGAGCCAGTCGAGCAGGTGCGCGAACTCGGCCTCGGTCTCGCCGGGATAGCCGACGATGAAGGTCGAGCGCAGCACGAGCTCCGGGCAGTCGGCGCGCCAGCCGGCGATCTCGTCGAGGGTCCGCGCGCTGGCCGCCGGGCGGGCCATCCGGCGCAGCACGTCCGGGTGGCTGTGCTGGAACGGGATGTCGAGGTAGGGCAGGATCAGGCCGTCCGCCATCAGCGGGATCAGCTCGCGCACGTGCGGGTAGGGGTAGACGTAGTGCAGCCGCACCCAGGCGCCGAGGCTGCCGAGCTCGCGGGCGAGGTCGGTGATGTGGCTGCGGACCGGACGCCCGTGCCAGTCATGGACGTCGTGGCGGCGGTCGCTGCCGTAGGCGCTGGTGTCCTGGCTGATCACCAGCAGTTCCCGGACCCCGGCCGCCACCAGCCGCTCGGCCTCGCGCAGCACCGCGTGGGCGGGGCGCGACACCAGCCGGCCGCGCATGTCGGGGATGATGCAGAACCTGCACTTGTGGTTGCAACCCTCGGAAATCTTGAGATAGCTGTAGTGGCGCGGCGTCAGGTGCACCGCCGCGGCCGGCAGCAGGTCGAGGAAGGGATCGGGCGCCGGCGGCACCGCCGCGTGCACCGCGTCGAGCACGGCCTCGTATTGCTGGGGGCCGGTGACGGCCAGGACGGTTGGATGCGCGCCGCGGATCACGCTCTCGTCGGCGCCGAGGCAGCCGGTCACGATCACCCGGCCGTTGGCGGAGAGCGCCTCGCCGATCGCCTCCAGGCTCTCGGCCTTGGCGCTGTCGAGAAAGCCGCAGGTGTTGACGATCACCGCCTCCGCCCCGGCGTAGTCGGGCGAGATCGCGTAGCCCTCGGCGCGGAGCCGGGTCAGGATGCGCTCGCTGTCGACCAGCGCCTTGGGGCAGCCGAGGCTGACCATGCCGACGCGCGGCTGGCCCGGGCGGGCGGCCGGGTCGAGCCGCGGCGGGGGGGCGCGATCCGGGCGCAGGTCGGGCGGGTTCAGGCTCATGGCGCCCGCATATACGCGCCCGGGCGCGCGGCGCAAGCCGGACCGGCTTAGGGGGCGGCGTGAATCGTCGCGGGGGCGGGCGCGGGCCGAACCTCCTGCAGCACCGGGGGGTTGCCGCCGCAGGCGGCCAGCAGCAGGAGGACGAGAACAGCGGGTACGGCTCGGGACATCGCAGACTTCCTTAATCGTGGTCCCGGCAGGCGAGCACGCGGCGCCGCGAATGGCAAGGGCGGCGTCCGGATCGGGTAAACGTTCGGCGCCGACCGTCGCGACAGGGTCACATGGTGCCGCCGTTCGCCTCGATATAGGCAATGACCGCGCGGCGGTCGTCCTCGGACTTCAGGCCGGCGAAGGCCATCTTGGTGCCCTTGATCATCGCCTTGGGGTTCTCGAGGTAGGTAAGAAGCGTGTCCTCGCTCCAGACGAGGCCGTTCGCTCCGGCCTCGGTCATCGCTTTGGAATATTGGAACCCCTCCTCGGTGCCGGCGGTGCGGCCGATGACGCCCGTCAGCGTCGGCCCGACGCGGTTCTTGGCGTCGGGTCCGATCTGGTGGCAGGCGGCACAGCGCTTGAACACCTTCGCCCCTGCCGCCACCTGGTCCGCGTCCTGCGCCGGCGCCGGGCCGGCCGCGAGCGCCGCGAGCGCGGCGGCAGCGACTATTCGGTGCATTCGATCCATTCCCATCCCCCTCGTGTCCCCCGTCGGATGCGGGCCAGTCTATTCGAATGCGGGCCGCCGGCAACCGGCAAGCGTGCCGCGTTTCGTCGCGGCCCGCCACCACGGGCCATGGCGGCACGCACGGCACGGCGCTAGCCTCGGTCGCCGAGTCGAAGGAGCGAAACCAGTGCGGCGTCGGATCACCACGGGCTCGCCGTTCGAGGCGGAATTCGCCTACAGCCGGGCGGTGGTCTGCGGCGACTGGTGCTTCGTGGCGGGAACCACCGGCTACGACTACGCGACCATGGCGATGCCCGACGCGGCCGTCGATCAGGCGCGCGCCGCCTTCGCCACCATTCGCCGGACGCTGGCCGAGGCGGGGTTCGATCTCGCCGACGTGGTCCGCGCCCGCTACACCGTCACCGACGCCGCGCTTGCGCGAAGAGATCGCGCCGGCGCTGCGCGAGGCGATGGGCGCGGTGCGCCCGGCGGCCACGATGGTCGTCGCCGGCCTCATCGAGCCGGAAATGAAGGTCGAGATCGAGGTCACCGCTTTCCGCGGGTGACGGGACAAGGGCGATCGGGTCCGCGGAGGCTTCGATCCGCCGTGCCAGAAGCGTGAGCGGTCGCGTGTTGCAGAAAGGTCGCGGAGGGCGGATACTTGCTGCGGGGCGGGGAGCGTGCTCGTGGCGCCTATTGAGAAACCCCACGGCGACCACAGGTGAAGCGTGTAATCGGCATCCACTGGAGGGAAGCGAATATGACGGGTAAAATCGAGGATCCTTGCGGCTGCGTCGGCGTTCGCGCTGGCGGCCGGCGCAGGCGCGGCAGCAAATGCCCAGGGAATGTTCGGCGGGCGGTAACTGGTATCTGAAGGGTTTCGGCGGCGCCACGTTCCCGGAGAGCGAGAGCACCACCATCAAGGGCACCGGCCTGGCCACTGACCCGGACGTCAAGCTCAAGTTCGACACCGGCTACACGCTCGGCGCCGCGGTCGGGTACGACTGGACGCCGAACGTCGCGACGGAGCTCGAGTACGCCTACCGCAGGGCCACTCTCAACGGGCGATGTGGGCGGCCACCAGAGTTCCAACGCCTTCATGCTGAACGCGCTCTACAAGTTCAACCCGATGGGGGCGAACGGGGCCTGGCAGCCCTATCTGGGCGGCGGCGTCGGCCTGGCGAACGTCGATGTGGCGACCGACGACTTCGGCGACTTCAAGCAGGACACCGCGCTGGCGTATCAGGCGATCGGCGGCGTAGCCTACAACTTCTCGCCGCAGTGGAGCCTGCTCGGCGAGGTGCGCTGGTTCGGTACCGAAAGTGGCAACTACGACGGCAGGGGCAACAGCCGCTTCGATGCCTACGTTCGGCACGGTCGACTTGCTCGTAGGCGCGCAGTACAACTTCTGAGCGATAGCGCTTCCGCCCCGCGGGCGGTCAAGGCGGAGCAACGGCGCGCTGGTGACAGTCGCGCCGTTCGCATATCTGGCAGGAGATGCCGATCGGCTGGCCGGAATGGCGATGCGCCGTGCGGCAGGACAGCCAAGCCCCCGGCTGGCTGGCCCGGTCGGCCTGGGTTGGTAGGGTGATTTCCGCAGCTTCACGCTCGCGTAGAGTTTGCCGGTGGTGGCGACTTCTCGAACTTGTTCTCTTGCCGAATGATCTTGCAATCGGGTTTGCAAATCCGCCGAAGTCCTGTTGCGACGAGGCGGCCGATCTGGCATTTGCAGCGGGTCAGCGGAGGTGGGGGCGCGGTGAAGGACATCCTCGAGCAGCTCGAACTCCGCCGCGCGGGGGCCCGGCTCGGCGGCGGCCAGGCGCGGATCGCCGCCCAGCACGCCAAGGGCAAGCTCAGCGCCCGCGAGCGCCTCGAGGTGCTGCTCGACGAGGGCAGCTTCGAGGAGTTCGACATGTTCGTCTCGCACCGCTGCACCGACTTCGGCATGGCGGCCTCGACCTATTCCGGCGACGGGGTGGTGACCGGCTGGGGCACGATCAACGGCCGGCAGGTCTATGTGTTCAGCCAGGACTTCACCGTGTTCGGCGGCTCGCTCAGCGAGACCCATGCCGAGAAGATCTGCAAGATCATGGATATGGCGATGCAGAACGGCGCGCCGGTGATCGGGCTGAACGATTCGGGCGGCGCGCGCATCCAGGAGGGGGTGGCGAGCCTCGCCGGCTATGCCGACGTCTTCCAGCGCAACATCATGGCCAGCGGGGTGATCCCGCAGATCAGCGTGATCATGGGGCCGTGCGCCGGCGGGGCGGTCTATTCGCCGGCGATGACCGACTTCATCTTCATGGTGCGCGACTCGTCCTACATGTTCGTCACCGGCCCGGACGTGGTGAAGACGGTGACCAACGAGATCGTCACCGCCGAGGAGCTGGGCGGGGCGCGGACGCACACCACCAAGTCGTCGGTCGCGGACGGGGCCTACGAGAACGACCTGGTGGCGCTGACCGAGGTGCGGCGGCTGATCGACTTCCTGCCGCTCTCGAACCGCGAGAAGCCGCCGCTCAGGCCGTTCTTCGACGCCAGCGACCGCGTCGAGCCGAGCCTCGACACGCTGGTGCCGGCGAACCCGAACACCCCCTACGACATGAAGGAGCTGATCCTGAAGGTCGCCGACGAAGGCGACTTCTTCGAGATCCAGGCCGAGTTCGCCAGGAACATCCTGACCGGCTTCATCCGGCTGGAAGGCTCGACGATCGGCGTGGTGGCGAACCAGCCGACGGTGCTGGCGGGCTGCCTCGACATCGACAGCGCCCGCAAGGCGGCGCGGTTCGTGCGGTTCTGCGACGCCTTCGAGATCCCGATCCTGACCTTCGTCGACGTGCCGGGGTTCATGCCGGGGACGGAGCAGGAGTACGGCGGTATCATCAAGCACGGCGCGAAGCTGCTCTTCGCCTTCGGCGAGGCGACGGTGCCGAAGGTGACGGTGATCACCCGCAAGGCCTATGGCGGGGCCTACGACGTGATGAGCTCCAAGCACCTGCGCGGCGATTTCAACTATGCCTGGCCGACGGCGGAGATCGCGGTGATGGGGGCGAAGGGGGCGGTCGAGATCCTCTACCGCTCCGAGCTCGGGCATCCCGAGAAGATCGCGGCCCGGACCAAGGACTACGAGGCGCGCTTCGCCAATCCGTTCGTGGCCGCAGAGCGCGGCTTCATCGACGAGGTGATCCTGCCGCATTCCACCCGCCGCCGGGTCGCCCGGGCCTTCGCGAGCCTGAGGACCAAGCGGCTGAGCAATCCGTGGAAGAAGCACGACAACATTCCGCTGTGAAAGCTTCCGCCGGGGAAGCGCGAGGGATTGAAATCGTTGGATAAAGCATCGGAAATTGGGAAAGATTTTGCCCTCACGGGCGCCCGGCCACGGCCATGCTGAAGCATCGCGGCTTTCCCGGCCGGCTTCCGGGCAGCGACCTGCAGTTCGTCATCCGCCGCGCCGATCCGCGCGGGGCGACGCCGTTGAAGGCGCGGGAGCGTTATGCCGATCGGCGCCCGCTCGACCGGGCCGCGGACGCGGCGTTTCTCGGCGCGCTCTGGGCGCATTTCGGCGCGGAGCCGTTCCCGCGCGGCAACCTGGATGCCGGCCGGCTGGGGTGGCTCCTCGGCCGCGAGGTGGTGCCGGCGGACGACCCGTTCGAGCCGGCCAGCTACGAGGCGATGCTGCGGATCGACCCGGATCGGGCGCGCCTGAGCTTTCCCGAGGTCTTCGCCGATGACTGAGCGCCGCGAAACTCCCGAACGCACGACCGCAACCCCCGGCAGGAGGAGCGCGCGTGCGGCAACCCGAAGGACGACACCCATGACCCTTGCGAAAGCGACCGTTCTGCTGCTTGTCACCGCACTGCTCGCCGCCTGCGCCCAGGGCGGCTACAGCCCCGACGCCGTCGCGGCCACCGACCAGGCGATGGTGCCGAGCGGGTCCGGCGGGATGAACGACAGCACCGGCACGGCGATCCCCTGAGACCGGCGGCACCCCGCGGGCACTGGAGAGCGCATGTTCAAGAAGATCCTGATCGCCAACCGCGGCGAGATCGCCTGCCGGGTGATCAAGACCGCCCGGCGGCTGGGGCTCGCCACCGTCGCGGTCTATTCCGACGCCGACGCCGCGGCGCTGCACGTGCGGATGGCCGACGAGGCGGTGCATATCGGCCCGGCCCCGGTCGGCCAGTCCTACATCGTGATCGAGCGCATCCTCGAGGCGGTGCGCGCCAGCGGCGCCGAGGCGGTGCATCCGGGCTACGGCTTTCTCTCCGAGCGCGCGGATTTCGCCGAGGCGCTGGCGGCGGCGGGCGTGGCCTTCATCGGCCCGCCGGCCGGCGGCGATCCGGGCGATGGGCGACAAGATCACCTCCAAGAAGCTGGCGGCGGAGGCGGGGGTCTCGACCGTGCCGGGGTTCATGGGGCTGATCGACGACGCCGGCCACGCGGTGACGATCGCCGGGCAGATCGGCTACCCGGTGATGATCAAGGCCAGCGCCGGCGGCGGCGGCAAGGGCATGCGCATCGCCTGGGACGACGCCGAGGCGGCGGAGGGCTTCGCCCGCTCGAAGTCGGAGGCGGCGTCGAGCTTCGGCGACGACCGCATCTTCATCGAGAAGTTCGTCACCCAGCCGCGGCACATCGAGATCCAGGTGCTGGGCGACAGCCACGGCAACTGCATCTACCTGGGCGAGCGCGAGTGCTCGATCCAGCGGCGGAACCAGAAGGTGATCGAGGAGGCGCCGTCGCCGTTCCTCGACGCCGCGACGCGCAAGGCGATGGGCGAGCAGGCGGTGGCGCTGGCCAAGGCGGTCGACTATGCCTCGGCCGGGACGGTGGAGTTCATCGTCGATGGCAGCCGCAACTTCTATTTCCTTGAAATGAATACGCGACTTGCAGGTCGAGCACCCGGTGACCGAGCTGATCACCGGCATCGACCTGGTCGAGCAGATGATCCGGGTCGCCGCGGGCGAGCCGCTGGCGATCGCCCAGGACGACGTCAGGCTGGACGGCTGGGCGATCGAGAGCCGGCTCTATGCCGAGGACCCCTACCGCAACTTCCTGCCCTCGATCGGGCGGCTGACCCGCTACCGGCCGCCCGCGGAGGCGCGCGACGCCAGCCATGCGGTGCGCAACGACACCGGCGTCTTCGAGGGCGGCGAGATCTCGATGTACTACGACCCGATGATAGCCAAGCTCTGCACCTGGGCGCCCGACCGGGCGGCGGCGATCGCGGCGATGCGCCTGGCGCTGGACGGCTTCGAGCTCGAGGGCATCGGGCACAACCTGCCGTTCCTGTCGGCGGTGATGGACCATCCGCGCTTCGTCGAGGGGGCTATCACCACCGCGTTCATCGCCGAGGAATACCCCGAGGGCTTCGCCGGCGCCGTCCTGCCTCCGGAGACGCTGCGCGAGCTGGCGGCGCTGGCCGCGCACCTGCAGGTCGCGGCCGAGGTGCGGGCGGCGAAGATCTCCGGGGCCATGCCTTATCACGAGCGCAAGGTCGGGCGCGACTGGGTGGTGCTGATCGACCGGCAGCCCTGCCGGCTGACCCTGGAGAATGGCGGGAACCGCAGCGAGGCGACCTTTGCGGAGGGCGGGCGGCTGACGCTCGACTGCGACTGGCGGCCGGGACAGCCGCTGGCCCGGGCCGAGGTCGGGGGCCGCACGTTGCTGGTCAAGGTGCAGCCGGTGCAGGGCGGCCTGCGCCTGCGCCACCGCGGGGCCGAACTGAAAGTGTCGGTGCTGTCGCCGCGCCAGGCCGAGCTAGCGGCGCTGATGCCGGTCAAGGCGCCGCCGGACACCTCACGGCTGCTGCTCTGCCCGATGCCGGGGATGGTGGTGCGGATCGACGTGGCCGAGGGCGACGAGGTCCACGACGGCCAGGCGCTCTGCATGGTCGAGGCGATGAAGATGGAGAACGTGCTGCGCGCCGAGCGCAAGGCGCGGGTGGCGAAGATCCGTGCCGCGCCCGGCGACAGCCTGGCGGTGGACGACGTGATCATGGAGTTCGAGTGAGGGTTCGGCCGGCGGCTCAGTTCCGGAACGAGCCGGTTTCCTGGCGGCGCGAGGGCATGCGGTCGATCAGGTTGATCAGATCCCGCGCCGAGGTCGGCGCCGGGCGGCGCTGGGCCACGGTGCCGTCCTTGTCGATCAGCACGAGGTTGAAGTCGCGCGGCCTGAGCGCCTTGCGCAGCGGGCCGGCGGCGGCGGGGTCGGTGTCGGTCAGGATCACCACGTCGCGGTCCTCGAGCTCGGCGCGCCGCTCCTCGAGCATGGCCATCTGCTGGATGAAGCGCGGATCGACCGGGGTATCGGCGAAGACGACGATCGGGCGCGCCACCCAGAGCAGGTCTGAGAGCGTCGGCGCGGCCGTCTCGGGGGCGGCCTGGGTGGCCGCGACCGGCGTGCGCTCCGCTTCGGCGGCGCAGGCGGGCGCCGTCGCCGCGGCCAGCACGACGCCCAGGACCGCCAGGCAGCGATTTTTCATGGCGCCTCCCCTCCGCCCCAGAGATAATCGCATCGGCGCGGGATGCGAGCGAAATTGCGGGCGGGTTCGGCCGGGCAGTGCGGGGGTGCGGAGATGACGAAGGGAACTCGCGGACTGGCAGGCGCTGGCACGGCGCGACCTCAAGGGGCGCGATCCGGCGAGCCTGACCTGGGAGACCCCGGAGGGCATCCCGGTGCGCGCGCTCTATACCGAGGCGGATCTCGTCGGGCTCGACCACCTCGGCAGCCTGCCGGGCCTGCCGCCGTTCACCCGCGGGCCGCGGGCGACGATGTACGCAGGCCGGCCCTGGACGATCCGGCAGTATGCGGGCTTCTCCACCGCCGAGGAGAGCAACGCCTTTTACCGCCAGGCGCTGGCCGCCGGGCAGCAGGGAGTGTCGGTGGCCTTCGACCTGGCGACGCATCGCGGCTACGACAGCGATCATCCGCGGGTGGTGGGCGATGTCGGCAAGGCCGGGGTGGCGATCGATTCGGTCGAGGACATGAAGATCCTGTTCGACGGCATCCCACTGGAGAAGGTCAGCGTGTCGATGACGATGAACGGGGCGGTGATCCCGGTGCTGGCGAGTTTCATCGTCGCGGGCGAGGAGCAGGGGGTGCCGCGGGCGGCGCTGTCGGGGACCATCCAGAACGACATCCTCAAGGAGTTCATGGTCCGCAACACCTATATCTATCCGCCCGAGCCGAGCATGCGGATCGTCGTCGGACATCATCGCCTATCACCGCGGCGGAGATGCCGAAGTTCAACTCGATCTCGATCTCCGGCTACCACATGCAGGAGGCCGGCGCGAACCTGGTGCAGGAGCTGGGCTTCACGCTGGCCGACGGCAAGGAATACGTGAAGGCGGCGATCGCCTCGGGCATGGACGTGGACGCCTTTGCCGGGCGGCTGAGCTTCTTCTTCGCCATCGGCATGAACTTCTTCATGGAGGCGGCGAAGCTCCGGGCGGCGCGGCTCCTCTGGCACCGGATCATGACCGGGTTCGGGGCGAAGAAGCCCGAGAGCCTGATGCTGCGCACCCATTGCCAGACCAGCGGGGTCAGCCTGCAGGAGCAGGATCCCTACAACAACGTGGTGCGCACGGCCTACGAGGCGCTGGCGGCGGTGCTCGGGGGCACCCAGAGCCTGCACACGAACTCCTTCGACGAAGCGATTGCCCTGCCCACGGAATTCTCGGCACGGATCGCGCGCAACACCCAGCTGATCCTGCAGCACGAGACCGGGATCACCCATGTGGTCGACCCGCTGGCCGGCTCCTACTACGTCGAGAGCCTGACGGGTGAGCTGGCGGCGCAGGCCTGGGCGCTGATCGGCGAGGTCGACGCGCTCGGCGGCATGACCAAGGCGGTGGCGCAGCGGCATGCCGAAGCTGCGGATCGAGGAGAGCGCGGCGCGGCGGCAGGCGGCGGTGGACCGCGGCGAGGAGGTGATCGTCGGCGTCAACCGCTACCGGCTGGCGAAGGAGGACCACCTCGAGATCCGCGACGTCGACAACGTGGGGGTGCGCGAGGCGCAGGTGGCGCGGCTGGCGCGCATCCGCGGCAGCCGCGACGCCGCGGCCTGCGCCGGCGCGCTGGCGGCGCTGGAGCAGGCGGCAGCCTCCGGCGGCAACCTGCTGGCGGCGGCGGTGGAGGCGGCGCGGGCGCGCGCCACCGTCGGGGAGATTTCGGACGCGATGGAGAAGGTGTTCGGGCGGCACCGGGCGGAGGTCAGGACCCTGGCAGGGGTCTACGGCGCCGCCTACGAGGGCGACGCTGGCTTCGCCGCTATCCAGGCCGAGGTGGAGAAGTTCGCCGAGGAAGAGGGCCGGCGGCCGCGGATGCTGGTGGTGAAGATGGGCCAGGACGGGCACGACCGCGGCGCCAAGGTGATCGCGACGGCTTTCGCCGACATCGGCTTCGACGTCGACGTGGGGCCGCTGTTCCAGACCCCCGAGGAGGCGGCGCAGGACGCCATCGACAACGACGTGCACGTGGTCGGCATCTCGTCGCCAGGCGGCGGGGCACAAGACCCTGGCGCCGAAGCTGATCGAGGCGCTGAAGGCGCAGGGCGCGGGCGAGATCCTGGTGATCTGCGGCGGGGTGATCCCGCAGCAGGACTACGCCTTCCTGAAGGAAGCCGGGGTCAGCGCGATCTTCGGGCCCGGCACCAACATCCCCGAGGCGGCGCGCGAGATCCTCGGCCTGATCCGCAAGGCGCGCGCCGATCGCGAGGAAGCGGCGGTGGCGCGATGACCGGGAGGATCCGCGGGGCTCGACCGCCGGGCGGTGCTGACGGCGATGGGGGCGGGCGGCGCGCTTGCCGGTGCCGGCCCGGGCCTCGTTCTGGCGCAGGCGACCGACGGGCCGAAGCCGCGACCGGAAACCACCGAGGCGCCGGAGCCGCGGCCCGGTCCGCCCGAATTGTCGGGCGTCGCGGGCCGGGCGGTCGACGGCGTGAGCGACGCGATCCTGAGGATCTCGCGGGAGGTCTGGGCGACCCCGGAGCTGTCGCTCGCGGAGACCAGGTCGAGCGAGATCCACATCCGCGAGCTCAAGGCCGCGGGCTTCAGGATCACCGGCCGCGGCACCTCGGGGGTGCCGACGGCGTTCATCGCCGAGTGGAGCCAGGGCTCGGGCGGGCCGCGGATCGGCTATCTGCCGGAATACGACGCGCTGCCGGGCCTCGGCAACGCCGCCGAGCCGCGCCGGACACCGGGGCCGACCGGGGCCGAGGTCGGGCACGGCTGCGGGCACAACATGCTCGGCGCCGGCTGCACCGGCGGCGCCATCGCGCTCAAGCTGATGATGCAGGCGGACGGGACGCCGGGCACGATCCGGGTCTATGGCTGCGCCGCCGAGGAGGTCGAAGGCGCCAAGGTCTACATGGCGCGCGACAACCTGTTCGCCGACCTCGACGCCGCGCTCGCCTGGCACTCGGCGCCCTTCGCCGGCGCGGGGCTGGTGCGGCTCAACGCCCTCGACAAGGTGCGGGTCGTCTTCCACGGCCGCACCGCCCACGCCGGCAACGCGCCCTGGGAGGGGCGGAGCGCGCTGAAGGCGGCGGAGATGTTCGGCATCGGCGTTCAGATGATGCGCGAGCACCTGATGCCGACCGCCCGCGTCCACTACATCTATGAAGCGGCGGGCGTGGCGCCGAACGTGGTCCCGGATTTCGCGCAGGTCTGGCTCGTCGTCCGCGACGTGGACCGCAAGCAGGTGGCTTCGATCACCGACTGGCTGGGCGAGGTGGCAGAGGGCGCGGCCACGGCGACCCAGACCCGGGCCGAGTTCATCCACTTCTTCGGCACGCACGACCTGATGCCGAACGAGCCGCTGGCCCGCCAGCTCCACCGGCACATCCTCGCCGTGCCGACCGACTTCACCCCCGAGGAGCAGGCCTTCGCCAAGGCCTGCCAGCGCGAGATGGGGGTGCCCCAGGACGGGCTCGCGAGCGAGCCGCTGCCATTCCTCGACGACGTCTCGGCCGGCGCCTCGACCGACGTCGGCGACGTCAGCTACCAGGTGCCGACCGGGGTCTTCGGCTGGCCGACCTTCCCGATGCACATCGGCCTGCACACCTGGCCGGTAACCGCCTGCGGCGGCATGTCGATCGGCGACAAGGCCTCGCTCAAGACCGCGCAGATCCTCGCCGCCTGCGGCCACGACCTGATGACGGACGCCGACCTGCGCGCCGCCGCGAAGCAGGATTTTCGCCGGCGCCGGGGCCAGGTGCCGTTCGTCTCGCCGCTGCCGCCGGACCGCAAGCAGCCCCTCGGGCTCGATTCCCGCTTCATCAAGACCGGCGACGAGGAGATCTTCTCCTTCGAGAGTGCGATGTGATGCCGGCCAGCGGCCCCGCGCGTCGCGCGTTTCCGGAAGGTCCTTCGCCTGATTTCGGGGATGTGCAATTGTCGCCGTGAGGAAAGAATGCGGATGCGCCCTTGGGGGGCCGTCCGCCAAGCCGGGGGCGAGGGGTCGGGCAACGCGGCGCCGGTCCCTCGCGACAAAAGAACAGGGCGCCCGGAAGGTCGCGAGGAGGAAGCGCGAGATGACGGACAGCAGCAGCGAGAACGCCCGGCAGGCGGCGCTCGACTATCATGCCCATCCGCGGCCGGGGAAGCTCGAGATCCGTGCGACCAAGCCGATGGCCAACCAGCGCGACCTGAGCCGGGCCTACTCGCCGGGCGTCGCGGAGGCCTGCCTCGAGATCAAGGCCGATCCGGCCAATGCCGCGCTCTATACCACCCGCGGCAACCTGGTGGCGGTGGTCACGAACGGCTCGGCGGTGCTCGGCCTCGGCAACATCGGGGCGCTGGCGTCCAAGCCGGTGATGGAGGGCAAAGCGGTGCTCTTCAAGAAGTTCGCCAACATCGACTGCTTCGACATCGAGGTGAACGAGAAGGACCCCGAAAAGCTGGCCGAGATCGTGACCGCGCTGGAGCCGACCTTCGGCGCGATCAACCTCGAGGACATCAAGGCGCCGGACTGCTTCGTGGTCGAGCGGCTCTGCCGCGAGCGGATGAACATCCCCGTCTTCCACGACGACCAGCACGGCACCGCCATCGTGGTCGGCGCCGCGGCGATCAACGCGCTGCGGGTGGCCGACAAGCCGATCGGCGAGGTCAAGATCGTCTCGACCGGCGGCGGCGCGGCCGGGATCGCCTGCCTCAACATGCTGATCAAGCTCGGGGCGAAGCGGGAGAACATCTGGCTCTGCGACATCCACGGGCTGGTCTATGCCGGGCGCGAGGCCGAGATGAACCCCGAGAAGGCGGCCTTCGCCCAGAAGACGCCGCTGCGCACGCTCGGTGACGTGATCGACGGCGCCGATTTGTTCCTGGGGCTGTCCGGGCCGGGCGTGCTGACCGGCGAGATGGTGCGCAGGATGTGCGCCGCCCCGATCATCTTCGCGCTGGCCAATCCCGAACCCGGAGATCGACCCCGAGGTGGCCCGCGCCGCCAACCCCGACGTGATCATCGCCACCGGCCGCTCGGACTATCCCAACCAGGTCAACAACGTGCTGTGCTTCCCGTTCATCTTCCGCGGCGCGCTCGACGTCGGCGCCACCGAGATCAACGACGCGATGGAGGTGGCCTGCGTCGAGGGGATCGCGGCGCTGGCGCGGGCCTCGTCCAGCGCCGAGGCAGCGGCGGCCTACCAGGGCGAGCGGCTGAGCTTCGGGCGCGAGTACCTGATCCCCAAGCCCTTCGACCCGCGGCTGCTGGCAATCGTCGCCGGCGCCGTGGCCGAGGCGGCGATGGCGAGCGGGGTCGCCACCCGGCCGGTGGAGGATCTCGGAGGCCTATAAGCGCCAGCTCAACACCTCGGTCTACCGCTCGGCCTTCATCATGCGCCGGGTGTTCGAGGTGGCGCGCGACACCGGCCGGCGCACCGTGTTCGCCGAGGGCGAGGACGAGCGGGTGCTGCGGGCGGTCCACGCCATGAACGAGGAGGGCGTCGGGCGCCCGATCCTGATCGGCCGCCCCGAGGTGATCGAGCTGCGCTGCGAGCGCAACGCCATCCCGCTGCAGGTCGGGCGCGACTTCGAGCTGGTGAACCCCGAGAACGACCCGCGCTACCGCGAATACTGGGGCACCTACCACGCGATCATGCAGCGCCGAGGCGTGACTCCCGACCTGGCGCGGGCGATCATGCGGACCAACGCCACCGCGATCGCCGCGGTCATGGTGCACCGCGGCGAGGCCGACAGCCTGATCTGCGGCACCTTCGGGCAGTACCTCTGGCACCTGAACTATATCCGCCAGGTGCTTGGTTCTCCCAAGCTTAGACCGATCGGGGCGCTGTCGCTGATGATCCACGAGCGCGGCGTGGTCTTCGTCAGCGATACCCAGGTCAACGCCGAGCCGACGCCGCAGGAGATCGCCGACGTCGCCATTGCCGCGGCCCGCCACGTGCGCCGCTTCGGGCTGGTGCCGAAGATCGCGCTCTGCTCGCACTCGCAGTTCGGCAACCTCGAGAGCGGCACCGGCCGGCGGATGCGCGCGGCGCTGGAGATCCTCGACGCCCAGGAGCTCGACTTCGAGTACGAGGGCGAGATGCACTCCGACGCCGCGCTCGACCCCGAGCTGCGCGCCCGGATCTTTCCCAACTCGCGCCTCGAAGGCCCGGCGAACGTGCTGATCTTCGCCAATACCGACGCGGCCAGCGCGGTGCGCAACATCACCAAGATACTCGCCGGCGGGCTGGAGGTGGGGCCGATCCTGATGGGCATGGGCAACACCGCGCATATCGTGACGCCGTCGATCACCGCGCGCGGGCTGCTGAACATCGCCGCACTGGCCGGGGGGCCGGTGCAGAGCTACGGGTAAACGCCATGGGCTACCGCGAGGTCTACGAGGGCTGGAAGGCCGATCCGGAGGGGTTCTGGATGCGGGCGGCCGGGGCGATCGACTGGATCCGCCCGCCGACGCACGCGCTCGACGCTAGCCGGGCGCCGCTCTACGGCTGGTTCACCGACGCGATCTGCAACACCTGCCACAACGCCGTCGACCGCCACGTCGACGCCGGCAACGGCGACCGGGCCGCGATCATCTACGATTCGCCGGTGACCGGGGCCAAGGCCACGATCAGCTATGCCGAGCTTCGCGACCGGGTGGCGCTGCTGGCCGGGGCGCTGGCGGGGCGCGGCGTCGTGAAGGGCGACCGGGTGATCATCTACATGCCGACGATCCCCGAGGCCTTCGTGGCGATGCTGGCCTGCGCCCGGCTCGGCGCGATCCACTCGGTGGTCTTCGGCGGCTTCGCCGCGGCGGAGCTGGCGGTGCGGATCGACGACGCCCGGCCCAAGGCGATCATCGCCGCGTCCTGCGGCATCGAGCCGGGCCGGATCGTCGCCTACAAGCCGCTGGTCGATGCGGCGATCGACATTG
Source organism: uncultured Alphaproteobacteria bacterium (assembly GCA_963847795.1). Classification (GTDB taxonomy): domain Bacteria; phylum Pseudomonadota; class Alphaproteobacteria; order Rhodobacterales; family Rhodobacteraceae; genus Amaricoccus. The sequence goes on from CAWKBH010000015.1 coordinate 403,486, forward strand.
CGCGGCACAAGCCCGAGTTCGTGCTGGTGCTGCAGCGGCCGCAGGCGGCGGCCGGGATGATGCCCGGCCGCGATCTCGACTGGCACGCGGTCCAGGAGGGCGCGACGCCGGCGCCCTGCGTCCCGGTCGGCGGCATGGATCCGCTCTACGTCCTCTACACCTCCGGCACCACCGGCGCGCCCAAGGGCGTGGTGCGCCCGAACGCCGGCCACATGGTGGCGCTGGCCTGGACGATGAAGAACGTCTACGCGATCGAGCCCGGCGAGGTGTTCTGGTCGGCCTCCGACGTCGGCTGGGCGGTGGGGCATTCCTATATCTGCTACGCGCCGCTGTTCGTCGGCGCGACCACGGTGGTCTTCGAGGGCAAGCCGGTCGGCACCCCCGACGCCGGCACCTTCTGGCGGGTGATCTCCGAGCACAAGGTCCGCAGCTTCTTCACCGCCCCGACCGCCTTCCGGGCGATCAAGCGCGAGGATCCGGCCGGGGAGATCGTCGCGAAGTATGATCTCAGCCTGCTGCGCTACCTGTTCCTCGCCGGCGAGCGCGCCGATCCGGACACCATCGAGTGGGCGCAGCGACACGCCAGGGTGCCGGTGATCGACCACTGGTGGCAGACCGAGACCGGCTATCCGATCGCCGCCAACCCGGCCGGAATCGAGCTGCTGCCGGTGAAGCTCGGCTCGCCGACCGTGGCGATGCCCGGCTACGACGTGCAGATCCTGTCCGATGCCGGCACGCCCCTGCCGGCGGGCGAGCTCGGCGCGGTGGCGGTGAAGCTGCCGCTGCCGCCGGGCACGCTGCCGACGCTCTGGAACGCCGAGGACCGCTTCGTGAAGGGGTACCTGACGAGCTTCCCCGGCTACTACGAGACCGGCGACGCCGGGATGATCGACGCGGACGGCTACATCTACATCATGGCCCGCACCGACGACGTGATCAACGTCGCCGGCCACCGGCTGTCCACCGGCGCCATGGAGGAGGTTCTGGCCAGCCACCCCGACGTGGCGGAATGCGCGGTGATCGGCGTGGCCGACGCGCTGAAGGGTCAGCTGCCGCTGGGATTTCTCTGCCTGAACAAGGACTGCGAGCGCGAAGCTGCCGTGGTGGTCGCGGAATGCGTGCAGCTGGTGCGCGACCGGATCGGCCCGGTGGCGGCCTTCCGCTCGGCGGTGGTGGTGGACCGGCTGCCCAAGACCCGCTCGGGCAAGATCCTGCGCGGCATCATGAGCCGCATCGCCGACGGCCGCGACTGGAAGATGCCGGCTACCATCGACGACCCGGCGATCCTGGGGGAGATCGGCGACAGCCTCGCTGGCATCGGCTATCCGAGCCCGGACGATGCTGAGGCGCCGTCGCAGCATCCGGCGCGAGGCCCGGGGAATTCTTAACCGTTTCGCGAAGCGCAAACCTTGTTAGCACTTATTCCCGAATTGCGATTGCTTTTGATCGCGATTCGGGAAAGAACGCTTTTGACGTGCAATCCTGTCTCAAGTTTCAACTTGGCATGGTAGTTGCTAGGGTTAATCCGGATCAGCAAGGTGTGTGGGACCCTGGCGGCGCGCCGGCAGGGAGTGAGTTCAGGAGGAGTGTCTCTCGTGTTACCCAAGTTTTGCGCTACGGCCCGGGCCCTGGGCTGGGTGCTGGTGATCGGGCTTTTGTCCCTCGCGCCCGGCGGCGCCGCACAGGCCGCGGCTCCCGCCCTGAAGCTGGTCGGTGCCGGCGAGACCGGCACGCTCGATCTGAGCCGGGAAGATCTCGCGGCCATGCCGCAGGTCACGGTCGTCACCGAAAACGACTTCGCCGACGGCATGGTCAGCTATCGCGGGCCGCTGGTGCGCGACGTCCTGGCCAAGCTGGGGATGGACAAGCTCGACACCGTCCGCTTCATGGCCGCCAACGACTACTACGTCGACATTCCCACCAGCGATTTCCGCACCTACGACGCCATCCTCGCCATGGAGGCGGACGGCCAGCCGCTGTCGCTGCGTGATAGGGGACCGCTCTGGCTGATGTACCCGATCTCCGACTATGCCGCGCTTAGGGATCCGATCTACCTGCGCCGCCTGATCTGGCAGGTGGTCCGGATCGAAGCGGAGTGACATCCGGTCGTCCGATCCCCCGCTACATGGGCATCGCCGTGCTCGTGGCGATGGCGGGATTCGCGGCGATCGGCTTTTTCACCATCCGCAGGGACGTCGAGAACCTGCGGATGATCAGCCAGGACAACACGCAGTGGTCCGCCTCCCAGATGGAGATCGAACTGCTGCGGTTCCGGCTGAGCCTGGCGGCGCTGCGGGTCGCGCCTTCCCCCGAGGCGTTCGACGACATGCACGAGCGCTTCGACATCCTCTGGAGCCGGGTCTTCATGATGGGCCATGGCCATGTCGGCGAGAGCCTGCGGCGTTATGACGGCCAGCACGGTTCGGTGGCGACGATCTCCGACTACCTCAAGGAGGTCGATCCCGAACTGGCCGCACTACGCCCGGGCGACACCGCGACCATGCTCGCCATCGAGGGACGGCTGGAGAAGTTTCAGCAGGATCTGCGCGAGTACACTCTGCGGGTGATGCGCGCCGACGGCGCTGCCGGGGCGCAGGTCCGCGCCCGCATCCAGTCGAGCGCCCGCACCACGGCCGTGATCAGCCTGGCCGCGGTGCTGGTCAGCGTGCTGTCGCTGTTCCTGATTCTGCGAGAGAACCAGCGCCAGAGCCAGATCGCCCGGATGAGCCAGCGTCAGGCCGAGCAGGCCGAACTCGCCAGCCGCGCCAAGTCGCGCTTCCTGTCGATGATGAGCCACGAGCTGCGTAACCCGCTGAACGGCATCCTGGGGCCGCTGGCACTGCTCGGGCAGAGCGACCTCGCCGGGCGGCAGCAGCGGCTGGTCGACCAGGCCAAGCAGTCCGGGCAGTCGATGCTGCAGATGCTGTCTGGCCTGCTCGACTACGGCGAGATGCAGGACGGGCGCTTCCATCTGAAGAGCGAGCCGTTCCGGGTGGTCTCGCTGGCGGATTCGGTGCGCGCCGCACTCCGTGCCGAGGGGGTGGAGGGCGCGGCGGTCGAGCTGCAGGCCGGCACGCCCGAGCGCATCCACGGCGACCTCGACCGGCTGCGCCAGATCTTCGTGCACCTCACCCTCTACGTCCTGGAAGGCCGCGACTCCACCGCGGCGGCGCTGAGCTTCGGCCATGACGGCGCCAACCTCGTCGGCGAGATAGCGGTGCTGGCCCGCGGGGCGCTGATGGACTGGCGGCTCGACCTGTTGATGGGCCTGACCGAATTCGCCCCCGACCAGGTCACCGCCGAGGCCCTGCGCCCGCTGATCGCCCGGGGCCTGATCTCCGCCAGCAAGGGCGTGCTGAGTTTGGTCGAGGGCGACGACGGGCGGAGGACCATCCGGGTGACGATCCCGTCCGCGTCGGTCGGATTCGAGCAGATTCGCGTGCACCTGGAGACCCGCTCGGCGGCGCTGGCCACCATCTACCAGGCGGCGCTGCGCTCCGATCGGGTCGTCTTCGTCGCCGACAGCGAACCCGATCCGGTGGACGTGGTGCTGGTGGACAGCACCAGCGTGGGCGAGTTGCCGCTCATGTCCAGGTTGCGCGCGCGCTTTCCCGGAGCGCTGTTCGTCTCGCTGGGGCTGCCGCAGACCCCGGATTTCTTTGATGATATCGTCGACACCCCGAACGACATGTCGCGCTTGCGCACCAGCATCCTGGGCCGACTCGCCTCATAGTGGCCGCGACGCTTTGCCTTTTGCCATTGGCGCACACTTCCTGTATCATACGCTGAACGCGGTCTTGAGGTTTCAACCGTAGGGCTACATCTGGTAGGCCCTGGCGGGAATCGTGGCCGCACCGCACAAGGAAGTCATGACCGTCATCGACCCTTCCCTGGACGTGGCTCGGACCTCGCCGGTTGACGCGCCGAGCGACGGACGAGAACTGGCCATGCTCCGCCACGACATCCGCGGGGCGCTGCAGGGCCTGTTCGGGGCGATCGGGCAGATCGAGACGGCGGCCCTGAACACCGACGCCCGCGAGCAGATCGACCGGATCGCCGCTGCCGCCAGGTCGCTCTCTGACCTCATCGGCAGCGTCCTCGGCGAGCCTTCGGATCCGGCGGCGGAGGGCAGTGCGTCGGTCGTCGACCTGGTGCGCTTCCTCGACTACCTGCGCCGCCGCCATGCCGGCGCGGCCCGCGAGCGCGGGCTGGATCTGGTCGTCGAGGCGCAGGGCGACCTGCCGGACGGGCTCGCGCTCGACCCGCTCTCGCTGGAGCGGATCGTCGACAACCTGCTCGGCAATGCGGTGAAGTTCACCGGGTCGGGCAGCGTCCGCCTGACCGCGCGGCGCGAGGCGTCCGGCGCCGTCGCCTTCCACATCGTGGACGGCGGCCCCGGCCTGGCCGGCGCCTCGCCCGAGGCGGCGCCCGGTTCCCGCCCGGCCACCGCGCCGAGGCCGGGCCACGGGCTCGGCCTGCAGATCGTGAGGTCGCTGACCGAACGCCTGGGCGGCACGATCAGCCTGCGCAACCGGCCCGAAGGAGGGGCGGAAGCCGTGCTGCGCTTTCCCGCCTCGGTCGCCGTCGCGGTCGCCCGGCGGCCGGCAGAACCGGCGGCGCCGGACTTCACCGGCCTGCGGGTGCTTCTCGCCGAGGACAACCCGACCAACCAGATGGTGGCCTCGCAGATGCTCCGCTCGCTCCGCGCCGAGGTCAGCGTCTGCGCCGACGGCGTCGAGGCGCTGGAGCATTTCGACCGGCAGCCGATCGATCTGGTGGTGGTGGACATCGAGATGCCGCGGCTTTCGGGGCTCGACGTGATCCGGGCGATCCGCTCGCGCGGCGACGCCCGCTCGCAGGTGCCGATCGTGGCGCTGACCGCCTACGCGATGCACGAGCACCGCCAGCGGATCGCGGCGGCAGGCGCGAACGGGCTGATCTCGAAGCCGATCACCAGTGTCGAGGCGCTGGGCCGCGCCCTGGCCGAGCACGTGGCGCCGCTGGCCCGCTCCGGCGGGCCCGGGGTCGGCGGCGGCTCCCGACGGCACCGACGTCGCCGGTCCGGTGATCGACCGGGTGACCTTCGACGCGCTCTGCGAGGCAATCGGCGCCGAAACCATGGCCGAACTTCTCGAGAAGGTGATCTCCGACCTGCTCGGCGCCCAGAGCGACCTCGCTGCCGCGCTCGACCCGGTGGAGCGCGGGCCGATCCGCACCGCCTCGCACATCCTGATCTCGGTGGCCGGCGCGGTCGGCGCGGTGCGGCTGCAGGACTGCGCCCGGGCGCTGAACGCGGTGGCGCACGCCGACGCGCCGGACCGGATCGCGGACGGGGTGCGGCGCTGCCTGGCCGAGATCGACGCCGCGGTTGCCTTCGCGCGCGCCCAGCGCGGCGCGCCCTGAGGTGGAAGGCATGCCCGATCGCCTGCTCCTGGTCGAGGACACGCCGTCGCTGTCGATGCTCTACCAGACCGTGCTCACCCGGGCCGGCCACGGCGTCGCCTGCGCCTTCAGCCTGGCCGAGGCCCGCGCGCGTTGCGAGAAGGTGAAGCCGCGTCTGGTGCTGCTCGACCTGCAGTTGCCGGACGGTGACGGGCTCGATCTGCTGCAGACGCTGCGCCGCGAGGCGCCGGAATCGCCGGTCATCGTGATCACCGCCAACGGCTCGATCAACCGCGCCGTCCAGGCGATGCGCGCCGGCGCCTTCGACTTCCTGGTCAAGCCCTTCGACGAGGCGCGGCTGGTCAGCGCCGTGCAGAACGCGCTGGCCTCGGCGCCCTATGCCCCGGACGAGCGCGACGGCGATGCCGAGGAGGCCGCCGGCTTCCAGGGCTTCATCGGCCGCTCGTCGGCAATGGCCGAGATCTACCGGATGGTGCGCTCGATCGGCCGCTCGACCGCCACGGTGTTCATCACCGGCGAGAGCGGCACCGGCAAGGAGGTCTGCGCCCGGGCGATCCACGCCATGTCGACCCGCGCCGCCAAGCCGTTCGTGCCGCTGAACTGCGCCGCGATCCCGCGCGACCTGCTCGAGTCCGAGGTGTTCGGCCACCTGAAGGGCGCCTTTACCGGCGCGCTCAGCGACAAGCCGGGCGCGGCGGCGGTGGCCGACGGCGGCACGCTGTTCCTCGACGAGATCTGCGAGATGGACCTCTCGCTGCAGACCAAGCTCCTGCGCTTCCTGCAGACCTCGTCGATCCAGCCGGTCGGCGCCGCGCGGCCGGTCTCGGTCGACGTGCGGATCGTCTGCGCCACCAACCGCGACCCGGCCGAGGAGGTGCGGGCCGGGCGGTTCCGCGAAGACCTCTACTACCGCCTGCACGTGGTGCCGATCCACATGCCGCCGCTGCGTACCCGGCCCGAGGACATCATGGACATCGCCCAGGCGAGCCTGGTCGAGTTCGCCGCCGAGGAAGGCAAGGCCTTCACCGGCTTCGATGCCGAGGTGGCGGAGATCCTGACCGGCCGCTCCTGGCCGGGCAACGTTCGCCAGCTGCTCAACGTGATCCGCAACATCGTCGTGCTGCACGACGGCCCGCTGGTCGAGCCGGGCATGCTGCCGACCGAGATGGCGCTGGTCCCCGGCCACGCCGCCGCCAACGATCGCGTCGCCCCGCTGGCGGTGCCGCGGAGCCTCCCCGGCCCCAGCGCCCGCGAGCGGGTGGCGCTGCTGGTCGGCGTGCCGCTGGCGGACGTGGAGCGCGAGCTGATCGAGGCAACGATCGCCCATTGCGACGGCTCGATTCCGCGCGCCGCCAGGATGCTCGAGCTCTCGCCGTCCACGATCTACCGCAAGCTCGAGACCTGGACCGGGGCCCAGCGCCGCTCGGGAACCTGATCCCGGCGGCACGGCGCCGCGGCTAACCACTTGCCAAGCCGCGCGGCCCGCGCCCATAGTCGGCGAGCCGAGCCGGGAGACTTCCCGATGGACCTCTTCGAAGCCGCCCTGCGCGCCCGCACCAATGCCTATGCGCCCTATTCGGGGTTCAAGGTCGGGGCGGCGCTGCGCTGCCCCGACGGCAGCGTCTTCGCCGGCTGCAACGTCGAGAACGTGGCCTATCCGCAGGGCACCTGCGCCGAGGCCGGGGCCATCGCCGCCATGGTCGCCGACGGCCGCACCGAGATCGCCGAGGTGCTGGTGCTGGCCGACGGCCCCGAGCTCATCGCGCCCTGTGGCGGCTGCCGCCAGAAGCTCGCCGAGTTCGCGCCGCCGGAGGCGACGGTGATCCTCGCCGACCTCGGCGGCGAGCGCGCCCGCAGCACGGTCGGCGCGCTGTTGCCCGGGGCCTTCGCCCCGGCGCATCTGCAGAGGAGCGCGCCATGACCGACCTCGCCGCCGTCGCCGCCCGGGCGCTGGCCTGCCTCGACCTCACCAACCTCGACGACGCCTGCGACGCGGCCGCGATCAGCGAGCTCTGCCGCCGCGCCCGCACCCCGCACGGGCCGGTCGCTGCGGTCTGCATCTGGCCCGACTTCGTCGACCAGGCCCGGCGCGAGCTCAGCAACACCGGCATCCGCGTCGCCACCGTGGTGAACTTCCCCGACGGCGACCACCCGCTGGAGGAGACCCGCGCCGAGGCCCGCGAGGCGCTGGCCGACGGCGCCGACGAGATCGACTTCGTGGTGCCCTGGCGGATGCTGGCGGAGGGGCATCCCGAGGCGGTCGCCGCCTCGGTGCGCGAGATCAAGGACATCTGCGGCCCGGCCCTCTTGAAGGCGATCCTGGAGACCGGCGAACTCCGGGAGCCGGCGCTGATCCGCCGCGCCGCCGACGAGGCGCTTGCCGGCGGCGCCGATTTCCTCAAGACCTCCACCGGCAAGGTGGCGATCAACGCCACCCCCGAAGCGGCCGAAATTCTGCTCGAAGCGATCCGCGCCAGCCGCCGCGAGGCCGGCCTGAAGGCCGCGGGCGGCGTGCGCAGCACCGCCGACGCCGGCATCTACCTGGCGCTCTGCGACCGGGTCATGGGCGAGGGCTGGGCGACACCGGCGCATTTCCGCATCGGCGCCTCCGGCCTGCTGGAGGCGCTCATAGCCACCCTCGAAGGCGCGGAGGCGCCGCAGGAGGGCAGGGGCTACTGATGCTCCCGCAGGAGCTGATCGCGAAGAAGCGCGACGGCGCGGCACTCGCGGCCGAGGAGATCCGCTTCATGGTCGAGGGCCTGACCGCGGGCACGATCTCGGAGGGCCAGGTCGCCGCCTTCGCCATGGCGGTGTTCTTCCGCGGGATGGACGCTGACGAGCGGGTGGCGCTGACAATGGCGATGCGCGACTCGGGCGTAGTGCTCGAGTGGGACCTGCCCGGCCCGGTGCTCGACAAGCACTCCACCGGCGGCGTCGGCGACAACGTCAGCCTGATGCTCGCCCCGGCGCTCGCCGCCTGCGGCGCCTACGTGCCGATGATCTCCGGCCGCGGCCTCGGCCACACCGGCGGCACCCTCGACAAGTTCGACGCCATCCCCGGCTACACCACCCAGCCCGACGCCGAGACCTTCCGCCGCGTCGTCGCCGAGGTTGGCTGCGCCATCATCGGCCAGACCGCCGACATCGCCCCTGCCGACCGGCGGTTCTACGGCATCCGCGACGTCACCGGCACCGTGGAGTTGATCGACCTGATCACCGCCTCGATCCTGTCCAAGAAGCTCGCCGCGGGGCTCGACGCCCTCGTGCTCGACGTCAAGACCGGCACCGGCGCCTTCATGACGCGCTACGACGACGCCCACGCGCTGGCCCGGGCTTTGGTCGAGGCGGCGAACGGCGCCGGCTGCCCGACCCGGGCGCTGATCACCGACATGAACGAGCCGCTGGCCACCGCCGCCGGCAACGCGCTGGAAATGGCCAGCGCCGCGCGCTTTCTGCGCGGCGACGCCGTCGACAGCCGGCTCTGGGACGTGACCGTCGCGCTCGGCGCCGAGATCCTCGCCGCCAGCGGCCTCGCCTTCGACGTCGCGGCCGGCGCCGAGCGGATGCGCGAGGTCTTCCAGTCCGGTGCCGCGGCCGAGCGGTTCGAGCGCATGGTGGCCGCGCTCGGCGGCCCGGAGGATTTCCTCGACGATTTCGAGACCCACCTGCGCGCCGCCCCGGTCCGCGCCGAGGTCACGGCCGGGCGGACCGGCTTCGTCGCCGGCATCGACACCCGCGGCCTCGGCTTCGCCGTGGTCGAGCTCGGCGGCGGCCGGCGCCGGGCCTCGGACGCGATCGACCATTCGGTCGGGCTCGAGGCCCTCATCGGCCTCGGCGCCGCGGTCGAGCCCGACACCCCGCTCGCCATCGTCCACGCCGCCGACGAGGCGGCGCTCGCCAGGGCCGAGGGGCGGCTGCGCGCCGCCTACCGCATCGCCGACGCCGCGCCGGACGAGACGCCGCTGATCCTGGAGCGGATCGCCTGATGCCGCGCGCGATCCTGATGGTGATGGACTCGGTCGGCTGCGGCGGCGCGCCCGACGCCGCAGCCTTCGGCGACGCCGGCGCCAACACCCTCGGCCACATCGCGCTCGCCTGCGCCGCCGGCCGCGCCGAGGTTGGCCGGAGCGGCCCGCTGCAGCTGCCGCACATGGCCGCACTCGGCCTCGGCGCCGCGATCCGCGCCGCCTCGGAGATCGAGCTGCCGGGCTTCGAGGCGACGCCCGCCGGCCTCTGGGCCGCCGCCACCGAGGTCTCCCGCGGCAAGGACACCCCCTCGGGCCACTGGGAGCTCGCCGGCGTGCCGGTGCCCTGGGATTGGCACTACTTCCCGCGCAGCGACCCGGCGATCCCGCCGTCGGTGACCGAGCCGCTGATCGCCCGCGCCGGGCTGCCGGGCACGCTCTGCAACGCCCATTCCTCGGGCATGCCGGTGCTCCACGACTTCGGCCTCGAGCACATCGCCACGGCCAAGCCCATCCTCTACACCTCCGCCGACAGCGTGCTGCAGATCGCGGCCCACGAGACGCATTTCGGGCTCGAGCGCCTCTACGAGGTCTGCCGCATCGCCGCCGAGATCGTGCACCCGCTGCGCGTCGGCCGCGTCATCGCCCGCCCCTTCGTCGGCGAGACGGTCGAGACCTTCTTCCGCACCCCCAACCGCCGCGACCTCGCGATCCCGCCGCCCGAGCCGACGCTTCTGGACCGGGTGGTGGCCGCCGGCGGCCGCACCCACGCCATCGGCAAGATCGGCGACATCTTCGCCCATCGCGGCATCTCGACGCTGGCCAAGGGCAAGGACGACATGGCGCTCCTCGACGCGCACCCTCGCCGCGCTGGACGCCGCCGCCGACGGCGACCTCGTCTTCGCCAACTACGTCGATTTCGACACCCTCTACGGCCACGCCCGCGACGTCGCCGGCTATGCCCGCGCCCTCGAGGCCTTCGACGCCCGGCTGCCCGAGATCATCGCCCGGCTCCGTCCGGGCGATCTGATGATCCTGACCGCCGACCACGGCAACGACCCGACCTGGCGCGGCACCGACCACACCCGCGAGCGGGTGCCGGTGCTGGCCACCGGCTCCGGCCTCGCGCCGCGTCCCCTCGGTCCGATCGGCTTCGCCGACGTGGGCGAAACGCTGGCCGCCCACCTCGGCCTCGCTCCGGGTCGCCACGGCCGGAGCTTCCTGTGACGATACCGGAGGTGCACACTGTGCGCACGCGTGCGCGAGGAGCCCGATGCCAGAGCACCTGACCATCGTCGATCACCCGCTGGTGCAGCACAAGCTGACGCTGATGCGCGAGCGCGACACCTCCACCGCCAGCTTCCGCCAGCTCCTGCGCGAGATCAGCCTGCTGCTCGCCTACGAGGTGACGCGCGACCTGCCGATGACCATGAAGACCATCGAGACGCCGCTGACCGAGATGGAAGCGCCGGTGCTGAAGGGCAAGAAGCTGGCGCTGATCTCGATCCTGCGCGCCGGCAACGGCCTGCTCGACGGCGTGCTCGAGCTGATCCCCTCGGCGCGGGTCGGCTTCATCGGCCTCTACCGCGACGAGGAGACCCTGCAGCCGGTGCAGTACTATTCCAAGGTCCCGGCCGATCTCGCCGAGCGCGTCACCATCGCGCTCGACCCGATGCTCGCCACCGGCAACTCCTCGGCCGCCGCCGTCGACCTGCTCAAGGCCGCCGGCGCCAGCGACATCCGCTTCCTCTGCCTGCTCGCCGCCCCCGAAGGCGTGGCGCGGATGCAGGCCGCGCACCCCGACGTCCCCATCGTCACCGCCGCGCTCGACCGCAGGCTGAACGCCAGGGGCTACATCATCCCCGGCCTCGGCGACGCCGGCGACCGGCTGTTCGGCACGAAGTAGGAGGCTCTCGATGCACCTTGAAGGTTCCTGCCACTGCGGCGCGGTGAAGTTCAGCGTCGAGGCGGCGCACCCCTATCCGTTCTGCCTCTGCTACTGTTCGATCTGCCGCAAGACCGCCGGCACCGGCGGCTTCGCGATCAACCTCGGCGCCGACGCCCGGACCCTGAAGGTCGAGGGCGAAGCGCATATCCGCACCTACCACGCCCGCCTGCACGACGAGGGCGACACCGCCAGCCAGGCCGAGCGCAAGTTCTGCGGCGAGTGCGGAACGGCGCTCTGGGTCTGGGACCCGCGCTGGCCCGACCACCTGCACCCGCATGCCTCGGCGATCGACACGCCGCTGCCGACCCCGCCCGAGCGCACCCACCTGATGCTCGGCAGCAAGGCCGCCTGGGTCGAGCCCTGCGTCGGCCCGCACGACAAGACCTTCGACGTCTATCCCGAGGAAAGCCTCGAAGCCTGGCACCAGCGGCTGGGGCTGGAAAGCTGATCCGCCTCAGCGCAGCCAGAGCCGGGCGTAGGGCGGCAGCAGGATCCGGCCCTCGTCGAGCGCGACCGGCTGGCCCGAAAGCCCGTCCTCGAACCGGGTCGCGCCCTGCGCCAGCGCCCATTCGTGGCGCAGCGTCGCCCAGAACTCGGTGAAGTTGAAGACGCAGACCACCGCCCCGGTCGGCGCCCGGCGCACGAAGGCGAAGAGCCCGACCTGGCCGGTATCGGCGATCAGCGTCGGGCTCGCCGCGTGCAGCTCCGGCATCGCCCGCCGCTGCGCCAGGATGTGGCGCACGCCCTCGTAGACCCGCGCCGCCGCGCCCTTGCCGGCCAGCGCGTCGGCCGCGCGCTGCCAGTCCATCCGCGGCCGGTGGATCCAGCGGCTGTCATGGGCGTGGTCGGGATCGGCGAGATAGCCGTGGTCGTTCAGCAGCGCGATCTCGTCGCCCATGTAGATCAGCGGGATGCCCCCGAAGCTCGCGATCAGCGCGTGCCCCATCAGGATGCGGTCGACCGCCCGGTCGATCGCCGTGGCGTCGCCGGTGGCCTCGGCGCGCTCGAGCCCCGCCAGCGATGCGAAGGTGCCGCTGATCCGCTTGTCGCCGGTCTCGGGGTTGAACTGGAACAGCGCGCCCTGGGCGAACGAGCCGGGATAGCCGCCCTCGTAGAAGTCCGACAGGAAGTTCCGGTGCAGGTGGCCGTTCAGCCCCACCGCCCGGGCGTCCTCGTCGGTGACCGCCCAGCCGATGTCGTCGTGGCAGCGGATGTAGGTCGCGTAGGTGGCGTTGGTCAGCGACCTGCGGGAAATGGCTCTGCAGCACGTGGGTCATCAGCCGGGTCTCGCGCGTGGCCAGCGCCGACCAGAACTGCACCATCAGCGAGTTGTGGTAGGCGAGGTTGCCCTCGCGGCCGTCGTGCTCGCCGCGGCCGAGATAGGGGATCATCTCGGCCGGCGCCACGATCGCCTCCTCCAGGTGGATCAGCGACGGCGCCGCGATCCGGCTGGCCGCGCGCAGCGCGTGCAGGATCATGTGCACCTCGGGCTCGGACTGGCAGCGCGTGCCCATCCGCTTCCACATGAAGGCCACCGCGTCCAGCCGCACCACGTCGACGCCCTTGTTGGCGAGGAACAGCATGATCTCGACGATCTCGAGGAACACCCACGGGTTCGCCCAGTTCAGGTCCCACTGGTGCTCGTTGAAGGTGGTCCAGACCCATTTGCCGAGCTCGGGGTAGTAGGTGAAGCTGCCCGGCGCGTTGTCGGGAAAGACCTCGACCAGGGTTTCCTCGTACTGTTTCGGCAGGGTGTCGTCGTCGAACATCAGGTAGTAGTCGCGGTACTTCGCCTCGCCGGCCCGGGCCCGCACCGCCCAGTCGTGCTCCTTGGCGGTGTGGTTCAGCACCAGGTCGACGCAGAGGCTGATGCCGCGCTGGCGCAGCGCCTTCGCCGCCGCCTCGAACTCCGCCATCGTGCCGTAGGCCGGGTTGATCGCCCGGTAGTCCATCACCGAATAGCCGCCGTCGCTGTCGCCGGGGCGCGGCTTCAGGCAGGGCATGAAGTGGACGTAGCTGATGCCCAGCCGCTCGATCCAGTCGAGCCTGGCCAGCACGCCCTCGAGGTCGCCGTTGAAGCGGTCGAGGTAGAACACGTAGCCGGCCATGCGCGGAGCGCTGGAACCAGTCCGGCTCCAGGTCGCGCTGCATGTCGAGCCATTTCAGATCCTCGGGCCGCTCGGCCCAGGACCGCCGCAGCGCAGCCGGTCAGGGCCTGCCGGAACGCCTCCCAGTCCGGGTGCTGGCCGTAGAGCCGTCCGAGCATCCCGAAGAGGTCGTCGCGGCTGCGCGCCAGGCGCAGCTCGAACAGCCTGTCCTCGAAGTCGGTCCCGGTCACCGCGGCCATGGCATCCCCCCATTTTTTCCGAGCCTAGCACAGCCGCCGGCGCGCGCCATCGCCGCACTGGCCAGCGCCGCCCCCGCATGCTACCCGACCGGGCAAGCCAAGGAGGAGCCGCGATGTCCAAGCCCGTTCCACCCTTCCGCGCCGACCACGTCGGCAGCCTGCTGCGCCCGGACAGCGTCAAGGCCGCGCGCCGGCAGTTCTTCGAGGAGAAATCGATCGCGGCCGATGAGCTCAAGGCCGTCGAGGATGCCGCGATCCGCGAGGTCATCGCCCTGCAGGAGGCGATCGGGCTCAAGGCCGTCACCGACGGCGAGTTCCGCCGCTCGTGGTGGCACTACGACTTCATCGGCGCGCTCACCGGCTTCGAGCTCGAGGAGCGCGAGGAGGGCGTGCAGTTCGCCGGGGTCAAGCTGCGCCCGATCTTCCCGACGATCACCGGCAAGCTCGACTTCCCCGACGACCACCCGATGCTCGAGCACTTCCGCTTCGTCGCCGCCAACACCAACGTTGCGCCGAAGATCTCGATCCCCGGCCCAAGCTGCTGCCACTTCCGCACCCTCACCGCCGACATCCACCCGGCGGAGTACCACGACCCGAGGTGCTCTTCGCCGACATCGCCGCGACCTACCGCAAGGCGGTCGACGCGCGTTCTACGCCGCCGGCTGCCGCTACCTGCAGATGGACGACATCTTCTTCGCCTATCTCTGCGATCCCAAGCACCGCGCCGCCCGCGCCGCCGAGGGCCAGGATCCGGACTGGCTGATCGACCGCTACGCCTGGATGATGCACGAGGCGATCAAGGACCGCCCGGCCGACATGCTGATCGCCATGCACATGTGCCGCGGCAACTTCAAGTCGACCTACGCCGCCGAGGGCGGCTACGACCCGGCCGCCGACGCGGTCTTCAACAAGACCGACGTCGACGTCTTCTTCATGGAGTACGACACCGACCGGGCCGGCGGGCTGGAGCCGCTGCGGCTGCTCTCCAAGGGCAAGCAGCGGGTGCTGCCGGGCTTCATCACCACCAAGACCGGCGCGCTGGAATCGCTCGACGAGCTGAAGGCGAAGTTCGACGAGGCATCGCGCTACGCCGACCTCGACCAGCTCGGCATCGCGCCGCAATGCGGCTTCGCCTCGACCGAAGAAGGCAACGCCATCAGCTTCGACGACGAGAAGCGCAAGCTCGAGCTGGTCGTGCGCACCGCCGAAGCGGTCTGGGGCGGCGTCGCCGCCTGAAGCCTGATGCGAACCGCCGGCGGCGGGGCTAGAACGGGATCTCGTCGTCCAGTGCGCCGGCCGGGCTGCGGCTTTCGTTGCCGAGGCTGCTGCCGCGGTCCTGGTCGTAGTCGCCGCCGGCGCCGCCGCCTTCGCCGCGGCCGTCGAGGAGCGTCAGCTCGCCGCGGAACTGCCGCAGCACCACCTCGGTGCTGTAGCGGTCCTGGCCGGACTGGTCCTGCCACTTGCGGGTTTCGAGTTGGCCTTCGAGATAGACCTTGGAACCCTTGCGCAGGTACTGCTCGGCGATCCGGCCGAGGTTCTCGTTGAAGATCGCCACCGAATGCCACTCGGTGCGTTCGCGGCGCTCGCCGGTCTGCTTGTCGCGCCAGTTCTCCGAGGTGGCGACGCGCAGGTTCACCACCTTGCCGCCGTTGGGGAAGCTGCGGACCTCGGGGTCGCGCCCGAGATTGCCGACCAGAATCACCTTGTTAACGCTGCCCGCCATCGCTTTCTCCCGTCAGGCTTTCCTCACCGCCTCCGGCGCGAGCCGGGGCTCAAGATTTCTCCCCGAAGGGTTACCGGAGGATGAAGGCAGATGAAAGCTGACATTCGAAATGTTTTTTGCCATAGTCGCGGTCAAATCCCGGCAAAGCCGGGCGGCGGAGGGCAGCCCGCCGGCAGGTAAGCGTGAGGGACAATGAGGGGCATTCTGATTTCGCTCGGCCTCGGGCTGGCGCTGGGGAGTGCGGCGCATGCCGACGTGAAGCTGAGCACGCTGCTGCGCAGCCAGTCGAGCCTGTCGCCGGAATATCGCGATCTGATCCGCCCGCCGGTGCCGGGAGCGCTGGCCGGGCAGCCGCGGCGGCCGTCCCGGCTGGCAAAGGACGAGTGGGGCGGGATCCCGATCTATACCGGCGACACCGGGGTCTACCAGGAGATGGCCCGGGCGGCGGCGCGGCGGCACAACGTTCCGGAGGATCTGTTCCTGCGGCTGGTGCGCACCGAATCGAATTTCCGCCCGAGCGCAACCTCGAACAAGGGAGCGATCGGGCTGGCGCAGCTGATGCCCTATACCGCGGTGCATCTCGGCATCAACCCGCACGACCCGAAGCAGAACCTCGAAGGCGGGGCGCGCTATCTCAGCCAGCAGTTCCAGCGCTTCGGCGACTGGCGGCTGGCGCTGGCGGCCTACAACGCCGGTCCGGAGGCGGTCGAGCAGTACCACGGCGTGCCGCCTTACGCCGAGACCCAGCAATACGTGAAGGCGATCCTCGGGCGCTGACGCGCGCCCAAGGCGGGATCCCGCGGCGAATCGTCTGGGCGGAAAACCGCCATGTCGACTGCCCTGGCAGCGAAACCGGGCCTATTGCGTTGACCCGACGGCGCCGGTGAAGTCCTATCCGCGCGCGGGTGGGGGTAGCAATGAACCGTCTGGTCATTCTCGATGGCTTTCGCGGGTATTTCCTGTTGTTCATGGCCGTCGGCCACTACAACGGTCTGATCGGCAGCTGGCTCGGCAAGCTGCATCACCAGTATTTCGGCTGGGTCGAGGACGCGCAGGGATTCGTGTTCATCTCCGGACTGGTGGTCGGGCTGGTCTACGGCAAGAAGTATCTGCGAAATCCCACCATCGCCGCGATCTACGGCCCGGTGCTGGCCCGGGTGCGCACCATCTATTCGCACCAGGCCGGGCTGGTGCTGCTGCTGGTCGCGGCGGGGCTGCTGCTCGGCGCCCGGGCGGCGCCCGACTTCGGGCCCTATCGGGAGGCGCCGGTGACCTTCGCGGTCTCAAGCCTGCTGCTGATGTCGTCATCGGCCAACATGGGCATCCTGCCGATGTACATCTTCTTCATGCTGGCGGTACCCTTCGCCTTCCAGGCGCTGCACCGCGGGTTGCTCGCCCCATACTTCGCGGTGATGGCGCTGGGCTGGCTGGCGGCGCAGACCAACCTGATGGGCCTGCTGGTCTACCAGTTGCAGAAGGTGCTGGTCGGTCACGGGATTCCGGCGGCGTTCGGGCTCTACTTCAACCTCTTCGGCTGGCAGGTGCTGTTCTTCGGCGGGCTGTTCATCGGGTTCCGCTGCGCCCAGAACAAGCTCGACCTGGGCTTTCTGCGGCAGGCGCAGTTCCGCACCACCTTCTTCATCGCCCTTGCCGCCATCGCCGCGCTCGGGATCTACGACCTGGTGGTGGAGCTGCGCCTGCTCGGCGACGACTACTCGACCAAGATCCTGATCCGCACCGACCGGGCGATCCTCGGCTTCGTCTATCCCATCGCCTTCCTGATCGACCTCTTCGCCATGGTGTGGCTGCTGCAGGTCGGACCGGCGGACCCGCTGCCCTGGGTCCGGCGTACGGCCGGGGCGCTGCAATGGCTGTTCACCCGGCCGTTCCTGGTGCTGCTGGGGCAGCACTCGCTGCACGTGTTCTCGTTCCACATCCTGGTCTACTACCTCCTGGCCAGCATCCTGCCGGCGGCGGGGCTGCCGACCGGGGTCCGGGCGCTGGTGCTCTTCCTGGCCGTGGCCTCGCTCTACCTGGCGGCCTTCGGTCATCGCTGGCTCCAGGACCGCGACGTCGCCCGCCGCCCGGTCATCGCCCAGGCCCGCTGAACCGAGCGCCTCTGCGGTTCCGGCCTTGCGCCTGATCGCGTTTTGTTCTCAAATTGCGACTCGCATCAGCGCGGCGAGACGCTATCTAAGGCGCGTCAGCAGGAGCGGGACATGCCGGAGCAGAAGTTCATCGAGATCCGCGGGGCGCGCGAGCACAACCTGAAGTCGATCGACGTCGACATTCCGCGCGACCGGCTCACGGTGATCACCGGCCTCAGCGGCTCCGGCAAGTCGAGCCTGGCCTTCGACACCATCTACGCCGAGGGCCAGCGGCGCTACGTCGAGAGCCTGTCGGCCTATGCCCGGCAGTTCCTCGACATGATGCAGAAGCCGGACGTCGACCACATCACCGGGCTGTCGCCCGGCGATCTCGATCGAGCAGAAGACGACCTCGAAGAACCCGCGCTCGACGGTCGGCACGGTGACCGAGATCTACGACTACCTGCGCCTCTTGTTCGCGCGGGCGGGCACCCCGTTCAGCCCGGCGACCGGGCTGCCGATCGAGGCGCAGCAGGTCAGCCAGATGGTCGACATCACCATGGCGCTGCCCGAGGGGACGCGGGCCTACCTGCTGGCGCCGATCGTGCGCGACCGCAAGGGCGAGTATCGCAAGGAATTCCAGGATCTTCTGAAGAAGGGCTTCCAGCGCGTCAAGGTGAACGGCGAGTTCCACGACCTCGACGCGCCGCCCGAGCTCGACAAGAAGTACCGCCACGACATCGACGTGGTGGTCGACCGCATCGTGGTGCGCGAGGGGCTGGAGACCCGGCTGGCCGACAGCCTGCGGACCGCGCTCGACCTGGCCGACGGCATCGCGGTGCTGGAGACCGCGCCGCCGGCCACGGAGGACGGCGAGGCGGAGGCGCCGCAGCGCATCACCTTCTCGGAGAACTTCGCCTGCCCGGTCAGCGGCTTCACCATCGCCGAGATCGAGCCGCGGCTGTTCTCGTTCAACGCGCCGTTCGGGGCCTGCCCGGCCTGCGACGGGCTGGGCGTCGAGCTGTTCTTCGACCCGCGGCTGGTGGTGCCGGACGAAAGCCTGCCGCTGCTGCGCGGCGCGATCGCGCCCTGGGCCAAGGGGCAGTCGCCCTATTATCGCCAGACGATCGAGGCGCTGGCGAAGCACTACGGCTTCGACAAGTCGAAGCGCTGGCGCGAGCTGCCGGAGCAGGCGAAGGCCGTGCTGCTCTACGGCTCCGAGGGCGAGAAGATCCGGTTCCGCTACGACGAGGGCGGGCGGGTCTACGAGATCAGCCGGCCGTTCGAGGGGGTGATCCCGAACCTCGAGCGCCGCTACCGCGAGACCGACTCCGCCTGGGTGCGCGAGGAGTTCGAGCGCTACCAGAACAACCGGCCCTGCGGCACCTGCCACGGCTTCCGGCTGAAGCCCGAGGCGCTGGCGGTGAAGATCGGCGGGCTGCACGTCGGCGAGGTGGTGCGGATGTCGATCCGCGAGGCGCTGGCCTGGATCGAGGCGGCGCCGGACAGCCTGACCGCGCAGAAGAACGAGATCGCCCGCGCGATCCTGAAGGAGATCCGCGAGCGGCTGGGGTTCCTGGTCAATGTCGGGCTCGACTACCTGACGCTGGCGCGCAACGCCGGCACGCTCTCGGGCGGCGAGAGCCAGCGCATCCGGCTGGCGAGCCAGATCGGCTCGGGCCTCACCGGCGTGCTCTACGTGCTCGACGAGCCGTCGATCGGGCTGCACCAGCGCGACAACGACCGGCTGCTGACCACGCTGAAGAACCTGCGCGACGCCGGCAACACGGTGATCGTGGTCGAGCACGACGAGGAGGCGATCCGCGAGGCCGACCACGTCATCGACATCGGCCCCGGCGCCGGGGTCCACGGCGGCGAGATCATCGCCGAGGGCACGCCGGAGGACATCGCGGCCGCGCCGGCTTCGATCACCGGCCAGTACCTGACCGGCGCGCGCGCCGTGCCGGTCCCGGCCGAGCGCCGCAAGGGCAACGGCAAGCGGCTGGTGGTGCGCGGCGCCACCGGCAACAACCTGCAGGGGGTGACGGCCGAGTTCCCGCTCGGCACCTTCACCTGCGTTACCGGGGTCTCGGGCGGCGGCAAGTCGACGCTGACCGTCGAGACGCTGTTCAAGACCGCCTCGATGCGGCTGAACGGGGCGCGGCAGACCCCGGCGCCCTGCGAGGCGATCGAGGGGCTGGAGCACCTCGACAAGGTGATCGACATCGACCAGTCGCCGATCGGCCGCACCCCGCGGTCGAACCCGGCGACCTACACCGGCGCCTTCGGGCCGATCCGCGACTGGTACGCCGGGCTGCCGGAGGCCAAGGCGCGCGGCTACAAGCCCGGGCGGTTCAGCTTCAACGTCAAGGGCGGCCGCTGCGAGGCCTGCCAGGGCGACGGCGTGATCAAGATCGAGATGCACTTCCTGCCCGACGTCTACGTCACCTGCGAGACCTGCAAGGGCAAGCGCTACAACCGCGAGACGCTGGAAGTTCACTTCAAGGGCAAGAGCATCGCCGACGTTCTTGACATGACGGTCGAGGATGCCGAGGCGTTCTTCGCGGCGGTGCCGGCGATCCGCGAGAAGATGACGACGCTGATGCGGGTGGGGCTCGGCTACATCAAGGTCGGCCAGCAGGCGACGACGCTGTCGGGCGGCGAGGCCCAGCGGGTGAAGCTGTCGAAGGAGCTGGCGCGGCGCTCGACCGGGCGGACGCTCTACATCCTCGACGAGCCGACGACCGGCCTGCATTTCGAGGACACCCGCAAGCTGCTGGAAGTGCTGCACGAGCTGGTCGAGCAGGGCAATACCGTGGTGGTGATCGAGCACAACCTCGACGTCATCAAGACCGCCGACCACATCATCGACATCGGCCCGGAGGGTGGCGACGCCGGCGGCCGCATCGTCGCCACCGGCACGCCCGAGACGATCGCCGGAACGGCCGGCAGCCACACCGGGCGCTATCTCGCGGCGATCCTGTCCGCCCGGAGGGTGGCGGCGGAATAGCCGGGCGGGGACGAGGACGGCGTCTCAAGGCCGGGGACGAGGCCCTTGCACCAGCTAATCCTAACCCACGCCGTCCTCTCGACAGACTACGCGCCGGACGCCGGAGAAGTTTCATCCCGGGGAACGGCGGGCGGATCCTTGCCGAGCGTCCGAGGTCAGGACAGGCGACGCCCCGTATAGACAGCGGTGGTCATGTTCCGCTCGACGCGCCCGCCGAAGGCGCGCGCGGCGATGTCCTCGAGGGCGGCGAGAAGGCTGGAGCGCTCTCCGGGCGACAGGGCCGCGACGTTCGAGTAGGTCGCGTAGAGCCGGCGCACGCCGGGCGGATCGAGGGTCAGCGTCCAGGCGATGAACTCTGGCGGGCCAACGTCGAAGCCGGCCTCCGTGAGCTCCCGGACACGCGCCGCGGTGTCCAGGGCGTGGGGAGGCCTCCCGTCGCTGCCGGCGGACCCGCTGGCCCGCTGGCCGGCGAAGAGGTGCCGGGTGGCTTCGTGGAACGGGTCTGGCCGGCCGTGGTCGCCGAAGACGTTCCACCACAGGCCGACGCTGCCCCCGGGGCGGAGGAGTTCGTGGACGCGCCGGAGCGCCGGCGCGGCGTCGAGCCAGTGAAAGGCCGTGGCACTGGCGACGAGGTCGAAGCCGGCGCGCGGCAGTTCGGTGTCCTCGAAGGCGGCGGCGACGACGTGCAGCCGCGGGTCGACGATGGTGGAGCGCAGGAACCCGACCGGCCGCAGGTCCGGCTCGACCGCGACGAGGCGGGCGGGGTCGTGGGCGAGCAGCGGCCCTGTCGCCGCCCGGTGCCGGCGCCGATCTCCAGCACGTCGAGGCCGGCCGCCAGGCCGGCCCCGCGGCGCAGGGCCGCCCAGGTCGCCTCCGGGTAGGCAGGCCGCGCCGCGTGGTAGCCGCCGGGGTCGGCGCCGAAGGCTTCGCGGCCGAAGGAACGGTCGAGACCTGGTGGCTCCATGGGTTCCGGTCCGCTCGGTGACGATCGCTTCCATCGATGCGCCGACCCGCTCGCGCCCGCAATGGCGGGGTCGAGGCAGGACGCTGGAATCTTGAGTGGCGCAGCAGGGCAGACCGAAACGGCCTGATCCTCCATGCGGCATTGGCCGGACGGATGATTGCCCGCCCCTTCGTTTTGCGGTTCCGTTGCGCCGGGGCGAGCGATAGGTTCGGCCGCGTTCAGGCGGATTGATCGGGTTTTCAGGATGTCGACGACGGTACTCGCCACGGGCGGCGCAGGGTACATCGGCTCGCACGTGGTGGCGGAACTGCTCGCCAGCGGGCGGCAGGTCGTGATCCTGGACGATTTCTCCAACTCCAGCCCGGAGGTGGTGGACCGGATCTCGGCGCTGGGCTTCGGCAGCCCGGAGCTGGTCGTCGGCGACATCCGCGACGCGGCGCGGCTCGATGCGATTTTCGAGCGCTTCCGGATCGACGCGGTGATCCATCTGGCGGGGCTGAAGGCGGTCGGCGAATCGGTGACGGAGCCGCTCAGCTACTACGCGCGTCAATGTCGGCGGGGCGGTGACGCTGTTCGCGGCGATGCGGCGCCACCGGGTGCGGCGGCTGGTCTTCTCCTCATCGGCAACGGTATACGGCACGCCCGAACGCAACCCGATCTCCGAGGGGGCGCCGCTCGCCGCGCTCAATCCCTACGGCCGGACCAAGCTGGTCATCGAGCAGATCATCGACGACCTCGTCGTCGCCGACCCGGACTTCGCCGCGGTCTCGCTGCGCTATTTCAACCCGGTCGGCGCGCACAAGTCGGGGTTGATCGGCGAGAACCCCAACGGGGTCCCGAACAACCTCTTCCCCTTCATCGCCCAGACGGCGGCGGGGGTGCGCGACCGGTTGCGGGTGTTCGGCAACGACTATCCGACCCCGGACGGCACCGGCGTGCGCGACTACATCCACGTGGTCGACCTGGCGCGCGGGCATCTGGCGGCGCTGGATTTCCTGCTGGACGGGCAGGGGCTGGCCGGGCGCAACATCCCGATCAACCTGGGCTGCGGCCGCGGCTACAGCGTCCTGGAGTCTCTCGCGGCCTTCGGGCGCGCCGTCGGCCGGGACATCCCCTACGAGGTGGTCGGCCGCCGTCCGGGCGACGTGGCCGAGTGCGTCGCCGACGCCGGCCGCGCTGCCGAGTTGCTCGGCTGGCGGGCGGAGCTGGGGCTCGACGAGATGTGCGCGGACCACTGGGCCTTCCAGAGCCGGATGCTGGTGCGCTGACGCGGGCGGCTCAAGCGGCGGAAATCACTCTGTTTTCTGCGTATGGACTCCGTATGGAACGCGTATGGAGTCGATATGGGTGTTTCCGGCGGTCGGCCGCGGGATCAGTCGACCGGCTCGGGCTCGCGCTTGCGGGCCGAGATTTCCTCCCAGGCGGCGTTGATCGCGGCGAGCCGGGTATTGGCCAGGTTCACGGTCTCGACCGGCAGCCCGCGGGCGATCATCTTGTCGGGGTGGTTGGCGCGCACCAGCTCGCGCCAGCGCGCCCGCACGGCAGCGAGGTCGGCGTCGCGGGGCACGCCGAGCACCCGCCAGGGGTCGCCCGCCCGGCCGGCGAGGTGGCGCGCCTCGATGCAGCCGAAGGCGAGCGGCGTGACCTCGAAGATCTCGGCGACCCGCCGCAGGAAACCCTCCTCGCCCTCGTGGTAGCGCCCGTCGGCCATGGCGATGTGGAACAGGCCCTCGAGCACGTCCTCCAGCACCTGCGGCTGCTCGCGGAACATGCCGGCGATGCGGCCGGCGTAGGCCTCGAACCCGGCGACGTCCTGGCGGGCCAGGTTGAAGACGCGGGCGGCGGCGGGCTCGTCCTGCGGGGCGATCTGGAACACCCGGCGGAAGGCGGCGACCTCGGCCGGGCGCACCAGGCCGTCGGCCTTGGCCATCTTGGCGCCGAGGCTGATCACGGCGATGGTGAAGGCGACGCTGCGCTCGGGCCGCCGCCGCTCGAAGACGGCAAGCAGGCTCTCGCCTCGGGCGACGACGGCCGAGATCGCCTCGGCTATGCGGGACCAGATCGACATCGGCCAAGACTAGCAGGCTTGCGGCGGCGCAGAAAAGCCAAAGCGGGCGGCCTGGCGCGACCGGCGGGCGCGGGACGGGATTTTCGTCGCGTTTACAGGGGTCTGGCCGGCGAAGCGGACGAGGCATGTCTCGTCACGGGACATCCGCAAGCCTGCGCAGCGATCCTGCATGGGGCGCGGGCAGCGGGCGAGCGCGGCGTTCCGCCACGGGCCGCCTTTGCGGCCACAAGGGGCGCGCGGTGCGCGCATTGTTTTGTTGCTGGTTTTTCCGCCTGTGGGCGGAAAAACGACTGCTCTCCAGGTTTCAAGGCCGTATGAAGACCTGAAGGCGTGGCGGTGGGGGCAGTGATGGGGGCGTGGGACTTCTGGATCGACCGGGGCGGGACGTTCACCGACGTCGTGGCGCGGGATCCGGAGGGGCGGCTGCAGCGGGCGAAGCTGTTGTCGGAGAACCCCGAGCAGTATCCGGACGCGGCGCTGCACGGGATACGGGGGTTCCTGGGGCTGGAGGCGGAGGCGGGGATCCCGGCGGAGCGGGTCGCGAGCGTGAAGATGGGCACGACGGTGGCCACCAACGCGCTCTTGGAGCGCAAGGGCGAGCCGGTGGTGCTGGTGGCGACGCGCGGGCTGGGCGAGCAGCAGCGGCTGGCCTACCAGAACCGGCCGCGGTTGTTCGACCGGCATATCGTGCTGCCGGAGATGCTCTATTCCCGGCTCATCGAGGCGGACGAGCGGGTGCGGGCGGACGGAACCGTCGAGCGTCCGCTCGACGAGGAGCGGCTCGCGCGCGACCTGGCCGCCGCCCGCGCCGCAGGGTTCGCCGCCTGCGCCATCGTCTTCGTGCACGGCTACCGGCACCGGGCGCACGAGGCGCGGGCGGCGGCGCTGGCCGAGGCCGCGGGCTTCGCCCAGGTCTCGGTCAGCCACCGGGTGAGCCCGCTGATGAAGATGGTGAGCCGCGGCGACACCACGGTGGTCGACGCCTATCTGACGCCGATCCTGCGGCGCTACATCGACCGGGTGGCGGCGGCGTTCGAGGGCGACATGACGGGCAAGCTCATGTTCATGCAGTCCTCGGGCGGGCTGACCGCGGCCGGCCGGTTCCAGGGCAAGGATGCGATCCTGAGCGGGCCGGCGGGCGGCGTGGTCGGGGCGGTCAGGACCAGCGAGATCGCCGGGCAGGACCGGATCATCGGCTTCGACATGGGCGGGACCTCGACCGACGTCTGCCACTTCGCCGGCGAGTTCGAGCGGGTGCTGAATACCGAGATCGCCGGGGTGCGGATCACCGCGCCGATGATGATGATCCATACCGTCGCCGCCGGTGGCGGCTCGATCCTGAGTTACGACGGGGCGCGGATGCGGGTGGGGCCCGAGAGCGCCGGCGCCGATCCGGGGCCGGCCTGCTACGGGCGCGGCGGGCCGCTGGCCGTAACCGACGCCAACGTGCTGACCGGGCGGCTCCGGCCGGAGTTCTTCCCGGCGATCTTCGGCCCCGACGCCGACCGGCCGCTCGACGTCGCGGCGACCCGGTCGGGCTTCGCCGCCCTGGCCGCCGAGATCGGCAAGCCGGCGGAGGCGGCGGCCGAGGGGTTCCTGCGGATCGCGGTGGAGAACATGGCCAACGCGATCAAGAAGATCAGCGTGCAGCGCGGCTACGACGTCTCGGGGTACTGCCTGACCGTGTTCGGCGGGGCAGGGGCCCAGCACGCCTGCGCCATCGCCGACACGCTGGGGATGGGCACCTGCCTGATCCACCCGATGGCGTCGCTCTTGTCGGCCTACGGCATGGGGCTGGCCGACATCCGCGCCACCCGGACCCAGGCGGTGGAGGCGGAGCTCGACGCCGCGAGCCGGCTGGCCGCCGCCGCGGCGCTCGACGCCCTGGGCTCGGAGGCGCAGGCGGAGGTGGAGGCGCAGGGCGTGCCGGCGCGCCAGGTCCGGCTGCACCA
Organism: uncultured Alphaproteobacteria bacterium; assembly: GCA_963847795.1. Lineage (GTDB taxonomy): Bacteria > Pseudomonadota > Alphaproteobacteria > Rhodobacterales > Rhodobacteraceae > Amaricoccus. Next base: position 428,953 of record CAWKBH010000015.1, read on the forward strand.
GCTGCTGCACCTGAAGGTCAGGGGCACCGACACCGCCCTGCCGGTCGGCTTCGCCGATCTCGCGGCGGTGCGCGCGGCGTTCCAGGAGGCGCACCGGGCGCGCTTCGGCTTCGACCCGGGCGAGGCGCCGCTGGTGATCGAGGCGGTGCAGGCCGAGGCCGTGGGCGCGGCGGCCGACCTGGTCGAGCGGGCCAGGCCCGAGGCGGGCCGACCGGAGGCCGAGGTCGAGACGGCGCTGACCGCGCCAGTGTATCTCGGCGGCGCGTGGGTGGAGGCGCGGTTCGTGCGGCGGGCGAGCCTCAGCCCCGGCGACCGGCTGAGCGGCCCGGCGGTGCTGGTCGAGCCGCACACCTCGATCCTGATCGAGCCGGGATGGCGCGCCCGCGTCACCGGCTACGATCACGTGGTGCTCGACCGCGTGGTGCCGCGGCCGCGCCGCGACGCGATCGGGACGCGGGCGGACCCGGTGATGCTCGAGGTCTTCAACAACCTCTACATGTCGATCGCCGAGCAGATGGGCGCGGTGCTGGAGAACACCGCCGCCAGCGTCACCATCAAGGAGCGGCTGGATTTCTCCTGCGCGGTGTTCGACGCCGCGGGCGATCTGATCGCCAACGCGCCGCACATGCCGGTGCACCTCGGCAGCATGGGGGCGAGCGTGAAGGCGATCATCGCCCAGAACCCGGAGATGGCGCCGGGCGACGTCTTCGTGCTGAACGCGCCCTATAACGGCGGCACCCACCTGCCCGATATCACCGTGGTGCGGCCGGTCTGGGACGCGGCAGGCGGGCGGGTGCTGTTCTACACCGCGGCGCGCGGGCATCATACCGACGTGGGCGGGCTGACGCCGGGGTCGATGCCGCCGGACAGCCGGTCGATCCACGACGAGGGCGCCTATATCGACAACTGGAAGCTGGTCGACCGCGGCCGGTTCCGCGAGGCGGAGACCCGGGCGCTGCTTCTCTCAGCGAAGTACCCGGTGCGCTCGCCCGACATCAACATCGCCGACCTGAAGGCGCAGGTGGCGGCCTGCGAGAAGGGGGCGCAGGAGCTGGGCCGCATGGTCGGCCAGTTCGGCCTCGACGTCGTCCAGGCCTATATGGGCCACGTCCAGGACAACGCCGAGGAATGCGTGCGCCGCGCCATCGAGGCGCTGAAGGACGCGGACTACGTCTATCCGATGGACCCGGACTTCGACGGCGCGCCGCGGGAGATCCGGGTGAAGGTGACGGTGGACCGGGCGGCGCGGTCGGCGGTGATCGACTTCACCGGCACCACGGCGGAACTCGCCACCAACTACAACGCGCCCGAGCCGGTGACCCGGGCGGCGGTGCTCTACGTCTTCCGCTGCCTGGTCGACGACGACATCCCGATGAACGAGGGGGTGATGAAGCCGCTGCAGGTGATCCTGCCGCCGGGGACGATGCTGTCGCCGCGCTATCCGGCGGCGGTGATCGCGGGCAACGTCGAGACCAGCCAGGCGGTGACCTCGGCGCTGTTCCTGGCGCTGGGCGTGCAGGCGGCGGCGCAGTCGACGATGAACAACACCACCTGGGGCGACGCGCGGCTGCAGTACTACGAGACGGTCTGCGGCGGCACCGGCGCCGGCGTGCTGTCGGACGGGTCGGGGCATCCGGGCACCAGCGGGGTGCATTCGCACATGACCAACTCGCGGCTGACCGACCCGGAGGTGCTGGAGTGGCGCTTCCCGGTGGTGCTCGACGAGTTTCGCATCCGCGACGGCTCGGGCGGGGCTGGGCGGTTCCGCGGCGGCGACGGGGTGGTGCGCCGGATCCGGTTCCTGGCGCCGATGACGGTCGCGATCCTGGCGGGGCATCGCGTGGTACCGCCGCCGGGGCTCGCGGGCGGCGGGCCGGGCGCTTGCGGGCGGACGCGCATCCTGCGGGCGGACGGGCGCGAGGAGGTGCTCAGAAGCGCCGACAAGCGCGAAGTCGATGCGGGGGACGTGTTCTGGCTGGAGACGCCGGGCGGGGGCGGGTATGGCGAGGCATAGGCGGACCGGTGGTGACGAATCGCCTACGTGCGGATTTTTGGATTCAAAAAGTAACTGCGACAAGTTGGGGAGGAGCGATCTCAGATAGGACCTGTTATCGAAGAGGTCTGTGTATCGAAATCTTCTTCGATGGGTATGCGAGTTGATCCAACAAAACGAATGAGCATGTTAAACCAGCCCATCAACCAAATCGCCTTTGTTGCATCATTCTTGCCATAGTGGGCAACAAGCTTGTCGAGGGAAGCGTTACTCAAAATAATATTATCAGTAATTTCCTCGCATATCTTGCAGAGTTCAATGGTCCACTCATCAAGTTTGTGTAGGTCACGCTGAACGATTGCTTCCGTTGTTTCGCTATTTATCCCAACGTTGTGAGCAAACACCCTACGCAGGGGAATTGGATAGCTACGCTGATGGGCAGCGATGCGTAGAAGCATGTCTCCCGACCTGGGGAGGAAACTGAGTATGATCGAACATTTGAGACGGTAGGGGCGATATAGAATTCAGCAACCGGTCCTGCCGAGCATCCACAATACGTTGAGTGGAGGCAGAGAATTTAGCTGAGTAAGAGTAAACGGGTCAAGCCCATCCGGGCATTCATGACTCGGAAGTGGAAGAGTTGCCATAAGTGGTTTTTATTTTACCTAATATCTAAGTTAGTTGTTAACACCGGGCGGGATTTCGCGGCCTAATACAGAACTCTCGCAGCCCACCTCCGGGATTGCGCAGTCTAAAGCAACGTCTATTTTGTAGCCCATCTCCGTCATACCCATTTGATGCTACCAGAGATGTTTCTCCCTTGTCCACGCGCTGGTCTGGGATGAACGCCGGGGTTTGAAAATAATGACGGCGTTTTGCACTTCAGCGTGGCGGTGGCCGGGTCGAAGTCGGACGTCGAGCGTGCTTCGGGGTGATGCGAAGTCCGGTCAAGGGGCGCGACGGGCTCGAAACGTACTTACGCATTCGATATGCGTTCCATACGTCGTCCATACTCGCTTTTTCCAGAAATCCCAGTCGGTTGGCGGTCAGGCTCCGAGCTGATCCGGCGCCGCGCTGGCGGGAGGACCGGAGGTTTCGGGGAGCTGCTGCAGGTACTGGTGCACGAAGGCGATGGCCATGCTGCCCTCGCCGACCGCCGAGGCCACGCGCTTGACCGGGCTGAAGCGCACGTCGCCGCAGGCGAAGATGCCGGGGACGCTGGTCTCCAGCAGGTAGGGGTCACGCGCCTCGGACCAGAGCCCGGTCTTCAGGAGGTCGGCGCCGGTCAGCACGTAGCCGCGGGCGTTTCGCGCGACTGCCGCCGGCAGCCACGAGGTCTCGGCATCGGCACCGATGAAGACGAAAAGACCCGCGCATTCAACGCGTTCCACGGTGCCATTTGCGCGGTCCGCGAGGTCGATCGCGGTGAGGTGGTCGTCGCCGTGGACGCCCGCGACCTCGGACCGGAGGGCGATGCGGATGTTGGACTTGCCGCGGATCTGATCGATCAGGTACTGCGACATGCTCTTCTCCAGCGCGCCGCCGCGAACGACCAGGGTGACGGTGCGGGCGTGGTTGGCGAAGAAGAGCGCCGCCTGGCCGGCGGAGTTGCCGGCGCCGATCAGGTGCACGTCCTGGCCCTGGGTGATCCCGGCCTCGCTGCGGGCGGCGCCGTAGTAGACGCCCTTGCCGATCAGCCGGTCGAAGCCGTCGATTTCGAGCCGGCGCCAGTTGACGCCGGTGGCGAGGATGATGGTGCGGGCGTGCAGAAGCTCGCCGCCGTCGAGCAGGATGCAGCGCTTCTCGGTGTCGATCTCGAGGATGGTGCGGGTGATCAGGATCTCGGCGCCGAGGCGGCGGGCCTGGCGCAGCGCGCGGTTGGCGAGCTCGTCTCCGGAGATGCCGCTGGGAAAGCCCAGGTAGTTCTCGATCCGCGACGAGGTCTCGGCCTGGCCGCCGGGCGCCTCGCGCTCGACCACCAGCGTGCGCAGGCCCTCCGAGGCACCGTAGACGGCTGCGGCGAGGCCGGCCGGGCCGCCGCCGACGATGATCGTGTCGTATTCCGAGGCGCTGGCCCGGGTGCTGAGCCCGAGCACCGCCGCGAGCTGGCGGGCCTCGGGCCGCACCAGCACGCTGCCGTCGGCGAGGCGGAGCGCCGGGCAGTCGGCGGCATCGGGCGGACCGGGCCAGCGTTGGGCGAGCTCAGGATCGTCGAGGGTGAGCGAGTCGAACAGGATCTGGTTGCGCGAGAGGAAGCGCCTCAGCTCGTGGGTCGCGCTGTCCCAGCGGTGGCCGACCAGGATCACCTGCGGCTTGGGGCCGCCGACGGCGAGACCCTGGAGGCCGCCCATCCGCTCCATCGCCAGGGTGCCGATCGCCTTGGCGAACGCCGGCGCGGCCGCGACCAGGGCGTGGTACTGCCGGGTGTCGATCCGGAGCACCCGCGTGGGCTCCATCGCGCGGGCATCGGCCTGCATGGGCATTCCGAAGACCATCGGCACTTCGCCGTAGATCGTGCCGGGCAGTCGGCCGCCGATCACGCGCTCGACGCCGTTGACCAGCCGGGAGAGTTCGAGCCGGCCGGAAACGACGACGTAGAGCGCGCCGGGATCACCTTCGTGGACGAGATCCTCGCCGGCGGAGAGATGGATGTCGGCCGAGGTGTTGGCGACGCGGGCGAGGTCGGCGGGCGAGAGATGCGAGAGGACCGGAACGGCGGCGAGCTCTTCGGTCGTCAGCATCGGGGATTGCCCCTCCCGGGGGCGATACGGGCCGCCCTGGTCGGCGCGGCACAAGCCTCAGTGCGCGAAGCCGGGCGGCGTGTCAATTCGGCCGGATGGGTGCTGAACCGCTGGTCGCCCGGCGGGGCCGTCTCCGGCCGATCGTTCGGGGCCGCGCAGGATGAGGCGCCGCGGACCGCAAGAGCGGGGCGCCGGTGGCGCGCCGCGCGGTCCGCTCGCCCGGAGCGCCAGCGCGGAGGGCGAGGGGCGTGCCGCTTCCCGGACAGTGCCATCCGGGCGCGGCTGCCCTGGCGGTCGCGCTTGCGCGACTGCCCCTGGGAGGGCAGTCGCGGCCGGATTTGCCGACGGCCAAATCCGGCGGGAAGGCGGAACCGGATCGCGTGATTGCAAACGGGCGGGTGGAGGGCGTGTCAGACCCCGCGGGCGATGGCGGCGACGCCGGTGCGGGCGACGTCGACGAGGCCGAGGGGTCGCATCAGGGCGATGAAGGCATCGACCTTGTCCGGCGCGCCGGTGAGCTCGAAGACGAAGCTCTCGAGCGTGGTGTCGACCACGCGGGCGCGGAAGACCTCCGAGGTCCGCATCGCCTCGACCCGCTTCTCGCCGGTGCCCGCGACCTTGATCAGCGCCAGCTCCCGCTGCACCGCCTTGCCCTCGACGGTCAGGTCGTGGACGTCGTGCACCGGCACCAGCCGGCCGAGCTGGGCCTTGATCTGCTCGATCACCGCCGGCGTGCCGGTGGTGACGATGGTGATGCGGCTGAGGTGGCCCTCGTGGTCGGTCTCGGCCACGGTCAGGCTCTCGATGTTGTAGCCGCGGCCGGAGAAGAGGCCGATGACGCGGGCGAGCACCCCGGCCTCGTTGTCGACGAGGACCGCGAGGGTATGGGTCTCCTCGCGCTCGTCGCGCGGTCCGCGCAGGTCGTAGGCGCTGTGGCGGCTGGAGCCTTTCTTGATGGCGAGGGCGTTCATGACAGGTGCCTTTCCGCAGTCGCGGGGAGTTCGAGGGTGACGGTGGCCGTGGGCATGGGCGTCAGACCAGCACCGCGCCGCCGGCCTCGATCGCGCCGGAGGTCGCGTCCTCGCCGAGGATCATCTCGTTGTGGGCCTTGCCCGAGGGGATCATCGGGTAGCAGTTCTCGTGCTTCTCGACCACGCAGTCGAAGAGCACCGGGCCGGGATGGTCCAGCATCTCCATGATCGCGCCGTCAAGCTCTGCGGGATCGGTGCAGAGGATCCCCTTGGCGCCGAAGGCCTCGGCGAGCTTGACGAAATCGGGCAGGGCCTCGGACCAGGACGAGGAGTAGCGCTCGCCGTGCAGCAGCTCCTGCCACTGGCGGACCATGCCGAGGCGCTCGTTGTTGAGGATGAACTGCTTGACCGGCAGCCGGTACTGCACGGCGGTCGAGACTTCCTGCATGTTCATCAGCCAGCTCGCCTCGCCGGCGACGTTGATGACCAGGGCGTCGGGATGGGCGATCTGCACGCCGATCGAGGCGGGGTGGCCATAGCCCATGGTGCCGAGGCCGCCGGAGGTCATCCAGCGGTTGGGCTCCTCGAAGGTCATGTACTGCGCCGCCCACATCTGGTGCTGGCCGACCTCGGTGCAGATGTAGCGGTCGCGGCCCTTGGTCAGCGCCTCGAGGCGCTGCAGGGCGTATTGCGGCTTGATGACCTTGTCGGAGTTGCGGAAGGCGAGGCAGTTGCGGCCGCGCCAGAGCTCGATCTGCTTCCACCACTTCGCGACCGCCTCGGAGCGGGTCTTCGACCCGCGCTGCTTCCAGAGCGCCAGCATGTCGGCGAGCACCGAGGCGACGTCGCCGACGATGGGGATCTGGACGTGGATGTTCTTGTTGATCGACGAGGGGTCGATGTCGATGTGGACCTTGAAGGAACCGGGGGAGAACGCATCCGTGCGCCCGGTGATCCGGTCGTCGAACCGTGCGCCGACGCAGAGCATGAAGTCGCAGTCGTGCATCGTCCAGTTGGCCTCGAAGGTGCCGTGCATGCCGAGCATGCCGATCCAGCGCTTGCCGCTGGCCGGATAGGCGCCGAGCCCCATCAGGGTCGAGGTGATGGGAAAGCCGGTGGTGTCGGCGAGCTCGCGCAGCAGCCGGCTGGCCTCGGGGCCGGAATTGATCACGCCGCCGCCGTAGTAGATCACCGGGCGTTCGGCCTTCTCCAGCGCCTCGACGGCGGCGAGGATGGCGTCGGCGTCGCCGCGGGTGCGGGGCGCGTAGTGCGAGACCCGCGCCGTTTCCGGCGGAGTGTAGGCGGCCGTGGCGAACTGCACGTCCTTGGGGATGTCGACGAGCACCGGGCCCGGGCGGCCGTGGGTGGCGACGTGGAAGGCCTGGTGGATGGTTTCCGACAGCTTCGCGGGGTCCTTGACCAGCCAGTTGTGCTTGGTGCAGGGCCGGGTGATGCCGACGGTGTCGGCCTCCTGGAAGGCGTCGTTGCCGATGAGGAAGGTGGGAACCTGGCCGGTCAGCACGACGATGGGGATGGAATCCATCAGCGCGTCGGTCATGCCGGTGACGGCGTTGGTGGCGCCGGGGCCGGAGGTGACGAGGACGACGCCGGGCCTGCCGGTGGAGCGGGCGTAGCCCTCGGCGGCGTGGGCGGCGGCCTGCTCGTGCCGGACCAGGATGTGGCGGATCTCGTTCTGCTGGAAGATCGCGTCGTAGATCGGCAGCACCGCGCCGCCGGGGTAGCCGAACACCGTGTCGACCCCCTGGTCCTTGAGGGCCTGGACGACCATTTCCGCGCCGGTCATTTCTCCGCTCATCTCGTCTCGTCCTTCGCGTCCGCCGGCGCCGGTCCGGCCTGCCTTTCCGCCATAAAAAAACCCCCGCTCGGGGGGTCATGCCGCGGAGTTCCTGCCCGGGCCCTATCGCCCGAGCCGGCTTCCGCGCCGCGTTACGATTTTTGCGATCTTGTCCATCCGTTCCTCCCGGAGCATTCCTCATAGGCAGCGGCGCCGTCAAGGTCAACCACTGAAAGTTGCGGCACGGGCCCCAGAATTGTACTTTCCTTGCTTTGCAACGGCAGGCGACGCAGCCTTCCGGCTTCCCGGGGCTGGCGGATTGGGTCAAGGCGTTCGCGGTGGACAATCGCGAATCGCCCTGCAATAGCTCTGCGGATACGGCAGGAAGGGTGAAGCATGCAGGCAATCGCGCGGGTGGTGCGGGCGATATCGGCGCTGAACGGCCTCCTGGGGCGGATCTTCGCCTTCGTCTCGCTGGCGATCGTGCTGATCTGCTTTGCGGTGGTGGTGATGCGGTACGTCTTCCGCGTCGGGTCGGTGGCGATGCAGGATCTCTACGTCTGGCTGAACGGCGCGATGTTCATGGGAATCGCCGGCTACGCCCTGCTCAAGGACGCGCATGTGCGGGTCGACGTCTTCTACCGCGGCGCGCGCACCCGGACCAAGGCGATGGTCGACATGTTCGGAAGCGTGGTCTTCCTGGCGCCGTTCCTCTGGGTGATCGTGGTCTGGTCCTGGCCCTATGTGCAGCGGTCGTGGGGCCTGCGCGAAGGCAGCGCGAACGTCGGCGGGCTGCCGGGGCTCTTCGTGCTCAAGAGCTTCATCATCGTCTTCGTGGTGGTGGTCGGGCTGCAGGGGCTGGCGATGTTCCTGCGCGGGGTGCTGGTGCTGGCCGGGCGCGAGACGCTGCTGCCGCCGGCGCTGCGCTATCCGGACGGCGAGGCCTGAGCGATGGGCTCGCTCGCGATCGGCGAGGCGCTGAGCCTGCTGATGTTCTTCGCCATCATCGGCGTGCTGCTGCTCGGCTTCCCGGTCGCCTTCACCCTGCCCGGGGTGGCGCTGATCTTCGCGCTGATCGGCCACGCCTTCGGGGCCTTCGATCCCTCCAATCTCTCGAGCCTGGCGCCGCGCTACCTCGGGATCATGCTGAACGACGTGCTGGTGGCGGTGCCGCTCTTCATCTTCATGGGCATGATGCTGGAGCGCTCTGGCATCGCCGAGCAATTGCTGACCACGATGGGGCGGCTGTTCGGCCGGCTGCGCGGCGGGCTCGGAATCTCGGTGATCGTGGTGGGCGCGCTGCTGGCGGCCTCGACCGGCGTCGTCGGGGCCACGGTGGTCACCATGGGCCTGCTGTCGCTGCCGGCGATGCTGCGCGCGGGGTACGATCCTCGGCTGGCCAGCGGCATCATCTGCGCCTCCGGCACACTCGGGCAGATCATCCCGCCCTCGACGGTGCTGATCTTCATGGGCGACATGCTGGCGGGCATGAACGCCCAGGTGCAGATGGCCAAGGGCAACTTCGCCCCGACCGTGGTCTCGGTCGGCAACCTGTTCGCCGGGGCCTTCGTGCCCGGGCTGCTGCTGGTGCTGGCCTACCTCTGCTACGTGGTCTGGGTGGCCTGGCGGCAGCCGACGGCGGCTCCGGCGCTCGTCACCACCGAGGCGGAGCGGGCGAGCCTGCTGCGCGACGTGCTGGTCTCGGTGCTGCCGACGCTGGCGCTGATCATCGCGGTGCTGGGCTCGATCCTCGGCGGCGTCGCCACGCCGACCGAAAGCGCCTCGGTCGGCGCGGTCGGATCGATGCTGCTGGCCGCCGTCCGCGGGCGGTTCAGCTGGGGCAACCTCCGCACGGTGATGGAATCGACCGCGGTGACGACCTCGATGATCTTCATCATCCTGGTCGGCGCCTCCGTCTTCAGCCTGGTGTTCCGGCTGCTCGGCGGCGACCACCTGGTCGCGGACTTCGTCACCGCTTTGCCGGGCGGCAGGGTCGGCGCCATCGTCTTCGTGATGGCGCTGATGTTCGTGCTGGGCTTCATCCTGGACACCTTCGAGATCATCTTCGTCATCATCCCGGTCACCGCGCCGATCCTGCTGGCGATGGACGTGGACCCGGTCTGGCTCGGGGTGATCGTGGCGGTGAACCTGCAGACGAGCTTCCTGACGCCACCCTTCGGGTTCTCGCTGTTCTACCTGCGCAGCGTGGCGCCGGATGCGGTCTCGACCGGGCAGATCTATCGTGGGGCGGCGCCTTTCGTGGTGCTGCAGATCGTGGTGATCGGCCTGCTCATCGCCTTCCCGGGGCTGGTGACCTGGCTGCCGTCGCTGATCTACAAGTGAGAAGGTCGCGGGATTCCCGTGACGCCGGGACGTGGTGAAGTGAGGGGAGGTGGCATGGGCGTGTCTGACGCTTTCGCCCGGGTGGTCGCGATGGTCGGCGCCGGGGCGATCCTGATGCGGCGCTGGGGCGGCGGCGATACCGGCCCGCCCGCCATCGGCAGCGCGCCGGCGATCCCGGCGGCAAAGCCCCAGGGCATCCCGACCCTGAAGATGCCGACGGCGCGGGGATGGTCGGCGGGGCAGCGCCCGAATCCGGCGCCGGGTCTGCAGGTGAACGCCTTCGCGACCGGCCTCAGGCACCCGCGCTGGATCTGCGTGCTGCCGGGCGGCGACGTGCTGACCGCCGAGGCGCTGCTGGAACCCGGACCGATCAAGACCGCGTTCGACTACGCCATCTTCAGCACGATGAAGCGCGCCGCCGCGGTGGGAGAGAGCCCCAACCGGATCACCCTGCTGCGCGACGCGGACGGCGACGGCGTGGCCGAGATTCGCGAGACCTTTCTCGACGGGCAGAGGCAGCCGTTCGGGATGGCGCTGGTCGGCGACACCTTCTACGTCGGCAACACCGATGGCGTCGTCGCCTTTTCCTACGCCCAGGGCGCGACCCGGCTGAGCGGTCCCGGGCGCCGGATCGCCGAGTTCAAGCCCGGCGGGCACTGGACGCGCAGCCTGCTGGCCAGCCCCGACGGCAGCAGGCTCTACGTCGGCGTCGGTTCGCAGAGCAACATCGGCGAGAGCGGCATGGAGGCGGAGGAGGGCCGGGCCGCGGTCTACGAGATCGACCTCAGGACCGGCGCGAGCCGCATCTTCGCCGCGGGGCTGCGCAACCCGGTGGGGCTGGCCTGGGAGCCCGCGACCGCCACGCTCTGGACGGTGGTCAACGAGCGGGACGGCCTCGGCGACGAGACGCCGCCGGACTACCTGACCTCGCTGCGCGACGGCGGGTTCTACGGCTGGCCCTATTGCTACTGGGGGCAGACGGTCGATGACCGGGTGCCGCAGGACCCGGCCCTGGTCGCGACCGCGCTGACCCCGGACTACGCGCTGGGCGGGCACACCGCGTCGCTCGGGCTCTGCTGGCTGCCGGCGGGGACCCTGCCCGGATTTCCCGACGGCATGGTGATCGGGCAGCACGGCTCGTGGAACCGGAGTACGCTGAGCGGCTACAAGGTGATCTTCGTGCCGTTCGAGAACGGCCGGCCGGCCGGGCCGCCGCGCGACATCCTGACCGGGTTCCTCGCCCCGGACGAGAAGGCCTCGTACGGGCGGCCGGTGGGCGTGGCGATCGGTCCCGACGGCGCGCTGCTGGTCGCGGACGACGTCGGTGACGTGATCTGGCGGGTGACGGGCGCGCCGGCGGGCGGCTGAAAACGCGCGGTCCTGCGGCAGCGCCGCTGGCCGGGGCGGGACGGTCGAGCTTGCGCGGATAAGAGAAGATGTCGTCGAGAGATCGCGCCGGCGCGAAGACGGCGCCGGCGAGGCCGATGGAGCGTCGCCGCGGCACCGGATCGTTCAGTTCAGCGCCGGCATCGGCCCGAGGTAGCCGAGGTAGGCGGCGGCGTCGCCCGGCGCGTTCAGCTTGTCCTCGTCGGACTCGCCGTAGGGGTGCTGGACCACGCTCATCAGGTAGGCCGAGCCGGCAACGTCGGGATAGATGTAGACCGAGGTGGTCTCCGACCCGTAGGGCGTGGTCTGGATCCGGGTCAGCGCCCCCGAGGCGAGGTCGTAGGACCAGACCGCGTCGTTCTGGTGTCCGGTCTCGGTGTCCTCGCCGATGAACAGCGTGTTGTAGCCGGGCAGGTAGCTGATGTTGTCGGGGTTCGCGAGGCCGTCCATATCGCAGGTGTTGCCGGCGAACGAGCTGTCCGGCGGCGTACTCCATCGGCTTGCCGAGCACGATCGCCTTCATGTCGGTGGCGACGTAATTGTCGTCGAGATCGAGGGAATAGACCCCGCCGCACGGATTGTACGCGACCTTGATGTCGTTGGAGCCGCCGACATCGTACTTGGCGCTCTCCTTGCCCTTGGACGCCTTGTCCTCCATGCCGTTGGAGATCTCGCTGATCGCGACGAACAGCCGCTTGTTCTCGGGATCGAACGTGATCCCTTCCTCCTTGCGGATCTCGACCGTCGCGCCCTTGAGCGCCGCGTAGCGCCGGGTCTCGAGGCGCGAGGCGGCGATATCCATTCCCGGCTTCACCTTCAGGCATTCCTTGACGCCGTTCGCGATCGAGGCGCCGAACCCGTCCGGGCAGCCGCCGTCATCGGACATGTCGGCCGTCTCGAAGATGTCGGAGAACTTGGTGCCTTTGGTGATCAGGTCCTTGACCGATGCCTCGTCGGCCGAGCCGAGATCGACCCAGCTGATGTCGGCGGAGCCGCCGTTCTCGGCGCTGGTCTGCGTCCACTTGGCGGCGTAGAGCGTGCCCTTGTCGAGCTTGCCGGCCTCGTCGGCGACGAAGCGGTAGAGCCCGACATTGGTGCCGTCGTCGGAGAGGTAGACGGTCTTCTGGTCCGGCATGGTGTAGCCGAGTTCGTGTGCGAAGCGGCCCATGGCGTGATGCTTGACGCCGGTGGCGCTGCCGTCGTCGCCGATCGAGACCTCGGTGATGTAGCCGTACTGGTAGGGATTGAAGACCGCGCGGAAGCCGTCCATCGTCGCGTCGGGCGCGGTGGCGTCGTAGCCGAAGTAGAGCGCCATCGGCTTGGGGTAGTCGTCGAGTTCGGCGATGTCGGAGGTGGTCTCGATCACCCGGGCGTCGGGCTCGTATTCCTCGCTGCCGAGGTGCGTGCCCCAGGGGGTCACCGAGCCTGCGCAGGGCACCCAGAGGCCGCCGTCGGCGGAAAAGTCGACCGGGGCGGTGTCCACGGCCTTCAGCTCTCCGCTGGTCGGGTCGCGCTCCACGCTAGTGACGTAGACCGCCGCCGGACGGGTCTCGAAGTGCGAGATCACGTAGAGCCGGTCGCCCTTCGCCAGCAGGGACGAGAAGTCGGTGGCGTTCGAGATCATCGGCGCGCCGTCCGCGCCGACGATCGGCTGGCCGTGCACGTCCATGATCGCGCCGAAGGTGCCAGAGCCGATCTGCTGGCCACTGCGCAGCAGCGTCCGGTAAGCGATCGGGTGAGCCGTGCCGCCGACGCTGACCTCCGGGCTCGCCAGCACGGCGCGCTTCTCGGCGTCACTCTGCGGCGCCGCGATCGCGGTGAAGCTCAGGGATTCCGCGGCGCGCGCGAGGCCGGAAGCGCCGACGAGGGCGACGAACGCGGTTGTGGCGAGCAGGGTCGGGCGGTGCATGGGGTATGTCTCCTCTGGGTCGGCGACGATGCCCTTCGTCGCGGCGCCGGGCCTGAGGCCCGGCGGTCCTTACCCGGCTACACGCCCAGTGCGACTGCCGTGTGACAATTTCGGGGTCTGGCCGCGGATCGTGCCGCGAGGCTCGCCTCGGCGAAAAGGCGGTGGTGCACCCGCCGTTCAGGGCGGCGGGTGCGACAGGCGGCGTTCAGCTCAGCGCGAAGTACTTCTTTCGCGCCACCAGGAACGGCGCGTCGGTGTTCTCGGTGCGGGTGCGCAGGATGGCGAGCGAGGAGAGGTAGCTCTCGGTCACCTTCTTGGTCAGGGCGTCGTCGGAGTTGCGCAGCCCCTCGAGGATCTCGGTGGCGGCCTTGGCGCCGGCCTGGAGGATCTCGTCGGGGAACTGGTGGGTGATGACGCCGTGGTCCTTGACCAGGATCGCCAGTGCCTGCGGGTCGTTGGCGTAGAAATCGCAGGCGACCTGGTCGTATTCGGCCTGGCAGGCGATCTGCACGATGGCCTGCAGGTCGGCGGGCAGGGCGGTGTACTTGGCCTTGTCGACGGCGAGCTCGGTGGCGAGGCCCGGCTCGGTGAAGCTCGACAGGTAGTAGTGCTTGCAGACCTGGTAGAAGCCGAGCGCGAGATCGTTGTAGGGGCCGACGAACTCCGCGGCGTCGAGCGCGCCCGACTGCAGGGCGGGGAAGATGTCGCCGGCGCCCATGTTCACGACACTGGCGCCCATCTTCTCCCAGACCTGGCCGCCGATGCCGGGGGTGCGGAACTTGAGCCCCTGCAGGTCGGCGAGGCCGGTCAGCTCTTTGCGGAACCAGCCCCCGGCCTGGGTGCCGGTGTCGCCGTTGATGAAGGCCTGCAGGCCGAACTGGTCGTAGACCTCGTCGTAGAGCTCCTGCCCGCCCATGTAGCGGAGCCACGACGACAGCTCGCGCGAGGTCATGCCGTAGGGGACGCCGGTGAAGAAGGCGGTCGCCTTGCTCTTGTTCTGCCAGTAGTAGGCGGCGCCGTGGCTCATCTCGGCCGAGCCCTCGATCACCGCATCGAAGGTGCCGAGGGCGGGGACGAGTTCACCGGCGGAATAGACCTGGATGGTCAGCCGGCCGTCGGACATGGTGGTGATCCGGTCGGCGAGGCGCTGGGCGCCGACGCCGAGACCGGGGAAGTTCTTGGGCCAGGTGGTGACCATGCGCCAGGTGGTCTTGCTCCTGGGCGATGGCGGGGGCGGCGAGGCCGCTGGCAGCGGCGGCGACCGCCGCGCCCCGGAGGAAGTGACGACGTTCCATAGAAAAAGGCTCTCCCTGTCGGATCTTGGCTGTTCGCGGCACGACCGGAGCCGGCGTCCGCGATTGTGCAGGCGTTTATGGCGAGGCGGTCAGGGATAATCAAGCCGGGCCGGAGAGCCGGGTTAACCGGGCCGGAGCACTATTTCGTGGCCGGCAACTCGATCGCGGCGACCTGCTCGCTGATCGCCGGGCGGTCGACGCGGCGGCGGGAGAGCGCGCTGATGTCGGTGGCGCCGAGCGGGCTCCAGCGGCCCTCGGCGAAGATCTCGAGCGGCTGGTAGCGCGCCTTGTAGTCCATCTTGGCGCTGCCTGGCACCCAGTAGCCGAGATAGACGTAAGGCAGGTTCGATTCCGCGGCCAAGGTGACGTGGTCGAGGATGATGTAGCTGCCGAGGCTGTCGCGCTGCAGGTCGGGATCGAAGAAGGAATAGACCATCGACACCCCGTCCGAGAGGATGTCGGTGAGGCAGACCGCCGCGAGCTGGCGTCCCGGCGGGCCATCCCGCCGCGGTGCGATGGTATTCGATCACCCGGCTGCGGACCGGGGATTCCTCGATCATCGCCGCGAACTCGTTCATGTCCATGTCGGCCATGCCGCCGGTGGCATGGCGGGCGTCGAGGTAGCGGCGGAACAGATGGTACTGCGCCTCGGTGGCCCAGGGGCTGCGCGCCACCCGTTCCATCCCGGCGTTGCGGCGCAGCACCCGGCGCTGGCCCCGAGAGGGCGCGAAGTCGGCCACGACGATGCGCGCGGACAGGCAGGCCGAGCAGCCGGCGCAGGACGGGCGGTAGAGCACGTTCTGCGAGCGCCGGAAGCCCTGGTGCGACAGCACGTCGTTGAGGTGCCCGGCGCCGTCGCCCTGCAGCGCCGTGAACAGCTTGCGCTCAACCCTGCCGGGCAGGTACGGGCAGGGCTGGGGAGCCGTCACGTAGAACTGATGCGACTGCGGCAGGCTGTGGCGCATTTGCGGCCCCGATGAATTCCCCCTTGCCGGTAAGGGTAACAACAGGTTTCGGCGGCCGGCAACAGGATTCTGGGGGTGCGGTGAACAGCCGGCGGCGGTCAGTCCGCCGGGCTGTTGATCGCCGTGGTTCCGAGGATGATGTCGGGCAGGCTCTGGCCGTAGCGGGTGCCGAGGATGGCGACGCAGCTGACGAGCTGCAGCACGATCACCCCGAAGCAGACGGTGTAGATCGCGGTGTGCAGCAGCGCCAGCAGGAGATCGAACCGGGTACCGTCGCCGCGGCGAAACTCGATGCCGGTGAAGCGCATGCCCCAGGTTGCCGAGCCGCCGGCGATCGTGGCGGTACGGTAGAGGAAGCCCACGCTGGCCAGCACCAGCGGAAACAGCGCGAAGCCGAAGCCGAGGGTAACCAGGCCGAAGAAGGTCGCGATCGGCACGCCGACGGCGAGGATCACCACCACGTCGATGACCCAGGCCACCAGCCGGCGGGCGGGCACGCCCTCGTAGAACTGCCGGTCGCGCTCGGGGTCGGGCAGGCCGGCCATCGGTCCGGAATAGCCGTAGGCGTCGTGCATCGGGGCTCCTCGTCTGGTCACGGGGCCAGAGATGGGGGCGGCGGACCCCGGGCGCAAGGATCAGGCCGGCTTCAGAAGCTCAGGCCCGCCGCAGATCGCGGGGTCGGGGTCGGCGACGGCCTTGTCGGGGTAGTCGAGACGGGAGAGCGCGGATTGCATGGCGGCGAGGCGGGCGCGGCGCTTGTCCTCGCTCCAGATCACCGTCCAGGGGGCGACGGTGCGGTGGCTGCGGTCGAACGTCTCGGCGATAGCGGCGGTGTAGTCGTCCCAGCGCGAGAGGCCGTCGATGTCGGTCTGGCTCAGCTTCCACTGCTTGAGCGGGTCGCTCTCGCGCTGGAGGAACTGGCGCAGCTCCTCCGCGCGGCCGATGGCGAGCCAGAACTTGAACAGGATGATGCCGTCGCGAACCAGCATGTCCTCGAATTCGGGGAGCTGGGCGAAGAAGCGTTCGCGCTCCGGCTCGGTGCACCAGCCGAAGACGTGCTCGACCACGGCGCGGTTGTACCAGGAGCGGTCGAACAGCACCATCTCGCCGGTGGTGGGCAGGTGCTCGATGTAGCGCTGGAAGTACCACTGGCCGCGCTCGACATCCGAGGGGGCGGGCAGGGCGACGGTGCGGGCGGTGCGGGGGTTGAGGTTCTCGGTGAAGGCCTTGATCGCGCCGCCCTTGCCGGCGGCGTCGCGGCCCTCGAAGACGAGCACGATGCGCTGGCCGGTCTTGCGAAACCAGCTCTGCAGCTTGACCAGCTCGAGCTGACAGTCAGCGTAGGCGTCCTCGTAGTCCTTGTCGCCCAGCCGGGTCTGGTACGGATAGCGCGGCTCGAGGATGTCCTTCTTGCTGCCCTCCTCCAGTGCCTTGCGGACGTCCTTCGGGGCGTCCTTTTCGGCAAAGCGGCTGACCGCGCCCCCGAAGGGCTTCTTGAATCCGGATTTTGTGCCCATTGCTGGTCTCCCGTCGGTCAGGCGCCGAGCCTGGCGAGCTCGTAGGGGGTGCTCTGGTAGATCTCGTTGATCCAGTTGCCGTAGAGAAGCTGGCCGTGGCTGCGCCAGCGGTTCTCGGGCGCCTGCGCGGGGTCGTCGCCGGGGAAGTAATCGACCGGCGCCGTAACCGGGCCGCCGGCGGCCAGGTCGCGGTCGTACTCCTCCTTGAGCGTGGTGGAGTTGTATTCGAGGTGGTTGAACATGTAGAAGGCGCGGTGGCCCCGGTCTTCGATCAGGCAGGGGCCGACCTCGTCGGAATGGATCAGCACGTCGAGCTCGGGGTGAAGCTCCACGTCCTCGTCGCGCACCTCAGTCCAGCGGCTGACCGGCACCAGGAAGCTGTCGGAGAACCCCTGCAGCAGGTGGCTCGAAGGGGCGATGGCGCGGTGGCGGAAGCAGCCGAAGGCCTTGGCCGGCAGCATGTGCTTGGGAATGCCGTGGAAGTGGTGCAGCATCGCCATGCCGCCCCAGCAGACCCCCATGGTGGAATGCACGTTGGTCTGGGTCCAGTCGAAGACCTCGCGCAGTTCGTTCCAGTAGCTGACGGCCTCGAAATCGAGGTGCTCGATCGGGGCGCCGGTGACGATCAGGCCGTCGAACTTGCGCTCGCGCGCCTCGCGAAACGGCTGGTAGAAGGCCTCCAGGTGCGCCGCCGAGGTGTTCTTGGGCTGGTGCTCGGAGATCCGGATCAGCGTCAGCTCGATCTGCAAGGGCGTCGCGCCGATGACCCGGGCGAACTGGGTCTCGGTCTGCACCTTCTTCGGCATCAGGTTCAAGAGCCCGATCTGCAACGGCCGGATGTCCTGGCGCAGCGCCGTCTCCTCGGACATCACCATCACGCCCTCGCGCCGGAGCACGTCGTGGGCGGGCAGGGTAGCGGGGATCTTGATCGGCATTGCGCGCGGGCCTTCGTTGTCAGAGCGTCTAGATAGACGCGCAAGCCGATCCCGGCAACGGCCCGACTTGGGCCTCGCTCTCGATGCAGACCTCGACCGTGGCGTGATCGAAGCCGAACTCGGCGGCCAGGCGGGTCTTGATCCGCTGCCGAATGGCCTCCGGATCGTCCTGCGGCCCGATCACCGCCTCGAGCGTGACCATCGGGCGCCTCTCGGTGATCGACCAGGCGTGCAGGTGGCGCACGTTGGCCACGGCAGGAATTGCGGTGCATAGGTCGCTCGCGACGGCGGTGGCGTCGAAGCCTTCCGGCGTGGCCTCGAGCAGGATGTGGCCGCTGTCGCGCACCACCATCCAGCCGGAGCGCAGGATCAGCAGCGACACCAGCACCGAGAGCAAGGGGTCGATCGGGGTCCAGCCCGACCAGAGGATGACCAGCGCGGCCGCGATCGCCGCGACCGAGCCGAGAAGGTCGCCCGCGACGTGCAGCAGCGCGGCGCGCAGATTGAGGTTGCCGCGATCGCCGCGTGACAGGATCCAGAAGCAGAGCAGGTTGACCGCCAGCCCGACCGCGGCGACCGCCAGCATGATGCCGCCGGTCACCGGCTGCGGGTTGCCGAGGCGGTGGATCGCCTCGACGACGATCCAGGCCGCCACCACGAAGAGGGCCAGGCCGTTGACGAAGGCGGCCAGCACCGAAAGCCGGTCGAAGCCGTAGGTGCGCTTGCGGTCCGCCGGCCGGCGGGCGACCCGGAAGGCGAGCCAGGACATCGCGAGCGCGGCGAAGTCGGTCAGCATGTGGCCGGCGTCGGCGAGCAGCGCCAGCGAGCCCGCCAGCAGGCCGCCGCCGACCTCGGCGACCATGAAGCCGCCGGTCAAGCAGCGCCGCGAACCCGACGGCGCGGGCGCTGGCGGCGTCCTGCGGCATCTCGCCGCCGTGGTGGTGAGGGACCGTGGTGGTCGTCGTGCCCGTGGTGGTGGCTCATGCCGGGGACCGCGCGCGGCGCTGCAGCGCCTGGGCAACCAGGGCGTCGAAATCGGCCGGGTCGCGCACCGTGGCCACGTCGGCCGCCTCCACGGTCACGCCCCAGCGTTCGGCCATGGCGCCGTAGCGCGGCAGCCGGTGCGCCATCAGCGCGCGGAAGCCGTGGCGGATGAAGGCGTCGGGGTCGACCGCCTCCGGCGCCACGCCGGCCTCGGCGCAATAGGCGGTCCAGAGCTGGGTCAGGAAGCTCTCGGAATAGTACATCGGCTTCGGCGCCCGGTCGAAGCGGCCGGCGAGGTCGTCGAGATCGGCCTCGGTGCCGCGGAACCAGACCGGCAGGGTGGCGCTCGCGAGATCGGTCATCACCGGGTCGGCGGGGTCCGCCGGGTCGACCACCTCGCAGAGCGAGCCGGAGGTGTCGCAGACGAAATGGTCGTAGCCATAGATCTCGTCCGCCTTGGCGATGTAGAGCAGCGCGTCGCGGGTGGCGGCGATCTCGGCTTCGCGGTGCTGGCGCTGGCGGCGGATGTATTCGTCGAACGGGATGCCGCCCTTGGCCGGATCGCCGGGCTTGCCGAGGTAGGTCGAGAGCGGCTCGAGGTTGTGGAAGGTGATGTTGGAGGCGATGTAGATCGAATCCGAGCGCAGGAGCGCCCGCAGGAACGGGTTGCGCATCGCCTCGCGCTTGAAGTTGTCGACGATGTGCTCGCCCATGTAGCGGGTGCCGATGCGGAAATCGACCGAGTAGTGGAACCAGTCGCCTTGCTCGCGCAGCATCGCCGCGATCCGGGTCTTGCCGAGCCCCGACATGCCGAAGAGCGCCACGCGCTTGTGGCGCGCGCTGAGCCAGTCCTCCGGCGTCCCGTAGATCATGCGCCCGCTCATCGCGCCCTAGCTAGCGGCCGCGACGGGGCGGTGCAAGGCTCAGAAGGAATAGCCCAGGCGAAGCCCCAGGCCCCAGATCGAGCCGTCGTCGTACTGGGTATTGAGCTGGTTGGAGGTGTCGCCGAGCTTGCCGTAGGTCACGCCCCCGGTGATGTTCGCCGGCCCGTAGTCGTAGCTGAGCGCCGCGGTGAGGGTCGTCTTGCCGTCGTAGGGTCCGAGCGTGGTCAGCGAGCCGCCGACCGGCGGCTCGTAGCTGACCGCCAGCGACCCGGCCAGCGCATCGGTCAGCTGCCGGCCGACGCCGACGGTGTAGGTCCACCAGTCGTCCTGGTATTCGACCAGCGGCTGGCCCGTGCCTGCGGTGTAGACCTTGGGCGAGATTTGGAAGTCGGACCAGGCGACCCAGCGGACCGAGCCAAAGGCGAGGGTCTTGTCGGCAATGCCCGTCTGGACGTCGAGTGAGACCGACTGTGGCGTGCTGATCTCGGTGACGCTGTCGACGTTGCCGGTCTGGAGCGTGAACTCGTTGGTGTCGAGGCTGTGCCGGATTTCGGAGTAGTAGGTCAGCGCTACCCGGAGCGCGATCTCCGGCCGCTGGTAGGCGGCGCCGACCAGGTAGCCGAAGCCCCAGTCGCGGTTGGTATCGACGGTGTAGCCGGCGATCGTCGGGATGAACGGGATCGCGGCATCGGCGTCGATCCCCTCGGCGCGCAGGCCGCCGTAGAGCTTGACCTGCGGCGTGACGTCGTAGGCCAGCACCCCGGTCAACTGGTAGGTGTTCAGGTTGGCCTCGGTGCCGTCGTAGGAAAAGCTGGCCGGGAACGACCCCTGGCCGTAGAGGGTGTTCGCTCCGTAGGGCTGGTCGAACAGGATGGCGTAGGAAAGCCGGTCGCTGAGATCGGCCTTCCAGGCGCCGCTGAAGCTCCAGAGCGGTTCGAACAGATCGCCCGTGTTGCCGGAAATGACGACGGGTATGCCGAAGGCGGTGAGGTCGGCGTCCTGGCCGGTCTGGTGGGGGTCGATCCAGGTGAAGCCGAACTCGGCGTAGCTGCCCTTCTCGAACAGGATGCGCGCGGTCGAGGGCACCGACCGCTCGATGGCAGCAGCATCGGCGAGGCCGGCGGAGAGGGCGAGGAGGGAGCCGGCGGCGAGCGCGGTGGCGAGGGGCGGGACAGGATTACGGGGCATCGGATTCCCTCCGCGATCGGACTACCGACAATCATTGTCGCAATGCGCGGGGAAGGCAATCGTTGCGCGCGCTCAGGTTGAAAACAAGTCGCGCGCCGTGGCAAAAAAGGCGAACGGCCCCGCGGGGCCGTTCGGGTCGATTGACAGGTCCGTTCAGTGCGCCAGCACCGCCAGCATCAGCAGGGCGACGATGTTGGTGATCTTGATCATCGGGTTCACGGCCGGACCGGCGGTGTCCTTGTAGGGATCGCCGACGGTGTCGCCGGTAACCGCGGCCTTATGCGCCTCGGAGCCCTTGAAGTGCTTCTGGCCGGAGGCGTCGGTGAAGCCGTCCTCGAAGATCTTCTTGGCGTTGTCCCAGGCGCCGCCGCCCGAGGTCATCGAGATGGCGACGAAGAGGCCGTTGACGATGACCCCTAGCAGCATCGCGCCAACCGCGGTCAGCGCCTCGCTGGCGCCGGCGATCCAGTTGATCACGATGAAGACCACGATGGGCGAGAGCACAGGCAGGAGCGACGGCACGATCATCTCGCGGATCGCGGCCTTGGTCAGCATGTCGACGGCGCGGCCGTAGTCGGGCTTGGAGGTGCCCGCCATGATGCCCGGGTTCTCGCGAAACTGACGGCGGACCTCCTGCACGATCGAGCCGGCGGCGCGGCCGACCGCGGTCATGGCGATGCCGCCGAAGAGGTAGGGCAGCAGGCCGCCGAACAGGAGGCCGACCACCACGTAGGGATTGGAGAGCGAGAAGTCGACGTGCAGCCCGTCGAAGAAGCTGCCCGGCGCCGCGGTCGAGGAGAAGAACTTCAGGTCCTCGGTGTAGGCGGTGAAGAGCACCAGGGCGCCGAGGCCGGCCGAGCCGATGGCGTAGCCCTTGGTCACCGCCTTGGTGGTGTTGCCGACCGCGTCCAGCGCGTCGGTGGTCGAGCGCACCTCGGGCGGCAGGTCGGCCATCTCGGCGATGCCGCCGGCGTTGTCGGTGACCGGGCCGAAGGCGTCGAGCGCCACCACCACGCCGGCCAGCGCCAGCATGGTCGTCACCGCGATGGCGATGCCGAAGAGGCCGGCGAGCTGGTAGGTGGTGATGATGCCGGCGATGATGACCAGGGCCGGCAGGGCGGTCGATTCCAGCGACACCGCCAGGCCCTGGATCACGTTGGTGCCGTGGCCGGTGATCGAGGCCTGGGCGATCGAGCGGACCGGGCGATAGGTGGTGCCGGTATAGTACTCGGTGATCACCACGATCAGGGTGGTGACGACCAGGCCGACGATGCCGCAGAGAAAGAGGTCCCAGGCGGAGAAGACCGCGCCGGTCGAGGTGGTCATCGGCGCCGACATCGGGCCGGGGAAGATCAGCGCGGTCAGCGGGTAGAGACCGATCAGCGACAGCACGCCGGTGGCGATGAAGCCCTTGTAGAGCGCGCCCATGATGGTGCCGCCCGGGCTGAGCTTGACCGCGAAGGTTCCCGCGATCGAGGTGAGGACGCACATGCCGCAGATCGCCAGCGGATAGAGCATGACGGTGGAGACCAGATCCTGGCCCGGCGAAGTAGATCGAGCCGAGCACCATGGTGGCGACCACGGTCACCGCGTAGGTCTCGAACAGGTCGGCCGCCATGCCGGCGCAGTCACCGACGTTGTCGCCGACGTTGTCGGCGATGGTGGCGGGGTTGCGCGGGTCGTCCTCGGGGATGCCGGCCTCGACCTTGCCGACCAGGTCGCCGCCGACGTCGGCGCCCTTGGTGAAGATGCCGCCGCCGAGGCGGGCGAAGATCGAGATCAGCGAGCCGCCGAAACCGAGCGCCACCAGCGCGTCGATCACGGTGCGGTCGGTGGTGGCATAGCCCATGATGCCGGTGAGAACGCCGTAGTAGACCGCGACGCCGAGCAGCGCCAGGCCCGCCACCAGCATGCCGGTGACGGCCCCTGCGCGGAAGGCCAGTGCCAGGCCGGCGGCGAGCCCCTGGCTCGCGGCCTGGGCGGTACGGACGTTGGCGCGCACCGAGACCAGCATGCCGATGTAGCCGGCGGAACCCGACAGCACCGCGCCGATCAGAAAGCCGATGGCGACAGGGATCCCCAGGAGCCAGGCGACGATCACGAAGATGATCACCCCGGCGACGGCGATGGTGGTGTACTGCCGGCGAAGATAGGCCCCGGCGCCTTCCTGGATCGCGGCCGCGATCTCCTGCATCCGGGCATTGCCGGCGTCGGCGGCCATGACCGATCGCGCGGCCCAGACGCCGTAGACGATCGACAGGGCCCCGCAGATAATTACGAGCAACAACACCACGCTCACGTCTCCCGTTCGTTGCGGTTCATTTTGCGCGCGCACACTGGCCTATCGGGGTAGGCGGTGCAAGCGCCACCGGCGGGCTTTCGCCAAGCCCATATCGAGCCAATTGCCGGGGGAACCCGGCACCTCAAGCCAGGGGCCGGATGACCTCAATTTGCCCGAGCCGCGCGGCGACCTTCGCCTGCAGATCCCGGTAGGTCCCGATCATCAGCGCCCGCAGCCAGCGGTTTCCCGGGTCGTTGGCCAGCCGCGCGCTCCACAGGAACCGGAAGGTGATATCGGGCAGATCGGCCGGCGTTTCCAGCACCTGCAGGTCGTAGACGTCGAGATCTCCCAGCACCGTGAGGCCGATCTGGTTCGCCAGCATGTCGCTGTTGGCGAGCAGGGGGCCGATGCCGGAGAAGTCCGGGATCCGCGCGCCGATCTGGCGTTCGAGCCCGAGGGTGGCCATGCGTTCCTCGACGGTCTGGCGTGCGCCGCTGTACATGCCCACGACCACGTGCGGCCATCTCAGCCAGGCCTCCCGGCTCCAGCAGGACAGCGCCGGGTGGCCCTTGCGGGCAAAGGTGTAGCGCCTGTCGGGCGCGAGCACGTGCTCGGACAGCCCGTCCGGCAGCGGGCCGACGGCCGGCATCAGCGTGAGATCGACCTGCCCGTCGGCGACCTTCGCGGCCGTGTCGGGAAACACCGCAAGCCACTCCAGGCCGATGTTCGGCGCCACGGCGTGAACCCGCGCGAAGACCTCGGAGATCAGCGCGGGCAACGCCAGCACGGCAACGCGGAACACGCGGTGGCTGGTGGCGGGCTCGAACGGCTGGGGCGGGGTGATCACCCGCTGGATCGAGCCCAGGATCGGGCGCACGTCCTCGATCAGGTCCAGCGCGAAGGGGCTGGGCTGCATCCGGCCGCCCACCTTGACCATCAGCGGATCGCCGAGCTGCTCGCGCAGCCGGCCCAGCGCGTGGCTGACCGCCGAGGGCGTCTTGCCCAGCCGCTCCGCCGCCCGGATCACGCTCCGGGTGTCCATCAGCGCGTCGAAGACCACGAGCAGGTTCAGGTCCAGCCGGTGCAGATGAATTTCGCTCATGCGGCCTGAAATCGTTTCGCTGGACCGAAGATGAATTCCGGCCGACAACGCTAGCACTCCGGAGCGCAACCCGAAATACAAACCAAGGGAACAGAACGATGACACTGCAGGTAATCGGCTCCGGCTTCGGCCGCACCGGCACGATGACGATGAAACTGGCGCTGGGCGAGCTGGGCTTCGCGCCCTGCTATCACATGATCGAGGTCATGGAGAACCCGGGCCATCTCGCCCACTGGAAGGCGGTCTTCGCCGGCGAGCAGGTGGACTGGGCCGACGTCTACGAGGGCTATGCGGCCCAGGTCGACTGGCCGGGTGCCTTTGCCTGGCACGAGGCCTCGATCGCCTTTCCCGAGGCCAGGGTGATCCACACCGAGCGGCCGGAGGAGGACTGGTGGAACAGCTTCAACAGCACGATCGGCAAGTTCTTCGCGCTCAGCGACACCATCCCGCTTCCGCCCTATCTGGCCGATGTCCTGGCGACGATGAAGGCGGGGATCCTGCCCGAAGACCTTCGGCGACTTCACCGACCGCCAGAGCGCCATCGCCGCCTATCGGGCGAACAACGCAAAGGTGCGCGCCACCATCCCCGCGGACCGGCTGCTGGTCTTCAACGTCGCCGAGGGCTGGGAGCCGCTCTGCCGGTTCCTCGGGGTGCCGGTGCCCGCCACGCCCTTCCCGCACACCCACGTGCGCAAGGAGTTCTGGGAGCATTTCGGCGGCGAGCCTGAGGGGGCCGCCGCATAGCACTCGGGAAAGGCCGGGACCGCCGGGAAGCGGCGGCCCCGGCCTGAGCTTATCGAACGCTGCGGACGCCCGTCAGCCTCAGGCGGCGGCCTTGTTCTTCTTGTATCGCTCGATCGAGGCCATCAGGATGCGCTGCGCCTCGGTCTTGTCGCCCCAGCCGGAGATCTTGGCCCACTTGCCCTGCTCCAGCGCCTTGTAGTGCTCGAAGAAGTGCCAGATCCGCTCGCGGTGGCGGATCGGCAGGTCCTGCAGATCCTGGATCTCGGCCTGGAACGGGTCGACCTTCTCGATCGGCATCGCGATCAGCTTGTCGTCGACGCCGCCGTCGTCCTCCATGTGCAGGACGCCGATCAGCCGGCAGCGGATCACCGAGCCGGCGATCAGCGTGACCTCGGTGCGGACCATCACGTCGACCGGGTCGCCGTCCTCGTGCAGGGTGTTGGGCACAAAGCCGTAGTTGTTGGGATAGAACATCGGCACGTTGACGATGCGGTCGACGAAGAGCGCCCCGGACTCCTTGTCGATCTCGTACTTCACCGGCGAGCCGCCGCCGGCGCCGCCGGGGATCTCGATGATGACGTTGATGTCGTGCGGAGGGTTCTCGCCCGGCGGGATCTTGTCGAGTTGCATGGTTTTCTCCAGGCTCCAGTCTGCGGCGTCGACTAGCACATTCGCCGGTGCGCCAAAAGGGCCGATTCGGGCGGCCGTTCCGACGCGTCGGCGCGGTTCGCGACGGGGCGCTTGTGGCCAATCATATCAATGGCATGGCACGGGATTGTGCCAGCCTCCGGCGCTTGCTCACGCCGGCGCGCGCCGGGTCTCGGCTCGCAGGTTGATCAGGTTG
Organism: uncultured Alphaproteobacteria bacterium; assembly: GCA_963847795.1. Classification (GTDB taxonomy): domain Bacteria; phylum Pseudomonadota; class Alphaproteobacteria; order Rhodobacterales; family Rhodobacteraceae; genus Amaricoccus. The sequence goes on from CAWKBH010000015.1 coordinate 454,830, forward strand.
CCGGCGATGATCAGCCCGGCCCCGACGAAGATCGCGAGGCGCAGCGGCTCGCCGTAGACCCACATGCCGACCAGCGCGATCAGCGGCAGGCGGATGAACTCCATCGGCGCCACGATCGAGGCCGGGGCGTGGCCGAGCGCGGAGGTGAGCGAATAGTGCGCGGTCAGGCCGGTCACGCCCACCACCGCGAGCCAGGGCGCGATGGCCGCCGTGGGCGCGGGGATGCCGCCGGGAAGCGACAGGACGAGGCTCGCCGACCCCTGCAGCAGCGTCATCCAGAAGATCACGCAGAGCACGGTGTCGTAGCGCATGATCTGCTTGGTGAAGATGGTGTTGAGCGCGAAGAAGACCGCCGCGGTCAGCGCGGCGGCGTGGCCGGCGCCGAGCGTGGCGCTGCCGGGCTGGGCGACGATCAGCACGCCGGCAAAGCCCAGCAGCGCGCCGAAGACCCGGGTGCGGGTCAGCCGCTCGCCGAGCAGGAACGGCGCCAGCAGCGCCACCCAGATCGGGTTGGTGAACTCCAGCGCCACCAGCTGGCTGAGCGGGATCAGCGCCAGCGCGAAGAACCAGAGGTTCTGGCCCGCGTAGTGGAAGAGGTTGCGGGTGAGGTGCAGCCGGAGATGCGCGCTCCTGACCTGGGCGAAGCCGCGGTCGCTGCGCCAGACCAGCACCAGCACCACCGCGAAGCCGATCGCCGAGCGATAGAGCATCAGCTCGAAGGTGTTCATCTCGACCTGGATCGCACGCCCGGCCACCGCCATGGCGACGAAGGAGACGACCGCGCCCATCATCCAGGCGGCCGCCTTCAGAGGGTTCGAGCGTTGCATGGCGGGCGGGACTTAGCCGGCGGTCGCGCGAGGGGGCAAGCGGAAACTGCACGCCGGGTGGCGGTCGTGCTAGCGTCGCGGCCGGGGCCTCGGCGCGCGCTTCCGCCGCCCCGGAGCCGCCGGAGGATGATGGCCGTGACGATCCGCCTTCGCGCCGCCGAGCGGGACGACGCCGCGGGGATCCGGCACCTGGTCCGGGGAGAGCGGCTGAACCCCACCGGACTGGCGTGGTCCAACTTTGTGGTGGCCGAGCGCGGCGGCGAGCTGGTGGGCGCCGTGCAGCTGCGGCCGGTCGCGCCGGGCATAGTCGAGCTCGGCTCGCTGGTGGTGTGTCGGGCCGAGCGGGGGCAGGGCCTGGCGGCCCGGCTGGTCGACGGCGTGCTCGCGGGCGCCCCGGAGCGGGTGCTGGTGATCACCGCCGCGGCGTCGGCCGAACGCTACCGCCGCTGGGGATTTCGGCGGATTCCGGCGCGGGCGGCCCCCGGCCCGGTGCGGCTGAACCACCTGGTCGGCCAGGCAGCGGTGGTCGTCTCGCTGCTGCGCGGCCGGGCGCCGCGGCGGCTGGTGGTGCTCGAGCGGGTGTCGACGTCGTCCTTCGCGGGCGCCTGACCCCGATGGTCGCGCATGTCGCCCTGCTCTACAGCGTCGTGCTCGCCCCGGGCCGGCGGGTGGTGATGACCGAGCTGCGGCGGCTGGCGGAGGAGCTCGGGTTCGGGCGGCCGCAGACGCTGCTGGCCACCGGCAACCTGGTCTTCGACGCCCCGGCCGGCGACGCGCGCGAACTGGAGGCGCGGCTCGAGCCGGCCTTCGCCGCCCGCTTCGGCCGGCGCATCGACATCATCGTGCGTCCCGGCGCCGCCTGGGCCGGGCTGATTGCCGGCAACCCGTTCCCCGAGGCCTCCGAGCGCGCGCCGAGCCGCGTCGCCGTGCGGGTGATGCGCGATCCGCTCGGGTCCGAGGCGGTGGCGGCGCTGGAGCCCTACCGCGCCGAGGGCGAGCGGATCGCGGTGGTCGACGGCGATCTCTGGGTGCACTTCCCGCAGGGGCAGGGCAACTCGCGGCTGGCGGCGGCGATCACGCCGAAGCGCGCCGGCGGGGTGGGAACCTTCCGCAACTGGAACACGGTGCGGCGGATCGGCGCGCTGCTCGGGGCGTGAGCGATTCCGTCCGTGTTAACAGGGGTTTGCGTGATGCACGGGGCATGCACGACGTATGCACAAGCCGTATGCATAGCAAAGGAGTCAGGATTAAATGGTTAACGCCGGAACGCCCCGTCAGCCGGCGAGATCGCGGATGCGGGCGAAGTCGCGCTTGAAGGCCTGCCAGGCCTCGCGCTTGGCCGCCGGGTCGGGCAGGCGGAGCAGGTAGGAGGGATGGACGGTGATATAGCCGAGCCGGTTGTCGAAGCGGGTTTCGCCGCGGGCCTTCGTCACCGGCAGCGCCTTGCCGGCCAGCGCCAGCACCGCCGTGGCGCCGAGCGCCACCACCACCCGCGGGCCGACCAGGTCGATCTCCTGCTTCAGCCACCAGCGATAGTGCCTGACCTCGCCGGCGGTCGGGCGCTGGTGCAGCCGCCGCTTGCCCCGCTGCACGTACTTGAAGTGTTTGACCGCGTTGGTGACGTAGACGCCGTGGCGATCGATGCCCGCCTCGGCCAGGGCCCGGTCCAGGATCTCGCCGGCCGGTCCGACGAACGGCCGCCCGGCCAGATCCTCCTGATCGCCCGGTTGCTCGCCGACCAGGGCGATCGCGGCGCCCACCGGCCCTTCCCCGAGCACGGCGCGGGTCCCGCCCTCGACCATCGGCGCGGCCGCGGCGATCAGGCGATTGAGCGCGTCGAGGGATTTCGGCGGCGCTTCCGGCGGCGTGACGGCGGCTTGCAACGGGGCGGTTCGGCCGGCATCGCGGGCTCTCCTCTGCATCTGCAGCCCAAACGCGCAACGCCGGGTTTCGTCCCCGCCGTCGGACGTGACGCATTCCGCGTGGTGGGACACGGGCGCGAGCCGTGGCTATTTCCGGTCCGAAGCGCCGCTTGCTTCAGATCGGCCGTATTTCCGCAACCTGACGCGCCGCAGCCTTGGAATTCGCTTGATGAGCCGTTTTAAGGCAGCCTATCCCATTCACGAAAGACAGAAACTCAGCCGGGAAGTCCCCAGTGCAATCATCACGTCTCTATTTTTCTGCCGTTCGGACGCCCACGGCGCTCCTGGCCCCTGTCATCCTATCCACGGCAATCATCGCGGCCTGCGCGGCGCTGGCGCAGGCCCAGCCGACCTATTCGGCGGACGTTCCTGCCAAGATCACGACACCTGACAGGACGGACACCCGCATCGGCACGCTGAATTTCAAGGACGGCGCGCCCGACGACAAGACCGTCGAGCTGGTCTATGACAACCTCGATTTCACGCGCGGCGTGCAGTCCTTCCTCACCGGCATCTCCGCCACCTCGATCCGTGCGGCGTGCAATGGCTTCGACAGCATCGGCATCAAGACGAACGAAGCCTTCGGCATCACCGAAGACCTCATGGACGCCAAATCCCTGTTCCTCACGCCGAATACCACCACGGTCTACGGCTTCACCTGCTTCGACCTGTCCGGGGGGCCGATGGTGCTGGAGGTGCCGACCGGCGTGCTCGGCCCCGTCGACGATGCGGATTTCCGCTGGGTCAACGACATCGGGCTGACCGGACCGGATGCGGGCAAGGGGGGCAAGTACCTGTTCGTGCCGCCCGGCTCGACCGACGCCATGCCCGAGGCCGGATATTTCGTCCAGAAGCCCCGCACCAACACGTTGCTTCTCTTCTTCCGGGCCTTCGTCGAGGACGGCGACGTGGCGGCCGCAGTTGCCCATGTGAAGGCGGGCACCCATGTCTATCCGCTGAGCGCCGCTGACAATCCGCCGGCAACAAAATTCGTCAATGCGTCCGGCCAGAAGTTCAACACGATCAGCGCCAACGACTTCAGTTTCTACGACGAACTGAACCAGGTCGTGCAGGCCGAGCCTGCCGACTGGGTGGACCCGGCCACCGTCGGTCTCTACGCCTCGATCGGCATCCGCAAGGGTCAGGACTTCGCGCCCGACGAACGGATGAAGAAGATCCTGACCGAGGCCGTCGCGGTGGGTAATGCCACGGCGCGGACAATCTACTTTGCGACGCGTGATCCGTCGGCGAAATTCTACGACGACCGCCAATGGTTCACGCCGTTCGTCGGCGGAAACTACCTGTTTCAGGACGGCGCTGAACTGCTCCTGGATGCGCGTACGCTGTTCTTTTACGCTACCACCGGCATCACCCCGGCGATGGCGCTTGCCAAGGCGGGCGAGGGATCTGCCTATGCCATGACAGTCCGCGATTCCGCCGGCGACTTCCTCGATGGCGGCAAGACATACAAGATCACGCTTCCCGGCCCGATCCCGGCCAAGAATTTCTGGTCATTTGTCGTCTATGACAACCAGACCCGATCGATCCTGGAGACGGATCAGAAGCTGGGCGGCGTCGACAGCACGGACAAGGCGCTGACCGTCGGCGCCGACGGGTCCGCCACCGTGTGGTTCGGCCCCAAGGCCCCCGAAGGTCATGAGTCCAACTGGGTCCAGACCATGCCGGGCAAGGGCTACTTCGTGGGGTTCAGGCTCTATGGACCGCTTGAACCGTGGTTCGACAAGACCTGGAAGATCGGCGATCTGGAGCCAGTGGGCGAGTGATCCTGGGTAACGTGACGGGCCGCTTACGCCGGCAAGGAGCAGAGAAAATCTGATGGGAAGTCTCGAATGAAACTATCGCAACTCAAGTTCGCCGCGGCCGTGGCAGCCGCGGTGCTGCTTGCGCCCGCCGCTCGTGCCCAGGACGTCACGCCGGAAGAGGCCCGCGCGATCGCCAAGGAAGCCTACACCTACGGCTATCCGCTGGTGGACAACTACATCATCTCGTACGCCTACTACGTGGACGAGAAGAGCCCCAATTTCAAAGCGCCCTGGAACCATCTCAAGAATATCAACCGCGTGTTCACGCCGGCCGATACCGCGGTGCAGACGGCCAATTCGGACACGCCGTATTCCTGGGCGGGACTGGATCTGAGGGCCGAGCCGATCGTGATTTCCCTGCCGGAGATCGAGAAGAAGCGGTACTACGACGTCGAGATCTGGGACGCCTACAATTACATCATCGGCTACGCCGGTTCGAGAACCACTGGCAACGATGCCGGCAACATCATGATCGTCGGGCCGGACTGGACCGGCGAGACGCCCGACAGCATAAAAAAGGTCTATACGTTCCGATACGGACTTCGGCGTCGTCGTGATCCGCACGCAGCTGTTCAATCCGGACGACATCGACAACGTCGAGAAGATCCAGGCGCAGTACGAGATGCAGCCGCTGTCGGCGTTCCTCGGAACGACCCCGCCACCGGCGGCGCCGGTCGTGGACTTCATCAAGCCACTCACCAAGGCCGAGCTGAAGACTTCACTCGAGTTCTTCAACATCATGAACTTCGTGCTGACCTACAGCCCGACGGTGCCGAGCGAGGTGGCCCTCAGGGAACGCTTCGCCAAGATCGGCATCGCAGGCGGCAAGACCTTCGACCCCTCCAAGCTCTCGCCTGAAATGAAGACGGCCATCGAAGCGGGCCGCGCCGACGCCTGGGAGGATTTCGCCGGCGCCGTGAAGCAGATGGACCAGGGGAAAATCACCTCCGGCGATGTCTTCGGCAGCCGCGAATTCCTGGGGGACAATTACCTCTACCGCTGGCTCGGCACGACCGGCATCTACGGCAACGCCAAGGAGGAGGCGATCTATCCGGTCCTTGCGGTTGATTCCAAGGGCGAGAAACTGGACGGCGCGAACCGCTATACCCTGCGTTTCCCGCCAGGCGAGCTTCCCCCGGTGAATGCGTTCTGGTCGACGACGATGTACGAATTGCCGTCGAGCCTGCTCGTGGCCAATCCGATCGACCGGTATCTGCTGAATTCGACGATGATGTCGCAATTCGTCAAGGATGCCGACGGCGGAATCACCCTCTACTTCCAGAACGAGTTCCCCGGAGCGGACAAGGAAGCGAACTGGCTGCCTGCGCCCAAGGGCCCGTTCTGGGTGATCATGCGGCTCTACTGGCCGAAGGAAGCAGCACTTGATGGCCACTGGAAGGCCCCGGCCGTCGAGCGCGTGACCAACTGACGCGGAACTGCCCGGTGGGATGGCTCACCGGCGGCCGAAGCGGCCCGTGCGGCTGGATTTGCCGACTGTCAAATCCGCCAGGCAGAACCGTCTCGCGATAGATCGGGCCGGGGCGACGGGGGGCGCCGCACGCACTCACGTCGGCCTCCGCATTCACGCGCTCCAGCCAACGAACCGGCGCGACGCGGGGCGTCGCCGATGCCGGATCGGGAGGCGAGCTACTCAGCCCGGATCCGGCATCAGAACTCGCCGAGCGCCTTGAAATCCATCTTCTCGAGGTACGCGGTCTTGTCCTCGATGCTGGCATCGCCGGTGACGCTGACCATGACCTTGCCGTTCACCACGCCTTGCAGCCCGTCGTCGGTGCTGTTGAACTGGACGCGCTGGATCCGTACCGGCTTGCCGCCGGCGATGCCGGACATTCCCGAGAACATCGCGCCGATGCCGTTGACCATCGGCGAATCTGCGACCAGCGCGATCGTCAGCGTCTCGGTCCCCTTCTTGTAGGTCGCGCCGGCCGTGGTGCCGCCGCCGAGCATCCCCATGAAGCCGGTGGCCGAGGCGTCGTCCGCCGCCTCCTTGGTCCAGCCGGGCTCCGGCTCGGGCAGGAACTTGGAGAGGCTCTCGGACTTCATCGCGTTCAGGAGCTTGCCGGCGTAGTCGAGATCCTCGCGCGCCCCGGTGATGTCGTTGTCGTTGTAGGCCTTGAGCGCGCTGTCGAGCGTGTCGGTGAACTCGTCGGCCGCGGCGGGCAGCCCCGCGAGCGCCAGCGCGAGCGTGATGGGCAGAAAGCGTGTCATCGGGCCCCTTTCGACCGGTTCGGCAACCGTCCGTGCGGCGCCGAGCCAGTTTGCCAGCATTTACCGCGGAAGGAACACCGCCTCACGGCCACAGATCCCGGGCACCCGCCGCCATTGGGGTGATCTAGATGGCGGACTGGCGAGGATTCGAACCCCGGACCCCTTGATTCGTAGTCAAGTGCTCTATCCAACTGAGCTACCAATCCGTCGGGGGGCGAGATACGCTCGCTCCCCGAATTTTGCAAGACCCAATGCCCGCCGCGGCCCGCTCGCGCGGCGCCGCGGACCCTCCGAGGTCCCTTGCGGCGGACCGCGCGGCGACATAAGCGGTGGCGCATGACCGAGCCCCAGCACCAGCGCCTGCTCATCGTCGATTTCGGCAGCCAGGTCACCCAGCTGATCGCCCGCCGATTGCGCGAGGCGCGGATCTACTGCGAGATCCACCCGTACCACAAGGTCGATGCCGGCTTCCTGGCCGGGTTCCGGCCGCAGGCGGTGATCCTGTCGGGCGGCCCGGCCAGCGTCACCGAGGCCGGCAGCCCGCGCGCCGCGCCCGAGATCTTCGGCCTCGGCGTGCCGGTGCTCGGCATCTGCTACGGCCAGCAGGTGATGATGGAACAGCTCGGCGGCAGGGTCGAGGCCGGCCACCACGCCGAGTTCGGCCGCGCCTGGGTCACCCCCGCCGCCGGCGCCGCCGACCCGCTCTTCACCGGCCTGTTCGCGACCGGCCGCGAGGAGGTCTGGATGAGCCACGGCGACCGCGTCACCGCGCTGGCCCCCGGCTTCGCGGTGATCGGCGCCTCCGCCAACGCGCCCTATGCGATCACCTCCGACCCGGCGCGGCACTTCTATGCCGTGCAGTTCCACCCGGAGGTCCACCACACCGTCAACGGCGCCCGGATCCTGAAGAACTTCACCGATCTCGCCGGCTTTGTCGGCGACTGGACCATGGGCGCCTACAAGGAGCAGGCCATCGCCGCGATCCGCGCCCGGGTCGGCGACGGCCGGGTGATCTGCGGCCTGTCGGGCGGCGTCGACAGCTCGGTCGCGGCGGTGCTGATCCACGAGGCGATCGGCGAGCAGCTCACCTGCGTCTTCGTCGATACCGGGCTGATGCGGCTCGGCGAGGCCGAGGAGGTGGTGACGCTGTTCCGCGACCACTACAACATCCCGCTGATCCACGCCGACGAGAGCGAGCGGTTCCTGAGCGCGCTCGAAGGCGTCGACGACCCGGAGACCAAGCGCAAGACCATCGGCCGGCTCTTCATCGAGGTGTTCGAGCACCACGCCCGCGAGGTCGGCAACGCGGCCTTTCTCGCCCAGGGCACCCTCTATCCCGACGTGATCGAGAGCGTCAGCTTCTCCGGCGGCCCCTCGGCCACCATCAAGAGCCACCACAACGTCGGCGGCCTGCCGGAGCGGATGAACCTGAAGCTGGTCGAGCCGCTGCGCGAGCTCTTCAAGGACGAGGTCCGCGCGCTGGGGCGCGAGCTCGGCCTGCCCGCGAGCTTCGTCGGCCGCCACCCTTTCCCTGGTCCCGGCCTCGCCATCCGCTGCCCCGGCGGCATCACCCGGGACAAGCTGGCGATCCTGCGCCGGGCCGACGCGGTCTACCTCGACCAGATCCGCCGGCACGGCCTCTACGACGCGATCTGGCAGGCCTTCGCGGTGCTGCTGCCGGTGCGCAGCGTCGGGGTGATGGGCGACGGCCGCACCTACGACTACGTCTGCGCGCTGCGCGCCGTCACCTCGGTCGACGGCATGACCGCCGACTACTACCCTTTCGAGCACGCCTTCCTCGGCGAGACCGCCACCCGGATCATCAACGAGGTCAAGGGCATCAACCGCGTCACCTACGACGTGACCTCAAAGCCGCCCGGCACCATCGAGTGGGAGTAAGCGAATGCCCTGGGTTCGGGCGCTGACGCCGCTGCGCAAGGACGAGTTCACCGCGAGCTTCGAGCGGCTGATCGCCGAGAGCCTGAGGCCCAAATACCTGCCCGAGATCCGCCCCGCCACCGGGCGGAACTATCCCGTCGCGATTTTCGGCCGCTGGCGCGGGGAGAACTACAGCTTCGTCGTCCGGTTCCGCTCCGGCTTCCCCGAGAACGAGGGCGAGGAGTTCGATGCGCCCTTCGCCCGGCTGGACCACTACAACGGGCGCTTTGCGGTGATGTGGCACCGGCACACCGGCCGCTGGTGGTGCCTGCGCAGCGAGCTTCCGCTCGAGGAGGCGCTGGCCATGGTCGCGGACGACCCGGTCCTGCGCCCGCCGGTATGAGGCAGCGACCACCGGACGGATTCGACGTCGCAGCGCTCCGCGACCGGGCGGGGAGAGGACCTACGCCCGCGGCGTCGCCTCCCACCGCGACGCTCTGGCGGAGGCCGCTTGATCCGACGCCGGGCCCGGGCTGTCACCGGAAACAGCAGCGGGAAAGTCGTGATGGCCGAGATTGCGGTGCGCGGATGGATCCTGATCCCGGTGGCAGAGCAGGACCGGCTGCTGCCGCTGCTCGCCGCGCATGCGAACTGACGCGCCGCGAGCCCGGCTACCTGGCCTTCGCCGTCACCCGCGACCCGAGGACGCCGGCCGCTTCCAGGTCGCCGAGCGCTTTCGCGACCGGGCGGCCCTGGAGGCGCACCGGCGGCGCTCGGCCGCTTCGGCCTGGGGCGAAGCCTCGCGCCACCTCGAGCGCAGCTACCGGGCGGAGGGCGCGCCCGGGCTCATCCCTTGACGCCGGAGGAGATCATCACCGCCTCGGTCACCCGGCGCTGGAAGATCAGGTAGGCGACCACCACCGGCATCGCCGCGAGCAGCGCCACGGCCATCAGCCGGGCGTAGGCGACGCCGAAGACGTCGTTCACCTGGGTGATGCCGACCGGGATCGTCATCTGGTCCTCGGAGGTGACGACCAGAAACGGCCACCAGAAATTGTTCCAGGCGCCGATGAAGGTGATGATCGCGAGCGCGGTGGTGATGCCCCAGTTCAGCGGCAGGTAGACCTTGAAGAGCAGCGTGTACTCGCCGCCGCCGTCGAGCACGACCGCCTCGCGCATCTCCTTCGGCACCGCGTCGAAGAACTGCTTGTAGACGATGATGACCACCGGGACGATCAGCTGCGGCGCGATGATCCCCGCCCAGGAGTTGATCCAGTCGAACCGGTTCATCAGCACGAACTGCGCCACGTAGAGCGCCGGGATCGGGATCATGAAGCTGACCAGCACCGCGGCGTAGAGCACGCCGCCTGCCGGGAAACTCGATCTGCGAGATCGCGTAGGCGCACATCATCCCGAAGACGACGACGATCACGGTGATGATGACGGCGGTGCCGATCGAGTTCAGGTACCAGGTCAGGATCTTGGTGTTGACGAAGGCGCTGACGAACGCCCCGAGGTGGAACTGGTCGAGCAGCAGCCCGGGGCTGGTGATGACCGCTCTCGTCGGTGCGGAGCGAGGTCACCAGCGCCCAATACAGCGGGAAGATCCAGCAGATCCCGATGCCGATGGTGAGGAGGATCAGGACGAGGTTCTCGACGCGGCGGGTGGAGATCATCGCCGGGCTCCGATGCGCAGCAGCTGGAACTGCAGGACCGAGATGATGGCGATCACCACCACCAGCACCACCGCGATCGAGGCGCCGTAGCCGCCCTGGTTGAGCTGGAACGCCTCACGATACATCATGCAGGAGCAGCACGTAGGACGAATTGAACGGCCCGCCCTGGGTCAGCAGGTAGATCTGGTCGAAGAGCTTGAGCTGCAGGATCAGCTGCAGCGTCAGCACCAGCGCCGTCACCGGCCAGAGCAGCGGCCAGGTCACCCGCCGGAACCGCTGCCAGCGGCGTGGCGCCGTCAAGCGCCGCGGCCTCGTAGAGCTCGGAGGGGATGTTGCGCAGGCCGGCGATGAAGAGCAGCACGTTGAAGCCGTTGGTCCACCAGATCGTCAGCACCGCCACCGTGGGCATCACCCAGTAGGGGTTCTTGAACACCGCCACCGGCTTGCCGGTGAAGAAGGCGATCACCGGCTGCAGCACGCCGTACTGGAAGTCGAGCATCCAGAACCAGATCTCGGTGACGACCGAGACCGGCAGCACGTAGGGCAGGAAGAACACCATCAGCGCCAGCGCCTGCCACTTGCCCTTGAGGCGGTTGATCATCAGCGCGAGGAAGAGTGCGATCAGCGTGGTCGGGATCACCGTCAGGAGGACGAAATAGCCGTTGTTCTTCAGCGAGGTGAAGAAGAGCCTGTCCGTGAAGAGCTTCTGGTAGTTGGCCAAGCCGACCCAGTGCCCGGCGCCGATCAGCGGCGAGTCGGTGAAGCTGAGCTGAAAGACCTTCAGTGTCGGGTAGACGAAGAAGATCGCGAAGGTGATGACGAAGGGCGCCACCAGGCTGTAAGCGACCAGCGTCTTGCGGCGTCGGTTCGTCAGCATCGCCATGTGCGTGGGCTCCGGGTGGCGGCGGCGGCCGCGGAGGTCCGGGCCGCCGCGAGGCGTCAGTTCAAGAGCGGTTGCAGCTGGTCCTTGATCTGCTGCACCGCGTCGGCGGGCGACATGAAGCCTTGGGTCGCCGGCGCGATGATGTTGATCGCGGTGTCATAGACCGGCGAGGCGACGCCGGCGATCTTCGAGCGCGGATCGTAGGCGGCGTGCTCGGCCAGCGGCGCATAGGTCGCGTTCGGCTCCATCGCCTTGTACTCGTCGCTGGTCGCCACCGGCAGGTAGGCCGGGATGTGGCCGGCGTCGGCCCAGCGGATGGCGTGCTTCTCCATCCAGCCGATCACCTCCATCACCGCCTTGCGCTTGGCCGGGTCCATCTCCTTGCCCTCATTCTTGGGTATGGCGAAGGAGTGCGAATCCGCCCAGGTCGCGGGCTGGTCGAGCAGCGTCGGGATCACCGCGGCGCTCCAGTCGAAGCCGAGCGCGTTCTTCTTGGCGAGGTCGGTGAAGGTCGGCACCTCCCAGACGCCGTTCCAGTGGAATGCGGACTTGCCCGAGCTGAAGAGCGCGACCGAGGCCGGATACTCCGCCTGCTCCGGGGTGTAGCCGTTCGAGCGCCAGTCGGTCATGATCTGGATCGCCTTCTCGGCCTTGGCGGCGTTGTCGCCCGGCAGCACCTCGTTGCCGACGATGAGCTGGCCGCCCTGCTGCGCGAGGAGCGTGTAGAAGACGCGCCAGACCGTGCCGCCAGATGCGTCGGCGGTGGCGTAGGAGAGCGGCGTCTCGACGCCCTTGTCCTTCAGCATCTTCAGCGCGGCGTTGAAGTCGTCGAGGCTGTTGATGCCGGTGAGCTTGCCGTCGGCGTCGAGGTAGGGCGTGCCCTTGAGCAGGTCCTTGTTGTAGTAGAGGATGACCGCGTGGATATCGAACGGCACAGCGTAGAGCGTGCCGTCGGAGGTCGCGGCTTCGATCGCGCGCGGGAAGAAGTCATCCTTGCTGAGGCCCGCGTTCTTCAAGTCCTCGTCGGTGATCGGGGTCAGCACCCCCTCGTCGAGCGCCGATCGGGATGCGCGACAGGTGATAGGTCATCACGTCCGGCCCCTCCCCGACCGCTGCCGAGGTGCGCACCTTGGTGTAGAAGGGCACGCCCCATTGCAGCGTCGTGGCCTGGATCTGAATGTCGGGGTGCTCCTTGTTGAAGTCGGAGATCAGCGCCTTCATCCGCACGCCGTCGCCGCCCGACAGGAAGTCCCACCAGACGACGTTCTGCGTCTGGGCGGCCGCCATTCCGGCCGAGGCGGCCAGCATCGCCGTGGTGACCGCGGCTTTCAGTAGTCGTTTCACAGGCAAGTCTCCTCCCGTTGGTTGGTCTTGTATCAGTCTCACGTCATCGCAGGCGCTCGCCTGCCTCGTCGAACACCAGCGCCAGTTCGGGCGGGATGGTGACCGCGATCTGCCGGCCTTCGTAGCTCTCGCGGCCGCCGCGGCGTTCCAGCACCATCGGCTGGCCCGAGGCGGACCGCGCGTGCAGGAACGAGACGCCGCCGAGGTCCTCTTCCATGTCGACCGTGAGCGGCAGGCCGGTCTCGGCGATCTCCAGGTGCTCCGGGCGCATCCCGAGGGTGACCCGGTCGCCCTCGCGGACCCGCGCCGAACCGAGGCGCGCGGTCATCCTGTAGCCGTCAGCGCCTTCGGGCGCCACGACGATCCCCTCGCCGTCGCGCCCGACCACCTTGCCGGCGATGAAGTTCATGCTGGGCGAGCCGATGAAGCCGGCGACGAAGCGGTTGTCGGGATCGTCGTAGAGATCGAGCGGCCGCCCGGCCTGGCGCACCACGCCGTCCTGCAGCACGAAGATCTTGTCGGCCAGCGTCATCGCCTCGACCTGGTCGTGGGTGACGTAGATCATGGTGGCGCCGATCTGCTTGTGCAGCCGCGCCAGCTCCAGCCGCATCTGCACCCTGAGTTCGGCGTCGAGGTTGGAGAGCGGCTCGTCGAACAGGAAGACCTTGGGCTCGCGCACGATCGCCCGGCCGATGGCCACGCGCTGGCGCTGGCCGCCGGAGAGCTGCGACGGCTTCTTCTGCAGCTGCTCCTCGAGGCGCAGGATCCGCGCCGCTTCCACCACCCGCTTCTCGACCTCGGCCTTCGGCCGGCGGGCGAGGCGCAGGCTGAAGGCCATGTTCTCGTAGACGGTGAGGTGGGGATAGAGCGCGTAGGACTGGAACACCATCGCCACGCCGCGGCGCGCCGGCTCCTCCCGGGTGACGTCGGTGTCCTCGATGGCGATGCGCCCGCCGGTGGTCTCCTCGAGGCCGGCGATCATCCGGAGCAGCGTGGACTTGCCGCAGCCGGAGGGGCCGACGAAGACCGCGAAGTCGCCGCGCTCGATCTCCATCGAGACGCCATGGATGACCTTGGCCGTGCCGAACGACTTCTCGACGTTGCTGAGTTTCACCCCCGGCATCGATCCGGTTCCCTCCCGATAACGCAGCGTCTGGTGGCCACCCCGGGACTACGCGACGCGCAGCCGAACCACATGATAGGACAGCGGCGGCAGCGATCCAACCACGCGTCCGCCCTCGACGCCGAGGCCGGTGCCGTTGCGCGGGACGATCCGGTCAGGGTCCTGCGGCGTGTTCGCCTCGCGCAGCCCCTGGCCGCCCATGGTCAGGTGCTTGTGGAGGGTGAGGCCGTCGAAGCCGCCGACGGACATGTCGAACTCCATCGCCTGGTCGAGGTGGCGGTTGACGATGAAGGCGGTGACCATGCCCTCGCCGGCATTATGCACCGCGGCGACGTCGAGGAAGCTGACGTCGTGCTCGACCTCGCAGTCGTAGCTCGGCGCGTCCACCGCCACGCTCAGCGCGGTGCCGCGGCCGTAGAGCGAGGCGAACTGGTAGGGGTAGTAGATCGTCGTCCGCCAAGCCGGGCCGCCCTTCTCGGCGCGCACCGGGGCGATGACGTTCACCAGTTGCGCCACGCAGGCGATCTTCACCCGGTCGCTGCGGCGGATGAACTCGTTGAGCAGGCAGCCGATGAAGAGCGCGTCCTCAAGGTTGTAGTCCTCCTCCAGGAGCGGCGGCGCCTCGGGCCAGTCCCAGGTCCTCCAGGCCTTCGAGTCGGCCTCGCGGTTGTGGTACCAGACGTTCCATTCATCGAAGCAGATGAAGACGTCGTTCTTCGCGCGTTTCTTGGTTTTCACGAAGTCGATGACGCCGCCGATCGCCTGGATATAGCGGCCGGTCTCCTCGACCTTGCCAAAAAAGTTGAGGGTGTCGCGGCTGGAATTGCCGAAATACTTGTGCAGCGAGATGTAGTCGACGTTCTCGTAGCACTCCTCGAGCACCTCGCGCTCCCAGTCGGGATAGGTCGGCATCGCGTCGTTGGAGCTGCCGCAGACGATGGTCTCGATATGCGGGCCGAAAGGCTTCATCGCCTTCGCGGTCTCGTTGGCGAGGCGGCCGTATTCGGTGGCGACCTTGTGGCCGATCTGCCAGGGCCCGTCCATCTCGTTACCGAGGCACCACATGCTGACGCCGTAGGGCTGCTCGACGCCGTGGCTGCGGCGCAGGTCGCTCCAGGCGGTGCCGCCGGGATGGTTGCAGTATTCCGCGAAGGCCCGGGCCGCGTTGAGGTCGCGCGAGCCGAGGTTGACCGCCAGCATCATCTCGATGTCGGCTTTCTTTGCCCACTTCGCGAACTCGTTGATGCCGACCTGGTTGGTCTCCTTCGAGCGCCAGGCGAGGTCGAGCCGCACCGGGCGCTTGTCCTTCGGTCCGACGCCGTCTTCCCAGTTGTAGGCGGAGACGAAGTTGCCGCCCGGATAGCGGATCGCCGGGATCTTCAGCGCCTTCACCAACTCCAGCACGTCCTTGCGGAAGCCGTCCTCGTCCGCCTCCGGGTGGCCGGGCTCGTAGATGCCGGAATAGATCGCCCGGCCCATGTGCTCGATGAACGCGGCATAGAGCCGGTCGTCGATCCTGCCGATCTGAAAATCGCGGTTGAGCGTCGCCCTGACCTTCATCGGCGCCTTCCTCCCCTTTTCGTTGCGGCAGCTTCCGCCCGCGCTGAGCCGCAGGCTTTCAGCTTCTCGCCGAATTCGACCAGTCCCCCCGGGTCGGGGCGCTCGCCAGCCCGCCGCTGCCGACCGCCACGATGGGAAACCTCTCGGGCTTCGTCAATGCGTCTCTGTCCGTCCGGGACGTGCCGCGTTCGCGAGCCGCTGCGCCGTCGCGGGTTCGCGCAGCCGGTAGCGGGCGGGCTGATGAATTGTGTTGAATGCTTGCGATCTGACAAGTTAGTTGGCATCCGGTAAGCGGTTCGGAAAGTGGTCAGCCTTGGCACATCTGCGCAGCGTTCTCCTCGCGACGGCCGATGCGGGGCTGGTTGCCTCGGCCCGGCAGGCGTTCAACGCGACGGACGACTATCGTCTGGTGATCTGCGCAACCGAGAAGGAAGCGGCGGAGCGGCTGCAGGAGATCGACGTGCACCTGTTCGTCTGCGATGCCGACCTCCTGGGGGCCGGTCCGGCGAACGTGGTGGTCTCGGCGCGGGTGTCGCAGCCGCGGATCTCGCGGGTCGTGGTCGCCTCGCCGGAGCGGGCGGCGGCGGGCTGGGTGATCGCCCGGAACGCGGCGGCGTACCTGTCGCTGCTGAAGCCGGTGCCGGCGGAGCAGATCGCCCTGGTCGCCAAGCGGGCGCTGGAGCTTAACGAGTTGTCGCGGCGGCATCGGCTGCTTTCGCGCGAGATGAAGATCTCGATGGACGACGACATCTTCGGCGAGGTGCAGCCGCTGTCGGTGCGCGGCGGGTTCTCCCAGTTCGAGAAGCTGGTGTTCGCCAGCCCGCGGATGGCCGAGCTGGCGGCCGAGGCGCGGCAGGCGGCCGCGACCGAGCTGCCGGTGCTGATCCACGGCGAGACCGGCACCGGCAAGGAGCTGCTGGCGCGGGCCATCCATTACAATTCGCAGCGGATGAACTCGCCGATGCACGTGCAGAACTGCGGCGGCATGAGCGACGACACCCTGCATTCGGAGCTGTTCGGCCATGTGCGGGGCGCCTTCACCGGGGCGATCGCCGACCGGCTGGGGCTGTTCCGGGCGGCCGACGGCGGCACGGTGTTTCTCGACGAGATCTCTGAGGTCTCGCCGGGGTTCCAGGTCAGCCTGCTGCGCTTCCTGCAGGGGGGCGAGGTCAAGCCGCTGGGCTCGGACAAGCTCCAGACGGCCGACGTGCGGATCATCGCGGCCTCGAACCGTCCGCTGGAGGCGATGGTGGAGGCGGGACAGTTCCGAAGGGATCTCTACTACCGGCTGAAGGGCTTCGCGCTGCAGATCCCGCCGCTGCGGGAGCGACGGGAGGATATTCCGGTGCTGGCGGAGTATTTTCTCGAGAAGTATGCCGGCGTGGTCGGGCGGCGGGTGGTGGGGGTGACCAAGGACGCGCTGATAAAGCTCGGGGCCTACGACTGGCCGGGCAACGTGCGCGAACTGGAGACCGAGATGCGCCGGATGGTCGCGATCGCCGACCAGGGGGGCTACATCTCCAGCCGGCACCTGCCGCCGGCCTTCAGCACGGTGCGCGCGCAGCCGGCCGGAGGACCCGCTGGCCCTCGACGGCGCGACCCTGAAGGAGCGGGTGGAGACGCTGGAGCGAAGGCTGGTCGCGGCGGCGCTGGAGAAGAACCGCTGGAACCAGAGCCGCGCCGCCGAGGAGCTCGGCCTGTCGCGGGTGGGGCTCGCGAACAAGATCAAGCGTTACGGGCTGCAGGAGGCCTGAAGTCGGCGCCCCTCGCAACGGGCGAGGAGTGCAAGGCGGCTTTGCAGGCGCCATAGTTAGTTTGTTTGCGCTGAGGCGCTGGCGCCGGAGCGCGAGGTGCCGCGGTTCGGGCAAGCATCTGATCTGACGTCACGTTTTCGGACGCCCGCGGGGCGGCACCGAACTTGCTTCGCCGAGCCCATCGGGCCGAAGCGGCCGGACGTGCAGGGAGGTGACGGATGGCCAATCTCTTGTGGCTGCAGGGCGGGGCGTGTTCGGGGAACACGATGTCGTTCCTCAACGCCGAGGAGCCGAGCGCCTGCGATCTGGTGACGGATTTCGGCATCAACATCCTCTGGCATCCCTCGCTCGGCCTGGAGATCGGCGACAACGTGAAGGACGTGCTGGAGAGATGCATCTCGGGCGAGACCGCGCTCGACATCTTCGTCTTCGAGGGCACGGTAATCGACGCGCCGGACGGTACCGGAAACTGGAACCGGTTCTGCGGGCGGCCGATGAAGCAATGGGTGGCGGAGCTGTCGGCGTGCGGCGCAGTTCGTGGTCGCGATCGGCGATTGCGCCACCTGGGGCGGGATCCCGGCGACGGCGCCGAACCCGACCGACAGCCGCGGCTTGCAGTTCCTGAAGCGGGCGCGCGGCGGGGCGCTGGGCGAAGGCTTCGTCTCCAGGGCCGGACTGCCGGTGATCAACATTCCGGGCTGCCCGGCGCATCCGGACTGGGTGACGCAGATCCTGGTCGCGGTGGCGACCGGGCGGGCGGGGGATCTGAGCCTCGACGAGTTCCAGCGGCCGAAGACGTTCTTCTCCAGCTTCACCCAGACCGGGTGCACCCGGAACATGCACTTCGCCTACAAGGTCTCGGCGACGAGCTTCGGGCAGCGCAAGGGGTGCCTGTTCTACGACCTCGGCTGCCGCGGGCCGATGACGCATTCGCCCTGCAACCGGATCCTGTGGAACCGGGTGTCGTCGAAGACCCGGGCGGGGATGCCGTGCCTCGGCTGCACCGAGCCGGAGTTCCCGTTCTTCGACCTGGCGCCGGGGACGGTGTTCAAGACCCAGACGGTGATGGGGATCCCCAAGGACCTGCCGCAGGGGGTGGACAAGACCGGCTACGTCAAGCTGACCGCCGCCGCCAAGGGCGCCGCCCCGGCCTGGGCGGAGCAGGACATCTTCGTGGTCTGATCCGGGGAGAGAGAGATGAACGCCGCATTGCAGACGCTGGATATCTCCCCCGTCGGACGGGTCGAGGGCGACCTCGACGTGCGGGTCGAGATCGAGGACGGGGTGGTGACGAACGCCTGGACCCAGGCGGAACTGTTCCGCGGCTTCGAGGTGATCCTGCGCGACAAGGATCCGCAGGCCGGGCTGGTGGTGACGCCGCGGGCCTGCGGCATCTGCGGGGCCTCGCACCTGACCTGCGCGGCCTGGGCGCTGGATACCGCCTGGGGCACCACCGTGCCGCGCAACGCCATCCTGGCGCGGAACCTCGGGCAGATAACCGAGAGCCTGCAGAGCCTGCCGCGGCACCACTACGGGCTGTTCATGATCGACTTCACCAACTCGAAGTACAAGGGAAGCCGGTATTATGAGGAGGCGGTGAAGCGCTGGGCGCCGTTCACCGGGACGAACTACGAGCTGGGGGTGACGATCTCGGGCCGGCCGGTGGAGATCTATGCGCTGCTCGGCGGGCAGTGGCCGCATTCCTCGTACATGGTGCCGGGGGGCGTGATGTGCGCGCCGACGCTGACCGACGTGACCCGGGCCTGGGCGATCCTGGAGCATTTCCGCCGGAACTGGATCGAGCCGGCCTGGTTCGGCTGCACGATGGAGCGCTACGAGGAGGTGCGGTCCTACGACGATTTCATGGCCTGGCTGGACGAGCGGCCGGAGCACGCGAATTCCGATCTCGGGATGTACTGGCGGATGGGCACGGAGATCGGGCTCGACAAGTACGGGCGCGGGCACGGGAAGTACGTGTCCTGGGGCTACCTGCCGCACGAGGACAGGTACCAGAAGCCGACGATCGACGGGCGCAATGCCGCGCTGATCATGAAGTCGGGGGTCTATGACGGGGCGGCCGACAGCCATCGGCTGATGGACCAGATGTTCACCCGCGAGGACACCACCCACGCCTGGTACGAGGAGGGGCCGGACGAGAAGCATCCCTACGACCGGACCACCAAGCCGATCGCCAAGAACGCGATCGACCCGGAGGGCAAGTATTCCTGGGCGACGGCGGTGCGGCATATCGAGAGCGGGCGGCTGGAGGCGGGGCCGCTGGCGCGGCAGATGGTGGCCGGCGGCAGCCACGGCGAGAGCTGGCAGCACCACGATCCGCTGGTGCTGGACATGTACCGAAGGCTGGGCGGGGCGTCGCTGCTGCTCGGCACTTCGCGCGGATGCACGAGCTCTGCAAGCTCTACCGGCAGGCCGAGCGCTGCCTGAAGGAGTTCCGGCTGGGCGACGAGTGGTACGTCAAGCCGACCGAGAAGGACGGGCGGGGCTGGGGCGCCACCGAGGCGATCCGCGGCGCGCTCTGCCACTGGATCGAGGTGCAGGGCGGCAAGATCAAGAACTACCAGATCGTGGCGCCGACCACCTGGAACGTGGGGCCGCGGGCGAAGGACGGCGAGCGCGGGCCGATCGAGGAAGTCGCTGATCGGCACGCCGATCGCCGACCCGGCCGATCCGGTGGAGGTCGGGCATGTCTGCCGGTCCTACGACAGCTGCCTGGTCTGCACCGTGCACGCCCACGACGCCAGGACCGGGGAGGAGCTTGCCCGCTTCCGCACGGCGTAGCGGGCTTGCGGCCGCGAGCGGCGCGGGTGAAGCATGCACGGGTTGGCCGTTTGCCGGGGAGGACGCGATGAGTTCGGTTGCCGAACGGGACGAGCCGTCCGCCGAGGCCGACGGCTTTCGCGCGCGCTACGGGGTGTCGCCTGCGGCGGCTGATCACGCGACGCTGCTGCGGATGATCGAGGATCTGCTGCAGCGAGGGACTGAAGACGCAGGTCGATCCGTTCCCGGCGACCGACCGGGAATTCGCGGCGCTGCTCGACGAGTTGCGCCCGCTCGAGCGCCGATGACCTCCGCGCCAAGCTGGTGATCTCGGGGTGGCTGCTGGAGCCGCACGGCGAGGAGCAGATGCGCTGCCAGGAGTGCATGTACTACCTCGTGCACAAGCGCTGGTGCGACCTGCCGGAACTGAACCTGCCTGCGGAGCCCGACTGGTGGTGCCGCCTGTGGCGGATCTGAGGCGGTGGACCCGGAGGACGACGACAGGCTTCGCGACGAGATCGCCGAACGGCTGCGCGCGGGACTGCAGACCGAGGCGTGGCCGCGTGCCGACAGTTCGGAAGCCGTCAACCGGATCGTGGGCCGCCTGGGCGCGACCGACGATCTCTCCACCAAGTTGGTGGTGGCCGGGTTCACCGACCACCTGATCGAGGAGGACGAGGTCGAGCAGGCCTGCGCGAGCTGCATGTACTATCTGGTGCACCGGCGGTTCTGCGAGCTGCCGGAGCTGAGCCTGCCGGTGGAGCCGCACTGGTCCTGCCGGCTCTGGCGGATCTGATGCCGGTGACTGCCGTCATCGGCTGCGGCAATCCCAACCGGAGCGACGACGGCGTCGGTCCGCGGGTTATCGCGCTCTTGCGCGGGCGGCGGCTGCCGGCGGAGGTGGTGCTGCACGACGCCGGGACCGACGGCATGGGGGTGATCTACCGGGCCGAGAGCGCCCAGCGGCTGATCATCGTCGATGCCCGCGCACCCGAGGCGGCGCCAGGGGCGATCTACGAGGTCGCGGGAGAGGTGCTGGAGGCGCCGCCGCCGGGGGGGTTCAGCCTGCACGACTTTCGCTGGGACCATGCGCTCTATGCCGGGCGGCGGATCTACGGCGCTGCCTTTCCGACGGAGGTGACGGTGATCCTGATCGAGGCGGCGTCGGTCGAGCTCGGGCTGGAGCTGACGCCGCAGGTCGAGGCCGCGGCGTGGCGGGTCGCGGACCGGATCGTGGCGATGACCGGGGCGGAATGAGCGCGCGCGTCGATGTCCGGGCGGGGGCGGTGTACCTGCCGGCCGCGGTGGCGCAGACCTATTTCCGCGGCGTCGAGGCGGTGGTGGTGCTGATCCGCGACGGCGCGCTGGAGATCCTGCCGGTGCGGCAGATGGCCGCCGGCGGCTGCCTCCTGAAGATCCGCAACGCCGCCGGCGACCGGGTCGCCAGCGCCCCGGACGTGTTCTTTGCCAACGGGCTCGGGGACTGGACCGCGGCCGGGCTCGAGGCCGCTTGGTCGCAGGACCGGGGGTCGCTTCGGGTGCCACTCACTGCGAACAAGGTTTGCATATAGAATAATAACTTGACAGGCCCTCGCCGCGGCCGTTCACTGGAAGCTGCGAAGACGGCAGGGGACTCTGCCCGCCGCGCGCAGGGGGAGAAGAGGTGGTGGCTCGAAGCCGCACCGGGGAGCATGTCGCCGCGGCGCTGCGCATGGTCGGGGAAGCCGACGCGGCGCCGGCCGAGAAGGCAGAGATGCTCATGGAAATCGCCATGGGCCTGCAGCAGAAGCCGAAGGCGGCCGACGATCTGCGGGCGGCGATTGATCTCTACGGCAGCGCTCTCGAGTTGTGCCCGGACGGGCAGGCGCTGCTGGCGGCGCGGATCCGGGCGCGGATGGCGACGGCGCTGATGGCGGTGCCGGAGGACGGCGCGGGCTCGCTCGAGGCGGCGCGCGAGGCGCTGGAGACGGCGCTGGCGACGCTGGCGGCCGAGGGGCTCGACGCGGAGATCGCCGAAGCGGAATTGAACCTCGGGCTGGCGCTGCAGAACCTGGCCGGGATGAACCGCGCCCGGATCCAGGACGCGATCGCCGCCTACCAGCGGGCGCTCAGGATCTTCGACAGGGTGCGGCATCGGCAGGAATTCGCCATCCTGCAGAACAACCTCGCCACCGCTTTCCTGGCGATGCCGTTCAGCGACCGCACCGGCAAGATGCGCGAGGCGCTGGCGGTGCAGGCCTTCGAGGAGGGGCTCAAGGTGGTGAGCCTGATCGAGCACCCGGCCGAATACGCCATGCTGCAGAACAACCTCGGCAATGCGCTGCAATACACGGCGTCGAGCCACCCGGTCGGCAACCGGCTGCGCGCGCTCGAGGCCTATGACGAGGCGCTGAAGGTCCGCAACCCGCGCGACGCCCCCGGCGAGTACGCCAACACCGTGGCCAACAAGGCGAACTGCCTCGCCGCCCTGCCCGACGATCCGGAAGACCCCGGGGCCGGCAACGCGCGGAACCTGAGAGCGGCGCTCGAGCTCTACCGCGAGGCGATGGCGATCTTCGCGGGCACCGGGGCGGCGGACAAGGCGGCGGCGGTCGCAGAGGCGATCGCGGAGCTCGAGGCCGAATCCTCGCCCGCCCGGCGCGCGGATGGCGAGGCAAGGGAGGCGGGGGCATGGACCCTCTGACGTTCATCCTGGGGTTGGTGCTCGGGCTGGCCGCGGCGCTCGGGGCCGGCGCGGCGTCCGGGGTGCGCATCGGCGGCGCGGCGCTGGGCAAGCAACTCGCCGCCTATATCGGCGGGCTCTACGGTCTGGTGGCCGGCGCCGCGGGGGTGCTGATCGGCCTCCTGGTGCTGGCGCTGGTCTAGGGGCGCGGGGATGCTGGGCATGGCGATCGACTCGGCCAGGCGCTTCCTCAGGGGGGAACTTTTCCAGGACACGCCAAAGGCGCTTCGCCAGCTCGGCCTCGGCGCCGGTGCCGGGGCGCTGGTGACGGTGCTGCTCGGGCTGGTCGCCCCGGCCTGGCTGGCGGCGCTGGCCGGCGGTGCCGTCGCCGGCTTCCTGCAACCGATCCTGTTTCGGGATCTGAAGTACGCGTGAGGCGATGGCGGACGGCGGCAGAGCGGCGGAAGGACGGGGCCTCGATGAGATGCTGCGCGACCTTGCGGCGCTCGAAGCGCTGGCCGAGGGCTGGGGCGAGGCGGAACGCGCCGGCGCCCGGGCACGGGCCGAGGCGATCGATGCGCTGAACGCCGAGGCGTTTCGCCGGCTGGTCCGCAGCCTGCGCGCGGTGCCCGGCATGGCCGCAGCGCTGCGCGAGGCGGCGGCGGACGAGGTGGTCTACACCGTGCTCCGCCGCCACGGCATCCTGCGGCCCAGCCTCTACGAGCGGGTCTCGGCGGCGCTGGAGACGGTGCGGCCGATGCTGGCGAGCCACGGCGGCGGCGCCGAGCTGGTCTCGGTCGAGGCGGGCCGGGCCGAGGTACGCTTCCTCGGCAACTGCGACGGCTGCCCGGCCTCGATGCTGACCTTCTACGCCGGCGTGAAGAAGGCGATCCAGGAGCAGGTTCCCGAGATCACCGAGATCCGCCAGGCCAAGGGACTGGGCGGCGGCACCGGCGTGCATTTCGCCTCGCCGTTCGCGGCCTATCGGAGCGACGGCTGGAGCCGGGCGCTCAGCCTCGCCGAGCTGCCCGATGCCGCCACGCGCTTCGTCGAGATCGATGGGCGGGCGGTGATCCTGGCGCGCTTCGGCGACCGCGTCACCTGCTTCGAGAACGCCTGCGCGCATATGGGCATGGCGATGGACGGCGGCGTGGTCGCGGGCGGGATCCTGACCTGCCCGCACCACGGCTTTGCCTACGCCCTGGAGACCGGCGAGTGCCTGACGGCGCCCGAGGTGGCGCTGCAGCCGCACGGGGTCAGGGTGTCGGGCGACCAGATCGAGGTGAGGCTCACGCGATGAAGGTCTCGCTTTCCGCCGCCTTCGCACCCCACAAGATGCCCGGCACCGTCGTCGAGGGCGAGCCGTTGCTCGATCCCGGCGGCCCGTTGCTTGCGCTGGGCTGGGTGGCCGCAGCCCCCGTAACCCCCATCGTGCCCGCTGCGGCCACCCTGTTCGGTCCCCGGGGGGTGTGCCTGCCGCCGGACGGCTCGCTGTGGGTGGCCGATACCGGGCATCACCGGCTGCTTGGCTGGCGACGGCTGCCGTCGGCCGACAATGCGCCGGCCGATTTCGTGATCGGCCAGCGGGATTTCAGCCGCGAGGGACGGAATGCTGGGGGGGCGCCAGGGGCGGCCACGCTGAACGTGCCCACCGGAATTGCGAGCTGGCGCGGCGGGCTGGCGGTGGCCGACGCCTGGAACCACCGGGTATTGATCTGGCGCGAGGTGCCGAGCGAGAGCCACCACCCGGCCGACGTGGTGCTGGGCCAGGCGAGCGCGGGCGAGACGCTGGCCAACCGCGGCGCGGACCGTCCGGACGCGGCCAGCCTGCACTGGCCCTACGGCATCGCCGAAATCGGCGGCCGGCTCGCGGTCTGCGACACCGGCAACCGCCGGGTGCTGGTCTGGGACGATCCGCAGGCGACCGGGCAGCCGGCGGACCTGGTGCTGGGGCAGGCGGACTTCGTCACCCGCGACGAGAACGCCGGCGGCGAGGTCTCGGCCCGCTCGATGCGCTGGCCGCATGCCGCGGCGCTGTGGCAGGGCCGGATGGCGGTGGCGGATGCCGGCAACAACCGGGTGATGCTCTGGGACCGGATGCCGGCGACGAACGGTGCGCCCAGCGACGACGTGCTCGGCCAGGCGGCGCCGGAACGCTGCGACCACAACATGTCCGCCTATTATCCCTCGGACCGGACGCTCAACATGCCCTATGCGCTGGCGCCGGCGGGTGGGACGCTGGTCGTGGCCGACACCGCCAATTCACGGCTGCTCGGCTGGGAGGCGGGGTTGACCGGGGCGGCGGCGCGGCGGCTTAGCGGCCAGCCGGACTTCGCCGCCAAGGGCGACAACCGCTGGGGGACGCCGGTGCGCGACTCGCTGTGCTGGCCCTACGGGCTGGCGGTGCGGGGCGGGACGGTGGCGGTTGCCGACAGCGGCAACAACCGCGTGCTGATCTGGTCGCTGGCGCCATGACCGGGGCGATCCTCACGGTGCGCGGGCAGGTCCAGGGCGTGGGGTTCCGGCCGACGGTCTGGCGGCTCGCCACCGAGCTGGGGCTTGCCGGCGACGTCTGCAACACCGCGGAGGGCGTGGAGATCCGGCTCTGGGGCACCGCGCCCGAGGGTTTCGCGGCGCGGCTGCGCAGCGAGCTGCCGGCGCTGGCGCGGATCGACGCGCTGGAGACGGCCGCGCTCGACGCGCCGGCGCCGGACGGCTTCCGCATAGCCGAATCCCGGGGCGGCGCGGCGCGGGCGGCGGTGACGCCCGACGCGGCGACCTGCGCGGCGTGCCTGGCCGAGATCCGCGACCCGTTCCAGCGGCGCTTTCGCTACCCGTTCGCCAACTGCACCGATTGCGGACCGCGCTTCTCCATCGTCGAAAGCGTGCCCTACGACCGGGCGAAGACCTCGATGCGGGCGTTCCCGATGTGTGAGGCCTGCGCCGCGGAATACGCCGATCCCGCCGACCGCCGCTTCCATGCCCAGCCGGTGGCCTGCCATACCTGCGGACCGCGCGCCTGGCTCGAGCGCCTCGATGGCGGGGCGGTCAGCGCCGAGGCGTTCTCCATGCTCGACGACGTCGACGCGGCGGGGGGCGCGATTCTCGGGGGGCTACATCGTCGCGGTGAAGGGGCTGGGCGGGGTGCACCTGGCCTGCGACGCCACCCGGGCCGACGTGGTGGCGCGGCTGCGCGCCCGCAAGCGGCGCCGGGGCAAGGCCTTCGCGCTGATGGCGCGCGATCTCGACGTCATTCGCCGCCATGCCGAGGTGTCCGAGGCCGAGGCCACCCTGCTGGCTTCGCCGGCCGCGCCCATCGTCCTCCTGCGGGCCGACGGCGAGCCGCTGCCCGAGCCGGTCGCGCCGGGGCTCGACCGGCTCGGGTTCATGCTGCCCTACACGCCGATGCACCATCTGATGCTCAGGCGGATCGACCGGCCGGTGGTGATGACCTCGGGCAACCCTTCGGGCCAGCCGCAATGCACCGGCACTGCGGAGACGCGCGAGCGGCTGGCGGGGATCGCGGACTTCGCGCTGCTGCACGACCGCGACATCGTGAACCGGATCGACGACAGCGTCGTTCGCGTCGACCTCGGGCGGCCGCGGATGCTGCGCCGGGCGCGGGGCTATGCGCCCGGGGCGCTGCCGCTGCCGCAGGGCTTCGACCGCGAGGCGCAGGTGCTGGCGCTGGGGGGCGAGCTGAAGAACACCTTCTGCCTGCGTGAAGGACGGGCAGGCGATCCTGAGCCAGCACATGGGCGATCTGGAGGACGCGGCGACCCACGAGGACGCCGGGCGCAACCTCGGGCTCTACGCCAGGCTGTTCGACCACGCGCCGGCGATCATCGCCGTGGACGCCCATCCCGACTATCTCTCGACCTGGCGCGGCTATGCGATGGCGGGAGCGCGGCCGGTGATCGAGGTGCAGCACCACCATGCCCACATCGCCGCCTGCCTGGCCGAGAACGGCCGGGCGCTCGACGCAGCACCGGTGCTCGGGATCGCGCATGGACGGGCTTGGGCTGGGGCCTGACGGCACGATCTGGGGCGGGGAGTTCCTGGTCGCCGACTATCGCGGCTTCCGCCGGGCAGGGTGCCTGAAGCCGGTGGCGCTGCCCGGCGGCGCGGCGGCGGTGCGCGAGCCCTGGCGCAATGCCTATGCCCACCTGATGGCGGAGATGGGCTGGGCGGAGTTCGCGATGAACTTCCGCGAGCTCGACCTGTTCGCCCGCCTCGAGGCGGCCCCGCGCGCCACGCTGGACGCGATGATCGCCGGGGGCGTCAACGCGCCGCTGTCGTCGTCCTGCGGGCGCCTCTTCGACGCGGCGGCGGCGCTGGCGGGGCTGGCCTGGGACCGGCAGGACTACGAGGGCCAGGCGGCGATGCTGTTCGAGGCGGCGCTGGACCGGGAGGCGCTCGGCGAGCCGGACGAACTGGCCTATCCCTTCGCCATCCCGCGGCTGGGTGGCAACGGCATCCCCTATATCGAGCCGCTGGCGGTCTGGCGCGCGCTCCTGGGCGACCGGATCGTCGGGACGCCGGTGGGCGTGATCTCGGCCCGGTTCCATCGCGGCCTGGCCCGCGCGCTGGTGGCAATGTCCCGCAAGCTCGCGAAGCAGGACGGCCTCGACACCGTCGCGCTGTCGGGCGGGTGCTTCCAGAACGCCACCCTGTTCCGGCTCGTGCACGAAGGGCTCGACGCGGCGGGGTTCAACGTGCTCAGCCATTCTGCAACCCCCGCGAACGACGGGGGACTAGCCCTCGGCCAGGCCGTCGTGGCCCTGGCCGCCAGCCAGACGGGAGGAAGCCATGTGCCTCGGGATTCCGGGCCGGATCGTTGAGATCGCCGACGCGGGGCGCAAGCTCGCCACCGTGGAAATCTCCGGCGTGCGGCGGCAGGTCAACGTCGCCTGCATCGCCGACGACGGGGCGCTGGACGACCTGGTCGGGTGCTGGGCGCTGATCCATGTCGGCTTCGCCATGAGCCGGATCGACGAGGCCGAGGCGGCCGCGGACGCTCGACATCCTGCGCGAACTCGGCGAGGCTCAGGCCGAGATCGAGGCGATGCGCGAGAGCGAGCGCATGCTGGGGGCGGCGCCATGAAATTCACCGACGAGTTCCGCGACCCCAGGGCGGCGAAGGGCGTGCTCGCCGCCATCGCGCGGGCGACCGATGCGATCGGCGCCAGCGCCGAGCATCCGGTGCACATCATGGAGATTCTGCGGCGGCCACACCCACGCGATCTTTCGCTATGGCCTCGACAAGCTGACGCCGCCGGGGCTGGAGTTCATCCACGGGCCCGGCTGCCCGGTCTGCGTGCTGCCGATGAGCCGGGTCGACGAGGCGGTGGAGCTGGCCGAGCAGCCGGGCGCGATCTTCACCACCTTCGGCGACGCCATGCGGGTACCCGGCACGCGGAAGTCGCTGCTGCAGGCCAAGGCCGACGGCGCCGACGTGCGCATGGTCTATTCGCCGCTCGACGCGCTGGACCTCGCCCGACGCCACCCCGACCGCGAGGTGATCTTCTTCGGCCTCGGCTTCGAGACCACGACGCCTTCGACCGCGCTGACCATCATGCAGGCGACGGCGGACGGGCTGACCAACTTCACGGTGTTCTGCAACCACATCACCGTACCGCCGCCGATCAAGGCGCTGCTCGACGACCCGCGGATGATCCTCGACGGCTTCGTCGGGCCTGGGCACGTCTCGATGGTGATCGGCACGCGGCCCTACGATTTCATCGCGCGGGACTACGGCAAGCCCATCGTGGTGGCGGGCTTCGAGCCGCTGGACCTGCTGCAATCGGTGCTGATGGTGCTGGAACAGCTCCGCGACGGCCGCGCCGAGGTGGAGAACCAGTATTCGCGGGTGGTGCCCGCGGACGGCAATCCGGTCTCGATCGCCGCCTGCGAGGAAGTCTACGAGCGGCGGAAGAGCTTCGAGTGGCGGGGACTCGGCGAGATCGACCTGTCGGGGCTGAAGATCCGCGCCAAGATATGCCGCCTTCGATGCGGAGGCGAAGTTCGGGATCGGCTATGGCGCCGGACCACGGTGCGTCGCGGAGCCCGAGGGCTGCGCCTGCGGCGAGGTGATGACCGGGCGGATCAAGCCGCGGCAGTGCCCGCAGTTCGGCAAGGGCTGCACGCCGGAGATGCCGCTGGGGGCGCTGATGGTGTCGTCGGAAGGTGCCTGCGCCGCCTACTACCAGTACGGCGGCGCCGAGCTGGAGCCGGCGCAGTGAACGTCCTGGCCGCGCCGCGCCGGGTGAAGGGCGACCGGGTGACGCTGGCGCATGGCGGCGGCGGCAGGGCGATGCGCGATCTCATCGAGGACGTCTTCGTCGCCGCCTTCGAGCCGCCGGGCCTGGAGGACCAGGCGCGGCTGACCGACGCGGCGCTGGCCGAGGCCGGCGCGCGGCTCGCCTTCACCACCGACAGCTTCGTGGTCGATCCGCTGGAGTTTCCCGGCGGCGACATCGGCACGCTGGCGGTCTGCGGCACCGTCAACGATCTCGCGGTCGGCGGCGCGCGGCCGCTGTGGCTGTCGGCGGCCTTCATCATCGAGGAGGGCTGCGAGGTGGCGCTGCTGCGCCGCATCGCCGCCTCGATGCGGGCGGCGGCCGACGCGGCCGGGGTGCGCATCGTCACCGGCGACACCAAGGTCGTCGGCCGGGGGTCGGCCGACAAGCTGTTCGTGACCACCTCGGGCATCGGGGTGATCCCGCCCGGCCGGGAGATCGCCGCCGAGCGGGTGCGGTCCGGGCGACGTCGCCATCGTCAACGGCGTGCTCGGCGACCACGGGGCGGCGATCCTGGCCGCGCGCGGCGACATGGCGCTGTCGACGCTGATCCCCTCGGACAGCCGGCCGCTGAACGCGCTGATGGAGGCGGTGGCGGCGGCCGCCCCGGGCCTGCGCGCCGCCCGCGACGCCACCCGCGGCGGCCTCGCCTCGGCGCTGAACGAGATCGCCGCGGCGGCCGGGGTCGGCATCGAGATCGACGAGACCGCGCTGCCGCTGCGCACCGAGGTCAAGGGCGTCTGCGAGATCCTCGGCCTCGACCCGCTGTACCTCGCCAACGAGGGCACGCTGGTGCTGTTCGTGCCGGAGGCCGAGAGCGCGGCGGCCCTCGCCGCCATGCGCGGCACCGCGGCGGGGCGGGAGGCGGTGGCGATCGGCCGGGCGACCGTCGGCCACCCGGGCACGGTGGTGATGCGCACCGTCTTCGGCGGCGGCCGCATCGTCGACATGCTGGTCGGCGAGCAGCTGCCGCGGATCTGCTGAAGCCAACGACGGACCACAACGGGGAAGCGAAAGGAACGAGATCATGATCGTCAGGCGGATGTCCCTTGCTCTTGCCGCGGTGCTGGTTGCCGGACCGGCGCTCGCCCATCCCGGCCATGGCACCCACGGCTTCGAGACCGGGTTTTTGCACCCGGTTACCGGTGCCGATCACCTGCTGGCGATGGTGGCGGTGGGGCTGTGGGCGGCGCTTGTCGCCCCGCGCCTGTTCTGGGTGGCGCCGGCCGGCTTCATGACCGGCATGCTCATCGGCGGCGCTGCCGGGATCGCCGGGCTGACCGCGCCGGGCACCGAGCTGATGATCGGCGCGTCGGTGGTGGTCTTCGGGGTGCTGGCCGCGCTGACGGTCAGGGCGCCCGCGGGGCTCGCCTTCGCCGCCGCCGCGCTCTTCGGCAGCTTCCACGGCCTGGCGCACGGCGCGGAGATGCCGGCCGACGCGGGAGGCGCGGCCTTCGCCGCCGGGTTCATCGCCGCCACCGGGCTGCTGCACGCCTGCGGCGCGTCCGATGGGCCTGCTCGCGCAGCGGCTGGCGCAGCCCCGGGTGGCGAAGGCGGTCGGCTGGCTGGTGGCGGCGGCCGGGGCGACGATGCTGGCAACCGGCTGAAGCCGACGGAGACGCAGGCGGTGCACGAACTCGGGCTGGTCCGCAACATCGTCGCCATCGTCGGCGAGCACGCCGCCGGGCGGCCGGTGCGGCGGGTGCGCCTGAGCATCGGCCCGCTGGCCTGCGTCGAGCGCCCGGCGCTGGCCTTCTGCTGGGACCTCGTCACCGCGGGGACCGCGCTGGCGGGCGCGGATCTCGGCTTCGTCGACGGCGCCGGCGACGCGTTGCTGATCAAGGACTACGAGCTGAGGGAGGTCGCCTGATGTGCGGAACCTGCGGATGTTCGGACCCCGACAACCGGGTGACCCTGACCGCGAGCGCGAACGGCGGCGAGACGCTGCTGCGGGGCGGGCATGGCGGCCACCACCACGCGCCACGACGATCTGCCGCACACCCACGGGCCGGACGGCGAGACGATCCTGCTCGAGACCGCGGTGCTGGCGAAGAACGACCGGATCGCCGCGCGCAACCGCGGCTGGTTCGAGGGGCGGGGGGTGCTGGCGCTGAACTTCGTCAGCTCGCCCGGCGCGGGCAAGACCAGCCTGCTCGAGGCGCTGATCCGCCGGGCTGGACGGCGAGGTGGCGATCGCGGTCGTCGAGGGCGACCAGATGACCAGCCGCGACGCCGAGCGCATCCGCGCCGCCGGCGCCCGGGCGGTGCAGATCAACACCGGTGCCGGCTGCCATCTGGAGGCCGACATGGTGGCGCGGGCGGTCGAGGCGATCGGCCCCGAGCCGGGCTCGTGGCTCATGATCGAGAACGTCGGAAACCTGGTCTGCCCGGCGATGTTCGACCTCGGCGAGCGGATGAAGGTCGCGGTGATCTCGACGCCGGAGGGCGAGGACAAGCCGCTGAAATACCCGCACATGTTCCGGGCGGCCGGGCTGGTGCTGATCAACAAGATCGACCTGGCGCCGTACGTGGGCTTCGACGAGGCGCTCTGCCGCGCGAACATCGCCGAGATCAACCCGCAGGCCCGGATCCTGACCGTCTCCGCGACCTCCGGGGCAGGGCTCGACGATCTCCTCGGGGTGCTGCGGTCGCTTCAGCCCGGCTCTGCCGCGCCGATCGCGGAATGAGCTCTCAAGGCGCTGAAATGACCTGATTTTCTGCGTATGGACTCCGTATGGAACGTATGTGGAAGGCATATGGGTGTTTTCGGCTTTGCGCGAGGAGTCAATGACTCGGTACTTGCCGCAGGCGGGCAGTCGGTTGGAGAAGTGGTCACGCTGACAAACGCGGCCGGAGCGAAGTTTAGCGCGGAGGCGACGCCAGGAAGCATTGCGGACGCTCTCACTTGACGATCGAGCTGCCGCCAATTTCAACACGCCGGCTGCTGGGGCGGGCGTGATGAGTCACCCTGGGGGACGAATAACGCGGCGATCCGGTTCTTGCGTTCGACCAATGCCTCCGCGGTCTGAAGAGCAGCCGAAGTCATGATGTCCAGATTTCCCGCATAGGCTGGCAGGTAGTGCGCCGCACCCTCGACCTCGACGACGATCGTGACCCTGAGGTCAGCTACGAACGACTGCGTACCTACATAGCGAAACGCTTCTGCGCCGGCGACCGTCTCGAACTGGACAGCTTGCGCGAGGCGGTATCCCGGCACGTAGCGCTGAGCCGAACTCGACCATGCGGGCGACGCTTTCCCTGATTGCCTTTCGGCTCGCGTCGTCGCAAAGGCAGATCACCCTGTTTCGCATGGCGATCGGCGGCTCGGCGGGATCGATGACAATAGCGGCTTGACCCCGCCTGGCACCCCCGATCTCCTTGATCGCCCGCGCCGTTGTCGTGACGAATTTGTCGATGTTGGCGTGTGTGCCTGGACCGGCTGATCTGGCGGCGATGAAAGCTTCCAGTCTGGCCAGGTGAACTGTGGTCACGCGGGCTATTGCCGCCACGATCGGGATCGTGGCTTGCCCGCCGCAGGTCACCATATTGATTGTCCGGGCTTCAAGATGCTGGTCGAAGTTCACGCTTGGGACGCAGAATGGCCCCAGGGCGGCGGGAGTGAGGTCGATCACCCGCTTGCCATCGGCGACCAGCACCCCGCAATGGCGGCAATGGGCCGGAGCCGAGGTGGCGTCGAATATGATCTCGACATCGGAATAGCCCGGCAGCGCGCGGAGGCGCTCAATTCCTCCGCCAGTCGTGGCGACGCAGACCCGTTGCGCCCGCGCCAGTCCTTCGCTCGCAGGATTACTGCCCACAAATGCCGCGCAAGGCACGCCGGGATAGGCGAATGATCTTGAACATCAGGTCGGTACCTCAGGTCGGTACCGATGTTGCCAGGCCCGATAATCGCCGCCACTGCCCTATCCATGAGGCACACTCCCGCAGAATATCGACCTAAGAGAACTCAGATATCTGGCCGGTGTGACGCGCTCCAGCTGCCGATGGTCCAAGTTATCTTCAACGACCTGGAGTGCGCGCACCGATCGGGTGACGATCCGGCCTGGCCCCACGCAACTGAGCGGCCGAAGGGGGTACCGCGCGAGTCAGCGGATCGGGCGGCTGGTATTGTATGTCGCCGGCCGATCCCCTCGGGGCCGCGCAGGATGAGGCGCCGCGGATCGCTCTGAGCGGGGCGCCAGTGGCAACTGTAGTCGCGGATGGTCAGTTGAGGGCGGCGTCGAAGTCGCGGGTGAGCGCTCCATGGCGTTGAGGACGACGAGAAGCTTGCGCGCCGTGGCGATGATCGCCTGCTTCGCGGTCTTGCCGGCGGCTTCGAGGCGATCGCGGAAGGCCTTGAACCGTGGCGCGTAGCGGGAGGCCTGGAGCGCGGCCAGGTAGAGCATCGCCCGCAGGACCGGCCGTCCTCCGCGGATGGTGCGGGGCCCCCGGCGTCTGCCGCTGTCATTGGCGACCGGGGCGAGCCCGGCGAGCGCCGCGATTTCCCGCCGGTCGAGTTTGCCGAGCTCCGCCGCTTCCGCAAGCAGCGTGGCGGCGACCGTCGGCCCGATCCCGGGCGCGGTCTGCAGGCGCCGCGCGGTCGCCGCGAGGGCGGGATCGGCAGCGATGAGCGCGGCGATCTCCGCCTCGAAGCGGGCGATGCGCCGGTCGAGGCCGCGGATCGACGCGGCGATGTCGGCCCTGACGATCGCGGCGGCGGCCTGTTGCAGGCGGGTGCGCTCCTGCTTGCGCATCTCGACGAGCTGACGCCGGCGCGCCGCCAGCGCCTGAAGGGCGCGGCGCGCCGGCTCGGGCGGCCCGGCGGGCGCGAGGTCGAGCCGCCGGCCCATCTCGGCGAGCATGGCCGCGTCTATGCGGTCGGTCTTGGCGGCGAGCCCCATGGCCCGCGCGAAGGCCCTTGCCCGGGCCGGGTTCACCCGGGCATGGGCCGCGCCGGCGGCTTCCAGCGCCGCCCGGAGCGGCGCGTCGTAGCCGCCGCAGGCCTCGAAGACCACCAGCGCCCCGGCCTTGGCGGCGGCGCGGGCGAAGGCGCGGAGCGCCTTCGGCTCGGCGGGGATCCTGCGGGACGGCAGGTCCGGTTCGGCGACATCGATCCAGTCCTTGGCAACGTCGACGCCGATCACAAAGCGTGTCATGATAGTTCCTCTTCCTGTCAATGCGGGGTCTGTGGTGCAGCCCCGGTCAACTGTTCAGGTTGAATGCCGGCAAGCGGGCGGCTCCCAGGCCACTGGACGGGGTCAGAGCCTCCGGACGCGCCACGGGATGCCGCCCGCTCCATCACCATAGCACAGCACCACTAGACAGGCGCGCCGCGCGATCCGCTCGCCCGGAGCGCTAGCGCGGAGGGCGAGGGGCGTGCCGCCTCCCCGGTCCGTGCCAATCCGGGCGCGGCTGCCCTGGCGGTCGCGCTTGCGCGACTGCCCGTCACGCCGGAGGCGTGCCTGCGGCACGACGGAGGGCAGTCGCGGCCGGATTTGCCGACGGTCAAATCCGGCGGGACGGCGGAACGGAGTGGCGTCATATAATCAGCGGGGTTAACGCCGAGGACGCGATCGGCGCGCTGGGTAACAGCCGGCGACCGTCATCGGGTGTCGTGGGGGCGCGCGGCCAGCCAGGGCAGCATGGCGGAGAAGTCGCGGCCGCGGCCGCCGTCGGCGACGAAGCGTTCGTAGAGCGCGGCGGCGTGGGCGCCGAGCGGGGTGGCGGCGTCGACGGCGGCGGCGGCCTGCTGGCTGAGGCCGAGGTCCTTCAGCATCAGCTCGGCGGCGAAGCCGGGGCGGTAGTCGTGCTCGGCCGGCGAGGTCGGGCCGACGCCGGGGACCGGGCAGTAGCTGGTGACCGACCAGCAGGCGCCGGACGAGGTCGAGACCACGTCGTAGAGGGCGTGGGCGTCGAGCCCGAGCTTCTTCGCCAGCGCGAAGGCCTCGCAGACGCCGATCATCGAGATGCCGAGGATCATGTTGTTGCAGAATCTTCGCCGCCTGGCCCGCGCCGGGGCCGCCGCAGTGCACGGCGCGCGCGCCCATGACGTCGAAGAGCGGGCGGGCGGTCTCGAAGGCCTCCGGGCTGCCGCCGGCCATGAAGGTGAGGGTGCCGGCCGCGGCGCCGCCGGTGCCGCCGGAGACCGGCGCGTCCACGGCCAGCAGGCCGGCGGCGGTGGCCTCGGCGGCGGCGGCGCGGGCGCTGTCGACGTCGACGGTGGAGCAGTCGACGTAGGCGGCGCCGGGGCGCGCCGGCGGGGACGATCTCGGCGTAGACGCTGCGCAGGATGGCGCCGCTCGGCAGCATGGTGATCACCGCCTCGCGGCCGCGGGCCGCTTCGGCGCCGGAGGCGGCGGGCGTCACGCCTTCGGGCATCACCCCGGTGACGTCGAAGCCGGTGACGGCGTGGCCGGCGGCGACGAGGTTGCGGGCCATGGGGGCGCCCATGTTGCCCAGTCCGATGAAGCCGATCTGCATGGTGTCCTCCAGGGGTCAGGCGGGCGGGGCCGGCAGGTCCAGCTCCGCGTCCAGCGGCGCGAGCATGGCGGCGACGTCCTCGGGGCGCAGGCTGTCCAGGGTGTCGCGCCAGACCGGGTTGCGGTCCTTGTCGATCACCGCGGCGCGGATGCCCTCGAGCAGGTCGCCGTCGCGGGCGCTGCGCCAGGTGAAGCGGTACTCGCGGCGCAGCGCCTTCTCGATGCCGGGATCGCGGCGGGCGGCGCGGATGAGCTCCAGCGTGCAGGCCATCGACAGCGGCGACTGGCGGGCGAGCACCTTCAAGACGCCGTGGCCCCAGTCGCTGGCCTCGAGCCGCGCCGCCAGCGCCGCGAGGTCGGGAGCGGCGAAGGCGTCGTCGATGGCCTCGGCGCGGGCGGCGAGCGGGCTTTCGGGCGGAGGGGCGGCCGTGGCGGCGACGGCGGCGGCGGGGTCGCCGGTCGCGACGAGCGCGGCGGTCAGCGCCGGCCAGGCGGCCTCGGGCACGAAGGCGTCGGCGAAGCCGGCGTGCAGCGCGTCGCCGGGGCCCATGCGGGCGCCGGTGAGGCCGAGGTATTCGCCGAGGTGGCCGGGCGCGTCGGCCAGGAGCTGGGTGCCGCCGACGTCGGGGATCAGGCCGATGCCGCATTCGGGCATGGCGACCTGCACGCTTTCGCCGACCACGCGGTGGCTGCCGTGGCCGGCGATGCCGACGCCGCCGCCCATCACGAAACCGTGGAGCAATGCCACGTAAGGCTTTGGATACCGGGCGATCTTCGCGTTCATCCGATATTCGTCGGCCCAGAAGCGGCGGGCGGGGTCGAAGTCGCCGCGGCGGCCGGTCTCGTAGACCGCGGCGATGTCGCCGCCGGCGCAGAAGGCGCGCTGGCCTTCGCCGTCGATCAGCACCAGCGCCACGGCGTCGTCCTCGGCCCAGGCGTCGAGCGCGTCCTCGATGGCGCTGGCCATTGCGTGGGTGAGGGCGTTGAGCGCCTGTGGCCGGGTCAGGGTGATGCGGCCGGCGCGGCCCTCGGTGCGGACGGCGATGTCGGTCATGACTGCTCGGCGAGCAGGGCGCGGGCGACGATGACGCGCATGATCTCGTTGGTGCCTTCGAGGATCTGGTGCACGCGCAGGTCGCGCACGATCTTCTCGATGCCGTAGTCGGCGAGGTAGCCGTAGCCGCCGAGCAGCTGCAGCGCGTCGTTGGCGACCTTGAAGGCGGTGTCGGTGACCAGCCGCTTGGCCATGGCGCAGTGCTTGGTGGCGTCGGGGGCCTTGCGGTCGAGCTTCCAGGCGGCCTGGTAGAGGAAGATCCGCGCCGCCTGCAGCTCGGTCTCCATGTCGGCGAGGCGGAACTGCAGGGCCTGGAAGCGGTTCAGGGCGTGGCCGAAGGCGCGGCGGTCGGCGGTATAGGCGAGCGCCTTGTCGAGGGCCGACTGGGCGCCGCCGAGCGCCGCGGCGGCGATGTTGAGCCGGCCGCCGTCGAGGCCGGCCATGGCGTAGCGGAAGCCGTCGCCCTCGGTGCCGAGCAGGTTGTCGGCCGGCACGCGGCAGGCGTCGAGCTGCACCTGGGCGGTCGCCTGGGCCTTCCAGCCCATCTTGCGCTCCTGGGCGCCGAAGGAGAGGCCGGGGGAGCCGGCTTCGACCAGCAGCGCCGAGATGCCCCTGGGGCCGTCGGCGCCGGTGCGGGCCATCACCAGGTAGAGGTCGGCGAAGTCGCCGCCGGAGATGAACGCCTTGGTGCCGTCGAGGGTCCAGCCGTCGTCGGTGCGGGCGGCGCGGGTGCGCAGCGCCGCGGCGTCGGAGCCGGAGCCGGGCTCGGTGAGGCAGTAGGCGAGGACGCGCTCGCATCGAGATCGCGCCGGGCAGGTAGCGGTCGCGGGCGGTGTCGCTGCCCCAGCTCGCGATCATCCAGGCGCACATGTTGTGGATCGAGATGAAGCTCGACACGGAGGGGCAGGCTTCGGCCAGCGCCTCGAACACCAGTGCTGCGTCGAGGCGGGTCAGGCCGCTGCCGCCCAGCGCCTCGGGCACGTACATCGCGGCGAGGCCGAGCGAGCCCGCCTCCTGCAGCACCTCGCGCGGGATGCCCGTTTCCTCCCAGGCGAGGGCGTGCGGAGCGATGCGCTCCTGGCCGAAGTCGCGGGCGAGATCCCGGATCGCCGCCTGTTCCTCGCTGAGGGCGAAGTCCATCAGTCCTCCCAGGGGTTGAGAAGGCGCACGCCGGTGCCGTCGAAGTCGCGGGTGTTGCGGGTCCAGAGGGTGAGGTCGTGGACAAGGGCGGTGGCGGCGATCAGGCCGTCGGGGACATCGACCCTGCGGCCGGCCCGTTGCAGGCTGGCCGCGAGATCGCCCCAGCGCTCGGCGATCTCGAGCGTCACCGGCAGCACGTGGCGCTCGAACGAGCGCACGATGCCGGCGTACCAGGTGGCGAGCTGCGCGCGCCGGTCGGCATCTTGCTGCAAGGCGATACCGAAGCGGATCTCGCCGAGGACGATCGCGCTGAGGCGCACCTCGTTCCCCAGCGCGAGGAAGGCTTCCTTCACCCGCGTGCTGCCCTGCGGTCTGCGCACCTCCGAGAGCACGTTCGTGTCGACGAGGGTCATTCGAGATCTACCGCGCGCATGGGCGACTTCCGGCGCTCGAGATCGACGCCCTCCAGCGAGGGTCCGCTCGAGCAGATACTCCGCGAGGGTCATCCCCGGCGACGGCTTGCCTGCCAGCCGCTCGTACTCGCCCTCCGAGAGAACGACGACGGTTTCGCCGCGACGGCAGACCCGTTGCGGACCCTGTGTCATCGCGCGGGTGAAGAGCTCGGAGAACTTGTTCTTGGCTTCGGCAAGCTGCCACATCGCTCGGCTCCGTTCTGGCTAGATTGTCTAGCCAGAATATGGCATGGCCGGGCCGCCGTCACAAGCGGTCCGGCCGGGATCACTCCATGGTCGGGATCGAGAAGGCGGCGCCTTCCTTGATGCCCGAGGGCCAGCGCGCGGTGACGGTCTTGGTGCGGGTGTAGAAGCGGAAGGCGTCGGGGCCGTGCTGGTTGAGGTCGCCGAAGCCGGATTTCTTCCAGCCGCCGAAGGTGTGGTAGGCGAGCGGCACCGGGATGGGGACGTTGACGCCGACCATGCCGACGTTGATGCGCGACGCGAAGTCGCGGGCGGTGTCGCCGTCGCGGGTGAAGATCGCGGTGCCGTTGCCGTAGGGGTTGGTCATGGTCAGGTCGATGGCGTCGTCGTAGGATTTCGCGCGCACTGTGGTTAGGACCGGGCCGAAGATCTCCTCGCGGTAGATGTCCATGTCGCGGGTGACCTTGTCGAACAGGCAGGCGCCGACGAAAAAGCCGTCCTCGTAGCCCTGCATGCGGAAGCCGCGGCCGTCGACGGCCAGCGTCGCGCCCTGCTCGACGCCGCGGTCGACGAGGCCGAGGATGCGCTGCTGGGCGGCGCGGGTGACGACCGGGCCGAAGTCCACGTCGTTGCCGGCGGTGTAGGGGCCGATCTTCAGCAATTCGACCTTGGGGATCAGCTTCTGGATCAGGGCGTCGGCGGTGGCCTCGCCTACGGGGACGGCGACCGAGATCGCCATGCAGCGCTCGCCGGCGGCGCCGTAGCCGGCGCCGACCAGCGCGTCGACCGCCTGGTCGAGGTCGGCGTCGGGCATCACGATCATGTGGTTCTTGGCGCCGCCGAAGCACTGGGCGCGTTTGCCGTGCGCGGTAGCGCGGGCGTAGATGTATTCGGCGATCGGCGTGGAGCCGACGAAGCCGACGGCGGCGATGTCGGGGTGGTCGAGGATGGCGTCGACGGCCTCCTTGTCGCCGTTCACCACCTGGAGGACGCCGTCGGGCAGGCCCGCCTCCTGCATCAGTTCGGCCAGCATCAGCGGCACCGAGGGATCGCGCTCGGAGGGCTTGAGGATGAAGGCGTTGCCGCAGGCGAGCGCAGGGCACATCTTCCAGAGCGGGATCATCGCCGGGAAGTTGAACGGGGTGATGCCGGCGACCACGCCGAGCGGCTGGCGCATCGAGAACATGTCGATGCCGGGACCGGCGCCGTCGGTGTACTCGCCCTTGAGCAGGTGCGGGGCGCCGATGCAGAACTCGGCGACCTCGAGGCCGCGGACCACGTCGCCCTTCGCGTCGGGCAGGGTCTTGCCGTGCTCGCGCGACAGCGCCTCGGCGAGCTTGTCCATGTCGCGGTTGAGCAGGTCAACGAACTTCATCATCACCCGGGCGCGGCGCTGCGGGTTGGTGGCGGCCCAGCGCGGCTGCGCGGCTTTGGCGCCGGCGACGGCGGCGGCGAGCTCGGCGGCGGATGCCAGCGGCACCCGCGACTGCACCTCGCCGGTAGCGGGATTGAAGACGTCGGCGAAG
This sequence comes from uncultured Alphaproteobacteria bacterium, assembly GCA_963847795.1. Classification (GTDB taxonomy): domain Bacteria; phylum Pseudomonadota; class Alphaproteobacteria; order Rhodobacterales; family Rhodobacteraceae; genus Amaricoccus. Next base: position 494,443 of record CAWKBH010000015.1, read on the forward strand.
CGGCCGGACGTGCCGGTGACGCGCTTGCCGCCGATGAAGTGGCTGAGTTCCTGCATGGCTTTCCCCCGAGTCTGCTTCGCGGACCATAGCCCTCACGGCCCCGACCCGACAGGGTGAATGTTCCAGACCCATTTTGCAATTTTGCATTCTCGCGGCGACATGCTAGAAGCGGGCCATGCAAAAAGGCACGATGAAATGGGACGACCTGAGGGTGTTCCTGGCGGTGGCGCGCCAGGGGCGGCTGCAGGCGGCCGGGCGGACGCTGGGGTTCGATCCGACCACCGCAGGGCGGCGGATCGGGGCGCTGGAGGAGGCGCTGGGGACCAGGCTCTTCGACCGCTCGCCGGAGGGATACGCGATGACCGAGGCCGGCCGCAGCCTGCTCGCCCACGCCCAGGCGATGGAGTCCCAGGCCAGCGCCGCGGCGGAGGAGGTCGGCGGCCAGTCGGACAGGCTGTCGGGGACGGTCAGGATCGGCGCGCCGGACGGGGTCTCGAACTACCTGCTGATCGACGCCTGCGATGCGCTCTCGCGCGACAACCCGGAACTGCAGGTGCAGGTGGTGGCGCTGCCGCGGATGTTCTCGCTGTCGAAGCGCGAGGCCGACCTCGCCATCACCGTCTCGCCGCCCTCGGCGGGTCGGCTGACCGTGCGCAAGATCGCCGACTACCGCCTGCATCTCTATGGCCGGGCGGATCTGGTCGAGGCGCTGGGACCGGTGCGGACGATGGCCGATCTGCAGGGGGCGCGCGGCATCGGCTACATCTCGGACATGATCTTCGACAAGGAGCTGGACTACTACGCGCTGATGGGGCGCGAGACCGAGCCGGCGCTGACCTCGAACAGCCTGATCGTGCAGCTGCGCTGGTGCCTGCGCGGCGTCGGCATCTGCATCCTGCCCGAGTTCGTCACCCGCGAGCATCCCGAGCTCAGGGTGCTCTTGGCCGACGACGTCCGGCTGACCCGCAGCTTCTACCTGGTGCGCCACCAGGACGATGCCCGGGTCGCGCGGATCAACCGCATGGCGGAGGTGGTCGTGGACTGGATGCGGGCGGCGCTGAACGAAAACCCGGCGTGAGGGGCCTCGTCTGATACTGTCCGGCCGATCGCCTCGGGGCCGCAGGATGAGGCGCTGCGGACCGCAAGAGCGGGGCGCCTGTGGCGCGCCCTGCGGTCCGCTCGCCCGGAGCGCCAGCGCGGAGGGCGAGAGGCGTGCCGCGTCCCCGGACCGTGCCAATCCGGGCGCGGCTGACCTGGCGGTCGCGCTTGCGCGACTGCCCCTGGGAGGGCAGTCGCGGTCGGATTTGCCGACGGTCAAATCCGGCGGGACGGCGGAACTGTATCGCGTCATTGCGAACCGGCCGAAGCTGCCTCACCCGCGCCAATTGCCCCGGAGATCGTAAGTTAATTGTCGATTGCGAGGGCAAAGCGAGCCCTACCTTTCGCCGAAGCCCTCGCGCCGGAGTGCGGCTCGGTAGCTGCTGCTATCGGGTCCGGATCAGCCGGGCGGCGGCCTCGAGCAGATCCGCGACGGCGGCGTTGGTGCCGGCGCCTGCGGGCTGACCCGGTTGCGGCGTCTCGGTCGTGCGGTCCCCGCCGGAGGCAAAGAGCGGCGCGTCGCCGTCGCCGGGGCGGCAGTCGAGTTTCGGGTGCTGCCGCGGCTGTGCTCCGAGTCGTTCGATCACGCGGTCCCTGAACTGGCGGTTGGTCAGGCCGGACGTGAGCAGAGGGGTGGCGACGAGGGAGAAGTCGCCCCGGCCCCCGGTCTCGTACGCCACCTCGTCGGAGTTGCACGCCGCGAAGGCAACCCAGCGCATCTCCTCCGGCGTTCCGGCCCCGCCGCTGCGCGTGCCGACCAGGCCACGGGTTCCGGCCCCCTGCCGGACTTCCTTGTAGCGCTGGACGGTTTCCGCGGAGAGTTCCACGAAGCGCGGGAGCGACTTCGGTCCTGCCGGAGCCGCCTTGCCCACGGCGAAGCGGGTATTGGAATAGGAGAAGCAATTGTCCATGAAGCAGGTCAGCTGCACGCCTTCGGGAAGCTTCTCGAAGACCGCGCGGATGTCGTCGTCGATGAGCAGGTTGCCGTCCTCGAAGTCGACCGGACAGATGGCCTGGTCTTCGCCGGAAACCTCGTCGCCGTCGAGGTCTTGGACGTGCGTGCCGTGGCCGGAGTACTGGAAGGCGAGGACGTCGCCCGCCTGGCTCTGCCCGATGAGCGTCTCCAGACTGCGCAGGATGCCGGCCCGGGTGGCGTCGCCATCGTGAAGGCTCTCGACCGCAAAGCCCATTCCGGCGAGCACGGCCTGCCAGTTCTGGGCGTCGGCGACGCAGCCGTGCAGGCGGTTTTGCGGGTTCGGGTAGTCGTTGATGCCGACGCAGAGCGCCTTGCGGGCGCCCGGGGCGGTAGCGGTGCCGGTGGTCATGGTCGCTGATCCCGTGGAAATTGAGGGCCGGAGGGGTGCAGGTATCTGGGGCTGCGTTGCCGCGCGGGATTCGGTGTCGGGCGGGAAGCTCTGCGCCAGCGGAACCTTGTCCGCGATCGCCAGGATGCCCCGCGCGGCGCTATCCATCGTGGGGACGTCGTTGTCGAAGCCACCGTGCGTGGTCGACCGGCTCGCGTGCGCTCCGCTCGTGGCGGCGGTCTGGGACCACACGACCTCGCCGGTGGCGGAGGGCGTTCCGGCAAGGCCGAACCGCTTGACCAGCCGGGGGTCGGCCCGCAGTGATTCCTCCAGCCCCAGCACCGGCTCCTCCGGCTTCGGCTCGAGCGCGTGGTAGATCAGATAGAGCAGCGACTTGCGGTACGCGGGCGTCACGGTGTCGGCGCGCTCGAAGTCCTTCGACATGGTGAAGATGCGGACGCGCTTGGCGCGCTTCGGCACCAGCGGATCGACGAGGCGCTCGTAGTCCGCGACGGTTATCGCCGGGGCGAGCAAGGTCAGCGTCTCGAACGGGGGCGCGTCGAGCACGTCGAGGCGGCGGATGAGGTGGGCCTGGAAGATCGACCCGGCGCTGTGCCCGACGCCGTGGAGCCGCACCTTCGCGCCCGCGTCCCGGGCGAACTTCACCAGACGTTCGGCGAACTGCGAGCCCGCGGCGCCGGCCTCGAAGGCGCTGGATGCCGCGTATTTCATGCCGCCCCAGATCGGCGGGCCGCCGAGGAAGCGCGCGGCCTTCTCGATCACCGCGTCGGAGAGGTCGGTGAGGTCGCGGGTGATGGCGCGCTGCGTGCCGAGCAGTCGCTCGATCTCCTCGAACAGCCCGGTCTCCCAGATGAACTGCAGCGGGTAGCAGCCGTTCGCGTTCCACCAGGGCACCTGGCTGGCGGCGATCCGGAGGCCCGATTCTTCGTTCACGAGGCCACCGTGGGCGTAGAGCACGACCGGCAGGGTCTGGTCCTTGCCCAGGGCCTTCAGACGCCGCGGCAGCTCCTCGTCGAAGATCCGGTCGATGTCGCCGGCGTCGGTCTTGTAGATGCCGCCGGACGAAAGGCGTCCGCCCCAGAGGTCGACGACGTAGGGGCGAAGCTTCGCCAGCACCGCAGGGTCGATGGCCGGGCTGCGATCGTTCATGCCAAACGCCTCCTCTTCGACCGTTCGCGCACCGTGACGCGGCCGGACGACATCCGAACCGGGCCTCCGAGGTTCAGGGTCGCTTGCCGACCGGGGTCCCGAGCTGGTCATACAGCTTGTCGTAGATGCCGCCCGACAGCGAGCTCACCGTCTCCTCGAACTTTTCGGAGACGATCTTCTGCTCGTCCTTGCTGATCCGGCCGGTCTCGACGCCGCGCTTGGCGGCTTCCTTCAGCTTGTCGATGATGCCGAAGATCGAAAGATCGGCGTCGACCCGGATCTCGACCCCGTTGTCCTCGTCGCCGATGACGACCCGATCGGCTCCGACCTTTTCCCACAGCGCGTCGAAGCGCTCGTTCGCCGTCTGTGCTCCTGGATCAGGTTCCGGCATGGCTTTCCTCTTTCCCGATGACTGCGGCCGGTTCGGCGGTCCGTCGTTCAGATGCTGATGCCCTCGGCCGCGAGGTCCGACAGCGCGACATCGGCGAGGTGCACGCCCTGCACCGACACCGGCGTGGTGAGGCCCGCCACCTGCACCGCGCCGATCGAGGCCGCGGCGGAAAGATCGCTCAGGACCAGCTCGCCGATCTGCAGGTGCAGGACTGGCGTCGCGATGAACACGACCTTGAAGAAGTCGCCGATCTTGAAGACCGGGGCCTCGAAGGTCTGGGGCTGGATGTCCATGATCGACACCGGCTCGGGCGAGCCCACGTCGGGGATCTCGACCTCGGGGATCGTGATGTCGGAAACCCGCACGTCGGGGAACCGGAGCGGGGCGTCGGGGTCGAAGCCCGCGATGGCGACGCTGGCGCTGTCCGCGTCCGGGGCGCCGAAGCGGTCGATCTCGACCGATGCGAACCCGAGGCCGGAGATCTGGAACCCGCTCGACGGCAGGCGGGTGTCACGGATCTCGAGACCGCTGAATTTCGCTCCGCCGAGCGACACGTCGGCGACGGGCTGCACGGCCGCCGCGACGGAGGTGACGTCGACGCTCGGGACCTCGAGCGCGATGTCGCGGAGCATCGGGATCCGGATGTCGTGCAGCGGGATGGTCTTGGCGTTCGAGCCCAGGGTCTTCACGCCGTGGTCGCTGCCGAACCATTTGAGGTCGTAGCTCCAGCGCACCTGGAAGTGCAGCTCGAGGATCGCCCGCAGGTTCTTCAGCAGCGCGGCGCCGCATTTCACCTGGCTGGCGAAGTTCTCGATCGTCACCTTCTCGATCGAGGCCTCCCCGACCTCGATGCGGTCGACCTGCACGGATCCGGCGCTGCCGCCTGCCGCCGAGATGTGCTGGACACTGATGCGCCGCAGAACCGCGGATTGCAGCGCATCGAGGAGCCTCGGGTCGAGCGGGGGCGGTGGCATGGGGTTCCCTCCAGCGGGGATGGGATGAGGGTTCAGTTCTCGAAGTCGCCCAGGGACGTCAGCTTGGTGCGCAGGTCCTCGGGAGGGATCGCTCCCAGCACCCGCGCGAAGGTGTCGCAGCATTTCTGCAGTTCGGCGTGGTCCTCATCGCTGACCAGGGCGTCGGCGCGGCAGGCGTCGACGAGGCGACGCAGCGAGGCGACCAGGCTTTCTGCCGTGGGCGCGCTGCCTTCGTCTTCACCGACGTCGAGCGGCTTGATCGGATTGTCGAGCGCGCTTTGCCAGAGGTCCTCGAAGCTTGTCCCCGGTGTGCCTGCCTGTGCCATGGTTCCCTCCGGGTCTAGACCGTGATCTGATTGACCGTGACCTGGCTGAGCTCGAGCTCGCCCAGGTGCAGACCGCTGATGCTGACCGGCGCGCTGATGTTCTCGAGCGCGACGCGGTCGATAGAGGAGGAGGCGTCGATATCGCTGATGGTCAGCCTGCCGATATGCATGTTCATGATCGGCTGGACGGTGATCCTGATCGGGCCGAGGCTGACGTCCGGCGCGAGGTTCTGCGGCGTGATGTCGGGAACCTCGATCGCGCCGCTGGAGGACACCTGCGGCACCGCGACATGGGGAAGCGCGATGCCGGATATGACCGTTGTCGGCAGCCGAAGCGGCCGGTCGGGCGCGAAGGTGCCGATCGAAAGGCGTTCGGTATAGGTGCCCGGCACGGCGAAGTCGCGCAAGGTGACGTTGCCCAGGTCCAGCCCGCCGAGGCCGAAGCCGACGGCCGGCAGCAGCGTCCCCTCGATGTTGAGATCGCTGAACCGGGCGGCGCCGAGGTCGAGAGCGTTGACCGGCTGCACCTCCACATGCGTCCCCGTCACCGTGGCGTCAGACACGCTCACCGCGATGTTGTCGAGGCGGGGAATGGTCACGGTGCCGATCGTGAACGGAAAGGAGAATTCCGCCGAGCGATCGAGGCTGACCCAGAGCACCCTGACGCGGACCCGAATGACCAGGCGCAACAGCACTCGAACCTGTTCCAGCCGGGAGTTGCCGGCATCCAGCGTCGCATGAAGACCCTGGATATGAACCCGGTCGATCGTCGCCTCGCCGAGCCGGACCTGATCGACGCCGACGCTGCCCGCCACCCCGGACCGGGCCAGGATCTGCGCCACGTCGACCCGCCGCATCAGCGGCCCGATCAGGCGGGCCGTCACCTCCGCCGCTGCGTCGGACGAACCGGAGTCCCGGTCTCGCGTCGCGGTACCGCCCGAAGAGCCCATCCCGTCCCCCCTGTCTGAATCAACGTCTCTGCCGGAATCGACCGGCGACCAGCTCTCCCGACGGAGCAAAAACCCCGAATTTTCATGCGCGATCGAAATCAATCCGGACCACGAGCGGGCCCGCCATGCCTATAACCACATGGTTGCATTTTGACCGATTCGAGTCGATCCTAAATTCATCCGTTCGTCGCCAGACCCGCCGGCGCTGCGACAATCGGACTTGCGGGGGATGCGTATCATGCTGCGTCGGTTTCCACTCGCACTGCTGTTGGCCGCACTGCCCGCCGCGTCGCTCGCCCAGTTCGCGCCCGGCGCGCTCGACGAGCCGATGCTGGTGGGGCGCAGCGCCGCCTCGTTTCCCGCGGCCGACGAGAACTACTTCGACGGCATGGACAACGGGCTGGCGCTGGGAGCGGACGAGGTCAAGGGCCGCAACATGTGGATGGTCTGGACCGGCGGCAACGACCAGTTCTGGAACCGCCTGACCATCGACACCTTCGGCCAGTTCGACCTCCTCAAGACGATTTCCTCGAACCCCGACGTTCCGGCCACACGGGCGAACCGCTTCAAGTATCTGGGCCTCATCAACGAACCCTGCTTCGAGGAGCCGACCGGCCCCGACGCAGACCGCTACGGCCTCTGGCTCGACAAGCGGGTCGCCGACTGTCCGCCCGATCCCTTCGCCAATGCCGAGAAATACCCCGGCGTCGAGATCGGGGCGCGCGGCCGCAACGTGCCGGTCGGATCCTATTACGGCGAGCCCACGGGCGTCCTCGGGCTGCGTCTGTTCCCGAACCCCGATTTCGACGAGAAGGCCCAGCGGAATTGGGATCCGGTGCGCTACTACAGTGACCCTGACTATTACCTCGACAAGAACCTGGTGCGCCCGTACCGCGTCGGGATGTCCTGTGCCTTCTGCCACGTCGGCCCCAGCCCGACCGCACCGCCGGACGATCCCGAGCACCCGGAGATGGCGAACCTGAACGGTACGGTCGGCGCGCAGTACTTCTGGTTCGACCGGATCTTCGCCTGGAAGCCGTCCCTCCGGCAATACATGGTGCAACTCATCCATACCATGCGCCCGGGAACGCTCGACACCTCGCTGGTGTCCAGCGACTACATCAACAATCCCCGCACCATGAACGCGATCTACCTGCTCGACGCGCGCATGAAGAACGCGCTGCGCTTCGGGAAGGAGCGGCTGGCGGGGGGCGAGCTCGACAACAAGCAGTTCAATGACTTCGCCAGCGCCCAGGACCTCGATGCCTTCTTCAATGCGCCGGACACGAGCTTCAGCCCGCGCGTGCTCAAGGACGGCGCCGACTCGGTCGGCGCGCTCGGGGCGCTGAATCGCGTCTACCTCAATATCGGCCTCTACAGCGAGGAATGGACCCGTCACTTCAACCCGGTCGTCGGCGGCAAGTCGATCTCTCCGATCGAGATCGCGGTAGCGCAGAAGAATTCGGCCTACTGGCAGGCGACCGAGGCCCAGACGCCCTACATGGCGCGCTATCTGCTGCGAGCCGGCCGCCCCGACCATCTGGCCGATGCGCCGGGCGGAGCCGCGTACCTGACCGCCGACGCCGCGGCGCTCGACCGCGGCAAGACCGTCTTCGCCGAGAACTGCGCCCGCTGCCATTCGAGCAAGCTGCCCGAGTCCGCCTACGAGGCGCTGCCCGGCGGCTGCTCGGGCGCCGGCTACCTCGACTGCTGGAACCGCTACTGGAGCCTGACCCAGACCGACGATTTCAAGGCCGCGATGCGGTCGATCGTCCATGCCGACGACTTCCTCGACGGCAACTATCTGTCGACCGACCTGCGGGTGCCGGTCACCCTGCTCGGGACCAACGCCTGCAGCCCGCTCGCGACCAACGCGATCGCCGGCAATATCTGGGACAACTTCTCGTCGCAGACCTACAAGGATCTGCCATCGGTCGGCACGATCAAGGTCAACGACCCGCTCACCGGCGAGGAACGCGACTACAAGATGCCGGCCGGGGGGCGAGGGTACACGCGGGTTCCGTCGCTGGTCAGCCTGTGGTCGACGGCGCCCTACCTGCTCAACAACACCGTCGGCCGCTACGGCGGCGAGATCTATGACGCCGACCCGTCGGTGGCCGGCCGGATGCGCGAGTTCGACGACGGCATCACCAAGATGCTGTGGCCGGAGAAGCGGGACCGCGACCCCGTGCTCGGCGACAAGGTCCCCGGCCTGATCGACCGCACCACCGAGCAGAGCTACCTCGTCATTCCGCGCGGCTTCCAGCCCGACTTCCTGGTCAAGCTGTTCGAGCCGTTCCGGGACGAGGTGCCCTGGCTGTTCAACTCGAACGGGGACATCGAACTCGGCCCGATCCCGACGGGAACGCCGGTCGGCCTGCTCGCCAACCTGAACGTGCGGCTCGACGGGGCCGACCTGCTCGATCGGATCGAGCACGACGCCCAGCTCCTGAAGCTCGTCATCCAGATCAAGAGCGCGCTGAGGGACCTGCCCGAGAACGCCAGCGACGAACAGGCGCGGGCGCGGTTTCGCGGCCTGGTCGAACCGCTGCTCGCCCTCAGCAAGTGCCCGGACTTCGTGGTGAACAAGGGCCACACCTTCGGCGCCGGGCTCAGCGACGCCGAAAAGCAAGACCTGATCGCCTTCCTCAAGACCTTCTGACAGGGACGTCCTTGGAACTCTTCGACTATGTGGTGGTCGGATCAGGCGCCGGCGGCGGTACGGTGGCCGCCCGTCTCGCCGAGGGCGGGATGCGGGTGCTGTTGCTCGAGGCGGGCGGCGATCCGCGGTCGCTCGCGGGCGGCGTGCCGGGCATGGCCCCGGAGAACCGGCTGCCCGACGACTACGACGTGCCGGCCTTCCACTGCTTCGCCTCGGAGAACGCGGCGCTGCGCTGGGACTTCTTCGTCCGTCATTACGCCGATCCCGACCGACAGCGGCTCGACCCGAAGGCGCGAGCCGAAGGCGTGCTCTACCCGCGTGCCGGCGCGCTCGGCGGCTGCACCGCGCACAACGCGATGATCCTGATCTGTCCGCACCACGAGGAATGGCGGCGGATCGCGGCGCTGACCGGCGACCCCGGCTGGTCACCGGAGGCGATGCAGCGGCACTTCGCCCGGCTGGAGAACTGTCGGTATCGCCCGCTGCAGGAGTTGCTCGACGACGTCGGCGTCGACCGCACCGGTCATGGCTTCCACGGCTGGCTGTCGACCGAGAAGGCGATCCCGCGCGCAGCGCTCTTCGATCAGGAGTTGCTGGACGTGGTGCTGGTGTCGCTGCGCAGGATCGCAGCCGAGGGCGGCGATCCGGACCAGCGGCTGCACAGCCTGCTCTCCAGCGCCGCCGACCCCAACGACATCGACCGGCTGGCCGACGGGTCGGAGGGGCTGTGCTACACGCCGCTCACCACGCACCGCGGCAGCCGCGTCGGCAGCCGCGAGCGCGTGCTCGACGTGGCGCGTCGCCACCCCGAGCGGCTGGTGGTCGAGCTCGATGCCCTGGCGACCCGGGTGGTTCTCGACGAGAGCGGCCGGGCGGTGGGGGTCGACTATCTCAAGGGCGAGCGGCTCTACCGCGCTCATGCCGCGCCGAGCGACGACGTGGGCGAGCCGCGGCATGCCGGCGCGCGGCGCGAGGTGATCCTCGCCGGCGGCGCCTTCAACACGCCGCAGCTGCTGATGCTGTCGGGAATCGGCGACCCGGCCGAGCTCGCGCGCTTCGGCATCGAGGCGCGCGTGCCGCTGGAAGGGGTCGGCCGCAACCTCCAGGATCGCTACGAGATCGCCGTCGTCAACCGCATGGCGCACGACTGGGAGAGCCTGCGGGGCGCGCGCTTCCGTCGCGACGATCCGCTGTGGAGAGAGTGGGAGGCGGACCGAAGCGGCCTCTATACGACCAACGGCGCCGGCATCGGGGTGATCCGGCGCTCGGCCCCGGGCCTGCCGCTGCCCGACCTCTTCTGCATGTCGCTGCTCTCCCGCTTCGATGGCTACTATCCCGGCTATGCCGCCGAGCTGTCGCGGCACCTCGATTGCCTGACCTGGGCGGTGCTGAAGGCGCACACCGAGAACCGCGCCGGCCGGGTGCGGCTCGCCTCCGCCAGCCCGCGCGACCGGCCGGCGATCGACTTCCACTACTTCGACGAGGGCAGCCCCGGCCACGAGGCCGACCTCGCCGCGGTCGTCGAGGGCGTGAAGTTCGTCCGCCGCCTCGCCGCGCCGCTGCGCCAGGACGGGTTGATCGTGGCCGAGGAGAGCCCCGGCGACGCCGTGGCGAGCGACGCGGAGATCGCCGAGTTCGTCCGCAGCCGCGCCTGGGGGCATCATGCGTCGTGCAGCTGCCCGATCGGCCGCGCGGCAAGCCGGCGGCGTCCTCGACTCGCGGCTGCGGGTGCACGGCACGCACGGGCTGCGGGTGGTGGACGCCTCGGTCTTCCCGCGCATCCCCGGCTACTTCATCGCCTCCGCGGTCTACATGGTCGGCGAGAAGGCCGCCGAAGACATTCTGGCGGATGCGGCCCGCGAAACTCAATCGGAGGGACTGACCCATGGCATATGACGTCGAGGGGCTCATGAAGATGAGCCAGAAGCAGCTCGACGACCTGTTCTCGAGCGTCCCCGCCGGACCGATCCCCGACGGGCAGGCCGAGGGCACGGCGATCATCGCCGCCGGCACCACCTTCACGCCGGCGATCGCGAAGTTCGTGAACACCTTCGCCTGGCAGGGCAAGGTCTTCGACGCCAAGAAGGGCGTGCTGCGCAACCGCATCCTGGCGTTCGGGCTGAACGCCATCGTCGCGTCGGTCTACAAGGACAAGAGCTGGCTCGACGGCAAGGAGTGCATCGTGCTCGACTACTCCGACACCTCGATCGTCGCCCACTGGATCCGCGACGAGATCCGCGAGATCTCCCCCAAACTCTATCTCGGCAAGGTCTACTGGGACCACACGCGGCTGATCGACTTCGCGCTCGACTTCAACCAGGCCTGAGCGCGCGCGGTGACCCCGCAGTCCACTTTCCTGATCTTCGCCCCGATCCTCGACGGCCGCGTCGAGGATCTGCGGGCGCTCCTGGCCGGCATGACGCTGAAGCCGGGCCTTGCCGACCCGGAGAACGCGCTCGTCCCCTTCGGCCGCTTCGACCGCCTGCACGTCGCGCGCCTTCTCGTGATCGAGGTCAACACCTGGGCTGACATCGGCACCGGCTACAACGTCCCCGCCGCGCCGTTCCCGCCGCACCTCGCGTTCCTCGGCGACGTCGACGGCGACCGCGACAGCTTCATCGCCGAACTCGCCGACGTCGCCGGCGACGGCCTCCGCCGCATCTTCGGCTTCTGCGAGGACTTCGGGGCCACCGCCGACCTTGCCGGCTGGATGCGCGCGCATCACCTCGCCGAGGCCGCCAACTACGTCAATACCCGCGGCCGCACCGTCACGCAGGTCCGCGAGGAACGCGCGCTCCGCCAGGCGCTGGCCGCCGCCCTGCCGGCAATCGTCGCGCGCGTCGGCGTGGCGGATGGCCCGCGTCTCCACCGCGAGCTCGCCGCCTTCGTCGACGACGAGCGCCACGCGGGCCGGCTGACCCTGACGCCGCCGGAGCGAACCCCGCTCGGCCGCGGCCTCGCCGACTTCGTCGACCTGATCGGCGTGCCGCTGGTTCTGCTGCTGCTTTCGCCGCTCATTCTGGTCGCGCTGCCGTTCCTGCTGTTGCGCCTGCGCCAGCTCGAGCGCTCCGATCCCGAGATCCTGCCGCGCCCCGACGACGCCCGCGTCGCCTGGATCGCCACCCTCGAGGACCACGACGTCACCAATCCCTTCTCGGCCGCCGGCGACCTCAAGCCCGGCGGCTTCCGCCGCTCGACCGCGGCCTTCTTCCTGTTCCTGCTCGGGTGGTCGGCGCGGCACATCTTCGGCCGTGGCTACCTGACCCGGGTGCAGACCATCCATTTCGCCCGCTGGGTCTTCTTCGACCACCGGCGCCGGGTGCTGTTTTTCAGCAACTACGACGGCTCGCTCGAGAGCTACATGGACGACTTCATCAACAAGGTCGCCTGGGGCCTGAACCTCGTCTTCTCCAACGGCGTCGGTTACCCCTCGACCCGCTTCCTGCTCAAGGACGGTGCTGAGCAGGAAGTGAAGTTCAAGCGCTACCTGCGCAATCGCCACCAGGCGACCGACGTCTGGTACAAGGCCTACCCCGGCCTGACCACCTTCGACCTCGCCGAGAACAGCCGGGTCCGCCAGGGCCTCGAACGCCGGCCGGTCGGTGCCCGGGCGCTGCGCCACTGGCTCGAGGGGATCGTGCGATGACCTCGCGGACGCCGGTCGACTTCGCGGACGTCCAGGGCCTTGCCCGCTTCGGCCACGGCAGGCTTCGCGACGCCGAGTTCCTGCTGCTCGAGGTCGCGGATGCCGGCGCCGCCCGCGCCTGGCTCGCCACCGCGCCGGTCACCACCGCCGAGTTCCGCGACCCGCCGCCGTCGACCGCGCTGCAGGTCGCTCTGACCGCCGGCGGCCTGCGTGCGCTCGGTCTCGACGAGGCGGTGGTCGCCCAGTTCCCGCAGGCTTTCCTCGCCGGCATGGCCGGCGAGGCCAGCCGCTCGCGCCGCCTCGGCGATGTCGGCGCCAACGATCCCTCGACCTGGCAGTGGGGCCTGCCCGAGCCGCACCTGCTGCTCATGCTCTACGCCGAGCCCGGGGGGCTGGAGGCCCTGAAGACAGCCGTCCTGGACGACGGCTTCGCCCGCGGCTTCCGGCTGGCGCGGACGCTCTCGACCGCCACCGCCGTCGACACCGAGCCGTTCGGCTTCGCCGACGGCATCAGCCAGCCGGTGATCGACTGGGAGCAGACCTTCACCACCGACCTGCACCAGCGGCTGGACTATGCCAACATGCTGGCGCCGGGCGAGCTCCTGCTCGGCTACCGCCAACGAGTATCAGGAAATCGCCGCGCGGCCGCTGAGCGTCCCGTCGTCCCCGGCGGAGCCGGCCGTCGACCTCGGCTTCAACGGCAGCTATCTCGTGCTGCGCCAGCTGCAGCAGGACGTGCGCGGCCTCTGGCAGTATCTCGACGCCGCCGCCGCCGGAGATCCGGTCCGACGCGAGCGGCTCGCCAGCGCGATGGTCGGACGCCATCGCGACGGCACGGCGCTGATTGCCGACGAGCGCCCGATTCCCGGCGGCGCGGACGGCAACAACTTCACCTACGACGCCGACGTCGACGGTCACGCCTGCCCGATCGGCGCGCACATCCGCCGCGCCAACCCGCGCACCGGCGACCACCCGCCGGGGGTCGCGGGCCTCTGGTCGTGGCTCCTGAGCACCCTCGGATTCCGCCGCCGCCAGGACGGCCTGAAGGGGCGCCACGACCTCGTCGCCTCGGTGCGCTTCCACCGGCTGGTCCGCCGGGGCCGCGCCTACGGCAGCAGGCTGGCCGTCGACGAGGCGCTGCGGCCCGGGCCGGACGAGGAGCGCGGCATCCACTTCGTCGCGCTCTGCGCCGACCTGGTGCGGCAGTTCGAGTTCGTGCAGGAGGCCTGGCTCTACGGCACCAAGTTCGACGGCCTCGGAACCGAGCGCGACCCGCTGACCGCGGCGCGCACGCCGCTGGCGAGCGACGCGCCGACCGACGCCTTCAGCATCCCGCGGCTGACCGGGGTTCCCGAGCGGCTGGAGGGCCTGCCGCAGTTCGTCACCGTGCGCGGCGGCGCCTACTTCTTCCTGCCCGGTATCCGGGCGCTCCGCTTCATCGCCGGCGCCTGAGGAGGCGAGATGTTCGAGTTCCTGATTCCGCTGCGCCGGCTCGCCCACCGTGGCCTCGAGGTCGGGTTGCACGTGGAGCGCCGGTTCGAGCCGTTCTTCCGGCGTGGCTTCAACCGCCTCTTCCGCGAGCCCACGGCGCGGCTTCTGCAGTGGCTGAAGAACCGCCGCCGGCCCGACCTCGGCCTCGCGCTCGCCGAGGAAGAGGTCTTCGACTGGGAGGAGCAGGCGCTGCAGGAGATCATCGACGAGATGCGCGAGCAGATGAACCTGCACTTTCAGCCGGGCGCCTACGAGCGCGGCGGCAACACCAAGACCCACGGCCTGGTGCGCGCGACCTTCACGGTGCGGCCGGACCTGCCCGAGCACCTGCGCAAGGGCGTCTTCGCCGTCGAGCGCAGCTATCCGGCCTACATCCGCTACGCCGGTCCCGGCCCTGACGTGCCCGAGGACATCCGCGACGTCGGCTTCGGTTCGATGACCGTCAAGCTGATGGACGTTCCCGGCGCGAAGCTGATCGACGAGGAGAAGTTCACCCAGGACTGGCCGGCGGTGGTCACGCCGACCTTCGTGACCCCCAACACGCGGGAGAACGCCAAGCTGCAGTACTGGAGCACGCTCAGCGAGGCGCTCTGGTACTTCCTCAACCCCAAGGACCTGCACCTGATCGACTTCCTCATGCAGGGCCTTTGGAACGAGACCCAGTACAATCCCCTCGGCCAGCGCTACTACAGCTGCGTGCCCTACCTGCTGGGGGAGGGCCAGGCCATGCTCTATTCGTATGCGCCCCTGACCGCCGTGCCGATGGACATCCCCGGCGTGCCCTTCGGTCGCGTGCCGCCGAACTACCTGCGCGACAACATGGCGCGCACGCTGCGCGACACCGACGTCGAGTTCGACATGCTCGTTCAGATCCAGACCGACCCGCATCGAATGCCGGTCGAGGACGCCTCGGTGCGCTGGCCGGAGGAGATCTCGCCGTGGGTTCCGGTGGCGCGCATCAACATCCCCAGGCAGGATTTCGATACCGCGGCGCGGATGTCATTCGCCCGCAACCTGAAGTTCAATCCGTGGCATTCGATCGCGGAGCATCGTCCGCTCGGCAACCAGAGCCGCGCCCGCAGGCGCATGTACCAGGAGCTTTCCAATTTCCGGCAGTACATGAACCGCGCCGATCACGTCGAGCCCACCGGCCACGAGGATTTCTGATCGCACGCGTGCGACGGCTGCGCGCGTCCGAGCGGATCTCAGCGCAGGTTGGCAAGCGGCATGGTGTAGACGGTGGCGGTGCCGGTAAGGCAGTCCTCGCCGGCGGCGTTGCGCACCGAGGTGGCGATCGTGGCGATCGGCTTGTCGGTGCGGACCTCGAGGATCTCGACGCGGCCGGTGATCGCCTCGTCGACGCCGACGGCCTTCACGAACTTCCATTCGACACCGAGGAAGACCGTGCCGGGACCGGGCAGGTCCTCGGCCACGATCGCGTTAAGGATGCCGGAGGTGACGCCGCCCTGCACGATCAACTTGCCGAAGGGCGACTTCTCGGCCAGCGCCCGGTCGTAGTGCAGCGGGTTGCGATCGCCGGTGATCGCGGTGAAGGCCTCGATGTCCGACATGCGGGTGGTGCGGGTGCGCTCGGCGACCTGGCCGACCCGCGGCTTGCCCTTGATGACGCCGGCCCAGCCGTCCGCGGTTTCCATGGCGCGCTCCGCTTCAGGCGACGGTCTGGCTCGGGGGCAGGATGCCCTCGATGCTGCCGATCAGGATCTGGGCCTCGCCGACGGCGGGCTGGTCGGGGTCGCGGATCGTGTCGGCGTTGCGGACGAGATCGCCGAAGTCGAGGCCGGTTCGCTTCTCGATCTCCGGGATCGCCACGCGCCACTGCTTCACGTCGGCCGCGGCATTGCCGGGTCGCGCCACGGCCATGCGCTTCTCGTCGAGCAGGGCCAACTGGTCCACCACCAGTCCCACCGCCTTCAGCCCGTCCGGCCCCTTCCAGACGATCACCTTGAAGAACGCCGACGGGATCTGGACGTCGGCGGCCCAGCGGTCGATGGCGTCGGCGTAGATCGGGCCCTGGAAGACCACGAGGCGGGGCCGGGTATCGGCGGCCAGCACGCCCTTTTCCAGCACGTAGCGCTCGGCGCCCTGCCAGAACGTCGCGCTCTCGTTGAAGCGGAAGTGCTGGGGCGAGCAGTTGGTGAAGTGGTAGGTATCGGCGTTGGCCCGCTCCGCCTCCTGCGGCTCGCCCCAGGTGGGATCGGTCCGCCGCGTGAGGTGGCCGCGGTCGAAGTAGGTCGACCAGGCGTCGTAGAAGCTCTGGTCGAGGAAGAAGCTGGCGCTGACCCGCGGATCCGAATACCAGGTCTCGCCCTCGGCGCCCTCCTTCACCCGGCCGGTGGTGCGGTCGATGGTGAGGTAGCTCGGGCCGTCGATGTTGGTGGCGGTGAAGAGCGCGACGCGCTTGGCCTTGTTGAGCTTGACGCTGAAGTGCTCGTATTTCAGCTCGCCTTGCTCGGCCGCGGGCTCACCGGCGCGGAGCGGCGCGACCTGGGCGGCCAAGGCGGCGCCGGGTTCCGGCAGCGGGATCTCGAAGCCGTCGATGAAGCCGGGAGCATAGCCGCCGCGGTTGCCATAGTCCTTGTCGATCCGGAGCGACTCGGCGCCGCGGGTGAGCGATCGGGTCGCCGGCGCCGCGAGGCTGGCGGCGACGAGGGTCGGCGCCGAGGCGCCGCCGACCCGGACGCTGATCTCCAGCGGCAGGACGATGCGAAGTTCCTGTCCGGCGGTCGGGTCGGCCATGGCGGCTCCTCTCGTGGCAAGGGTCGTGGCGGTGCGGGTGGCGCTGGGATGCGGCGGTGACAGCGCGGGGCCGTCGTCGGGCACCGCGGGCGCGCGATCGTAGTCGAGCGCGGTCTGAAGCAGCGCGCGCGCGGCCGGGGACAGCGTCGGCAGCCGGGCGGTCAGGTCGTCGTAGATCGCGCTGATCCGGACTCCCTCGTTTACGGCGGTCGGGATCGGGCGGCCCTGGTCGTCGGTGTGTTCCAGAAACGGCTCGCCGTAGTGGTGCAGGGCGACCAGTTCCCACATGTCGTTGAGGACCGGCGAGCCCGAGGAGCCGTGGTCGGTGTCGGTCTCGTAGAGCAGCGTGCGCTCGGTGCGGTAGTCGAGGATGTTGTTGCGCACCGCGATCATCTTCGGCAGGCCGCCCGGATGCTGGATGATATTGACGTTCATCCCGAGCACGTGGCGGTCGGGGCGGTTCGACAGCACGAGGTGCGAAAGCTCCGCCAGGGTGGCGGCGCCGGACTGCCGCTCGCCGATGGCGATCAGCGCATAGTCGAGGTCCTCCTCGCCGGAGAGGAGCGCAAAGCGCTCGGGATCGAGCCGGAACGTGGTCGTCGGCCGCGGGTGCCAGAGCTCGTCCATCTCGCGGTCGAAGGTCACCTGCGCGCCGTGGGCGGCGTCGAGGTCGGGGATGACGTGCTGGTTGGTGAGGAAGAGGTCCGGGCTGACGAGGAACCCCGAGCCGGCTTCGAAGCGGCCGGCGACGTTGACCTCGACGTAGCCAACCGCCCGGTGGATCGCCGCACCCGAGGTCAGGAAGCCGACCGCCTGCAGATCGGTGGTGTCGCCCTGGATCGCCCGGGCGGCGACCGGCGCCTTGGCGGCCGCGCGCCTGGCGGTGAAGCTGCGGAACCGCGCCGGGTCCGGCTCGGCGGCATGCCATTGCCGGGTGGCGACCAGGTGCCTGACCTGAGCCCGGTCGGCGCGGCTCGCCGCCACCAGAATCCCGGAAACGCGCGCTCGTCGTCGCCATTTCGGTGCCCCCTGGGAGGTGATCTTACGACGATCAGGGGGCGATTGCACGAGGGCGAAAGCGCCGGGCCGGCGGTCGCGGAATCCGGGGTAGCGGCAAAGGTTTACGGGGATCCGTGCGGTCTGGAACGGGTATGGAAGGCGTATGGAGCGCATATGTATGGTAAAATAGTCAGGATTGAATCGTGAACGGCCGTCACCCGCCGCCGCCTGGGCGTGTACCCATAGACGGGGCATCTTCTGATGGTCGAGGCATGGAGGGGCCGCTTTGCGCCAAGAGCCGCCGTCAGGCCACACTGCAGCCGTGACCGCTGTACAGAGCGACCCCTGATGCGTCCCGGATTTCCGGACGATCAGGAATTCTCTATTTCATGCGATGATCCCGATGGATTGAACGGACGGGATCTCTCGTGGATCGCTCAGGCCGACCGGTAATCCTGCTGCTCGACGCACGGCGACAACGCCTGACTTCGCACTTAACTGATTGACTCTCTGCAACGCCAGTTCAACGACCGTGATCTCCAGAAGCAAACAACTCAGCATCAGCGCGTCAAATATTGTTCAGAGTGGGGCGCCTAAGGCTAACAGGTTGTCATATAGACTGGGTGATTTGGAGTTCTCTTTAGCTCCTAGGACAGAGCAGACATCGCAGTTCGATCTGGCATGCCAAAGGTTGGGTAACGACGCCGCCGAGTTTCATTTCGTTCGCACCCAAGGTCGCGCGTGGCGTCTACCGGGGCCTATTAAGTCGTATGCCTTTCCGGATCAGGCTCGGACCTACTTCCAGAACGCGGCGTTCCTTGCTGACCTTGAGTCGGCCTACGAGGAACAACTAGATAGGGTCTATTATCTTGGTCCCCTTCGGATTTACCCTCAGCGTGACTACCTCTGGACCCGATCGCGCCCGACGGACGTCGGTCAGCGGGGAGAGAAGGCAATAGACGCAATACTCGCCGCGACCGAGGCCAAAGAGACGAGAAATCGAGGACCAATGCCCACCACAAGAGTTTCCAGGGAATGGTTGCCTACTGGCTAAGAGAGATGGGGTTAATCGAGGAGTTCAGGGTCGAGGAGATTGCGAAATAACTCGAACCGCTGGCAGGCTCGGGTGCGAACAAGGAAGAACGCTACCGAAGTGCTACTCACGGATGTCGGATTTGGAATCTCGCAGGTTCTGCCCGAGGTGACACTCCTTCAGTACGTGCCAGAAGGGGCAACGGTCGTCCTCGAGCAGCCCGAAATCCATCTGCACCCCTTGGCGCAGGCAGCACTAGCGGACGTAATAATACAAGCCGCCCTTCACCGCAAAGTGCAAATCTTGCTTGAGAGCCACTCGGAGCACCTGCTTCTCCGGCTGCAGAGAAGTATCGCCGAGCAGGCGATTTCCAGCGACAACGTGCGTCTGTATTTCTGCGACGCGCCCAAGGGAGAGAGCACCATCACGAAACTCGAGGTGGATCGCTAGGGAGCAGCGTCAACTGGACCGGACAAGTTCATGGGTGATGCTTTTAACGATACGAAGCGATCGGAAGCTCCTCGAAGCTCGCAAAGCCGGTCCTCTTCCTGTCGCGCGCCGCTTGAATGGGGTTGGCATGGCGCGGGCCGTCGAACTCGACAGCGTACTCCGAATTCTACTCGTCCCGGCAGACGATGAAGTCGAAGTGGGCCTGCAAGCCGAAGCGGTAAAGGGCTGGTTCGATGGCGAGCGAGTTGAGAGAAATGACATCCGCGACACGGATGCTTTCGGGTAGACCGACAGTCCCCATCGATCCGTCGATCGCTTGATCTCGTTGCTGTGTGAGTTGCTCGTATCGGTTAACGAGCCGCTTGATCACGTTCGCCGTCTGCGATGCCTCACGCCGGCGCCAGCATAGAGAAAGCTATAGCTTGATTCATCGATCGCAAGTGCGCTATGGAACGGAAGAACCGTGAGCACGGACATATTGCCGGCACCCGCAAGCTAGGACTGAGGGCCGCTTCGGGCCGAAAGCCGTCACTATGGGCCGACTCGAACCGGACGCCGCCGGAGGGGTGCCCGGACCGGATCAGCGGCGCGCCGGCGGCGCGCCGCCCGGTCCGTCGCCCGGAGCAAGCTTGCGGAGGGCGAGAGGAGTGCAGCCTGGACCGACGCGCGTAATCGGGGCGCGCATGCCACGGCGGGCGCGGCAACGCGCACGCCCTTGGGGGGGCGTGCGCGGCACGATTTGTCGACGGACAAATCGCGCGGGAAAGCGGCGCGGTTCGGCGCAGGCGATCGGCGCCGCTGCGAATGGCTCCTCGCGCCTTGCGCCAGGCCGGAGCAACGCCCGAGGCTGCAGGTCCGCTTCGGGCCGAGACCTGGCATCATTCGGCAGCCGATTTATGGGTACGCGCCCTGGCCGGTGGCCACGGTGTCGTCCAGCGCGCCGACCATGTACTGGACCAGTTCCTGGGTGTCGGTGTCGGCCGTCCGCTTCTCGGTGACCTTGCGGCCGCGGTGCATCACCATCAGCCGGTCGGCGACGGCGAAGACGTCGGGCAGGGTGTGGGTGATCAGGATGACCGGCACGCCCTGGTCGCGGAGCCGGCGGATCAGGTCGAGCACCTTCTGCTGCTCGGGGACGCCGAGGTTGTTGGTCGGCTCGTCCATGATCATCAGCTTCGCGTCCCAGTAGACGGCGCGGGCGATGGCGACCGCCTGGCGCTGGCCGCCGGAGAGGCTCTCGATCGGCTGGGTGAGCGTGGGGAAGTGGATCTCGAGCGTCTGCAGCGCGGCCTCGGATTCGCGCAGCATGGTCCGGTCGTCGAGGGTGTGGACCAGTCCGCCGAGGTGGCTGCTCTTGAGCTCGCGGCCGAGAAAGATGTTGGCGCTGACGTCGAGGTTGTTGGCCAGCGCGAGGTCCTGGTAGATCGTCTCGATGCCCTGGCGGCGGGCGTCGATCGGGCGGGCGAAATGGCGGAGCCGGCCGTCGAGCCAGATCTCGCCCTCGTCGGCGGCGTAGACGCCGGAGACGCACTTGATCAGCGTCGACTTGCCGGCACCGTTGTCGCCGAGAAGCGCCACCACCTCGCCGGGAAAGACGTCGAGGCTGACGTCGTTGACCGCGACCAGCCCGCCGAAGCGCTTGGTGATGCCGCGGACCGAGAGGACCGGCTCGCTCATGTCGGCGGTGCCGATCTGCTGCGGCCGATGATCAGCTCGCGCGACTGGTCGATCAGCACGGCGATGATCACGACCGCACCGACGACGATGAACTGCCAGAACGCCTGCACGTTCAGCATGACCAGCCCGGTGGTGAGGACGGCGATGATCAGGGCGCCGATCACGGTGCCCATGACGCTGCCGGCGCCGCCGAACAGGCTGACGCCGCCGATGATCACCGCGGCGATCGAGGAGAGCAGCAGCGGATCGCCGATCACCGCCGAGCCGGCGGTGAAGCGCAGCGTCGAGAGGAACCCGGCGATGCCCGCGGTCGCCGCCGAGAGCATGTAGAGCTTGATGATGTGGCGGTCGACCGGGATGCCGGTACGCACCGCCGCCTCGAGGTTGCCGCCGATGGCGTAGGTGTGCCGGCCGAACTGGGTCCGGCGCAGCAGGAACGCGGCGAAGGCGACCACGACCGCCGTCACGATCACCGGGTAGGGCAGGATCCGGTCCATGCGGCGCAGCATGTCCCCGGTGAGCTCGGGCGGGCCGAAGAGGTAGAGCCCGCCGCCCTCGCCGCGGATCGAGTAGATCAGCGACTCGTTGCCGTAGGCGCGGATGCCGGCGGGCAGGCCGATCACCGTGGTGTTCTCCGACATCAGGAGCGCCACGCCGCGCACGATGAACGAGGTGCCGAGCGTCACGATGAAGGCCGGCACCTTCAGCTTGGCGATGATCGCGCCGTTGATCAGCCCGACGAAACCGGCGCCGACAACGGCGGCGAGAAAGCCGATCACCACCGCGGGAAAGAGCGGGATGCCGCCGTTGAAGGCGGCGCGGAGCGCCAGCGCCGAGAGCACCGAGGCGAGGCTCATCACCCAGCCGACGGAGAGGTCGATCCCGGCGCCGATGATCACGAAGGTCTGGCCGAGCCCGAGCAGCAGCACCGGGATGATCGCCACCAGGATGTTCTGCGAGTTGCGCACGGTCAGGAAGCTGACGGCGCCGCCGCTCAGCACCGAGATCGAGATCACGAAGAAGGCGATCATCAGCCCGAGGAACACCCAGGCCCAGAGCCGGCTGATGAGCAGAATCAGGCGGCGCGGCACCGGCAGGCGGGCGGCGACGGGGCGGCCGGCGCCGCTGCTGGAGACGGGATTGGCCACGCGGTCCCTTCCTGCTCGGTCGGACGGCGGCCCGGGAACGCGCGGCGGCGTTCCCGGGCCGGAGATCGGGTTGCCCCGGTCAGACCGCTATTTGCCCGGGACCTGGTAGATGAAGCGCGCGATCTCGGGATCCTTGACGTTGTCCTTGTCGATGATCGCGAAGCCGGTCTCGACGCGGCGCGGCAGGCTGGTGACGCCGGCGGCGTCGGCCACGGCGAATTCCACCGCCAGGTAGCCCATGTCGAACGGCTTCTGCGCCAGCACCAGGCTGACCACGCCCTTGTCCATCAGCTCCATCGCGAGCTGGGTGGCGTCGTAGGCCACGACCTGCACCTGGCCGCCGAGGCCGGCGTTCACGACCGCCGTGCCGGTGCCCTGGGCGCTGAAGACGTTGGTCCCGAAGATGCCGGCGAGGTCGGGGTTCTGCTCGATGACCGCCGCGGCCTGCTGCGCGGCCTTGTTGGGATCGTCGAGGTTGTATTCGGGGCCGAGCACCTTGATGTCGGGATAGTCCTTGGCCATCACCTCCTTGAAGCCCTGCTCGCGGCCTTCGACCGAGCTGACGTTGGGGTTGGTGGAGTTGATGTAGACCGTGCCCTTGCCGCCGATCGCCTTGGCGAGGCCGCGGGCCGAGATGCGGCCGCCTTCGACGTTGTCCGAGCCGATGTAGCTCAGCGGGAAGGTCACCGGGCCGTTCACGTAGTCGCCGTCGCCGAGGAAGGTGTCGACGGTGATGACCTTGATCCCGGCGTCGACCGCGGATTGCAGCGGCGCAACCATCTGATCCTTGTCGGTCGGCGCGGTGATGATGTAGTTGAGATCGCCGCGGGCGATCAGCGCGTCGAGGATCGGGGTCTGGACCTCGACGCCCCAGGTCGGCGGAATCTGGGTCACGACCTCGACGCCGAGATCCTTGGCCGCCTTCTCCACGCCGAGCTGCATCACCTGGTAGAACGGGTCGACGACGCCCGGCAGGAAGCCGATCTTGACCTTCTCCTGCGCCGCCGCGCCCATGGCGGACGCCAGCGCGATCGCCCCGGTCAGGGCGAAGACTAGTTTTCTGGCCATTGTTTCCTCCCAGTTGGATTTATTATTGCGCCAACAGGCGTCGGCACCAACGCCCCCAGCGCTTTTTCGGATGATATAGAGGCGCAAAATCGTTCGCAACCGTCTCGGCGGCAATGATACCGGGTCGCGCCGTTGCGCCGCACGGGCACCTGTCCGGGGGGTTGATTTTCGCGGCTCCGGCCCGTCCATATGGCGGCTCAGGGAGGGACGGCTGATGCCAGCCTCGCAACTGCCCGGAACCATCGACGACGCCCAGGCCCTGCTTGACGGCGCGGGCTACGTCGCCGGCCGCGGGCTCGCCACCGTGGTCTTCCTGGCGCTGAAGCTGGGCAAGCCGCTGTTTCTCGAAGGCGAGGCCGGGGTCGGCAAGACCGAGATCGCCAAGGCGCTGAGCCAGGCGCTGGGGCGGCGGCTGATCCGGCTGCAGTGCTACGAGGGGCTCGACGCGGCGAGCGCGGTCTACGAGTGGAACTTTCCGGCCCAGATGGTGGCGATCCGCACCGCCGAGGCCGAGGGCTCGGCCGATCGGCACGCGCTGACCGAGGAGCTGTTCTCCGAGCGCTTCCTGATCCGCCGGCCGCTCTTGGAGGCGATGGAGCCGCAGGCGGAGGGGCCGCCGGTGCTGCTGATCGACGAGCTCGACCGCACCGACGAGCCGTTCGAGGCGTTCCTGCTGGAGGCGCTCAGCGACTTCCAGGTGACGATTCCGGAGCTCGGGACGATCCACGCGGAGGAGCCGCCGATCGTCGATCCTGACCTCGAACCGGACCCGCGAGGTGCATGACGCGCTGAAGCGGCGCTGCCTCTATCACTGGGTCGACTACCCCGATTTCGAACGGGAACTGGCGATCCTGAAGGCCCGCGCGCCGGAGGCGACGGCGGCGCTGTCGCGCGAGGTGGTGGCGTTCGTGCAGCGGCTGCGCGAGGAGGACCTGTTCAAGAAGCCCGGCGTCGCGGAGACCATCGACTGGGCGAAGTGCCTGGTGGCGCTCGATGCGGTGCAGCTCAGTCCGCAGGTGATCGCCGACACGCTGGGGGCGCTGCTGAAGTACCAGGACGACATCGCCCGGCTGCAGGGCTCGGAGGCCAAGCGGATCCTCGATCAGGCGCGGGCCGAGCTCGGACCGGTCTGAGGCGATGGCCCGGTTCGCGGACCTGGCCGTCCCGGAGGACGGCAAGCTGGCGCTCAACATCGCGCATTTCGCCCGGGCGCTGCGCAAGGCGGGGCTGCCGGTGGGGACCGGGCGGGTGGTGGACGCGATCCGGGCGGTCGAGGCGGTGGGCTTCACCGACAAGCGGGACTTCTATTTCACCCTGCAGGCCTGCTTCGTCGGCCGGCCGGAGCACCGGGAGGTATTTTCCCAGGTTTTCAGGCTGTTCTGGCGCGATCCGCAGTTCATGGAGCGGATGATGAGCCTGCTGACGCCGCTGGTCCGCGGGCTGGACGAGCCGGCGGAGCCGACGCCGGCGGAGCGGCGGGCGGCGGAGGCGTTGCTGGACGGGGCCGAGACGCGGCCGCCGCCGCGCGAGGAGGAGGGGGAGGAGGTCGAGGTCGACGCGACGCTGACCTTCTCGGCCGAGGAGCAGCTGAAGCGGCTCGACTTCGAGCAGATGTCGGCGGCCGAGCAGGCGGCGGCGCGGCGCGCCATCGCCCGGCTGCAGCTGCCGGTGCGGCCGATCGCCAGCCGGCGGACCCGGGTCAGCGCGCGGGGTCGGGTGGCGGACTGGCGCGGGACCATGCGCGCGGCGCTGCGCTCGGGGGGCGAGGTGGAGGGGCTGGTGCTGCGGGCGCGGCGGACGCGCTGGCCGAACCTGGTGGCGCTCTGCGACATCTCGGGGTCGATGTCGTCCTATTCGCGGATGCTGCTGCACTTCCTGCATGCGGCGGCGAATGCGAAGGGCGCAGGCTGGGCGCAGGTGTACGCCTTCACGTTCGGCACGAGATTGACGAATATTACCAGGCACTTGCGACAGCGCGACGTCGACGCGGCGCTGGCGGCCGCGGGGCGGGAGGCGCTGGACTGGGAGGGGGGCACCCGGATCGGGGCCTGCCTGCACGCCTTCAACCGCGACTGGTCGCGGCGGGTGCTGGGGCAGGGGGCGGTGGTGCTCCTGATCAGCGACGGGCTGGACCGGGACGATCCGCTGCGGCTGGGCATCGAGATGGAGCGGCTGCATCTGTCGGCGCGGCGGCTGATCTGGCTGAACCCGCTGCTGCGCTGGGACGGGTTCGCGCCGCGGGCGAGGGGGGTGCGGGCGATCCTGCCGCACGTGGACAGCTTTCGCGCCTGCCACAACCTCGCGTCGCTGGAGGAGCTGGTGGCGGCGCTGGCGCGGCCGGAGGATTCGGGGGAGAAGGCGCGGTTGATGCGGTTGCTCGGGGAAGGGGCTTCTTCCCGTTGAAATCGTTCCGGAAGTTCGATGCACGTGGCATGCACAACTCATGCACAACGGCTGTGCATACTTGTCGACGGCGGGTAAGGGTTTCAGGGCGCGGCCGGGGCCGGGCCTAGTGCTCGGCGAGCAGGTCCTGGACGAAGCCGCCGACCTGCTTGCCGGAGGCGAGCAGGCGGCGGGCGGCGTCGAGGCTCGGGCTGTTCGAGCGGCGGCAGCGGCTCCTGGAAGGCGGCGTCGGGGGCGAGCTTGGCGGGGTCCTCGGACGGGGCGGGCGGGGGCGCCTCGCCGGTCTTGGCGGTCATGTAGGCGGCCATCGCCAGCCGTTCGGGATCGGCGGCCGCGGCGGCGCGGGCGCGCGACCAGTCGCCGGAGGGCCAGGCGTAGGGTGCGGCTTCGGTGGTGAGGCCGTGGTCGGCGAGGGTGGCGAGGGCCTGGCCGTAGGCGCCGTCGAGCGCGAAGGAGCGGGCGCGGATCTCGGCCGCCTCGGGGCCTTCGAGCGTGCCGAGCGCCGCGCGGGCCTGGTCGGGCTGGCCGAGCCGCAGCCGCGCCTTGGCCGCGAGCAGCCGGGCCGCGTCGTCGCCGGCGGCGAGCGCGGGGCCGAGGGTCGCCAGCGCCGGGTCGGGCAGGCCGAGGTCGACCAGCCGGGTGGCGATCGCCAGGCGGGCCGGGTCGTCGCCCGGGGCGCGGGCGATCAGGTCGGCCGCCGCGAGCACGGTTTCGGCGTAGACGGCGGGACCGACGGCGGCCGGATCGGCTTCGGCCAGGGCGCGGACCGCCAGCGTCTGAAAGCGGCCGGCCGCGGCCGGCAGGTCGTGCATGGCGGCGCGGCTCTCCTGGATCGCCGCCGGCAGCTCGGCCCGTTGCCCGAGCGCCTCGGTCAGCAGCGCGCGCAGCTCGGGCTCGCGGTCGGAGCCGCGATATTCGAGCGCCGCGGCGCGCAGATCGGTGACGACGCGGTCGGGGATCGGCAGGTGGGCGTCGAGCGCGACCCGCACCAGTTGCGTCAGCGCCGCGATCGAGGTGTGGCCGCTGCCGTCGACCAGCGCCGCCAGCGCCTGCGTCGCCTCGAGCGGATGGCCCTCGGCAGCGGCCAGCCGGGCCTGGGCCAGCTCGAGCGTCGGGTCGAGCGGCTCGCCCGGGCGAACCGTGGTCTCGAAGATCAGCCGCGCCTCGGCGGGGTGGCCGGCGTCGAGCAGCCGGTTGACCAGCCCGGGTCCGACGAGCACGCGCAGGTCGGCCGGCAGCGCCTCGAAGGCGGCCTGGACGGCGGCGAAGCTGGTCGCGTCGTGCCAGACCGGCGCGGCGCCGCCGAGCGCCAGCCACAGGCCGTGCTGGCCGGGGCAGGGGTCGGCGAGGGCGAGCGGGCCGTCGGGCGCCACGGGGCGGCCCTCGACGGCGCGGGCGAGGTCGACGAGCAGCGCCCGGTCCTCGACGCCGGGCGGGCCGGCGAAGCCCGCGAGCAGCGCCTCGGCCTCGGCGCCGAAGCCGAAGCGGATGTAGAGCCGCGCCAGGTCGCGCACCCCGTCCGGGTTCGGCGCATCGAATTCGCCGACCAGCTGGCGGCGCAGCGTCGGCAGCTGGTCCGTCATCGCCAGCCCGTTCGACCAGGCGCCGACGTCGAACTCGTCGTCGGGCAGGCAGACGCTCGCCACGGCGGGCGCGGCCTCGTGGGTAAGGGCGCGCTGGGTGTCGCGGTCGAAGACGGTGGTGGCCTCGATCTGCTCCTGGTCGTCCAGCCCCGCGAGGTCCGTCGGCTGCTCCAGGTGCGCGACCTCGATCTGCGGCGGGTGCGCGGCCACGGCGGGCGCGGGCGGCGGCGGGGCGGCGGCGACGGGGGCGGCGTCCTGCGGCGCGTCGGCGGGCGCGGTCGCGGCGTCCGCCACGGCATCGGGCGCGGGGGCGGCGGCGTCCGGCTTTGCGGGACGCGGCGGGCCCTGGGGCGAGAGCACGACGAGCCCCTGGTTCGCGGCGCGCTCGATCTGGCGGATCAGCACCTGCTCGGCGCTGTCGACGGCGGTCTGCTCGCGCGCGGCGCGCGCCGCGGGGGTCTCGGCGGGGGGCGCCGGCTCGGCCTCCGCCACCGGCGGCGGGGCGTCGCGGTCGGCCACGTCGAGCGCCAGGTAGCGCGCGCCGACGAAGGCGGTGCTGACCCGGCAGTCGCAGCCGAGGTCGACCTCGATGCTGGTGCCGGCGGGGCCGGGCTCGGCTGCGGACCGCGAGGATCCGGGTCTGCGGCAGCTTGTCGAAGACGCCGCCGGTGCTGAAGGCGAGCTGCTTGCCGGGGAAGACGATGGTGGCGCGGTTCGGGCCGGTCTCGAGCGACCACTCGGTGGTCGGCTCGATGGTCATCACGATGCGGCTGAAGCCCGCGTGCTCGCCGCCGCGGATCGGCCCGCCTTCGGCCGCCAGCGCGGGCGCGGCGCCGACGAGCGCCGCGAGGCCGAGGGCGGCGGCGCGGATCACGCCGCGAGGCTCTGCTTGGAGGCCCTGAGCGCGCCCTCGAGCTCGTTGTAGGAGGGGCGCAGGTTCGCCGGGCGTGTTCTGCCGGCCGACCTCGACGCAGATGTTGGGGGCGTGGTTGTGCAGCGCCGCCACCATCACCTCGCGGATCAGGTTGTAGAAGTGCTGGTCCTCGTCGATCACCGCCTTCACCCGGCTGGCGAACGGCCCGACGAAGCCGTAGGCGATGAAGACGCCGAGGAAGGTGCCGACCAGCGCGCCGCCGATCATCTTGCCGAGGATCTCCGGCGGCTGGTCGATCGAGGCCATGGTCTTGATCACGCCGAGCACCGCGGCGACGATGCCGAGCGCCGGCAGGCCGTCGGCCATCATCTGCAGGGTGTGCGCCGAGTGCAGCGCCTCGGCGTAGTTCTTCTCGATCCGCTTGGTCAGCACCTCCTCGACCTGGTGCGGGTCGTCGTAGTTCATCGAGGCCGAGCGCAGGGTGTCGCAGATCAGCGCCACCGCCTCGCTGTCGGCGAGGATGCGCGGGTAGGTGCCGAAGATCGGCGAGGCGCCGGGGTCCTCGATGTGGCTGTCGAGCTCGACCGGGTTCGAGCGGGCGATGCGGATCAGCTGGAACATCAGGCAGAGCAGGTCCTGGAAGTCCTTGGGTCTTCCAGTGCGGTCCCTTGAAGACCTTGGCGATGTCCTTGAGCGTGTGGGTGATGCCGTGCTTGTCGTTGCCGATGACGAAGGCGCCGGTGGCGGCGCCGAGGATGATCATCATCTCGAACGGCAGCGAATGCAGGATGATCTCGATCTTGCCGCCGGCCATCGTGTAGCCGCCGAAGACCATCACGAAGACGATGCAGATGCCGACGATTCCGATCATGCGTCCATTCCGAGGGCCCTGGGCGCGCGGTGCGCGCCTCCCGCTTCACACCCGATCGGTCTTAGCGGGGAGGTGATTAAGAAAGCTTCAAGCCGGCCGGCTATTTGGTCGGCACCGCCGCGTTGCGGCTGGCGATGGTCAGGGTCAGGGCGTAGGCGCTGTCGGCGCTCATGCCGGTCAGCACCTTCGCTGCGACATCGGGTCGCATCCGCGCCAGGAGGCCGGCGGCGAAGTTCACGTCCATGCGCTCGAAGATCTTCGCGGCGTCGGCCGGCTTCATGTTCTCGTAGACCGTGGTCATCCGGGCGATGTCCTTCTCGGCGGCCTCGTCGGCCAGCGCCAGGGTCTTTTCCAGGTTCTTCTGGGCCTTGTCGAAGGCGGCGAGCTGCTCGGTGAGCTTGGCCTCGGCGACGCTGAGGGTCTGCTTGCGGTCGGCCAGCCGCTTCTCCTCGGCGTCGAGCTGCGCCTCGCGCTCGCGAATCGCCGCGAGCAGCGTCGCGCTGTCCGCGCCGTCCGACGTCGCGCCGCCGGCGGGCTGCGGGCGGCCCTGCGCCGCCTCGCCGATGCCCTGGGCCAGCGCCCAGCCGTCGCCGGTCAGCCGCAGCGCCGGCCGAGCCGAAGAAGCAGAGCACGATCAGGCCGACGCCGCCCAGCGCCGGGCGGCCGCTCCCGGCCATGGCTCAGCGCCCTCCCGAGGCGAGCGCGCTCAGCGCCTCGAGGATCTCGTCCTCGCTGCGGATCGGCTGCGCCACCACGGGCTTGGCGCGGCGCAGCGGGTTCTCGATCGGCGCCAGCGCGCGCGGCTTCGGCACTTCGGCGAGGTGCGGGACGGGACGCGGGGGCGGCGCCGGCGCGTCCGCCGTCGGCCGCCGGCGCCGGCCGGATCGCGGCGACCAGCACGGGCGCGGCCGGCGGCTCGGGCACTGGCGGCGTTTCCAGAGGCGTGGCGGCTTCGGGCTCGGCGGTCGCGGCGGGCGCGGGCGCTGCAGGCGGGTTCGGCCGCGGCGGCTGGCGCGGGTGCCGGCGGCGCGGGGGCGGCGCAGGGGGGCGGCGGCGATCAGCAGCCTGAGCTGGCCGGCGGCGGCGTCGGCGCTGGCGACGAGCTGGCTCAGGTCCTGGCGGGTGTCGCGCGAGGAGGCCTCGCCTCGTCGAGGGTCAGCGCGGGCCAGCTCGATCTGCCGGGTCAGGGTGACGATCGCGCCGCCGAGGCCGTTGTCGAGCGATTTCAGGCTCGTGCACCCGGCGGCCAGCACCCAGCAGTAGCCGCCGGCGAAGAGGGTCGCGGCCGTCAGCAGACCGTTCATCAAGAGGTCCATGGCGGGATCTCCTCAGTTGAGCACGAATTCGGTGATCAGCAGGTCGCGCACCCGGCCCTCGCCGGTCACCACCTGGATCGCGCCGCAGCATCTGCGCCCGCAGCCGGGCCAGCGCCGACGGGATCCTCGAGGTCCTGGACGTCGACGGCGCGCAGGTAGGTGTTGAGCACGTCGAGCACCCGCGGCATCAGGCCGGCGACCTCGACGGCGTGGTCGGGCGCGACCTCGAGCTGGCCGGTGAAGCGCAGGTGCTTCGCCGTGGCGCCGGGCGGCGAGCGAGATCATGATCGGCTCCATCGGCACGAAGGCGATGTCGCCGAGCACGCTCGGCGGCGGCGGCTTCGCTCGTGGCCGAGCGAGCGCGCCGGGGTCGAGCAAGCCCGGCGTAGATCGCGAAGAAGCCGCCGCCGCCGAGCGCCAGCGCGGCCACGATCCCGATGATCAGCCCGAGCTTGCCCTTCGGCCTGGCGGCCGGCTCGGTCTCGGCGGGTTCGGCGGCGGCGTCGGTCATCGGGGGCCCGTTCGTTAAAGTTCGTGTTTCGGTCATAGGTAAACCGAGCTTCACTAACCAAATCTTAAGCATGGCCCGCCGAGTATCCCGGCGACGCAGAGCGGCGGTTCCCCGGCCGGCCGCCGAGCAGGACCGAAGGACCGCGGTGACAACAGCTTCTGAGTTTCTGGGACGGCCTCGACGCGCGCCGGCGGCTGATCGCCGTGCCTGAGCGTGCTGGCGATCGTGGCGGCGATCTTCGGGCATCAGCCGGGTCGCCACCGACGCCGTCGATGGCGATGCTCTATTCCGGCCTCGATTCCGCGGCCGCCGGCGAGGTGGTGGCCGAGCTCGAGGCCGAGGGCGTGGCCTATCGAGGTGCGACGGCACCGTCGATCCTGGTCGACGGCGCCGCGCGCGACCGGATCCGGATGACGCTGGCGGCCAAGGGGCTGCCGGCGGGCGGGCCGGCGGGCTACGAGATCCTCGACAACCTCTCGGGCTTCGGCACCACCAGCCAGATGTTCGACGCCGCCTACTGGCGCGCCAAGGAGGGCGAGCTCGCCCGCACCATCACCGGCTCGCCGAACGTGCGCGCGGCGCGGGTGCATCTGGCCAACCCGGTGTCGCAGCCCTTCTCGCGCACGCCGGCCGGCTCGGCCTCGGTGACGGTCACCATGGCGCGCGGCGAGCTCGACGCGCGGCCAGGCCGAGGCGATCCGCTACCTGGTGTCCTCGGCGGTCGCCGGCGTCACGCCCGGAGGCGGTGGCGGTGATCGACGCGGCCAAGCGGCGTGGTGCTGGCCGGGCAAGGACGACGCGCTGACCAACGGCGCCGTCGAGCCCGAACGACGCGGGCCGAGACGCTGCGCGCCAACATCCAGCGCCTGCTCGAGGCGCGGGTCGGTCCGGGCCGCGCCATCGTCGAGGTCAACGTCGACGCCGACATGGACAGCCAGACCATCACCGAGCGCACCATCGATCCCGACAGCCGGGTGGCGATCAGCTCGGAGACCGAGGAGAACTCGGAGAACGCCAGCGGCAGCGCGCCCGGCGTGACCGTGGCGAGCAACCTGCCCGACGGCGACGTCGGCGGCGGCAAGAGCGACAGCAAGCGCAGCTCGACCAAGACCAGCGAGCGGCAGAACTTCGAGGTCTCCGAGACCCGGCGCGAGCGGGTGATCCTGCCCGGCCAGGTGCGCAAGATCAGCGTCGCGGTCATGGTCGACGGCATCGTCCAGCACGGCGCCGACGGCAAGGACGGCTGGGCGCCGCGCCCGGCGGAGGAGATCGAGACGCTGCGCCAGCTGGTGCAGTCGGCGATCGGCTTCGACGCCGACGCGCGGCGACACCGTGACCATCGAATCGCTGCAGTTCACCCTGCCGGCCGAGCAGGGGACGCTGGTCGAACAGCGCCGGCTCGGGCTTCCTGGACGGCCAACGGCGCGCGGCTGGCCCAGCTCGGCGTGCTCGGCGGCGATCGTGCTGGCGCTGATCTTCTTCGTGCTGCGGCCGATGACCAGCCGGCGCGCCGATGCTGCAGCTGGCCGAGCTGACCGGCCCGCGCGAACCGGTCCCGACACCGGCCGCGCCTGGCGGCCCGGCCGCAGATCGACCAGCGACATCCTCGACCTGCCGGCGCAGACCGTGAACAAGATCGAGCGGCTGCGCGACGTGATCACCAGCCGCGGCGAGGACAGCGCCGCGGTGCTGCGCAGCTGGATCGAATCCCCCGACACCCGCAAGGAGCCTGCCGGATCATGATCGCCTACCGCCTCGAGACCTTCTCGCCGGACGCCGGCCCGACGCCGCGTCCGGCTCGAGCCCGGCCGAACGCCGGCTGGCGGCCGCGCGCGAGGCGGCCTGGCGCGAGGGCTATCTCGCCGGCCAGGCGGCCGCCACCGACGGCTTCCTCGAGGACCAGGCCCGGCTGACCAGCGAGCTGGTCGAGGCGATCGCCGACGCGCGACTGACCAACGAGGCGGCGCGGCGCCACGTGGCCGCGAGCCTCGCGCCGATGCTCGAGGCGCTGGCCGTCGGGCATCGCGCCGGCGCTGGCCGAGGCCGGGCTCGGCGCCGAGATCGCGCGGCTGGTCGAGCGCGCGCTGGCGCACGCGCCCGGGGCGCGGCCGCGGCTGCGCTGCGCGCCGGAGCTGGTCGAGCGCCTCGGCGCGCTGCTGGCCGAGCGCGGCCTCGACGCCAAGGTCGAGGCGGCGCCGGAGCTGCTGCCGCGCGAGGCGCAGATCTTCTGGGACCAGGGCTACGACCATCTCGATCTGGACGCCTGCATCGCGCAGATCCGCGCCTGCATCGCGTCGCACCTCGACACCGGGCAACAAGGGCGAGGACGATGACCCAAGGCAATACGGATGACGAGCAGCCCGAAGCCGGCGCGGAGCCGGTCGCCGAGCCCGCCGCCGCCGAGCCCGCGGCCGAAGGCGCGCCCGAGCGCGCGGCCGGCCGGCGCGGGCCGGCGCCTTCCTCGGCGTGCCGATCGAGGTGACGATCTCGGTCGGCAAGGCCCGGCCGCTGGTCAGCGAACTGGTCGAGCTGCGCCGCGACTCGGTGCTGACGCTCGATTCCACCATCGACGACCCGGTCGAGCTCTACATCGGCGACCGGCTGATCGCCCGCGGCGAGCTGCAGGAGATCGGCGACGATAGCGGCCGGCTCGGCGTGCGCCTGACCGAAGTGGCCGACTTCTCGAATGAGCTCTGATGCACCGCCGCCCGCGAGTGATCCTCCTCCTCGCGCTGGCGGCGGGGCTCTTCTTTTGTCGTGCATCCGGCGGCGGCGCAGCAGATCTCGATCGACCTCGGCAACGGCCAGTCGTTCAGCCTGCGCACGGTGCAGCTGTTCCTGCTGATCACGCTGCTCAGCCTCGCGCCGGGCCTCGCGATCATGGTGACCTGCTTTCCGTTCATGGTCACGGTGCTCTCGATCCTGCGCCAGGCGATCGGCGTGCAGCAGGCGCCGCCCAACATGATGATCGTGAGCCTCGCGCTGTTCCTGACCTAGTTCGTGATGGAGCCGGTGTTCACCCAGGCCTGGCACGACGGCATCGAGCCGATGATCGCCGGCGAGCTCGACGCCCGAGGACGCCTTCGCGCCGGTGATGGCGCCGTTCCGCGTGTTCATGGAGGGCCGGGTCGATCCCGCCACCGTCGAGATGCTGGCCGAGGCCGCGCCCCGGCCGCAGGCCGAGCGCGCGGACGGCGAGACGCCGCTGTCGCTGCTGGTGCCGGCGTTCCTGCTCAGCGAGATCAAGCGCGGCTTCGAGGTCGGCTTCCTGATCTTCCTGCCGTTCCTGGTGATCGACCTGGTGATCGCCGCGGTGCTGATGTCGATGGGCATGATGATGGTGCCGCCGGCGGTGGTCTCGCTGCCCTTCAAGCTCGCCTTCTTCGTCATCGCCGACGGCTGGAGCCTGCTCGCCGGCGCGCTGGTCCGGAGCTACGCACAATGACCGAGACCGCCGCCCTGGTCCCGCCGGCGCAAGGCCGAAGCCGCGGCTGCCGGCGATCCGGCCGAGACCAGATGCCGACCCCGATCGAGAAGGCGGCGATGATCCTGACCGCGATCGGCCCGGAGCTGGCGGCGCGGATTCCTGCGCGAGCTGAGCGAGCCGGACATGGAGCGCTTCGCCCGGGCGATCGGCGGCCTCGGCAAGATCAGCCAGGAGGTGCTCGACGCGGTGATCGTGGAGTTCCTCGAGCTGCTGACCACCGGCCCGGAGATCTCCGGCGGCTCGAAGGCGGCGCGCAAGCTGCTCTCGGCGGTGCTCGAGGACGAGGACGAGGTGCAGCGGCTGATCGACGGCCGCCGGCGCAGCGAGGTCCGCTCGGTCTGGGAGCGGCTGAACGACACGCCGGCGCCGACGCTGGCGAACTTCCTGCAGGGCGAGCATCCCCAGACCGCCGCGGTGGTCCTGAGCGAGATGCGCGCCGAGGTGGCGGCCAGCGTGCTGGAGCGGCTGGAGCGCGGCTTCGCCCAGACCATCGTGCTGCGCCTGTCGCGCGTGCCGACGCTCGACCCGCCGATCGCCGCCGCGATCCAGGGCGCGATCGAGCGCGACTTCCTCTCGGTGCTGCAGCGCAACCTCTCCAAGCGCCGCCCGGCCGACCTGATCGCGGGCCTGATGAACAACATCTCGACCGAGGTGCGCGAGGGGTTCCTGAGCTATCTCGAGGCGCAGGAGCCTTCGCTCGCCCAGGACGTGCAGCGCACGATGTTCACCTTCGAGGACATCTCGGTCCGCCTGCACGGCCGCGACATCGCCGGGGTGCTGCGCGACGTTTCCGAGGAGGTGCTGCTGAAGGCGCTGAAGCTCGGCGAGGCCCAGGAGAGCGCCACGGTCGGCCTTCGTGCTGGAGAACCTGCCGCGCCGCCTCGTCCGAGCGCTACGTGGAGGAGCTGGCGGCGCTCGAGGACGTCAGCCGCAAGGAAGGCGAGGTCGGCGCAGATCGAGATCACCAAGGCGATCCAGGCCCAGGCCAAGGCCGGCACGATCCGCTTCATCGAGAAGGACAGCGCCTTCGGCTGAGCACGGCGGCCGAGGCCGCCGGGTAGCAAACGGCGAGCCGCGGCTTGCTACCGGCGCGGTTCCGCGCTTAGCCTGCCGGTGCGGCGATGCCGCTCAGGACCGGGGCGCGCCCAGTGGACACCACTCAGCAACACAAGGCCTTCCTGCTGCTGCTGGCGCTGGTCTCGGTCGCCTTCTTCTGGCTGCTGATCCCGTTCTACGGCGCGGTGTTCTGGGCCGGGGTGCTGGCCATCGTGTTCCAGCCGCTGCAGCGCAGCTTCGAGCGGCGGTTCGGCCCGCGCAGCAACCTCGCGGCGCTGACGAGCCTGCTGGTCTGCATCGTCATCGCCATCATCCCGATGGCGCTTCTGCTGGGCGCGCTGGTCGGCGAGGGCACGCACCTGGTCCAGCAGGTGCAGCAGGGAACCTTCGACACCACCACGATCTTCGCCGATCTGCACACGCGCTGCCGCCCTGGATGCAGCATCTGCTCGACCGGCTCGGGGTGGGGGACTTCGACGCCCTGCGCACCCGGCTGACCGCGGCGCTGAAGGAGGCGAGCCAGTTCCTCGCCAGCCAGGCGTTCAGCGTCGGCCAGGACACGCTGCAGCTTCTTCGTCAGCACCGGCATCATGCTCTACGTGCTGTTCTTCTTGTTTCGCGACGGGCGGATGATCGGGCGCAACATCGCTGGCTCGATGCCGTTCAGCGACGCTACAACCGCGCGCTGATCGACAAGTTCACCGCCGTGGTCCGGGCCACGGTCAAGGGCAACATCGTGATCGCGGTGATCCAGGGCACCATCGGCGGCGTCGCGTTCTGGCTCCTCGGGATCAAGGGCGCGCTGCTCTGGGGGGCGCTGATGATCTTCCTGTCGCTGCTGCCGGCGGTCGGCTCGGCGCTGGTCTGGGTCCCGGTCGCGGGGTACCTGTTCCTGATCGGCTCCACCGGCAAGGCGATCATTCTCGTCGCCGTCGGCGCCGGGGTGATCGGCCTCGTCGACAACTTCCTGCGCCCGCGGCTGGTCGGCAAGGACACCCGGATGCCCGACTACGTGATCCTGGTCTCGACGCTCGGCGGCATCTCGCTGTTCGGGATCAACGGCTTCGTCATCGGTCCGCTGATCGCCGCGCTTTTCCTCGCCGCCTGGACGCTGTTCCGCGAGGAAAAGGCCGCGGAGCAGCGGCGGCCGGCGCCGCCGGCCGACGCCGCGAAGCGACGGCGACGGGTTTGCATCTCCCCGCCCGCCGGTCTAGGGAGGCGGGGTTGCGGACGAGGCGGGCATGGCGTTTTTCCAGAAGCTCAAGGAGCGGCTGTTCAAGTCGTCCTCGAAACTCGAGGAGGGGCTGGACGCCATCCTCGACGAGGCGCCCGCCGCGGCGGAGCCGGCCACCGTCGCGCCCGAGGCGCCCGTTGCCGAGCGGCCGGGGCTGGTCGGGCGGCTGCTGGGGCCGGAGAAGGGCCGGGTGCTCGACGACGCCATGCTCGAGGGCCTCGAGGAGCTGCTGATCGCAGTCCGACATGGGCGTCGAGACCGCGCTCAAGGTCACCGCCGCCATCGCCGAGGGCCGCTTCGGCCGCCGGGTCGGCGCCCGCGAGATCCGCGAGCTCCTCGCCGGCGAGATCGCCGCGATCCTCGAGCCGGTCGCCCGGCCGATGCCGATCTATCCCAAGCGCCCGCAGGTGGTGCTGGTGGTCGGCGTCAACGGCTCGGGCAAGACCACGACCATCGGCAAGCTCGCGAGCCAGTTCCGCGCCGCCGGCAAGTCGGTGGTGATCGCCGCCGGCGACACCTTCCGCGCCGCCGCGGTCGAGCAGCTGCAGATCTGGGGCGACCGCGCCGGGGTGCCGGTGATGACGGCGGCCCAGGGCTCGGACCCTGCGAGCCTCGCCTTCGACGCGCTGGCCCGCGCCGAGGCGGAGGGCGCGGACCTGCTGCTGATCGACACCGCCGGGCGGCTGCAGAACCGCGAGGACCTGATGGCCGAGCTCGCCAAGATCGTGCGGGTCATGCGCAAGCGCGACCCCGACGCCCCGCACAACACGCTGCTGGTGCTCGACGCCTCCACCGGGCAGAACGCGCTCTCGCAGGTCGAGATCTTCCGCAGGATCGCCGAGGTCACCGGCCTGGTGATGACCAAGCTCGACGGCACCGCCAAGGGCGGCGTGCTGGTGGCGCTCGCCGACCGCTTCGGCCTGCCGATCCACGCCATCGGCGTCGGCGAGGGCATCGACGACCTCGCCCCGTTCGATCCCGAGGAATTCGCCCGCGCGCTGACCGGGCTCGACGGCGCATGAACGATAATGAGTTCCGCCGGTCGCGATCGCGTGGTATGCGTTCCGCGCGGGGCAGCGGCATCGGCGGTGCGAGTGTTGGGCGCGTGGGCGGTTCGGGTTGATTGCGGTCGCGGTTACTCGGCCTGGCGGCGGGGCCGGCTCCGCCTGGGTTCCGTGGATCGCTGGTCGCGCCGTGCCACGGCGACTGCGCGACGGCGATCTATGGCGGCAACTACGTCGAGACGCCGATGGGCGAGGTGCTGGTCGACCCGCCGCAGCCGCCGACCGCCTGGAACTACGCGACCGACGACCACCTCGTCGCGACCGCGGTGTCGCGCGTGGCCGGCGCATCTCGGCACCCATTTCACGCTGGAGCCCGAGGCTCGGCATCGGCGCAGCGCTTCGGGCGGCAGAGCGCGACCGAACTCTGGGGCGCGCTGTTCCTGCGCTACCATGGCTTTCCCTGGGACGGCACGGTGATCACCACGATCGCCGCCTCGACGGGCATGAACTGGGCGAGCGACGTCACCGACGTCGAGAAGGAGAGGCCGGCGGCGGCGGCGGGCACGCCCTGGATGCACTTCTTCGCTCCGGAGATCACCTTCGCGCTGCCGAGCCGGCCGAACGTCGCAGCTGCTGTTCCGCTTCCACCACCGCTCCGGGGCGTTCGGGCTGGTCAGCGACGCCTGGCGGCGGCGCCCAGTATGCGACGGTCGGGCTGCGGCTGTTCTTCTGAAGCCCAGGAGACCTCGTGGCATTCGGCGGGCGGTGAGGCTATGTCGGTGACCATGTCGGAACGCCGGATCAATCCCGTGCTGAAGCTGATCCTCGAGGTGGGGCCGATCGGCGGTCTTCTTCCTCGCCTACCGGCTGGCGCCGGTTCCGGCCGGCCTCGGCGCCACCGAGCGGCAGCTCGAGCAGATCCTGTTCTCCACCAAGGTGTTCGTGCCGACGATCCTGCTGGCGCTGCGGTCAGCTACCTCCTGACCCGCAAGCTGCCGAAGATGGCGGTGATCACCGCCGTGGTGGTGACGATCTTCGGCGGGCTGACGCTGATCCTGCGCGACGACACCTTCGTGAAGATGAAGCCGACCATCCTCTACGGGCTCTTCGCCGGCATCCTCGGCTTCGGGCTGCTGCGCGGCCAGAGCTACCTGAAATACCTGATGGACGAGCTGATCCCGATGCGCGACGCGGGCTGGATGAAGTTCACCCTGCGCTTCGTGGTGTTCTATCTGTTCCTCGCCGCGCTGAACGAGGTGGTCTGGCGCGGCTACGGCACCGACACCTGGGTGAATTTCCGTACCTTCGTGCTGCCGGCGGCCAACTTCGTGTTCATCATGGCGCAGGTGCCGCTGTTCCAGCGCTACTCGGTCGGGGACGGGACCGAGAAGGGCTGACCTCTGGCCGCGGAACCTGCGATGCGTGTGCAATTTCACGGCCCTCCGTACTGTCAGCGGTGCGCGCTGCAGGCGGTTTTTAGGCGGGTCTCCGCCGCTCCGCTGGAACTCGTTTGCATCGAAACTAAGTTGCGACGCGACGGCGCTTGCAATATCCTTGCCTTCACTCCTGACGGCGTGGTTGCGGGCGGGCGCGGTTGTCCGCAGCCGGCGCGCTGACCGGTCTCGGGGACTCTGGAGCCGGGTATGGACAGGACGTCGGGTAGGAAGGACGCTACCGCTGCGCCCGTCAGCGGCGGCGGCGATGCGGTTCGCC
This sequence comes from uncultured Alphaproteobacteria bacterium, assembly GCA_963847795.1. Taxonomy (GTDB): domain Bacteria; phylum Pseudomonadota; class Alphaproteobacteria; order Rhodobacterales; family Rhodobacteraceae; genus Amaricoccus. Next base: position 533,639 of record CAWKBH010000015.1, read on the forward strand.
TGGGGATGCTCGGCGAGGCGCTGGGATTCTATCTCCGCCTCGCGCAGAGCTCGTCTTTCCGCGCCTTCAAGCGGCTCACCGGCGTGCATAACCTGCGGCCGGGATGGTTCGCGGTGCTGTCGCTCATCAGCGACAATCCCGGGATCACTCCGATCGCGCTCAGCCGGGCCTGCGGCCGCGACAAGTCGACGATCACCCCGATCCTGCGCGACCTGGGGCGCGAGCGGCTGATCCGCCGCGAGCCGGTCCCGAACGACCGGCGCAGCTATGCGCTGCACCTGACCCCGGCCGGCCGCGAGACGCTGTCGCATCTCGCCGAATGCGCCGCCGCGCACGACCGCGAGCTCGACGCCATCGTCGGTGGCCGCAAGGAAGAGCTGATCACCATGCTGCGCCACATCGTCTCCGAACTGGAGTGAGGGCGGTGCCTGCTTCAGCCTCGGCTCCCACCACCGCCGGCACGGCCTTCCTCGAGGCCTTGACCGAGGCCGGCGTCAGCTTCGCCTTCGTCAATCTCGGCAGCGACCATCCGGCGCTGGTCGAGGCGATCGCCGCCGCCCGCGCCACCGGCCGGCCGATCCCCGAGATCGTGACCTGCCCGAACGAGATGGTCGGCATGAGCGCGGCCCATGGCTTCGCCCAGGTCTCGGGCCGGCCGCAGGCGGTGATCGTGCACGTCGAATGCGGCACCCAGGCGCTGGCCGGGGCGGTGCACAACGCCGCCAAGGGCCGGGTGCCGATGCTGATCTTCGCCGGCGCCTCGCCGTTCACGCAAGATGGCGAGCTCAAGGGCAGCCGCAACGAGTTCATCCAGTGGATCCAGGACGTCCACGACCAGCGCGGCATCGTGCGCGGCTACATGAAGTACGACAACGAGATCCGCACCGGCCGCAACGTCAAGCAGCTGGTGCACCGGGCGCTGCAGCTCGCGACCTCCGACCCGAACGGCCCGGTCTATCTGATGGGCGCGCGCGAGGTGATGGAGGAGGCGCTGCCTGCCCCCGTGGCGATCGACGTCGAGCGCTGGCGGCCGGTCGCGCCGCAGCCGCTGCCCGAGGCCGCGGTGGCGGAGCTGCTCGACGCGCTCGTGGCGGCGGAGCGGCCGCTGGTGGTGACGTCCTATCTCGGCCGCCGGACCGCAGCGGTTCCCGAACTGGTGCGCTTCTGCGAGGCGCTCGGCATCGGCGTGCTCGAATCGGTGCCGACGGCGATGAACTTCCCGCACGACCACCCGCTCTACCTCGGCAACCAGTGGAACGAGCCGCGGCAGAACCAGGCGCTGGCCGAGGCCGACTGCATCCTGGTGCTCGACAGCGACGTGCCCTGGATCCCCACGGTCAGCCGGCCGGCCGACGGCGCCGCGATCTTCCACATCGACGTCGATCCGCTGAAGGAGAAGATGCCGCTCTGGTACATCGGCGCCCGCCGGGCGCTGCGCGCCGACGTGGCGACCGCGCTGGGCCAGCTGAACGCGGCGCTGGCGGCGCGCCGTCCCGACGCGGGACGGGTCGGCGGGCGCCGCGCGCACTACGCCGCGGCCGGCGACCGGCGGAGGCAGGCGCTGGCGGCGCGCGAGCTCGCCCCGGCCGGCGTGATCACCGCCGAGTACCTGATCGCCTGCGTGCGCCGGCACGTCGACGCCGACACCATCGTGCTGAACGAGGGCATCACCAACTACGGCGTGGTCTGCGACCACCTGGCGATGACCCGGCCGGGGTCGATCTTCGCCTCCGGCGGCGGCTCGCTCGGCTGGAGCGGCGGGGCGGCGATCGGGGCGAAGCTCGCCGCGCCGGACAAGACGGTGGTCGCGATCACCGGCGACGGGTCCTACATGTTCTCGGTGCCCTCCAGCGTGCACTGGATGGCGAGGAAGTACCGTACGCCGTTCCTGACGGTGGTGCTGAACAACCGGGGCTGGAAGGCGCCGCGGTTCTCGGCGCTGGCGGTGCATCCCGACGGCTATGCCAGCCGGGCCAACGACCTGGACACCAGCTTCGATCCGCCGCCCGACTACGCCGGCATCGCCGCGGCGGCCGGCGGCGCCCATGCCCGCAGGGTCGAGCGGCCCGAGGAGGTCGAGGACGCCGTCGCCGAGGCCTTCCGGGTGGTGCGCGAGGAGGGGCGCGCCGCGGTGCTCGACGTCTGGCTGGAGCATCTCTGAAGGGGCCGCGGTCACGTTGATGCGATCCCTCGCCCCGCGCCGCGGAGAGCTTGAAATCGAAGGGAAATGATGGTCGAGTGGCGGTGAGAAACAACAACGCCCGGGAACCCGGGCAGGCACAGGGAGGCCGAGATGGATATCACCATGCTGATCGACGGCGCCGAGGCGGTGTCCGCGGACAAGGCGAGCTTCGAGCGCCTGAATCCGGTCACCGGCAAGGTCGCCACCCGCGCCCCCGCCGCCGGCCGGGCCGACGTCGACCGCGCCGTCGAGGCGGCGGCGGCGGCCTTCCCCGGCTGGGCGGCGACCGGGCCGAACGCCCGGCGCGCCATCCTGATGAAGGCCGCCGACGCGCTTGAGGCCCGCACGCCGGAGTTCATCGAGACCGGCATCGCCGAGACCGGCGCCACCGGCCCCTGGATGGGCTTCAACGTGTTCTTCGCGGCCAACCTGCTGCGCGAGGCGGCGGCGATGACCACCCAGGTCACCGGCGAGGTCATCCCCTCCGACAAGCCCGGCACCCTGGCGATGGCGCTGCGCGAGCCGGTCGGGGTCCTGGTCGGCATGGCGCCGTGGAACGCGCCGGTGATCCTGGGCGTGCGCGCGGTGGCGATGCCGCTCGCCTGCGGCAACACCGTGGTGCTCAAGGCGTCGGAGACCTGCCCCGCGACGCACCGGCTGATCGTGGAGACCCTGAACGCCGCGGGCCTGCCCAAGGGCGTGCTCAACATCGTCACCCACAGCGCCGAGGACGCGCCGGAGGTGGTCTCGGCGCTGATCGCCCACCCCAAGGTGAAGCGCATCAACTTCACCGGCTCGACCCGGGTCGGGCGGATCATCGCCGAGCAGGCCGGCCGGCACCTGAAGCCGGTGCTGCTGGAGCTTGGCGGCAAGGCGCCGCTGGTGGTGCTCGACGACGCCGACCTCGACGGCGCGGTGAACGCCGCGGCCTTCGGCGCCTTCATGAACCAGGGCCAGATCTGCATGTCGACCGAGAAGATCGTGGTCGACGCCGCGGTCGCCGACGAGTTCGTCGGCCCGGCTCGCAGCCAAGGCGGCGGCGCTGCCCTACGGCGACCCCACCGGGCAGGTGGTGCTCGGCTCCTGCGTCAGCCGTGCCGACGCGTCGAGCGGGTCGCCGCGCTGATCGACGATGCGGTCGGCAAGGGCGCGGTGCTGGTCACCGGCGGGGCCACCGACAGCTCGATCATGCCGGCGACCGTGGTCGACCGGGTGACGCCGGAGATGCGGATCTACGCCGAGGAATCGTTCGGGCCCGGTGGTCGCGGTGGTCCGCGTCGACGGCATCGAGCAGGCGGTCGCCGGCGCCAACGACAGCGAGTACGGCCTCGCCGCCGCGGTCTTCGGCCGCGACGTCGCCCGGGCGCTGGCGGTGGCGCGCCGCATCGAATCGGGCATCGTCCACGTCAACGGCCCGACGGTGCAGGACGAGGCGCAGATGCCGTTCGGCGGGGTCAAGTCCAGCGGCTACGGCCGGTTCGGCGGCAAGGCCGGGATCGACGCCTTCACCGAGTTGCGCTGGGTCAGCATCGAGGACGCCGGCCAGCACTATCCGTTCTGAAGCAGCAGCCGGCGATCGGCAACCCGCCCGCGCGGGACCAACAGGGAGAACGACCGAGATGAAGAGACGCCATTTCCTGGCGACCGCCGCCGGGGCGCTCGCGGCGCCGGCGCTGCTCCGGCCGGGCTACGCGGACACGCCGGAATACACGCTGAAGCTGCACCACCTGCTCGGGCCGAAGTCGCCGGCCCAGACCAAGATGCTCGAGCCCTGGTCGCAGGCCGTCGAGGAGGGCACCGGCGGCCGGGTCAAGATCGAGATCTACCCGTCGATGTCGCTCGGGCGGCTCGCCGCCGCAGCTGGTGCGCCAGGTCGTCGACGGCGTGGTCGACATCATCTGGACGGTGAACGGCTACACCCCGGGCCTTTTCCCGCGCTCGGAAGTGTTCGAGCTGCCGACCATCTTCACCAACAACATCGCCGCCACCAACCTGGCGATGCGCGCCATGTTCGACGAGTACCTGGCGCCCGAATACGAGGCGATGCACGTGCTCTTCAACCACGTCCATGCCGGGCAGGCGATCCAGATGGCCAAGGTGCCGGTGCACACCGTCGCCGACACCCAGGGCAAGAAGCTGCGCGTGCCGGGACCGACCGGCAACGACGTGGTCGACCGCCATGGGCGGCGACGCCGGTGACCATGCCGGTGCCCGACCTGCCGCAGGCGCTGGCCACCAGCGCCGTCGACGGGGCGCTGATCCCCTGGGAGATCATCCCGGCGCTGAACCTGCAGGACGTGACCAAGTACCAGATCGAGGGCCCGGACAAGTCGCGCTTCGGCACCACCACCTTCCAGGTCTCGATGAACAAGGCGCGCTGGGAGAGCTTCCCGCCCGACATCCAGGAGGCGTTCGACAAGGCCTCCGACGAGGCCTGGCTGCGCAAGGTCGCCGAGATCTGGCGCGCCTCGGACGACCACGGCATCCAGGTCGCGGTCGACGCCGGCAACGAGCACATCACCCTGACGCCGGACGAGATGGCGACCTTCGACGAGGCGCTGGCGCCGGTGGTGGACAAGTGGGTCGCCGAGCACACCGAGTTCGATTCCCGCGCGCTGGTCGAGGCGGCCAAGGCGAGCCTCGCGTCGTACAGCTCTTGAGCGACGCCGCGCGGCGGCCGGGGCCGGCGCGCCCCGGCCCGAGCCCCGCCGCCGCGGCTCGTCGCGCGTCCTCGCCGCGACGGTGCGCATACTGGGCGCTGCTCGGCGGCCTGCTGGCCACCGGGCTCGCGATCATGTCCGCTGGAAGCGCGGTTTCCAACCTGTTGTTCCACAAGCCGTTTCCCGCGGACTACGAGCTGGTCAAGCACGTGATCGCGGTGGTGATCTTCATGTTCCTGCCCTATTGCCAGCTGACCGGCGCCAACGTCACCGTCGACATCTTCACCGAGGGCATGAGCGCCGGCCGGAAGGCCGCGATGGCCTTCTTCTCCTCGCTCTTCGCCGTGGCCTTCGCGGCGCTGCTGCTGCGGCAGATGTGGCTCGGCTGGTTCAGCTACATGCGCTTTCCCGAGACCACGCCGGTGCTGAAGCTGCCGCTCTGGACCGCGTTCCCGCCGATCCTGGTCTCGCTGGCGCTGCTGCTCGCTCACCGCGATCCTGACCAGCGTCGACGGCTGGCGGGTGGCGCGCGGGCGTCCGGCCTGGATCGCGCCGCACCGGGTGATGCCCGCCGAGCCGCAGCCGTGATCGGCGGCCTCGCCCTCGGTCTCGGCGGCCTGCTGGCGCTGCTGGCGCTGATCGCGGTGCGGGTGCCGATCGCCTACACCATGATCCTGGTCGGGATCGGCGGGACGATGATCCAGTCGGGTCCGGCGATCGTGCTGAACCAGCTCAAGGATCTCGGCCTACGCCCAGTTCTCCAACTACGACCTGTCGGTGCTGCCGATGTTCATCCTGATGGGCGGGCTCGCCTCGCGCAGCGGGCTGTCGCACGACCTGTTCCGCGGCGCCAACGCGCTGCTCGGCCGGTTTCGCGGCGGCGTCGCCATGGCCGCGATCGCGGCCTGCGGCGGCTTCGGCGCGCTCAGCGGCTCCTCGACCGCGACGGCCTCGACCATGGGGCAGGTGGCGCTGCCGGAGCTGCGCCGCTACCGCTACTCGCCGTCGCTCGCCACCGGCACCATCGCCGCCGGCGGCACGCTCGGCATCCTGATCCCGCCCTCGGTGGTGCTGATCGTCTACGCGATCATCGTGGAGACCAACATCGTGACCATGTTCGCAGCCGCCCTGGTGCCGGGGCTGCTGGCGGTGCTGTTCTTCATCCTGACCGTCGCGATCTACGTGCGGTTGGTGCCGGGTGCCGGGCCCGAGGGGCAGGTGGTCCCGCGGGCCGAGCTGGTCGCGGCCAGCCTCGGCGTCATTCCGGTCGTCGGTGATCTTCGGCGTCGTGATCGGCGGCATCTACGCCGGCATCTACAATCCGACGCCGGCGGCGGCGATCGGCGTGTTCCTGGTGGGGCTTTACGGCATCGCCCGACGCCGGCTCGACTGGCCGGGTTTCGTCGCGGCGCTGCTGGAAACGGCGCGGACCAGCGGCATGATCTTCCTGATCCTGCTCGGGGCGGAGCTTCTGAAGATCTTCATGGCCCGCGCCGGCGTGCCGCAGGCGGCGGCCGCCTGGCTGCAGGGCAGCGGCCTGGGAGCCTTCAGCATCCTCTGGCTGATCATCCTGACCTTCCTGATCTTCGGCTGCCTGATGGACAGCCTGTCGATGGTGATCCTGGCGATCCCGTTCTTCTGGCCGGTGGTGGCCGGGCTCGACTTCGGGCTCGACCCGAACGAGACTAAGATCTGGTTCGGCATCATCATCCTGGTGGTGGTCGAGCTCGGGCTGATCACCCCGCCGGTCGGGCTCAACGTCTTCATCATCAACTCGCTGGCGCCGGACGTGCCGATGCGCGAGACCTTCAAGGGGGTGATGCCGTTCTTCGCCTCGGAGATGGTGCGCGTGGCGCTGCTGGTCGCCTTCCCGGCGATCTCGCTGTTCCTGCCGCGACTGGTGGGGTGAGCGCCGTTACGGCAGCAGGGTGTCGAGGCTGCCGAGGCGCGGCTTGTAGTACGCGACCTTGTGGATGACCCGCGGCGCGAGGCCGACGCCGAACAGCGGCCGGAAGGAATAGAAGACCTCGGCGGCGATGATCGTCTCGCCGGCGGAGATGTCGAGGTCGTCGGGCAGCGTCGCCGCGCCTCCCTCGGTCCCGATCTCGCTCGTCGAGACCAGGGTGCCCGAGCCGCTGCGCTGCCAGTTCACCACCGGATTGGACGAGGAATTGACGCCGATGCTCGAGACGATCGCCTTGCCGTTGGTGGAGAATTCGAACGGCTGGATCACGTTGTCGATCGCCAGGAAGATGTTACTGAGCTGGTCCTCGCTCAGCGTCCGGTCGCGGGCGGTGAGGTCGGCCAGGATGAACGAGCCGCTCTGCAGCTTCTGGGTCAGCATGATCAGCCGGCTGTACTCGATGGTGCCGCCGCTGAACATGACCAGGATCGGCAGCACCAGCCCGAACTCGGACGCGGAGATGCCGCGTCGGTCGCGCCACAGCCGCGTAAGCAAGCGTCGCATAGGTGCCTCCCCCTCAGAACGGCTCGTTGCGGACGGCGATGCTCGAGACGTAGGTCGCGCTCTCGCCGAGGATTCGCCGCAGCACCGGCGTGACGATGCCCCAGGCGTAGCTCAGCCGGTAGACGACCACGTCGCTCGGGCCGCCGAGACCGGCGGCGCCCATGTCCGGGTCCCACTGGCCGTTGCCGTTCACGTCGATGAACGGCTCGCCGGTGTCGTAGACGTGGTTGCCGTTCTCGTCGGTGAACGGCTCGGGCTGGCCGATGTCGGCGAAGCTCTGGTAGACCAGCGTGTCCAAATGGACCTCGTCCATGTTGAGCAAGCCGTAGGTCTTCGCGGCGACGATCTCCAGCACCCGGTCGGCGCGGCTGACCCCGGTCTCGGTGCCGGTGATGCCGTAGCGCGAGGACTCCATAACCGCCGACTCGATGCTCGAGCCGATGAAGAGCACGATCGCCATCTCGATGCCGCCGACGATGAACAGGAGCAGCAGCGGCAGGACCAGGGCGAACTCGACGGCCGTCGCCCCGCGCGTGCAGCGCGCGAGGACGGGCAGGGCGGCGCTCCGGATCGTGCGCATCGGCCTACTCCACGATCCGGAGGTTGGCGAGCTGGCCGCCGATCGCCCGGAACGCACTGGCCAGGGCGGCGTTGCTCGGGGCGTAGTAGTACATCGCCGGCGTCGTCGCGCAGTTGGTGAACAGCGTCTTGGCGGTGCTGTCGGGCGAGCTGCCGAAGATGATCGAGTAGATGCGGATGCCCTGCGCCTTCATCGCCGCGCAGGTCTCCGCCATCCGGGTGTCGAGGATGGTGCGGCCCTGGGCGATCGCGGTACTGCCGCTGACGCCGAGCGCCTCCACCCGACCATAGGAGGTGTAGTCCGACCGCGGCGGGTTGACCGAGCTGTTGTCGTAGAACTGGTTGTTGCCGTCGGTGAGGATGACCGCCACCTTTTCCATCAGCGGGGTGTGGTAGTCGAGGGGCAGATCGCTGGGCGTCTCGCCGCCCCAGAGCCCGCGCCAGCTCGGCGACAGCGTCCGCCAGCCCCAGGAGAGCCCGAGGTTGCCGGCGGTACCGCCGCGGCCCCAGGCCGCCATGCTGGCGATGCCGGCGTCGATCGTCGCCTTCGACTGGGTCAGCGGCACGATCGCCGGCCCGCAGCCGAGGTTCGGGCCGCGGCTGTTGTTCACGCTGCCGCTGTAGACCTGGTTCGGCTTGATCGGCGGCCAGTTGTTGTCGTTGGTGTCCGAGTTCGTCGCCGCGTAGAAGAACGAGGTGAACTTCTGCGTCGAGGGCGGCACGTCGTTGGTGTCGTTGGGATAGGGCCGCGCCATCACGCAGCCCTTCCAGCCCGCGGTCGAATAGCTGGTGAGGTTGGTCAGCACCCGGTCGCCGGTCTGCAGCCAGCCGGTGCGGGTGTTGCCGATGTTCACCGTGGCGGTGTAGGGCACCAGGCTGACCCAGAGGTTGTCGATCGAGGTCTCGGTGCCGTAGAGGATGTTGATCAGGTCGTAGGCGGCCTGCTGCATCGCGTCGAACGGCGACCCGTACATCGAGCCGGTGTTGTCCAGAACCAGCGCCAGCTCCATGCCGGTGGTCTGGCGTTCGATCACGCTGCGTGCCGAGACGTTCATCGTGTCGTGGCCGAAGACGCGCATGAAGAAGGTGGGGGCGGTGGCCGTGGCCGACAGCGTGACGTAGCGGTAGGACGGAATCGACCGAGAAGTTGAAGCTGGTCAGGTTGATCGAGCCGTTGTCGGTGCCGAAGTTCGCATCGAAATACTGCCGTGCCACCTCTTCGGCGTTGGCGTCGAGCGCGACGCGGCCGGCGGCGAGGCCGGCGGTGTCGAGCGACTTGCCCATCCGGGTCTTGAGCAGGTAGCCGAGCGAGGAATCGACCGCGAGCCCGACCGCGCCGATCAGCGGGACCAGCGCGACCGCCAGGAACACCGCGGCGACCCCGCGCCGGTCGCGCAGGACCGGGCCGATGAACGAGCGAATGGCAGAAATGCTCCGCACCAACATCCTAGATCATCCTCGCTGTGAGGCGGGATTCGGTGCCGGCGTTCCGACAAGCGATGCAACTCGCCACCCCATCCCGGCCTCGCGTGACTTCGAGACGCGGCCATTCTGGGCGCGCAGAGTTAATCCTTTATTGGCAAAATCGACCGAGTAAAGCCGATTATCACTTCGATTTAGCTAAATTCTGCAGTTTAACCATTAAGAGGATTTGGATTCGGATATTGGTTTCCAAAAGATTACCTTGTCGGAAGATCGGATTGCGACCGGCTGAGGCCAAGGAGGGATCATGTCAATCGAACGGCGGGAGTTTCCGAGGGCGCATGTCCTGCGGCGCGCCCGCATCGTGTTCGGTCGCGGCCACAGCACGATCGACTGCGTCGTGCTCGACCTGTCGACCGGCGGGGCCAGGCTCAGGGTCGGCGAATGGATGGGGCTGCCGGAACGGTTCGAGTTGCGCATCGAGCACGGCCCCGCACGCGAAGCCGAGGTCCGGTTTCGCGGGATGGAGATGACCGGGATCCAGTTCCTGGACCGGGCCGCAGCTTAGCCCTCACGCCCCCCAGACCGTGCCGGTGGTGGCGAGGATGCCGCCGGCCGTCGTCAGGATGCCGCCGGCGGCGATGGCGACCGCATAGGGCAGGGTGGGCGCTCGGCGCCTGCGGCCCCCCGGAAGCGCCAGCTGCCAGCCGACGAAAAGCACCGCCAGCAGCCCGCCGCTCAGCACCGTCGTCAACAGGTACGGCCCGAGCGCGCCGGAGCCGAGCCAGAGCGCGCCGGCCGCCAGCAGCTTGACGTCGCCGCCACCGATCAGGCCGAAGCGGAACGCACAGGCCCCGAGGGCAAAGACCGCCAGGGTGACAGCCAGGTCGATACCGGCCGAGACCAGCCCAACGCCGCCCGCGAGCGCGATCGCGATACGCAGCAGACCGAGCAGCGCCAGGGCGATCGACAGCCGATTCGGGATCCGGCGATGCCGCATGTCGGTCATGGCCGCCGCCGCGAACAGGGCGATCGCCAGCAGCGAAAGCGCGAAGCCCATACCGTCAATCCTCTGCAAGCGGTGGCGGCGTCGCGCCGCCCCGTCCGGTCGCCGACTATCGCGGGCAGAGGTTTCCGAAGGGTAACCGCGGCCGGCCCGGTCGGCATTTGCTACCTGAACGCTAAAACCTTTGGCAAAATACAACCCGAATGATATGCTCCCGGCGCGAGGTCAAGCACGAGGCGCAGAGCGATGGCCAGAATTCACGCGAAATACGGACGGTTGGCGGCGGGTCTGGCGGCTGCCTCGATCCTCGGGGCCTGTTCCGGCGCTCCCGGCATGGGAGGGCACGGATCACCCGCCCGGCTGGCCGAACGCTCTGCCGACGCGGGTGACTACGAGACCGCGGCCGAGCTCTACCGCCAGGCCTTCGACGCCAACCCGAACTCGGTCGACGCGCTGGTCGGGCTCGGGCGCAGCTATTCCGGACTGGGCCAGTATTCGCGCGCCCAGGAGGCGCTGAACGAGGCGAACCGGCGCCGGCCGAACGATCCGGAGGTGCTGCTCGAGCTCGCCCGCATGCAACTCGGCCAGGGGCAGACCGCCGCCGCGCTCGCCAATATCGACCTGGCGCTGGCCAAGCGGCCGCATGACGTGGCGCTGCTGACGGCGCGCGGCATCGCGCTCGACCGGCTGAGCCGGCACACCGAAGCGCAGGCGGCCTATCGCGAGGGCCTGAAGCGCGATCCGACCGACTTCGCGCTCCTGAGCAACCTCGGTCTCTCGCTCGGCCTCTCCGGCCAGACCGACCAGGGCATCTCGATCCTGCGCGATCTGGCGCGCGACGGGTCGGCGACCGCGAAGACCCGGGGCAACCTGGCGCTGGTCTACGGGCTGGCGGGCCGCGACCGCGAGGCCGCGGCGACGCTCGCCAACGACCTGACGCCGGGCCAGATCCAGAACAACCTCGCCTACTATCGCCAGCTGCGCAGCATGCTGCTGCAGGGCAAGCCGATCGGCAACCTCGACCAGCCAACGACGCGGTCGCGGGCGGCGAGCGCCGTCAAGCAGCCGGCGGAAGTTCCCCCGACACCCCTCGGCGCCGTCCAGCCGCTGGCAGCAACGACCCCGCCGCTGAGCGCGGTCCAGCCGCTGGCCGCTGCGACACCGCCGCTGAGCGCGGTTCAGCCGAAGGCCGCAGCCGCGACACCGCCGCTCAGCGCCGTCCAGCCGAAAGCGGCCGCCGCGACGCCGGCGCCGGCGACTGTCCTGCCTTCGGCTGCAGTCGCGACCCCGCCGGTCAGCACCGTTCGGCCGGTAACGGCCAGCGCAGCGCCGACCCCGCCGGTCGCCATTGGCCAGCGGACTGCATCGACGCCGAGCGACCCGACCGAGGGCTTCAAGGCGGCCTCGGGCGTCGCGACGCCGCCGGCCGCTGCCGCGCCGCGGCCTCAGGTCACGACGACCCCGCTGCCGCCCCCCGTCGTCACGCCGCGAGGAGCCGTCAACTCGGCGCAGTAGCCGGGGCTCCGGCTACTTCGCGGCCAGCCCGATGAAGTTGTCCATGATGTCGAGCACGGCCGGGCCGATCAGCACGATGAAGAGCGCCGGCAGGATGAACAGCATCATCGGCACCGTCATCGTGGCGGGCAGGCGGCCGGCCTTCTCCTCGGCGCGCAGCATGCGCTCGGTGCGCTGCTCCTGGCTCAGCACCTTGAAGGCGCGGGCCAGGGGCGTGCCGTACTTCTCGGCCTGGATCATGGTGTTGACGAAGGCATTGACCGAGGGCACCGGCGCCCGTTCGGCGAGATTCTCCAGCGCCTGACGCCGCTCGGGCATGAAGCTGAGCTCGAGTGCGGTCTGGCTCAACTCCTCGCCCAGTTCCGAGGCCTTGCGCCCGGTCTCGGCGACCACGCGCTTCAGCGCCGCGTCCGATGCGAGACCGGCCTCGGCGCAGATCACCAGCATGTCGAGCGTGTCGGGCAGCGACTTGCGGATGCTCGCGAGCCGCTTGGTCCGGACGTTCTTGACGAAGAGGTCGGGAAGCTTGCTGCCGACCAGCGCGGCCGCCACCACCGCCGCGGCGTCGACCATCGCCCCCTTGTCGATCGGGTTCGTGCCGTAGACGTAGAGCGCGGCGCCGGCCAGGAACACCAGCGGCGCCACCAGCTTGAAGAAGGTGTAGACCACGATCGCGTCGCGGCTGCGAAAGCCGCCGCTGACCAGCATGCGCTTGGTCTCGGTGATCTGCCGGCCCTTCATCAGCGACAGCCCCTGGGTCGAGACGCGCATGAAGGTCACCGCGCCCTTCTTCATGTGCTGGTTCTTCGCCGCCGCCTTGGCGCCGCTCGCCGCGACGATGCGCCCGGCGCGGCGGCCGGTGGCGGTACGCACCCGTGCCAGCCGCGTTCGCTTCTCGACGGCCCAATGGCTGGCGCCGGTCAGCAACAGCAGGCAGGCGAGCGCCGAGGAGACGCCGAGCACGACAAGGGGGGACATGGGTCGTTCGCCTCCTCAGATCTCGAACTGGGTCATCCGCCACATGACGAAGGCGCCCAGCGCGATGCTGCAGAACCCCGCGCCGAGCATGATATGGCCGCGCGGGTCGGTGAAGAGCTTCATGATGTAGTCCGGGCTCATCAGCAGCAGCAACGCCAGCATCGCGAAGGGCAGGGCGCCGATGATCAGGGCGCTGGCCTTGGCCTCGGACGAGATTGCCTTGATCTTCAGCTTCATCCGCTCGCGGGCGCGGAGCAGGTCCGCCAGGTTGCCGAGCGCCTCCGAGAGGCTGCCGCCGGTCTCGATCTGGATGGCGATCGAGATCGCGAGGAAGTCCATCTCCGGCTTGTCGATCACCCGCGCCACCCGCCAGATCGCGGCCTCCAGCGGCTCGCCGAGCATCACCCGCTCGCTGATCGCCTGGAAGTGCCCGCCGACCGGGTCGTCGTATTCCTGCCCGACGCTGCCGACGCACTCGATCACCGGAAGGCCCGAGCGGATGCCGCGGATGATGGTGTCGATCGCGTCCGGCAACTGGCGCATGAAGCGGTTGGAGCGCATGTTGCCCCGCATCTTCACGAAGAGGTCGACGGCCAGCATGCCGAGCAGCAGGCCCGGCAGCAGGCAGACGAAGAACGACCGCCCCGACAGCAGCGTGGCGGCGATCACCACGACGGCGCCCACGGCCAGCGAGATCATCACGAAGGTCCCCACGGACCAGTCCAGCGCCGCGCGGCGGAAATTGGCGCGCAGCCGCGTGGTATCGAGCAGCGGGATGAAGCGGGCGAGCGCGTCGGTCAGCTTGACGATCGTGGTCAATTCCTGCTTCTGGCGCACCAGCATCAGCCGCGCGTCGTCGATTTCCAGACGCCCGGACATGCGGCGGCGCCCGACGCGGGCCAGGCGCTTGCGGTGCTTGTGCTGCACCCGCAGCACCACGGTGATCACGAACAGGCTGAGCCCGATCGCGACGCAGGCCGCGGCGATGAAGATCGCGCCGACAAAGATCAGGTTGAGCGACATCCCATCGCCTCCAGCAGACGGTTGCCGAGGCCGAAATACTCGGCGCGGGGCATGAAATGCGGACGAAGATTGCTGCACTCGAAGCGCCCGGCGACGCTGCCGTCGTTGTTTTCGCCGTCATAGACGAACTTGAAGAGATCCTGGGTGGTGACGACCTCGCCCTCCATCCCGGTGATCTCGGTGACCTGGGTGATGCGGCGCTGACCGTCGCGCATGCGGCTGATCTGGACGATCAGGTGGATCGCCGACTGGATCTGCTCGCGCACTGCCTCGGCGGGGAGCTTGAAGCCTGACATAGCCACCATGTTCTCGAGCCGCGTCAGCGCGTCGCGGGGGGTGTTGGAGTGGATCGTGCCCATCGAGCCGTCGTGGCCGGTGTTCATGGCCTGAAGCATGTCGATGGCTTCCTCGCCGCGGATCTCGCCGAGGATGATCCGGTCGGGACGCATGCGCAGGGCGTTCTTCACGAGATGGCGCATGGTGATCTCGCCCTCGCCCTCGATGTTGGCGGGGCGGGTCTCCAGGCGCACCACGTGCGGCTGCTGCAGCTGAAGCTCGGCCGCGTCCTCGATCGTCACCGTGCGCTCGCCGTGGTCGATCATCCGGGACATGGCATTCAGCAGGGTGGTCTTGCCCGAACCGGTACCGCCGGAGATCAGGATGTTGAGCCGCGCCCGGCCGGCGATCTTCAGGACCGTCGCCATCTCCATCGAGATGTTCTTCTGCCGCGCCATCACGTCCAGGGTGATCTCCTTGTTGGAGAACTTGCGGATCGAGATGGTCGGCCCGTCGATGGCGAGCGGCGGAATGATGATGTTGACGCGGGAGCCGTCCTTGAGGCGGGCGTCGACCAGCGGCGTCGACTCGTCGACCCGGCGGCCGACCTCGGTGACGATGCGGGTGGCGACGTGCAGCACGTGCGGGTCGTCACGGAACTGGACGTCGGTCAGCTCCACCTTGCCCTTGCGCTCGACGTAGACCTGGTGCGGGCCGTTGACCATGATGTCGGTCACGGTCTCGTCCTTGAGCAGCGGCTCCAGCGGGCCGAGACCGACCATGTCGTCGACGAGCAGCCGCACGATCGAGCGCAGCTCGGTTGCGTTCAGCTGGATCTTCAGATCGACGATGATCTCCTCGACGATCTCGGCGATCTGGTTGCGCAGCTCCTCGGGGCCGAGCGCGGAGGCGACCGAGATGTCGATGCGCTGCATCAGCAGCGGCATCACCTGGGCCTTGACCTGCAGCTCGCGCTTGTTCTTGTTCTCCGGCACGTTCTTTGGTCGCGGATTCCGCCAGCGGGTCCGCGAGCTTGTCGACCGCCGGTTCCGAGGCCTCGAGCGCCGGTGCCGCGGCGGCGCGCTCGGCGCGCATCGTCTCGACGACGTCGCGCAGCAGCTGGCGTTGCTCCGTCAGCGTCGGCTTCGCCTCGGCCGCCTCGACCAGCGTCTCGAGCACGCCGTTGGCCATCTCGGCGAGCTGCATCGGGCTGGTCTTGGCCAGGCCGTCCGCGCCGAGCGCCTGGCGCAGCCGCTCGCTGGCGGCGGCGCGGAGCATCGACAGCGAATCCTCGCCCGCGCTGATGCGGTCGAATCCGTCCTCCATGGCGCGCTACTTCCTCCCCGCCCGGCGCCGGAAGAAACCGGTCGCCTTGACCTCCTCGGGGACGCCGGCGAGTTCGATGCAGAGCCGGTGCAGGTCGCTGACCATCTTGTGCTTGGCGTCGGCGCTGGCCAGGGCCTGACCCTTCAGCGTCATCTTGGCCATCGTCTTGCCGTCCTGCGGGAACACGCAGCGCAGCTTCGCCTCCATCCCCGCCTCGAACTCCTTGATGGTGACGTCGGGCTTGGGCGCCACCTGGTTGGCGATGACATGGAGCTTGGCCTGGCGGTTGCGGACCCCGAGCAGCTTCATCAGCCGGTTGGCGTCGCGCAGCGACTGCAACGTCAGCTCGGTGACGATCACGATGTCGTCGAAGCGCGAGAACAGCGCCGGCTCGCGCATCACGAAGTGCCGCGGCAGATCCATGATCGCCATGTCGAAATTGGCGCGGATGGTGTCGGCGAGCATCAGCACCTTGTCGTCGGTCAGCCGCACGGTGTCGTCGAAAGCCTCTTCGGTCGCCAGCACGTGCAGGCTCTTGCCGAACTTGGCCATCGCGTTCTGCAGGAAGGTCTCGTCGACGCGCTCGGGATCGTCGAAAGCCTCGCGCAGGCCGCGCGTCGGCTCGATGTCGAGTGCCAGCGCGATGTTGCCCGAATAGATGTCCATGTCGACCAGGGCGGTGCGGCGGCTGAGCTTCTCGGCCATGATGAAGGCGGTGTTGATGGCGATGGTCGTCACCCCGACGCCGCCGCGGGCACCGATGAAGCCGATCACGCGGCCCTTGGGCGTGACGCCGTCGCCCGGCTGCTCCAGCCGCACGAAGATCTCGCCGAGCATGTCGGCGTCCACCGGCTTGATCAGGTAGTCGCGGGCGCCGGTGCGCATGATCCGGCGGAAGTAGTTCACGTCGTTGACGGTGCCGAGCACCATCACCGAGGAACCGAGGCGCGCCAGCTCGGTCAGGCCGCTCTCGACCTCTTCGATCGGCAGCCCCTCGACGTCGACGATCATGAAGCGGGGCGGGGGGGCCACGCCCAGCAGGCGCAGCGCCGTGGCCAGCCCGCCCTTGCGGATGTTCGTGGTCGACCAGCCGCGCTGGGTGGCGACGGCCTGGGCAGCCGACTGCGACGCGTCGTCGGTCAGGTAGGCGGCGAACGGCTCGCGCTCGTCGTCGACGTCGTCGAAGATCATGCCGCTCTGGGCAGCTGCCTGGGCCATGGCTTCAGTTCCCTGAGGTGACGTTTAGGGGGGTCGTGATGACCTTGCCCTCGCGATGGCGCTGGATGGCCGCGACGCTGGTCACGCCCTCCGAGCCCTTGAGCTCGCGGGGCTCGATCAGGTCGCGCTTGTTCGCCGCCATCTCGGCGACGTTCACGGCGTTGGCACAGCCGATCGGCGGCAGCGGCGTCGTCAGCTCGCCGGGCTGCGCCATCGGCGGGCACTTGACGATGATCAGTCTGTAGCTCTCCACCGTCACCCGCACCGTATTCGAAAGCACCTGCGGATCGACCGTCTCGCGCGGCTGGGCCACCCGGACCCGGGCGCGGGTGCCGGCAAAGGCGCGCTGCAGCGTGAGCCGCCGGCGGCCGTCGAGCACAGCGGAGCCGGACTTGCCGATCTCCAGCACGATGTCCTGGTCGGGCTTGAGCGCGAGCGTCCGCAGGTACGATGTCAGCCGCTGCGCCTCGCCGACGGCCAGCGCGTCGCTTTCCGGCTGGAAGTAGAGCGCGTAGGGGCCGGCGACCCGGTCGGCGACGTACTCGGGCCTGTCGAAATAGCCGACGGGCTGCTGCTCGCACGCCGCCAGCGCCAGGGCCGAGGCCAGGGCCAGTGCGGCGATGCGGAGCGGACCGGCGAGGGGTTCGCGGGGGACTGGAAACATCATCGTCATGATCCTACTGGAAGACGAAGCCGGACTGGCCGACGAGCCGGCGCTGGCCGATGGCGTTCTTGACCTGGGACTGCTTGGCGCTGCCCTGGAAGCGGCCGAGCAGGATGCGCTCGAAGTCGTTCGGCGGGACGTAGGCATCGGTCGGGGCCGCCACGCGCCGGCCGGTGATCGGGCCGACGATCACCGGCGTGACGATGATGACGAGCTCGGTCTGGCCGCGCTTGAACCCGGCCGAGCGGAACAGCGCGCCGAGCACCGGAACGGTGCCGAGGCCCGGCATCCGCGAGGTGTCCTGCGACGAGTTGTTCTCCATCAGCCCGGCGATCGCGAAGCTCTGGCCGCTGCCCAGGTCCACCGTGGTCTCGGCGCGGCGGGTGTTGAGCGACGGGACGTTCTGGCTGTTGGCGAAGTTCAGCTCGCTGACCTCGGTCGCGACCTTCAGGCTGATGCGGTTGCCGTCCATCACCGTCGGGGTGAAGTTGAGCCCGATGCCGAAGTTCTTGAACTGCACGTTGGTGCCGTTGCTGCTGGCGGTCGAGTAGGGGTACTCGCCGCCGGCGAGGAAGTCGGCGCTCTCGCCGGAGCGGGCGGTGAGGTTCGGCTCGGCCATGATGGTGACGAGCCCTTCCTCGGACAGCGCCTGCAGCACGACGTCGATGTTGAAGCTGCCGCGCGTGGCGCCGATCCTGGCGGCGAAGCCACCGGGGACGCCGCTGCCGCCGTTGAAGCCGACGCGCGAGCCACCGGCCTCGAAGCTGAAGGCGTTCCACTGGATGCCGAGCTGGCGGTCGACGTTGCGCGAGACCTCGGCAATGCGCACCTGCAGATTGACCTGGGTCGGGGCGGCAACCGTCATGCGGTTCACCACCCGGGTCGGATCGTCGACGAACTGGGTCGCCACCTGCATTATGTTCGCCGCTTCCTCGGGCGTGGCGACGGTGCCCGACAGCACCAGCGACTGGTCGACGGTGGTGGCGCTGATCTTCTGGCCGGGCGCGATGCTGCGGATGCCCTTCTCGAGCGCGCCGATGTTGTGGGTGACGCGGATCTTGGTCGACATCAGCACGTTGTCGTTCTCGTCCACGGCGAAGAGCGTGGTCTCGCCGACGCCGACGCCGGTCAGATACATCAGCCGCGGCGACTTCACCTCGACGTCGGCGACTTCCGGGTTGGCGACGAAGAGGCTGGTGAACTCCTCGTCCACGCGGATCAGCTGTCCGGTCCCGACCACCAGGTCGACCGATTTCTCGGCCTGCGGCTGGACCAGTTCGAAGGCGCTTGCCGGTCCCTCGGAGGAGGCCGGCAGGGAGGCGAGGGCCGCGGCGAGGGCGACGGCGAGGGGGCGATGTCGGTTCACTGCTCTCAATCCCGTATCTGGGGCCTATTGGGTGGCGGGTTCGGTGGCCGGGGCGGCGTCGGGGGCGGGGGTCGCAGCGGCGGATGCGCCGGGTTCGAGGCCAAGCTGGACGGCGTGGGACTGGACCCCGCGCACGACCTGGACCTTGGTCGTCCGGTCGGACAGCGGCACCGGGCTGCCGACGGTGGCCGTCCGGTCGGCGTCCTTGCCGGCGGCGAGCTCGCGCCGGAGCAGCGAGGTCACGTCCGAGTCGATCGTCATGTGCCGCGGCAGGATCGCATCGGCGGCCATGCCGAGGCTCGCGACCGGCGCGGCAGTGGCCAGCGGAGTGGTCTTCTCCGCGTCCGCCGTGTCGTCGTCGGCCTCGTCGGACGCCACCGTGGCGTCGCCACCGTCGCGCACCGAGTTCAGCACCAGCGACAGATCGCCCAGCGTCTGGCCGAGCGTGATCATCTCGGCCTGCTGCGGGGTCACCTCCAGCGTGGCGGTGTGGGCGATCGGGGGGGTGTCCGCCTTGGAGGCGTCCTTTTCCTTGGGCATCACCGGGCCGAGGCGCTGGTCAAGTGCCAGGACGCGGATATTCTTCATCACCGTCTCGCTGGCGCGGATGTCGCGCTCGGCGTCGATGACGCTCCCGGCAATGGAATAGGTCAGGATCAGGTCCACCCGGTCGCCCGGAAGCACCAGGCCGCCGAGGCCGGCGACCTCGCTGACCGCGATCGTGATCGCGCGCTTGCCCTTGGGCAGCACCGCGGCCAGGAAGCCCCGGTCGCCCGGCTGCACAATGGCAGACCGGGCGACCGGAACGCCCTGCGGCAACACCTGACGGGCAACGCTGCCGATCAGGAACGCCGTACCCTCCGGGTCGGCGACGATCATCTGACCCGGTGATCGCCGCATCCGAGATTTCCATCCGGGAAAGGCGCTCCGGGGTAATGATCGTGCCGGCGGCGAGCTCCTGCGCCGGAACGAAGACTTCCTTGGTCTTCGGCGCGACGACCTGGACGCTCGCTTCGGCAGCAGGCGGCCGGAGACCCTGCACGACGTAGTATCCCGTGCCGCCCGCCACGATCAGCGCTGCAAGGATGACGAGGAAAATACGCATGCTCGAACGGGCCTCCCAGGCCTGATTTCAGACGATCGGGAACGTCTTAGGTGCCGCTGGATGCCAGCTGCGAGTTGACGCTCGAGAACACGCCGTTGAGCGTCTGGCCCAGAAGACCGACCGAGATGATGATCGCCACCGAGATCAGCGCGGCCAGGAGGCCATATTCGATCGCGGTCGCGCCGGCCTCGTCCTGCCAGAGCGTCTTGCCGAAATTCAGAAACTTGGTCACTTCAGTTACTCCTTACACGCTACACTGCACGTGGCTTTCCCACACTCCGAATACTACTTGCGCTTTCCTCCGTGTCAATTGAGTTGTACTTAGACTTGTTCTCAATCTGTTCAACAGTTACTAAGGATGATCACGGCGGCCGACGCGTGTGCTTCAGGTCGACGGGATGTGCGCGACCAGCTGGCTGTTGGCGTTGCTGTAGAGACCGTTCAGGGTCTGGCCCATGGTGTAGACGGCTCCGATGATGACCATGGCGATCATGGCGGCCAGCAGAGCGTATTCGATGGCCGTCGCGCCGGCGTCGTCCGCCAGGAGCCTCCGACCAGTCCTGCGCATTGCGGTCATTGCGTTCTCCGTTGCAAACTTCACCTGTCAGGGTCGAGACAAGAGCTTAACAACACGTCACCACGAGCGTCCGGCAAAGCTCCACTTTTAGGTTTTCCGAATCTCCCTGAAGAAACAGGCGGAATCATTTCAAATTCATTACTGTCGGCCTTCGCGTCCGGGCTCGTCGGGTCAGTACACCAGCTCCGCCCACGGCGGAGGCAGCGTGGCGGCGCTGATCTGCAGCGTCCGTCCGTCCGGCGCGGGCAGCGCCGCTTCCGCCGGAGGATTCGCCGGGTCGGTCTTGGGTCGGACCGTGATGATCTTCGGGCCGTGCGAGAGGCGGGTCCGGCTCTTGCGCGCGGCCTCCGGTGCGGCCGGCTCCGGATCGGCGGCGGTCAGCGCCAGCGGCTGGCCGCCAAGGCCCGCGAGAATGCGCTCGAAGCGCGCGCGGTAGACGTTGGCGCGGTCTGGCTTCTGCGAGTGATAGGCCCCCGCCGCGGCCGACCAGTCACCGCGTTCCGCGTAGAGGCTGCGCAGGAACCGCGCGGCGTAGCTGGCACCGGCATCGGGGTCGAACATCGTTTCGAGCGAAGGAAAGTTCGCCCCGTGCCAGAGGTAGTTGATCTGGAAGCAGCCCACGTCGAAGCTGCGCCGCCCCTGGGCCAGGCTCGCCTTGGCGAAGGCCAGCGCCTCGTCGCGGTTGGCGAACCAGTAGCCCTTGCCCTCGCGGTTGATCGCCCAGGGCCAGGGCCGCAGCCGCCCGTTCTGGGCCCGGCCGGTTTCGGTCAGCGAGATTGCGTGCAGCACGCCTTCGGGCACGCCCTCGCGCTGCGCGCCGGCGACGATGGCGCGCTCACAGATCTGCGCGGCCGCCTCGTCATGGTCGGCGCGCGCCGCCTGGGCGGCCATGAGAAAAGGCAAAACGAAGACGAGCACCGGCCAGGGGCCGAACCGGCGGGTCATGGGATATCTCCATCGGGAGCTTGTTGCCCGAAGGCCTAGCATCTCCGCATTAGCAACGGGTTAGCCGATAAAGTGTGGATAAAACTGTAGGAACAAATCACGCACGTCGCCGGCGCCACGGGACGGATAGGCGCCGGCGCGGAATAGCTCCGCGACGCCTTTCCCTTGCCGCGCCGCTGCGCCCTTGTGGCGCGCTCCGTTCCGCCCGAGACTGCGCCGCAACACCCCGAACGGACAGGGAGAAGACCACCATGACCGACCGCCAGATCGTGCTCGTCACCGGAGCGAGCCAGGGCATCGGCGCCGCCACCGCCATCGCCTTCGCCCGTGCCGGGCGCTCCGTCGTTCTCGCCGCCCGCGACGCCGCCAAGCTGGAGGGGGTGGTCGCCGGCCTCGGCAGCGACAGGGCCAACTGCATGCCGGTGCCCTGCGACGTGACCGACCCGGCGTCGGTCGAGGCGCTGTTTGAGCGGATCCGCGACCGCCACGGCCGGCTGGACGTGGTCTTCAACAACGCCGGCACCAATCTCGCGACCACGCTGGCCGGGGACGTCAGCTGGGAGGACTGGCGCAGAGTGCTCTCGGTGAATCTCGACGGCGCCTTCCTGATCGCCAGCGCCGCGTTTCGGATGATGCGCGGCCAGTCGCCGCAGGGCGGCCGGATCATCAACAACGGCTCGATCTCGGCGCATGCGCCGCGCTACGGGATGGCCCCCTACACCGCTTCCAAGCATGCCATCACCGGCCTGACCAAATCCCTGTCGCTCGACGGCCGCGCCTTCGACATCGCCTGCGGCCAGATCGACATCGGCAATGCCGCCTCCGATATGACCGCCCGCATGTCCGCGGGGGCCGCCCAGGCGGACGGCCACCTGGCCCCGGAGCCGCGCATGCACGTGGATCACGTCGCGCAGGCGGTGCTGCAGATGGCCGCCCTGCCGCTCGACGTGAACGTGCAGTTCATGACCATCATGGCGACGAAGATGCCGTTTATCGGGCGGGGATAGCCCGCCCGAGCCGGACGTGTGCGCCGACGCGACGCATGACCGGCCGACCGGACGGGGTGCGCAATGACCGCCTTTGAGGGTCCACGGCAGACGGGGTCGGGACCCGCGCACGGTATCGGATTTGCCGAGGCGGTTCGGGTCTGGCTGCGGGTGGCCGCGCTCTCCTTCGGCGGTCCGGCGGGGCAGATCGCGGTCATGCACCGCATCCTGGTCGACGAAAAGCGCTGGATCGGCGAGGCGCGCTTCCTGCACGCGCTGAACTTCTGCATGCTCCTGCCCGGGCCGGAGGCGCAGCAGCTCGCGATCTACCTCGGGTGGTTGCTGCACCGGACCCGGGGCGGCGTCGTCGCCGGCGTGCTGTTCGTGCTGCCGGGCTTTCTCGCGATCCTCGCGCTCAGTCTCGTCTACGTGTCCTTCGGCGACGCCGTGCTGGTCGAGGGCCTGTTCTTCGGGCTCAAGGCCGCGGTGCTCGCCATCGTCCTGCAGGCAATGACGCGCATCGGCTCGCGGGCGCTCCGCAACCGGGCGACCGTCGCGATCGCGACCGCCGCCTTCGTCGCGGTCTTCTTCTTCGCAGCGCCGTTCCCGATCATCGTGCTTGGCGCGGGCGCGATCGGCTATCTCGCGGGCCGGGCCGGTTCGGACGCGCTGCGGCCCGGCGGGCACGGCGGCAACGGCAGCCCGGGCCTCTCGGACGCCGAATCCGCGCTCGGGACCGGCGCCTCTCCGCATGCCCGGCAAGGGACGGCCCGGCCTGCCGTCGTCTGCGCCATCCTCTGGCTCGGGCCGGTGGCCGCGCTCCTTGTCGTGCTCGGGCCCGATCAGGTCTTCACCCGGCTCGCGATCTTCTTCAGCCAGATGGCGGTCGTCACCTTCGGGGGTGCCTACGCCGTGCTCGCCTACGTCGCCCAGGCCGCCGCCGGAACCTACGCCTGGGTGACCCCGGGCCAGATGCTCGACGGCCTCGGCATGGCCGAGACCACGCCGGGACCGCTGATCCAGGTGGTGCAGTTCGTGGGCTTTCTCGCGGCCTTCAACGACCCCGGAAGCCTCGACCCCTACCTTGCCGCCGTCCTCGCCTCGGTCCTGGTGACGTGGGTCACCTTCACCCCGTCGTTTCTCTGGATCTTCCTCGGGGCCCCCTACATCGAACGGCTGCGCGACGACCGCGCCTTCGCCGGGGCGCTGACGGCGATCACCGCGGCGGTCGTGGGCGTCATCCTCAACCTGGCGCTGTGGTTCGGACTGCACGTCATCTTCGCAGAGCTCGTCCCCGTTCGCGCCTACGGGCTGCGCCTGGCCGTGCCGGTCCTTTCGAGCGTCGATCCCGCGGCGCTCGTCCTCTTCGCCGGGGCGACGATCGCGGCATTCCGATTCCGCGTCGGCGTGCTGCCCCTCCTCGCGGGGGCCGCGCTTTTCGGCTGCGCATGGCGGCTGGCGGGTTGGTAGCCGGCGTCAAACCACCGGCGTCGGCAGGGGATTTCCGGCGAAATGCGCGGCCAGGTTTCGCACCACCAGATCCCCCATGGCGGCCCGGGTCTTTTCCGTCGCCGAGCCCTGGTGGGGCGACAACACCACGTTCGGCATGGTCAGCATCGCCTCGGGCACCCGCGGCTCGTCCGCGAAGACGTCGAGCGCGGCGCCTCCCAGCCGGCCGTCGGCAAGCAGTTCGACCATCGCCGCCTCGTCGACCAGCGCGCCGCGGGCGACGTTGACCAGCGCCCCGCGCGGTCCCAGTGCCAACATCACCTCGCGGGTCACGATGCCTTGCGTCGCCGCCGAGCCGGGCGCGATCACCACCAGCCAGTCCACATCGCGGGCCATCGCCACCAGGTCGGGATAGAACTGGTAGGGTTCCCAGATCTGGGCATGGCGGCCATGGTACGACACCCGCATCCGGCAGGCCTGCAGCCGCCGGGCGATCTCCTTGCCGATGCGCCCGAGGCCGAGGATTCCGGCATGTGCTCCGGTCAGCTCGCCGGTCAGGCCGAAGCCTTCGGACCGCCAGCGCCCGGCCCGCACGAAAGCGTCTGCCTGGGGGATGCGCCGGCAGAGCGCGATCATCAGCCCGACCGCCAACTCGGCAACGGCGTCGTTCAGCACCTCGGGCGTATTGGTCACCCGCACCCCCCGCGCCCGGCAGGCGGCCAGGTCGATCGCGTCGTAGCCGACGCCGTAGCTGGCCACGATCTCCAGCGCCGGCAGCGTGGCCAGGATTTCGCGGGCGATGCCGGAATGCCCGTCGGTCGCCACCCCCCGGACTTGCGCGCCGACCTGCGCCAGCAGCGCCGTGCGGTCGTCGGCCTCCCAGTACCGGTGCACGGCATAAGCTTCGCCCAGGGCCGCCTCGACCCGCGGCGACATCGGGATGATCTGCAGAATCTCGGGTTTCATGGCCGCGCGCTCCCGGTGACCTGGTGCCGGTTGCTTATTGACCGGCGGGACTGTCGGCACAACCTTTCGTCTCGACCTCGATTGCGATCGGCGTCGCCGCGGGCTTAACTCGGACCGGACAAGGACCACAGGGAGGACGGGCGATGGCGGACAAGCCGGTGGTGGGATTCGTCGGCGTGGGGCTGATGGGATGGGGAATGGCCAAGAACGCGGTGGAAAAGGGCTATCCGCTGCGGGTGATTGCCCACCGCAAGCGCGAGGCGGTCGACGATCTAGTCGGGCGCGGCGCGCGGGAGGTCGGCAGCCTCGCAGAGATGGCGGCCGAGGCCGACGTGATCGTGCTCTGCGTGACCGGCGCGCCCGAGGTCGAGGCGGCGGTGGCGGAGATCGTACCTTCGGCTCGTAAGGGATTGACGATCCTGGATTCTACCACCTCGGAGCCGGACGTTACCGAGCGGCTGGCGGCCGAGCTGGCGCCGCGCGGCATCAAGCTGATCGACGCGCCGCTGTCGCGCAGCCCGGCGCAGGCGTGGACGGGGGAGCTCACGACTTTCGTCGGCGGTCCGGCGGAGGGCGTGGAGAAGTGGCGGCCGTTGTTGGAGACTTGGGCGAGCGCGGTGATCCCGGTCGGCGGACCGGTGGGATCGGCGCATGCGATCAAGCTTATCAATAACTTGGTGGCGCTTGGGTATGCGGCGATCTGGGCGGAGTGCTATGCGATGGTGCGGAAGGTCGGGGCGGAGCCGGGGGTGTTCCGGGAGGTGCTGTCGAACTCGGGGATGAATTGCGGCAACTTCCAGAACTTCTCGAAATATCCGGTGGAGGGCGATGCCAGCGGGCACAAGTTCACCATCGCCAACGGCTTCAAGGATCTGAGTTATTACAATCGCTTGGCCACCAAATATCAAGCGGCGACGCTGATGTCGGACGGGGCGTTGCAGACGCTGAAGCTGGGCATGGCCATGGGCTTCGGCGAGCGCTACGTGCCCGAGATAGCGGACATCGTGCTGAACCTGAACGACCCGGCGGGCCGGTGATACGGCCCGTGCACGCGGCATGCACAACGCATGCACAACCTATGCGCAAGGCATGCACGACGCATCAGCCGCGCTGCACCAGAATCGCGCCGCCGAGCACCAGCGCCAGCCCGAGCGTGCGTTCGAGCGAGAGCGGGCGCAGGTCCAGGCCGAAGAGGCCGAAATGGTCCGCCAGCGTCGCCCCGAGCAGCTGCCCGGCGATCACGCAGACGAAAAAGAGCTGCGCGCCGGTGATCGGGGCGATAACCACGCCGCCGGCGACGAAGACCGTGCCGACGAAGCCCGCCAGGTAGACCCACCAGGGCACCGAGGCCAGGGTCGCCCGGCTCATGTCGCCGCGGCCGGTCACCGCGACCATCGCCACCGCGCCGAGCGCGGCGACCAGGATCGAGATCATCGCCGCGCCGTAGGCGCTGCCGATCGCCCGCGACAGCACCGCGTTGAGCAGCGGCTGGAACGCGACCAGCATCCCCAGCCCGACGGTGATCGCCAGGTAGATCGGAATCGGCATGATCATTTCTCCCCGGCGGTTCGGTGCCGTTTCGCGCCCTACACGCCGGACAGCAGCATGTCGACCGCCCGCGTAACGGTGTCGCGCAGGTGAGCGATGGATCCGATCGGATGGCCGAGTTCGGCGATCGTCAGGGTCGCGAGGAGCTGCGGCATCAGGACCAGCGTCTCCCCGGTGAGTTCGATCTCGGTGTTGAGGCCCCGGATCAGGCCGCCGGCCGTTCCGGCGGGCAGCAACGGCACCACAACGCGCGTGCGCATCGCCTCGAGAAGATCGCTCTGGATCACCACGACACGCGTGCCGCGGGCGGTGCGGAAGACCTCGAACTGCCGCGCCACCGGTGGGCTCAGAACTTTCGGAATTCGGAGAGCGGAAGGCCTTGCGCCTCGATGAAGGCGTTATAGTCCTCGATCGCGGCGGCGTTCTCCTCCTGCCACCGCCGTGCGCGCGCAGTGCGCACGGCCAGTGCCACGCCCGCCTCCGCCGCGCGGGAGACGTTCACCCCCAGCTCCCTGGCTTCCTCCAGCAACTGCCGGTTCAGTGTCAGACTGGTCGATCGTCGCGGAGGCGGCTGGTTCGGCGGCGATGGACGCGAACTCGTCATACCGCACCTACATACCGCGCCTAACCGGCACGTCCAACACCCAAAATGATGCCGATGGTCGGATCCCGACCGGTGGGCGTCATACGGGATCCGGTTGAATCCCTCGGGTGGCATCGAACCGACATCACTTCCCTCGATGCCGAGCGCGACGATGCAGGATACGTTCCCCGAACCCGCAACAGCGAGGCACTGCCTCGCGCGGGTTCGTCGGCCGAAGCGCGCGAGCGCGCAGGCCGAGGGGCGTGCAGCCGGGACCGTCGCGTTGTAATCCGCGCGCGCCTGCCTGGGCGGCGCGGAACGCGCCTGCCAGGGGCAGTATCCGTCTTGCGTCAAGCGGCATGGGGGGTCCATTTCCGGCGGTCTCGGAGCAGGGCGTTGGCGAGGACGAGGAGCTTGCGCATCACCGCCACGAGCGCCAGCTTCTTCGGTTTGCCGGCGGCCACCAGGCGCTCGTAGACGGTGCGCAGGTCGGGGTTGTGGCGGGCGGCGACGAGGGCGGGCATGTAGAGGGCGCGGCGCAGGGCCGCGCGGCCGCCGCCGATGAAGGCGCGGCCGCGCCACTGACCGGAGCTGCGGGTGAGGGGCGCGACCCCGGCCAGCGCCGCCGCCTGCCGGCCCTCCATGCCGCCGAGCTCGGGCATCTCGGCCAGGATCGTGGTGGCGGAGGTCGCCCCGAGGCCGGGGATCGAGACCAGGATCGCCTCCCGGGCGCGGAGCTCCGGGTCGGCCCGCACGAGGGCGGCCAGCGCGGCGTCGAGCTCGGCGATGTCGGCCTCGACCGCCTTCAGGCGCCGCTCGATCTGGCGGCGCACGAGCGCATGCGCCGCGGTCTGCCGCTGCGCCAGGAGCGCGGTGCGGTCCTTGACCAGCGCCTGGCGGCCGCTCGACAAGGCATTGAGATCGGACTGGGTTTCGCCCCGGGGCGCCTGCGGCTCCAGCTCCAGCACCTGCCCCATCCGCGCCAGCATCGCCGCGTCGATCCGGTCGGTCTTGGCCCGCCGCCCCAGCGCCTGGGAGAAGCGCCGGGCCTGGCGCGGGTTGACCTTGCAGTAGAGCAGCCCGGCGTGCTCGAGCGCCTCGGCCAGCGCCCGGTGATAGGCCCCGGTCGCCTCGAACACCACCCGCGGCGCGTCCGCCGGGGCGCGCCCCCGGCGGACGCGCCCGGCCCCTCGAGCCAGGCGATCAGCGCCGCATGGCCGCGGCTGGTGTTCGCGAACCGCGCGCCGGGCGCCTCGGGAAAACAGCCGACGTCCAGCCAGTCCTTGGAAATGTCGATGCCGACGGTCATACTCATGTCTCGGTCTCCACCTGGTCTTGTCATACGAGCCTCGCGCTCGGGTATCCGTTCAGGTCGGTGATCGGACGAAGGCGACCAGACTGCCCACGGGCCTCGCGCCCAAGGCAGGCGACGGTCCGTCCTCCGCCGTTGCCGGTGCTCGTGACACCGGCAACGGCCCCATATTCCCTCAGGGGCCCGGGAAAACCATAAGACAAGGCAGGCGCGGGCGGATTTGTCTCCGCCAAATCCGCCAAGTGAATGCGGCGCGGTTGCGCGTATCCGGGCAATGGTCGGAAGGGATCAACCGGATTCCGTATCAGATGTCGAAGGGTCGCTGGGCGTCGTAGGCGGGGCTTTGCTGCCCGGTCAGGAACTGGTTCGGGGTCTGCGCCGGAGGCATCCGCTCGACGATCGCGCGGTAGAAGGCCGAATAGTTGCCCTGGAAGGCGCCTTCGCCCCAGGCTTCGAGCAGGCGGCCGGTGAAGAGGCCGTTGGCCAGCCCGTCCATCGCCACCTGGTTGTCCTGGCAGGCCGAGAGCAGCCGCACGCTCGCCGCCACCGGCAGCGCCATTTCGCGGGTGACGGGTCCGGCCCAGGTGGCGCTGACCTTGTCGGAGATCGCCTTGTAGAAGTCCTTCTGACTGCGGGCGATGCGGGCGGCGACCGCCTGCGGCATGACCCGCGGCTGCGTGTCCGGCGTGGTGGGCGCCGCGGTCAGGTCCGCGATCAGCCGCGCCCTGGCGTTGGTGCCGGAGTGGCAGCAATCCGAGATCATCAGCACCCGGCTGTCGGCGGGGAAGCCGGCCCAGAGCGCATAGAGCTCGTCGTCGACCAACTGGCCGTCGTAGAGGCACAGCGTCTCGTCCTGGAAGTCGCCGGGGGTCTCCAGCGCCTCGTCGCCGTTGAAGTCGGGCACCTGCCCGCCGTGCCCGGAATAGCTCATCAGGAAGATGTCGCCGGGTTTCATCCCCTTGGCCGCGGCCTGGATCGCGCCGATCACCGCCTTGCGGGTTGCGTCCTTGGTCAGCATCAGCCTGGCCTTGTAGCCGACCGCCTTGGCCAGCGCCGCCATGTCGGTGGCGTCGAATTCGCAGGCGGTCAACTGGCCGTCCCAACCTTCGTATTGCGCCGGGTCGACGCCGTTCAGGCCGATATGCAGCGAGACGCCCTGGGCCAGGGCCGCCGCGGGCGGCGTCGGAAGCTTGGCGCGGCGATGCGCGCGCAGCACGGCGGCTGCGGTCGGGGCCTGGCGGCTGGCCGGAGGGGCGGACCTGGTGCTGGTCAGGCGCTTGATCTGCGCCTCGATGCGCTTGGCGACGTCGGCGAAGCCTTCGTTGGTCGGGTGCAGCTCGTCGTGCCATCGCCCGTCGCCGACCACGCCGCGGCAGTCGACGTAGCTGACGCGCGGCGACTGGTTGGCGAGATTGAGCAGGCGCGAGTTGAAGCGGTCGACCATCTCGGCGGCGATCGCCTTCTGCAGTGCCGGGTCCTTGATGCCGCGGGTGGCCATCGGCTTGCCGAGCCACTTGCCGTCGTTGGGGACGGTGTAGTCGTAGCCGTGGCAGACCACGGCGGCATCGGGGAAAGCCCGGCCGGAGTTGCGCACGATGGTCTCGATGTTGGCGATGGCGTCATCGAGCACGCCGCCGAACGACGGCAGCAGGTACTGCGCCGGGGTCAGGTTCTTGTCGTACTCGCGCAGGTGCGCGGCGATGTTGCCGCCGGCCACCATGTCGTTGCCGCCGCCCGAGAGCAGCAGCAGCCGCCCGCCGGTGCGTTCGAGTGCCTCGAGGTATTCGCCGCGGCGGACCATGTTCTCCAGGGTGTCGCCGGCCTCGGAGCGGTCGAAGACGGCGTAGTCGTTGAAGGCCCAGTCGATGACGTCGAGCAGGATGAAGGGAAATTCGAACCAGCTGTCGCCCTCGGCGGCGATCAGCGGCCCCTTGTAGCTGCCGCTGGAGACCATCTGCTGGTAGCGCGCCGCGCGCCGGAGCTTGCAGATGAAATTGGCGCTGTTGAGCAGCTCCGCCGAGCGGGCCCGGCCCTCGGCGTCGGTCGCGGGCGGGACCTTGACGGTGTCGGGGTTGAGCTTGAGCTCGGGCCGCATCGCCTGCGAGGCGATCTCGTCGGCCTGGAAGTACTGGGCGAGGTCGGCCTCCGGGATCGAGAGGTCGGAGAGCTTGCGGCCGAGCTCCTCGACCGTGATCTTGGGCGCGGTGGCTTTCGGCATCTCGGGTCGCTCCTTGCTCAGGTGGTCGGTGCGGGAGGCCGGGCGCGGCCGCCCGTCGGGCATCGGCCTCAGATCTCCAGCGCCGAGAGATAGGCCTGGCGGCGCGCGGCGAGCTTGGCGGTGAGATCGGGCGCCAGGGTGGCGAGGGTGGCGTTCTCGACGGCGAACTTGCCCTCGATGCGCTCGACCGCCGCGGTGTCGCGGGCCTGGCGGAAGAAGAGCACCTGGGTCTCGGACTGGTCGATGTCGAGCACGAAGCCGAGCATGCTGACGCTCTGGCCCTCGGCGTCGCCGTCGACCACGCTGACCTGGAACTGGCGGGCGCCGAAGTGGCGGGTCTCCTGCTCGAAGAGCTTGATCCAGGGGCGGTTCTCGCTGGCGGCGGAGAGCTGCTGCAGCGTGGCGATGATGATGGCGGGGACCGCAGCGCCGGCGAAGGCGGCGGTGATCACCGGCAGGATCGCCTCGTTGAGGTCGGCGTTGGTGGAGGAGAAGTCCTGGGCGGTGCGGGTGAGGCCGGCGCTGCGGAAGCCGAGATGGCTGAGCACCGAGCGGTGCATCTCGTACCACTGGTCGGGGGTGGTGAGATCGGCCTTGTCGGCGGCGAGCTGCGCCAAGAGCAGCGCGTCGGTGATCGCCCCGCGCAGCGCCGGGTCGGCGCCGGGAGCGAACTCGACCAGGTTCTGCCCCAGCGCCAGCGCCGGGGTTGCGGCAACATCGGGCGGCGCGGCGCCGATCTCGCGGGACCGGGGCGGCGGCGGCGGAAGATCGAGGGCGGCGATGAAGGATCGCGCCCGTTCGGCGAGGTTCTCGGTCGGCATCGATGCTCTCCAGAAAATACTGGGTCGTCCGGCTCGCAATGCAGGCAGCATACGCGAGATCCGATAGAAATGGAAGTTAACGGTTCCGGCACCGGTCGTCGAGGAGGCGGAAGCGGTCGCGGCCGAGGAAGCGGGCAGTGAGCAGCAGCGCCGCGGTGGCCAGCCCGAAGGCGAGGCCCCACCAGATGCCGGTGCCGGCGTGGCCGAGCGGGAAAGCCAGGACGTAGGCCACCGGCATGCCGACGATCCAGTAGCTGAAGACCGCGATCAGCATCGGCACCCGGGTGTCCTTGACGCCGCGCAGGATGCCGCTGGCCACCACCTGCAGCGAGTCGACGATCTGGAAGGCCGCCGCCACCAGCAGCAGCGGCACGGCATAGGCCAGCACGGCCGCGGCGCTGCCGCTGGTTTCGTCGAGGTAGAAGCCGATCAGCCGATCCGGCCAGATCCAGAACAGGCAGGCGGAGGTGACCGCGATCAGGGTCGCGAGAATCGAGCGCGGTGTTGCCGGCACGGCCGAGGTCGACGCCGTCGCCGCGGCCGAAGGCGAAGCCGACGCGCACGGTGGCGGCGCTGGCGATGCCGAGCGGGACCATGAAGGCGATCGAGGCGATCTGCAGCGCGATGCCGTGGGCGGCGAGCGGGACGGCGCCGAGCCAGCCCATCATCACCGAGGAGGTCGAGAACAGCCCGACCTCGGCGATGATGGTGGCGCCGATCGGCCAGCCGAGGCGCAGGATCTCGCGGAAGGCCGGCCAGTCGGCGCGCCAGAACCGCCGGAAGATCTCGTGCCGGCGCAGCGCCGGGGCGGCGGCGGTATAGGCGACGAGCAGCGCCGCCATCACCAGGTTGGTGAGCGAAGTGGCCAGCGCCGCACCGACGACGCCGAGGGCGGGCGCGCCGAAGTGGCCGAAGATGAAGGCGTAGTTGAGCAGGCCGTTGCAGAGCGCCCCGGTGACGGTGACGACGAGCACCAGCCAGGCGCGGCCGACCACCATCAGGTAGGAGCGCAGGCCCATGACCAGGAGTGCGGGCAGCATCGACCAGACCGCCACGCGCATGTAGGCGCCGGCGAGCCGAGCGATCTCGGGCTGCTGCCGCAGCGCCAGCAGGATCGCCTCTATGTGCCAGAGCGGCAGCATCGCCAGGGCGCCGTAGAGGATCAGCACCCAGAGGCCCATCCGGACCGAGCGGCGCAGCCCGCGGGCGTCGCCCTGGCCCTGGGCGCCGGCGGCGAGCGGCAGCACCGCCTGGGAGAAGCCGGCGCCGAAGATGAAGAGCAGGAAGAAGCTCTGGGTGGCGAGCACGCTGGCGGCGAGCGGGGGCGCGCCGAGCCAGCCGATCATCACCGTGTCGGTGACGCCCATGGCCATCTGCGCGAGCTGGGCGCCGACCAGCGGCAGCGCGAGCAGGAGGGTGGCGCGGACGTGCGCGGGCCAGGACGCCGCGGCGCCGGCCCGCGCCGGCAAGGAAGTGTCGAGATCGTTCGCCTGCATGACCGCCACCTGACGCCGGTGCTCTAGGGCGCGTACCCGCATAAATCGGCCCGCCGAATGATGACAGGTCTCGGCCCTTCGTGGCAGGGCGTTTCAGAGCGAGGGGCCGGATGCAGGCGGTGCCCCGTCCGCGTGCGGACACCAAAGCAAGCCATTGAAATGCCTTAACAAGTCGTTTGGATTCTAACCCATAGCGTCACGATCGTCGCGCTGATTGGGGGGCGAACCTTAGCACCGCCGGCCGAGGAGCGTACTCGTAGTGTGCTGCGCTTGACGTAGTGACGGCTTGCGGCCCACCGCAGACATTGATGTAACGAACATCGAAGGTCCGACCAGGGAGTTCAAAGTGGTCGTCCGGTTTGTCTACTTCGAGCTGTCCGGAGCACCGCGGCGAGGCCAGAGCCCGCAAAGAACGATCTGCGTCAACGACAGCCACTTCCGCCTTCGGTAAATTCGTCCGCAGCACCCAGCGCCGAGGTCCACATTGAGATCGGATTCGGAATTGCAGAATTGATCGCAAGGCAGAGATTGCGCCGGTGGAGCCACTGACGGGAATCTCGGTTACAAGGGTTAGGAGGCGGGAATGCAACATAGTGACCCGAGCTTGGTGTCGCGCCGGAATGCAGTCCGGCTGCTGGCAGGAAGCGCAAGTGCAGTTGCCATCGGCGTGACCCTTGATTTCCCGAAGCCTGCACTGGCCCAGGAGGCGCCTGCAGACCGCATCTTTGTCGGCGGCGCGATCCTGACGATGGAGGATGCCCAGCCTCGCGCCGAAGCCATAGCAATCCGCGACGGGCGGATCGTCGCCGTCGGCACGACTGGCACGGTGATGGCGCTGAAGAGTCGAGAGCACCGAGGTGATCGACCTGGGGGGCAAGGCGCTGCTGCCGGGGTTCTACGACGCTCACGGGCATGTCTTCGTCGGTGGCATCCAGGCGCTGACTGCCAACATGCTGGCTTCGCCTGACGGCAATGTCACCGACATCGCCTCGCTCCAGGGCGTGCTGCGCGACTGGATCGCCGCCAACACGGCCACGGTCGAGAAGACCAAAATCATCATGGGCTTCGGCTTCGACAAGTCGACGCTCGCCGAGCTGCGGGATCCGAACCGCGCCGATCTGGACGCGATCTCGACCGAGTATCCGGTCTACCTCATCCACCAGTCCGGCCATATGGGCGCGGCGAACTCGAAGGCGCTGGAGATCGCCGGGATCAGCCGCGATACGGCGGACCCGCCGGGCGGGGTGATCCGCAAGGACGACAGGGGCGATCCGACCGGCGTGCTCGAGGAGAACGCCCACAACTTGGCCTGGATGAAACTGATGTCCGCGGTCGACCGCGACGGCATGAAGGCCATCGCCCGCGCCGGCGCCGATCTCTGGACCCGCTACGGCTACACCACCGCCGAAGAGGGCCGGTCGGTGAAGACGACCGCGGAGATCATGCGCGAGGTCGCCGACGAGGGCGGCTACAAGATCGACATCGTCACCTACACCGACGTGCTGATGGACCGCGACTTCGTCCAGCAGAACGCCTCGAAGGAATACCGGAACCGCTTCCGCGTCGGCGGCGCCAAGCTGACCATCGACGGCTCGCCCCAGGGCTTCACCGCCTATCGCGACCGTCCCTACTACAAGCCGGTCGGAGACTATCCGCCGGGCTATCGCGGCTATGCATCCGCCACCCAGGAACAGGTCGACGCCTCGATCGACTGGGCCTTCGCCAACGGCATCCAGATCCTCACCCATGCCAACGGCGAGGCCGCCTCCGACATGCTGATCGCGGCGGTCGAGGCGGCGACGGCCAGGCATGGCGCTGGCGACCGCCGGGCGGAGCTGATCCACGGCCAGTTTCTTCGGGAGGATCAGGTCGACAGCTACAAGCGGCTCGACGTCTTCCCTTCGCTCTTTCCGATGCACACGTTCTACTGGGGCGACTGGCACCGCGATCACACGGTCGGGCCGGAGCTGGCCGACAACATCTCGCCGACCGGCTGGGTGGTGAAGCGGGGTATGAAGTTCGCCACCCACCACGACGCGCCGGTGGCCTTCCCCGACTCGATGCGGGTCCTCGATGCGACGGTGACGCGCAGCAGCCGGTCAGGCGACATTCTGGGACCGGCGCAGCGGGTGGACGTGATGACGGCGCTCAAGGCGATGACCATCTGGCCGGCCTGGGCGCATTTCGAGGAAACTCAGAAGGGCTCGCTCGAGGTCGGCAAGCTCGCCGATCTGGTGATCCTGTCCGACGACCCGACCGCGGTCGATCCCGAGACGCTGAACGAGCTGACGGTCGTCGAGACGATCAAGGAAGGCGAGAGCATCTACCGGGCCGGCGAGAAGCAGGGCGCGCTCGAGTATCGCCCGCAACGGAACGGCAGCGACCCCTTCCAGGGCTTCATCCAGTCGGCCACTGCATGCAACGACCACGCATCGGGCCGTTGCGAGTGCCATGCCCTGATGCGGCCGTTCACTCGGGCGTAGCATCTGGTCCGTCGCGCGCCAAACTGAGCTGCGGCAGCCGATGGCAGGTAGGCCCGCCAAGCCGACGTTGGGTAGCCAACCGGCAGATGGCTGCTTTTGGCGCAAAGCGGCCCTCCATGCCTCTACCATCAGCGGATGCCCCATCTATGGGTACACGCCCTATGCGGGCAACGCGGCCGAGTCCAGCGGTCAGGGGCAGGGGCGCAGGTGGATCGGGGCGCCGGGCTCGGCGCCGAGGGTGAGGCAGCCGCCGGGGTGGCAGAGCCGCCAGCCGCCGCCGGTGGCGCCGGAAGCGGCGAGGGCGAGGTCGGGGACGGGGGGCGTGTCGGGGGTCCAGACCCACCAGCCGTCCGCGAGGCGGGCGCCGGGGCCGGGGTCCATCCCGGCGCCCGAGCCTTTCACCCGGGCCTCGACGAGGTGGAGCGCGGCGGGGCCGACCTGCCAGCTCTCGGACCAGGCGGTGTGCTCGACCGAGTGTTGCCAGCTGAGCGTGAAGGCGGAGACGGCGAGGGTGGTGAGCCGGCCGGCGGCGAGGATGCAGAGGCTCACGGCAGGGCGGTGTGGCGGCGGCGCCAGACCAGCAGCGCGACCAGCGCGGCCAGGGCGAAGCCGATCTCGTCGGTGAGCGGCAGCGCGGCGACCAGGGTGAAGGCGGCGGCGGCGGCGAGGAGCCGCAGCGGCGGGCGGAGCGGGCCGTCGAGGTAGCCGATCACGGCCGCGCCCCAGAGGCCGATGGCGAGCGTGGCCTTGAAGACGATGTAGAGGACCGCGAGCGGGTAGCCGACCTCGGCCGCCAGCGGGCCGCCGGGCTGGAGCATCAGCGCCGGGGTGTAGACCGCCATGAACGGGATGACGAAGCCGGCGGCGGCGACCTTGATCGCCTCGCAGCGAGATCTTCAGGCCGCTCTCGCGGGCGATCGGCGCCGCGGCGAAGCAGGCGAGCGCCACCGGCGGCGTCAGGTCGGCGAGGATGCCGAAGTAGAAGACGAACATGTGGCTGACGATCAGCGGCACCCCGAGCTTCAGGAGCGCCGGGCCGGCGATCGAGGAGGTGATGATGTAGTTGGGGATGGTCGGGATGCCCATGCCGAGGAAGATGCAGGTGATCATGGTCAGGATCAGGCTCAGGAACAGGCTCTGCTGGCCGACCGAGACGATGAACTGGCCGAAGGTGTTGGCGGCACCGGTGAGCGTCATGGTGCCGACGATGATGCCGACCACGGCGCAGGCGACGCCGACCGGCAGCGCGGTGCGGGCGCCCTCGGCGAGGCTGTCGCGGCAGAGCGCGAGGGTGGCGCGGCCGCCGGCGGTGACGGCGTTCCAGGCGACGAGCGCGGCGGTGGCGACGAGGATCGGGGTGATGCCGTAGCGGAAGAAGGAGGCGGCGACGAGGCCGAGGGCGATCCAGAAGGCGAAGCGCAGCGCCGGGGCGGGCAGGCCGTCGGCCGGCGGGCGGCCGAGGACGAGGAGCACGGTCATCGCGAGGCCGATGGTGCCGGCGAAGAGCGGGGTGTAGCCGGAGAACAGCAGCCAGACCAGCGCCACCAGCGGCAGCACCAGCGGCCAGCGGGCGCGGATCGCGCCCCAGGCCGAGGGCAGCTCGCTCCTGGGCAGGCCGCGCAGGTCGTGGCGGCCGGCCTCGAGGTGGACCATCCAGAACGCCGAGGCGAAGTAGAGGATGGCCGGGATCAGCGCCGCCTTGACCACCTCGTGGTATTCGACGCCGAGGGTCTCGGCCATGATGAAGGCGACCGCGCCCATCACCGGCGGCATGATCTGGCCGCCCATCGAGGCGGTGGCCTCGACGCCGCCGGCGAAGGCGGCGCGGTAGCCGAAGCGCTTCATCAGCGGGATGGTGAACTGGCCGGTGGTGACCACGTTGGCGACGCCGGAGCCGGAGATGGTGCCCATCAGGCCGGAGGAGACCACCGCGACCTTGGCGGCGCCGCCGAGGCGGTGGCCGACCAGCCCGAGCGAGACGTCGGAGAACAGGCGGATCATGCCGGCGCGTTCGAGGAAGCTGCCGAACAGGATGAAGAGGAAGATGTAAGACGAGGAGACGTATATCGGAATTCCGTAGATGCCTTCGGTGCCGAAGGCCATGTGGTCGATGACCTGGCCGAGGTCGTAGCCGCGGGTCTCGAACGGCGCCGGCAGGAACTCGCCCCAGAGGCAATAGGCGAGGAAGAGGCCGGCGATGATCGGCAGCGCCGGGCCCATCACCACCCAGGCGGCGGCGAAGACGCAGGCGAGCGAGACGATGCCGATGGCGGTGTCGAGCGGCGTGGGCTCGCCGGCGCGCAGGATCAGCGCGTGGTACTGCTGCCACTGGTAGGCGGCGACCAGCACGCCGAGGGCGGCGAGGGCCCAGGCGAGCGCGACCGCAGGCCGGGCCGGAGCGGCGGGCCAGCGCCGTGAGCGGGAAGCCGAGCAGCATCAGGAAGCCGACATGGGTCGAGCGGACGAGCTGGCTCGGGATGTTGAGCAGGTGCGCGGCGGTGGCGATCTGGAAGGCGGAGAAGGCGACGGCGATCCAGAACAGCAGCCGCCCGGCGTGCCCGGGCGGGAAGCCCTCGGCGGGTGGGTCCGGCGCCGCCGTCGGGGCGCCGGAGGTTTCAGCCATGGCCGTGGGTCACATCAGGCCCTTTTCCTTGTAGTAGCGCTCGGCGCCCGGGTGCAGCGGCAGCGGCATGCCGTTGAGCGCGTTCTCGAGCTTGATCTGCTTGGCGGCGGCGTGGGCGGCCTCGAGCGTCGGCAGGTTCTCGAACAGGAGCTTGGTCATCTGGTAGACCGTCTCTTCGGGCACGTCCTCGCGGGTGACCAGGAAGTTGACCACCGCCGCGGTCGGCACGTCGGCGTCCTGGCCGTCGTAGGTGCCGGCGGGGATGGTCGTGGCGATGTAGGGGGCGCCGAGCTTGGCGACGATGTCGGGCGGGACCGCGACCATGTTCACCACGATCGAGCTGGAGAGGTCGCGGATCGAGGAGACGCCGAGGCCGGCGGATTGCAGGGTGGCGTCGAGCTGGCGGTTCTTGATCAGCTCGACCGACTCGGCGAAGGGCAGGTACTCGGTGCGGCTGAGGTCGTCGTAGCTCATGCCGGCGGCGGCGAAGATGGCGC
The DNA here is from genome assembly GCA_963847795.1 of uncultured Alphaproteobacteria bacterium. Taxonomy (GTDB): domain Bacteria; phylum Pseudomonadota; class Alphaproteobacteria; order Rhodobacterales; family Rhodobacteraceae; genus Amaricoccus. Next base: position 571,930 of record CAWKBH010000015.1, read on the forward strand.
GGGCGTTGAGCTCGGTGCCGGATTTCGGCGCGCCCACCGACAGGCTCTTGCCCTTGAGGTCGGCCAGCGTGGTGATGCCGCTGTCCCGGGCGGCGACGATCTGGATGTAGTTGGGGTAGACCGCGGCGACGCCGCGCAGCTTGTCGAGCGGCTTGGCGAAGCCGACGTCGGCGTCGCCCTCCCAGGCCAGCTTGACGCTGTCGCCGAGCGCCAGCGCCAGTTCGCCCTTGCCCTGCTGCAGCAGGTTGAGGTTCTCGACCGAGGCCTTGGTCGCCTGCACCTGCACCTTGGAGTCGGCGATGCCGTTGCCGTAGATCTGCGACAGCGCCACGCCGATCGGGTAGTAGACCCCCGAGGTGCCGCCGGTGAGGATGTTGATGAACTCGGTCGCGGACGCTGCCAGCGGGGCTAGGGCGGCGGCGGCGAGGCCGGCGCCGGCGACGGTTCGGCGGAAGAAGGCGTTCATGAAGCGCTCCCTGTCTGCGTGCCCCTGGCGGCACGTCTTCTGGTGATGGGGCAGTCTAGCCAGCGGCTCGCGGCCCTGTATAGCGCAAAGCGTCCGGCCGCTGCGGCGGCACTGGCCGCGGCCAGCCTCCGCCGCTAGGTTGCCCGGGAGCGCGGTCATTCCGCCCGCGCCGGTCCGGACTGCCGCGATGCCCCGATCGATCCTGGTCCTGTTCGCCCATCCCGCGCAGCACCGCTCCGAGGCGCACGCGCTGATGGCGCGGGTGGCGCGCGGCGTGCCGGGGGTGACCTTCGCCGACCTCTACGCCGAATATCCGCGCTTCGAGATCGACATCGACCGCGAGCAGGCGCGCCTCGTGGCGCACGACGTCATCGTTTTCCAGCATCCGGTCTACTGGTACTCGACGCCGGCGATCCTGAAGGAATGGCAGGACCTGGTGCTCGAGCACGGCTGGGCCTACGGGCCGGGCGGCACGGCGCTGGCCGGCAAGCTCTTTCTCTGCGCGGTGACCGCGGGCGGGGCGGTGGAGGCCTACGGCGAGAAGGGCAAGAACCGCTTCCCGCTCCGGGTGCTGCTGTCGCCGCTGGAGCAGACCGCCAATCTCTGCGGCATGCTGTACCTGCCGCCGTTCGCGCTGTTCGCGGCGCGCCGGGCGTCGCAAGGCGCGGCGCTGGCGCTGCACGCGGCGCGCTACCGGCGGCTGCTCGAGGCCCTGCGCGACGACCGGCTCGACCCGGCGCTGCACCGGGCGGCGGCGCTCCTCGAATTCGCGGGCTGAGGCGGTGGAAGGCGTCCTGCTGCCGGCCTTCATCTATCTCTGCGCCGCGCTGGTGGCGGTGCCGCTGGCGCATCGCGCCGGGCTCGGCTCGGTGCTGGGATACCTGGCCGCCGGGGTGCTGATCGGGCCGGTGCTGGGGCTGGCGGGAGCGGAGACCAGCTCGCTGCAGGGCATTGCCGAGCTCGGCGTGGTGATGATGCTGTTCCTGGTCGGGCTGGAGCTGGAGCCGCGGCTGCTCTGGCGGATGCGGGGGCAGCTGATCGGGCTCGGCGGGCTGCAGGTGACGCTGACCGCGCTGGCGCTGGCCGGGATCGGCCGGGTGCTGGGCCTGGGCTGGAGCACGGCGCTGGTGGCGGGAATGATCCTGGCGATGTCCTCGACCGCGATCGCGCTGCAGACCCTGAAGGAGAAGGGCCTGCTCAGGACCGGCGGCGGGCAGGCGGGTTTCGCGGTGCTGCTGTTCCAGGACATCGCGGTGATCCCGATCCTGGCGCTGATCCCGCTGCTGGGACGCCCGGGCGCCGGCGCGGCGCCCGAGGCCGAGGGCGCGGCCAGCCTGGTCGCCGGGCTGCCGGGCTGGGCGGCGGCGCTGGCGACGCTGGCGGCGATCGCCGTGGTGGTGCTCGGCGGCCACTACCTGTCGCGGCCGCTCTTCCGCTTCATCGCCCGGGCGCGGCTGCGCGAGGTCTTCACCGCGGCGGCGCTGGCGGTGGTGATCGGCAATGCGCTCCTGATGACCGCGGTGGGGCTGTCGCCGGCGCTCGGGGCGTTCCTGGCCGGGGTGGTGCTGGCCAACAGCGAGTTCCGCCACGAGCTCGAGAGCGACATCGAGCCGTTCAAGGGGCTGCTGCTGGGGCTGTTCTTCGTGACGGTCGGCGCCGGGATCGACTTCGGGACGCTGCTGGCGGCGCCGTTCAGGATCGCCGGGCTGACGCTGGGGCTGATCGCGGCCAAGGCGGTGGTGCTGGCCGGGCTCGGCTGGTCGTTCGGCCTGCGGGGCACCGACCGTTGGCTGCTCGCGCTCGGGCTGGCGCAGGCCGGCGAGTTCGGCTTCGTGCTGATCAGTTTCAGCCAGGCGGCCGGGGCGATCGGCGGCGGGCTCGGCGCGACGCTGTCGCTGGCGGTGGCGCTGTCGATGCTGGCGACGCCGCTCCTGTTCCTGCTCTACGACCGGGTGATCGTGCCGCGGCGGGCGCTGGCGGTGTCGCGCGAGGCCGACGAGATCACCGAGCGGGGCGCGGTGATCATCGCCGGGCTCGGGCGCTTCGGGCAGGTGGTGAACCGGATCCTGCTCTCGAACGGCTACAAGACCGTGGTGCTGGACAACCAGGCCGAGCACGTCGACGACATGCGCCGCTTCGGGGTGCGCGGCTTCTACGGCGATGCCTCGCGCCCGGACCTGCTGCACGCCGCGGGCCTCGCCGAGGCGCGGGTGCTGGTGGTGGCGATCGACGATCCGGAGCGCACGCTGGAGATGGTGAAATTCGCCCGCCAGGCCCGGCCCGACATCCACATCGTCGCCCGCGCCTTCGACCGGGTCGTCGGTCTATGCGCTGTTTCAGGCCGGGGCCAACGACATCATCCGCGAGGTCTTCGACAGCTCGGTCCGGGCCGGGCGCTGCGCGCTGGAGGGGCTCGGCCTGCATCCGTTCCGCGCCCAGAAGCTGGTCGAAGCGCACGTGAAGTTCGACCGCGAGACCATGCGGATGCTGGCCGAGGTCTGGGACCCCGAGATCAGCGTCTTCGAGAACGCCGAATATGTCCGCCGCGCAACGATGCGCAACGCCGAGCTCGAACAGGCGATGATGGGCGACCGCGGCGACGGCGAGGAATCGACCGAACGGGCCTGGACCCCGCCGCCGCCACCGGAAGCCGACCGCAGCGCCTGAGGAGCGATCAGCGCAGGCCGCGCAGGACCACCGCGAAGAGCTGGGCGCGGCTGACGCCGGCGGCGCCGATGCGGTTGAAGCTGGAGAGGCGGAGGAACTTCTCGGCGTTCCGCTCCCGGAACCGCGCGTTGGCTCTGTCGAACGACCGGTTGGTGTGCATGGCGGGCTCCTGCGAATCGGGATGGGGTGCGCCGGAGGCTGGGCGCGACGCGTCGCAGGCGCGTCGCCGCGATGTTTCAAGTGTCGGAGCCGGATCGTCGGTGCAACTGGGACGATTGAAACAGACCGGGCCGGCTGCGGGCACGTTGCTGAAACCGCGCGCGACTAACCGGACAATCATTCGTTCACAAGCGAATTTGGCGACTTGCCGGGGGAGGACCGTCGATGGCCTATCTGCATCCCAATCGCGCCGCGCTGCATTTTCGCGTCCGCGGCGAGGGCCCCACGGTGATCGCGCTGCACGGCTCGGCGAGCACCGGGGCACAGTGGCGGAGCCTCGTCGGCTACCTCGAGGGCCGGTTCCAGGTGTTCAGTCCGGACCTGCCCGGGTATGGCGGCTCGCCGGCCGCGGGCGGCGGGCTGGCCGGTGACGCCGAGGCCATCGCCGCGCTGGTCGACCGGATCGGCGCGCCGGTGCACTTGGTCGGGCATTCCTACGGCGGCGCGGTGGCGCTGAAGCTGGCGACGCTCTGGCCCGCCGCGCTGAGGAGCCTCGCGTTGATCGAGCCGACGGCGTTTCACCTGCTCCGCGAGGGGACGGTCCAGGACCGGACGCTTTACGCCGAGTTCAGCGAGCTCGGTGCCGCGATCGGCCGCCACGCCGAGGCGCGGCAGCGGACGCTGGCGATGCGCCGGTTCATCGACTACTGGAACGGCGACGGGGCCTGGGCGCGGACCAGCCCGCGGCTGCGGCAGTTCTTCCTCGGCTGCCTCGAGCGGGTGCGGGCCGACTTTCGCGCCGTGACCGGCGAGACCGCCGGACGGCACGAGCTTGCCGGCATCGACTGCCCGGCCCTGGCGGTGATGGGGCTCGAGTCGCCGGCCCTCAGTCTGCGCGCCACCGAGGTCGTGGCCGAGGCGCTGCCCCGGGCGGTGCTGCGGCTGATCCCCGATGCCGGGCACCTGGTGCCGCTGACCGACCCGCACCTGATCGATCCGATGATCGCCGACCACTTGCTGGCGGCCGACCGCGCCAACCAGCGCGCCCGGGCGGCCTGAGCGCGGCGGAACGGTCAGAGCAGCCCGTAGCGCTCCATCTCGGCCCGCGTCGGGGTTCCGCGCAGGCGGACGCGCGGGGCCGGGGCGGTCGGCCGCGGCGCGAAGTCCCGGACCGGGCCGCCGTGCCGCTTGCGGGCGCGCCAGGCCCGCTGGTAGGCGGCGCGGCAGGGCTTGCAATAGGCGGTGCGCGGCGTCGAGGCCGGCTGGAGGTGGCAGCGGCTGCAGAGCTTAAGTCGGAGCATGCGCATTCTTTCGAAGTCTCGTCGGTCCGGCGGGCGCCTTGCGCGGGAGGGGCGGCTCGGCTAAAGGGCGAGACGGAGCCACCCACTCACGCATCCACGGGCCCACCGCAGGTCAGCCCCTGGCACTGTCGTGCACCCTCATTGCTCCGTCTCGCACCGCTATATCGGCGGAATCCCGCCGTCGTTCTTGCGCAGGTCTGCCACAAAGTTGTGCAGCAAGACCTTTTTGACGACATGCTTGGCGCCCGGGGGATCGATCGCAAAGCGTGTATCGATTCGGCAACCGCGCGCGGACAGGGCATGCATGAAGTCCCGGTCAACTGGATCCGCCATGCGGCCAGGCGGCAAGGCGCCGACTCGCCCGTCGTCCGCGGTGCGCTGCGCGCGGCGGGGCTGTCGCCGCGGGTCCTCGACGATGACAGCCAGCGGGTTCCGGCGCGGTGCTTCGCGGATTTCATCGAGCAGGCGGCGCGGCTTGCCGAGGACGATACGCTTGGGCTGAACCTCGGGCTCAGCTACGATCTGCGGATCTCGGGCCTGGCGGCCTATGTCTCGATCGTCGCGGCGACGCTGCGCGACGCGATGTCGAACGCCACCCGCTACGGAGCGATGAACGACACCGCGGCGGACTATGCGCTGAGCGAGTCGGGCAATGCCGCGAGCTTCCGGATCGAGAGCCACAGCGCCCGGTTGCGCGCCAGCCGGCACGCGACCGAGTTCAAGGTCGGCTTCATCATGGCGGCCTGCCGGCGCTGGGTCGGCGCGAACTTCCGGCCGCTGGAGGTGAACTTCGCCCATGCGCGGGCCTCGTCGCTGCGGACGATCGAGCGGGAGGTCGGCTGCCCGGTGAATTTCGGCGCCGAGGCGACGGAACTGCTGCTCGGCGCCGAGCAGCTGGAGCTGCCGGTGCGGGGCGCGGATCCCTATCTGCTGGCGCTGCTGCTGCGGCACGCGGACGAGACGCTGGCCGGGCGCAAGGCGGCGGAGGGGATGCGCGGGCGGGTGGAGCGGCTGCTGCTGCAGCGGCTGCCGAAGGGCGCGCCGACGATCGGCGAGGTGGCCGACGGGCTCGGCATCGGCGAGCGGACCCTGGCGCGGCGGCTGAGCCGACGAAGGCGCGCCGTTCCGCCAGGTGCTGGAGGAGCTGCGCCGCGACATGGCGAAGGGCTACCTGACCGATCCCGAGCTGTCGCTGGCGCAGATCGCCTACCTGCTCGGCTATGGCGACCAGAGCGCGTTCTCGAACGCCTTCCGGCGCTGGACCGGCCACTCGCCGCGGCGGTTTCGGGCCGGCGCGCCGGAGGAGCGCCCAAGGCACTGAAATGCCGGGGTTTTATGGGTATGGAATGCATATGGAACGCGTATGGAAAGCGTATGGCGGTTTTGGCCTGGAGCAAGGCGTGGACTCACAAGCCGAACCGCGCCGCGTTCCCGCGCGATTTGTCCGTCGACAAATCGTGCCGCGCACGCCCCCCCCAAGGGCGTGCGCGTTGCCGCGCCCGCCGGGGCATGGGCGGCACGATTACGCGCGTCGGTCCAGGCTGCACTCCTCTCGCCCTCCGCAAGCTTGCTCTGGGCGACGGACCGGGCGGCGCGCCACCGGCGCGCCGCCCGGTCCGGGCGCCCCTCCGGCAGCGGCTGGTTCCGCAGTTGGCGCAAGCCGCCGCCCAAGACCGGCATCTATCGCCGAGTCTGCGCGCCCGCGCCCCTAGCGCCCGCCGGCGGCGGGTTCGGGACGGGCGGGGTCGGGCGACGGGGCGGGCGCGGGGAAGCGCAGGGTGGCGCGCAGGCCGGGGGCGTTGTCGGCGAGCAGGATCTCGGCGCCGTGCATCCGCGCCACCGCGGCGACCAGCGCCAGGCCTAGGCCGGCGCCGGGGCTGCCGCGGCTGGGGTCGAGCCGGACGAAGCGGCCGAGCGCGCGGGCGCGGTCGGCCTCGGGCACGCCGGGGCCGCGGTCGCCGACCGTCAGCGCCGGCAGTCCGGCGTCGAGGGCGGCGGTGACGGTGATTGCGGTGCGGGTGGGGGCGTGCTTGAGCGCGTTCTCGACCAGATTGGAGAGCGCGAGCGCCAGGAGCTGGTCGTGGCCGCGCACCACGAGGCCGGGCGCGGTCTCGCAGACCAGCAGCAGCCCGCTTTCCTCGGCGGCGGCCTCGTAGAGCTCGGCGACGTCGGCGGCAAGGCGGCCGAGCTCGACGTCGGTGAACTGCTCGGCGCCGATGCCGGCCTCGATGCGCGAGATGTCGAGGAGTGCCGTGGCGGTGACCAGCACGCCTTCGGCCTCGCGCAGCGCCAGCTCGATGCGGCTGCGGCGGAGTTCGGGCGGGGCGTCCTCGTCGGCGGCGCCTTCGAGGTGGCGCACCAGCCGGCCGAGCGGGCTGCGCAGGTCGTGGGCCAGGCTGTCGGTGACGGTGCGCAGGTCGCGCACCAGCGCCTCGATGCGGTCGAGCATGGCGTTGAGCGTGGCCGCGAGCCGGTCGAACTCGTCACGGGTGCCCCGGAGCGCGACCCGGCGGTCGAGGGCGCCGGCCATGATCGCCCGGGCGGCACCGTCGATCTCGGCGATCCGGCCGCGCACCAGCCGCGACAGCAGCCAGCCGGTGGCGAGCGCCAGCAGGGTGATCGCGGCCAGCGCCCAGAGCAGCGCCCGGCCGAGCGTCCGGTCGAACTCGGCCCGGGCGGCGACGTCGCGGCCGACCAGCAGCATCTCGCCGCGCGGCAGCTTCACCGCCAGCGCCGAGATCTCGGTCGGTCTGGTCCGGTCGGTGCGGTAGAGATCGAGCGTGCTCCAGCCGTTGTCCGGCGCCAGCGTCGGCGGCCATTGGGCGATGTTGCCGGCGATGCGGCGGCCGGTCGGGCCGACGAGGAGATAGATGGCGTCGCGGTCGGGCGGCATGTCCAGGCGCGACTGGATCGCTGCGGCGAGGGCAGGGGTCCCGGCGCGCGCGTAGTCGTCGGCCAGGCCGCGGATCTCGGCCTCGACCACCGCCTCCTGCTCGGTGTCGATCACGCCGCCGACGCGCCAGTAGAGGAAGCCCAGCACCAGCGCGGTCGAGGCGGCGACCAGCACGAGGTGCGCCGCGACCAGGCGCATGGTGGCATTGCGCAACATCCCGGGCGGGTCAGGCGGCGGCGAGCTTGTAGCCGCTGCCGCGCACGGTGTGGATCAGCGCCGGCTCGCCGTCGGCGTCGATCTTGCGGCGCAGGCGGCTGATGTGGACGTCGATCACGTTGGTGCGCGGGTCGAAGCGGTAGTCCCAGACGCCCTCGAGCAGCATGGTGCGGGTGACGACGCGGCCCTGGCGGCGCATCAGGTATTCCAGCATCTGGAATTCGCGGGGCAGGAGCTCGATGCGGCGGGCGCCGCGGCGGGCGGTGCGGGCGATCAGGTCGAGCTCGAGATCGCCGCAGCCGAGGCGGGTCTGCTCGGGGCGCGCGGTCTCGGCGGGGCGGCGCAGGATGGCCTCGAGCCGGGCCGAGAGCTCGGCGTAGGAGAAGGGCTTGACCACGTAGTCGTCGGCGCCGGCGCGGAGGCCCGAGACCCGCTCGTCGATGGCGCTCATCGCGGTCAGGATGATCGCCGGGGTCTGGACGCCGGCGGCGCGCACGGATTTCAGCAGGGACAGGCCATCGAGGTCGGGGAGCATGCGGTCGAGCACCAGCGCGTCGAAGCCGCCGCTGATCGCGTGCATCAGCCCGTCGCGACCGGAGGCGGTCGCCTCCACGGTGTAGCCGGTCTCGCGCAGGGCCTTGGCGAGGTAGTCCTGGGTGTCGTCGTCGTCCTCGACGACCAGGATGCGCCGCGACATGGCTCAGGCCTCCTTCGGGCGGAAGGCCGGCCAGGGGCTGCCGGCCTTCCGGGTATATCCGGCCCAGGGTGGGCGGGCCGGATCGGGGCGCGCATCAGGCCAGCTTGATGCCGACGAAGATGCGGGAGCCGTGGCGGTCGATCTGCAGCAGGACCGCGTTGCTCTTGGTGGCGTGCAGGGCGTGGTCGACGTCGGACGGCGCGCGGACCGGGGTGTCGCCGATCTGCAGGATCACGTCGCCGACCTCGAGCCCGGCGTCGGCCGCGAGACCGCTGCCGTCGAGCGAGGTGATTACGACACCGTCGGTGTTGTCGTCCAGCCCGAGCTGATCGCGCACGGTCGGGGTGACCGGCGCCAGGGTCGCGCCGAGCCGGTCGGAGGCTGCACCGGCGGCATTCTGGTCGGTGCCGGTCTCGTTAGAGGCCATCCGCTGGGCGTCGAAGCGGCCGAGCTTGAACTCGACGGTCTGGTCCTTGCCCTGGCGCAGCACGTCGACCTTGACGCTGGAGTCAGGCGCGGCGGCGGCGACCAGCTTGGGCAGCTCGCGGCTGAAATCGACCCGCTTGCCGTCGAAGTTCAGGATCACGTCGCCGGTCTGCAGGTGGCCGGCCGAGGGGCCGTCCGCGACCACGTCGGCGACGAGCGCGCCGTGCGGGTCGTCGAGGCCGATGGCGGCGGCGATCTCGGGGGTGACGTTCTGGATGCTCACGCCGAGCCAGCCGCGCTCGACCGAACCGCCGGAGCGGAGCTGGGCGATCACGGTCTTGACGGTATTGGACGGGATGGCGAAGCCGACGCCGACCGAGCCGCCGTTCGGCGAATAGATCGCCGAGTTAACGCCGATCACCTGGCCGTCCATGTTCAGCAGCGGGCCGCCGGAGTTGCCGCGGTTGATCGCCGCGTCGGTCTGGATGAAGTCGACGTAGGGGCCGGAGTTGATGTCGCGCGCCATCGCCGAGACGATGCCGCGGGTCACGGTGCCGCCGAGGCCGAACGGGTTGCCGACCGCGATCACGTCCTCGCCGACCCGGACCTTGTCGCTGTCGCCGAGCGTCAGCTCGGGCAGGCTGCCGGCGTCGATCTTGATCAGCGCCAGGTCGGACTGCTGGTCGGTGCCGATCACCTTGGCGTCGAACTGGCGGTCGTCGGAGAGGCGGACCTTCACGCTGGAGGCATGGTCGACGACGTGGTTGTTGGTGACGATGTAGCCGTCGTGGTCGATGACGAAGCCGGAGCCGAGCGCCATGCCGTGCGGCTGCTCCTGCGGCATCTGCGGGAACGGCGAGCCGTCGGGCATGCCGAACTGGCGGAAGAACTGCTCGAAGGGCGAGCCGGGGCCGAAGGGATCGGCCTGGCCGCCCTGGGCGTCGGCGGGGGTGTCCTCGGTGGCGAGTACGGTCACCACCGCCGGGCTGGTGCGGGCGACCAGGTCGGCCACCGCCTCGGGGCCCTGGGTGTCGGCACCGGCGACCGGCGTCCAGGCGAGCCAGGCGCCGGTCACCGCCGCCAGCGCCGTCGTGGCGACGGGGACCGGTTTGATGAATGTCGCGATGCGCGTCATGGGATGCAAAACCTCTCAATCTTGGTCACGCCCCTCGGGGGAGCGTCACGGCGAAGATCGGGGTTCGACCTGACGGGGGGGTCGCCGCAGCATTACAAATGCTTCATCTCGCCCGCCGGGCCAGCCGCGGCGGCTCCAGGCCCTCCAGCGTTGCCGGGGACGCGAGCACCGCGAAGCTCTCGCGCGCGTCCAGCCGGTCGAGGGGGAGGCCGTCGGAGAGCTTGAGCAGGGCGTTGGCGAGCGCCGAATCGGGCTCGCCGGGCCGGCGGGCGGTCGCCGGGTCGAGCCAGGCCAGGTGGCGGTCGAGCGCCGGCGTGTCGTCCAGAAGGTCGGCCAGATCCGTCGGCACGTGCGCCCGCTCGCGGAGCGCCGCCGCCTCGCGGTCGGCCGCGGCGGCGAGGGCCGGGGGGTGGCGCTCCTCGGGCGTCAGCAGCAGCCCGAGGCGCCCGAGCGCCCGGCCGGCGGTGGCGCTGCCCATGAAGGCCGACAGCGGCACCGCCAGCACGAGGCCGAGCAGCGCCGGGCTCATCCAGGCCAGCAGCCGCCAGGAGATCGCCCCGGCGGCGACCGTCAGCAACAGGCCCGCGAACATGTGGCGGCGGTGGAAGCGCCAGAGCAGCGGCCAGGGAACGCGATCGGAATCGCGGGCCTGGGCGCTCCAGCCGCTGTCGCGACCGGTGAGGATCTGCACCACCGAGCTGGTCTGCACCAGCATCATGATCGGGGCGACCAGCGCGGTCAGCAGCACCTCGGCGATGAGGCCGAACACGGTGGCGAAGCGCAGGCCACGGGCGTCGCGGGAGCGCACGAACGCGGCGGTGCCGAGCAGCTTCGGCGCGAAGAGCACCAGCATGCAGATGCCGAAGAGCGCCATCGCGCGCTCCGGGTCGATGCGCGGCCAGTCCGGGAACAGCGACCAGTGGTCGAGGAAGTAGTCGGGCGGCACGAGGTAGGCGTGCAATGCCAGCGCCATGCCCGAGAGCAGGAACAGGAGCCAGAGCGGCGAGGCGAGGTAGGACATCACCCCCATGGCGAGGTGCAGCCGGCTGAGCGGGTGCAGGCCCGAGGTTCGGAGCAGGCGGACGTGCTGCATGTTGCCCTGGCACCAGCGGCGGTCGCGGGCGGCGAGCTCGATCAGGTTGGGCGGCGCATGCTCGAAGCTGCCGGGCAGATCGTCGGCCATGCGCACGGCGTAGCCGCCGCGGCGGATGAAGGCGGCCTCGACGAAGTCGTGGCTGAGGATCAGGCCGCCGAAGGGCGGCTTGCCGCGCAGCTCGGGCAGGCCGGCGCAGCCGGCGAAGGCCTCAGTGCGGATGATGGCGTTGTGGCCCCAGTAGTTGCCGGCGTTGCCGAACCAGGCGCGCAGGCCGCGGGTCAGCACCGGGCCGTAAATCCGGCTGGCGAACTGCTGCACCCGCGCCATCGGCGTGACGCCTCCGATCAGGTGCGGCGAGGTCTGCAGGATGCCGAAGGTGTCGTCGGCCTCCATACGGCGGGCGAGTTCGATGATGCAGGGCGCCTCCATCAGGCTGTCGGCGTCGAGCACCAGCATGAACGGATAGGCGCCGCCCCAGCGCTCGACCCAGTCGGCGATGTTGCCGGCCTTGCGCCGGAGGTTGCGCGCCCGATGGCGGTAGAAGATCCGCGGGCCGATCACCGGGTCGGCGCGGGCGGCGTCGACCATGGCCTGCTCGGCGAGCCAGACGTCGGCGCGGTTGGTGTCGCTGAGCAGGAAGAGGTCGAAGGCCTCGCCCGCCCCCCGGGCGTCGATCTCGCGCAGCATCGCGCAGGCGGCGCCGAGGATTCGCGCCGGATCCTCGTTGTAGGTCGGCATCAGCAGCGCGGTGCGCGCCTCCGGCGGCTCCGAGCCCATCGGGCGGCGGTCGGCGCCGAGGAAGAAGCCGATCAGGGGCGAGAGCGCGCCGAAGCCGATCCAGGCAATGTTGATGACGAAGAGCCCCAGCATGACCTGCTCGACGCTGGTCAGCTCGCCCACCGACAGCACAAGCCACATCTGGTGCGCCAGCACGACCGTCAGCAGCACCGTCGTCAGCGCCAGGCCGAAGCGGGCGAACCGGACCGCCGGCTCGGCGGCGAGCCGGCGCCGGCGGCCGAAGCGGCGCAGCTTCTGCTCGGGCATGGCGAGCGGCGCCTGCGGGGGCAGCGGCGCCGACCGCGGCGGCTCGCCGCGGGGGAGGGTGGTCAGCTGCTCCATCGGTAGACCCAGGTCTCGGCGATCCGGCGGTCGCCGGAGCGCAGTTCAAGTCGCATCTCGACCAGGGCGGCGCCCTGCGGGTCGAGGTCGAAGCGCAGGCGCAGCCCGTTGATCTCGGGGTTCTCCGAGATCTCGGCGTCGTGGATCTCGCCCGGATTGGCCTGGGCCACCAGCTGGACCGCCGAGGCGCGGACCGTCGACGGGCCTTCGCCGGCGAAGTCGACCACGAAGCGCCGCCGCCCGTTCGGGCCGGCGCCGGACAGGGTGCGCTCGACCCGCAGCAGGCCTTTGAGATCGGGCACGTCCCAGCCCCAGCTCAGCCGATAGGTGAGCGAGATCTCGCTGCCGGCGGCGATCAGCGGATCGGGCCGCCAGTAGGCCACGATGTTGTCGTGGATCTCGTCGTTGGTCGGAATCTCCACCAGCACCACATGCCCCTGGCCCCAGTCGCCGATCGGCTCGACCCACAGGCTGGGACGCTTATGATACAACGACCCGAGGTCCTCGTAAGCCTCGAAGTTCCGCTCGCGCTGGATCAGACCGAAACCACGCGGCCCGGAATCGGCGAAGGCGCTGATCTGCAGCAGTCGCGGCGTGTGCAGCGGCCGCCACAGTCGCTCGTCCGAGCCGTTCCACATCGCCAGCCCGTCCGAATCGTGCACCCCGAGTCGGAAGTCGTCGTAGCCGCTGCGGTCCTTGGCATCGAACAGGAACATCGAGGTCAGCGGCGCCAGGCCGATATGCGCGATGTCGGTGCGGGCGAAGATGGTGGCCTCGACGTCGAACTGCGTCACCTCGCCGGGGCGGATGGTGAAGCGGTAGGCGCCGGCGGCGCTCGGGCCGTCGAGCAGCGAGTGCACGACCATCCGGCCGTCGCCCGGCGTCTCCAGCCAGTGGGCGCGGAAGAACGGGAACTCCTCGCCTTCGGCCTCGCCGGTGCCGATCGCCAGCCCGCGGGCGCTGAGCCCGAAGATCTGGCCCTTGGAGATCGCCTGGAAATAGCTGGCGCCGGCGAAGACCGTGAACGGGATCAGGGCGTCGGGCTGGTCGAGCGCGGTCAGGGCCTGGAAGCCGGCGAACTCGAGCGGCGTGGCCGGGTCGGGCGGGGGCACGTCGCCGAAGGTGTAGAGCGCCGGGTCGTAGGCCACCTTGCGCGCGGTGCCGCCCTCGACCACGAAGATCTCGACCGGCACGCCGTAGATGAAGCCCGAATGCAGCAGCTCGACCGCGAAGCCGGTCGGCGGGTCGACGAACAGGCGGTGGTCCTCGCGGAAGCGGATCTTGGCGTAGTCGCCGGCCGAAAGCTTGAGGAGCGCGTCGGGCACCGCCGGCTCGGGCCGGGCGAACGGGTTCGCCGCCAGGGTCCGCGCCTGGTCGAACACCACCGAGCGGCTGAAGGTTCCGGCCTCGTCCGCCGCGCCGGGTCGCGGAGGGACGCGCCGCCATCGTGAGGGCCGCGGCGCCGACGAGGAACTGGCGGCGTCGCATCATCGGGCCGTCGTCCTTCCCACGCCGGCGCGCACGCGCCACCACGGCGCGCACCGAAGGCTCGGAAAGAGCACCGATTCTCTCACCTGAGACCCCACCAGCGACCCTGCAATAACAGTATATGCCCGCCCTTCCCGCAAGGGACCCTTGGCCCTGCGGGGCTCAATCAGGCCCGGAACACGCCAATTCCCGCCGGTTCGGGTCACCTCGGCGTGATTCGAGCGTGCAATGCAACATGAAGCGTCTTTCATCTGCCCGCAATCCGGGCACAAGCTGAACCGGCTACACGGCGCGGCATGAGCGCCGCACGGCGAAAGGAGCCCGCGATGTTCCGCCATGCCGGGGCGCCCGACGACTGCCCCGAGCCGGAAGGCGGCGGTCGGCTCGCGCGGACGCTGGCCTGGGCGGCGGCGCGGCGCTCGGCGCTGACCGCGGTCTTCACGCTGGCGATGCTGGGACTGGCGGCGTTCGCGCTGGCCAGGCTCGTCGCCGAGACGCACTACGCGGCGGTGGTCGAGGCGCTGCTCGCGACCGCGGGCTGGCGGCTGGCGGCGGCGCTGGCGCTGACCGCGGTCAGCTTCGCGCTGCTGACGCTCTACGACTTCAACGCCTTCGCGGCGATCGGCAAGCCGCAGCCCTGGCGGCGCATCGCGCCCGGCGCCGTATCCGCCTACGCCGTGGCCCAGACCGCCGGCTTCGGGCCGCTGAGCGGCGGCGCGATCCGGCTGCGCTACTACACCCCGCTCGGCATGACCCCCGCGGACATCACCCGCGTGGTGATCTTCGTCACCACCGCCTTCGGCGCCGGGCTGGCGGTCACCGCGGCGCTGGGGGCGCTCTGGACCGCGCCGACGCTCGGCGCGGTGACCGGGTTCGGGGTCGGCTGGATCGTCGCGGCGGCGCTGGCGACGCTGGCCGCGGGCGGCCTGCTTCTCGCCGCGGGCGGGCGGCGGATCGAGCTGCCGGGCGGGCGCGGGATCGAGCTGCCCCGGACCGGCCTGATGCTGCGCCAGCTCGCCGTCACCGCGGGCGACACCGCGGCGGCGGCGGCGACGCTCTGGGTCCTGCTGCCGGCCGGCGCGATCGACTATCTGGCGCTGCTGCCGCTGTTCTCGGTGGCGCTGGTCCTCGGCATCCTCAGCCACGTCCCGGCCGGTCTCGGCGTCTTCGAGGCGGTGCTGCTCGCCGCGCTCGGCGGCGTCGCGCCGCCGGCGGAGCTGCTGGCCGCCCTCGCGCTCTACCGGCTGATCTACCAGGTGCTGCCGCTGGGGCTGGCCACCACCGGGCTGGCGCTGGCCGAGGGGCGCCGGCTGGCGACCCGGGGGCCGGCGGCCGCGGTGCTGCGGGCGATGGCCGGGCTGGCGCCCCAGGCGCTGGCGGCGCTGGCGCTGGTGCTCGGCGCCATGCTGGTCTTCTCCGGCGTGACGCCGGCGCGCGGCATCGACCTCGACTGGCTCGGCAGCTTCATGCCGCTGCCGGTGATCGAGGGCGCGCATTTCCTCGCCACCGTGCTCGGGCGCGCTGCTGATGATCGCGGCGCGGGGCCTGGCGTTCCGGCTGGACGGCGCCTGGTGGGCGGCGCTGATCGCCGCCTGCGCGGCGCTGGTGCTGTCGCTGGTCAAGGCGGTGGCGATCTACGAGGCCGGCGCGCTGGCGCTGTTCGCCGCGGCGCTGCTGGTGTCGCGGCGCGGCTTCGATCGCAAGGCGGCGCTGCTCGGGTCGCGGCTGACCTGGCCCTGGATCGCCGCGGTCGCGGTGGTGCTGATCAGCGCGCTGGTGATCCTGCGCTTCGTCTTCGACCATGCCGAGTTCGGCGCGGAGAGCTGGCTGCGCTTCGAGATCTCGGCCGAGGCGCCGCGCGGCCTGCGCGCGCTCTTCGGCGCCAGCCTGCTGGCGGGGCTCGCCGCCACCTGGTCGCTGCTGCGGCCCGCCCGCCACGAGGTCGCGGTCGCGAGCGCGGCCGATCTGGCCCGCGCCGTCGCCATCGTCGCGGCGCAGCCGGTGGCCGCGGCCAACCTGGTGCGGACGGGCGACAAGCGGCTGATCTTCTCCGACGACGGCACGGCCTTCGTGATGTTCGGCTGCCAGGGCGGATCGTGGATCGCGCTGTTCGATCCGGTCGGGCCGCTGGAGGCCTGGCCGGAGCTGATCTGGCGCTTCGTGGAGACGGCGCGCCGGGCCGGCAGGCGCGCGGCCTTCTACCAGGCCGGCCCGGAGCAGCTCGGGCTCTACGCCGATGCCGGGCTGCGCTTCTACAAGCTGGGCGAGCAGGCGCGGGTCGCGCTCTGCGGCTTCGAGCTGACGGGGGGCAAGCGCGCCAGCCAGCGCAACGTGCTGAGCCGCGGCGAGCGCGAGGGGCTGGCGGTCGAGATCCTGGAACCGGGGCAGGCCGGCTGCGTGATGGGCCGCCTCGCCCGGATTTCGGCGGCCTGGCTGGCGGCGCGCGGCGGCGGCGAGAAGTCGTTCTCGCTCGGCGCCTTCGAGCCCGGCTATGTCGACGCGCAGCGGGTGGCGCTGCTGCGCTGGCATGGCGAGATCGTCGCCTTCGCGACGCTGATGTCGACGGCGGTGGGCCAGGAGACTGCGATCGACCTGATGCGGCATGTCGAGACAATCCCGAACGTCGCGATGGAGTTCCTGTTCCTGCGGCTCTGCGAGCTGCTGAAGGCCGAGGGCTGCAGCTGGTTCGATCTCGGGATGGCGCCGCTGTCGGGGTTCTCGGCCAGCGAGGCCGCCCCGCTCTGGCATCGCCTGGGCCGGGCGATCTACGAGCAAGGGATTCCGTCGTACAATTTCAAAGGCTTGCGCGGTTTCAAGAGCAAGCTGCAGCCGGAATGGCGGCCGCGGCTACCTCGCGGTGGCCGGCGGGGCCAGCCCGGCGCTGGTGCTCCTGGACGCGGCGCGACTGATCGGCCGGGAAGCGAAGGAGGAAAGGTGATGCGCAGGCTGGCTCCATGGCTCGTCATGGCGGCGGTGCTGGGGGTGGGCGGGGCGGCCCCGGGTGGCACGCCGGGCTTCGATCCGGGGCAGATCCCCGACCCGGTGATCCTGCTGCCGGACGGGCCGGCGACGGGGGCGGTGCTGATGTTCTCGTCGGATGCCGGCTGGTCGCCCGCCGACGGCGCGCTGGCGGCGCGGCTGCGGTCGGCCGGCGCCGCGGTGGTGGGCATCGACCTGCCGGCCTATCTCGCCGCGCTCGATGCCGAGGGCACCGACTGCGTCTACCTCGTCGGCGACTTCGAACAGCTGGGCCACCAGCTCGAGCGCGCCACCGGCGCCACGACCTTCCACGCGCCGGTGATCGCCGGGACGGGCGAGGGCGGGGCGCTGGCGCTCGACATCCTGACCCAGACCCCGGCGGACACCCTGGGCGGCGCGATCGTCGCCGATCCGGCCGCGGCGGTGCCGCTGCAGACCGCGCTCTGCACCGATGCGACGCGCACTCAGGGGCCGCAGGGCTCGAGCTACGCGCTGCCGGCGGGCGCGCCGCCGGCGGCGCTGACCCTGGTGCTCGGTGCCGATGCGCCGCCGGCGGCGGCTGCCCGCGCCGGCACCCTGGCCGCGGCCGGGGTGGTCTTCGACGAGCGCACCGCCGCGGGGGCGGCGGCCGGCGCCTACGGCGACGCCCTGGTGGCGGCGGTCTCGGCCGGCGCGGGCGCCGGCGATGCGCCGGCGATCGAGGAGCTGCCGGCGACGCCGACCCGCGGCACGATGGCGATCATGATCTCCGGCGACGGCGGCTGGCGCGATCTCGACCGCTCGGTGGCGGGCGTGCTGCAGGCCCGCGGCGTGCCGACGGTCGGCCTCGACGCGCTGCGCTGGTTCTGGTCGCCGCGGACGCCCGCCGAGACCGCGGCCGAGATCGCCCGGCTGATCGACGTCTACACCGCGCGCTGGGGCGTGGGGAAAGTGCTGCTGGCGGGCTATTCCTTCGGCGCCGACGTGCTGCCCGAGACCTACCTGGCGCTGCCGCCGGAGGCGCAGGCCCGGGTGGTGCAGGTCTCGCTGCTCGGGCCGTCGCAGCAGGCCGACTGGCAGATCACGGTCTCGGGATGGCTGGGGTCGGCTTCGTCGGCGGCCCGGCCGACCGGCCCGGCGCTGGCGCGGATGCCGGCGGGCCTGGTGCAGTGCATCCACGGCCAGGACGAGACCGACAGCGCCTGCCCGGCGCTCAAGGGCAGCGGCGCGGAAGTGATCAGGACCGAGGGCGGCCATCATTTCGACGGCGATTACCAGGCGCTGGCGGCGCGGATCCTCGACGGCCTGGGACGGCGCGAGGTCGCCCGGGCCACGATCCAGTGACGTCGCCGCCCCGGGGCCTCGTCCCGGGGCGGCGCTCGATGCGGCTAGTCGACGATCCCCTGCCGGTCGTCGCCGCGCTGCTCGCGGTTGATCTTGCGGACGTAGACCTGCTGCAGCGTCATGCCCTCGGCTTCGTCCGCCGTGAGGCCGGCCGCCGCCACCAGCTGTGCGTGGCTGGCGGGATCGAAGCTGCCGGGCGCGTGATGCGCGACCGGGATGCGCTCGTCCGTCGCGGCGGCCACGTTGACCTTGCGGGCCGCGATCTCCGACAGGTTCATGCCGCGCGCCTCGTTCGGCCCGAGCCCCGCCACGGCGACGAGCTGCTCGTGCGAGGCCACGTCGAACACCGGATAGGACCGGGTCGAAACCGTGACATGGGCGTCGACGGGGGTCTCGCGGTTGTTCTTGTGCGCCGCGATCTCGGTCAGGGTCATTCCCTGGGCCTCGGCCGGGGTCAGACCGGCCGCGGCGATCAGCTGCGACCAGTCGCCCGCCGAAACCTGGCCGAAGGCGCCGAGCCCGAGCGCGACGATGGCCGCACCGATTGCAGAAGTAGTCGTCATCGGATTTCCCTCCTTCTCTCTGGCACTTCCGATGCGCGAAGCTAGGCGCCGGCCATCACCGCAGCGGGAAAAGAGCGTGAGAGAGGAATAAAATCCGCGGCAAAACCGCAGCGAGCCGCGGCGGGGCGCCGTGTCAGATCAGGCCGGAGTCCGCCAGCGCGATCAGCGGCGTGTGCCGCAGGCCGGCCACCGGATAGTCGCGGGTCTGCAAGCAGCTCGAGCGAGAAGTCGGGCTCGAGCGCCTTCAGCCGCCGCAGCTGCTCCACCGCGGCGTCGTTCCGGCCGGCGCGGAAATAGAGCGCCGCCAGGTAGCGCAGCGGCGGCTTGTAGGTCGGCGCGAGGTCCCGGGCCAGCTCGCCGTGCCGGATCGCCTCGTCGTAGCGGGCGGCGACGGTCGCGGTCATGCAGCAGCTCATGTCCCAGACGAAGGTCTGCGGCAGGTGCGAGGCGACCGCCCTTGCGCGCAGCGCCGCGGCGTGCGCCTGCTCGGCCTGGCCGGTATGGGCGCGGGCGACGGCGAGGCTGTCCCAGGCGAGCGGGCTGTAGGGGTTGATCTCCACCGCCCGCTGCGCCAGCTCCAGGCCGCCCTGCACCCGCCCCTCGAAGTTCAGTGCAATCTTGGCGGCGGCGGCCAGCACGGTGGTGTTGCCCGGGTCGAGATGGTAGGCCCGGCGGGACATCTCGATGGCTTCCGCGCGCGTCTCGTCCTTGGGCACGTCCATCCACTCGATGACCTGGGTCATGCGCAGGAGCGCCCGCCGCGCCAGGAAGACGCCCATCGGATGCATCTCGAAGGCCTGCTGCAGCATCTGGTCGGCGAGCCGCTGCTCGCCGATGTCGAGCAGCACCGTGTGCCGCGACGCCTGGTAGCCGAGCAGCGCCAGGCGGTCGTGGTCGCTGGCGCGTTCGGCCATCCGGCCGAGTTCGTCGACGGCGACGCCGATGGCGTCGCTGGCCAGGATCGCCAGCGGTCCCTCGTCGGGGTGCCGGGTCAGGCGCGGGTCGAGCTCCTTCAGCCCGATCCAGACCACGGTTCCGGTGGCGAGCTCGGTGAGACGGATCTGCAGGTAGAGCACCTGGCCGAGTTCGGCCGCCCGCACGGTCAGCCGCAGACCGATGAGGCACGGCCCGGCATCCTGGGATAGCCCGTCCACCAGCTGGGCGTTGCCCGACTGCGCGATCTGCATCGCGACGCTTTCGGCCAGCATCTCGGCGAACAGGCGGATATCGTCGCGGGCGGCCTCGGCCGGCGCCACCACCACCACCGGACGCAGGGCAGCCGGCGCCGACGCCGGCCGGGCCTGCGGGGCACGGGCCGCGGCCGGTGACGGCGCGGCCTCCGCGCGCGCCGAACGCTGGTCGCGCAGCCAGTCCTCGAATTCGGGATCGCGGATGTCGAGACCCTCGAGGAACTCCGTCGCGCCCAGGACGCCGGCGGGCCGGTCGGTCCGCACCATGACCGCGCCGGGGTCGAGCGCGACCCAGCCCGCTTCGGCCCTGAGGGCGGACACATGGGTCCCGAGGCAGCTGCGGATCTCGGTCAGGCACTGGCGCAGGCTTGCCGCACCCTGTTCCTGGCCGCGGTCGCTCCAGAGCTTGTCCTGCAGCCAGCCGCGGCTGCGTCGATAGCCCGGAGCGGTTCCGAGCAGCGCCAGCAGGCCCTGTGCCTTGCGCGCGCGCGGCGTCAGATCGGCGCCGTCGGCCGATCGCAGGCAGAGCGATCCGCCCATGTCGAGCACAAGAGGCTGGTGCGTATTCACCGGCAGAACCCAAAAGCGGCGAAATTCGTGGATAAGGCCACCATTGTAGCAAAACCGTGCCCGGTTTCCAAATCGCAACTTGCAAAATCGGCCCGCCTGA
Source organism: uncultured Alphaproteobacteria bacterium (assembly GCA_963847795.1). Lineage (GTDB taxonomy): Bacteria > Pseudomonadota > Alphaproteobacteria > Rhodobacterales > Rhodobacteraceae > Amaricoccus. The sequence goes on from CAWKBH010000015.1 coordinate 592,318, forward strand.
GCGATGATTGCTCGATTATCGATCGTGCATAGTGTTTTCCAGGATCGGCCGGGCCTGCAGTTCAGGCGATTTGAGGGCCGCAGACACGATCCGCCTTGCATCGTTTCGTCGACCGTGTGGCGCCGCCACGCGGCGCAGGCTGCCGCCTTGGTCTTCCAGAGGGGTCGGGGATGTCTATCAGCAACACATCGAATACGTCGAACACCTCCAATACATCGAACACTTCGAACACTTCCAACACATCGAATACGTCGGCCGCAGACCACATCGGCGGCGGCGCGTCGCCGCTGCTGTCGGACGCGTTGCTCTATACCCATGACGGAATCGTCGGGACCCGCAGCGTCGCGGAGGATCCGCCGAAGGACCTGCCGAAAGAAGCCGACTTCGACCCGCCGCAGCGCCTCGGCACGCTGGCGGCGGAGCCGCGGGCCCACGTCCTCGACTTCGAGCTGATGGAGCGCATCGGCTTTGCCTTGGACGGCGGCGTGGCGAAGGTCCTTTGCATGTGCTGCGATCCGGACTCGAAGGCCGAAGCCGGCGTCACGGTCCGCCGCTACCGGTCGCTGGTCGAGATCACGCGTCCGGACAACGATCTCTTTGCCAGAAAGCAGCTGCCGCTGGTGCGCAGCTACGCCGACCTGCGCTCGGAAAGGCTGCCGGAAATCCTGATCCAGACCGAGGACATCCTCTCGTTCTTCGGGGCGATCGACTTCCTGTCGCTGGAACGCAGCCGCTGGACCCTGGAGCTGCTGAGGCTGGCGCTGCGCTTTGCCACCTCGGTGGTGATGCGGGTGAAGCACGCGCTGAACTGCCCGCGGGCGATGCTGTTCTCGCCGCGGATCCAGCCGGTTATCCAGACGCCGCGGCACGGCTCGCTGCCGAGCGGGCATTCGACCGAGGGGCACATCCTGGCGACGGTGATGACGCATCTGCTCGGCGCCGCAGACAAAAGGGTCGGCGACGAGTTCCTGAATTTCGCGACGAGCGAGCTCGGGAACATGACGCAGCACTACCGGCTGGCGGCTCGGATCGCGATCAATCGCACGGTGGCGGGCGTGCACTATCCGGTGGATAGCGCGGCCGGGGCGGTTCTCGGCATCACGCTTGGCGAGTACATGGTGGCGCGGGCCAGCATCCCCGCTGACGAAGCGGCGGGCAGGATGGACACGCCGACGCGCAGCTTCGACGGCACGAAGTACGGCACGGACGACTTCGACCACAAGCTGCTGCATGGCCTCATCGGCCCGGAGAGGCACGGGGGTGTGGTCGGGACCGACACGGTCTGCATCTCCGGCGGCAGCCGCCACCTGAACTGGGTCTGGGAGCAGGCGATCGACGAGATGGTGAAGCGATGGGGCTACTGACGTGGGAAAGGCCGGACCCCGGCCCTGACGAGCCGACCTCGCGCTACTCGCATTGGTGGCTGGCCTCGCTGCATGATGCCGAGTACCGCAGGGCGGTGTCGTATCTCAGGATGACCTGCACCCCGGATGCGGGGCTCGCGGTGTGGGCCGAGCAGATCGACGTCGACGCCCATGACAAGGGTCAGCGTGTTCCGCTGCGTCGGGCCAGGGCCGCGCGAGCGGCGTCGGAGATGGACGTGCGGCTTGCCGCGACCGGCCGCCTGCTCGGCCTGGACGACTGGCTGATCGCCACCAGGCTGCCGGAGAACGTGGTGAACCTGGAGGCTGATTCGGTCCCTCGGTGGAGCGAGGGCGACGTCCTCTTGCCGCCCGACGGCACGGTCTTCGCGGCGGTGATCGACGACGGGATCGGGTTCGCCAACGAGAACTTCCGCGACCCGCCTGGCGCGGACGGCCTGCCCCGGACCCGCTTCGACTACGTCTGGCTGCAGGGCGCACCGGCGGATCGCACGCAGCACCTGCCGTTCGGGCGCGAGTTCGATCGGACGGCGATCGACGATCTGCTGGAGGCCCATAGCGCGGGCGGCACGGTCGACGAGATCGGGCTCTACCGCAGCGCCGGCCTGATCGACTTCGGCCGGGAGGAGGTGCAGAGCGCAGGAGCCCGGGCGTCGCATGGCACCGGCGTGCTGGACCGGCTGGCCGGTCGCCGGGCCGGCAGGCCCGTCGAGGACAACGACCCGGTGCTGATCGGGATCAGCCTGCCGACGCAGATCACCCAGGATACCACCGGCACCTTCCTCGAGCCGGTGGTGATCATGGCGATCAAGCGCATCATGGAGCGCGTGGGCTGGCTGCGCCAGGTGGCGGAGAAGCGTGGCACGCCGCGCAGCTACCCGGTGCTGATCAACCTCAGCTACGCCCTGACCGCCGGGCCGATGGATGGGACGACGCCGGTGGACAGGTTCGTCGCTGCGGTGCACGCCGTCCAGAAGGACGCCGGCCAGAACTTCGCCTTCGTCGTTCCTGCCGGCAATCACCGGCAGGCGCAGACCCACGCGCAGCTGGCCCTCGAGAGGGCGGCCCCCCGTGGCGTCACCTGGCGGCTGCTGCCGGACGACCGCACCCCGAGCTTCGTCGAGATCTGGACCAGGGGAAGCAAGGAGAAGCCGGGTGCGCCGACGGTGCGCTGCAATCTGCTGCCGCCCGGCAGCGAAGACGCGCCCGCGGCGCTTCCGGAGGTGCAGTTCGGGCAGTACGTCGACCTGCGCCGCGACGGCAGGCGGCTCGCGCGCGCCTACTACGACTGGTACCCAACGTCGTCGGAGGGCGAGCCCGAGCGGGGCCGGGAGCGCATCATCGTCGCGGTGCCGCCGACCGTGGCCGACACGCCGGACCAGGAGTTCATTCCCTCGGGCGACTGGCGCCTCAGCCTCAGCCTGGATGCACCCGGCCCCTGCGAGGTCGATCTCCACGTCCAGCGCGACGATACCCCGGTCGGCTACCGGCTGCGCGGCCGGCAATCGCATTTCGTCGATCCGAGCTACGAGGAATACACCGACGCCGGCCGCAGCATCGAGGATGATGACGGCCAGGGGGACCGTGACCCGCAGGGGCACCTTGAACGCGTTCGCGACCGGAGAGCCGACCCGGATCGTCGGGGCGTATCTGCCGGGCGGCAGAATCCGCTCGGCTCCCTATTCGGGACTGGCGCTCGACAAGCTTCCCCCCAGGCTGCGCGCTTACGCCGCGGCCGACGCCAGCGACCTGCACCGCGGCGTGCTGGTGTCCGGCACGCTGAGCGGCAGCGTGGCCTTGCAATCGGGCACCAGCTTCGCGGCCCCCGCCCATGCCCGCGCGCTGGTCGGCGGCGATCCGGACGACTGGGACGATCCGGGTCCGTCGCTGGCTGAAGGAAAGCTCGGGTCCTACCCCGGGCCGAACATCGACGGCGTGCCGATCGAGGAGCCGCCCTCCGACGGCCCCGAGCGCGTCAGCCCGGACTGACGACCGGCGCGGGTTGCCGCCGGTCAGTCGTCGCGGAAGGCGCGGGTGAAGTAGTCGGCCATCGGCTTCACGAAGTAGCTGAGCGCGCTGCGGTCGCCGGTGCGGATGAAGGATTCCACCGGCATTCCGGGCACCAGCACCAGCTTGCCCAGCTTCTCGATCATGCCGTCGTCGATGCGGATGTCGGCCTTGTAGTAGCGGCGGCCGAGCCGCTGGTCCTCGTAGGCGTCGGCCGACACCGCGGTGACGTGCCCGGTCAGCTCGGGCGTGGTGCGCCGGTCGAAGGCGGGGAAGCGCAGGATCGCCTCCTGGCCGACGCGGACCTGGTCGATGTGGATGGTGTCGACCTGGGTGCGGACGATCAGCCGGGTGTCCTTGGGCACGATGTACATCACCGGCTCGGCCGGCCGGATCACCGCGCGCAGGGTGTCGGCGGTGCTGCCGTAGACGATGCCCGAGACCGGCGCCCGCAGGTCCAGCCGGGCGATCTGGTCGATCAGCGAGCGGCGCTTCTCGCGCAGCTCGATCTCGCGGAACTCCAGGTCGCGCAGCTCGGCGATCGCGTCCTCGCGGGCCTTGGAGGTCAGCTGCACCCGCTGGATGGCGATCTCGGCGATCTTGCCGCGGTTCTCGGCGATCGAGGCCTCGACCTGGCCCTCGACGCCCTGCAGCCGGGCGAGCTCGCGCTGCGGGGTCAGCACCCGGGTGACCTGGGTGAGGCCCTGGTCGAGCAGGGTCTGCTGGCCCTCGATCTCGCGGCTGAGCAGCGCGATCTGCGAGCGGGTGGCGTCCCGCAGCGCCTCCAGCCCGACGTTCTGGTTGGCGATCTGGGTCTGCTGCTCCTGGAGCTGCGCCTCCTGCTCGCCCTGCGACTTGCGGCGGGCGGCGAACTGCTGCTCCTGGGCGGCGATCAGCGCCTCGACCGCCGGGTCGGCCGCCGCGCGGGTGACCAGTTCGGGGTCGAAGCTGATGGCGTCCAGCCCGTCGCGCTCGGCGTTCAGCCGGCTCTTGCGCGCCAGGATCTCGAACCACTGGCCCTCGACGGTGTCGAGGTCGGGCCTGAGGTCCTCGCCTTCGAGCTCGACCAGCACGTCGCCGGCCTGCACCGCGTCGCCGTCGCGGGCGAGGATCGCCTTGATCACCCCGCCGGTCGGGTGCTGGACGACCTGGCGGTTGCCCTCGACCTCGAGCGCCCCGCTGCTGACCACCGCCCCGGAGATCCGGCTGACCGCGCCCCAGGCGCCGATGCCGAAGACCAGCAGCGCCAGCGTGAGATAGCCGGTGAAGAGCAGCGGCCGGATCCGCCAGCGGTCGCGCGGCTCGTCGGTCACGCCGTGGCCTCCTGGCCGATCCGGCCGGCGACCTGGGCGTAGTTGCGCACGTGCGCCTTCAGCACCTCGTCGCGCGGTCCGAACGCCTTGGCGGCGCCGCCGTCGATGATCAGGATCACGTCGCACTCGGCGATGCCGGCCGGGCGATGCGCCATGATGATCACCACCTTGCCCTCGGCCTTGGCCTGGCGGATCGCCAGGTTCAGCGCATCCTGGCCGGCGGAATCGAGGTTGGAATTGGGCTCGTCGAGCACCATGAACACCGGGTCGCCGTAGAAGGCGCGGGCCAGCCCGATCCGCTGCTTCTGGCCGCCGGAGAGCCGGGAGCCGCCGGCGGCGACCGGGGTGTCGTAGCCCTGCGGCAGGTCGAGGATCATCTCGTGGGCGCCGGCTTTCTTCGCCGCGGCCACCACCTGCGCCGGGTTGGGCTCGGGCAGCATCCGGCCGATGTTCTCGGCCACCGAGCCGTCGAACAGCACCACGTCCTGGGGCAGGTAGCCGATGTAGCTGCCGAGCACGTCGGGATCGTAGTGGCCGAGCGCTGCGCCGTCGAGCCGCACCGCCCCGGCGGCCGGGCGCCAGATCCCGGTCAGCACCCGCGCCAGCGTCGACTTGCCCGAGGCCGACGGTCCGATCACGCCGAGCGCCTGGCCCGGCTCGATCCGGAAGTCCAGCATCCTCAGGCTCGCCTTCTGCTGCTCGGGCGGCACCACGGTGAGCTGGCTGACCTCGATCCGGGCGCGGGGCCGGGGCAGGGCGGTCGGCGCCACCGCCTCGGGCGTGCCCTCCAGCAGCGCCTTGAGGTTGGTCCAGCCCTGGCGGGCGCGCAGCACCAGCGGCCAGCCGGCGATCGCCTGCTCGACCGGCGCCAGCGCCCGCCCGAGCAGGATCGAGCCCGCGATCATCGCCCCGGCGCTCATCTCGCCCTTGAGCACCACGTAGGCGCCGAGCCCGAGCATCGCCGACTGCAGGAAATAGCGGAAGGTCTTGGTCAGGGTCGCGAACTGGCTGACCCGGTCGCTCGAGGCCAGCTGGGCGTCGAGGGCGCGGCGGCGCATCCGCTGCCAGCGTTCGAGCACCGCGTTGCGCATGCCGAGCGCCTGGATCATCTCGCCCTGCTGGCGGATGGTCTCGGCGAAGCCGTCGCCCTGCAGCGTCGCCGCGGTGGCCTCGACCTCGGGCCGGCGGGCGAGCAGCTGGTTCAGCACCGTCGCCCCGACCAGCAGCAGCCCGCCCGCCAGCGCCAGATACCCCAGGTAGCGGTGGAAGCTGAAGATCGCGGCGATGAAGAACGGCGCCCAGGGCATGTCGAAGACCGCGAACAGCACCGGCGAGCCGGCGAGGCGCTGGACCGATTCGAGATCCTTCAGCCCCGAGGCCGGGCGCGAGCGCTCGCTCGACAGCAGCGCGCGGCGCAGGGTGGCGGCGAACACCCGGGCGTCGAGGCGGCTCTGCACCGAGGCGCCGATCCGCGCCGCCACCCGGCCGCGGACATAGTCGAGCACGCCCATGATGCCGTAGAGCGCGGCGACCAGGATGGTCAGGGCGACCAGCGTCTCCTGCGACCGGCTCGGGATCACCCGGTCGTAAATCTGCAGCATGTAGAGCGGCGCGGTCAGCATCAGCAGGTTTACAACGGTGCTGAAGATCGCGATCGACCAGAAGAGACCGGAAAGTCCGGCGAAACCCGCCTCGGGCCCCGGCGACTTGGCTTTCACTCGTCCCTCCCTCGCGCCCGGGCGCCGCATCCAGGCGGGAACACGGATTCGCAGCAACCCCGAGCCCGTCGCGCGTTCGGCGCAACGCAAATTCGCGTCATTTGTATCATGGAAATGCCGGCCGCCAAAACGTTCCGGAAGGCGATGCCTACCAGGAAATTAGCGCGTTCTCGCAACCTGATCCGAGCAGCCTGCAACCGGAGCGGAAGGAGGTCAGGGGTCGGCGTCGGCCCCGACGCGAATCACCGGCTGCATCGACTCGAACACCGCCTGCGGCAGGTGGCAGATGCACCTTGTGGCCCGGCCCGAGTTCCACGCATCGGCGGCAGCACGGTCTCGCAGCAGATTGCCCGGCACCTGGTGCTTGCGCGGGCAGCGGGTCTGGAACGGGCAGCCGGGCGGCGGATTGACCGCCGAGGGCACGTCGCCCTGCAGCACGATGTGCTGCTTCTCGACCGAGGTGTCGGCGATCGGCACCGCCGAGAGCAGCGCCTCGGTGTAGGGGTGGTAGGGCGGCTCGAACACCTGGTCGGTGCTGCCGATCTCGACCACATGGCCGAGATACATCACCATCACCCGGTCGGCGAGATAGCGCACGATGCCGAGGTCGTGGCTGATGAAGAGCATGGTGGTGCGGTTGTCGCGCTGGATGTCCATCAGCAGCTCGGTGACCGCGGCCTGCACCGAGACGTCGAGCGCCGAGACCGGCTCGTCGGCGACCACCACCTGCGGCGCGCCGGCGAAGGCGCGGGCGATGCCGATGCGCTGCTTCTGGCCGCCGGAGAGCTGGCGCGGCATCCGGCGGGCGAAGGCGCGCGGCAGCTTCACCACGTCGAGCAGTTCCAGCATCCGCGCCTCGCGCTCGGCGTTGGAGCGGCCGACGCGGAATTTCTCAAGCACGCGAACGATCTGCCCGCCGACGCTGTGGCTGGGGTTGAGGGTGTCGAACGGGTTCTGAAACACCATCTGGATGCTCGAGACCGTCTTGGTGGCGCGCCGCTCGATCGCTTGCTGGCCGATCTCGAGGTTGCCGAGGGTCACGGTTCCCTCGGTCGCGGTCTCGAGCCCGAGCAGCACCTTGGCGAGCGTCGACTTGCCGCAGCCGCTCTCGCCGACGATGGCGAGGGTCTCGGCCTCGCGCGCCTCGAAGCTGACGGTCTCGTTGGCCTTGACCACCCGTGTGTCGCCGCCGAAGAGGGCGTTCGAACCGATCTCGTAGTACTTCTTGAGGTTCTCGACGCGCAGCACCACGTCGCCGAACGCCGCCGCGGCGGCGCCTTCGCGGACCTCCGGCCCCGCGGTCCAGTCGATCTCCTCGAAGCGGATGCAGCGGCTGGCGTGGCTCGGGCTGACCGTGCGCATCGGGATATCGGCGGCGTCGCAGCGGCCCCTGACGAAGTAGCTGCAGCGCGGGCCGAAGTTGCAGCCCGGCGGGCGCTCGTAGGGCAGGGGGAAGTTGCCGGGGATGGCGATCAGCGGGCGGGTGAGCTTGTCGGCGCCGGGCAGGGGGATCGAGCGGAACAGGCCCTGGGTGTAGGGATGGCGCATCTCGTCGAAGACCTCGGCGATCGGGCCGGTCTCGACCGCCTCGCCGGAATACATCACGCAGATATGGTCGCAGGTCTCCAGCACCAGCCCGAGGTTGTGGCTGATGAACAGCATCGAGGTGCCGAAGTCGCGCCCGAGATCCTTGACCAGGTCGACGATGCCGGCCTCGACGGTGACGTCGAGCGCGGTGGTGGGCTCGTCGAGGATCAGGAGCGCGGGCTTGGACATCAGCGCCATGGCGATGACGATGCGCTGCTGCTGGCCGCCCGAGAGCTGGTGGGGATAGCTGCCGAGGATGCGCTGCGGGTCGGGCAGGCGCACGGCGTCGACCACCCGCAGCGCCTGGGCGCGGGCCTCGGCGGTGCTGGCGCCCTCGTGGATCAGCGGCACCTCCATCAGCTGCCGGCCGACCTTCATCGCCGGGTTGAGGCTCGCCATCGGCTCCTGGTAGATCATCGCGATCTCCGAGCCGCGGATCTTGCGCAGCTCGGCATCGGGCATGGTGGTGAGCTCGCGGCCCTTGAAGCGGATCGAGCCGCCGACGATCCGGCCGTTCTGCCCGAGATCGCGCATCACCCCGAGCGCCACCGTCGACTTGCCGCAGCCGAACTCGCCGACCAGCCCCAGCGCCTTGCCCGGCTCGACCGCGGCCGAGAAGTCCATCACCGCCGGGATCTCGCCCGAGCGGGTGAAGAAGCTGATCGAGAGGTTGTCGATCGCGAGCAGCGGCTCGGTCATGGGATCAGTCCTTCATCGACTGCTCGCGCAGGGCGTCGGCCAGCAGGTTGAGCCCCAGCACCAGGCTCATGATCGCCAGCGCCGGGGGCAGGGCGGGATGGATGAAGATCCGCAAGAGCTTGCGACCCTCGTTGATCGTCGAGCCCCAGTCCGGGCTCTCCGGGCTGACCCCGAGCCCGAAGAAACCGAGCGTCCCGAGCAGGATGGTGGTGTAGCCGATCCTGAGGCAGGCATCGACGATCAGCGGCCCGCGGGCGTTCGGCAGGATCTCCCACATCATGATGTACCAGGGCCGCTCGCCCCGGGTCTGGGCCGCGGCGACGTAGTCGCGGGTCTTGATGTCCAGCGTCAGGCCGCGGACGATGCGGAAGATCGTCGGCGAGGTGATGAAGACGACGGCCAGGAAGATGTTCAGGGTGTTGGCGTCCATCTTGATCAGCCCGGTCGGGTCCCAGAGCCCGGTCAGCCCGAGATAGCCGAAGCCGCCGATCAGCAGCACCGGCAGCAGGTAGAGCCACAGCACCCCGGGACGCTCGCGGAACCGGCTCCAGAGGAAAACGGTGACGAAGATCACCGGGAAGATGAAGAGCACCGCCGCCATGGTGGAGGGGATCGCCGTCGCCCGGATCTCGGGCGTCACCAGAAGGTAGAAGAGCAGGATCACCGGAAACGCCAGCACCAGGTTGGCGAGGAAGCTCAGGATCGTATCGAACCAGCCGCCGAAATATCCCGCCGGCAGCCCCAGCGTGATCCCGATCATGTAGGCGAAGAGCGTCGCCAGGGGTGCGATCGCCATCACCGTGCGGCTGCCGTAGACCATGCGGCTGAACACGTCGCGTCCCAGCGAATCTCCCCCGAACAGGAACGGCAGCCCGCTCTCCGGCTCGATCCCGCCCGGCGGCTTGTTCTGCAGCACCCGGAACTGCACGTAAGGGTCGAACACCGCCACCCAGTGCGCCATCAGCGCGGTCAGCAGCCAGAACAGCACCAGCCCCAGCCCGATCATCCCGATCGGGCTGTCGAAGATCCGCCCGTAGAAGCCGAGCCGCCGCTTGAAGACGGCGCTCAGCACCATGATCGCGAGCAGCGCCACCAGCACCGGCAGGAACTGCACGAAGATCCGGACCAGGATCGCGCCGGTGCCGAGATAGGTGACCTGCATCTAGCCGCTCACCCGGATGCGCGGGTTGAGATAGACGTAGCCGATGTCCGAGATCAGCTGCGTCACCAGCACGATCACCACCGCCACCACCGAGGCGGCGAGCAGCAGGTTGATGTCGTTGTTCGACGCCGCCTCGACCAGCAGCCAGCCGAAGCCGCGGTAGTTGAACAGGGTCTCCACGATCACCACGCCGGTCAGGAGCCAGGGAAACTGCAGCATGATCACGGTGAAGGGCGCGATCAGCGCGTTGCGGAGCGCGTGCTTCAGCACGATGCCGTGGAAGCTGACCCCCTTGAGCCGGGCGGTGCGGATGTACTGCTGGGTCATCACCTCGGCCATCGAGGCCCGGGTCATCCGGGCGATGTAGCCCATGCCGTAGATGGCGATCGTCAGCACCGGCAGGGCGAAGTTGTAGATCGTGGCGTGCTCCGCCGCCGAGGTCGCCGAGCCCGAGAACCACTGCAGCCCGACCATCTGGCTGGCGAAGATCACCGTCAGCACCACGCCCGAGACGTATTCCGGCGTCGAGGTGGTGCCGATGGCGACGGTCGAGAGCACCCGGTCCTGCACCGAGCCCTCGCGCATCCCCGCCAGCACCCCGAGCACCAGCGCGCTCGGCACCATCACCACCATCACCCAGAACATCAGCTTGCCGGTCAGCCAGAGCCGCGGCCACAGCACCTCGCTCACCGGCGCCCGGAACCGGGTCGACTTGCCGAAGTCGCCGCGGACCGCGCCGGCCAGCCACTCGCCGTAGCGCACGACCAGCGGCCGGTTGTAGCCGTTCTGGTCGAGCCAGACCTCGACCTGCTGCTCGGTGACCCGGCTGCCGGTCTGCTCCTTGGCGAGCTTCACCAGGTTGGGCTTCAGGTTGACCAGCGCGAACACGATCATCGTCAGGCAGAGCGCCGTCAGCAGCATCAGGCCGATCCGCTTGACGAGAAAGATGAGCATCGCCGCCTCCGTGGTTCAGCCGGTCCGGCGGCCGTCGCGCCGGGCCGGGTCGCGGGGCAGGGCGCTCAGGCGTCGAGCCAGGTCTTCTCGAGATGGATCTCGAAGGTGGGGTGCATCACCAGGCCGTGCACCTCCTCCGACATGTGCCGGAAGGTGGAGCGCCAGTAGGGCTGCACCAGGATGCCGGAATCCTGGATGATCTTCTCCATCTTCGCCATCAGCTCGCGGCGCTTGTCCGGGTCGGCGATGGCGTAGGACTGGTCGAGCAGCTCGTCGAACTCCGGATCGCTGAACCCGGTCTCGTTCCAGGGCACGCCGGTCCTGTAGGCGAGCGCATAGGTCTGCACCCCGAGCGGCCGCATGTTCCACTCGGTCGACGAGAACGGATAGCCCAGCCAGTTGTTCCAGAAGGTGTTGCCCGGCAGCACCGTGCGCTTGACCTTCATCCCGGCGTCGCGCATCTGCGCCGCCACCGCGTCGCAGGTGTTGCGGTTGAAGTCGTCGTCGAGCGAGATCAGCTCCAGCTCGGTGTCGGTCTTGCCGGCCTCGGTCAGCAGCTCCATCGCCTTCTCCGGATCGCGGCTGATCGGCGGCAGCTTGGCGTATTCGGGATGCATCGGCCCGACGTGGTGGTTCTCGGCCACCCGGCCGAGCCCCTGGTAGCCGAGGTCGAGCACGGTGGCGTTGTCGACGGCGAGCTGGACCGCGTTGCGCACCTTCTGGTCGTCGAACGGCGGTTGGGTCACGTTCATGCGCATGCAGAGCGTGTTCGCGGTGACCGACTCGGACTTCTGCAGGCCGAGGCCGTCGAAGATCTCCACGTAGCTCGGCGGGGTCTCGTAGCTGGTCTGGATCTCCTGCGCCTCGAAGGCGGCGATCTCGGCCGATGGGTCGGTGCCGTAGTCGATGTATTCGACGCCGTCGAGATAGACCGGCGCCATGGCCGCGTCGCCCCACCAGGCGTTGCCGTCGCTGCGGCGCTGGTAGCTCGCCTTCACGCCGACGTCGATCGAGACCAGCTCCCAGGGGCCGGTGCCGATCGGGTTGACCGACAGATCGCCGCCGGTCTCCTCGAAGCTGCGGTGCACGATCAGCGCCGGATAGTCGCAGAAGTTCGGGATGAAGGTGATGTCGGGGGTGGGCAGGTGCAGCTTGACGGTATAGTCGTCGACCTTCTCGATCGCGCCTTCCTTGGCGCCGAAGGTGTCGCGGGTCTGCTCCTCCTGGACCACCGTGCCGTCGGCCTTGGTCACGTCGCCCATGAACTTCTCTTCGCCGTTCTTCTCCACGATCGTCGCCATCCGGGCGCCCATCGAGTTGTTCGGCACATGGCTCTCGCACCAGCGAGTGAGGTTGAAGACCACGTCATCGGCGTTGAAGTCGTCGCCGTTGCTCCACTTCGCGCCCTTGCGCAGGTGCAGCACGTATTCGGTGGCGTCGTCGTTGACCTCCCAGCTCTCGAGCAGCCAGGGCTGGAAGGTGAAATCGGCGGTGTAGCGCACCAGCGGCTCGCATGAAGAGCCGCGCCTGGTTGGCCTTCTGCGACCAGTCGAAGATCCGCGGGTCGTCCATGCGCATCACCGCCTGGGCGATCTTGATGGTGCCGCCGGGCTTGCCTTCGGCATCCTGCGCCAGCGCCCGGTCGGGCATCGCCAGTCCGATCAGCCCATAGGCGGCCGGTCCGGTGACGCCGAGCGCGGTCGCCAGCGCCAGGAACTCGCGGCGGTCGAGCTTGCCGTCGCGGACGGCGCGGGCCAGACGCGGGACGCTCGGGTGGATCGGCTTGCCATTTATGGTCGGTCTGGTCATCATCGTCTCCCTGTGACGTATTCGGACCCTGCGGCATTGCAGAGCTATTTCCGCGGGACGTCAACCGCTGATCTCCGCGGCAGCAGGGCAGGCCGATCGCGGTGGCTTGCAGCGGCTTGCCGCAACTTCCAGCACCAGGATGCCGAGTGCGGATAACGAAGATTATGTTGAATAGATTTCCGAGCGAAATCGCGGGCCTGCGGGCCCGGTGAGCCGAACTCCGCCCCGTCATCATCGCCGGCCCGACCGCCAGCGGGAAATCCGCGCTGGCCCTGCGCATCGCCGAGCGCGACGGCGGTTGCGTCATCAACGCCGACGCCGCGCAGGTCTACGCCTGCTGGCGGGTGCTGACGGCGCGCCCCGGCGACGACGAGCTGGCGCGCGCGCCGCACCGGCTCTACGGCCACGTCTCCTGCGACCGCCGCCATTCCGTCGGCGCCTGGCTGCGCGAGATCGCCGCGGTGCTCGCGGACGCCGACCGGCGCGGCCTAGCGTCCGGTCATCGTCGGCGGCACCGGACTCTACCTCAGCGCGCTGACCGAAGGCCTTGCCGACATTCCGGAAATTCCCGCCGAGGTCCGCGCGCGGTCGACGGCGCTGCTGCGCTCCGGCAGCCTGGAGGTGCTGCTCGAGGCGCTGGCCCGCGAGGATCCGGCAACCTTCGCCCGGATCGACCGGAGCAATCCGATGCGGGTGCAGCGGGCCTGGGAGGTGCTGACGGCGACCGGCCGCGGATTGTCCGACTGGCACCGGGCGCTGCGCCCGCCGCTGGTTCCCGCCGACACGGCAACTTGCCTCGTCGTGTCGCCAGAAATACCTCTGCTTAACAAGCGCATAGAGCGGAGATTTCATCAGATGCTCGAAGCCGGCGCGCTCGACGAGTGCCGCCGGTTCCTGCAGGCCGGCTATGACCCCGAGGCGCCCGCCGGGCGCGTGCTCGGGGCGCGTCCGCTGATCGAATATCTGCGCGGCAGCACCAGCCTCGACGTCGCGATCGCCGCCGCCGTCACCGCGACCCGGCAGTTCGCCAAGCGACAGCGGACCTGGCTGCGGCGGCGGATGGCGGACTGGAGCTGGGTCGACCCGGCGGGGGACTGGCCTTCAAGTATCTGAAAATGCGCAGATTTGCGGGTATGGGACGCATAGGGAAAGCGTCTGGAACGCGTATGGATGTTTTGCGGTGGCGAGTCAGCGCAGCGCCAGGTACTGGCTGCGGTCGCGGTCGGTCCAGCGCACCGCCACCTCGTAGCCGCCGTCGATCTGGACCTCGGCCTGGACCAGCTTGTGATCGAACAGCCACGCCCGCTTGCGGCCCTGGTCGAACCCGAGCCGGATCGTCTCGTCCAGCGTCGGCTCGGCCAGCTCGGCCGCGATCGTGGCGATGAGCTCGCTCACGCCCTCGCCGGTCCGCGCCGAGATCACCGCAACCCGCGGCGTCCGCGCCGCGACCTGGCGCAGCGCCTCCGCCTGCTCGGGGTCGAGCAGGTCGACCTTGTTCCAGACCTCGATCATCCGCGCCTGTTCGGCCTGGTCGATGCCGAGCTCGCCCAGGATCGCGCGCACGTTCTCGGCCTGCCCCTCGCTCTCGCGATGGGCGATGTCGCGCACGTGCAGGATCAGGTCGGCCTCCAGCACCTCCTCCAGCGTCGCCCGGAACGCCGCGACCAGCTGGGTCGGCAGGTCCGAGATGAACCCCACGGTGTCCGACAGGATCGCCCGCTTGCCGCCCGGCAGCCCGATCGCGCGCATCGTCGGGTCGAGCGTCGCGAACAGCATGTCGCGGGCCAGCACGCCCGAGCCGGTCAGCCGGTTGAAGAGCGTCGACTTGCCGGCGTTGGTGTAGCCGACCAGCGCCACCACCGGGTACGGCACCCGCTGGCGCGCCGCGCCGGTGCTCGCCGCGGGTGCGCACCACCTTCGCCAGCGCCTGCTTGATGCGCTGGATGCGCTCGTCGAGCGCCCGCCGGTCGGCCTCGATCTGGGTCTCGCCGGGGCCGCCGAGAAAGCCGAAGCCGCCGCGCTGGCGCTCGAGGTGGGTCCAGCTCCGCACCAGCCGCGACTTCTGGTAGCTCAGGTGCGCCAGCTCGACCTGCAGCACGCCCTCGCGGGTATGCGCCCGCTCGCCGAAGATCTCCAGGATCAGCCCGGTGCGGTCGAGCACCTTGACCTTCCAGGCCTTCTCCAGGTTGCGCTGCTGCACCGGCGACACCGGCCCGTCGATCACCACCAGGCCCGACCTCGCGCTCGGCGATCAGCGCGGTCAGCTCCTCGACCTTGCCCTTGCCGAACAGCATCCCTGCCCGCGCCTTCGGCAGCGGCACGGTCATCGCGCCGACCACCTCCAGATCGAGCGCGCCGGCGAGGCTCACCGCCTCGGCCAGCGCGTCCTTCGGATCGCGGTCGCTGCCTTTGGGCCTGACGGGATGCAGCACCAGGGTGCGCATCCGGGACGTGGTTTCAGTGATCTTCGGGAGCCTCGTAAAGCGTGATCGGCTGCGACGGCATCACCGTCGAGATCGCGTGCTTGTAGACCAGCTGCGACTGGCCGTCGCGGCGGAGCAGCACGCAGAAGTTGTCGAACCAGGTAATGACGCCCTGCAATTTCACCCCGTTCATCAGGAAGATCGTCACAGGCACCTTGGCCTTGCGCACGTTATTCAGGAAGGCGTCTTGCAGGTTCTGTTTGTCGGCAGCCATTTTTTCAGCCTTAAGTTGTATGAGGGCCGCCGATTCGGCGGCCTCTGTTGTTCTTGGCTCGAGTATGGGCGGGGACCCGGGCCATTTCCAGTGGAGGCCGGGATTTTTGTCGACGTTTGCCGCGACTGTTGCTTCGCCGCCCGGCGCCGGCCCTACTGCCGCCAGTAGGTCGGGTTGAAGAGCGCGATGATCACCAGCGCCTCCATGCGCCCGACGATCATCGCGACACAGAAGATGGCCTTGGCGGCGGCCGAGAGCTCGCGCGTAGCCGAGCCCCTGCCCCAGGGTCGCGATCGCCGGCCCGGTGGTGGTCAGCCCGGCGATCGCCAGCGCCAGGCTGCGCTCGAAGCTCAGGCCCGTCGCCGACAGCGCGATCATGATCAGCGCCAGGGCGATCAGGAACAGCATCAGGAAGATGAAGGCGATGCGCGCCCCGTTCTCGGAGATCAGCCGGTCCCCCTGCCCCCGCCGTCCCAGGCTCGACGGATGGACCAGCTTGTCGATCTCGCGCAGGCCGTGGCGATAGAGCGCGTAGATCCTGCAGCAGCTTCACCCCGCCGGCGGTGGTGGCGATGCCCCCGCCCATCACCGCGACGCCGAGCAGGATGGTGCCCGGGTCGGGCAGGTTCGACCAGAGTCTGCATGGCCCGCCAGTCGTGGCTCTCGAAGCCGGTGGTGGTCAGGAACGACAGCACCGTGAAGAGGCTGCCCCAGATCGCCTGCAGCGCCGCGACCAGGTTGTCCTGGCGGTCGATCTCGGCCGCGCCGAGGAAGCTGCGCAGGAACAGCACGAAGGTGATCCCGACCACCGAGATCAGCATCAGCTGGATCTGCGGGTCCGACAGCCGCGGCCCGCGCCGCCGCCAGGGGCCGAAGCTCAGGCCCCGGTGCGACACCGCCGGCAGCAGGAACAGCGCGACCGCGAGCTCGCCGACCCGCCCCGACTGGGTCCCCGAGACCCCGCCCACCGGCGAGATGCCGCTGGTCGAGAGCGTGGCCATGGCGTGGCAGACGGCGATGAACGGCCGGTCGCCGGCCAGGATCAGCAGGAGCGCCAGCACCCCGGTGAAGCCGGCATAGATCGGGGCGATCCGGCGCAGCGACCGCAGCACGCGGTGGCTGCCTTCCTCGATGGTGCCGCTGCGGCCCCCGTCGCGCCGGCTGGCCGCGGCCTGGCTGATCTCGAAGCCGCCGAGGTTCAGCGGCGCCAGGATCGCGAAGGCAGTGGCCAGGATCATCAGCCCGCCCATCCAGCCGACCAGCGCCCGCCACAGGTGCAGCGGCTCGGGCAGGAGCTGCGGCCGGTCGAACAGCGTCGCGCCGGTGGTGGTCAGGCAGCTACAGCATCTCGAAATAGCCGCCGCCGAGCCCGATCGAGGGCACCAGCGCCACGAACGGCGCCGCCAGCACCAGCGGCAGCAGCAGGTAGGCCAGCAGCAGCGTCAGCAGCTGGTAGCGCGCCGGCACGCGCGGCCGCCGGTTCATCGTCGCGAGCCCCAGGATCACCCCGAACAGGCCGAAGAACACCGCGTGCTCGGTGAAGCCGCGGGCGATCGGCCAGTTCTCGCAGCCGGGCCGCGTGCAGCGCCGGGATCAGCATCAGCGCCGAGGCGATCAGGACCAGGATCACGAAGGCGGGGAACTGGCGCAGCAGGCCCATGGATCAGAAGAAGTCCAGGCCCACCTGGAACAGCCGCTCGACCTCGGCCACCGATTCGCGCATGGCGAAGATGGTCAGCACGTCGCCTTCGGCAAGGCGGGTGTCGCCGCGCGGCACGATCACCTTGTCGCCCTTCTGGATCAGCCCGATCAGCGCGGCGTCGGGCAGCTCGGCGTCGCGCACCGCCTTGCCGGCCATCGCCGAGGTGCCGAGCACCTGGGCCTCGATCACCTCCGCCTCGCCGTCGCCGATGGAATAGACCGCGCGGATGCGCCCGTGGCGGACGTAGCGCAGGATCGAGGAAACCGTGGTCGAGCGCGGGTTGACGTAGGCGTCGATCCCCATCGGCGCGATCAGCCCGATCAGCGAGGGGTCGTTGACCAGCGCCACCACCAGCTTCGCGCCCTCGGTCTTGGCCCGCACGCAGGCCAGGATGTTGGTCTTGTCGTCGTCGGTCAGCGCCAGCACCGCGTCCATGCTGGTGATGTTGGCCTCCTCCAGCAGGTCGACGTCGAGCCCGTCGCCGTTCAGCACCACCGTGCGCTTCAGCGCGTCCGCGGCGATCTCGGCGCGGGCGCGGCTCTTCTCGATGATCTTCAGCCGGTTCCTGCGGCCGATCGGCCTCGAGCGTCTGCGCCACGTGCAGGCCGATGTTGCCGGCGCCGACGATCAGCAGGCGCTCGACCTTCAGGTGCTGCTTGCCGAAGACCTCCATCACCCGCGGCAGGTCCTCGGTGGCGGTGAAGAGATAGACCTGGTCCCCGCCGTAGAGCTGGTCGCTCGGCTCCGGCACGAACAGCCGCTCGCCGCGGCGCACGCCGACCACCACCGCGCGCAGGGTCGAGAACAGCTCGGAGAGCTGGCGCAGCGGCGTGTTCAGGACCGCGCAGGCGCTGTCGAGCGAGATGCCGACCAGCTGCGCCTTGCCGTCGAGAAAGCTCTCGATGTCGAAGGCCGCCGGCGCCGCCAGCCGCTGCATCACCGCGTCGGCCACCGCGTATTCCGGCGAGATCACCACGTCGATCGGCAGGTGGTCGCGGCGGTAGAGGTCGGAATAGATCGCGTTCAGATAGGCCGGCGCCCGCAGCCGCGCGATCTTGCGCGGCACCGAGAAGATCGAGTGCGCCACCTGGCAGACCACCATGTTGACCTCGTCGGACTGGGTGGCGGCGATCACCATGTCGGCGTCGCGCGCGCCGGCCTTCTCGAGCACGTCCGGGTGCGAGGCGAAGCCGGCGATGCCGTTGACGTCGTAGGCGTCGGTGATGCGGCGGATCAGCCCGGCGTTGTTGTCGATGACGGTGAGGTGGTTGGCGCCCTCCTCGCGGGCGAGGTGGCGCGCGATCTGGCCGCCCACCTGCCCTGCCCCGCAGATGATGATCTTCATCGTCCCGCCCCGCCTGCAGCCTGCCCGCGCCGATCAGGCGTGCGCCTCGGCCTCCTCGGTGTTGCCGGCCGGCGGTGATGACGTTCAGCGACTTGAGCTTGCGATGCAAGGCCGAGCGTTCCATGCCCACGAAGTTCGCGGTCCGCGAGATGTTGCCGCCGAAGCGGTTGATCTGGGCCACCAGGTATTCGCGCTCGAACATCTCGCGCGCCTCGCGCAGCGCCAGCCCGGCGAAGGCGGCGCCGAGCATGCCGCTGGCGGCGGCGCCGTTCGGGGCGGTGTCGAGCACCAGCTCCTCGGGCTCGATCGGGCCGTGGTCCGGCCCCAGGATCAGCGCCCGCTCCAGGGTGTTGCGCAGTTGCCGGACGTTGCCCGGCCAGCGCATGGTCTGCAGCTGCGCCTCGGCCTCGGGCGCCAGTCCGCCGCTGCGGCAGGCCGTGCGCTGGCGTTCAGCTCGTCGAGGAACCGCCGCGCCAGCTCGGGAATGTCCTCGCGCCGCGCCTCCAGGCCCGGCACGATCACCGGCACCACGTTCAGGCGGTGATAGAGCTCGGTGCGGAACCGGCCGGACTGCACCTCGCGGGTCAGATCGCGCGTCGTCGCCGAGATCACCCGGACGTCGACGCGGACGGTGTTCGCGCCCCCGGCCCGCTGGAAGGTCTGGTCGACCAGCACCCGCAGGATCTTCGACTGGGTGCCCGAACGGCATGTCGGCCACCTCGTCGAAGAACAGGATGCCGGTATGGGCCTGCTCGAACAGCCCCGGCTCCACCCCGCGCTCGGCGGTCTCGCGGCCGAACAGCACCTCCTCCATCTGCTCGGCGCCGATCGAGGCCGAATTGACCACCACGAAGGGGCCCTTGGCGCGTTCGGAATGGCGGTGGACGTAGCGCGCCGCCACCTCCTTGCCGGCGCCGGCCGGGCCGGTCAGCATCACCCGGCTGTTGGTGCGCGCGACCTTGTCGAGCTGGCCCTTCATGTGCCGGAACGCCGGGCTGCTGCCGATCATCGCGTGGTTGGCCCCGTCGCGGCCCTTCAGCGCCGCGTTCTCGCGCCGCAGCCGCGAGGTCTCGAGCGCGCGGCCGATCACCACCATCAGCTGGTCGATGTTGAACGGCTTCTCGATGAAATCGTAGGCGCCCTGCTTGATCGCGGCGACCGCGATCTCGATGTTGCCGTGGCCGGAGATGATCACCACCGGGATCGCCGGGTTGTCCCGGCGCACCCGCTTCAGGATGTCGATGCCGTCCAGCCGGCTGTCCTTCAGCCAGATGTCGAGGACGATCAGGTCCGGCGCCGCCTTGTTGATCTCGGCGAACGCGGAATCGCTGTCCCAGGCCATCCGCACGCCGTGCCCTTCGTCTTCGAGGATATCGCCGATCAGCGCCCGGATATCGGGCTCGTCGTCCACGACCAGAATGTCGGTCATCGCATACTCTCCCTCAACTTCTCGGTGATCTTGCTCTTCTCGTCGCCTTCCCACCTGTGCTCCGGCAGCGCCTGGGGCAGCACGATCCGCGCCCAGGCGCCGGGCACGGCGCTGCCTTCGAAGACCGGGGCGGGGATCAGCTCCAGCGTGCCCGTCGTGCTCCTCGATGATCTTCTTCACGATCGGCAGCCCCAGCCCGGTGCCCTTGGCGCGGTGGGTGACGTAGGGCTCGAACAGCCGCGACGGCTGCTCCGGCAGCCCGATGCCGTTGTCCTGGATGTCGATGATCAGCTGGTCCGGCTCGGCCGCCAGCGTCACCCGGATCTCGCCCGGCCGGCGAGGCCGGATCGGCGGCCAGCCGCTCGTCGATCGCCTCGGCGGCGTTCTTCAGCAGGTTGGTGAAGGCCTGGTTGATCATGGTGCCGTCGAGGTGCGCCAGCACCGCCGGCTCGGGCAGGCTCACGGCGTAGCGGATGTCGGGGCGGGCCGATTCCTGCAGCACCACCGCCTCGGTCACCAGCTTGCCGAGGTCGAGCGGCCGCCGCTCCGGGCGCCGGCATCCGGGCGAACTTCGAGAACTCGTCGACGATGCGCCGCAGGTCGCTGGTCTGGCGGATGATCACGTCGGCGTACTGCTCCAGCGCCGCGCGCTCCTCGCCGACCATCGGCCCGAACTTGCGCCGCAGCCGCTCGGCCGAGAGCTGGATCGGGGTCAGCGGGTTCTTCACCTCGTGGGCGATGCGCCGGGCCACGTCGCCCCAGGCCGCCATGCGCTGCGCCACCACCAGGTCGGTGACGTCGTCGAAGGACACCACGTAGCCTTCGAGCCCGCCGTCGTCGGCATGCCGCGCCGCCACCCGCACCAGCAGGTCGCGCTCGCGGCCCTTGCGCCGCAGCCGCACCTCGGCCTGGGCCACGCCGGTCTTGCGGGCGTCGAGCCGGCCGATCAGCTCGGCGAACTCCGGCACCGCCTCGATCAGCACCAGCCCCGGGGCCGCGTCCGGGCTCGAGGTCGAGCAGCGCCGCGGCGGCGGCGTTCATCATCTCGATCCGCCCCGCCCCGTCGAGGCCCGACCACCCCCGCCGTCACCCCCGACAGCACCGAATCGAACAGCCGCCGCCGCCGCTCGGTCTCGGCGTTCGCCGCGATCAGCGCGTCGCGCTGGCCCTTCACCTGCCGGGTCATCTCGTTGAAGGTGCGGCCGAGCAGCGCGATCTCGTCGTCGCCCTTCTCCTCGCTTCACCCGCACGTCGAGATCGCCCTGCGCCGACCCGCTCGGCGGCGCCGGCGAGCCGCCCCACCGGCCGCGCCAGCCGCTCGGCGAACCAGAGCCCCGTCCACATCGCCGCCAGGATCACCACCAGCGCGAACCCGAGATAGACCAGCGCGAACTCGAACAGCAGCCGCCCGCGATCGGCCTCGAGCTGCTGGTAGAGCCGCACCGTCTCCTGGGTCTCGTCGAGCAGGCTCAGGATCTTGCCGTCGACCTCGCGGCAGACGTAGAGGAAGTGGTCCGGGAAGGCCGTCAGCTGAAGCAGCGCCCAGAACTCGTTGTTCTCCCAGTCCTGGATGATGACCGTCTCGCCCTTGCGCGCCCGGTCGATGTCCGCGGCCGAGGGCGCGGTGTACCAGAACAGATAGCTGCGCTCGCCGCGGGCCCGGAGCTGCCCGTCGCCGTCGATGATGTAGGCCTTGGGCAGCGCCCGCTGCATCTGCTGCTGGCCCCGGGTCAGCAGGTCGCGCAGCTGCGCCGCCGGCCAGCAGCGGGTTGCGCTGCTTCTGCTGGTTCAGAATAGTCGCCGAGCGCCCGCGCGTCGTTCTGCAGCGTGGTGCGGTGCTCCTCCTCGTAGGCCTGGGCGGCCGCCATCGAGTTCGCCACCACGTTGCGCACCCGGTCCGAGAACCAGCCCTCCAGGCCGAAGTTCAGGGTGATGGTGGCAAAGACCGCGACCAGGATGGTGGGGATCAGCGCGATCAGGGTGAAGAACCGCACCAGCCGCATGTGCAGCTTGGAGCCCGCCGAGCGCCGCCGCCGGGCCGCGATCATCTCGGCGACCCGACGCGCCACGAAGGCGGCGACGATCAGCGCGTAGATGAAGTCCGCCAGCAGCACCGGCCGCAGCATCCTGCCGCCGCCCAGCCACTGCATCTCGCTGAGCACGGCGAAGGTCGCCGCCGCCAGCAACGGCCCGAAGACCACCAGCGTCCAGAACGCCGCCTGTCGGAGATTGTGCCGGCTGCGCCAGCGCGCCAGACGCAGTCCGGCGTGGGTCAGTTCATGGCTGCGCATTCTTTCGTGACGCTTTGATCCGGCTCGACTGTGGCCCTCTTACATCATTCTTTTGCCACGTGTAACCCGAATGTCGAGATCCTTGATTTTTTTGCGCAGGGTATTCCGGTTGATCCCCAGCAGCTCGGCCGTGCGCACCTGATTGCCGCGGGTCGCCGCCAGCGACAGCGCGATCAGCGGCAGCTCCATCTCCTTGAGGATCCGGTCATAAAGCCCGTCCGGCGGCAGGCTGTCGCCGTGCAGGTCGAAATACCGCCGCAGATGCGCCTCGATCGCGTGCGCCAGCCGCTGCGGCTGCGACCCCTGCGGGCTCGCGGCCGAGCTCGGCCGCGCCGAGATCTCCTGGGTGACCACCGCCGCCGGAGATCACGTCGTCGGGGCAGAGCACGCAGAGCCGGCGCATCAGGTTCTCCAGCTCGCGCACGTTGCCGGTCCAGTCCTGCTTCTTCAGGATGTCCAGCGCCTTCCTTGGCGATGGTCTTGCGCGGCAGCCCCTCGGCCTCGGCCTTGCGCAGGAAGGCCCGCGCCAGGTCCGGCACGTCCTCCAGCCGCTCGCGCAGCGGCGGCAGCCGGATCGGCACCACGTTCAGCCGGTAGAACAGGTCCTC
This sequence comes from uncultured Alphaproteobacteria bacterium, assembly GCA_963847795.1. Lineage (GTDB taxonomy): Bacteria > Pseudomonadota > Alphaproteobacteria > Rhodobacterales > Rhodobacteraceae > Amaricoccus. The sequence goes on from CAWKBH010000015.1 coordinate 615,021, forward strand.
GCGGAAGCGTCCCTCGTTGATCAGGCTGCGCAGGTCCTGGTGGGTGGCGGCGATGATCCGCACGTCCGCGGTCTGCACCTCGCGGCCGCCGACCCGGGTGAACTCGCCCTCCTGCAGCACCCGCAGCAGCCGGGTCTGGGCATCGAGCGGCATGTCGCCGACCTCGTCGAGGAACAGCGTGCCGCCGCGGGCCTGCTCGAACTTGCCGTGCATCGCCCGGTCGGCGCCGGTGAAGGCGCCCTTCTCGTGGCCGAAGAGCTCGCTCTCGATCAGGTCGCGCGGGATCGCCGCCATGTTGATCGCGACGAACGGCCCGGCCTTGCGGAGCCCGTAGTTGTGCAGCGCGCGGGCGACCAGCTCCTTGCCGGTGCCGCTCTCGCCGGTGATCATCACGCCGAGGTCGGTGTTCATCAGCCGCGCGAGGATGCGATAGACCTCCTGCATCGCCGGGCGACCGCCCGATCAGCGGCAGGTTCTCCTCGCGCGCCGGCTCCTCCTCGGCCGCGGCCGGCCGCCGGGTGCTGGTGGTTCAGCGCCTTGGAGACCTGGCCCAGCACCTCCTTCAGATCGAACGGCTTGGGCAGGTATTCGTAGGCCCCGACCTCGGCGGCGCGGATCGCGGTCATCACCGTGTTCTGCGCGCTCATCACGATCACCGGCAGCTCCGGCCGGCGCTTCTTGATCGCCGGCAGCAGGTCCAGCGCGTCGCCGTCGGGCATCATCACGTCGGTGACGACGACGTCGCCCTCGCCCTCCTCGATCCAGCGCCAGAGCGTGGAGGCGGTGCCGGTCGCGCGCACCCGGCAGCCGGCCCGGGTCAGCGCCTGGGCGAGCACCGTGCGGATGGTGCGGTCGTCGTCCGCGACCAGGATCGTGCCTTCCATGGCCTAGCCCTCCGCCTCGATCTCGTCGACCTCGCCGCGCCAGACCGGCAGCCGCACCCGGAACCGGGTGCGCCCGGGCCGGCTGTCGCACTCGACGACGCCGCCATGGTCGGAGACGAACTTCGACACCAGCGACAGCCCGAGCCCGCTGCCGTTGACCTTGGAGCTGACGAACGGGTCGAAGATGTCGCGGATCAGGTTCTCCGGAATCCCCGGACCGTTGTCGGCGATGGTCACCAGGAGCGGCAGGCTCTCGCTGCTCCGGCCGGGACGGGTCATCTTCACGCCCGGGCCGATAGGCGGTCGCCACCGAGATCGCGCCGCCGACGCGCGGCACCGCTTCGGCCGCGTTCTTGAGCAGGTTCTGGAACACCTGCAGCAGCTGGTCGGGATCGCCCGCGGTCGGCGGCAGCGAGGGGTCGTACTCCTCCGAGAACCGCGCGTGCGCGGCGAAGCCGGCCTGCGCCGCCCGCCGCGCCCGGTCGAGCACGTCGTGGATGTTCAGCGCCTTGCGCTGGGCGGGCCTGCAGGTCGCCGAACTGCTCCACCCGGTCGACCAGCTTGCCGATCCGCGCCGCCTCGGCCTGGATCAGCCCGGTCAGCTCGCGGTCGGCGTCGCCGAGGCTCATCTCCAGGAGCTGCGCCGCGCCGGAGATCCCGGCCAGCGGGTTGCGGATCTCGTGCGCCAGCATCGCCGCCATGCCGGTGACCGAGCGCGCGGCCGAGCGGTGGCCGAGGCTGCGGTCCATCTTCTCGGCCATCCCCTGCGGGTGCATCAGGATCAGGACGGCGCCTTCGCCGTCCTGCAGCGGAGCGGCGTGGACGTTCTGCAGCTGCGGCGGCTGCTCGGACCAACCCACCATCAGGTTGTACTGCGCCACCGAGACCCCGTTGCGCCGGGCCTGCCCGACCACGTCGAGCACCGCGCTGTCGCCGCCGAGGAACCGGCCGAGCGGGCGGGCCAGCATCTGGCGCAGCGAGGTCGCGCCGAAGCTCTCGGTCGCGGCGTTGGCGGTGATGATGCAGTCGTTCTCGTCGACCACCAGCGCCGGATAGGGAATGGCCCCCCAGAGCGCCTCGAACCCGCCGCCGTTCATGCGGCCGCCTCCGCCGCCGGCGCGCCGCAGTCCGCAAGGCCGTGCGCCAGCTCGCGCAGCACCGCCGCCGCGTCGGTCATCGCCATGAGCCGGGACCGCAGCGCCGCCGACTCCGGCGATGCCTTCGAGGTACCAGCCGAGATGCTTGCGGGCGACCCGCAGCCCCAGCTCGCGCCCATAGAAGCTCAGCATCGCCTCGTAGTGGCCGCAGATCAGCGCCCGCAGCGCCGCGCCGGCCGGCGCCGGCGGTGGCGGCCGGCCGGCCAGCGTCGCCGCGATCCGGCCCAGCGCCCAGGGCCGGCCGCGCGCCCCGCGCCCGATCATCGCGCCGTCCGCCCCCGACAGCGCCAGCGCGCGGCGGGCGCTCGCCGCATCGACAATGTCGCCGTTAGCGATCACCGGGATCCGCACCGCCCGCTTCACCCGGGCGATCGCGGCCCAGTCCGCGCGCGCCGCTGTAGAACTGGCAGCGGGTCCGGCCATGCACGGTGATCATCCGCACCCCGGCGGCCTCGGCGCGCGCGGCGATCTCGGGCGCGTTCAGCGAGGCCTCGTCCCAGCCCAGCCGCATCTTCAGGGTCACCGGCACCGAGACCGCCTCCACCACCGCCTCGACCAGCCGCAGCGCCAGGTCGGGCTCGCGCATCAGCGCCGAGCCCGACAGGCCGTTCGTCACCTTCTTGGCCGGGCAGCCGAAGTTGATGTCGATGACCTGCGCCCCCTGCCCCGCGCAGTAGCGTGCCGCCTCCGCCATCCAGTGCGGCTCGCGCCCGGCGAGCTGCACCGCGGTCCGCTCGCGCCCGAGCCCGAGCTCGGCCCGCGCCCGCACCGACGGCTTCGCCCGCACCACCTCCGCGCTCGCCACCATCTCCGACACCACCAGCCCGGCGCCGCAGCCGAGCGCCACGGCCCGAAAGGGCACGTCGGTGATCCCCGCCATTGGTGCCAGAAAAACGGGCGTATCAAACCGGATGCGCCCCAAATCTACAAACATGTGCCCAAACCGTAAGCAGTGTCGTCCCTGTCTAGCGCAGGGGCGGCGGCCTGACAAGCGCACGCCGGCCCGTGCCGCGCCGGGGCGGTCATTGTGGCGGCCGGCCGTTCCGCTCTATATGGCAGCCGGAACGGCATCGGGAAGGGTGATGCGCACCGCAGGCTTGATCGTGGCGGCCGGACGAGGCCAGCGGCTCGGTGGCCCGACGCCGAAGCAGTACCTCCGGCTCGGCGGCGAGCCGGTGCTGCGCCGCGCCGTGGCCGCCCTGCTCCCGGCGGTCGATCTCCTCGTCGTCGTCATCCATCCCGACGACCGCCCGCGCTACGACGAAGCGCTAGCCGGCCTCGCCGACCCGCGCCTGCTGCCTCCCGCCGACGGCGCCGACAGCCGCGCCGCCTCGGTGCTGGCCGGGCTGGAGGCGCTGGCAGCCGAGGCGCCCGACCGGGTGCTGATCCACGACGCCGCCCGCCCGTTCCCGAGCCGCGCGCTGGTCGGCGCCGTGCTCGCCGCCCTCGACACCGCCCCGGCGACCCTGCCGGCCCTGCCGGTGGTCGATGCGCTCTGGCGCGCCGCCGACGGTCTCGCGACCGCCCCGGCGTCGCGCGAGGGGCTCTGGCGGGCGCAGACCCCGCAGGGCTTCCGCTTCGCCGAGATCCTCGCCGCCCACCGCGCCCACCGCGGCGAGGCCGCCGACGACGCCGCGATCGCCCGCGCCGCCGGGCTCGCCGTGCGCCTGGTGCCGGGCGAGGAGGCCAACTTCAAGATCACCACCGCCGGCGATCTCGACCGCGCCCGCGCGCTGATCGGAGGCGCCATGGACATCCGCACCGGCAACGGCTTCGACGTGCACGGCTTCGGCCCGGGGCACGCCGTCACCCTCTGCGGCGTCGCCATCCCCTTCGACCGCGGCCTGGTCGGCCACTCCGACGCCGACGTCGGCATGCACGCGCTGACCGACGCGATCTTCGGGGCGCTGGCCGAAGGCGACATCGGCCAGTGGTTCCCGCCGTCCGACCCGGCCTGGAAGGGAGCCGCCTCCGAGGTCTTCCTGCGCAAGGCCATGGAGCGGGCCGGTGCCCGCGGCTTCGCCGTCAGCCACCTCGACTGCACCCTGGTCTGCGAGGCGCCGAAGATCGCCCCGCACGCCCCGGCGATGCGCGCCGCGCTGGCCGAGATCGCCGGCCTCGCGACCGAGCGGATCAGCGTCAAGGCCACCACCTCCGAGCGCCTCGGCTTCACCGGCCGCGGCGAGGGCATCGCCGCGCTCGCCACCGCCACCCTGGTGCGGCCGTGACCCGCTTCATCGCCACCTTCGGCTTCGTCGGCCTGATCCCGCTGGCCCCCGGCACCTGGGGCTCGCTGGCGGCGCTGCCCGTCGGCTACCTGTTGCACCGGCTCGGCGGCTTCCCGCTGCTGGCGCTCGCCACCCTGGCCGCCTATCTCCTCGGCGCCTGGGCGACCGCGGCCGAGACCCGCGGCCGCGCCGACCCCGACCCCTCGCACATCGTGATCGACGAGGTGGTCGGCCAGTGGATCGCGCTGATGCCGCTCTCGGCCGGGCTCTGGTTCGCCGGCGCCCCGCCGCAGCTCTTCCCCTGGCCGGGCTGGGTCTCGGCCTTCCTGCTGTTCCGCCTCTTCGACATCTGGAAGCCCGGCCCGGTCGGCTGGGCCGACCGCCGCAAGGGCCCGACCGGGGTGATGCTCGACGACGTCATCGCCGGCCTGATCGCGGCGGTGCTGGTGACGCTCATGGCCGGCATCGCCCACGGATGGCTCAGGTGATCGCCGAGGCCCCCGCCCGGGCGCTGATCGAGGCCGCCCGCGCCCGCGGCTGCAAGATCGCCACCGCCGAGAGCTGCACCGGCGGGCTGGTCGCCGCCGCGATCACCGACATCGCCGGATCGTCGGACGTCTTCGACCGCGGCTTCGTCACCTACTCCTACCCGGCCAAGGTGGCGATGCTCGGCGTGCCGCAGGCGATGCTGGCCGCGCACGGAGCGGTCAGCGAGCCGGTCGCCCGTGCCATGGCCGAGGGGGCGCTCGCCGCCTCGGACGCCCAGCTGGTGGTGGCGGTCACCGGCGTCGCCGGGCCGGGGGCGTCGGAGGCCAAGCCCGAGGGCCTGGTCTGGTTCGCCACCGCCACCGCGGACGGCACCCGCAGCGAGCGGCGCGACTTCGGGCCGCTCGGCCGCGCGCGGGTGCGGGCCAGGAGCGTCGAGACCGCGCTCGAGCTGGCGCTTCAGGCTCTGGCCCGCTTGCCGTAGAGCGCCTCGGCGCGCTTCTCGAAGGCGCGCACGATCCTCAGCATCGCCTCGTGGAACACCAGCCCGATCAGCTTCTGCAGGAGCGCCGAGCGGAACTCGAAGTCCACGAAGAAATCGACCTCGCAGGATTCCGGGCCCTGCGGCTCGAACCGCCAGTGGTTCTTGAGGTACTTGAACGGCCCGCGCAGGTATTCCACGTCGATGCGCCGCTCCGCCGGGCGCAGCGTCACCCGGCTGCCGAAGCGCTCGCGGTAGACCTTGAACGAGATCACCAGGTCGGCTTCCATCACCTCGCCCTCGCCGTCCGGCAGCGGCGTGGTCGAGATCACCCGCGCCGCGGCGCACCAGGGCAGGAACTCCGGATAGCTGCCGACATCGGCGACCAGAGCGTAGATCTGCTCGGCGCTGTAGGGCAGCAGGCGCGTCTCGGCGTGGGTCGTCATGGCGCGTCGCGGGACCGGAGTTGCGGATTGTCGGGCGCCGACAATGCCAATAGGATGCCTGCCGGCACAAGGCCGAACGCGGGACCGGGGGCGCCAATCCGCCATGGGCACGCCGAAATACCTGATCGACGAGTTGATCTCGGCGAAGGCGATCGCCGCGCGGGTCGAGGCGCTGGCCCGCGAGATCTCGGAATTCTACGCCGGCACCGACAAGCTGGTGGTGGTCGGGCTGCTGCGCGGCTCCTTCGTCTTCATCGCCGATCTGGTGCGCGAGCTCGACCTGCCGGTCGAGGTCGACTTCCTCGAGGCGTCCTCCTACGGCAACGCCACCGAATCCAGCCGCGAGGTCCGCATCCTCAAGGACCTGCGCGGCGAGATCGCCGGCCGCGACGTGCTGGTGGTCGAGGACATCGTCGACACCGGCCGCACGCTGAAGCACGTGCTGGCGATCCTCGGCACCCGCGGCCCGAAGCGGCTCGAGGTCTGCGCGCTGCTCGACAAGCCGTCGCGGCGCGAGGTCGAGGTCAGGGCGAAGTGGGTCGGCTTCGAGATCCCCGACGCCTTCGTCGTCGGCTACGGCATCGACTACGCCCAGCGCAACCGCAACCTGCCGTATATCGGCGCGGTGCGGTTCCTGGAATGACCGGGCCGCTGCGCATCGCGATCAACGGCGCCGGCGTCGCCGGCCCGGCGCTGGCCTGGTGGCTCCGCCACTACGGCCACCGGCCGCTCCTGTTCGAGACCGCGCCGTCGCTCAGGACCGGCGGCTACATCGTCGACTTCTGGGGCTCGGGCTATGCCGTCGCCGAGAAGATGGGGCTGCTGCCTGGGCTGCTCGAGGACGGCTACATCATCGAGCACATGCGCAACGTCACCGCCAGCGGGCGCACGGCGGCGGCCTTCGACGGGCGCGTCTTCCAGCGGCTGACCGATGGCCGCTACCTCAGCATCGCCCGCAGCGATCTGTCGCGGCGGGTCTGGCAGGCCTGCGAGGGGATCGAGACCCGGTTCGGCACCGCGGTCACCGGCTTCGAGGCGCGCGGCGAGGCGCTGGCGCTGCGGCTGTCGGACGGCAGCCTCGAGAGCGTCGACCTGCTGGTCGGCGCCGACGGGCTGCACTCGCAGGTGCGCGCGCTGGCCTTCGGCCCTGAGGCGCAGTTCGAGCGCCAGCTCGGGTTCTACGTCGCGGCCTTCACCCTGCCCGGCTACCGCCCCCGCGACGAGCTCAGCTACATCCTGCACAGCTTGCCCGGCCGCCAGATCTCGCGCGTCGCCCTGCGCGGCGATCTGACGCTGTTCCTGTTCATCTTCACCCGGCGCTTCGTGGCGGCCGAACCGCAGGGCGCGGCGGAGACCAGGGCGCTCTTGCGCGCGACCTACCGGGACATGGGCTGGGAGGCGGACGCGATCCTGGCCCGGCTGGACGAGGTGGACGAGATCTACTTCGACCGGGTCAGCCAGATCCGGATGCCCGAGTGGTGCAAGGGCCGGGTGGCGCTGATCGGCGACGCCGCGGCCTGCGTGTCGCTGCTGGCCGGCGAGGGCACCGGGCTGGCGATGACCGAGGCCTACGTGCTGGCGGGCGAGCTGCACCGGGCCGGCGGCGGCCACGCGGCCGCCTTCGCGGCCTATCAGGCGCGGCTGCAGCCCTATCTCGCCAAAAAACAGGCGGCCGCGCTGAAGTTCGCCGGCTTCTTCGCGCCGAAGAGCTGGCCCGCCCTGATCGCCCGCGACCTCTTCACCAACCTCGCGGCCATCCCGTTCCTGACCCGGCCGCTGCTCGCGGGCAGCCTCGGGATCGGGTTTGAGCTGCCGGCCTACGACGCCGGCCAGCAGAACACTTAGCCATCTGGCGAACTTTTCCCTTGCCTCGGCGCGCGGGAGATTATAGTTAGTGACATGGCTAAGCATGATCCCGATCTCTCCCGGCTCTTCCACGCCCTGGCGGACCCGACCCGCCGGTCGATCCTGACGCGCCTGGCGGAGGGGCCCGCGCCGGTGACGGCGCTGGCAAATCCCACGGGGCTGCGGCTGCCGACGGTGATGCGGCACCTCTCGGTGCTGGAGGAGGCGGGACTGATCGCCACGTCGAAGGACGGGCGGGTGCGCTCCTGCGCCATCGTGCCCGAGGCGATGGCCCCGGTGCGGACCTGGCTCGATGAGCAGCGGGCGATCTGGGAATCCCGGCTCGACCGGCTGGACGACTACGTGACGAAACTGATGAAGGATCGCGAGACATGAAACCGGACCTGGATCCGAGCACCGACCTGAGCTTTACCCGCACGCTGGCGGTGCCGCGGCAGCTGATCTGGGAATGCTGGACCGAGCCGAAGCATATCCCGCATTTCTTCGTTCCCGCGCCGCACAAGGTGACGGCGGTGGATATCGACCTGCGGGTCGGCGGGCGGTTCAACACCACCTTCGATGTCGAAGGCAAGGCGATGGACAACCAGGGCGTCTACCTCGAGGTGGTGCCGGGCGAGAAGCTGGTCTTCACCGACGCCTATACCGAAGGCTGGAAACCCGCGCCCGAGCCGTTCATGACCGCGATCCTGCTGCTGTCGGACGCGCCCGGGGGCGGCACGACCTACACGGCGATCGCCCGCCACCGCAATCCCGAGACCCGCAAGGCGCATGAGGAGATGGGCTTCTTCGACGGCTGGGGCACGGTGGCGACGCAGCTCGAGGCCTATGCCAGGGGCCTGATGTCATGAGCGGCCGTTTCGCGACGCTGACTTTCGAGCGGGAGGTGTCCGCGCCCGTCGCCATCCTGTGGCAGGCCTGGACGGCGCCTGCCGCGCGGGCGGTCTGGGCCGCGCCGACGCCCGAGGTCACGGTGGAGTTCCTCGAGGCCGATACCCGGGTCGGCGGGCGCGAGGTCTCGCTCTGCAAGGTGGCGGGGCAGCCCGACATCCGCTGCGAAGCCGGCTGGCTGGAGCTGCAGCCGGCGGCGCGCAGCGTGAGCACCGAGGTGATCTCGTCCGCGGGCGTGACGCGATCGGCGGCGCTGGTGACGGCGGATTTCGCGGACGCCGGCACCGGCAGCCGGGTGGTCGTCACGGTGCAGCTGTCCTCGCTGGCCGAGGACATGGAGGCGGGCTACCGGCAGGGCTTCGGCGCCGGCCTGGACAACCTGGCGGGCGTGGCCGAGCGGACCATGGTGCTGCAGCGCGTGATCAAGGCGCCGCGGCAGGTGGTCTGGGGCGCCTGGATGAACCCCGAAACCCTGCCCGAATGGTGGGGACCCGACGGGTTCTCCTGCCGGACCAAGCGGATCGACCTCCGGACGGGCGGCGAATGGGTCTTCGACATGATCGCCCCGGACGGCACGGTCTTCCCGAACCACCATCGCTACGGCGAGGTCCGGGCCGACCGGATCGGCTATGCGCTGCTCTGGGGCGAGAACGGGCCGAAGCATGCCGATGCCTGGGCCCAGTTCGAGGAAGCCGACGGCGCGACGACGGTGACGCTCGGCATGGTCTTCAGCACGGCGGCCGAGTTCCAGGACGCCAGAAGCTTCGGTGCCGTCGAGCTGGGGCTGCAGACCTTGGGCAAGCTGGCGCGCTTCGTCGGAGCCGAGTGAAGACGCCATCGCCGCCGATTTCCCCGGAGCTGCCGAGTGGCCGCGGATCTGTGGGCACACGGCCAGGCATCGAACAGATCCTCATGCTGCGTCCGACCGAACCAGCGTACCGGCGCTGCGGCAAGAGGGTTGCACCAAGCGCGGTCGAACGGATGAGGTTTCCTTTGAAGGTCTGGACAGACGGTGGCGTCATCTGACCGAGCTTCCGATGCCCAATGCCCCTTTGCCTCCGGAGTTGCAGGAAGTGCTGAAGAGGCAGGAGGAAGAACGGCGTGATGCTGTGGCCGGCCTTTAGGGAGGTCGGCTTCGGGGCCGAGAGCCGACCGTCGCTCACGTCGATTGGCCGCGGGGGCACACGGCCCGGCCGTCAGCCGCGGGCGCGGCCGACCAGCTTCCAGAGCCCCGGCACCAGCAGCGCCGCCAGCGCCAGCTTCAGCGCGTCGCCGATCAGGTAGGGGGTCAGGCCCCAGGCCAGCGTCTGCTCCCAGACGCTGGCGTACTTGGCCGGGTCGAACAGCCCGCCGGCGATCAGGTGGTAGAGCCAGGCGAGGCCGGGGATATAGATCAGCGCGTTGCCGACCAGCATCGCCACCGCCATGCCGGGGACGCTGCGGTCCCAGCCGCGGCGGGCGGCGAAGCCCAGCGCCAGCACGGCCAGCAGGTAGCCCACCAGGTAGCCGCCGGTGCCGCCGAGCATGTAGGCGATGCCGTGCTTGCCGGCCGAGGAGCCCGCGAAGACGTCGAGGCCGAGGGCGCCGAGCGCCAGGTAGGCCAGGATCGTCGCCAGCCCCAGCCGCGGGCCATAGGCGGCGCCGATGGTCAGGACCGCGAAGGTGCCGAGCGTGATCGGCACCGGCGAGGGCCAGACCGGAACCGCGGCCTTGGCCGACAGCGTCAGCGCCAGCACGCCTAGGATCAGCAGGACCGCCCGCTTGGCCCAGAGGTCGGCGCCTGCGGCGGGCCAGAGGGCTTCGGTCAGGACATGTCGGGAAGCGGTGTCGGCCATGGCGGGAAACGATCCTCATGCGCGTGGGTTCGGATTTTCATGCCGCAATTCCGCGCAGCCTGTCCAGCCGCGCCCGGCGGCGCGGGCGGGCGCCGGCACCCGATCACCGACTATGCACATGCGCTGTGCATAGGTTGTGCATGCGTTGTGCATCGACTTTTCCGAGCAATCCCGGCAGCTTAGGCGCTCTGGGCCTTCTGCACCCATCTCCCCTGCTCCTGCGCCCAGTATTTCGCCGGCAGCGCCGCCGCGACGACCGCCCGCCAGTCGGCGCGGGCGGCCTCGACCGCCCGCGGCGTCGTGGCCGTCGAAGATCAGGCAGGTCCGCTCGAACCCCGCCATCTCGGCCGGGGCCGCGCGGGCGCCGTCGACCAGCATCAACACGTTGGCGCCGTTGGGGTTTTCCTCGCCCAGGGTCAGGTAGACCGGCTGCTCGGCCCCCTGCCCCGCCGCTGCCGTGCCGTGCGGCAGGAAGGCGTCGTCGCGGTAGGTCCAGAGCATCGCGTCGAGCGCCGCCAGCCCGGCCTCCGAACCGCAGCGCAGCACCACCCGCCAGCCCCGCGCCAGCGAGCGCTCGAGCAGGTCGGGCAGGCTCGCCTCCAGCGGCGAAGCGGTCAGCTGGTAAAACAGCACTTCCGCCAATGACTTAGTCCTGGTAACGCTCCCGGATCAACCGGTCGAGCGCCCGCACCCCCCAGCCGGTCGCCCCCTTCGGCGCCAGCTCGCCGTCCTTCGACACGTAGGCGACCCCGGCGATGTCGAGGTGCACCCAGGGCGTCCCCTCCTTGACGAAACGCTGCAAGAACTGCGCCGCCGTCACCGCCCCCGCCGGCCGGCCGCCGACATTGGCGACGTCGGCGATCCGGCTCTTCAGCGCCCGGTCGTAAGCCGGCGCCAGCGGCATCCGCCAGGCCCCTTCGCCCTCGGCCTCGGCCGCCGCCAGGAACGCATCGGCGAGCCGGTCGTCGTTCGAGAAAACGCCAGCCTTTTCATGACCTAACGCGACGATGATCGCGCCGGTCAGCGTCGCGAGGTCGATCATCCCGCGCGGCTTGAAGCGGTCCTGCGCGTACCAGAGCACGTCGGCCAGCACCAGCCGCCCCTCGGCGTCGGTGTTGATCACCTCGACGGTGTCGCCCTTCATCGACCTGACCACGTCCCCCGGCCGCTGCGCCTTGCCGTCGGGCATGTTCTCCACCAGCCCGACCAGGCCCACCACGTTGGCCGGCGCCTTGCGCAGCGCCAGGGTCTTCATCACCCCCGCGACCACCCCGGCGCCGCCCATGTCCATGGTCATCTCCTCCATCCCGCCCGCGGGCTTGATCGAGATGCCGCCGGTGTCGAACACCACCCCCTTGCCGACCAGCGCGAACGGCGCACCCTCTCCGCCGCCCTTCCACTGCATCACCACCACCTTGGAGGGGCTCTCCGAGCCGACGCCGACCGCCAGCAGCGTGCGCATGCCCAGACGCTCGAGCTCCGGTTCGTCCAGCACCTCGACCTCGACGCCCAGCTCGCGAAGGCCGACCAGCCGTTCGGCAAATTCGTTCGTCGTCAGGACGTTGGCCGGCTCGCTTACCAGGTCGCGGGTGAAATAGACCCCCGCCGCCTGGGCCGCCAGCGGCGCGAACGCCGCCTCCGCCGCCGCCGGATCCCGGACCGCGAAGCTCACCGCCCGGTTCGGCGCCGGCGCGTCCTGCTCCGGGGTGCGGTAGGCGGTGAACTCGTAGGCCCTGAGGCTCAGGCCGAGCGCAACCTCGGCCACCCGCGCCTGGCCGCCCGCCAGCACGGTCAGCGGAACCGCGGCGTTGAAGCCGGCGATCGCCGCGCCCGCCAGCCGCGCCTCCGCCGGCGACGGCCGGCGCGGCAGCTTGACCACCTGCACCGCCTCCGCCGCCAGTCCGCCCGGGTGGGCAAGGACGTGGCCGCTGCCGGGCTTGGCCTTGGTGAAGGCGTTACTCGCCACCAGCCTGCCGACCGCGCCGCGGGTCAGCCGGTCCAGCCGCCGCGCCAGCGGGTCGAGCGGGTTCGTGCCGTCGGCGAACACCGCGATCCGCCCGGCAATTTCGGCGATTTTGCCCGGATCGGCAGCGACGAAAGCGGTTTGCAGTGGCGCGGTCACGAGCGTCTCCATTAGATTGCGGTCAGGCGGAGAGCCCTAGCGGCTTTCCCGGGCTTTGGCCAGACGGCGGCGCGAGACCGCGAAAGGAGAGGCGCGAGGGTGACCCGGCTGGATCGCTATATCCTGGGCCAGCTCATCGCCGCCTTCGGCTTCTTCATGCTGGTCTTCACCGGCGTGGTCTGGCTGACCCAGGCGGTGCGGCTGATCGACACCGTGGTCGCCAGCGGCCAGAGCGCCCGGGTCTTCCTCGAGTTCTCGGCGCTGGTGCTGCCGCAGGTCTTCGTCATCGTACTGCCGCTCGCCGGCATCGGCGCCGCGCTCTTCACGCTCAACAAGCTCTACACCGACAGCGAGCTGATCGTGATGATGGGGGCCGGCCTCGGGCCGGCGGCGATGCTGCGACCGGTCGCGATCTTCGGCGGCCTGATCGCCCTGCTGACGGCGGTCGTCCTGATGGTGCTGGTGCCGCGCTCGGGCGCCGTCCTCGCCGAGCGGACCCGCGCGATCCGGTCCGATCTCGCCAACGCGCTGATCGTCGAGCGGCAGTTCCTGCATCCGCTGGACGGGCTGACGCTGTTCATCACCGACACCAGCCGCGAGGGCGAGATGGCCGGGGTCTTCCTCAACGACCAGCGCGACCCCGCCCGCGTCGTCACCTACACGGCGCAGCGCGCCCTGCTGGTCCGCGAGGGCATGGAGGCGCGGCTCGTGATGCTCGAGGGAGTGGCGCTGGCGCTCGGCGCCGGCGGGGGGCAGCTGACCGCCGTGCACTTCGACCAGTTCGTGTTCGACCTGAGCGACCTGATCAAGGACGAGGCCGCCCGGGTGCGGCGGCCCTCGGAATACCAGGTGCGCGAACTCCTGGACCCCTCGGCGGCGATGCTGGCGGACGGGCGCTACAGCCGCGCCGACTTCATCTCCGAGGGGCACTACAAGCTGAGCCTGCCGCTCCTGGCGATGACCTTTCCGATGATCGCGCTGGTGACGCTCCTGGCCGGCGGCTACCGCCGGAGCGGCTTCGGCAAGCGGGTGGTCGTGGCCATCGCGGTGGCGGCGCTGTTGCAGGTCCTGATGTTCGCGGTGCGCGCCAGGGTGCAGCAGCAGATCGAGCTCTGGCCGCTGATGTACCTGCCCGCCCTGGTCGGCGCGCTCTATATCGGCGTCCTGCTCCTGCGCCTCAGTCGGGGCCGGCGCGTCCCGGCCGTGCCGGCATGACGCTCTGGCGCTACATCCTGCGCGGCTTCCTGCAGGCGGTGCTCGGGGTCTTCGCGGTGATCGCGCTGGTGATCCTGCTCTTCACCTCGGTGGAGAACCTGCGCCGCTTCGGCGAGTCCGGGGCGCATGGCGGCGATGTGCTGCGCATCACGCTGCTGCAGGCGCCCGAGGTTCTCTACCAGGTGTTCCCGCTGGTGCTGATGCTGGCGAGCCTCCTCACCTTCCTTCGCTTCGCGCGCTCGAGCGAGCTCGTGGTGATGCGTGCCTCGGGGATCTCGGCGCTGCAACTGATCTCGGTGCCGGTGCTTGCGGCGGTCATCCTCGGCGTCGGCTTCGTCGCGGTGGTCAATCCCTTCGTCGCCGCCACGATAAAGCGCGGCCAGGCGGTGGAGGACGAGTTCACCAACTCGGGCTCGAGCCTGTTCTCGTTCTCCAAGGAAGGCGTCTGGCTGCGCCAGGCCGATCCGGACGGCCAGACCGTGATCCAGGCGGCGCGCACCAACGCCGACGGCACCATCCTGAGCCGGGTGCGCATGTTCCGCTTCGACAACGCCGGCACGCTCTTCGCCAGCATCGAGGCGCCGGCAGCGCGGCTGACCCCGGGCTCCTGGCTGCTGGAGAACGCCGCCGAATGGCAGCTCGATGCCCAGGGACGCTACGACCGGGTCGCCTCCGGCGGGCGGCTGAACCTGCCGACCACGCTGACCAGCGAGGAGATCCTGCAGAGCTTCGCGCCGCCGGAGACGGTCGGTTTCTGGGATCTCGGCCGCTTCATCGCCCAGATGGAGGAGTCGGGGTTCTCCGGCCAGCGGCACCGGCTGTTCCTGCAGAGCGAGCTGGCCAAGCCGGCGCTCTTCGCCGCGATGGTGCTGATCGGCGCGGCCTTCGCGCTGCGCCCCACCCGGTTCGGCCAGACCGGAGTGATGATCCTGCTGGCGGTGCTGGCCGGCTTCGCGCTCTATTTCCTCAAGGACTTCGCCGAGTCCCTCGGCGGGCGCGGCGACATCCCGCTGATGGTCGCGGCCTGGACCCCGCCGGTTGCGGCGATCCTGCTGGCCCTGAGCCTGCTGCTGCACCTCGAGGACGGCTAGGCAGGATGGCGGGGCTCGAGCGGATGCGACGCTGGCGCGCCCGGATCTGGGGGCTGGCGGCCTTGGCCACCGCGCTGATGCTTCCCGCCGTCGCGCCCCTGGGCGAGCCGCTGCCCGCAAGCCTGATCGCCGACCAGGTGACCTACGACCGCGACAGCCGCCTGCTCGTCGCCTCCGGTAACGTCGAGGTGCTTTACCAGGGCCGCGTGCTGCACGCGCAGCGCATCACCTACGACGAGGCCGCGAACCAGATCCGCGCCGAGGGCCCGCTGGTGCTGACCGATCCCGCCGGCGGGGTGATCCTCGCCGACTCCGCGGCGCTGACGCCGGATCTGGCCGAAGGGCTGATCTCAAGCGCGCGGCTGCTGATCGCCGGCAAGATGCAGCTCGCCGCCGCCGAGGTCCGCCGCAGCGGCGGGCGTTACGCCACGCTCTACAAGACCATCGCCAGCTCCTGCACGATCTGCGCCGAGAACCCGACGCCGACCTGGGCGCTGCGCGCCTCGCGCGTCACCGAGGACGCAGTCGAGCGACGGATCTACTTCGAGAATGCCCGCTTCGAGCTCATCGGAATTCCGCTCGGCTACCTGCCGCGGCTCAGCATCCCGGAGCCCGGGGTGCAACGGGCGAGCGGCGTGCTGGTGCCGCAGTTCCTGCAGTCGGACATCTACGGCTTCGGCTTCAAGCTGCCCTACTACCGCGTCCTCGGACCCTCGGCGGACGCGACCCTGACCCCGTTTATCACCAGCAGCGGCGCCAAGCTGTTCGAGGGCCAGTACCGGCGCCGCTACGTCGGCGGCGGCTTCGACCTCTCCGGGGTGCTCGCCATCGACGACGGGCTCGAGGGGGTCGGCAACGGTCCGCGCGGCACCGCGGCGGCGGTCGGCGGCTTCGGCCTCGGCAACGATTTCACCGCCGACTTCGACCTCGCCGTGGTCAGCGACAAGAGTTTCCTGGCCCAGTTCGACTATTCCGACGCCGACCGGCTCACCAGCACCGCGGCGATCCACCGCACCCGCGCGAACGAATACATCGACCTCGGCACGGTGGCCTTCCAGAGCCTGCGCGACGACGAGAACGATGCGACCATCCCCTTCGTCTTTCCCCAGTTCACCTATCGCCGCCTGCTGGACACGCCGGGACCCGGAGGCCGGCTCGGCCTCTATGGCCAGTCGCTGGGCATCATGCGCCAGGAAGGGCAAGACATGTTCCGGGCCGGCGGACGCGTCGACTGGTCCAACGACTGGGTGCTGCAGCGGGGCATCCTCGCCTCGAGCACGGTCTCGGCCGACTTCGACGTCTACGAGGTCTGGAACGACCCCAGCCAGCCCGATGGCGTCGAGACCCGCGGCATGCCGCTGGCCTCGCTCGAGCTGCGCTGGCCGTGGGTCCGCTCGACAGGGACGGCCGACCACGTGATCGAGCCGGTCGTCCAGGTGATCTACTCCCACATCCTCGGCCAGACCGACGTCCCGAACGAGGACAGCCAGCTGGTCGAGTTCGACGACACCAATCTGTTCTCGCTCAACCGCTTCCCCGGCGAGGATCGGCTCGAGACCGGCCTGCGCGCCAATGTCGGGATCAGCTACACCCGCCAGGATCCGTCCGGCTGGTCGCTCGGGGCGACGGTCGGGCGGGTGCTCCGCGCCGAGCCCGACAACCAGTTCACCACCGGCACCGGGTTGTCCGGCAGCCTGTCCGACTACGTCGGCGCGCTGTCGCTCGACTTCGACTGGGGACTCACACTGGTCAACCGGGCGCTGTTCGACCCCGGCTTCGGCTTTCAGCGCGACGAGTTCGCCCTCGCCTACGACGGCGAACACGGCGCGCTCCGCGCCGCCTACGTCTTTCTGGCCGCAGACGATTCGGACCCGGTGATCGGGCCGCAGCCGGAGACCAACGAGCTGGCCCTCGACGCCCGCTACCGGTTCCGGCCGAACTGGGAGGTGCGCGGGCTCTGGCGCTACGACGTCGCCAGCAACAGCAACCTGCGCGCCGGCGCCGGGATCACCTACGGCAACGAATGCGCCGAGTTCGACCTTTCGGTCTCGCGCCGCTATACCGAAACGAATAATGTGCCGCCCTCGACCTCGATCGGCTTCGCCCTGCGGCTCGCCGGCATTGGCGAGCAGGGGCATCCGGACTGGCCGTCCAGGGTCTGCACGGCGCGCGGAACCTGAGCGGCGCGGAGAAAGGAAGATGCGGAAGGTGCTGAAAGTCCTGGTGATATGGCTCTTGGCCTTCGCCGTCCCCGCGTTGGCCGCGAACCCCTACGCTCCGGCGCTGACCGTGAACGAAGGCGTCATCACCAACTACGACATCGCGCAGCGGATGAAGCTTCTCGACGCGCTCGGCGCCAACGGCGACCTGCACAAGCTCGCGGTCCAGCAACTCACGGAGGACCGGGTCAAGGTCCAGGCCGCCCGCGAGCTCAAGATCGAGCTGCCCGAGGGCGCGATCGATGCCGGGCTCGATGAGTTCGCGACCAGCCGCGGCCTCAAGACCGAGGACGTGCTGCGGGTGCTGACCGCGCGCGGGATCGACCGCCAGACGATGGACGACTTCGTCGAATCGGGCCTGCTCTGGCGCGAGGTGGTCGGTGCACGGTTCCGGGCCCGCGCCACGCCGTCCGAGACCGATCTCGACGCGGCGCTGGAACTGGCGGCGACCACCCCCCGCGAGATGCTCACCCTGGCCGAGATCGCCCTGCCCTATGCCGAACGGGGCGAGGCCGAGACCGACGCGCTGGCCGAACAGATCTACCGCCAGATCTCGCGCGGGGCCAGCTTTGCGGACATGGCGCGCGAGTACAGCCGCAGCGCTACCGCCGAGCACGGTGGCGTCCTGGAGCCGGTTCCGGCCGCGCGGCTGCCCGACGCCTTCCGCAGCGAGGTGCTGCTGCTCAGCCCCGGGCAGGTCACCCGGCCCTTGCCGATCTCGGGAGGCGTGGCGCTGGTCAAGCTGGTCTCGATCGCCGAGGTGCGCCCCGACCCGAAGGCGGCGCAGGCCGCCGACGACCCGGACGCGCGCGAGGCGCTGCGCGCGCAGCTCTTCAACGAGCGCATCACCAGCTTCGGCCAGGGCTATCTCCAGGAACTGCTCGGCGACGCCCTGATCGTCGAACGATGACCCCCGCGGTCGCCGTGACCCTCGGCGACCCGTCGGGGGTCGGCGGCGAGATCGCGCTCAAGGCCTGGGCCGCCCTGCGCGGCGCCCTGCCGTTCTTCCTGATCGGCGATCTGGGGCACCTGTCGGCGCTGGCCGCCGCGCTCGGCCTGCCGGTGCGGCCGATCGACGCGCCCGCCGACGCCGCGCAGGCCTCGGCCGAGGGCATGCCGGTGCTGCACCACCCCCTGCCCCGACCCGCCCGGCCCGGCAGCCCGGACCCGGCGAACGCTGCCGCGGTGATCGCAATCATTGCCCGCGGCGTCGAGATCACCCGCAGCGGCGCCGCGCTGGCGCTCTGCACCAACCCGATCCACAAGAAGGCGCTGAAGGACGGCGCCGGCTTCGCCTTCCCCGGGCACACCGAGTTCCTGGCCCATCTCTCGGGCGCGCCGCTGCCGGTGATGATGCTGGCCGCACCGGCGCTTCGGGTGGTGCCGGTGACGATCCACATCCCGCTCGCGGCCGTTCCGCAGACGCTGACCGCCGATCTTCTGGAGGCGACGCTGCGCATCACCCACGCCGCGCTGATCGCCGATTTCGGCCTGCCGGCGCCGCGGATCGCGGTGGCGGGTCTCAACCCCCACGCCGGCGAGGGCGGCGCCATGGGGCGCGAGGAGCTCGAGCTGATCGTGCCGGTGATGGCGCGGCTGCGCGCCGAGGGCCTGCAGCTGACCGGGCCGCACCCCGCCGACACCCTGTTCCACCCGGCGGCGCGGGCGCGCTACGACGCGGCGGTCTGCATGTATCACGACCAGGCGCTGATCCCGATCAAGACCATCGACTTCGACGGCGGCGTCAACGTCACTCTCGGGCTCGATTTCGTCCGGACCTCGCCCGACCACGGCACCGCCTACGACATCGCCGGCAAGAACCGCGCCAGTCCGTCGAGCCTGATCGCCGCGCTCGAGCTCGCGCACGCCATGGGAACGACCCGGGCGCGCCGGCCATGAGCCTCGGCCCCGACGGCCTGCCGCCGCTGCGCGAGGTGATCGCCGCGCACGGGCTCTCCGCCCGCAAGGCGCTCGGGCAGAACTTCCTGATGGATCTGAACCTGACCGCGAAGATCGCCCGGCAGGCCGGCGATCTGGCCGCCTGCGACGTGCTCGAGGTCGGCCCCGGTCCGGGGGGCCTGACCCGCGCGCTGCTGGCTGCCGGTGCCCGCCACGTCGTGGCGATCGAGCGCGACGGCCGCTGCCTGCCGGCGCTCGCCGAGATCGCCGCGGCCTGGCCGGATCGGCTGACGGTGCTTGCCGGCGACGCGCTGGAAATCGACCCGCTTTCGCAGCTGACGCCGCCGGTCCGGGTGGTGGCGAACCTTCCCTACAACGTCGGTACCGAGCTGCTGGTGCGCTGGCTGACCCCGCCGGACTGGCCGCCGTTCTGGACCAGCCTGACCCTGATGTTCCAGCGCGAGGTCGCCGAACGGATCGTGGCGCCCCCGGGGTCGAAGACCTACGGACGCCTCTCGATCCTGGCCCAATGGCGGAGTACGCCGCGCATTGCCTTCGAGGTCCCGGCGCGGGCGTTCACCCCGCCTCCCAAGGTCACCAGCGCGGTGGTCCGCATCGACCGGCTCGCGGCTCCGCGGTTCCCAGCCGACGCCGCGGTGCTGTCGCGGGTGGTGGCGCTCGCCTTCGGCCAGCGGCGCAAGATGCTGCGCGCCAGCCTGAGGCCGCTCGGCGGTGACGTCGAGGCGCTGCTCACCGAAGCCGGGATCGCGCCGACCGACCGGGCGGAACAGGTGCCGCTGGAGGCGTTCTGCCGGCTGAGCCGGCTGGTGGAGGCCCGCGGCGCCGGGTAGTTTACGCGAGTTGCGAACTTGAACCTGCGCCGCCGACATCAGCCGGCGCCGAAGGCTCGCGGGCTCGCCGCGGCCGTTACTCGGTTTGCGCCACCGGATCGGGGGTCGGCGCCTCGGCTTTCTGCCGGCGCCGCGGGCGCGACCGCTTCGCCGGCGGCTCGGCCCCTGCGGCGGTCTGTTCGGCCGCAGCAGCGGTCTGTTCGCTTTCGGCCGTGCTCTGCCCGGGGGCGGCGCCGTGTTCAGCGCCGTTGAACGAACCCTGCCGGGCGGGTTCGGGCGCCATCTGGATCACCGGCGCCGGGTCGTTTACCGGGGTGTGTCGCCCCTCCGGCGTCTCGATCGGGCCGGACATGTCGTCGGCGTCGTCCGGATCGATCATGGTCAACCCAGAGGCGACCGACCCACCCATCGACGGCTGCCGGCGCTGGGCTTCGTAGCCGTCGTCGCCGCGTCCGCCTTCGTCGCGGTCGCCGCCGCGCTGGACGTCCTCGCGCTCCTGGCTGAGGCGGCTCTCCATCTGCTGGCGCTGGGCCTCGCCGAGGAGACGGCTGTAGTGCTCGGAATGCTGCAGATAGCTTTCCGCCGTCACCCTGTCGCCGGCAAGCTGGGCGTCGCGGGCCAGCGCCTGGTACTTGTCGATGATCTGCTGCGGCGTGCCGCGCACCTTGCCGTCGGGCCCCGCGCTCTCGAACACGCGGTTGATGATGTTGCCCATACTGCTGCGGCGCTGCTGGTTGTTATGGTTGCCGTTGTTGCCAGGCTTGTTCCTGGAACGTGACTTGTTCGATGGTCTCATGCGTTGAGGTTTCCGCCATTGGTGGCTTTGGGGACACTGCAGGCTGCCGTTCGGCGGCCATCCGTCGTCCCGTTGTGTCTGTGCACGTATCGGATCCGCCTTGCGTCACATTGATGAATTGGACGTTCGTGGCGGGATCAAGCGGAGCATATAAGCATCCGCGCGGAAAAGACAAGCGGAAAACCGGCTGGCGGAGGAGGTGGGATTTGAACCCACGGAAGGCTTTCACCTTCGCCGGTTTTCAAGACCGGTGCAATCAACCGCTCTGCCACTCCTCCGGCGGCGCTCTCTTATCGCCGTGTGGCCCGTGCGTCCATGGCACCCTTTCCCCGGCGCCCCGCGGCGGGTAAATCGCCTCAGGGGCGCGGGACGGAAGGAAGCGGCAGATGGCCGGGCGCGGAAGCGGTTGCAGGATCGGAGCGCTGGCGCTGCTCGCCCTGCTCGCCGCCTGTGGCCGGGGCGGCCGGGCGCCCGCGGCGGACGGACAGGCGCCGCTGCGCCTCAGTTTCGAGGACCGCGCCGAGCCGGAGGTCTTCTCCCGCCAGGGTCCCGGCGTTCGCGACGGACCTAAGGGCAGCCCGGGGCTCTGGGCCGCGGTCCGCGGCCTGCCGCGCCCGGAGCGCGCGCTGGTGGTCAATACCGCCACCGGCGCCAAGATCGAGGTCGCGCTCTTCGCCGCCCCGGCGGGTGGCCCGGGAATCCGGCTGTCCAACGAGGCCGCCGACGCGCTCGGAATTGCCACGCGCCCGATGCCGGTGCAGATAACCGCATTGCGGCGGGTTCCAGAGATTGATACAACCAAAGGTAGATTTTGACAGGTGCGCACGGTTCCACTATTCCGTGTGGGAGACCGCCGCGCAGGGGACCGTTCCCGGGAGTTCGCGCATGCCCCAAAGACCCTTCTTCGCCGGCCTCTGCCTCGCTGCCGCCCTCGCCCCGCTGGCGGCCGGCGCCTTCGAGACCAAGGCGCGCGAAGCGCTGGTGATCGACGACGGCACCGGCATGGTGATGTTCGACAAGAACGCCGAGACGCCGATCCCGCCCGCCTCAATGTCCAAGCTGATGACGCTTTACATGCTGTTCGAGGCGATCCGGGACGGTCGGGTCACGAAGGACACCGAGTTCCTCGTCACTCCCAGGGCCCAGTCGATGGAAGGCTCGCGGATGTTCGTCGAGGCCGGCACCTCGGTGAAGGTCGCCGACCTGATCCAGGGCATAATCGTGCAATCGGGCAACGATGCTTGCGTCGTCGTCGCCGAGGGCCTCGCCGGCAACGAGGCGACATTTGCCGAGCAGATGACCAAGCGCGCCCGCGAGCTTGGAATGAGCAACTCGCACTTCGCCAACGCCTCCGGCCTTCCCGACCCCGGCCAGGTGATGAGCCCGCACGACCTGGTCACGCTCGCCCGGCACATCATCGACGACTTCCCCGAGGACTACCGCTACTTCCAGGAAACCGAATTCACCTGGAACGGCATCAAGCAGCCGAACCGCAACCCGCTCTTGAAGCTCGGCCTCGGCGTCGACGGCCTGAAGACCGGCCACACCTCCGAGGCCGGCTACGGCCTGGTCGGCTCGGCGGTGCAGAACGGCCAGCGCGTGCTCTTCATGGTCGGCGGCCTCTCCAGCGAGTCCGAGCGCGCCTCCGAGACCCAGGCGATCGTGAAATGGGCCTTCGGCGCCTTCGACACCGTGAAGTTCTTCGACGCCGGCGCCCAGGTGGCCCAGGCCGACGTCTGGCTCGGCGCTATCCCGCAGGTGGCACTGGTCGCCCCCCACGACCTGCAGATGCTGGTCCCGCGCGAGGAGCGCGCCGAGGTCAAGGCCCACGTGGTCTTCAACTCGCCGATCGAGGCGCCGATCGCCCAGGGCCAGAAGCTCGGGGCGCTCCAGGTCGAGATCCCCGGCCACGGCCCGGTCGACTTCGACCTGGTCGCTGCCAACGACGTGCCGCGCGGCGGCCTGCTGACCCGGATCGGCGCCGCGGCGACGCTCGCCCGCGACCGGGTGGTCGCGCTCCTGCCCGGCCACTGAGGGAGCATGGCCGGGGGGCGCTTCATCAGCTTCGAGGGCATCGACGGCGCGGGCAAGTCGACGCAGCTGCGGGCGCTGGCAGCGGCCCTGCGCGCCGGCGGCGCCGAGGTGGTCGAGACCCGCGAGCCCGGAGGCGCCCCCGGCGCCGAACGAATCCGCCGCCTGCTCGTGGAGGGCGAAACCGCCCGCTGGTCGCCGGAGACCGAGATCCTGCTCTTCACCGCCGCCCGCCGCGACCATCTCGAGCGCACGATCCGCCCGGCGCTCGACCGCGGCGCCACCGTGCTCTGCGACCGCTTCGCCAATTCCACCCGCGCCTACCAGGGCGTCGCTCGCTCCGGGCTGCGCGGCATGGTGGACGCGCTGCACGCGATCGCGATCGGCCTCGAGCCCGACCGCACGCTGATCCTCGATCTCGACCCGGCGCTGGCGCTCGACCGCGGCCTCGCCCGCGGCGGGACCGAGGACCGCTTCGAGCGCTTCGGCCCGGCGTTCCAGCAGCGTCTGCGTGCGGCCTTCCTCGCGCTCGCGGCCGAGTTTCCCGCCCGCTGCCGCGTGGTTCCCGCCATCGGCAGCCCGGACGAAGTGGCGGCGCGGGTGGCGGTGGCGGCACGATGACCGACGCCCGGTCCGAACCCGATCGCCTGGCCGGCGCCCCGCACCCGCGCGAGAGCGCGGCGCTCTTCGGCCAGGCCCCGGCCGAGGCGCAGTTCCTCGAGGCCGCCGCCACCGGCCGGCTGCACCATGCCTGGCTGGTCACCGGCCCCCGCGGCATCGGCAAGGCCACGCTCGCCTGGCGGATCGCCCGCTGGCTGATCGCCGGCCAGGAGGCCGCCACGCTCGATATGGCCCCGACCCACCCGGTCTTCCGCCAGCTCGCGGCCTTGGCCTCGCCGCAGCTCTTCCTCTGCCGCCGGCCCTGGGACGACAAGGCCGAACGCCTGAAGACCGCGATCACCGTCGACGAGGTGCGGGCGCTCAAGGCCTTCTTCCAGCTTTCGGCCACCGACGGCGGCCGGCGCGTCGCCATCGTCGACGCCGCGGACGAGCTGACCGGCTCCGCCGCCAACGCGCTGCTGAAGATCCTCGAGGAGCCGCCGGCGCGCGCCGTGCTGCTGCTGGTCAGCCACCGCCCCGCCGCGCTGCTGCCGACGCTGCGCTCGCGCTGCCGCGAGCTGCGCTGCGCGCCGCTGGCGCCCGCCGATCTGGCCGCCGCCCTCGCCGCCGCCGGCGCCCCGCCCGATCCAGCGACCGCCGGCGCCCTGGCCGCGCTGGCGGGCGGCTCCGTCGGCACCGCGCTGCGCCTGGCGGCCCAGGGCGGCGTCGCCCGCTACGGCGAGATCGTCGAGCTCCTGCGCCGCAGCCCCCCGGTCGACCGGCCGCGCGCCATCGCGCTGGCCGAGGCCGCCGCCGGCCGCGACGCCGCCGCCCGCTACGAGCTGACGCTCGACCTCGCTGCGGCTCGCGCTCGGCCGGCTGGCGCTCGCCGGCGCCGGCGCCGCCCCGCCCCCCGCCTCCGACGCCGAGGCCGAGCTGATGGCCCGGCTCGGCGCCACGCCGGCCCAGGGCCGGCTCTGGGCCGAGCTGGTGCCGCGCCTGGTCGAACGCACCACCCATGCTCGCGCCGTCAACCTTGACCCCGCTCAGGTGATCCTCGATACCTTCCTGCAAATCGACGCGGCGGCCGCCGAGGCGCGGGCCCACGCCGCCTGACCCCCGGCCTGCCGCCAGCCGCCTGCAAGAAGCTCCGGATGCCCCTGCCCGCCTTGGTCGACAGCCACTGCCATCTCGATTTCCCCGACTTCGCGGGCGAGACCGACGCCGTGGTCGCCCGCGCCGCCGCCGCCGGCGTCACCCGCATGGTGACGATCTGCACCCGGCTGCGCCAGGCGCCCGCCGTCCGCGCCATCGCCGAGGCGCACACGGGCGTCTTCTGGGCCGCCGGCACCCACCCGATGCACGCGGCCGAGGAACCGATGGCCCGTCTCGACGATCTGCTCGCCCTGGCCGAGCACCCGAAATTCGTCGGCATCGGCGAGACCGGCCTCGACTACCACTACACCGGCGAGACCGCGGTCGTTCAGGCCGAGAGCCTGCGCCTGCACATCGAGGCTGCCCGCCGCAGCGGGCTGCCGCTGATCGTGCACGCCCGCGACGCCGACGCCGACATCGGCCGGATCCTGGCCGAGGAGCACGCCGCCGGCGCCTTCGCCTGCGTCATGCACTGCTTCACCGCCGGTGCCGCCCTGGCCGAGACCGCGCTCGGCCTGGGCTTCTATCTTTCGATCTCGGGCATCGCCACCTTCCGCAACGCCGGCGATCTGCGCGAGATCTTCGCCGCCGCCCCGCGCGACCGGCTGCTGGTCGAGACCGACAGCCCGTATCTCGCGCCGAACCCCCACCGCGGCAAGCGCAACGAGCCCGCCTACACCGCCGACACCGCACGCGCCATGGCCGCCCACCTCGGCCTCGAGTTCCCGGAATTCGCCGCCCTGACCTCGGCCAACTTCGACCGCCTGTTCGCGCGAGCCGCTGCCTGATGGCGCATTGCCGCGCCACCATCCTCGGCTGCGGCTCGTCCGGCGGCGTGCCGCGGATCGGCGGCCTCTGGGGCGCCTGCGACCCGGCCAACCCCAAAAACCGCCGCAGCCGCTGCTCGCTGCTGATCGAGCGCAGCACCGAGGCCGGCACCACCCGGGCGCTGATCGACACCACGCCCGACCTGCGCACCCAGCTCCTCGACGCCGGCGTCGGCCTGCTCGACGGCGTCATCTACACCCACGACCACGCCGACCACGTGCACGGCATCGACGATTTGCGCATGGTGGTGCACAACCGCCGCGCCCGGCTGCCGGTCTGGGCCGACGCCGCCACCACCGAGGTGCTGGTCACCCGGTTCGGCTACGTCTTCGTCCAGCCCCAGGGCAGCCTCTATCCCCCGATCCTCGATCTGCGGGAGCTGGAGGGTCCCTTCACCGTCGAGGGCGCCGGCGGCCCCATCGCCTTCGAGCCGTTCAGGGTCCGGCACGGCCGCATCGAGGCGCTCGGGCTGCGGGTCAACCGCTTCGCCTATCTGCCTGACGTCTCGGAGATTCCCCCTGAGACCTGGCCGGCGCTCGAAGGCCTCGACACCTGGGTCCTCGACGCCCTGCGCCGCGAGCCGCACCCCACCCACGCGCATCTCGCCCGCAGCCTGGAATGGATCGCCCGCGCCGCACCGCGCCAGGGCGTGCTCACCAACATGCACAACGATCTCGACTACGCGACCCTGCTCGCCGAGCTGCCGCCCGGTGTCATTCCCGCGTACGACGGGCTGCAGCTGGACATAGCACCTTGATCGTCCAGATCCTGGTCGTCGTCCTGCCGGTCTTCCTGGTGATCGGCGCCGGCTACCTCGCCACCCGTACCGGCGTCTTTTCCTCCAGCGCGGTCGACGGCCTGATGGTCTTCACCCAGAGCTTCGCCATCCCGTGCCTGCTGTTCCGCGCGCTGGCCGATCTCGACCTCGGCGCCGTCTTCAACCCCCGGCTCCTCATCTCCTTCTATACCGGCGCCATCATCGCCTTCGCCTTGGGCATCCTCGGCGCGCGCCGCCTGTTCCACCGCCGCCCCGGCGAGGCGGTAGCGATCGGCTTCGGCGCGCTGTTCTCCAATTCGGTGCTGCTCGGCTTGCCGATTATGGAGCGCGCCTACGGCAGCGCCGCGCTTTCGCCCAACTTCGCGATCATCTCGATCCACGCGCCGGTCTGCTACCTGATCGGCATCACCACCATGGAGTTCGCCCGCGCCGACGGCCGCAGCCTCGCCGAGACCGCCCGCGCCGTCGCCCGCGCCATGTTCCGCAACGGCCTGATGATCGCGCTCGCACTGGGGTTCGTGGTGAACCTCGGCCACATTCCCGTGCCCGGGCCCGTGCACGGCGCCCTCGACATGATGGCGAATTCCGCCCTGCCCGCCGCGCTCTTCGGCCTCGGCGGCGTGCTCACGCGCTACGCCATCCGGGCCTCGCTGGCCGAGGCCGGGATGATCGCGGGACTGTCGCTGATCCTGCACCCCGCCATCGCGTACTTCCTGTCCCACACCGTCTTCGGGCTGTCGCAGGAGTTCGTCCGCTCGGCGGTGATGACCGCCGCCATGGCGCCTGGCGTCAACACCTACGTCTTCGCCAGCATGTACGCGCGCGGCCAGGCCCAGGCCGCCAGCGCGGTTCTGCTCGCGACCGGCCTGCTGGTCCTGACCGCCTCGGCCTGGCTGGCGCTGCTCGGCGGCGTCGGCTAGTGGGGAGACTGGCAAGGCACTGAAATAGCGTGATTTTCGACGTATGGATTCCGTATGGAACGCATATGGAATGCGTATGGGCGTTTTTGGCTTTGCGGGGGCTTGGCGAGACCGCGCCTGCCGCTATCTGGGCAGCACGCATCCGACAGGAGACGGACCAAGGTGCTGACCTGCATCCTCAACCAGAAGGCCGGCTCGAACGGTGCCGGCGCGGCGCAGGAGCTGATCGCGCGCGCTGCCGCCGAGCACGGACGGGAAGCCCGCGTCCTGCTGTCGGCGAACGGCGCCGACCTGCCGGCCCTCGCGGCGCAGGCGCGCGCGGCCGGGGGGCGGGTGGTCGCCGGCGGCGGTGACGGAACCATCGCGGCGGTGGCCGCGGCGCTCGTTGACAGCGACGTCGCCCTCGGGGTGCTGCCGCTGGGGACGCTGAACCATTTCGCCAAGGATCTGGGGATTCCGCTCGATCTCGAAGCGGCGGTGCACACGCTCTTCACGGGCAGCATCGCGCGCGTCGACGTCGGCGAGGTGAACGACCGCACCTTCCTCAACAATTCCAGCATCGGTTTCTACCCGCAGATCGTGCGCGAGCGCGAGCGCCTGCAGCGCCACGGCGCCGCCAAGTGGGTCGCCGTGGCCCGGGCCGCGGCCCGGATCTTCCTGCGGTCGCGCAGCCTCAGCGTCGCGCTCGACGGTGACCAGGCTCGGCAGCAGGTCCTCGACACCCCCTTCGTCTTCGTCGGCAACAACCAATACACGGTCAGCGGCCTCGAGATCGGCACACGTGCGACCCTGGACGGCGGCAGACTGTGGATCTGCGCGGCGCCCCATGCCGGTCGCTTCCGACTGCTCGGGCTGGCGGTTCGGGCCTTGCTGGGACGGGAGGCCGGCGAGACCGATCTCGTGACCTTCGACACCGAACGGACCTGCGTGCGGATGCGCCGGCGCCATGTCCACGTGGCCACCGACGGCGAGGTCACCCTGATGCAGACGCCGCTTTCCTACCGCATCCGCCCCGGCGCCTTGCGCGTCGTGGTGCCCGCACCGGACTGAAAAGAGGCCAGCCTGCGCACGATCGTCCACCTGTCGGACCTGCACTTCGGCCGCATCGACCCGGCGATCCCGCCGGCGCTGTCGCGCGCCGTGGCGGCGGCGGCTCCCGACCTGGTGGTGGTATCGGGAGACTTCACCCAGCGCGCCCGCGTGGCCGAGTTCGAGGCCGCCGCGAGCTTCCTCGCCACCCTGCCCCGGCCGCTGCTGGCGGTGCCCGGCAACCACGACGTGCCGCTCTACGACGTGATGCGGCGCTGGCTCTCGCCGCTCGGACGCTATCGGCGCTACATCTCGAGCGAGCTCGAGCCGTTCTACCAGGACCCCGAGATCGCGGTGCTGGGCGTCAATACGGCGCGGGCGCTGACGCTCAAGAACGGCCGGATCAACCGGCTCCAGATCGAGGCGGCGACCGAGCGGCTCGCCGCCTGCGGCCCCGGGGTGACCCGGGTGATCGTCACCCACCACCCGTTCGAGATCCCGGAGCCGGCGCCCGGCGCCGCGGCGTCCCACACGGTGCTGGGGCGGGCGGAGCTGGCGATGGCCGCCTTCCTGCACGCCGAGGTCGACCTGATCCTCTCGGGTCACCTGCATGTCGGTCGCACCGACCACACCGCGAAGCGCTATCCGCTCCCGGGACGGGCGGCGCTGCTTGATCCAGGCCGGCACCGCGACCTCGACCCGGCGCCGCGGCGAGGTGAACTCCTTCAACGTGGTGCGCGTCGCGCGACCCGAAGTGTCGGTCGAGGCCATGGTCTGGCGTCCGGACCGGGCACGGTTCGGCGTCCTGGAGACCGAGCGCTTCCGGGCAAGCCACGGTGACTGGGCGCGGATCGATGCCGATCCCGGCCGGTGACGCGCCGGCGCGGCGGCACGCCGGCGAGCTTCGGGCCGCGGGGCTGGCATTTTCCCCTCGGGCGGTCTAGGGAATCCCCATCATGCGCCGACCGCGACTGCATCAGCTGCTTGCCGTTCTCGTCCTGCTGGCCGCCGCCACCTGGGTGCTGACCGGCAAGTTCGCGCACATCGGCAGCGACCGTGCCGCCGCGGACGAGGCCACCGAAAAGGCCCCGGCGCCGGACGCCGCCCAGGCCGACCGGCGGACGGTGCTGGTCGCCAGCCCCGAGGTGCAGCGCTACTCGCGCGCCATCCGGGTCGCCGGCCGCACCGAACCCGACAAGACCTCGGTGCTCGCAGCCCGCGACAGCGGGGTGATCCGTGCCCTTCCGGCCGTTGACGGGCAGTACGTCTCCCAGGGCGCGGTCGTGCTGAGCCTCGAAGGCCCCGAGAAGCTCGCCGCCGTCGACACCGCGAAGGCGCTCCTCGCCCAGCGCCAGGCCCAGGCCACGGCCGCCGAATTGATGCTGGCGCGCGGCGAGGGCGCCAAGATCGCGACCGACACCGCGCGGGCCGATCTGGCCGCGGCCGCGGCCCAGCTTCGCGAGGCACAGTCCGCGGTCGAGCGCCTCGACGTGGTCGCCCCGTTCTCCGGCATCATCGACGACGTTCAGGTCGAGCGCGGCAGCTGGGTCCAGGCCGGTGCCCCGGTCGCCACCATCCTGGCCATGAACCCGATCATCGTCCGCGGCGAGCTCAGCGAGCGCGACCTGGCCGACGTGCGCATCGGCACCCCGGCCACCGTCAACCTCGCCAACGGCACGTCGCCGGAGGGTCTGGTGCGCTACATCCGCCACCAGGCCTCCGAGGAGACCCGGACCTTCCAGGTCGAGGTCGAGATCGCCAACCGAGGCGGCAACGTGCCGGCCGGAATGAGCGGCGAGATCGTCCTGCACGCCGATCCGGTCGCTGCGGTGGTGGTGCCGCGCTCGGTGGTCACCCTCTCGGACGAAGGCGCGCTGGGTGTGCGCACCGTCGACGACACCGACACCGTGCGCTTCGTGCCGGTCGAGGTCGTCGACGACACCCCCGATGGCCTGGTGCTCAAGGGTGTGCCCGAGGGCGCACGGGTCATCATCTCCGGCCAGGATCTGGTGGGCGATGGCGAGGTGGTCAACGCCGTCGCCGCCGCCTCGGTCGACGCGGCCAGCGGAACCCAGGGCGGATCCGGGGCCGCCGTGAACCCGTAATGGACATCGTCGGCATCGCGATCCGCAGATCGCGCCTGACCCTGTCGCTGATGCTGTTCCTGACGCTCGCCGGCGCCCTGGCCTATCGGTCGATCCCGAAGGAGGCCGAGCCCGACGTCAAGATCCCGATCATCTATGTGAGCATGACGTATTCGGGCATCTCGCCCGAGGACTCCGAGCGCCTGCTGCTGCGGCCGATGGAGACGCGGCTCAAGAACATCGCCAACGTCAAGAAGATGACGGCCAGCGCCTACCAGGGCGGCGGCAACGTCGTGGTCGAGTTCCAGGCCGGCTCCGACCTCGACAAGGCGCTGGTCGACGTGCGCACCAAGGTCGACGACGCCAAGCCCGACCTGCCCGAGGGGGTCGACGAGCCGACCGTCAACGAGGTCAACCTCTCGCAGTTTCCGGTGCTGGTGGTGACGCTGTCGGGCGAGGTGCCGGAGCGGGCGCTGACCCAGGCGGCGCGCGAGCTGCGCGACCGCATCGAGGAGGTGCCGGGCGTGCTCGACGCCGCGCTCAAGGGCGTGCGCGACGATCTGGTCGAGGTGATCGTCGACCCGGTGAAGCTCTCCTCCTACGGGCTGCAGCTCGACCAGCTGGTCGCCGGGGTCCGGGCCAACAACAGCCTGGTCGCCGCCGGTTCGCTCGAAGGCGCCGAGGGGCGCTACGCCATCAAGATCCCCTCGCTGATCGAGACGCCCGAGGACGTGGCCAACCTGCCCATCATCGCCGGATCCAACGCAGTGGTGCGCGCCCGCGACCTCGCCACGGTGCGCGCCACCTTCAAGGACCCCGACACCATCACCCGGCTGAACGGCCAGCCGGCCATCGCCATCGAGGTCTCCAAGCGCACCGGCGCCAACCTGATCGAGACGGTGGACGCGGTGAAGGCGGTGGCGAACGCCGCCGCCTCGGGGCTGCCCGAGGGCGCGGTGATCGGGTTCAGCCAGGACAAGTCCACCGACATCCGCCAGCTCCTCTCCGATCTGCAGAACAGCGTGCTGACCGCAGTGGTGCTGGTGTTCATCGTCATCCTGTTCGCGCTGTCGCGGCCGGGCGGCGATCCTGATCGGCATGGCGATTCCGGTCTCGTTCCTGATCGGCATCCTCGGCCTGTCGCTGGCCGGGCTGACCGTGAACATCGTGGTGCTGTTCAGCCTGATCCTGGCGGTCGGCATGCTGGTCGACGACGCCATCATCGTCACCGAGTTCGCCGAACGCCGCATGGCCGAGGGCATGCCGCGCGAGGACGCCTTCGCCCTGGCCGCCCGGCGGATGGCCGGGCCGGTGATCGCCGCGACGCTGACCCGGGTCGCCGCCTTCTCGCCGCTCTTGTTCTGGCCCGGGGTGGTCGGCGAGTTCATGAAGTACATGCCGATCACGCTGATCGCCACGCTGTCGGCGTCGATGCTCTACGCGCTGGTGTTCACGCCGACGCTGGGCGCGCTGTTCGCCCGGCCGGCGCCGCAGCACGCGGTTCGCGACGGGATCTACATGCGGCTGGTCGGCCGGGCCGTGCGCCATCCGGCGCTGGTGCTCGCCGCGGCGGTCGCGCTCCTGGTTGCGGTGCCGCTCGCCTATGGCCGCTTCGGCTCGGGGGTCGAGTTCTTCCCCAACGTCGAGCCGGACTACGGCCTGCTCAACGTCCATGCCCGCGGCAACCTCTCGATCGACGAGAAGGACGCGCTGGTGCGCCAGGCCGAGCAGCGCATCCTGGGCTGGCCCGGCATCAAGTCGGTCTACACCCGGGTCGGCGGCACGGCCGGCCAGGGCGGCAACGACGTCGCCGAGGACGTGGTCGGCGTGATCCAGTACGAGTTCGTCGACTGGCGCGAGCGCGCCAGCGCCGACGCCATCCTCGACGGCCTGCGCGGCGCCATGAAGGGCATTCCCGGCGCCGAGGTCGAGGTCTCGGTGCCGAACGCCGGCCCGCCGACCGGCAAGGCGATCCAGGTGCAGCTGTCGGCGGCCGACCCCTCCGGGCTCAACGACGCCGCCCGTGCCGTCGCCGCGAAGCTCCGGGAGATCGACGACGTGATCGACGTCTCCGACGGCCTGCCGGCGCCCGGGGTCGACTGGGAGCTCCAGGTCGATCGCGCCCGCGCCGCCCAGTACGGCGTCTCGACCACCGAGGTCGGCAGCGTGGTGCAGCTGGTCACCAACGGCGTCAAGCTCGCCGACTTCCGGCCCGCCGGCGCCGACGACGCGGTCGACATCCGGCTGCGCCTGCCGGAGGACCGGCGCACCTTCTCCACCCTCGACAGCCTGCGGATCGAGACCGCCTCGGGCTCGGTGCCGATCTCCAACTTCGTGGTGCGCAACCCGGTGCGCACCACCGGCACCCTGACCCGCATCGACGGCCAGCGCACGGTGACGGTGGAGGCCGGCATCCGCGCCGGCGTCCAGGCCGATCCGGTGCGCCAGCAGGTGACCGCCGCGGTCGACGCGATGGACCTCGACGCCAAGGGCATCCGCTGGAAGCTCGCGGGCGAGGACGAGGAGCAGAAGGCCGCCGGCGCCTTCCTCGGCAAGGCCTTCGGCGCGGCGCTGGCGCTGATCTTCGCGGTGCTGCTGGCGCAGTTCAACAATTTCCTCTCGGTCTCGCTGGTGCTGAGCGCGGTGGTGATGTCGACGATCGGCGTGTTCCTCGGCCTCTTGATCATGGGCCAGCCGTTCGGGATCGTGATGACCGGCATCGGCATCATCGCGCTGGCCGGCGTGGTGGTGAACAACAACATCGTGCTCATCGACACTTACGACGCGCTGCGCGACCAGGGCGCCGACAAGCTGCACGCCATCCTGCAGACCTGCCGCGAACGCGCCCGCCCGGTAGTGCTGACCGCTGCCACCGCCATCCTCGGCGTGCTGCCGATCGCCTTCGGGCTGAACCTCGAGCTGATGAACCACGAGACCACCATCGGGGCTCCGTCGACCCAGTGGTGGATTTCGCTCTCCAGCGCCATCGTCTTCGGCCTCGCCTTCTCCACGGTGCTGACGCTGGTGGTCACCCCGGCGATGCTGATGCTCTTCACCCGCGAGAACCGCCCCCCAGGCGGCCCCGCCCGCCGCAGCTGGCTCGCGCGCCTGTTCCGGCACCGTCCGCAGCCCGCCGGATCGGGCGTGTATCCATAGATCGGCCTGCCGAATGATGACAGGTCTCGGCCCCGGAGCGGTCGTTACTTTGTTGCGCGCCGGGCCGCTGGTAAGCTCCGACTGCGTCAGCACCGGTTCGGCGGCGGCGCAGCAATGACAGCAGGGGGATTTCGCAAAATGTCGAGCTCAGGTCGGCAAGGGTTCGCTGTCGCCGCCACGATGGTGGTCGCGTTCGCGCTCGGCCACGCACCGGCATCCGCGCAGGAAACGGTCCCGCCGGGCGCCCCCGGCGCGACGACGACGATCGACGGCCGCTATCTGCCGCCGCCGCCGCAGCCGTTCGGCGGCGAGATCGACACAAATGCGATGCAATCGACTCCCGCGTGGCCTGCGCTCGTGAGCCTCCCAAGGGCGCGCCGAACATCCTTTTGATCATGACCGACAACGTCGGCTTCTCGGCGCCCTCGACCTTCGGCGGCGTGATCCCGACCCCGACGCTCGACCAACTCGCCGAGGACGGCCTGCGCTATACCCGCTTTCACACCACCGCGCTCTGCTCGCCGACCCGCGCCGCGCTCCTGACCGGTCGCAACCACCATTCGGTCTCGACCGGCGTCGTCGTCGACCAGGCGACCGGCTATCCGGGCTATGACAGCGTCATCAAGCGCGACACCGTCGCCATCGGCGAGATCCTGAAGCAGAACGGCTACGACACCTCGTGGTTCGGCAAGGACCACAACGTGCCGCAGTGGGATGCGAGCCAGGCCGGTCCGTTCACTGAATGGCCGACCGGGCCGATCAAGGGCTTCGACTATTACTACGGCTTCCTCGGTGACGACACCAGCCAGTGGACGCCGAACAACCTGTTCCGCAACACCACGCCGATAGAGCCCTATCTCGGCCACCCGGGCTGGAACCTGATTACCGCGATGGCCGACGAGGCGATCGAGCGGATCAACATGCTGAACGAGGTGCAGCCCGACCGGCCGTTCATGATCTACTACGCCCCCGGCGGCACCCACGCGCCGCACCACCCGACCAAGGAATGGGTCGACAAGATCGAGGCGATGCACCTGTTCGACGGCGGCTGGAACAAGCTGCGCGACACTATCTTCGCCAACCAGAAGAAGCTCGGAATCGTGCCCGGGAACGCCGAGCTGACCGCATGGCCGGACGGCCTGCCGCAGTGGGACACGCTGTCGGACGAGGCGAAGAAGCTCTACATCCGCTAGGCCGACGTCTATGCCGCCTACCTTGCCTACACCGACCACGAGATCGGCCGGGTGGTCCAGGCGATCCAGGACGCCGGCAAGCTCGACAACACGCTGATCATCTACATCAGCGGCGACAACGGGGCGATCTCCCGAGGGCACGCTGAACGGCCTCTACAGCGAGTTCGCGGTGCTGAACGGCCTCCACCCCACGGTCGAGGACAACATGAAATTCTACGACGCCTGGGGGACCAACGAAACCTATCCGCACTTCGCGGTGCCGTGGGCCTGGGCCTGGGACACGCCCTACCAGTGGACCAAGGAAGTGGCCTCGCACTTCGGCGGCACCCGCAACGGCATGGTCATGTCCTGGCCCGAGCGGATCAAGGACAAGGGCGGCATCCGCACCCAGTTCCACCACGTCATCGATATCGTGCCGACCATCCTCGAGGCGACCGGCATCCCGGCGCCGGTCTCCGTCAACGGCATCGCCCAGCGGCCGATCGAGGGCGTGAGCATGGCCTACACCTGGAACGACGCGGGCGCCCCCGGCCGGCGCGACACCCAGTACTTCGAGATGTTCGGCTCGCGCGCGATCTACCACGACGGCTGGGTCGCCGCGGCGCCGCCGGTGGTCGCGCCCTGGGAACTGTCGCTGGCGCCGCCGCCGACCGACGTGATGAACGACTTCAAGTGGCAGCTCTACAACATCAGCGACGACTGGAGCGAGGCGAAGGATCTCGCCGGCCAGATGCCGGACAAGCTGCGCGACATGGAGCAGCTCTTCACCATGCAGGCCGAGAAGTACAACGTCTTCCCGCTCGACGACCGGACGCTGCCGCGGTTCATGGGGGTGAAGCCGAGCTACTCTCCCGGTCGGACCGAGTTCACCTACACCGGCGAGTTGATGAACGTGCCGTTTCCCGGCGTCAACGCGCCGAACGTGCTCAACAAGTCCTACACGATTACCGCCGAGGTCGAATCCCGCAAGGCGGCGCCGAGGGCATGCTGGTGACCGATGGCGGCAAGTTCGCCGGCTACGGCTTCTACCTGCTCAAGGGCAAGCCGGTCTTCACCTGGAACCTGATCCAGCTCGACACTGTAAAGTGGCAGGGGCAGGAGGCCCTCGGCCCCGGCAAGCACACGCTGGAGTTCGACTGGGCCTACGCCGGGCCAGGCCTTGGCAAGGGCGGCACCGGGACGCTGAAGGTGGACGGAGCCGCCGTCGACACCAGGGAGATGCCGAAGAGCCTGCCGGTCGGCATCGGCTGGGTCGAGACCTTCAACGTCGGCATCGACACCGGCACGTCGGTGGACGAAGCCGACTACCAGGTGCCGTTCCCGTTCACCGGGACCATCGACAAGCTGACGGTGAAGCTCGGGCCAGAGCAGCTGACGCCGGCGGAACAGGAGATGATCTACGGGACGATGCGCGCCAAGCAGTAGGACCGTCGGCGCCTTGGAGGCGTGGCCGAAATCCATGTGAGCGGGAGGCCCGCGGAAGGGGTTCCTGGAACTCAGAGGCGCAGCGAGCCGAACGAACCTGCTTGAACGTGGACAGCCGAGGATGCGGCTGGGACGACCGCTTTCGGCGCAAAGCTCCCATGCCTGGACCATCGGAAGATGCCGCGTCTATGGGTACACGCCCTGGCGGCTGCTGCCGTGCGGCTTGCGAGCGCCGACGGACGCCCTAGTCTGATGGGGATGGCGGCGCGAGGAGGCACACCCTGAACGATTACCCGTCTTCCCGCGACGGGGCCGGCGTGGTCGAGCATTCCTACCGGGTCGGCTTCGTGGTCATCCCGGGGTTCTCGATGATGGCGCTCAGCGCCGCGCTCGAGCCGCTGCGCTCGGCCAACCGCGTGCTCGGGCACGAGCGCTACATCTGGACCGTGGTCGGGCAGCAGCCGGGACCGGTTGCGGCCAGCAACGGCCTGGAGATTCGGACCGCGTTCGGCATCGCCGACGCCCCGCCCGCCGATCTGGTGATCGTCGTCGCCAGCCTCGGGATCGAAGCCTTCCGCAGCCGACCGCTCTTCGCCTACCTTCGCAGCCTGCGCAACCAGCACCGGCTGATCGGCGCCGTCAGCGGCGGCGCGCTGATCCTCGCCCGTGCCGGGCTGCTGCGGGGTCGCCGCGCCACCGTCCACTGGGAAATGCAGCAGCGGCTCGCCGAGGAATTTCCCGAGGTCGAAGTCACCGACACCCTGTTCTGCTGGGATGCCGACATCCTGACCAGCGGCGGCGGCGCGGCGGCCATGGACATGATGCTGGAGCTGATCGCGATGCGGGACGGCCGCGCCACGGCGACCGACGTCGCCGAGCAGTTCCTGCACGGACCGGTGCGGCCCGCCGACGCCGCCCAGCGCCAGGCGATCGGCTGGCGCTACGGCGTCACCGATCGCCGGATCGAGGCCGCGGTCCGGCTGATGGAGGAGCGGATCGCCGAGCCGCTGCGGATCGCCGGCGTGGCGGAGGCGGCCGGGCTCTCGGAGCGCCAGCTCGAGCGCCTGTTCGCGGCCAGCTTCGGCAAGTCGCCCTCGCAGTTCTACATGGAGCTGCGGCTGCAGGCGGCGCAGGCCCGGCTTCTGGGCTCGACCGACACCCTCGAGGAGATCGCCGAATCCATGGGATTCTCCAGCCAGGCCCACTTCAGTCACGCCGTGAAGGCATGGGCCGGGACCCCACCGCTGGCGATTCGCAAGCGTCGGCGCCGCGGCTCTGTCGGATCGGTGCAAAAAAAAGACGGCACGATGTAGCGTCATTCACGTCGAGCCGGCGTAGTATCCAGGCATCAAGACGACAAGTCGAAACGGCTGTCGCGACCCGGGAGGGTGCGCCTTGGAGACGATTCAGTTCATATTCGCCAATCTTGGCGTGATCGCGCAGCTCGCCCTGCAGCATATTTCGATCGTCGCGGTCGCGGTCGGCCTGGCGATTCTGACCGGCGTTCCCATCGGCATCGCGATTACCCAGAACAAGCGCGCCGCCGACGCGGTGCTCTATACCGCCTCGATCATCGTCACCATTCCGTCGATCGCGCTCTTCGGGTTGATGATCCCGATCCTGTCGACCATCGGCCAGGGAATCGGCTGGCTGCCGGCGGTGATCGCGATCCTGCTCTATTCGCAGCTGCCGATCATCCGCAACACCTACACCGCCATCACCAACGTCGACCCGGCGCTGCGCGAGAGCGCCCGCGGCATGGGGATGACCGCGCTGCAGCGGCTCTGGCAGGTCGAGATCCCGATCGCCGTTCCGGTGATCATGGCCGGGGTGCGCACGGCCGTGGTGATGAACATCGGCGTCGCCGCGATCGCCGCCTACATCGGCGCCGGCGGTCTCGGGGTGCTGATCTCGCGCGGCATCAGCCAGACCGACTCGCGCCAGCTGATCGCCGGCGCGCTGGCCGTCTCGCTGCTGGCGATCGCCGCCGACTATGGCCTGCTCATGCTGCAGAAACGCCTGACCCCCGCGGGTCTGAGGCGATAACGAGGAAACGCCCGCAATGATCCGCCTAGAGGAACTGACCAAGGTCTTCGAGACGCCCAGCGGCCCGGTGGTCGCCGCCGACAAGGTGACGATGGAGGTGCCGGCCGGCGAGATCTGCGTGCTGCTCGGGCCCTCGGGCTGCGGCAAGACCACGGCGCTGAAGATGATCAACCGGCTGATCCCGCCGACCTCGGGCAAGATCTTCATCGACGACAAGGACACCTCCAAGCTCAACGACGTCCAGCTCCGCGCGCTCGATCGGCTACGTGATCCAGCAGATCGGTCTCTTCCCGAACATGACGATCGAGGAGAACATCTGCGTCGTGCCGAAGCTCCTCGGCTGGGAGAAGGAGAAGGCCAGGAAGCGCGCCGCCGAGCTGCTCGACCTGGTCGGGCTCGACCCCAAGGTGTTCCTCAAGCGCTACCCCAAGGAGCTCTCGGGCGGCCAGCAGCAGCGCGTCGGGGTGATCCGCGCGCTGGCCGCCGACCCGCCGGTGATGCTGATGGACGAGCCGTTCGGCGCCATCGACCCGATCAACCGCGAGGTCATCCAGGACGAGTTCCTGAAGATGCAGGCGGCGATCAAGAAGACCATCATGTTCGTCAGCCACGACATCGACGAGGCGGTGAAGATGGGCGACAAGATCGCCATCTTCCGCGCCGGCAAGATCGAGCAGTACGACAGCCCCGACACCGTTCTCGCCCATCCCACGAACGCCTTCGTGGCCGACTTCGTCGGCGCCGACCGGACGCTGAAGCGCCTGCGCCTCGTCACCGCCGAGGAGGTCTCCGACCCCGACGCGCCCGCGGTGTCGCGCCACGCCACCGCCAGCGACGCCCTGAGCGCGATCCACGAACACCATTCCAACGTCGCCGTTGTCATCGACAGCGACCATCACCCGGTGGGCTACGTCACCGAGGAAATGGTCGAAGGTGCCAGCGGCGTGGTCCACGAGCTCGCCCGGAGGCTGCCCGCCACCGTGCCGACCCACGCCGACCTGCGCGCGGTCGTCTCCGAGATGTTCGCCCACGACGTGATGTGGCTCGCCTGCGTCGACGAGACCGGCCGCTTCACCGGGGTCATCACCCAGCCCGGCGTCACCCGCGTCCTCGGCGAGACCTATCGCCAGGACGCCAAGGCGGCGGCGGAGTGAGGGGGACGCGAGGATGAACGCCGCCGTCGCCGCCGCTCCACGCCGCACGCCGCTGGTGCCGATCGCGATGCTGGCCGCCGGCATCCTGATCGGCATCTCGGGCGTCGTCGGGCAGTATCGCCGACAACTGGGACGACGTGGTCTACCTGACCCAGCAGCACATCGTCCTGGTGCTGACCTCCGGCATCGCCGCGATCCTGGTCGGGGTCCCGGTCGGCATCTGGCTGTCGCGGCCGTCGATGGAGCGCTACGCCGAGACGGTGATGCAGATCTTCAACATCGGCACCACCATCCCGACGCTGGCGGTGATCGCGCTGTCGATGACCGTCCTCGGCATCGGTTTCGTGCCGGCGGTCTTCGGCCTCTTCGTGGCCTCGCTGCTGCCGATCGTGCGCAACACCTATGCCGGCCTGCTGGCGGTTCCCGCCCACTACAAGGAGGCCGCGTTCGGCATGGGCATGACGCCCT
The DNA here is from genome assembly GCA_963847795.1 of uncultured Alphaproteobacteria bacterium. Classification (GTDB taxonomy): domain Bacteria; phylum Pseudomonadota; class Alphaproteobacteria; order Rhodobacterales; family Rhodobacteraceae; genus Amaricoccus. The sequence goes on from CAWKBH010000015.1 coordinate 654,352, forward strand.
GGCAGATCCTCTGGCGGGTCGAGATCCCGAACGCGCTCTACGTGATCTTCTCCGGCATCCGCACCGCGCTCGCCATCAACGTCGGCACCACGCCGCTCGCCTTCCTGATCGGCGGCGGCGGCCTCGGCGAGCTGATCTTCACCGGCATCGACCTGATGGACACCGGCATGCTGCTGGCCGGCGCGATCCCGACCGGCCTGCTCGCGGTGCTGGTCGATTTCCTGATGAGCCAAGCCCAGCTCCACCTCATTCCGAAAGGCGTGAACCCGCTGCGCTGAACCGCGGCGGGACCGAACAATCGAAAGGAAACTCCATGTTCGCAAACCCGGCCAAAGCCTTCTTCGTCGGGCGCGATGCTCTTCGCCGGCGCCGTGCAGGCGCAGCAGATCGTCGTCGGCGGCAAGAACTTCACCGAGCAGCAGGTCCTGTCGGCGATGACCGCGCAGCTGCTCGAGGCCAACGGCTTCAGCGTCGACAACCGCTCGGGCATGGGCTCGGCGGCGGTGCGCCAGGCGATGGAGAACGGCCAGATCGACACCTACTGGGAGTACACCGGCACCTCGCTCATCACCTACAACAAGGTCGAGGAGAAGCTCGACGCCCAGGCGACCTACGACAAGGTCAAGGAGCTCGACGCCAAGAAGGGCATCGTCTGGCTGAACCCCTCCAAGGCCAACAACACCTACGCGCTGGCCATGCGCAAGGAGGAGGCCGACAAGCTCGGCATCAAGACCATCTCCGACCTCGCCGCGCGGGTGAACAACGAGAACGACCTGACGCTCGCCTCGAACGCCGAGTGGTACGCCCGTCCCGACGGCCTGAAGCCGCTGCAGAAGGCCTACGGCTTCGAGTTCGACCGCAGCGCGGTCAAGCGGATGGATTCGGGCCTCGTCTACGAGGCGCTGAAGAACGGCGACGTCGACGTCGGGCTGGTCTTCGCCACCGACGGCCGCATCCCGGCCTTCGACTTCGTGGTGCTGAAGGACGACAAGGGCTACTTCCCCTCCTACGCGCTCGCCCCGGTGATCCGCGACAAGGTGCTCGAGGCCAACCCCAAGGTCGGCGACCTCCTGAACGAGCTGTCGGCCAAGCTCGACGACCAGACCATGGCCGAAGCTCAACGCCGAGGTCGACGTCGACGGCAAGTCGGTCGAGAACGTCGCGGCGGAGTTCCTGCAGCAAGCAGCAAATGACCTCGTCCTGACCCGAAGGCGCGGCGGGCGCCGCCCGCCCGCCGCGCGAAGGCCGAACCCATGAGCCGTATCCTGAAGACCGGCGTCGCGCAGTTCGCGAGCGCGATCGGCGACGTCGACGCCAACATCGAGGCGCACCTGCGCTGGATCGCCGAGGGCCGGGCCGCGGGCCTCGATCTCCTGGTGCTGCCGGAGGTGTCGCTGACCGGGCATTTCGGCGTCGAGAGGCTGCTCGACTGCGCCATGCGCCGCACCGATCCGCGGCTCATGCGCATCGCCGAGGCTGCCGGCGACATGGCGGTGGTCGTCGGCTTCATCGAGGAGGGCCAGGCGGCGCAGTTCTACAACACCGCCGCGATCCTGCGCCGCGGCCGCATCGCCTACCTGCACCGCAAGGTGAACCTGCCGACCTACGGCAAGCTCGAGGAGAGCAAGCACTACGCCGCCGGCCGCTTCGTCGACATCTGCAAGCTCGACGACAGCTGGACCGCGGGCCTGCTGATCTGCGCCGACCTCTGGAACCCGGCGCTGACCCACCTCGCCTTCCTGCACGGCGCCTCGCTGCTGATCTGCCCGGTCAGCTCCGGCGTCGAGGCGGTCGGCATCGACTTCGACAACCCCGGCGGCTGGGCGCTGACCATCCGCTTCTACGCGATGATGTACGGCGCGCCGGTGATCATGGCCAACCGCACCGGCACCGAGCGCGACCTCACCTTCTGGGGCGGCTCGCGGATCGTCGATCCCTTCGGCCGCGAGCTGGCGGTCGCCGGCAAGGACGAGGGGCTGATCACGGCCGACCTGAAATTCGACGAGGTCCGCAGGGCGCGCCACCTGCTGCCCACCGTGCGCGACAGCAACATCGGCCTCGTCCACCGCGAGACGAGCCGGCTGATCGAGACCATCGGCGTCCCGGACATCGTCCGCGCCGACGGATGTGAGGAGAGCCGATGCGCGATTTCTTCCTGACCGACGAGGACCGGGCGTTCCGCGCCGAGATCCGCGACTTCCTCGCCCGCGAGCTCGCCCCCCGCGCCGCGCAGATCGAGCGCGACGAGGACTGGGAGGCGGTCAAGGAGGTGGTCCGGGCGCTGGGATCGGCCGGCTACATGAAGCTGATGTTCCGCGACCTCTACAGCGGGCCGCTCGAAGCACCCCGGCCTCACCCACGCGACCATGCTCTCCGAGGAGGCCGCCTATCTCAACTACGCCTTCGAGACCACCATCGCCACGGCGCTGTCCTGCGCCTACCCGCTGCACGCCCACGCCCGCCCGGAGATCCGCGAGCGCTACCTCACGCCGATCCTCGAGGGCACCGCCATCGGCTCGATCTGCATGACCGAGCCGAACGCCGGCTCCGACAGCGCCGGCATGGAGACCCGCATCCGCCGCGACGGCCCGCGAATGGGTGATCGACGGCTTCAAGCGCTACATCTCCAACGCCACCAAGTCCGACGTCTACATCGTCTGGGGCATCACCGACCCGACGGTCGCGCCGCAACGCGGCATGACCGCCGTCGCCGTGCCCGCCACCGCCGCCGGCATGAGCTTCCCGCGCACCTACGACTTCATGGGCCGCCGCGGCTGCGTCGTCGGCGAGGTCGACATTCGCAGAACGTCCGCGTGCCGGAGGAGAACCTGCTCGGCCGCGAGAACGCCGGCTTCCGCATCATGCTCGGCGCCTTCAACTTCGAGCGCGCCATCCTCGGCGGCTCCGGCCTCGGGGTGGCCCGCTCGGCCTTCGACATCGCCGCGCGCCCACGCCCAGACCCGCACCGCCTTCGGCGAGAAGCTCGGCCAGAAGCAGCTGATCTGGAACATGATCGCCGAGATGAGCTGGCGCATCGACGCCGCCGAGCTGCTCACCTACCGCGCCGCCAAGATGTACGACGCCGGCATCGACGGCAAGGAGCTGATGCGCGAGGCGGCCCAGGCCAAGCTCGTCTCGACCGAGACCGCCGTCTTCTGCGCCGACCGCACGGTGCAGGTGCTCGGCGGCGACGGCGTCACCCGCCAGTACGGCCGCGCCGAGCAGATCTACCGCGACGCCCGGGCGCTGCCGATCGTCGGCGGCTCGTCGGAAATGGCCAAGTACCTGATCGCCGCCCGCGAGATGCCGGCGATCAAGCCCAACCTCTGAGGGAACCATGCATATCGCCCGCATCCTCGAAGCTTCGGTCGAACGCTATCCCGAGCACACCGCGCTGGTCTTCGGCGACCGCCGCTGGACCTACGCCGAATGGCTCGGCCGCATCCGCCGCTTCGCCCAGGCGCTCAGCGACCTCGGGGTGCGCCCGGGCGACCGCGTCGCCTTCTACGTCTCGACCTCCGAGAACTCGGTGACGACCTATTTCGCCTGCCAGATCCTCGGCGCCGTCGCGGTGCCGCTGAACTACCGGCTCAGCCCCGGCGAGGCGACCTTCATCATCAAGGACAGCGGCGCGCGCATCCTGGTCTACGGCCGCCACCTGGCCGAGAACGCGCTCAAGATCGCCGCCCAGACCCGCTCGGTGCACGACCTGATCGGCTGCGCCTACGACGACGCCAACGTGCCGCAAGGCCACCTGCACTTCGACACCCTCGCCGAGGAGACCGAGGACCGCGACGAGCCGCGCCCGATCCCCGACGGCAACGCGATCTCGGCGCTGGTCTACACCTCCGGCACCACCGGCCGGCCGAAGGGGGTGATGCACACCCACGCCAACGACGTCGCCATCGCGATGAACTGCGTGATGGAATACGGCCTCTCCCACCGCGACAACGCGCTGCACATCGCCCCGCTCTACCACGTCGGCGGCATGCAGGCCTTCTTCCTGCCCGCACGCCATGGTCGGCGGCACCAACGTCGTGTCCGGGCGCTACGAGGCCCTCGCGACGCTGGAGACCATCGCCTCGGAACGCATCACCACCCTCTTCGCCGTGCCGACCCAGATCCAGGAGATGCTGTTCCATCCCCGCTTCAAGGAGATCGACACCTCGTCGCTTGCGCCTGATCACCACCGGCGGCGCCGCCATCGCGTCGTCGACCATGCAGCGGGTGATCGAGGAGTTCTGCCCCAACATCTACAACGGCTATGGCATGACCGAGGCGTCGCTGACCCTGGTGCTGCATCCCGAGGACGCGCTGCGCAAGCTCGGCTCCTGCGGCAAGCCGACGCTGATCTCCGAATGCCGCGTGATCGAGACCGGCGCCGATGTGCCACCGTCGGCCACCGTCGGCGCCGGACGAGATCGGCCAGCTCATCGTCCGCGGCCCGCAGGCGATGGCCGGCTACTGGAACCGCCCGTTCGAGACCGCCAAGAAGCTCAAGGCCGGCTGGATCTACACCGACGACCTGTTCTCCAGGGACGCCGACGGCTTCTACTTCTTCCACGGCCGCGCCGACGACATGATCGTCTCGGGCGGCGAGAACATCTATCCGCGCGAGGTCGAGGAGATCCTCTACCGCGCGCCCGGCGTGCAGGAGGCCGCCGTGCTCGGCCTGCCGGACGAGAAATGGGGCCAGATCGTCACCGCCTACGTGGTGCTCTCCGACCGGGGCGTTTCCGCCGAGGCGCTCGATGCCTGGTGCAAGTCGAGCCAGGACCTCGCGCCCTACAAGCGCCCGAAGAAGTACGTGTTCCTCGACGCGCTCCCCACCAATCCCAGCGGCAAGGTGCTGAAGCGCGAGCTGCTCGCCGCGGCACTCGCCGAAGAGGGCCGACGCATGACCGAGAAGCTCCTCTACGACCAGGACGGCCCCGTCGTCACCATCACCTTCAACATGCCCGAGACCCGCAACGCGCTGACCGACATGGACCTCTGCGCCGCGATCGTCGCCGCGATGCACCGGATCGACGGCGACCAGTCGGTGCGCTGCGCCATCGTCACCGGCGCCGGCAAGGCGTTCTCCTCGGGCGGCAACCTCAAGCACATGAAGGAGAAGACCTCGATCTTCGGCGGCGACGCGGTCGATGCCAAGGACGGCTACCGCGGCGGCATCCAGCAGGTCGCCAAGGCGATGTGGGAATGCGAGGTGCCGCTGATCGCCGCCGTCAACGGCCCGTCCTACGGCGCCGGCTGCGACACCACCTGCCTCTGCGACATCCGCATCGCCTCGACCGCCGCCACCTTCGCCGAGAACTTCGTCCGCGTCGGGCTGATCTCCGGCGACGGCGGCGCCTGGCTGCTGCCGCGCCAGATAGGCCTCAGCCGCGCCGCCGAGATGACCTTCACCGCCGAGCCGGTCGACGCCGCCACCGCGCTGGAATGGGGCCTCGTCTCCAAGGTGGTCGAGCCCGACGAGCTCCTGCCCGAGGCGCGGCGGCTCGCCGCCCGCATCGCCAAGAACCCGCCCCGCCAGCTGCGGATGGCCAAGCGGCTGCTGCGCGAGGGCCTCAACACCCGCCTCGACACCGTGCTCGAGCTCGCCGCCGCCTACCAGGGCGCCTGCCACCAGACCCAGGACCACGACGAGGCCATCGACTCGCTGCTCGAGAAGCGCGAGGCGGTCTTCACCGGGCGCTAGCGTTGGTCGAGATCGCCCAAGCGGAATCGACACACCGAACCCTGCCCGGGTACATCCACGAGCTCGGCTGGGCCGACCTTCCCGACGAGGTCCGCGCCTTCGCCCGCCGCTGGCTTCTCGACCTGATCGGCGTCGCCGCCGGCGGCAGCCGGACCGACCTCTCCCGCATCGTCCGCGACCACGCCGCCCGCCACTTCGCCGCCGGCGACCGTCCCGCCCGCATGCTCTTCGACGGCCGCCCGGTCAGCCCCGCCGGCGCCGCCCTCGCCGGCGGCATGACCATCGACTCGCTGGACGGCCACGACGGCCACAAGCTTACCAAGGGCCACGTCGGCTGCGGCACCTTCCCTGCCCTCCTCGCTCTCAGCGAGGCCGAAGGCCGCAGCGACGGCGCCGAGTTCCTCACCGCGCTGGTCCTCGGCTACGAGATCGGCACGCGCGCAGGCATCGCGCTCCACCGGACGGCCTGCGACTACCACACCTCCGGCGCCTGGGTCGCCGTCGCCTGCGCCGCCCTCGGCGCCCGCGCCTTGGGCCTCAACGCCGCCCGCACCCGCGAGGCGCTGGGCATCGCCGAGTACCACGGCCCGCGCAGCCAGATGATGCGCTGCATCGACCACCCCACCATGCTCAAGGACGGCTCCGGCTGGGGCGCGATGGCCGGCGTCTCCGCCGCCTACCTCGCCGCCGACGGCTTCACAGGCGCCCCCGCCGTCACCGTCGAGCGCACTGAGGTCGCCGACCTCTGGTCCGACCTCGGCAGCACCTGGCGCATCCTCGAGCAGTATTTCAAGCCGCACCCGGTCTGCCGATGGGCGCAGCCGCCGCTTCGCGCCGTGCTGGCCCTGCGCGAGGCGCACCGCCTCACTTCCGACCAGGTCGAGCGCATCGAGGTCAGCACCTTCCACCAGTCCGCCCGCCTCGCGGTCCGCCGCCCCCGGACCACCGAGGAGGCGCAATACTCCACCTCCTTCCCCACCGCCGCCGCCCTGGTGCGCGGCCGCGTCGGCCCGGAGGAGGTCGCTCCCGAAGCCCTGGACGACCCCGAGATCCTCCGCCTCTCCCAAGGCATGCTCGTGACCGAATCCGACGCCTACAACGCCGCTTTCCCGGCGCACCGCTTCGCCGATGTCACGCTGCTCCTGAAGGACGGCCGCCGCCTGACCTCGCCGCGCACCGAGGCCAGCGGCGATCCCGAGAACCCTGCCCCCATCGCCGAGGTGCGGGCAAAGTTCCACGCCTCGGCCGATGCCGTGCTCGGCGCCGCCCGCGCCGACGCCATCGAAGCCGCGGTCGACGCCCTCGGTGCCGGCGGCCTCGACGGCCTCGCCGACCTGGTCCTGTCCCCCGCCGCAGGAGCGGCCCGATGAGCGAAAGCGTTCTCTACGAAGCCCGCGGACAGGTGGCGATCCTCACGCTGAACCGCCCCGCGCAGCGCAACTCCGTGAACGTCGAGCTGACCGGTGCCCTGCGCGCTGCCCTCGCCCGGTTCGAGGCCGACGCCGGATCACGCATCGCCATCCTCACCGGCGCCGGCGAGGTGTTCTGCGCCGGCATGGACCTCAAGGCCTTTCTCGACGGCGACGGCGACGCGATCCTCTTCGGCGAGGGCCGCTTCGCCGGCTTCGTCGATGCGCCACGCACCAAGCCGGTCATCGCCGCCGTCAACGGCCCGGCGCTGGCCGGCGGCTGCGAACTGGCGCTGGCCTGCGACCTGATCGTCGCGAGCGAGACCACGTTCTTCGGCCTGCCCGAGCCTGGCGTCGGCATCTTCGCCTGCGCCGGCGGCTCCGTTCCGCCTCGCCCGCCGGATTCCGCCGGCGCGGGCGCTGGAGGTCGCCCTCACCGCCGATCGCCTCTCCGGCGCCGACGCCCTGGCGCTGGGCCTCGTCAATCGCCTGGTTCCCGGGGCGCAGGTCCTCGACAGCGCGCTCGACCTGGCCGAACGCATCCTGCGCAATGCTCCGCGCGCCGTCGCCGCGACGCTGGCGCTCTCCCGCGCCGCGGCAGCGCAGGCCGAGCGCGAGCTCTGGACGCTGAACGACGCGCTCTGGGCCGAGATCGCCGCCTCCGAGGATGCCGCCGAAGGTCCGCGTGCCTTCACCGAGAAGCGCCGGCCGCGCTGGACCGGCCGCTAGTCCGACGTGCGTCGGGCCGTTGGGCCTTGGCACGGTGGGGACCGGACGGTATACGGCGCGACGGACGATCCGGAGGCGCGGCGTGCACGACACTGATTCCTTCATCAGCGAGGTGAGCGAGGAGGTCCGTCGCGACCGGCTCTACGCGACGCTCCGCCGTTACGCCTGGTTGATCGCGGCGGTGATCGCGCTGATCGTCGGCGGAGCGGCGGTCAACGAGTGGCTAAAAGCCCACAACGCCGCCAAGGCCGAGGCCGCCGGCGACGCCTTGCGCGCAGCCTACGGCGAGACCGACGCGGCGACCCGGGCCGGGATGCTGGGCGACTTCGCCGCCGCCCACCCGCAAGCCGCGGCGGTGGCAAAGCTGGCCGAGGCCGGCAGCCGCGCCGATGCCGGCGATACCGACGGTGCCGCGGCCATCCTCGAGGAGGTGGCGGGCGACGGCAAGACCGGCGAGATCTACCGCTCGCTGGCCTCGCTCGAGCGGGTGATGGTGCTCGGCTCGGCGATGGATGCCTCGGAGCGGCAGGTGACGCTCGACCTGCTGGCCGCGGAGGGCGCGCCGTTCCGGCCGCTGGCGCTGGAGCAGCGGGCGCTGATGCACCTCGACGCCGGGGACAAGACCGCGGCGATTGCCGACCTGCAGGCGGCGCTGGCCGATCCACGTGCCACCGATGCGCTGCGGGCGCGGGCGCGCCAGCTGATCATCGCCTCCGGCGGCGCCCTGCCGGCCCAGGCCGCCGGCTGAACGGCGCGACGTGCCGTCCGTGCCGCGCTCCCTGCCGTTGCTGCGCCGCGCCGCCGGCCTGACGCTGGCCGCCGCGGTGGCGCTGGCTGGGTGCAGCCAGAAGGACAAGCCGCTGCCCGGCGAGCGCATCCCGGTCTGGCCGGAGGCAGCGCCGGCGCCCGAGGCCGCGCGCGGTCACCCGCTGTCCCTGCCGGCGCCGGTGCTCAATGCCGACTGGACCCACCGCAACGGCTCGTCCGGCGGTCGCTTGGTGCAACCGGCGCTCCGGCCGGTGCCGCAGCTGGTCTGGTCGGTGGATATCGGTGCCGGCGACGCCAAGCGCAGCCGCATCCTGACCGCTCCGATCGTTGCCGGCGGGCTGATCTTCACCATCGATGCCGCCGGGCGGCTGACCGCCGTCACCCGCGACGGCCGCATCGCCTGGACCCGCAGCCTGGTGCCCGAGGACCAACTCCCCGATTCCGGCCCGGGCGGCGGGCTGGCGGAAGCGGGCGGCGTGCTGTTCGTGACCACCGGCTTCGGCGACGTCTTCGCGCTGTCCCCGGCGACCGGCGGCACGATCTGGCAACGCACCATGGAGGCGCCGATCCGCGCCGCGCCGGTGGTGGACGGCGGCCGCGTCGTGGTGGTGCAGCGCGACGACACCGCCTTTGCCCTGGATGCCCGGACCGGCCAGACCCAATGGCGGGTCCAGGGCGTCGGCGGCACCGGGCTCCTCGGCGGCGCCAGCCCGGCAGCGGCCGGTCAGCTGGTGGTGGTGCCCTTTGCTTCGGGCGAGGTGCTGGGCGTGCTGGCGCGCAACGGGCTGACGGTCTGGGGCACGGCGGTGACCGGCGGCCGGCGCGACCTGGCGCGCAACAGCATCGTCGACATCAGCGGTGACCCGGTGATCGACGGCGATGCGGTCTACGCCGCCAACCAGGCCGGGCGCAGCATCCGGCTCGATGCGCGCACCGGCGAGCGCGCCTGGACCATTCCCGAGGGCTCGTACGGGCCGGCCTGGCCGGTGGGGAACTCGGTGTTCCTGCTGTCGGACGAGGGCGCGCTGATCCGGGCCGACGCGGCGACCGGCGAGCTGCTCTGGCAGGTCAACCTGCCCGAGATGTTCCCGCACCGCGGCTTCTTCGGGCGCGGCAAACCCTACGAGGCGATCCCGTACTACGGGCCGATCCTCGCCGGTGGACGGCTCTGGGTGGCCGGCGCCGACGGGCTGCTGCGGGCGTTCGGGCCGGTCGACGGCGCGGCGCTGGCGCAGGTGCCGCTGCCGGGGGGCGCCGCGGCCTCGCCGGCGGTGGCGGGCGGGGTGATGTACATCGCCACCCGCGACGGGCGGCTTCTGGCTTTCCAATGACCGCCTGAGACGGTAAGGATCGCGCCTCGGGGCCAGGGGTGCGCCCCGGAACATCGAAAGCCTGCCGATGCCGTTCACGCTCGCCATTGTCGGCCGGCCCAATGTGGGCAAGTCGACGCTGTTCAACCGCCTGGTCGGCCGACGGCTGGCGCTGGTCGACGACCAGCCCGGGGTGACGCGCGACCTGCGTGAGGGGGCCGGGCGGCTGGGCGCGCTGCGCTTCACCGTCGTCGATACCGCGGGGCTGGAGGAGGCGACCGACGCGAGCCTGCCCGGCCGGATGCGGGCGCTGACCGAGCGGGCGGTCGATGCGGCGGACGTCTGCCTGTTCATGATCGACGCCCGCATGGGCGTGACGCCGGTCGACCGGACGCTGGGCGAATTGCTGCGCAAGCGGGCGGCGCAGGTGATCCTGGTCGCCAACAAGGCCGAGGGCCGGGCCGCGGAAGCGGGGCTGCTCGAAGCCTGGGAGCTCGGGCTCGGCGAGCCGGTGGCGCTGTCGGCCGAGCACGGCATCGGCATGGACGACCTGCTGCGCGCGCTGGAGCCGGTGGCGGAGGGCTTCCCCGACGCCGCGGAGGTGGTCGAGGTCAGCGAGGAGATCGACGACAGCGTCGACGAGGAAGGCGAAGGTGCGGCGCTGCCGTCCGGGCGGCCGATCCAGATTGCGGTGGTGGGCCGGCCGAACGCGGGAAAGTCGACGCTGGTCAACGCCATCGCCGGCGAGGAGCGGCTTCTGACCGGACCGGAGGCGGGGATCACCCGCGATGCGATCGCGGTGCAGGTGGAGTGGTTCGGGACGGCGTTCCGGATCTTCGATACTGCCGGCATGAGGAAGAAGGCGAAGGTCCAGGAGAAGCTGGAGCGGCTCGGCGTCTCCGACGGGCTCCGGGCGGTGAAGTTCGCCGAGGTGGTGGTGGTGCTGCTCGACGTGCAGGTGCCGTTCGAATTGCAGGATCTGCGGATCGCCGACCTCGCCGAGCGCGAGGGCCGGGCGGTGGTGGTGGCGGTCAACAAGTGGGACCTTGAGGAGGCCAAGCCCGCGAAGCTGAACGAGCTGCGCGAGGCCTTCGGCCGGCTGCTGCCGCAGCTGAAGGGGGCGCCGATGGTGATGGTGTCGGCCCTGACCGGCAAGGGTCTCGACCGGCTGCACGCGGCGATCGTCAAGGCATATTCCGTATGGAATACACGGATTTCCACGGCGAGGCTCAACCGCTGGCTCAGCGTGCAGACGGCGGATCATCCGCCGCCGGCGCCGGGGGGGCGGCGGATCCGGCTGCGCTACATGACCCAGGTGAAGACCCGGCCGCCGACTTTCGTGCTGTTCGCTTCGCTGCCGGACGCGGTGCCGGAGGACTACAAGCGCTTCCTGGTCAACGGGCTCCGGCGCGACTTCGACATGCCCGGCACGCCGATCCGGCTCTACCTGCGGGCCGGCGACAACCCCTATGCCGGGCGGCGGAAGCCGAACGTGACCGCGCTCGACAAGCACAAGCCGCGGCGGCTGGAAGGCTGATTTCGGTCGACTCCGGATGACGAATTGCAATTTGAGCGGGAAGCTCTCAAGGCGCTGAAATGCCGTAATTTTCCGGGTATGGACTCCGTATGGAACGCATATGGAATGCGGATGGGCGTTTTCGGTTTGCGGCCGCTTGACGCCGGACCGGCGGCAAGGTGCGGGATTGGTAAGCATTTGCAGGTAGTGTCGGCGGGCCGGCTGCCCCGGGCGGCCGGAATCCCCCGAGTCCACACCTGACGGTCGCCCGGCAAGGGCCCGCCCGCGCGTCCGGGGCGATCCGGAGCGCGCCCGCATGAAACGCATCGTCATCGCCTGCGACGGCACCTGGAACCGCCTCGACGCCGCCTGTCCGACCAATGTCGCCAAGCTTGCCCAGGCGGTGCTGGCGGCAGGACCCGACGGGGTGGCGCAGGTGACCTACCACCTCGACGGGGTCGGGACCGGGCGCGGCACCGGCTGGCTGGCGCGGGGGCTCGACCGGGTGCTGGGCGGGATGTTCGGCCAGGGGCTGATGGCCACCATCGAGGAGGCCTACCGCTTCCTGGTCTTCGCCTATGCGCCGGGCGACGAGATCTTCCTGTTCGGGTTCTCGCGCGGCGCCTACACCGCCCGGTCGCTGGCCGGACTGATCCGCAACAGCGGCATCCTGGAGCGGGCCCACGCCGCCGCCATCCCGCAGGCCCTGGCGCTCTACCGGGCGCGGTCGGCGGCGACCGGACCGGACAGCGCGGCGGCCTGCGCCTTCCGGGCGCGCTATGCCGGACACGTGACGACCGGGGCCGCGGAGGCGGACTGGCGGGCGGCGCGCGGGCTGCCGGCGGGGCTGGCGCTCCGGCTGCGCTATCTCGGGGTCTGGGACACCGTGGGGGCGCTGGGGCTGCCCGGGCACCTGCGGCTGGCGGCCTGGCTGAACCGGGGGCTCGCGCTTCCACGACACCGCGCTGTCGCGGAGCGTGACGGCAGCGCGGCACGCGGTGGCGATCGACGAGCGGCGCCGGACCTTTCCGCCGACGCTCTGGGACAACCTCGAGGCCCTGAACACGGCGGCGGAGGGCGCGCCCTACGCGCAGCGCTGGTTTCCGGGCGACCACGGCTCGGTCGGCGGAGGCGGCGCGGTCACGGCGCTGTCCGACGACGCGCTGGCCTGGATCGCCGAGGGGGCGGCGGCGGCGGGGCTGGCGCTCGACGCCGAGACGGCGACTGAGTGGCGCATCGGCAGCGACTGGCGGGGACCGCTCAGCGAACCGAAGCCGCTGCTCAGTCGGCTGCTCGCGCTCGATTGCCGCGACCGTTCCGGCCCGGCGCGCCTCGCCGAGCTGGCGGAAGCGGCGGTGCGGCGCTGGGTCGCCGATCCGGGGTATCGGCCGCGCGCGCTGGCCCGGCTGGCGCCGGCGCTGACCGCCGTCGCCCGGGCCTGATCCTCCGGAGACCAAAGTCGGCTCGCTTCCGGACGGGCGAACCGGTCCCGGAATCCCGCGCCATCTGGGCCACGCCAGAAGGCGCCGCGCCTGCCCGCCCGGGCGCCGCATGTCCGCTCCTCGGGACATAGCTGACGCATTCCGCGTGGCGGGTGTTCGCGGATCTCCGGCGGGAAAGGATCATATCGCTGGGCGGATGTCGGTCTGCGAGAAGTCGTTTCCGACATAGAGCAGCGGGCAATTCTGCCTGGCGGCTACCTCGTAGGCGAAACAGTCGCCGAAGTTGAGTGATGCTGGATGGACGCCCCTGCCCCAACGGTCGTAGGCCACGGCGACACGCTGCGCCGAGGTCGCCGTCAGCGACATGACCTCGAAATCGAGCCCGGCGATCAGCTCAGCCATCTCCTCGGCGAAGTTGCGGCGTCCGGCGACGATAAGCGCCTCGGCGACAGTGCCGGCCGAGATCAGCAGTCTGTCGGCGGCCTCCATCGCGGTCATGCAGGCGTCGGCAAGTGGCTCATCGAGAAGGATAGCCATCAGGGCGGACGTATCGACCGCGATCATGCCGGCAGGCCGTCTTCGCCATAAAGGAAGTCCTGGCTATGGGACGCGTCCGGACCGGGACCGGCCTTGGCGGACGCGGACGTCCTGATCCTTTCCATGAGTGCACGGCGGCTCGCGGCGCTCCGAGCGGCGATGATCGGAACGAGACGTGCGACGTCCTGGCCACGGCGGGTAAGGATCACTTCATCGCCAGCCTCCGCCCGCTTCACGAGTTCGGTGAGCTGGCCCTTCGCTTCACTGACAGAAATCTTCATGGCCGTATCCTCAGGCAGATGTCGCAATGATATGGTCCATCATCGTGGACCAAGTCAAGTGGGCATGATATGACTGCAAGAAACGTCTTCGCGGCCCTCCGTCGTGCCGGAGGCACGCCTCCGGCGTGACAGGCAGTCGCGCATGCGCGACCGCCAGGCAGCCGCGCGCGGATGGCACTGTCCATGGACGCGGCACGCCTCTCGCCCTCCGCGCTGGCGCTCCGGGCGAGCGGACCGCGCGGGGCGCCACCGGCGCCCGCTTTTGCGGTCCGCGGCGCCTCATCCTGCGCGGGCTCGCGATCAGCGCGCGTCCTGGTTGCCGGCCGGGGTCTCGGTCGGGTTCTGGGGCTGCCGCTTGTGTCCGTACCCCCCGCCGGTCCCGATCCCGATGGTGAAGCCGATGTTGCCGATCCCGTAGGGCGGCTGCACCGCGGAGGCGAAGGTCCAGCGCCCGAACCGCTGCTCGATCGCGGCGCGCTCGGCCGGGGTGATCGTGCCGTAGGTGAGCGAGCCGTTGCGGCCGATCGAGAGCTTCTGGCCCGAGGTCAGCCCCTGACCCTGCGGCCGGTTCAGGTCGATCGCGCCCGAAAGCAGGTAGACGTCGAACCGGCTACCGGGCAGCACGTGGATCGCACCGCGGGAATGCGCGACCACGTCGGCGAGCTCGTTGACGATGCGGACGTCCATCTGCCCGGTGTCGAACAGGAACCAGCCGTAGCCGACGTTCACGAAGAGCACGCTGCCGTCCCATTTCACCAGCGGGTCGGAGCTCTCGTCGAGCTGGAGCCGGGTGCCGTCGGACCAGACGATGCGGGCGGAGGAATCCTTGCCGGTGCCGATCCGGTCGCCCTGCTCGATCGACATGCCGTTGCGGGCGGCGGCGCCGTTGACGCGAACCTCCGGACCGATGGCGGAAAGGCGGGCGGTCGGAGGTCCGGAAGCAGTCTGGCAGGCGGAAATGAACAGCAATGAAATCAGGGCGGCAAGCCGCACGCTTCCAGGCATGATTCCCCCAATCAGCGCAAGTGGCTCGTGAAAAGAGCATACCGGCAACCGGGTTCAGGGGCAAGCAAGGGCGCGGATGGTCTGGCTGTCGCCGATCCGGAGTTGCTGGAAGCTGCCCTCGGCGAACCAGTCGACCTCGCGTGTCGCCGGCTGCCAGACCCAGAGGCCGTCGCGGGCGCGGGCCAGCAGCCGCAGCGAGCCGTCCGGGAACTGGCCGATCCCCGGGCCGTCGGCGGTGATGCTGCGCAGCGAGGTGTCGAGCAGGAAGATGCCGTGCGAGGCCGGCACCGCGCCCGCCGCCTGCAGGGCCACCGCCAGGCAGATCAGGAGCGGGATGGCCGGCCCCTTGCCGGCGATCAGCCGCGGCGCCGCGTACCAGGCGACGCCGAGGGCGAGCGCGGCGTAGAAGGCGATCTTGTCGGCGCGCGCGGTCAGGGCGGCGCGGTCGGCGCCGGCGATGTCGCCGATCACGCCGCCGCCGCGGCAGAGCTGGTCCGCGCCGGCGAAGAGCAGGTTGTTGATGCCGAGCGCGCCGCCGAACTGGCTCATCATCATGCCGACCAGCACCAGCGCCAGCACCGCGATGAACCAGACCACGTTGCGATCGAGCCAGCGGGCCACTGCCGCGACCGGGCCGGGGCGGGCGGGATCCTGGCCGCCGAGGCGCAGGACCAGCCAGCGCAGGCTCTCGCCGCCGATCAGCACCAGGAGCAGCGCCACCATGGCGAGGAAGGTGAAATGCGCCGCGACCTGGCCGCCGAGCCCGAGATACCAGAGCGGCTCGCGCGAGGTGAAGGCCCAGTCGAGCCCGAGCATCCCCTGGTGACTGACCGTGGCCATGAAGCCCAGGCCGTAGAGCACCGCCGTGAACCCGGCGATCACTCCCGACAGCCAGCCGAAGAAGGTGCCGAGCTGCTTGAGGACGTCCATGCTGCCCCCGCGGCGGTTCGCGGTGGCCCTCGCGTGGCCCCGCCGCGCCGCTCAGTAGGTGGTGTTCTGGCCGCTGCGGGTGGCCTCGAACAGGAACCAGACCCGGCGTTCGGTCTCGTCGATCCAGACCTCGAGCAGGCTCGCGGTGGCGACGTCGGCGTGCTCGTCGCAGGTGGCGTGCAGGCTGCGGAGCTCGGTGACGAACTGGCGGTTGTCGTCGGCGAGCTCGGCCAGCATGTCCTGCGGGTCCACGTAGTCGGCGTCGTTGTCGGCGATGCGCTGGCGCCGGGCGATGTCGCCGATCGAGCGCAGCGTGGTGCCGCCGAGCTTGCGCGCCCGCTCGGCCATCGGGTCGGTCATCGCGTAGATTCTGGTCGGCCTGCTCGTCGAGCATCAGATGGAAGTCGCGGAAATGCGGGCCGCTGACGTGCCAGTGGAAGTTCTTGGTCTTGAGGTAGAGCGCGAAGGCGTCCGCCAGCAGCGCGCCGAGGCCGGCGGAGATGTCGCGCACCGCCTCCTCGCCCAGGTCGGTTCGGGTGCGCAGCCGCGGCTTGGCCTTCAGCGCGGAATCGGTAGCCATCGTGGTTCCCCTCCTTCGGTGACGGGCCGGCAGCCGGCCGGCGTCCCACATACCTAGCACGCCGCGCGCGAACGCCAATGCGGTCTATTCGCGGCAAGCTGCATCCTGCTAGGGTGCGGCGGCGGGTAGCGCGGAGGCGTTCATGATGCGGAGAGCCTTCGGGACGGCTACGGACGGTGATCGCTTCTGGCTGCTGCTCTTCGGGCTCTATTTCCTGTTCCTGGCACTCTGGCGGCGGCTGATCGGCGGGGCGCTCGGGCTCGACGAGGCGCAGATCATGCTGGACGGGCAGCGCCTCGCCCTGGGCTACGGGCCGCAGCCGCCGCTCTACGGCTGGCTGCAATGGGCGATGTTCCGGGTCGTGCCCGATCCGATCCTGGCGATGGCGCTCCTGAAGAATGCGCTGCTCACGGCGACGTTCGTGGCCGTCTACCGGCTTCTCCGGAGCGCGCATCCGCCGCCGGTGGCGGGGCTCGCGACGGCGAGCCTCCTGCTGCTGCCGCAGATCGGCTGGGAGAGCCAGCGGGCGCTGACCCATTCCGTGCTGGTGACCACGATGGCGGCGACGGCGACCCTGGTCTTCTGGACGCGGGTGCTGCCGCGGCGGGCGGGCGCGGACCTGATCTTCGGGGCGGTCATCGGGCTCGGGCTGCTGTCAAAGGTGAACTTCGTCTTCGTGCCTCTGGCGCTCTGGCTGGCGGCGGCGAGCCTGCCCGAGCTGCGCGCGCGGCTGCTGCCCCGGGGCATCGCCGTGAGCCTCGCGGTGGCAGCGGCGATCTGCGTCGGGCCGCTGGTCTGGGCGCTCCGGTATCCGGACGTTGCCTTCGCCTCGGCGTCGAAGCTGCACCGCGACCCGGATTCTCACGGTCACGCTCGCCGCCGTCCGCGGCCTCGCCACCTTCCTGACCGCGGCCGTCGGGTTCGCAGCGTTGCCGGCGGTCGTGTTCGGCCTTCTCGGCTGGCGCTGCGCGCGGCCGCGCCGGGCGCCGGCGCCGGCGCCGGCGCTCCTCGACCGTTTCCTGCTCCGGACCGTGGTGATCGGGCTCGGGGTCGTCTTCCTCGCGGTGCTGGTCTCGGGGTCGACCCGGGCCACGGACCGCTGGCTGCAGCCGGTCCTCTACCTCGCGGCGCCGGTGGTGTCGCTGTGGCTCCTGCCGCGGATCACCGAGGCGGGGGCGCACGTTCTCGGGCGGGTGGTGGCGATCCTGGCGGCGGTGGTGGTGGCGGTGCTGCCGTTCGCGCTGGTGATCGGCACTCCGGGCGTCGCCGCCCGCGGCGGGGCGCCGATGGTGGCGCTCGCCGAGGCGATCGAGGCGCGCCATCCGCAGCCGGGGCGCATCCTCGCCGAACCCGAGTGGATCGCCGGCAATCTCCTCTTCCTGCGCCCCGACTGGCAGGTCGAGCGTGCCGACACGGCGGTGCTCGCGCCGGGGGAGACCGTGCTCCTGCTGGTGATGCAGGGTAAGGAGACGCCGCAGGAGGTGGCGGCGCGGATCGGGGCGCGGTCGGTGCGGGAGGTGCGCCTCGACGACGGCGCCGAGTTCTCGATGGCCTATCCGCTGCAGCCGGACGAGCGACTGGTCGTGCACATGGCGCCGCTGAGCGCGGCGCCCTGACCCCTCAGAGGAACAGCGCCAGGACCGCGAAGATCAGCGCGGTCATCGCGCCGTTCAGCCCCATGGCGATGCCGGCGAAGGTGCCGGCCTCCTCGCTGACCTGGAAGGCCCGGGCGGTGCCGATGCCGTGCGACGCCACCCCGGCCGCGAAGCCGCGGGCGGCGTAGTCGCGGATGCCCATGGCGTTCATCAGCGGCGTCACCGCCACCGAGCCGAGGATGCCGGTCAGCACCACCAGCACGGCGGCGAGCGCCGGGATGCCGCCGACGGTCTGGGTCAGCGCCATGGCGATCGGGGCGGTGACCGATTTCGCGGCGAGCGAGGCCAGGATCTCGCGCGGGGCGCCCAGCGCCCAGCCGATCGCCACCGCCGAGCCGATGGCGGTCAGCGAGCCGGCGAACGAGCGCCGCCAGCATCGGCAGCAGGTTGCGGCGGACCGCGGCGCGGTTGCGCCAGAGCGGCAGGCCGAGCGCCACGGTGGCGGGTCCGAGCAGGAAGTGGACGAACTGCGCGCCGTCGAAGTAGGTGGCGTAGCTGGTGCCGGTGCCGGTCAGCACCGCGATCAGCAGCGCCGCGGCGATCACCACCGGGTTCGCGAGCGGGTGGCGGCCGCAGCGCGCGGAGACGGCGTCGCCGATCGCGAAGGCCATCAGCGTCGCGGTCAGCCAGAGCAGCGGCGTCTGCGAGAGGTAGACCCAGATCCGGTAGAGATCGCCGGCGTGGGTCATGCCGGGTTTCCCGGCAGCCGCCGGGCGACGGCGCGGAAGGTGAGCACGGTCACCACCAGGGTGAGAAGCGTCGAGACCACGAGGGCCGCGGAGATCGCCAGCCAGTTGGCCGCGATCAGTCCGGCCTGCTGCACGATCCCGACCGCGGCCGGCACGAAGAGCAGCGAGAGGTTCCTGAGCAGCGTGTCGGCGACGGCGTCCAGCGCCGGCCCGGAGCGGCCGAAGGCGAGCAGTCCGGCGAAGATCAGCGCCATGCCGAGCACCGGGCCGGGAAAGGTGACGCCGAGGGCGCGCACGAGCACCTCGCCGGCGAGCTGGCAGAAGAAGAGCAGGGTCAGGGCGCTGATCATTGGGGCTTCCCGCGGTGGTTGCGAGCGCGACACTGCACCAGCGGCGGCGCGCCCGGCAAGATGGCGCGGTCAGAGGATGAAGTCGCTCCGGTCCAGGAGGGGGTAGCCGTCGAGCGCGATGGTGAAGTCGGCGCTGTAGTCGCCGTTCAGGTCGCCGCTGACATGGCCGTAGCTCGCGACCACCTCGCCCGCGTGCCCGTCGAAGTAGCTGACGAGCCTGAACGCCTGGTTGCCGGCGGCATGGCTGTTGGCGTCGATCAGGTGCAGGTCGATGCGGTCGACGTGGTGGCGGAAGTCGGTGATCTCGTCGCCGGTTGCCTCGCGCGCCGAGTGGAACACGAAGACGTCCCGGCCGCCCTTGCCGGTCAGGATGTCGGCGCCGGCGCGGCCGTCGAGGTGGTTGGCGGCGCCGTTTCCGGTCAGGTGGTTCCTGGCGCTGTTTCCGTTGCCGTTGATGGCGTGGTTTCCGGTGAGCTCGAGCCGCTCGAGATTGGCGCCGAGGGTGTAGGAGATCGCGCTGCGCACCGTGTCGATGCCGCCGCCCCGCGCCTCCCTGACCACGTCGCCCCGATGGTCGACCACGTAGATGTCGTTGCCCCTGCCCCCGGCCATCACGTCGGCCCCCCTGCCGCCGTCGAGCAGGTTGGCCGCGTTGTTGCCGGTGAGGTGGTTGGCGCCGGAGTTGCCGAAGATCGAGATGCTGCGGTTGCCGGTGGCGAAGATGTCCTCGACGTTGGCCGGCAGGTGAAAGGTGACGGAGGTGTCGATGCGGTCGTGTCCCTGGCCGCGTCCCTCGACGACCCGGTCGGCGGCGCTGTTCACCGAGTAGCGATCGTCGCCCGTGCCGCCCCGCATCAGGTCCGCGCCGCCGCCGCCGATCAGGTGGTCGTCGCCGCCCAGTCCGCTGAGCGTATTGGCCGCCGCGTTGCCGCGGATCACGTTGTCGGCGGCGTTGCCGGTGCCGGAGATGCGGGCGTTGCCGAGAAGCGTGAGGCTCTCGAAGTTGGCGGCGAGCACGAAGCTGAACGGCGCCTCCACCGTGTCGGTGCCCTGGTGGGCCCGCTCGGTGATGCTGTCGCCGTGCCGGTCGAGCACGTAGGTGTCGTTGCCGGGACCGCCGATCATCCGGTCGTTGCCCTTGCCGCCGATCAGCGTGTCGTTGCCCGCCAGCCCGTCGAGCCGGTTGTTGCCCGCGTTGCCGACCAGCCGGTTGTTCAGGGCGTTGCCGACGCCGTTGAGGTTCTTGGTTCCGGTGAGGGTGAGGTTCTCGACGTTGTCGGGCAGGGTGTAGCTCACCGGGCTGATCACCCTGTCGTTGCCGGCATTGCGGCCCTCGATCACCCGGTCGGCCGTGGTCTCGATCTGGTAGGTGTCGTTGCCGGCATTGCCGCGCAGGGTGTCGTTGCCGGGCCCGCCGACCAGCGTGTCGTTGCCGGGCCCGCCGAACAGCTGGTCCGCGCCACCCAGGCCGCGGAGATAGTCGTTGCCGCCGTCGCCGAAGATCGCATCGGCAACCGGGGTGCCGTCGAGCACGTCGCCGTTTGCGGTTCCGACGATGGAGGAATCGTTGATCGTTGCGAAGCCGAACACGCTCGCGGTGCCGTTGGCGATCGAGGTCGGGAACGGCGGGATCAGCCGGAGCGAGAAGACTTCGGAGTTCCTCCCGCGCGAGGTCGGCCTTGATCGGCACGGAAACGCTGGCCCGGACCTGCCCGGGATCGAACACCAGCGTCCCCGAGGTGGCGACGAAATCGCTGCCCGCATGCGCGGTGCCGTTGATCGTCTGGTAGGCGATCTCGATGCGCTGCTGGGCCGGTCTGGAAAGCTCGACGTCGAACACCGCCGCGCTCGGGCTTCCCAGCCGGCGCTCCGGGACCACCGGGCTCGAGACGAACAGCGCCCGGGTTGTCCCGGGGTTGTCGTCGTCGAGGATCCAGCCGGTCGCCCGCAGCTGGGGGACGGCGCCGTCGAGCTCGGCATGGGTCGGCTGGTAGAGCTCGAGCACCACGGTCTCGTCGGTTTCGGAGACGGTGTCGGATCTGGTACGGACGTCCACCGACAGCGAAGTCTGGCCCGGCAGGAAGGTCAGCGTGTCGTCCAGTGCGTAGAACTCGTCCGCCGCAGCGGTGCCGGCCCCGGTGCCCGACACGGTGCGGTAGTGCACCGTGACCGCTTCGCTCGAGGGCTCCGAAAGCACTACGCGGAACGGCAGGCTTCCACCGTAATAGCGGCCCTCGATGGTGCTGAACCCCTGCACGCTGATGCTTGGCCCGGCCGAAGCGTCGTCGTCGAGGATCTCGGTACGGCCGGTCGCGCCCATCGGGAAGTCGGCCATCCCGGGCGGCGGGGTGACCACCAGGAAGAAGTCCTCCGTCCCCTCCGACACCTTGTCGCCGAGCAGCGGCACCTGGACGAACGCCGTCTTCTGGCCGGCGTAGAGCGGAACGGTGTCCGTCATCGCCGTATAGTCGCTGCCGGCGGTGGCGGTGCCGTCCTTGGTGGTGAAGGCGATGTTGAGATCGGTCGAGAACGCCTGGGAGAAGTCGATGCGGAAGGTCGCGGTCCGCGCGGCGCCGTTGCCCTCGGCGATGCTGGCCCCCGAGACCTGCATGCTCCGCGTCACGCCGAGGTTGTCGTCATCCTCGATCCAGCCCGTCGCGTCGATGGTGCGAAGGCCTTCGTCGAAGCCGGCGTTCACCGGATTGAACAGCTCGACCAGCACCGCCTCGTCCGCCTCGACCAGGGTGTCCGAAGTGGTGTTGAGCGTAATTGGTTGGGAGATATCACCCGGGGCGAAGACTAGTTCGTGGCTGCTCGAGCGGTAGCTATACTCGTCAGCGCTCAGCGATGTCGCGGGAATGGCCCGGAAACTGACGCGGACTTCTTCAGTCGAACTCTCGGTAAGGTTGACCGTGAATGACAGGTTTCCGTTTTCCTTGACGGAACTGCCGGAAATGATGAAATTCGGCATGTCACTACCCTCCCCCGAGGCGCAGGGGTAGGTTAGGTCCGCTATGGTTAACAAGCAACGGAATTTGCGTGACTGGGGCGGGTCAGGGATTATGCGATTGGTCGACTGCGATGACCAAAAGAATTACTTCATGGAAGAAATTCCAGGTTCTTCGCGCGTCGCCCCGGCCGTCAGTGCGGCAGCCCGGCCTTCTGCAGCCAGGTCTCCAGCGCCGGCCGGACGCTGGGCAGGCCGGCGGCGCGGGCGGCGTCGATGACGGCGCGGGCGCCGGAGAGGTCGACCTTGCGCAAGAGCGCCTTGACCGGGCCGATCGAGGCCGGGCGCATCGACAGGCTGCGCATCCCGATCGCCGCCAGCGCCAGCGCCTCGACGGGCCGGCCGGCGTCCTCGCCGCAGAACGACAGCGGCGTGCCGTGGGCGGCGCAGCGGGCGACGATCTGTTCGAGGAAGGTGAGGAAGCCCGCGCTCAGCATGTCGTAGCGGCGGCGCACCAGCTCGTTCTCGCGGTCGGCGGCGAAGAAGAACTGCTTGAGGTCGTTGCCGCCGATCGAGATGAAGTCGGTCAGCTCGAAGAAGCGGTCCGGCGCGTAGGCGAGGCTCGGGGTCTCGAGCATGGCGCCGACCTTGAGGCTCGACGGCACGATGCGGCCGAGCCCCTCTTCGCGCGCCACCTCGGCCAGCAGGATCTCGCGCGCCGCCTCGAACTCGCCGGCCTCGGCGACGAAGGGGAACATCACCTGCAGCGGCCGGCCCTTGGCGCCGCGGATCAGCGCCTGCACCTGCATCCGCATGATGCCCGGACGGTCGAGCCCGACCCGGACCGCCCGCCAGCCGAGCGCCGGGTTGGGCTCGTCGGCGCGCTTCATGTAGGGCAGGACCTTGTCCGAGCCGATGTCGAGGGTGCGGAACACCACCGGCTTCTCGCGCGCGGAATCGAGGATGCGGGCGTAGAGCGCGGCAAGCTCGGCGCGCTTCGGCACCGTGGTGCGGATCAGGAACTGCAGCTCGGTGCGGAAGAGGCCGACCCCGAGCGCGCCGCACTTGGGCAGGCTCGGCAGGTCCGCCATCAGCCCCGCGTTCATGTAGAGGTGCAGCGTGACGCCGTCCCGGGTGGTGGCCGGGCTTGTCGCGCAGGGTGGCATAGGCCGCCTGCGCGTCGTGCAGCATCTCGATCTTCTCGCGGAACGCCTTGGCGACGCTGTCCTCGGGGCGCAGGTGGACGTGGCCCTGGTCGCCGTCGACCAGGATCGCGTCGCCGTTCACGCGCCTCGCGGGTGATGCGCGCTGGCCTGGATCACCAGCGGGATCGCCAGCGCGCGGGCGACGATCGCGGCGTGGCTGCCGACCGAGCCTTCCTCGAGCACGACGCCGCGCAGGCCGCGGCCGTAGTCGAGCAGCTCGCCCGGGCCGATGTTGCGGGCGACCAGGATCGCGTCCGGGGGCAGCGTCCGCCCGTTGGGATGGTCGCCGCCGGAGAGCAGCCGCAGCAGGCGGTTGGAGAGATCGTCGAGGTCGTGCAGCCGCTCGCGCAGGTAGGGATCGGCGGCGCGCGACATCCGGGTGCGGGTGGCGGACTGCTCCTTCTCGACCGCGACCTCGGCGGCGAGCCCGCTGTCGATCGAGGCCTCCATCCGCCGCACCCAGCCCTTGTCGTGGGCGAACATGCGGTAGGCGTTCAGCACGTCGCGGTGCTCGCCGCTGGCGGTGAGGTAGTCGGCGTCCAGCATCTCGTCGACCTCGGCGCGCAGCGCCTCGATGCCGGCGTGCAGGCGCCGGCGCTCGCGCTCGGGGTCGTCGCTGATCGGGTCGGAGACCACGATCTGCGGCTCGTGCAGCACCACGGTGCCCTCGGCGACGCCCTCCTGGCCGACCAGGCCGCGGGCGAAGAACGGCAGCCGGTGCGGGCGGGCGCCCTCCATGGCGCCGGGACCGACGAAGGCGCCGAGCTCGGCCATCTCGGCGATGACCATGGCGACGACCTCGAGCGCGTAGGTCGCGTCGTCGGTGTATTCGCGCGGCTGGCGGTTCTGCACCACCAGGACGCCCAGCACCTCGCCGAGGCGCTGGATCGGCACGCCGAGGAAGCTCGAGAACACCTCCTCGCCGGTCTCGGGCAGGTAGCGGAAGCCGCGGGTATGCGGCGCGTCGCGGGTGTTGATCGGCTCGGCGGTCTCGGCGATCTGGCCGACGAGGCCCTGGCCGACACGCAGCCGCGACAGGTGCACCGAGCCGGGGTTGAGGCCCTGGGTGGCGCTGAGCTCGAGCTGGTCCTCGCGCCGCAGGTAGACCGAGCAGACCTCGGCCACCAGGCCCTCGGCCACCAGCCGGACGATGCGGTCGAGCCGTTCCTGTCCGCCGCCGGGCTCGGCCAGCGTCGCGCGGAGGCGCGTCAGCAGGACGCGGCTGTCGACCGCCTGAGAAAAGGGCATCGGTTCTGCGAAGTCTCCGTCGCTCAACTGGTTTTCTCCAGCTCGAAGGCATCATGCAGCGCCTGTACCGCCAGTTCCAGATATTTGCGGTCGATCAGCACCGAGACCTTGATCTCGGAGGTGGTGATGACCTTGATGTTGACCCCGTCGCGGGCCAGCGCCGCGAACATCCGGTGCGCCACCCCGACCTGGCTGCGCATGCCGATGCCGACGATCGAGACCTTGGCCACGTCCTCGTCGACGTCGAGCGTGGCGAAGTTCAGCGCCCCCGAGGCCTTGCTGTCCTCGAGCATCTTGCGGGCGCGCGGCACCTCGTCGACCGGGCAGGAGAAGGTCATGTCGGTGCGGCCGTCGGCGCCGATGTTCTGCACGATCATGTCGACGTTCACCCCGCCCTCGGCCAGCGGCCCGAACAGCGCCGCGGCGACCCCGGGACGGTCGGGCACGCCGAGCACCGTCATCTTGGCCTCGTCGCGCGAAAAGGCGACGCCGCTGACCACGCGCGATTCCATGATTTCCTCCTCGTCGCAGACGATGGTGCCGGGTTCGTCGGAAAAGCTCGAGCGGACCTGCAGCCGCACCTTGTAGCGCATGGCGAGCTCGACCGAGCGGGTCTGCAGCACCTTGGCCCCGAGGCTCGCCAGCTCCAGCATCTCCTCGTAGGCGACCCGCTCGAGCTTGCGCGCCTTGCGGGTGATGCGCGGGTCGGTGGTGTAGACCCCGTCGACGTCGGTGTAGATGTCGCAGCGCTCCGCCTCCAGCGCCGCGGCGAAGGCGACGGCGCTGGTGTCCGAGCCGCCGCGCCCCAGCGTGGTGATCCGCCCCTCGGGGCTCACGCCCTGAAAGCCGGCGATCACCGCGTGCAGCCCCTCGCCGAACTTGGCGACAAGGCGCTCGGTCTCGATCGCCTCGATCCGGGCGGCGCCGTGGCTGGAATTGGTCCGGAGCGGCACCTGCCAGCCCTGCCAGCTGCGCGCCGGCACCCCCATCTCCTGCAGGGTCAGCGCCATCAGCCCGGCGGTGACGTTCTCGCCCGAGGCCACCACCGCGTCGTACTCGCGCGCGTCGTAGAGCATCGAGGTGCCGCGCACCCAGCCGACCAGCTCGTTGGTCGTGCCGGCCATCGCCGAGACCACCACCGCCACGTCGTAGCCGCGCTCGACCTCGCGCTTGACCTTGGCCGCCGCGCTGCGGATGCGCTCGAGGTCGGCCACGCTGGTGCCGCCGAATTTCATCACCAGACGGGGCATGGACCGAGCCTCGAATTCCAGACCGCCTCTCTTATCGGCGCCCGCCCGCCGCCGCAAGCCGGCCGCATCCGCGGGCATGGGCGGCCGCGGAGTTGCCGGGCGCGGCTTCGGCGCTAGACTGTCCTCAGGTTCAAATGAGGTTGCGCGATGCTCACCGGCCGATGCCACTGCGGACAGGTTGCCTTCGAGATCGACGGCGCAATCCCGGAGCGCCTGACCCGCTGTACCTGCTCGATCTGCTCAAAGCGCGGCGCGCTCTACGCCTACTACCCGATCGAGCAATTCCGACGCACCACCGCGGCCGAGGATCAGGCGACCTATCGCTGGCGCTCCCGGTCGGTCGACCACAACTTCTGCCCGACCTGCGGCTGCAGCACCTACACGGTCAGCCCGGACTATCGCCCGGATGGTAGCTTCGAGCCGGGCAAGCAGCGGGTCGGCGTCAACGCCCGGCTGCTCGACGACTTCGAGGCAGCCGACTGGCCGGTCACGGTGATCGACGGCAAGAACCTCTGGTGACGCTCCGGCTCAGTCGCTGCGGCGGTTACCCCAGGGCAGTGGCGCCACCGGGATGCCGTCCTCGATCAAGGCCCGGGCGTCGGCCGGGCGGGCCTCGCCGATGATCGGGCGCTCGGGCGCGAGGCCCTCGTGGATGCGCCGCGCCTCGGCGGCGAAGTCGCGGCCGACGTTCTCGGACTGGGCCTCGATGCGGCGGCGCAGCTCGGCCAGCGCCTGCTCGGCCGGCGAGGCGGGGGCCGAAAGCGGGCGCTCCGCCGCCGTGGCGGCCGCGGCGGCGAGGTTGGGCGCCATCAGCTCCTTCTCGACCTTGCTGCTGCCGCAGACGGCGCAGGCCAGCAGCCCGGCATCGCGCAGGCGGTCGAAATCCGCGCCCGACCCGAACCAGGAGTCGAAGCGGTGCGCGTGATCACAGCGCAGCGCGTAGCGGATCATTTCGGCCATACCTCGTCACAGACCTGTAACCCAATACATATAATGCAGATACACGAAGACAATCTTTCTTCTCCGGACGCATGCAAGCTGCTAGATAGCGGGCCCGCGAAGGGCAAGGAGCCCCGGCGATGGCGAAATGGTTCTCTGCCGTGCTGGCCCTGGGCGTCGGCTTCCTGGCCGCCCTCGTCGCCGCGCTGTCGCTGTCGCCGCTGGTCGCCTTCGCCGCGGGCGTGGTGCTGGCGCTGATCGCCGCCGCCCTGCTCCGGCGTCGCCCGGCGCCGCTGCCGCTCGTGGTGCCCGAGCCGGTGCCCTCGCCCCGCAGCGAGGTGCCGGAAGGCGCGATGCCTTCGGGCTTCGGGCGGGCGCTGATCGAGAAGCTGCCGACGCCGCTGATCGTGGTCTCGCGCACCGGCCGGGTCAGCTACGCCAATCCGGCGGCGCACGAGGCGCTGCCGCGGCTGCAGCCGGGCGCGCATTTCGCCCACCTGATCCGCGCCCCGGCCTTCGTCGAGGCGGTCAGCGCGACGCTGGCCGACGGCGCCGAGCGCCGGGTGCGCTTCACCGCGCATCCGGGACGCGAGCGGTTCCTGGAGGCGCGGGTCGGGCTGCTGCCGCCGGACGGCGCCTTCGGTCCGGAGGCGCTGGCCATCGTCCAGATCGAGGACCAGACCGAGGTCAGGCGGGCCGAGCAGCTGCGCTCGGACTTCATCGCCAACGCCAGCCACGAGCTCAGGACGCCGCTCTCCTCGATCATCGGCTATATCGAGACCCTGCAGCACCACGCCCGCGACGACCCCGAGGCGCGCGAGCGCTTCCTCGGCATCATGGCCCGCGAGGCCGGAGCGGATGCAGCGGCTGGTCGACGACCTGATGTCGCTGAGCCGCATCGAGATGACCGAGCACCTGCGCCCGGTGGAGGAATGGTCGCTGAACCGGATCGCCGCCGACAGCGCCGCGGCCCTGCTGCCGGTGGCCCGCCAGCTTGGGGTCAAGCTCGAGATCGACCTGCCGGCGGGCGGCGCCCGGGTGTTCGGCGACCGCGACCAGCTCTACCAGGTCTTCACCAACCTGATCGACAACGCGATGAAGTACGCCGGCGAGGGCGCCACGGTGCGGGTCTTCGTCGCCCAGGCGAGCAAGGCGCATCCCAACCGGTACGGCGTGACCGTGCAGGACACCGGGCCCGGCATCCCGCGCGAGCACATCCACCGGCTGACCGAGCGCTTCTACCGGGTCAGCGTCAGCTCCAGCCGCAACAAGGGCGGCACCGGGCTCGGCCTCGCCATCGCCAAGCACATCCTGAACCGGCACGAGGGCCGGCTGGAGATCGTCTCCACGCTCGGCAAGGGCAGCGCCTTCACCGTCTGGCTGCCGCCGGGCGGCGAGGCCGCGGCCGAGGACGACGAACCCGGCGCGGCGGACAAGCTGCGTTCGGCCTGAACCGCTTGCGCTGTCACAAAAACGTCGCGAAACTGCAATAATCCTGTTGCGCCGGCCGCTATACTGCACCACGTGCAGGCTGCCCGACCGTCGGGCGTGGCAGGCGCGAGGAGCAGCACGCCGGATGGCGCACATCGTGTCGGCCTTCGACGAGGACCTGGTGCAGGTCCAGGCCCGGATCTCGGAGATGGGCGGGCTCAGCGAGGAGCTGCTGTCGCGCGCGCTGGAATCGGTGCAGAGCCGCGACGCCGTACTGGCCCGCGCGGTAATCGAGCGCGACAAGGCGCTCGACGCCATGGAGATCGCGCTCGAGGAGAGCGTGGTGAAGGTGATAGCCCTTCGCCAGCCGGTAGCCGCCGACCTGCGGGTGCTGATCGCGGCGATGAAGATCGCCTCGACGCTGGAGCGGATCGGCGATCTGTCCAAGAACATCGCCAAGCGGGCGATCCCGCTCAGCTCCGCGCGGCCGGTGCGGCTGACCACCTCGATCGTGCGCATGGGGCGCGAGACCCTGACCCAGCTCTCGGACGTCTTGAACGCGCATGCCTCGCGCGACGTCGACCTCGCGGTGCAGATCTGGAACCAGGACTACGAGATCGACGAGCTCTACAACGCCATCTTCCGCGAGGTCGTCACCTACATGGTCGAGGACAGCCGGCTGATCGGGGTCGGCGCGCAGCTGATGTTCATCGCCAAGAACCTCGAGCGCATCGGCGACCACACCACCCACATCTCCGAGATGGTCTACTACATCGTCACCGGCGAGAGCCTCGGCGACGACCGGCCCAAGGGCGAGCCCACCGGGCT
This sequence comes from uncultured Alphaproteobacteria bacterium, assembly GCA_963847795.1. Lineage (GTDB taxonomy): Bacteria > Pseudomonadota > Alphaproteobacteria > Rhodobacterales > Rhodobacteraceae > Amaricoccus. The sequence continues at coordinate 683,099 of CAWKBH010000015.1, forward strand.
CGACTTCGTCAAGGAATAGGAACGGGAGCCACCGATGTCCGCCAGGATCCTCGTGGTCGAGGACGAGGAGCCGATCAGCCAGCTTCTGGCCTACAACCTCCAGAAGGAGGGCTTCACCGTCGCGACCTCCGCCGACGGCGACGAGGCGCTGATCGCGGTCGACGAGGTCAAGCCCGACCTGGTGCTGCTCGACTGGATGCTGCCCAACGTCTCGGGCATCGAGCTCTGCCGCCAGATCCGCACCCGCAGCGACACCCGCGACATTCCCGTGATCATGCTGACCGCCCGCGGCGAGGAGGACGACCGGGTGCGCGGGCTCGACGTCGGCGCCGACGACTACGTCACCAAGCCGTTCTCGATGTCGGAGCTGGTGGCGCGGATGCGCGCGGTGCTGCGCCGGACCGCGCCGGCGCTGGCCGGCGACGTGGCGGTCTTCGCCGACATCGTGCTCGACCGCCAGCTCTGCCGGGTGCGCCGCGGCAAGCGCGACGTGCATCTCGGCCCGACCGAGTTCCGCCTGCTCGACGCGCTGATCCAGCGCCCGGGCCGGGTGTTCTCGCGGGCGCAGCTGCTCGACCGGGTCTGGGGCCACGACGTCTACGTCGAGATCCGCACCGTGGACGTGCATATCGGCCGGCTGCGCAAGGCGCTGAACCGGCGCGGCGACCGCGACCCGATCCGCACCGTGCGCTCCACGGGCTACGCGCTGGACGAGACCTACGCCGGCTGACGGCCGGCACCGGCAGGCTCAAGGCCCCGAGCCGGGTCCGCGTCGGCCCCACCAGCGCCGGATCGATCGCCGCCGGCGCGGTCATCGGGTTGTTCCCTGACCGGGCCCGGATGGGTATCGTGGGAACGACGAACCGGAGGACGCGGGATGTGCGGGTTTGTGGTGCTGTGGGGCATCGACGACGAAGGCCTGGCCGCGGGGATGATCGAAAAGCTGGCGCATCGCGGGCCGGACGCGGTAGAGGTCAGCCGGCTCGAAGGGGCGCCGGTGGTGATGGCGCACTGCCGGCTGTCGATCATCGCGCCGGAGAACGGCGCGCAGCCGATCCACCAGGGCAGCGAGATGCTGGTGGTGAACGGCGAGATCTACAACCACGCCGATCTTCGCGCCATCCTCGGCGAGGCGGCCTTCGCGACCGGCAGCGACAGCGAGACGATCCTGCATCTGTTCCGCACCGGCGCGGGTCGCTGGATCGACCGGCTGGACGGGATGTTCGCCTTCGTGCTGGCGAGCGGCGACCGCATCGTCGCCGGCCGGGATCCGCTCGGGATCAAGCCGCTCTACGTGGCCGAGCTCGGCGAGGGCCGGGCCTTCGCCTCCGAGTTGAAAGCCTTCGACGGCCTCGGGCTGGAGCGGATCGCCTCGATCCCGCCCGGCAGCCTCTACGACAGCCGCGACGGCGTGCGGACCTGGTACCGCCGGCCGCAGGGCGCCGCCGGGCTCGAACCGGGGCCCGACGCGGCGTCGATCGCCGGCGAGCTCCGCCGCGTGCTGGAGCAGGCGGTCGCGAAGTGGATGGTCGCGGACGTGGAGGTGGGCTCGTTCCTTTCCGGCGGGCTCGACAGCTCGATCATCGCCGCGATCGCGGCCCGAACGCTGGCCGCCGCCGGCAAGCCGCCGCTGCGGACCTTCGCGGTCGGCACCGCGGGTTCGCCCGACCTGGTGGCGGCGCGGGCGGTGGCGGCGCATATCGGCTCGGACCATGCCGAGCACGCCTTCACCGCCCGGGATATCGCCGACAACCTGCCGCACGTGATCTACCACCTGGAGAGCGCCGACATCGACCTGGTGCGCAGCGCGATCCCGACGCTGTTCGCGGCGCGGCTGGCGCGGCGGCGGGTCAAGGCGGTGCTGACCGGCGAAGGCGCGGACGAGCTGTTCGCCGGCTACGCCTATCATCACGCCTACGTCGACGATCCGCGGGCGCTTGCGGACGAGCTGACGCGCGCGCTCGGGACCATGCACAACATCAACCTGCAGCGGGTCGACCGGATCGCGATGGCCGAGAGCCTGGAGGCGCGAACCCCGTTCCTCGACCGCGAGCTGATCGCCTTCGCCCAGAGCATTCCGGCGGCGCTGAAACTCCGCCGCACCGACCCGGCCGCCGCCGAGGCGACCGGGCCGACGACCGAGAAATGGATCCTGCGCAAGGCCTGCGCCGACCTGCTGCCGCACGATCTGGTCTGGCGCAAGAAGGCGCAGTTCGACGAGGGATCGGGCACGGTCGCGGCGCTGCAGGAGGCGCTGCGGCTGCTGACCGGCGAGGCCGGGGCGGTGGGCCGGGAGCGCGAGGGCGCGCTCTACGAGGCGATCCTGCGCGAGCGCTACGTCGACGCCGACCTGATCCTCGCCAACGCCGGAACATGGGTGGCGAACCGGGTGACGGCCACCGCCTAGCCGAAGATCCGCGCCGGCCTCAGGCCGCGTCGGTCTCCGCCGCCTCCGCCTCCGGCTCGGCCGACAGCTGCCGGTTCCACATCCGCGCGTAGCGGCCGCCCTGCGCCAGCAGCGTCTCGTGCCGGCCCTGCTCGACCACCCGGCCCTGCTCGAGCACCACGATGCGGTCGGCGTCCACCACCGTCGAAAGCCGGTGCGCGATGGTGATGACGCTGCGCCCCAGCCCCATCGCCCGCAGGCTCTCCTGGATGCCGCGCTCGGTCTCGGTGTCGAGCGCGCTGGTCGCCTCGTCGAGCAGCAGGATCGGCGGGTCCTTGAGCAGCGTGCGCGCGATCCCCACCCGCTGCTTCTCGCCCCCCGACAGCTTCAGCCCGCGCTCGCCGACCGTGGTGTCGTAGCCATGCGGCAGGGCGCTGATGAAGTCGTGGATCTGCGCCGCCCGCGCCGCCGCCTCGACCTCGTCGCGGCTCGCCTCCGGCCGCCCGTAGGCGATGTTGTAGTAGATGCTGTCGTTGAAGAGCACGGTGTCCTGCGGCACCACGCCGATCTGCGCCCGGAGGCTGGCCTGGGTGACGTCGCGCAGATCCTGGCCGTCGATCAGCACCGCGCCGCCGGTCACCTCGTAGAAGCGGAAGAGCAGCCGCCCGATCGTCGACTTCCCCGACCCCGACGGCCCGACCACGGCCACGGTCTGGCCCGGCTCGACCACCAGGTTCAGCCCGCGCAGGATCGAGCGCTCGGTCTCGTAGTGAAAGCCGACGTCGCGGAACTCGATCCGGCCGCCGGTGATCTGCAGCGGCTTCGCCCCCGGGCGGTCGACGATCTCGGCGGGCTGCTCCAGCAGGTCGAACATCGCCGCCATGTCGACCAGGCTCTGGCGGATCTCGCGATAGACGGTGCCGAGGAAGTTCAGCGGCAGGGTGATCTGGATCATGTAGGCGTTGACCATCACGAAGTCGCCGACGGTGTACTTGCCCGCCTGCACCCCCATCGCCGCCATCACCATGACCACCGCCAGCCCCAGGGTGATCAGCGCGGACTGGCCGAAGTTCAGCCAGCTCAGGCTCACCGCCGTCTGCGTCGCCGCCGCCTCGTAGCCCTGCATCGAGCCGTCGTAGCGCACCGCCTCGCGCTCTTCGGCGTTGAAGTACTTCACCGTCTCGAAATTCAGCAGGCTGTCGATCGCCTTCTGGTTGGCGTCGGTGTCGCGCTCGTTCATGCGCCGGCGGATCTCCACCCGCCATTCGGTGACCTTGAAGGTGAACCAGACGTAAATCCAGATCGTCACCGCCACGACGACCAGGTACCAGACGTCGAACACGAAGAACAGGATCGCCCCGACCATCGCCAGTTCCAGGATCAGCGGGAAGATCGAGAACAGCAGGAACCGCAGCAGGAAGTCGACGCCCTTCACCCCGCGCTCGATGATCCGGCTCAGGCCCCCGGTCTTGCGGGTGATGTGGTAGCGCAGGCTCAGAGCATGGATGTGGCGGAAGGTCTCGAGCGCCAGCTGGCGCAGCGCCCGCTGCCCGACCCGGGCGAAGATTCCGTCGCGCAACTGCGCGAACCCCACGCCCGCCAGTCGCATCACCCCGTAGAACAGCGTCAGCGCCACCGGCCCCGCGGCCACCAGATAGCCCATCTTGGCGCCGGGCGCGGCCGGGCGCCAGCCCGTCGACCGCCGCCTTGAAGAAGAACGGCGTGACGACCGTGGCCAGCTTGGAGACCAGCAGCGCCACCATGGCCATCACCACGCGGGTCTTCACCTCGCGCTCGCCCTCCGGCCAGAGATAGGGCGCGACCCGGCGGATGGTCCGCCAGCCGCTCGCGCCGGAGGTCTCGGACGGCAGGTACGGCCATCGGCTGCCGGCTACTCCACCTTGTCCATCTCGGGCATGGAGAAGATCTGCCCGGGATAGATCAGGTCGGGGTCGCGGATCTGCGTCGCGGTTGGCGGTGAATATCTGGGTGTAGAGCACGCCCGAACCATAGCGCGTCTCGCGCCAAAGTCCAGAGATTGTTTCCCGGCTGCACCGTCACCGAGACCAGGTTGCCGGCCGGCGCGCCGGCCCGGACCGGCCGCGGCGGCGGCGCCTGCGGATAGTCGCGCTGGAACGGCGTCTCGACCCGGTTCGCCACCTTGCCGTCCGGGCCGAGCTGGTCGATGCGCAGCTGGTAGAGGCCCTTGGCCACGCCGCCGAGATCCATGCTCCAGCGTCCGTCCGCCCCGACCTTGCGCCTCCTTGGCGAAGCGGTCGTCCACATAGGCCCGCAGCACCGCCCCCGCGGTGCCGACCCCGGCCAGCGTCACCTGCCCGGCCTCGACGTAGGAGATGCTGGCCAGCGTGACCTTGCGCTTCGCGCCCGGGTCGCCCGGCGGCGGCACGACCTCGACGCCCTCCGCCCGGACGATCGCCGTCGCCGCCACCTCGGGCGCGGCTCGCCAGCGCCGGCGTCCCCGCCGCCTGTCGCGGCCGGCGCGGGCTCCGCGGCCGCCACCACCTCGGGCGCCGCCGGCGGCCCGCCGGCCGCAGCCGCGGGGACCGGCGCGGGCGCGGCGGCCGGCGCCGCGTCGGGTTCCGGCGCCGCCGGTGCCTTCGGCAGCAGCATCACCACGTCCTGCGAGGCCGTGGTGCCGCCGCCCGGCGCCGCCGCATCCAGCGTCAGGGCCCGCGGCTCCGCCGAGGGCTCGACCTTGAAGATCGCGACGAAGTTGCCTTCCGCGTCGGCCCGGGTCTTGGCGAGCGGCGCGTCGTCGGCATAGATCGTCACCTCGGCCCCCGGCGCGGCCGTGCCGGCCACCGCGGCCGAGCCGTCCGGCTCGACGCGCACCAGGTCGAACCCGGGCGCCGCGGCGCTCCGCCGGCGCTGTCGAGCGTCCGGCGCCTGAGCCTGAGTTGCTTGCGCCGGGCTTTCCACTGCAGGTCCGGCAGCGGGGGCCGGAGCGACCCGGTTCTGGTGGATCGCCACGTAGAGGAGGCCCAGCACCGCAGCGACCGGCAGCGCTACCGCCAGGGCCCTGCGCCTGGCACGCGGCGATCCTTCGCCCATCCGACCTTGTCCTTCCTGGCACCGCCGTGGCATCCCGGTTCGCACCGGCGGGCGGTGCGCACCCAGCACGCGACAACCTGCTGACGCCTACCCTGTCACAAAAACGCCGCGGCGCAAAGTCATAGTGAAGTCAGGAGCCTGTCCATGCATCTTCCCCCGCCGAAGTCGGTATGCGTGTTCTGCGGATCGCGCCAGGGCGGCCGCCCTGCCTATGCCGAAGCCGCGGCCGAGCTCGGGACGGCGCTGGCCGGCGCAGGGCCTGCGGCTGGTCTACGGCGCCGGCGACGTCGGGCTGATGGGCGCGGTCGCGCGCGCCGCGATGGCCGCCGGCGGCGAGACCTTCGGGGTCGTCCCCGCCCACCTGGTCGCCCGCGAGCAGGGCCGCCGCGACCTCTCGCGCCTCGTGGTCACCGAGACCATGCACGAGCGCAAGAAGGTGATGTTCATGAACGCCGACGCCATCGTCACGCTGCCCGGCGGCCCCGGCAGCCTCGACGAGCTCTTCGAGGTGCTGACCTGGCGCCAGCTCGGCCTGCACGCCAAGCCGGTGTTCCTGCTGAACGTCGAGGGCTACTGGGACCCGCTGCTCACGCTCCTTCAGGCACATCGTCGCCCAAGGCTTTGCCGACGCGGCATTTCTGGACTTCCTGAGCACGCGCGACACCGTCGCCGACCTGATGCGGAGCCTCACGGACGGCCAGGACTGACCCAGGGCTCCGAACTCATATGACAGGTGACGGGGGGGATTTCTTGAATCGATGCGGCGGCGCTGATTTGGAGCCGCCGATGATCCCGTCCGCCGAAGCCCTGCCCCGGAAGTCGCGTCTCGCGGCGCTGCTCGATCATTTCGCCGAGGTCGAGGACCCGCGCGACGTGCGGCGCATCCTGCATCCGCTGCCGGAGGTGCTGCTCCTGGTGGTCTGCGGCACGATCGCCGACTGCGACGACTACGAGGACATCGCCGCCTGGGGCGCGGCGCATCTCGGTTTCCTGCGCCGGCACCTGCCCTACGCGCACGGGGTGCCCGGCGAGCGCTGGCTCACCATCCTGATGAACCGGATCAACCCCGCGCTCTTCGCCGCCGCCTTCGCCGACTGGGTCCGGGAGAGCTGGCCGCAGAAGGCGGGGCTCGTCACCATCGACGGCAAGACCTCGCGCCGCAGCCACGACCGCAGCGCAGGCGCCGCCCCGCTGCATCTCGTCTCCGCCTTCGCCACCACCGCGCACCTGGTGCTCGCCCAGGAAGCGGTGCCCGACAAGGCGAACGAGCTCGCCGCGATCCCGCCGCTGCTCGAACGCCTCGGCGCCGAGGAAGGGCTCAAGGGCGCGCTCGTCTCCATCGACGCCATCGCCACCAACGCCGAGGTCGCCCGCGCCATCGCCGCGCAGGGCGCCGACTGGCTGCTCGCGGTCAAGGCCAACCAGCCGAGCCTGCGAACCGAGGTCGAGGCCGCCTTCGCCGACGCGGCCGGCCCGCTCGAGACCCACGCCGACCTCGACAAGGGACACGGCCGCATCGAGGAGCGCCGCACCGCCGTCCTCCGCGAGATCGACTGGCTCGACGGCGCCCGCCGCTTCCCGGGCGAGCTGCGCCTGCCCGGCACCGCCTGCCTCGTCCGCGCCGAGACGCGGGTAGAGACGCGGGGCGCAACCCGCTCCGAGACCCGCTACTTCGTCTCCTCCCGCGCCCTCTCCTCCGCCGATGCCGCCGCGGCGATCCGCGGGCACTGGGCGATCGAGAACCGCCTGCACTGGGTGCTCGACGTCACCTTCGCCGACGACCAGTCGCGCCTCCGCAAGGGCCACGGCGCGCGCAACATGGCCACCGTCCGCCACTTCGCCCTCAAACTCGTCCGAACCGCCACCGACAAGCGATCCATCAAGTCCCGACGCAAGGTCGCAGGATGGGACCCCAACTACCTCGATGCCATTCTCGCGTCACGGCACGCCTAACTTGGATTCGGAGCCCTGAGGACTGACCCCGCGACCTTGCCGACGCGTGCGACGGGACTACCCTGATCCCCGGGCCGCCGCAGGAGCGCTCGATGGCCGACGTCCCCGACCCGGACCTCACCCTGACGTCGGACCCCGACCCCGCCGCCATGCGCGCGCTGGGCGATCTGCTCCATGCCTTCAACGCCGAGACCACCGGCCTTCACGACGGCAGGATGTTCGCGTTCTGGCTGCGCGGCCCGGCGTCGGAGATCGTCGGCGGCTGCTTCGGCTGGACCTGGGGCGGCACCTGCTACGTCGATACCCTCTTCCTGCCCGCCCCGATGCGGGGCCGCGGCCTTGGCCGCGCATCCTCCAGGCGGTGGAGGCCGAGGCCCGCGGCCGCGGCTGCGGCCAGAATCCTGCTCCAGACCCACGACTTCCAGGCTCCGGGCTTCTATGAAAAGCTCGGCTTTTCCGCAAGTGGCCGCTGCCGCCGACTATCCCCGCGGCCACCGCCACCTGACGATGCGGAAACCGCTGGCCTAGCGGTCAGGGGTGCGCCGACGTCCGCCGCCAGCTCTCCCAGGAATAGAGCGCGAGCCCGCCCCAGATCAGCGGGAAGGCGATGGCGTGCCAGAGGGTGAACGGCTCGCCGAAGACCGCCACCGCCACCGCGAACTGCAGCGTCGGGTTCAGGTACTGCACCAGCCCCAGCGTCGCGTAGGGAATCCGCCGCGCCGCGTAGGAGAAGAGCACCAGCGGCCCTCCGGTCAGCGGCCCGGAGAACGCCAGCATCGCGCTGGTGGCGAGATCCCGGCCGAAGACCCCGCCGCTGCGGCCGCCGAGGTCGGTCCAGGCGCCGGTGTGCATCCCCCAGAGCCAGACGATCGCCAGCGGCGCCAGGATCAGCGTCTCGACGAAGACGCTGATCACCGGCCCGAGCGCCACCCGGTTCTTGATCAGCCCGTAGGCCGCGAAGGTGACGGCCAGCATCAGCGCCGTCCAGGGCGCCGCCCCGAGCCCGATGGTCAGCACCGCCACCGCCAGCGCCGCCAGGCCGATCGCCACCGACTGCAGCCGCGTGAACCGCTCGCCGAGCACCAGAAACCCCAGCGCCACCGCCAGCAGCGGGAAGATGTAGTAGCCGAGGCTCGCCTCCAGCGCCCGCCCGGTCTGCACCGCCGCGATGAAGCCGAACCAGTTCGCCCCGATCGTCAGCGCGCTGACCGCCGAGCACCGCCCAGACCCGCGGCCGCAGCAGCAGATCCCAGACCTCGACGCCGCGGCCCTGCACCGCCAGCACGATCGCGAAGAACAGCACGCTCCAGAGGGTGCGGTGGCTCAGCACCTCGAGCGGCGGCACGCCGGCCGCGCCCAGCGCCTTGTAGTAGATCCCCGACAGCCCCCAGACCGCCGCGGCGCCCGTCATCGCCAGGACGCCCTTCTGCCCTTCGGTCATCGCCCGCCGCCCATTGCCAAGCTGCCGAGCTTGGTCGAGACTGCCGCCGCCGGCAAGGGAGGCGCGGCATGGACGACAGCTTCGACGGCGGCTGCGACTGCCGCACCATCCGCTACCGGATGCACGGCACGCCGCTCTTCGTCCACTGCTGCCACTGCCGCTGGTGCCAGCGCGAGACCGGGTCGGCCTTCGCGCTGAACGCGCTGATCGAGGCCGACCGGGTGACGCCGCTCGCCGGCCGGCCGGACCTCGTGCTGACCCCGAGCAACAGCGGCGGCGGCCAGAAGATCGCCCGCTGCCCGTCCTGCCGCATCGCGCTCTGGAGCCACTATTCCGGCGGCGGCGACCGCTTCGCCTTCGTCCGCGTCGGCACGCTCGACGATCCCGACCGCTTTCCGCCCGACATCCACATCTTCACCGGCACCCGGCAGCCCTGGGTGATCCTGCCGCCGGACGTGCCGGCGGTGCCGGAATACTACGACCGCCGCCAGTACTGGCCGGCCGAAAGCCTCGCCCGGCGCGAGGCGTTGCTGGCCCGGCCGGCAACGCCCTCGGGCTGAACCTCATGGCAGCCTCCGACACCTCCGGCCAGGTCGTTCGCGCCAACGGCACCGACATCTTCTACCGGGCCACCGGCCAGGGCAGCCCGCTGCTCATGCTCCACGGCGGGACGCTCAACGGCGACTCCTGGCGTCCCTACCTGGCGGCGTTCGCCGCGCATTACGGGTGATCACCCCCGACACCCCGGGCCACGGCAGGTCCGCCACCCCGTCCGGCGGGCTCAGCTATCCCGGCCTCGCCGACGACATCGCGGCCTTCGCCGAGGCCCTCGATCTGCGCAAGCCGCTGATCGCCGGCTACAGCGACGGCGGCCAGATCGCGCTCGAGCTCGGCATCCGCCATCCCGAGCTGCCGCGGGCGCTGGTCCTCGGCGGCACCCTCTTCCGCTTCAACCCCGGCTATCGCGCCTGGCTGGAGGCGGTCGTCGGCGATCCCCGCTCGCCGGCGGTGGACACCGCACGCTTCGCCCGCGACCACCCGGGCTGGGCGGCCTGGCTGCAGCGGACCTACGGCCCGGAGGGCTGGCAGCCGCTGCTGGAACGGGTCAAGCCGATGTGGACCAGCCCGCTCGCCTACGGCCCCGAGGATTTCGCCCGGGTCGTCGCGCCGGCGCTGGTGCTGGCCGGCGACCGCGACGAGATCGTCCCGGTCGAGGAGGCGGCGGAACTCTATCGCCGGCTGCCCGCGGCCGAGCTGGCCGTGGTCCCCGGCGCCGACCACGGCAGCTTCTTCTCGGCGAAGGCCGAGCTGTTCCAGGCACCGATGCTGGACTTCCTGCGACGCCATGAGGCTGCGACGCCCGGATGACGGCGCGCAGGGAGTGACACGCTGCCGGATGTTCCTCCGGCAGCGCCTTGGTGCGTCCTCGCCTCGGTTGGGCGTCCGGCGCCTCACACGGGATCCGGTCGAGTCCCTCGGGTGACATCGAACCGACAGCGATGCCGAGCGCGACGATGCAGGATACGTTCCCCGAACCCGCAACAGCGAGGCACTGCCTCGCGCGGGTTCGTCGGCCGGAGCGCGTGAGCGCGCAGGCCGAGGGGTGTCCAGCCGGGACCGGAGCGTGGTAATCCGCGCGCGCCTGCCTGGGCGGCGCGGAACGCGCCTGCCAGGGGCAGGCAGGCGCGGGCGGATTTGTCTCCGCCAAATCCGCCAAGTGAATGCGGCGCGGTTGCGCGTCCGGGCGAGCGGACCGCGGCACCACCGGCGCCTCGTTCTGTGCGGCTCCCAGGCGATCGGCCGGCGACGGTATCAGCCGAGCCGCGAGGCGACGTTCTCCCAGTTCACCAGCTTGTCGAGGAAGTTCTTGAGATAGGCCGGCCGCTTGTTGCGGTAGTCGATGTAGTAGGAATGCTCCCAGACGTCGCAGCCGAGCAGCGCGGTCTGGCCGAAGCAGAGCGGGTTCACCCCGTTCTCGGTCTTGGTCACCTTCAGGCTGCTCGCCGTCCGAGACCAGCCAGCACCAGCCCGAGCCGAACTGGCCGGCGCCGGCGGCGGCGAACTCCTCCTTGAACTTCTCCACCGAGCCGAAGCTGTCCTTGAGCCGGCGCTCGAGCTCGGACGGCATGCCGCCGGACTTCGGCGCCATCATCTGCCAGAACTGGGTGTGGTTCCAGTGCTGCGAGGCGTTGTTGAAGATCCCCGACTGCGCCACCGCGCCCTTCTGGTAGGTGCCGCGCACGATATCCTCGACGCTCTTGCCCTCCCACTCGGTGCCGGCGATCAGCTTGTTGCCGTTGTCGACATAGGCCTTGTGGTGGATGTCGTGGTGGAACTCGAGCGTCTCCTTCGACATGCCGGATGCGGCCAGCGCGTCGTGCGAATAGGGAAGATCGGGAAGTTCGAAAGCCATGTTGCGTTACCTCGCTTGTTGTCGTCCCCGGGCAGGCAAACCCCGCCCCCTTATAAACCCTGCGGCCGCGGGCGGAAGGCCCGGAGCCGGCGCTGCCGGCGCCTCGAAGGCTCAACGCGGCGGTCGCCGGCCCGGTTCCCCGCCGCAGCCCTCAGACCGGCATCAGCGCCGCCGCCACCCTTCGGCCCTCGGCGAGAAGCACGTTGTAGGTGCGGCAGGCCGAGGGCGTCGCCATGATCTCGGTCCCGGCGCCCGCGGCCTCCAGCCGCGTCCGCATCTCGGCGAACCCGGCCGGCGGCGGTGCCATCTCCGCGCCCATGCCCACCAGCAGGACGTCGAAGCTCGCCGCCCGCTCCAGGAACGGCCCGAGGTCGGGCAGCCCGTCCCACGGCACCACCCCTTCGGGCACCAGCGCCAGCGGCCCGCGGTGCACTGACGCCGGCCACCCGGAAGCCGCCGGGGCCATAGCCGTCCACCGGCAGCCGGCCGTCGAAGCTCACCTCGACCGTTCGCATCGCCTCCTCCCCGCGAGCATCGTCCCGGGCCTCGACATAGCGCGACAGCTCCGGCGGTCAGGCCTTGATGCCGCCGAACCGGGTTCCGGCCGCCGCGTCGGGCTTGGACCAGTCGCGCTTGACCCCGAGCCACAGCACCAGCGCGCTGGCGACGTAGATCGAGGAATAGGTGCCGGTCACCACGCCCCAGATCACCACCAGGGCAAAGCCGCTGACCACGCTGCCGCCGAAGAAGAAGATCGCGAAGAGCGCGATCAGCGTCGTCAGCGAGGTCATCACCGTGCGCGACAGCGTCTCGTTCAGCGCCAGGTTCACCACGTCCTGCAGCGGCGTCTTCTTGAACTTGCGCAGGTTCTCGCGCACCCGGTCGAACACCACCACGGTGTCGTTGATCGAATAGCCGATGATGGTCAGGATGCCGGCGACGATGGTCAGGTCGAATTCGAAGCGGAACAGGCTGAAGATTCCCAGCGTCACGATCGTGTCGTGGACCAGCGACAGCACCGCGCCCAGCGCGAACTGCCATTCGAAGCGCAGCCAGACATAGACCATGATCGCCAGGAACGACAGCACCACCGCCAGGATGCCCTTCTGCACCAGCTCGGCCGATACCTTGGAGCCGACGCTGTCGACCTGCAGGAACTCGATGCCGGGAAAATCCTTGGACAGCGCATCGCGAACGCCGTTGACGACGCTGGTCTGGTTGTCGGCGTCCTCGCCCGAGATCCCGAGCCGCATCAGCACCATGTGGCGATCGGCCCCGCTGCTGTCCGAGATCGTGGTGACGCCGACATCGCCGAGGTTGAGCGTGGTCAGCGCCTGGCGGAATTCGCTCACCGGGTGGGTCTCCGGCGTCGCCGCCATGATCAGGGTGCCGCCGCGGAAATCGACGCCGTAGTTGAAGCCGTGGAACGCGATCAGGACGATCGACACCACGACGCTCAGGATCGACACGATCGCCGACACCTTCACGTAGCGGAAGAAGTCGATCTTGGTCTCGTCGGGAACCAGCCGCAGGCGCATCCGATCCGCTCCCCTCACACCGTGACCAGCTTCGGGCGCCGCCAGTCGAACCAGGAGGTCACGATCAGCTGGGTCACCCAGACCGCCGTGAACACCGAGCAGACGATGCCGAGCGCCAGGGTCACCGCGAAGCCGCGCACCGGGCCCGAGCCCAGCGCATAGAGGATCACCGCCACGATCAGGGTGGTGATGTTGGCGTCCACGATCGAGGAGAACGCCTTCTCGAACCCGAGCTGGATCGCCCGCGCCGGGCCGCGCGCCGTCTTCAGCTCCTCGCGGATGCGCTCGAAGATCAGCACGTTGGCGTCGACCGCCATGCCGATGGTCAGCACGACGCCGGCGATGCCGGGCATGGTCAGCGTCGCGCCGATCGCCGTCATCAGCGCGAAGATCAGGAAGAGGTTCAGCACCAGCGCCACGTCGGCGATCAGCCCGAACCAGCCGTAGCAGGCCACCATGAACAGGCAGACCGCCACCAGCGCGACCATCGCGGACAGCTTTCCTGCGTCGATCGAGTCCTGGCCGAGCTCCGGCCCGATCGTGCGCTGCTCCAGCACCTTGATCGCCGCGGGCAGCGCGCCCGCGCGCAGCAGGATCGCCAGCCGCGTCGATTCCTCCGGCGTGAAGTTGCCGGTGATGATCCCCGAGCCGCCGGCGATGTGCGCCTGGATCACCGGCGCCGAGATCACCTGGTTGTCGAGCACGATGGCGAAGGGCTTGCCGATGTTCTCGCCGGTATACTGCCCGAAGGCGGCGCCGCCGGAGGGGTTGAAGCGGAAGGTCACCGCCGGCCGGCCGTTCTGGTCGAAGCTCGGCTGGCTGTCGTCGAGCTGCTCGCCGGTCACCACCGCCCGCTTCTCGACGATGTAGTAGACCCCCTTCTCGTCCGCCGAGGGCAGGATCTCCTGGTCGAGCCCGGGCTGGGCGTTGGCGTCGGTGGTGCGGGTGACCACCGGGTGGAAGCTCAGCCGCGCCGTCTTGCCGATGATCTGCAGCAGCTCCTGCGCCGAGCCGATGCCCGGCACCTGCACCAGGATCCGGTCGGTGCCCTGGCGCTGGATCGTCGGCTCGCGGGTGCCGGTCTCGTCGACCCGGCGGCGGATGATCTCCAGGCTCTGCTGCAGCGTCCGCTCGTCCAGCGCCGCCTTCTGCGCGTCGCTCAGCGTCACCACCAGCTGGTCGCCCTCGGCGCGGGCCTCGAACTCGCGCCCCCCGGCGGCGGTCAGCGAGAACACCGGCTTGGCCACGTCGCGCACCGCCTGCAGCGCCGCGTCCATCCCGGCCGGCGTGCCGATCCGGATCCGGAGCTCGTCCGGCCCGCTGTCCAGCCGCCGCACGCTGCCCACCTGGTCGCGCAGGTCGCGCAGCTTGTCGCGCAGCTGCGGCCACAGCCCCTCGAGCTGCTCGGCATGCACGTCCTGGGTCTCGACCTGGACCAGCACGTGCGCGCCGCCGCGCAGGTCGAGCCCGAGGTTCACCAGCCCCGAGGGCAGGAAGGACGGCCAGCCGGCGGCGTCGGCGGCGGTCTCGGGCGTCGGCGCGGCGCCGCTTCGCGGCCGCCGCCACCGCGTCGTTGTGGCGCTCGACCCGGTCGTAGAACAGGTTCGGGAAGGCGATGACGATACCGGCCAGGCAGACCGCCAGGATGGCCAGTTTCTTCCAGAGCGGAAATTGCAGCATCTAGTGTCGGATCTCCTGGCGGCGGCCCGCGGCCGCCGGCCCCCTGGGTCAGGCCTCGACCGGCTCGGTCTTGCTGACCACCTGGCTGATCGTGCTGCGCACCACCCGGACCTTGACGTTGGGCGCCAGCTCGACCTCGACCTCGCCCTTGGCGTCGTCGACCTTGGTCACCTTGCCGATCAGCCCGCCCGAGGTGACCACCTGGTCGCCGCGCCGCATCGCCTCGACCATCGCCTTGTGGTCCTTCACCTTCTTCTGCTGCGGCCGGATCATCAGCATGTACATGATGGCGAAGATCAGCACGATCGGCACGAAGCTGATCAGCCCGCTGGCGCCCCCGGCGCCGCCGGCCGCCTGCGCGAATGCGGGTGTGACAAACATCTGGTCTTCCTTCTGGCCTGCGGGCGGCCAGCATCCCCGGCCCCGAAAATCGCGCGGACACTAGCGCCGGCCCCGGGGGATGGCAAGGCGACTTCACCCTCTGTGGATCGGCGAAGAAGGCTTCGACCTCGCGCAGCATGGCGGGGCGGTTGGCCTTCAGCGCGAAGAGATAGTCGCCGCTCTGCGCGAGCACGACCTCTGCCGTGGCGGCCTGGGCGTGGATCGCATCCCCGGTCACCAGCATGACACACAGGGACAGCGTTCGGAGCAGGGCGCGGGCGGCGAGGATATCGCTGCCGCCTGCGGCGACGGCAGCTTGCGCGATGGCGATCCGCGCGCCGGTGCCGAAGGCGGTGACCACATGCAGCGCCGAGCGGCCCGCCGCCCGGTAGAACGAGCGCCGCAGCGTCTTGCCGTCGATGGCGAGCACCGCGTCGCCGCCGGCGCGGAGGTCGTCGAGGAAGGCTTCGAAGGCCTGCCCGAAGGCTGCCGGGTCGAGCAGGCGGAAGATGCGGCTGAAGGTGTCGTGGCTCGGCAAGCCATTCTCCAGCTTGAGGAATTCCCGGAGCAGCGTCTCCCGGTGCTCGGCAAACTCGGCAAAGTCGAACCCGCTCCGGACCCCACCCCGCATGGCGCTGGTCATCACCGCGCGATCCCCTATGGTCAGGGCAGGCGGACGGCGAGAGCGGGGGAACGCGATGCGACTGCGGATCGGCTACGAGCTGGAGTTCGACTTCCCGCAGCCGACGCCGGTGCTGTCGGTGCTGAACGTGCACTTCTCGCGCGTCTCCGACCTCGAGGCGCCCGACATCACCCGGCTCGACCCGGCGGTACCGCTGCGGAGCTACCGCGACGGCTTCGGCAACTGGTGCGGCCGCTTCACCGCCCCGGCCGGCCGCTTCCGCATCTCCGCCGACACCGTGATCCGCGACCCCGGCCTGCCCGACCCGGTGGTTCCCGACGCCCGCCAGCACGCCGTGGACGAGCTGCCCGACGAGGCGCTGGTGTTCCTGCTCGCCAGCCGGTTCTGCGAGAGCGACCGCATGCTCGACCTCGCCTGGCAGCACTTCGGCACCACCGACGCCCGGCTGGGCCCGGGTCCAGGCGGTCTGCGACTTCGTGCACGCCCACATCCGCTTCGACTACACCCAGGCCCGCCCCACCCGCTCGGCGTCGGAGGCCTACGCGGAGGGCGTCGGCGTCTGCCGCGACTACGCCCATCTCGCCGTCGCCTTCTGCCGGGCGCTGAACATCCCGGCCCGCTACTGCACCGGCTATCTCGGCGACGTCGGCACCCCCCCGCCCTATCCGCCCGGCGATTTCGCCGCCTGGTTCGAGGCCTATCTCGGCGGCGCCTGGCGCCTGTTCGACCCGCGCAACAACGTCCCCCGCCAGAGCCGGATCCTGATGGCCCGCGGCCGCGACGCCGCCGACGTGGCGCTCACCACCACCTTCGGCCCCGGCACCATGCAGAACTTCCGGGTCTGGACCGACGAGATCCCCGAGGCCTGACCGGCGCCTGTGGTCAGTAGCTGACCGGCGCAGGTCCGGCGCCGGCGAATTCTGCGGCATCCGGCTCGACGCGCCCGGCGAAGATGTTCTCGAACCGCCCGTGCAGCCCGATCCGGCTGAGCTCGGCCCAGAAGGCCTCGAACCGCGGCGTCCTGAGGTGCGCGACATGGGCTTCGGCGCTCTCGAAGCACTCGGCGATGGTGACGACGTCGGGATCGGTGACGCTCGGGTTCATTTCGAAGAAGACGCAACCCGGCTCCTCGCGGCACGCCGCCACATAGGGCAACGCGATCCTCATGAAGTCATCGCGTTTACCGGGCGCGAAGGTCAGCCAGCCGATGATGTATTTTCGCGTCTCGGTCGGAGCGGTTTCCATTTCGATTTGTCCCAATGCTGCGGCGCCGCCAGTCTAGCTGAGAGGTCCGAAGGTCGTCATGGCATTTGTGCGCCATCGCGCTGACGTAATTGCAGCGTGTCAGGCCGGGATCGCCGCGTAGAGCCGGCGCACGTCCTCGCGCCGGCAGAGCTCGGTGCCGGGGGTCAGGACCGCGGCGGTGCCGGCGGCCACCCCGAGACGGAACGCCTCCGCCGCCGGCCGCCCCTGCGCCAGCGCGAAGACCATCGCCCCGAGAAAGCTGTCGCCGGCCCCGGTGGCGCTCGCCACCGGCACGTCGGGCGGCGTGAGGCGGAGCACGCCCTCCGGCCCCGCCAGCAGCGCGCCCTCGCGGCCGAGCGTCAGGGCCACGAACTCCACGCGCCGATCCGCCCGCAGCGCCACCGCTGCGGCGGCGGCCTCCTCCGGGGTCGCGAGCGGCAGGCCGGTCAGGCGGCGGAACTCCCCCAGGCTCGGCTTGACCAGAGCGAGCGGGCCGGCCGCCACGGCTTCCGCCAGCGCCGGCCCCGAGGTGTCGAGCGCGAACCTGGCGCCGCGGGCGGCGGCGAGAGCGGCAAGCTCGGCATAGCATCCCGGCGCCAGGCCGCGCGGCAGGCTGCCGCTCGCCACCAGCCAGTCGAAATCGAGGCTGGCGATCAGGTCGCGCAGCCGGGCCCAGTCGGCCGCGGCCACCTCCGGGCCTTCCGGCACGAAGCGGTACTCCAGCCCGCTCGAGCGATCGAAGACCGCGTGGCTGATCCGGGTGTAGCCCGCGATCTGCACCGAGAGCGGCGTGAAGCCGGCCGCGATCAGCAGATCGTCGAGCAGCGCTCCGGTGGCCCCGCCGCGCAGATAGACCGGCAGCGCCGCGCCGCCGAGCTCGGCGATCACCCGCGCCACGTTGACCCCGCCGCCGCCGGGATAGTAGCGCTCGTGGGTGGTGCGGACCTTGTGGACCGGCTGCACCGACTCCGCCTCGCTGGCCGCGTCGATGCAGGGATTGAGCGTCACGGTGACGACCGGCTTCATCGCCCCTTCCCCGGGTCGCCCCGCCACCGGCCGGATCCTCAGGCCGATGCCTTGATGAAGCTGCCGTTCCTGAGCTCCCGCATCGCCTGCATCAGCTCCTCGCGGGTGTTCATCACGATCGGCCCCTGCCAGGCCACCGGCTCCTTCAGCGGCCGCCCGGTCACCAGCAGGAACCGGATGCCCTCGGGCCCGGCCGTCACGGTCACCTCGTCGCCGGAGCCGAAGCGCACCAGCGTCCGGTTCCCCGACAGGTCGCGGATGTTCAGCTCCTGCCCGCGATACTCCTTCTCCACCCGCACCCCCTCCGGCGCCGCCGCGTCGCGGAAGCTCCCCGCCCCGCCGAAGACATAGGCGAAGGCGCTGGCCCGGGTGTCGACCGGCAGGGACTTCCGCACCCCGGCCGGCACGCTGACGTCGAGATAGAGCGGTTCGGCCGCGATCCCGTCCACCGGGCCCTTCCTGCCCCAGAACGAGCCGGTGATGATCCGCACCACCGTCCCGTCGTCGTCGACGATCTGGGGAATATCGCCGCCCTGGATGTCCTGGTAGCGCGGCCCGGTCATCTTCAGCGCCGACGGCAGGTTCGCCCAGAGCTGGAAGCCGTGCATCCGCCCCTCGCGGCTGCCCCGCGGCATCTCCTGGTGCAGGATCCCCGAGCCCGCGGTCATCCACTGCACCGAGCCCGGCCCCAGCACCCCGCGGTTGCCGAGCGAATCGGAATGCTCCACCGCCCCGTCCAGCACGTAGGTGATGGTCTCGATGCCGCGATGCGGGTGCCAGGGGAACCCGGCCCGGTACGCCGCCGGATCGTCGTTGCGGAAATCGTCGAGCAGCAGGAACGGATCGCTCTCGCCCGGATCGCCGAAGCCGAAGGCGCGGTGGAGATGCACTCCGGCCCCTTCGATGGTCGGCTGGGCAAGGCTCTGGGACGCGACGGGTCGGAAGGACATGGGCTCACCTCGCTGGCTGGCGTTGCCGCAGAAATGCACCCGCGGCCCCCGAATACAATCCCGCCGCCGGCAAAACAGCGTTTCCGGCCCTTTTCTAACCGCCGGTTGTTCGCCATAACCCGCCCGGACCAGCCCCGGGGTTCCTGCCATGCACGACATCCGCCAGATCCGCGACCAGCCGCACGCCTTCGACGCCGCCCTCGCCCGCCGCGGCCTGCCGCCGGTCGCCGACGAGATCCTCGCGCTCGACGAGACCCGGCGCGCCCGCATTGCCGCCGCCGAGACCGCGCTGGCCGAGCGCAACGCCGCCAGCCGCGAGGTCGGCGCCGCCAAGGCCCGCGGCGACGAGGCCGAATTCGACCGGCTGCGCGCGCTGGTCGCCGACAAGAAGGACGAGATCGCCGGCCTCGAGGCCGAGGCGGCGCATGCCGACGCGGCGCTGCGCGAGCTGCTCATGGGCATCCCGAACCTGCCGATGGACGACGTGCCCGACGGCCCCGACGAGACCGCCAACGTCGAGATCCGCCGCTGGGGCAGCCCGCGGAGCTTTTCGTCTTCCAACCGCTGGAGCACTTCGAGATCCCGGCGGCGAAGCCCGGCCTCGACTTCGAGGCCGCCGGCCGGCTGTCCGGGGCCCGCTTCGTGGTGATGAAGGGCGCCGTCGTTCGCCTCAACCGTGCCCTGGCCCAGTTCATGCTCGACACCCACGTCGAGCGCCACGGCCTGAGCGAGGTCTGGACCCCGGTGCTGGTGCGCGACGAGGCAATGCTCGGCACCGGCCAGCTGCCGAAGTTCGCCGAGGACAGCTACCAGACCACCAACGGCTGGTGGCTGATCCCGACCTCCGAGGTGACGCTCACCAACCTGGTCGCCGGCCGGATCCTCGACGCGGGCGAGCTGCCGGTCCGGATGACCGCCCACACCCAGTGCTTCCGCTCCGAGGCGGGCTCCGCCGGCAAGGACACCGCGCGGCATGCTGCGCCAGCACCAGTTCGAGAAGGTCGAGATGGTCTCGATAACCCGCCCCGAGGACAGCCGCGCCGAGCTCGACCGGATGACCGGCTGCGCCCAGGCCATCCTGGAGGCGCTCGACCTGCCCTACCGCACCGTGGTGCTCGCCACCGGCGACATGGGCTTCGGCGCCCGCCGCACCCACGACCTCGAGGTCTGGCTGCCCGGCCAGGACACCTACCGCGAGATCTCCTCCTGCTCGGTCTGCGGCGACTTCCAGGCCCGCCGGATGAACGCCCGCTTCCGCCGCGGCGAGGGCGCGCGGCCGGAGTTCGTGCACACCCTGAACGGCTCCGGCCTCGCCGTCGGCCGCACCCTGATCGCGGTGCTGGAGAACGGCCAGGAAGCCGACGGCTCGGTGACGATCCCGGCGGTCCTCTCCCGCTATCTGGGTGGCTCCGCCCGCATCGACCCGGACGGCCGCCTCGCCTGACCGCGCGCGCCGGCCCGGCGCAACGCCCCGGCCCCCGCCTTCCCCTAGGCATTCATACTGGCTTGAAATCTATCGGGCAGGAATCGGGCCCCGCGGCCAGAGCCGCGGGGAGAACCGACTCTGCGGCCAAAGGGCCGCTCAAATTTCGGAAAACGCCGGCGCTCCCCCCTCAGGCGGCGGTGGGATAGAACGCCTCGTAGATCGGCTCCAGCGTCTGCGCGTCGAACAGCGACGAAACGCTGGTGCCGTTGGCGATGTTCAGGATCGCCTGCCCCAACAGCGGCGCCACCGGCACGATGCGGATGTTCTTGGCCTTTCGCGCCGCCGCGGTCGGCTCGATCGAATCGGTGATCACCAGGCTCTTCATCGCCGAGGCGGCGACCCGCTCCACCGCCGGCCCCGACAGCACGCCGTGGGTGATGTAGGCGTGCACCTCCTTGGCGCCCTGGCCGATCAGCAGCTCCGCCGCCTTGACCAGGGTGCCGGCGGTGTCGGCGATGTCGTCGACGATCACGCAGACCCGGTCGGCGACCTCGCCGATCACCGTCATCGACGCCACCTCGCCCGGCCCCGCCCGGCGCTTGTCGACGATGGCGAGGTCCGCGCCGATGCGCTCGGCCAGCTCGCGCGCCCGCGCCACCCCGCCGACGTCCGGCGAGACCACGGTGATCTCGGCGAGGTTGCGGAAGTGGTGCCGGATATCCAGCGCGAACACCGGCGCGGCATAGAGGTTGTCCACCGGCAAGTCGAAGAAGCCCTGGATCTGCGCCGCGTGCAGATCCATCGTCAGCACCCGCGCGATCCCGGCCACGGTCAGCAGGTTCGCCACCAGCTTGGCGCTGATCGGCGTGCGCGCCTTCGAGCGCCGGTCCTGCCGGGCATAGCCGAAATACGGCATCACCGCGGTGATCCGGTGCGCCGAGGACCGCCGCAGCGCGTCGCACATGATCAGCAGTTCCATCAGGTTGTCGTTCGCCGGGTTCGAGGTCGACTGGATGATGAACATGTCCTCGCCGCGGACGTTCTCGTAGACCTCGACGAAGATCTCGGCGTCGTTGAACCGCTCCACCCGGGTCTTGACCAGCTCCACCGTCTCGCCCCGATGCATCGAGATCCGCCGGGCGATCGCGGTGGCCAGCGGCCGGTTCGAATTGCCCGCGATCAGCTTCGGCTTGAAGACGGGGTTCATGGGCAAGCGGGACCTCGCGGAGATGGAGCCTTGGCTGACCCGTGGGTTATCACCGCCTCCCGGCCTTGCAAAGCCCCGGATTCTGCCGATGCTGGACCGGCAAACCGCGGGAGCGACGGCCATGGCAGCGATCGACTACTACCTCTTCCCGCTGTCGCCCTTCTGCTATCTCGCCGGGTTCGGCCTCGAGGAGGTGGCGGCGCGGCAGGGGGCCAGCATCGCCTACAAGCCGGTGCAGCTCATGCGCATCTTCGCCGAGACCGGCACGCCCCAGCTCAAGGACCGCCACGTCTCGCGCCAGCGCTATCGCCTGCAGGACATCGCCCGCGTCGCCCGGGCAAAGGGCCTGCCGATCAACCTGCAGCCGCGCTACTGGCCGGCCAACCCGGTGCCGGCGTCCACCGCGATCATCGCGGCCCAGGCGGCCGGAGGCGGCAACCTCGGCGGCGCTGGTGCACGCCGTCCTGCGCGCGGTCTGGGCCGAGGAGCGCGACATCGCCGACGACGCGGTGATCCGCGAAATGCTCGCGGATGAGGGCTTCGATCCCGCGCTCGCCGACAAGGGCATGCTCGCCGCCGTGGAGACCCTGCAGCGCAACACCGACGAGGCGCTGCAGCGGATGGTGTTCGGCGTGCCGAGCTACCTCGTGGGCGAGGAGGTGTTCTGGGGCCAGGACCGCCTGCCGCATCTCGAGGCGCACCTGGAAGCGCTCGGCGACGGCTGATGCCGGTCCGCTGCGGCGAGGGCGGCACCGTCGCCTGGCGCGAGGCCGGCAGCCGGCGCGCCGGCGCTGCTGCTGCACTGCGGCCTCGCCCATTCCGGCGCCTTCGCCGGGCTGATGGCGCGGCTCGCCGATCGCCTGGCGATGCGCGCCCTCGACCAGCCCGGCCACGGCGGCACCGATCACGACCCCGCCCGCGGCCTGCAGGAGCAGGCGGTGGCGAACGCCCGCGCCCTGCTCGAGGCGCCGGCGCATCTGATCGGCCATTCCTTCGGCGCCACGGTGGCGCTGCGCCTCGGCATCGAATCGCCCGAGCTCGTCCGCTCGCTGACCCTGATCGAGCCGGTGCAGTATTCGCTGCTGGCCGAATCGGGCTCCCCCGCCTTCAGCGTCGAGATCGCCGACGGGGCCGCCATGCACGCCGCGGTCGCCGCGGCCGACTGGCGCGCCGCGACCGAGCTCTTCCTCGCCCGCTGGGGCGCGCCGGCGGGCTCGCGGCGATGTCGCCGCGGCAGGCCGCCTACACCGTCGGCCCGCATGCCGCTGGTCATCGCCTCCGAGCCGGACCTGATGCAGGGCGCCGGGGTTCCGCGGGCGGCGCCTCGCCGGCATCGCCTGCCCGGTGCTGCTGATCGCCGGCGCGGAGTCGCCGCCGGTGATCGCCGCCATCCTCGACGCGATCGCCTCCTGCCTGCCGCAGGCGCGCCGGGTCACCGTGCCGGGCGCCGGGCACATGGTGCCGATCAGCCACCCCGAGGCGGTCTCAGGCGCGCTGCGCGAGTTTCTCGCCCTGTAGCACGCCCAGGAACTCGCTCACCTCCGCCTCGGCGGTCGACCAGCTGCAGACCAGCCGCGCCGACAGCGCCGCCTCGTCGGGCCCGTCGAGGTCCTGGTCGTCCGGCCAGAGGTAGTACTGCGCGCCGGCGGCCCGCGCCGCCCGATGCCCGGCCCGCGGCCAGGCCGCGAACACCGCGTTCGCCTCGGTCGGATGGATGAGCCGCGCCCCGGGCAGCGCCGCGATCCCCGCCGACAGCGCCGCCGCCCGGGCATTCGCCCGCGCCGCCAGCTCCAGCCACAACTCGCCCGCCAGGTAGCCCTCCATCTGCGCCGACAGAAACCGGTGCTTGGAAAAGAGATGCCCCGCCCGCTTGCGCCGGAGCTCGAACTCCCAGGCCCGCGCCGGGTCGAACAGGATCACCGCCTCGACCCCCAGGCAGCCGTTCTTCGTGCCGCCGAAGCAGAGCACGTCGACCCCGGCCTTCCAGGTCAGCTCCGCAGGCGTGCAGCCGACCGCGGCCACCGCGTTGGCGAACCGCGCCCCGTCCATGTGCACCGGCAGGCCGTGCGCCCGCGCCACCGCCGCCAGCGCCGCCACCTCGTCCGGGCGATAGACCGTCCCGGCCTCGGTGGCGTTGCTCAGCGACAGCGCGCCCTTCTGCACGTTGTGCACGCCCCTCCGCGCCGTGGCGCCCAGCGCCTGCGCCAGGTCCGCAGGGGAAATCTTCGCGTGCGCGCCGTCTATGAGCAGTCAGCTTGGCGCCCCCGGTGTAGAACTCCGGCGCGCCGCACTCGTCCTCCTGGACATGCGCCTCGCGGTGGCAGTAGACCGTGGCCCAGGGCGGGCACAGGCAGGCGAGCGCCAGCGCGTTCGCCGCGGTCCCGGTCGCCACCAGGTAGACCGCCGCCTCCGGCGCCTCGAAGATCTCGCGCAGCCGCGCCGTCACCCGCGCCATCGCCGCCTCGGCACCGTAGGACGCGGCATGGCCCGCGTTCGCCCGTGCCACCGCCTCGATCACCGCCGGGGCGGCCGGGCTGGTGTTGTCGGAGGCGAACCACATCAGATCTCCTCCTCGAGCACGAAGTCCGGCCAGTCCTCCTCGGCCACCTCGTATTCCGCGATCATCCGCCCCCGGAGCGAGATCCCGGCCCGGTGCACGCTCTCCGGGTCGCCCGAGATCAGCGGGTGCCAGGGTTCCAGCTCGCGCCCCTCGTGCACCAGCCGGTAGGCGCAGGTCCGGGGCATCCAGTCGAGCACCCGCTCCATGTTGTCGCGGCTCAGCACCACGCAGCCCTTCACCAGCTGGCGGCGCAGCGGATAGTTGCCGCAGCGGCAGGTGCCCAGATCCAGCAGCCGGCAGGCGACGTTGGTATAGGCGATCTCGCCGGTCACCTCGTCCTCGAGCTTGACCAGGCAACACTTGGCGCAGCCGTCGCAGAGCGCCTCCCACTCGGCACGGTTCAGCTGCTCCAGCGGAAAGCGCCGCCAGAACTCCGGCCGCAGCCCCTCGTCATCGCGCGCGGTCTTGCCCTTCTTCATCGCCGGAACATCGCGCGTTTGCGGCCGGAACGAAAGGCCGATGCCATCGGCGCGCCTCACCCGGCCGCCGCCAGCCCCGCCTCGACCTCGGCCAGCGAGATCGCCCCCGGCCGGCTGCCGTCGCGCACCAGCCGCGCGCTCAGATCGACGAAGTAGGCGTTGGCCGGCGTCGGCACCCCGTGCAGCCGCCCCAGCAGCACGATCTCGCCGTTGAGGTAATCGGTCTCGATCGAGCCGGTGCCCCGGGCCAGGCTCTGGGTCGAGGAGCCGCCGGTCCGCTCGACCCCGTCGACCGGCTGCTGGCGCATCAGCGCGTCGCGGCGCGGATCGGCCGCGCCCATGTCGCGCCAGCCGATCCCGGCCGCCGCCAGCACCGCCTCGCCCTCGGCCCGCAGCACCGCGCCGATCCGCCCGCGCTCCGCGCCTCGCCCCAGCGCCGCCTCGACGATGTTGTTGAGGTTCATCAGCAGCTTGCCGTACTTGCTTGCCATCACGTCGGAGACGACGAAGGCCGCGATATTCGCCGCCTCCAGCGCCGCCGCCAGCGCGTCGTCCGCGGCGTCGCGGCCGGCGGGAAACCGGCCGATGTCGAAGATGCCGTGCCGCGGCGTCGAGAACGCCGCCACCTCGCCGGGCACCGCGAAGCCCGCCGGCATCATCACCGTCACCCCGTGCACGTTCGGGAATCGCCGCAGCGCCAGCCGCTCGTTGGCGACCCCGTTCTGGACGCAGAAGACCGGCTGCTCGCGGACGCCGATGGCCCGCAGCCGCTCCAGCGCCGGCAGGGTGTCCTGGGTCTTCATCGTCAGCAGGATCGCGTCGTCCGCCCTGCAGCTCGATCTCGCCGGGATCGCCGACGCAGGCAAACTCCGCCCGGGCGCTGCGCTCGGGTGTCCGCAGCAGCAGCCCGCCGCGCCGGATCGCCGCCAGCTGGGCGCCGCGGGCGATCCCCACCACCTCCTGCCCGGCCAGCGCCAGCGCCGCCGCCACCGTCCCGCCGATCGCGCCTACGCCATAGACGATGACACGCATGCAATTCTCCTCACTCAAAGCCGACGCGAGGCGTCGGGCTCCGGGCGCAGGTCCGTGGCGCGCAGCGCGTAGAAGACGTGCGGCCGCCACGGATGCCCCTCCGGCACCGCCGGATGCCCGAAGTTCCGAGCCGGATCGGGCTGCATCCCCAGCCGCCGCATCACCGCCTGCGAGCGCAAGTTGGCGGGCACCGTGAAGGAGACGATCTCCTCCAGCCCCATCGTCGCGAAACCGTGGTCCAGCCACGCCCGCGCCCCCTCGGTGGCATAGCCCTGTCCCCAGTGCTCGCGCGCCAGCCGCCAGCCGACCTCGACCGCGTCCTCGAACGGCGCGAAATGCACCCGCGCCAGCCCGACCATGCCGAGAAAGGCGCCGTCCGCCCGCCGCTCCGCCACCGCGAAACCGATCCCGTCCTCGCGCCAGCCTGCCTCGAGCCGGTCCACCATCGCGTCGCTGCCGGCCCGGTCCAGCGGGGCGACGAAGTAGCGCGCCACCTCCGGGTCGGCATTGAGCCGCGCGAACGGCGCCCGGTCGCGCGGCTCCCAGCGCCGCAGCAGCAGCCGCCCGGTCTCGATCATCGCCCCGCCTCCCATTCCTCGCGCGTCAGCGCATAGAGCAGGTGCGGCCGCAACGGATGCCCCGCGGGCATGGCGGGATGCTCGAAATCGCGCGCCGGATCGTGCCGCATCCCGATCCGCCGCATCACCGCCAGCGAGCGCAGGTTCGCCGGGTCGGTGAATGCCAGCACCTCGTCGAGCCCCAGGGTTCCCAGGCCGTGCCCGAGCCAGGCCCGCGCCGCCTCGCTGGCATAGCCCCGCCCCCACTGCGCCCGCGCCAGCCGCCAGCCGATCTCGACGCAGGGGCTGATCGGCGCGTCCATCGCGCAGCGGGCGATCCCCGCCATCCCGAGCAGCACGCCGTCGTCGCGCCGCTCGATCGCCGCGAAGCAGAAGCCGTCAGATCGCCAGCGCGCAACGAAGTCCGCGAGCTCGGCGTCGCTCTCCTCGCGGGTCAGTGGCCGCGGAAAGTCCATCACCGCGGGGTCCGCGTTCAGCGCCGCATAGGCCGCCCGGTCGCCCGCCCTGAACCGGCGCAAGATCAGCCGCCCGGTGTCGATCCTCACGGCGCCGCCAGGCCGGCCAGCCGCGCCCGCGCCTCGGCCACGTCGGCCCGCATCTGCGCGATCAAAGGCGCCGGCCCCTCGAACTTCAGCTCCGGCCGCAGGAACGCCACCAACGCCACCGACAACTCCGCGCCGTAGAGATCGCCGTCGAAGTCCAGCAAGTAGACCTCCAGGTTGGGAGCGCTGACCCCGAAGGTCGGCCGGACCCCGATCGACGCCGCGCCGCCGTAACGGCCGCGATGCGGCCCGTCCAGCACGTCGACCAGCACCGCATAGACCCCGAACCGCGGCAGGTGCAGCCGGTCGAGCCCGAGGTTGGCGGTCGGAAACCCCAGCGCCTTGCCGCGCTTCTCGCCGTGCTGCACCGCGCCCTCGATCCGGTGCCAGTGCCCGAGGATGCGCGCCGCCTCCTCCGGCCGGCCTTCGGCCAGCGCCTCGCGGATCGCGGTCGAGGAATAGTCGCCGCGATCGTCCGAGACCAGCGGCGCCGCGGTCACCCCGAAGCCGAGCCCCGCGCCCAGCGCCTTCAGCCCGGCCGCGTCGCCGGCCCGCCCCTTGCCGAAGCGGAAGTCGGCGCCGACCACCACGTGCCGCACCCCCAGCCCCTCCGCCAGCACGCCTCGCGCGAAGCCCTCGGGGCTCAGCCCCGCCAGCGCCGCGTCGAACGGCAGCTCGTAGAGCACCTCGACCCCGAGCTTCTGCATCCGGTGGGCGCGGGCCTCCGCCGCCATCAGCCGGAACGCCGGCGCGTCGGGGGCGAAGAAGCTGCGCGGATGCGGCTCGAAGGTCACCACCCCGAACGGCGCGCCCAGCTCCGCGGCGGCGGCATGGGCCAGCGCCAGCACCGACTGGTGGCCGAGGTGCACCCCGTCGAAATTGCCCACGGCGACCGCCGCGCCGCGGTCGGGCGCCGCCAGTCCGCGATAGTCGTGGAAGCGCTTCATCGGCCCCCCGGCGGGCCCCGGGGCCGCGCGTGTCAGTCGAACTTGCGGCTCGGCGCCAGCACCAGCGCCTCGCCCTCGAGCACGACCGTATCGCCCACCCGGCAGCGGCAATCAAGGGTGACCCGCCGCCGGGCGTGGTCGATCTCCCGCACCGCCACCGTCGCCTCGACCCGGTCGCCCGGCCGCACCGGCGCCCGGAACTTCAGGGTCTGGCCGAGATAGACCGTACCGTGCCCCGGCAGCTGCTCGCCGATCACCGCCGAGATCAGCGCCGCCGTCAGCATGCCGTGCGCGATCCGGCCCTCGAAGATGGTGTCGCGCGCATAGGCGTCGTCGAGATGCACCGGGTTGTGGTCGGTGGAGAGCTCCGCGAACAGCGCGATCTCCCGGTCGCCGATGGTCTTCGCCAGCGACCGCGCCATGCCGATCTCGATGTCCTCGATGCAGATCGTGCCGATCCGCAGCGGCTGCTCGCCGGTCTCCCGCATCGGATCCCTCCCCCGGCCCTGGCGCGGCCCCGGCGCAAGTCGACGGCCGCGATAAATCTTGGCGACAACTGATACCGCATTGCGGTCTTCAGGTTACAACTTCAGCCTCTACCATCTCCCGAAAACTCCGCCCCCGCTTCTCAGAAGTCACGGCGTCGGATATACTGTAGCGTCGGGGGGAGCCGGTACAACACCGGTCGTGGGAATGCGGGCACGTTTCGGGTTAACTGGACTGGCCGCCGCGGTCCTGGCGACAGCGCTCCCTGTCGCTCCGGCGACGCCGCCGCAAGCGACGCCCGCCGATCCGCCGGCAGCGTTGCGCGACAGCGGCCTCTACGCCGACTTCGACCGGCGGCAAGTCGCCCCGCGACCTGCTCGCCTTCGCGCCCCAGTACCCGCTCTGGACCGACGGCGCCACCAAGCGGCGTTGGATTTCGCTGCCGCCCGGCACCGCCATCGACGCCTCCGACCCGGAGGCATGGGTGTTTCCCGCCGGCACCCGGTTCTGGAAGGAGTTCTCGTTCGGCGGCCGGCCGGTCGAGACCCGGATGATCGAGCGGCTGGCCGACGGCAGCTGGCGCTATGTCGCCTATGCCTGGAGCGCCGACGGCCGCGAGGCGACGCTGGCGCCGGCGACCGGCCTCGGCGGCACCTATGACCTCGGCGACGGCCGCTCGCACGCCATCCCCAGCGTCAGCGACTGCAAGGTCTGCCACGAGGGGCGCCGGACGCCGATCATCGGCTTCAGCCTGCTGCAGCTCTCGCCCGACCGCGATCCGAACGCGCTCTACGCCGACACGCCGCCGCCGCCGCCGGGGTCGATCTGCCCTACCTGGTGCGGGCGGGCCTGATGACCGGGCTCCCGGCGGCGCTGCTGACCCACCCGCCGCGGATTCGGGCGACGTCGCCGACCGAGCGGGCGGCGCTCGGCTACCTGCACGCCAACTGCGGCCATTGCCACGCCTCGGACGGCAAGCTGCAGAACGTCGGGATCTTCCTGCGCCACATGACCGGCGACCCGGTGGAGGCCGCGCTCGCCACCACCGTCGACCAGCCGGTCAGGGACCCGGCGCCCGGCCAGACCGCCGACGCCGTGATGCGGGTCGAGCCGGGGCACCCGGAGCGCAGCGTGCTGGTCCAGCGCATGGCCTCGCGCTGGGCGGCGCTGCAGATGCCGCCGCTCGGCACCGATCTGGCGGACGAGCAGGCGCTGGACCTGGTCCGGAAATGGATCACCGAGATCGATGCACTACCAACCCAGACCCAACAAGGAGGGACAAGGCAATGAGACGGACGCACGGGATGCTGCTGGCGATGGCCGCGATGCTCACCGCGGGGCCGGTGCTCGCGGCAGGACGGGGATGTCGAGCTTGGCAAGTACTTGGTCGCGACCTCGGGCTGCAACGACTGCCACACGCCCTGGCACATGGGGGCGAACGGCCCGGAGCCCGACATGAGCCGGATGCTGTCGGGCCACCCGCAGGACATCGTGATCACCGCGCCGGCCAAGGTTGCGGAGCCCTGGGCCGCGGCCTTCATCGCCACCAACACCGCCTGGTCCGGCCCGTGGGGGGTGAGCTTCCCCGCCAACCTGACCCCCGATCCCGAGACCGGCATCTGGAGCAAGATGACCGAGGATCAGTTCCTCCAGGCGCTGCGCACCGGGCGGCACCTCGGGCAGGGGCGGCCGATCCTGCCGCCGATGCCGTGGCAACCCTATGGCCAGAAGAGCGACGAGGATCTGAAGGCGATCTACGCCTATCTGCAGACGATCCCGCCGATCAAGAACAAGGTCCCCGACCCGCTGCCGCCGGCACAGTAACGGAGCCGGTCGGCAACGGCTCCGCCCACGGCCCGATCTCTCGCGCGATGGCTCCGCCTGCCGGATTTGACCGTCGGCAAATCCGGCCGCGGCCGCCCCTGCCGGGGGTGGCCGCGATACCGCGGCCACCCGGGGTGCCCGCGCCCGGATGGAGCACGACGGTCCCGGCCGCACGCCCCTTCGCCTCCGCCGTGGGCTTCGGCGAACGGCCCGGCCGAAGCTCCACAGGAGCTTCGGCTTGTCGGGCCGGGACTCGCGGGCCGAGGCCCGCTTCGATCGTATGGAAGCGGGTGTGTATGCGCGCTGAGATACGCCCGATCCGTTCGTCTGATCGGGCGGCGGCGTCGGCTGCAGAATCAGCGCAGGTAGGCCATCGCCAGCTTCGGCGCCAACTTCGCCGCCCGGAGATAGGCCTCGACCCGCGCCGGGTCGACGCCGGCCGCGGTGGTGCCGGTTTCCATCTCCGCCAGCCCGCCGGAGATGAAGAGCGAATCGAGTCCCTCCCCCATCGCGCCGAGGATGTCGGTGCCGATGCCGTCGCCGAGGCAGAGGATCTCGTCGGACGGCGGCTCGTGGCCGGTGAGCTCGGTCACCCGCCGGCGGGCCAGCGCGTAGATCGGCGGATGCGGCTTGCCGAAGTAGTAGCTGCGGCCGCCCGCCTCGGTATAGGCCGCGGCGATCGCGCCGGCGCACCAGATGCGGATCTCGCCGACGTCGACCACGATGTCGGGATTGGCGCAGAGCAGCCTCAGCCCCTTGTTCTTGCCGTAGAGGATGGTCGCCCGGTAGTCGTCCGGGGTCTCGGTCCGGTCGTCGAACAGCCCGGTGCAGACGATGCTCTCGGCCTCCTCCAGCGGCACCCGCTCGATGTCGAACGGCCGGCCCTCGGCATCCTCGAAGAACACCAGGTCGCGCGGCGGGCCGATGTGGTAGACCCGCCGGCCGAACTGCCCCATCGCCATCGCCGCCTGCGCCGCGTCGCCGGACGAGACGATGAGATCCCAGCACGACCGCGGCGCCCCCAGCCCGTCGAGCTGCCGCGCCACGTCGCCGGCCGGCCGCGGCGAGTTGGTCATCAGCACCACCACGCCGCCCCGGCCACGGAACCGCTCCAGCGCCGCCACCGCCGCCGGGAAGGCCCGCACCCCGTCGTGCAGGCAACCCCAGAGGTCGCAGAACAGCACGGTATAGCCCGGGTCGATCTCGTCGAGCGATCGGATGATCTCGGTCATGGCGTCCTCTGCTGTCCCGGCCCCGCGCCCCTAGCCTATTCCGCGGCTCAGGCAAAGGTGCGCCGTCGCCCCGCCGCTGCCGATGCGAAAGCCTTGGCGCGGATGGCGCGAACCGGGCTACACTTCGCCCCGCCTCTCCCGCGAGGCTGGCCGAGGCCGCAGAGGACGAACCGGGGCGCCCAGATGACCACCTTCAACACCGGCTTCGTGATCTTTCCCGATCTCACGCAGCTCGACTTCACCGGCCCGCTGCAGGTGCTCCACCGGCTGCCGGATTCGAAAACCCATATCGTCGCCAAGTCGCTCGATCCGGTACCGAGCGACTGTGGCCTGGGCCTGGTGCCGACCACCACATTCGCGGACTGCCCCCAGCTCGATCTCATCTGCCTCCCGGGCGGCATCGGTGTCGCAGCCGCCATGGCCGATCCGGAGACCGTCGATTTCGTGCGCCGGCAGGCGGCCGGCGCCCGATACGTCACCTCGGTCTGCACCGGCGCCTTCATCCTCGGGACGGCCGGACTGCTCGAGGGCCGGCGCGCGACCACCCATTGGGCCTACACCGATCTGCTGCCGCTGGTCGGCGCCACCTTCGAGAAGGCGCGCGTGGTGACGGATGGGAACGTGATCACGGCCGGCGGGGTTTCCTCGGGCATCGACTTCGGCCTCCGGGTCGTCGCCGAGATCGCCGGCAATGCGGCGGCTCAGGCCGTTCAGCTCGGCATCGAGTACGACCCTGCCCCGCCGTTCGCGACCGGCCACCCCGACCGGGCCCCCGAATCGCTCACGGCGCTGGTTGCCAGCCGGAACGCGAAGGCGCGTGCGGCCTATCTGGCGGTCTTGCAGCCCTGAGACCGTCGTCTCCGGTTTCGCTTCGGGGAACCGGCCGGGGGTTGTTGACAAAAATACTATGCATATGGATGGTGCATGCGTTGTGCATGCCTTGTGCACGGAGGGTTCCGGCATTTTCCGAACCGCCGGCCCCGTGCCCTTGACACCCCGGACGGCGCTCAATATCTACCGCGCATGTTAGCACTCATCGGTGGCGAGTGCTAATCGAGCAAGGTGCCACCGCCAGGTTGGAACGCAACAAGGAGCGATCCCCCATGCAATTCACGCCGCTACATGACCGCGTGGTCGTCCGCCGCATCGAAGGCGATGAGAAGACCAAGGGCGGGCTGATCATCCCCGACACCGCCAAGGAAAAGCCCTCCGAGGGCGAGGTCATCGCCGTCGGCGACGGCGCGCGCAAGGATTCGGGCGAGCTGATCCCGATGACCGTCAAGGCCGGCGACCGCATCCTGTTCGGCAAGTGGTCGGGCACCGAGGTGCGCATCGACGGCGAAGACCTTCTGATCATGAAGGAAAGCGACGTCCTCGGCATCATCGTCGCCGGCAAGGCCGCCCAGAAGGCCGCCTGATCCACCCGATCGATTTCACCGAAATCTCAGGAGCATATTCACATGGGCGCTAAGCAGCTCAAGTTCGATACCGACGCGCGCAACCGCCTGCTGAAGGGCGTCGACTTGCTCGCCGACGCGGTCCGCGTCACCCTCGGCCCCAAGGGCCGCAACGTGATCCTCGACAAGTCGTTCGGCGCGCCGCGCATCACCAAGGACGGCGTCACCGTCGCCAAGGAGATCGAGCTCGAGGACAAGTTCGAGAACATGGGCGCGCAGATGGTCCGCGAAGTCGCGTCGCGCACCAATGACGAGGCCGGCGACGGCACCACCACCGCCACGGTGCTGGCCCAGGCCATCGTCAAGGAAGGCATGAAGTCGGTCGCCGCCGGCATGAACCCGATGGATCTCAAGCGCGGCATCGAGAAGGCCGTGGCGATCGTGGTCGAGGACATCAAGAAGCAGTCCCGCACCGTGTCGGGCTCGGAGGAGGTCTCCCAGGTCGGTGCGATCGCCGCCAACGGCGAGGAGGCCATCGGCCGGCAGATCGCCGACGCGATGCAGAAGGTCGGCAACGAGGGTGTGATCACCGTCGAGGAGAACAAGGGCTTCGAGACCGAGACCGAGGTCGTCGAGGGCATGCAGTTCGACCGCGGCTACCTCAGCCCCTACTTCATCACCAACGCCGACAAGATGATCGCCGAGCTCGAGGACGCGCTGATCCTGCTGCACGAGAAGAAGCTCTCGTCGCTGCAGCCGATGGTGCCGCTGCTCGAGGCGGTGATCCAGTCCGGCAAGCCGCTGCTGATCGTCGCCGAGGACGTCGACGGCGAGGCGCTGGCGACCCTGGTGGTCAACAAGCTGCGCGGCGGCCTGAAGATCGCCGCCGTCAAGGCGCCGGGCTTCGGTGACCGCCGCAAGGCGATGCTGCAGGACATCGCGATCCTGACCGGCGGCCAGGTGATCTCCGAGGAACTGGGCATGAAGCTCGAGAATGTCGGCGTCGACATGCTCGGCAAGGCCCGCAAGATCTCGATCACCAAGGACGAGACCACCATCGTCGAAGGCCACGGCGAGAAGTCCGAGATCGAAGGCCGGGTCGCCCAAATCCGCGCCCAGATCGAGGACACCACCTCGGACTACGACAAGGAGAAGCTGCAGGAGCGGCTGGCGAAGCTCGCCGGCGGCGTTGCGGTGATCCGGGTCGGCGGCGCCTCCGAGATCGAGGTGAAGGAGCGCAAGGACCGCGTCGAGGACTCGCTGAACGCGACCCGCGCCGCGGTGCAGGAAGGCGTGGTCGTCGGTGGCGGCGTGGCGCTGATCCGCGCTTCCAAGAAGCTCGACGGCCTGACCGGCGACAACTCCGACCAGACCGCGGGCATCGCGATCGTGCGCAAGGCGCTTCAGGCGCCGCTGCGCCAGATCGCCGAGAACGCCGGCGTCGACGGCTCGGTGGTTGCCGGCAAGGTCATGGAGTCCAACGACGAGGCCTTCGGCTTCAACGCCCAGACCGAGGAATACGGCGACATGTACAAGTTCGGCGTGATCGACCCGGCCAAGGTCGTGCGCACCGCGCTGCAGGACGCCGCCTCGGTCGCCGGCCTGCTCATCACCACCGAGGCGATGATCGCCGACAAGCCGGAGCCGAAGGGCCAGGCCGGCGGCGGCATGCCCGGCGGCATGGGCGGCATGGACGGCATGATGTGATCTGAGCCCAACCGGCTCGGAAAGTCGGAACGGGGGGCCTCGCGCCCCCGTTTCTTTGGTGGCCAGCGCCGCCCGCCGCGACGAATTGAACTCGGCTCACCCTTGCCACGCGGCGCAGGGTCTCCGCCCTGCGGCAACCCCGGCATTGACAGCGCCAATCCGGCGGCGCACTCACACTTGAGACCGCGCGCGGCGCCAATTTCGGCCGTCGCAACCCGGCGCGCGCTCGCTCGTCCCGATCCCGGGACGGTCCCAAGCCGGGGAGGACACCGCCATGGCCAAGGGCCAGAAGAGAAGTAACAAGGAAATCAAGAAGCCGAAGCAGGTGAAGACCAAGCCCGCGCCCGAGGCCTCCAGCCTCACCGCCCGGTTGAGCACGCCCCCGGCCAAGGGCCGCAAGCCCTGAACCGACGCGGCCGGGCCGCGGCGGCCTGACTTGGCTGCGGCCGGTTCCTGCCGGCCCCGGGCATCCGTACTTGCGGCACCCCGGAGAGGCGGTATCCTGTGCGTTCAAAGCAACGCCGCCGCCTCCCGCGGGCTGCGGACCAGAACCGTCCAGGGAGAAACCGCGATGAGCAAACGCGACGATCTGATCGCCATCTATGCCGGCGATCTGAAGGACAAGTGCGGCGTCACGCCCGACATGGGCCTGCTGACCAAGGTCACGATCGGGCTGGGACCGGCGATCTACAACAACGATTCCTCGACGGTCGCCGGCGCGCAGGAGTCCGAGCTCGCCACCATCCGCACCAACTTCCTGATCAAGAAGCTCGGCCTGCCCGACGGGCCCGAGCTGATGACCGCGATCAACGCCGCGATCGACACCTACGGCCGCTCCAACCGCAACAAGCACCGGGCGGTGATCTACTACCTGCTCACCAAGCACTTCGGCAAGGAAGCGGTCTACGCCTGACGCCGCTCCCGGCCGGTCAGCGCGCCAGCCGCTCCAGCGGATCGTAGACCACCGGCCCGTCCGGTCCGAAAGCGATCCCGGCCAGGCAGTCGGGCTTGACCCGCAGCGCCGCCATAGCGCGCGCGTCCACCCAGCGCAGGCGGTTCACCACGCCCGCCGGGTCGTTGGCAACCGCCCCGCCGGCGGCGTCGAGCAGGCGCGCGCGGAAGAACAGGTCGACCTGGTGGAAGCCGGCGTCCGGGTCGTGAAACTCCGACACCGCCAGCAGCCGGCCGGGCGCGATGCCGAGCCCGGTCTCCTCGCGGACCTCGCGGCGCAGGTTGTCCTGCAGGCTCGCCCCCCGCTCCACCCCGCCCCCAGGCGCGCACCAGAGGTCGCTGTCGTCGCCGGGATAGGCGTTGACCAACAGCAGCCGCCCGGCTTCGACGATCACCGCCCGGACCGCCAGCCGCGGGCTGCTCACGGCGTCCTCGGGGCGATCCGGGTCAGGTGGCCCATCTTGCGCCCGGGCCGCGCCTCGCCCTTGCCGTAGAGATGCACGCGGGCGCCGTGCAGCTCCGGCGCCGTCGCCGCATCGGCGCCGAGCAGGTTCAGCATCTCGCGCGTCCGAATGCCGCGCGCCGTCGCCGAGCGGCCAGCCGCAGATCGCCCGCACGTGCTGCTCGAACTGGTCGATCAGGCAGGCGGCCTCGGTCCAGTGCCCGGAGTTGTGCACCCGCGGCGCGATCTCGTTCACCACCAGGCCGTCCGCGGTCACGAACATCTCGACCCCGATCACCCCCACGTAGTCGAGCGCGTTCAGGATCCGCCCGGCGATCAGCACCGCGTCCTGGGCCAGCGCCGGCGCCAGCGCCGCCGGCACGCGTGGTGCGGTGCAGGATGCCGTCGCGATGCTGGTTCTCGCCCGGATCGAAGGCCGCCACCGCGCCGTCGAGCCCGCGCGCCGCGATCACCGAGATCTCGCGCTCGAAGGCCACGAAGCCCTCGAGCACCGACGGGCGCCTCGCCCACCGCGATCCAGGCCTCGCCGGCCGAGGCGCCGGGGTCGAGCCGCACCTGTCCCTTGCCGTCGTAGCCGAAGCGGCGGGTCTTCAGGATCGCCGGCGTCCCCAGCCGCTCCAGCGCCGCCGCCAGCTCGTCCGGCCCGTCGACCGCCGCCCAGGGCGCGGTCCGCAGCCCCAGCGCGTTCAGGAATTCCTTCTCCGCCGCCCGGTCCTGCGCCACCTCGAGCGCCCGCCGCCCCGGCCGCACCGGCACCAGCGCCGCCACCGCGTCGATCGCCGCCAGCGCCACGTTCTCGAACTCGTAGGTGACGACGTCGACGCTCGCCGCAAAGGCCCGGAGCGCCGCGACGTCGTCGTAGCCCGCTTGTGTCAGCCGGTTCGCCACCTGCGCCGCGCAGGCGTCGGGCGCCGGCTCGAACACGTGCGTGCGCATCCCCAGCCGCGCCGCCGCCATCGCCAGCATCCGCCCGAGCTGGCCGCCGCCGAGGATGCCGATGCGGCTGCCCGGCGGCAGCGGCTCAGGCGCCATCGGGCGCCTCCGCCACCGCCGCGGTCCGGGCCGCGCGCCAGGCCTCGAGCCGGGCCGCGAGGCCGGGATCGCGCGGTCGCCAGCATCGCCGCCGCCAGCAGCCCGGCGTTGGCCGCGCCCGCCGGCCCGATCGCCAGCGTGCCCACCGGCACGCCCTTCGGCATCTGCACGATGGAGAGCAGCGAATCGAGCCCCGACAGCGCCTGCGACTGCACCGGCACCCCGAGCACCGGCAGCCGGGTCTTGGCCGCCAGCATCCCCGGCAGGTGCGCCGCTCCCCCGGCTCCCGCGATGATCGCCAGCAGCCCGCGCCCGACCGCCGCCTCGGCATAGGCGAAGAGCCGGTCAGGCGTGCGGTGCGCCGAGACGATCCGAACCTCGTGCGGCACCTGCAGCTCCGCCAGCACCTCGGCGGCGGCGCGCATGGTCTCCCAGTCGGACTGGCTGCCCATGACGATGCCGATCAGCGGTGCGGCCATGGTCGGATCAGCCTTCCATGGCCTCGAGCTCGTCGATCATGCTGGCGATCAGCCCCAGGCCCTTGTCCCAGAACCCAGGATCGGTCGCGTCCAGCCCGAACGGCGCCAGCAGCTCCTTGTGGTGCTTCGACCCGCCCGCCTCCAGCATCGCGAAATAGCGGTCCTGAAACCCGGGCTCGCCCTCGCGGTAGACTGCGTAGAGCGCGTTCACCAGCCCGTCGCCGAAGGCGTAGGCGTAGACGTAAAACGGCGAGTGGATGAAGTGCGGGATGTAGGTCCAGAACGTCTCATAGCCGGGCATGAACTCGAAGACCGGCCCAAGGCTCTCGGACTGCACCGCCATCCAGAGCGCGTTGATGTCGTCGGGCGTCAGCTCGCCCTGCTTGCGCGCGGCGTGCAGCCTGCACTCGAAGTCGTAGAACGCGATCTGCCGGACCACGGTGTTGATCATGTCCTCGACCTTGGAGGCCAGCAGGATCTTGCGCGTCGCCGCATCGGGTGCGCCGTCGAGCAGCCGCCGGAAGGTCAGCATCTCGCCGAAGACACTCGCCGTCTCCGCCAGCGTCAGCGGCGTCGAGGACAGCAGTTCGCCCTGGGCCGCCGCCAGCCGCTGATGCACCCCGTGGCCGAGTTCGTGCGCCAGCGTCATCACGTCGCGGCTCTTGCCGAGGTAGTTGAGCAGCACATAGGGGTGCACCTCGGTCACCGTCGGGTGCGCGAACGCGCCCGGCGCCTTGCCCGGCTTGACGGGCGCATCGATCCAGCCGCGGTCGAAGAACGGCTCGGCAAGTTCCGCCATCCGCCGGTCGAAGCCGGCATAGGCCCCGAGCACCGTCGCCCTTGCCTCGTCCCAGCCGATCTTGCGGTCCTCTTCCTGCGGCAGCGGCGCGTTGCGGTCCCAGACCTGCAGCTTCTCCAGCCCCAGCCACTTCGCCTTCAGCGCATAATAGCGGTGCGAGAGCCTCGGGTAGGCCGCCACCACCGCGTCGCGCAGCGCCTGCACCACCTCGGGCTCGACATCGTTGGAAAGGTGCCGGCCGGTCTGCGGCGTCGGCAGCTTGCGCCAGCGGTCCTCGATGTCCTTTTCCTTGGCCAGCGTGTTGGTGATCCGCGCAAACAGCGGCAGCTTGCCCTTGAACACCGCCGCCAGCGCCTCGGCACCGGCCTGCCGCTTCGCCCGATCCTGGTCCGACAGCAGGTTCAGCGTCGCCTCGAGGCTCAGCGTCTCGCCGCCCACCTCGAACTCCAGCCCCGCCATGGTCTCGTCGAACAGCCGGTTCCAGGCGGCAGCCCCGACGACCGACTGGTCGTGCAGGAACTTCTCCAGCTCGTCCGAGAGCTGGTAGGGCTTCATCTTGCGAATGCGCTCGAGCACCGGCCGGTAGCGCCCCAGCGCGGCATCCGCCGCCAGCAGCCCGTCGAGCCGGGCGTCGTCGACCCGGTTCAGCTCCAGCGTGAAGAAGACCAGCGGCGTCGAGAGGTCGGTGAGCTCGCCCTGCATGTCGCCGAAGAACTTGGCCCGCACCGCGTCGGTGGTGTTCTGGTAGTAGCGCAGGCCCGCATAGCTCATCAGCCGCCCCGACACGGTCTGGATCCGCTCCCAGCGCCGGATCGCCGCGAGCAGCCCGGCGGCGTCCAGCCCCGCGAGCTTGCCCTCGTAGGCGGCGGCGAACGCCAGGCACTCGCCCTTCAGCCAGTCGGTGTCGCGGCCGATCTCCGGCGCGTCCGGCCCGGCATAGAGGTCGGAGAGATCCCATTCGGGCAGCTGGCCCAGCGCCGCGTCGGCGGCAGGCTCGCGGACGTCGAAGGCCGGGCGGGGGGCGGTGGTCATGGCATCCTCCACGAAGTTCGGGCGAGACTTAAGGCGTCGCGCCCGGCGTGTCGAGGCTTGCCCGCCGTCTCACGCCCGTCGCGCGTCGAGGCTCCAGGCGCCGGGGCCGGCGAATACCAGATAGAGAAAGACGAAGCAGAACAGCACCGCCAACTCGCCGCCGTTGCGGAGCGGGAAGAAGCTGTGCGGGGCATGCGCCATCCAGTAGGCGACCGCCATCTCCCCCGCCATCACGAAGGCCGCCAGGCGGGTGAAGAGCCCGAGCAGCACAAGGACGCCCGCCGACGGTCTCGATGACACCCGCGACCCAGAGCAGCGAGGCGAATTTCGGCGAGAACTCGGAGGCGGGGAAGCCCAGGAGCTTCTGGGTGCCGTGCTCGATGAAGAGCAGCGCCGCGACGACGCGCAGGACCGCGAGCGCCTGCGGCGCCCAGCTCTGCAACCTGTGCTGTCGGACCATGAGATCGCTCCTGCTCAGGCGCTCGCCGCGTCGAGCGCGGCGATGTCCTCGGGCGCGAGCGTCAGCTCGGTCGCGCGGACCAGGCTCGCGAGCTGCCGCTCGCTCGTGGCGCTGGCGATCGGCGCGGTGACGCCCGGCCGGGCGATCACCCAGGCCAGCGCCACCTCGGCCGGAGTCGCGTCGAGCCGCCCCGCCACCGCGTCGAGCGCGTCGAGGATCCGGAAACCCCGCGGGTCGAGATATGCCGCGACGCCGCCGCCGCGCGGGCTCTTGTCGAGATCGGCCTTCGAGCGGTACTTGCCCGACAGGAACCCCTTGGCCAGGCTGAAATAGGTGATGACGCCGAGCCCCTCCTTGCGGCAGAGGTCGAGCAACGGCCCCTCCAGCTTCTCCCGATCGTAAAGGTTGTAGCCCGGCTGCAGCACCGCGTAGCGCGGCAAGCCCTTGTCGTCGGCGACCTTCAGCGCCGCGCCCAGCTGCGCCGCGTCGAGATTCGAGGCTCCGACCGCCCGCACCTTGCCGGCCTTCAGCAGCTTGTCATAGGCGCCGAGCGTCTCCTCGTAGGGCGTCGCCGGGTCCGGCCAGTGCGAGAGATAGACGTCGATCGCCTCGACCTGCAGCCGGCGCAGCGACGCCTCGACTTCCTCGAGGATCCAGCGCGCCGACAGGTCCCGCTTGCCGGACCCCATGTCCGAGCCGACCTTGGTGATGACGACGACCCTGTCACGCTTGCCCGGGTTCTTCGCCAGCCAGTTGCCGATGATCGTCTCCGATTCGCCGCCCTGGTGGCCGGGCACCCAGCGCGAATAGGCGTCGGCGGTGTCGATGGCGTTCAGCCCGGCGTCCACGAAGCCGTCCAGCAGGCGGTGGCTCGTCGCCTCGTCGGCCGTCCAGCCGAACACGTTGGTGCCGAGCACCAGCGGCGCGATGTTAAATCCGGTGGTTCCGAGCGGTCGGGTCTGCATAAGGGCTCCTGTCGTGCCGTTTCGGCTCGGCAGCTAGCCCCTTCGCGCGCCGTGGCAAGCGCGCTCACACCACCCGTGACGGCAAAGGCCGTCCGTCGAAGAAGGCCGCCAGATTGTCAACCGCCAGCATCCCCATCGCCGTGCGGGTCTCCAGCGTCGCGCTGCCGATATGCGGCAGCAGCGTCACGTTCGGCAGCCGCAGCAGCGCTTCGGGCACCTTCGGCTCCTCGGCATAGACGTCGAGCCCGGCCCCTGCGAGACGCCCCGAGGCCAGCGCTTCGGCCAGCGCCGCCTCGTCCACCACGTCGCCGCGGGCGGTGTTGACGAGGTAGGCGCCCGGCTTCATCGCCGCCAGCCGCGCCGCCGAGATCAGCCGGGCGTTGGTCCCGCCGCCGGGGACGTGCAGCGACACCACGTCCGCTTCGCCGAGCACCGCCTCGACCGACGGCCGCGCCTCGGCCGCAAACTCGAACGGCCCGACCGCCGAGCGGTTGAAATAGACCACCCGCATCCCGAACCCGAGCGCCGCCCGCCGCGCCACCGCCTGGCCGATCCGCCCCATGCCGACGATGCCCAGCGTCCGGCCCTGCAGCCCCATGCCCAGCCAGCCGGTCGGCCGGAACCCGTCCCAGCCGCCGGCCCTGAGGATCGCCTCGGTCTCGCTCATCCGCCGCGTGACGCTGAGCATCAGCGCGATCGCCAGGTCGGCGGTGGCGTCGGTCAGCACGCCGGGCGTGTTGGTCACCACCACCCCGGCCGCCTCGGCCGCGGCGAGATCGATGTTGTTCACCCCCACCCCGAAATTGGCGACGATCCGCGTCCGCCGCCCCTCCGTCGCGAGAACCCCGGCATCGACGGCGTCGGTGACGGCGCAGAGCAGCCCGTCCGCTTCGCGCAGCGCCCCACCAGCCGCGCCCGCGGCAGCGGCGCGTCCTCGGGGTTCAGCGTGGCCTCGAACTCATCGCTCAGCCGCGCCTCGACCGCGTCGGGCAGCCTGCGGGTGACGACGACGCGGGGGCGGGCCATCAATGCAGCCGCGCGCCGTCGGGCACCTCGCGGTCCGGCGCCACCAGCACCACCGCGCCGTCCGGGTCGGCCAGCCCCAGCGTCAGCACCTCCGAGCGGAACGGCCCGATCTGCCGCGGCGGGAAGTTCACCACCGCCAGCACCTGCCGCCCGACCAGCGCCTCCGGGTCGTAGTGCGCGGTTACTTGCGCCGAGGACCGGCGTTCGCCGATCTCCGGCCCGAAGTCGATCCAGAGCTTCAGCGCCGGTTTGCGCGCCTCGGGAAACGGCTCGGCGCGCACCACCCGGCCGACACGGATGTCGACCTTCAGAAAGTCGTCGAACTCGATCGTCGCCATGTGTCGTCTCCCGCTTCGGGCGAAGCCCTTATAGCATGGGTGGGACAGACGCGGCAGCGAACGGGGTTGATCCAAGGATTGAAATCTTTCGCCCCGGTCTGATCTCTGGCGGAACCTGGTGCGGGCACGGAGATCGGGGTGGAAGGCACGAAGCGACGCGCAAGGCCGGCAGGGGGCCCTCCCGAGTGCTGGCGGGCTTGCCCTACGCGGCGGCGAGCTCTGCCGCACCGGCGACTCCACCGTG
The DNA here is from genome assembly GCA_963847795.1 of uncultured Alphaproteobacteria bacterium. Lineage (GTDB taxonomy): Bacteria > Pseudomonadota > Alphaproteobacteria > Rhodobacterales > Rhodobacteraceae > Amaricoccus. The sequence goes on from CAWKBH010000015.1 coordinate 725,033, forward strand.
ACCGTATGCAACCTCGGCACGGGTGAAGCCGACTACGAAATCGGGTTCGTCTTCCAGTGATCAGGTCGTCCAGAATAGATTTGTTATGGCAGTTCAAGCTCTCGGACGATTCGTGTTTAGTGGAGAAGCTGAGAGACGTGGTAGGGCTAGATGAAGAAAAGAGGGCAAGAGAGAAAGTGCTCTAGGTAGAAGAGAAGAGAGAGATCTAGGAAATAGAAGGAAAGAAGAGAGGAATGAGGATGAAGAAGGGAAGAGAAGGAAAGATGAAGGAAGACTACAAGAGGCAAGGCAAGAAGAAGATATAAGAGGAGATGAAAGTGATAGAAGGCAAGGACAAAGGAAGAAACAAGGAAAAGACAAAGATAACAGGAGTACATAGGCTAACTATACGAGGAAGAGGCCGCGGTCCCGAAAGGCAAGCAGGTAGACGAGTTCATCGACAACGACGCAGCGAACAAGCACCGGAAGGCGCGGGGTGGCTAGACGGACACGGGCGCTGGACCTCGCACTGAGTGCAACCGCCTGCTCCTGGCTCAACGCCGGCGAAGGTTTCATCGCCAAGATCACGAAGCGCCGGCTACTAGAAAGGAAGAGGGACATGAAGGTTCTTATGGCATTTGCAGTAGCCGCGGCGGCTGTCGGACTGTCGGCCTGCGACCAGAGCAGCACGGCGGAGGTCGCGAAAAGCGCCACGACGCCCAGCGTGCAGGAGCAGGCGTGCCTCGCGGCGGTCTCCAAGCAGACGAGTAACGGCGACGTCGCCGTGATCAGCAGCGAGTTCTCCGAGGCCAACACCCAGGTGATGATCGGCGTCGGCCCGCAGCGCGCGCCGTGGAAGTGCCTGGTCTCGAACGACGGCGTGGTCGCCGAAGTGACGTCGACGGTCGACGAAGGCGCGCTCTGAAGACGGCCCGCGGGGTGTGCCGGCTGGTTTCCGTCGTCTTCGGGGTGCTCTATACCGTGGCCCTCGGCCTTTTCGCCGTCGGCACCTTCGGGCTCTTCGGCCAGCCGACCGATCCGCTGGCGGGCGTCTTCCTGATCCCGCTCGGGGTGCCGTGGATTTACATGATCGACGGCTTCCCCGAAGCGATCAGGCCATGGGCCGTGGCGCTCGCACCGCTCCTGAACTGGTTCCTGTTCGGGCTGTTCTGCGCCGTCGTCAGAAGCAGCACCCGGCGGGAGTGACCCGGCCGGACATCTGCCGGTGGCGCAGCCAGGGAGGTCGCGCTCAGGTCTTCGCCTTGGTGGCCATGTCGCGCAGCTCGCCGATGCTCTCCTTGATCCGCGCGGCGACGATCTCGTAGGCGTCCGAGTTCGCCTTCTGTGCGCTCTCGGCCAGCGCCTGCATGTTGGCCAGCGCCTTCTCGAAGGCGGCCTTGGCCAGCGCGCCCTGAGCCTTGGCCTTGTCGGCGTCGAGCTTGGTCGCGTCGAAGCCCTTCATCTGCTTCTGCGCCTCGGCCATCGTCTCCTCGAAGATCGACATCTGCTTCTTGAACAGGTCCTGGTAGCCGGCCGCCGCCGCCTTGTTCGCCTCGACCAGCGCATCCATGTTCTTCTTCTGCGCCTGCATCAGCGCATCGGTGTCGATACCGGGCATCTTCAGGCCCGAGAGGTGCTTGGTGAAATCGTTCTGCTTGAAGAACTCGGTCATCTTCTCGACGTCGAAGGAGAAGGTCTTGGGGTCGAGCATCGGGGGTCTCCTAGGTTGGGGATGGGTCACATCCGGTTCAGCCGCCGAGCTCCCGGCTCCGGGCCCCGGCGGCGGCAACGGCCCGACGCATCAGCGCGGGCAGGCCGCCATCTTCCTGCATCAGGATATCGAGCGCGGCGGCGGTGGTGCCGCCCGGGCTCGTCACGTCGATACGCAACTCCGCCGGGGTGCGGTCCGAGGATTCGGCCAGCGCCCCCGCGCCGGCCACGGTAGCACGCGCGAGGCTGAGCGCCAAATCCCGCGCGAGCCCCTCCGCCTCGCCGGCCGCCGCCAGCGCCTCGATCAGCAGGAACACATAGGCCGGACCCGAGCCGGAGACCGCGGTCACCGCGTCCATCTGGGCCTCGTCGGTCAGCCGCACGGTCTGCCCGACCGCCTGCATCAGCGCCTCCGCCAGGGCCAGCGCCCGCGCGTCAGCCTGGCCGTTTCCGACCAGCGCGGTGATGCCGCGCCCGACCGAAGCGGGCGTGTTCGGCATCGCCCGCACGATCGGCGTCCGCGCCCCCAGCACCGCCTCGAGGCTGCGGATCGGCGTGCCGGCGGCGATCGAGAGAAAGAGCGTTGCGCCGTTGCCGAGCGCCGCCAGCCGCGGCAGCGCCGCGCCCATCGCCTGCGGCTTGACCGCCAGCACCGCCACCGCGGGCTTGGCCGGCAGCTCGGCGTTCAGCGCCAGCCCGTCCGCCGCCAGCTCGTCGAGCCGCGGCCCCGGCCGGGGCTCCAGAACGCTGATCGCCGCCGGCGGCAGGCCGCCGGCCAGCCAGCCCTCGAGCAGCGCCGTGCCCATCTTGCCGCAGCCGAGCAGCACCAGGCCGCGATCCGCGATTGCCGCAAGCTCCATCGCTCCCCCGTCTGCGCCCGGACGCGCCGTCAGCTCCCGGCCGGCTCGAACAGCTCGATCGGATTGCCCGAGGATCCTCGAGCAGGATCTGTCGGCCGCCGATGCCGGTCACCACCTCGTTGCGGAAGCGCCGCCCGGCCGTTCGCAGCCGGCTCACCGTCGCGTCGAGATCCTCGACCTCGACCAGGAACCGGTTCCAGCCCCCCGGCTCCGGTTCCCGGCCGTCGGGCATCGCCTGGCCGCCGCCGCCAGGCCCGCCGGGACGGCTCAGCAGGAGCTGCAGGCCGCCCCGCGACAGCATCGCGAAGCCCGGCGCCGGATGCATGTCCAGCGTGAAGCCGAGGTCCAAGTAGAACGGGATCGCCGCATCGACGTCACGAACGATATAGCGAATCCGCTCGGCCATCGCGCCCCCTCCGGCGTCGACGATAGCCGAGCGCGCCGCGCCCTGTCGAGGCCCGCGGAACTCGATCCGGCGTCAGGCCCGGCCGTAGGCCTCCGCCATAGCGATGCCGAGCGCCTTCTCCGGCGTCTCGCCGCCCCAGGCGACCAGCTGGAACGCCGGGTAGAACCGCTCGCAGGCCAGCACCGCGGCGCGCACCATGTCGTTGATCTGCGCCGAGCTCGCCTGGGCTCCGCCGGCGAGGTTCAGGCTGTAGCGGTAGCCCATCAGCTTCTGCTCGCGCCAGAGCACGAAGGCGCCGGTCCAGCACTTGTCGTTGGCCAGGCTCATCACCGTGTGCAGCGCGGTGACCCGCCGCGCCGGCGGCGCCAGGTCGAAGGCGCAGATCAGCCGCAGCGTCTCGTCACGGGCGGACCAGGCCAGGGTCACCGAATAGGTGCGCCAGCTGCCCTCGATCGCCATGGCGATCTGGTCGTCGGCAATCCGGTCGAAGTCCCAGGACCGCTCTTCGGCCAGGGTCTCGACGATGTCGATGGGGTGCAGCTCCTCGCAGTCGAAGTCGCGCTCGACAATGCCCATGCCCGGTGCCCTCTGGTTATGGCCGCCGGCGGGGGCATCACCCCGCGCGGGGGCGGTGAGGTTAACAACAGATCAACCGCATACTCCGCTGATCTACAACATATGGTGGTTCAACCCAGGGTGCGTGTAAAGCCAAAAATTGTGAAAGTTCGCGGACAAATCCGGACAGGATTAACGTCCCGCTAACCCTTGGTCCCGTCGTCGCCGCCGGAGGCCGATTCCAGCGCCGCAAGCCGTGCGCTCAGCTGCTCGTTCTCCTCGCGCGCCTTCTGCGCCATCGCCCGCACCGCGTCGAATTCCTCGCGGGTGACGAAGTTGCGATCGGCCAGCCAGCGGTCGATCAGGCTCTTCATCGCCGTCTCGGCCTCGACCTTGGCGCCCTGCGCCACGCCCATGGCGTTCGACATCAGGTGGGCCAGATCGTCGAGAACCTTGTTGCGGGTCTGCATCGCTGTCTCCTTGGGCTCTTTCTCCCCATATGGGCGCGGTTCGCCGACTTGCCAAGGGCGGCTCAGCCCTGGCGCGGCCGGCGATCCAGCACTAGGTCGGCGGCGCCGAGCCGACTTCCCGCGGTCTGCTGCTGATGCCAGTAGGGGTAGAGCACCGGCGGGGCGCTGACCGCGTCGAGCCGGGCGCGCTCGGTCTCGCTCAGGCGCAGCTCCGCGGCCGCCAGGCTGTCGCGGAACTGCTCCGCGTTGCGCCCGCCGATCACCAGCGAGGCCACCCCGGGCCGGCCGAGCAGCCAGGCCAGCGCCACCTGCGCCGCCGAGACGCCGCGGGCGCCGCCGATCTCCTTCAGCACGCCGACGATCCGCCACAGCCGGTCGACGTCGCGGATCGGCGGCTCGTTCCAGCCGGCCGCCTGCCGGGCCGAGGGCTGGTCCGGGCCGTACTTGCCCGAAACAGCCCGCCGGCGAGCGGGCTCCAGACAAGGATGCCGACCCCCTCCGCCACCGCGATCTGGGCCAGTTCGTATTCCGCCTCGCGGGCTTCCAGCGTGTAGTGAATCTGCTGGGTGACCGGGCGCGGCAGGCCCCGCGCCTCGGCTGTGGCCAGCGCCTTCATCAGGTGCCAGCCGGAAAAATTCGAGACGCCGGCGTACCTTACCTTGCCCTGTTCGACCAGGGTGCCGAGCGCGCCGAGCGTCTCCTCCAGCGGGGTCATGCCGTCCCATTCGTGCAGATAGAGGATGTCGATCACGTCGGTCCCGAGCCGCTTCAGGCTGCGCTCGACCTCGCGGATGACGTGATAGCGCGACAGGCCCTCGTCGTTCGGCCCCTGCCCGATCTTCATCCGCACCTTGGAGGCGATCAGCACGTCGGACGGGCGCTTGCCGCCAAGCGCCTGGCCGATGATCGTCTCCGCCTCGCCCTGCGAATAGACGTTGGCGGTGTCGATCAGGTTGACGCCGGCGTCGAGGCAGAGGTCGATCTGCTCCCGGGCCTCGCCGAGATTGCTGGCCCCGGTGGCCTTGAAGCCGCCGACGCCCCCGAAGGTCATCGTGCCCATGGTCAGGACCGAGACCCGCAAGCCCGATCGGCCGAGGTACCTGTATTCCATCTCTTCCCCTCCGCGCTGCTTCCCCGGTTATGGGCACAGCCGCGCTCCGGTTACAACCGCCGCGCCGCGCGGCCCCGCTTGACTTCCGCGAACGCAGGCCCCGATGCAGGGGCCGCCGCCTGCCGGAGCCCCGATTGCCCCTCGTCCTCGCCTTCCCCGACCTCGATCCGGTGCTCGTCTCCTTCCACCTGTTCGGGATGGAGCTGGCGATCCGCTGGTACGCGCTGGCCTATATCGCCGGGCTGCTGCTGGGCTGGCGCTACGTGGTGGCGCTGTGCCGGCGGCCCGCGCTCTGGGGCGGGACGGCGCCGATGCGGCCGGAGCAGGCGGACGACCTGCTCACCTGGATGATCCTCGGCGTGATCCTCGGCGGCCGGCTCGGCTACGTCCTGTTCTACCAGCCGGCCTATTTCGCGGCGCATCCGGCCGAGGTCCTCGCGGTCTGGCACGGCGGCATGTCGTTCCACGGCGGCTTTCTCGGCGTCGTCGCGGGTGTCGTCGGCTTCAGCCTGCAAGAACCGCCTGCCGATCCTCGGCGTCGGCGACGCGGTGTCCGCGGCCGCACCGATCGGGCTGTTCTTCGGGCGGATCGCCAACTTCATCAACGGCGAGCTCTGGGGCCGGCCGTCGACCGCGCCCTGGGCCGTTGTCTTCCCCGGCGAGGCCGCGCAGGCCTGCCCCGCCGGCTGGGTCGGTCCCTGCGCCCGGCATCCCTCGCAGCTCTACGAGGCCGGCCTCGAGGGCCTGGTGCTGTTCCTCATGCTGGCGCTGGCGATCCGCCTCGGGGCGCTCGCCCGCCCGGGCCGGGTGTTCGGCCTCTTGATGATCGGCTACGGCCTCGCCCGCATCCTGCTCGAAGGCTTCCGCCAGGCCGACGCTCAGTTCGTCTCGCCCGCCAACCCGCACGGCCACGTCCTGCGCTTCGGGGCCGAGTGGGGCCTGACCATGGGCCAGCTCTTGTCGCTGCCGATGCTGGCTGGCCGGCCTCGTCCTGGTCCTGCGGGCGGCGCGGCGGGCGTGACCGCGCTCGAGCCGCTGATCCGCGCCCGGATCGAGGCGGGGGGGCCGATGCGGCTCGACGCCTGGATGGCGCTCTGCCTGTCGCATCCCGAGCACGGCTACTACGCGACCCGCGATCCGCTCGGCGCCGCCGGCGACTTCGTCACCGCCCCGGAGATCAGCCAGATGTTCGGCGAGCTGATCGGCGCCTGGGCCGCCCGGGTCTGGGCCGACCAGGGCCGCGCCCGACCCCTTCGTGCTGGCCGAGCTCGGACCCGGGCGCGGCACGCTGATGCGCGACGCCCTGCGCGCCGCCACGCGGCTGCCGGGCTTCGTCGCGGCCGCCCGGCTCTGGTTGGTCGAGACCAGCCCCGCGCTCCGCGCCGCCCAGGCCGCGAACCTGGCCGAGCACCGGCCGCGATGGGCCGCCGACGTCGGCGCCTTGCCCGACGGCCCGCTGATCGTCCTGGCCAACGAGTTCTTCGACGCCCTGCCGCTGCGCCAGTACCAGCGCGCCGACGCGTTCTGGCGCGAGCGCCTGGTCGGTCTCGACGCCGGCCGGCTCGCCTTCACCTGGGGCCCGCCGCGGCCCGACCCGGCGCTCGAGGCGCGGTTCCCGCGGCTCGCCGACGGCGCGGTCGTCGAGGTCGCGCCGGCGGGCGAGGCGATCGCGGCGAGCCTCGGCCGGCGCATCGCCGCCCGACGGCGGCGCGGCGCTCGTCATCGACTACGGCGCCTGGGACGGCAGCGGCGACACCCTGCAGGCCCTGCGCCGCCACGCCCCGGCCGACCCGCTCGCCGAGCCGGGAGCCACCGACCTGACCGCGCACGTGCGCTTCCGCGACCTGGCCGAGGCGGCGCGGCCGGCGCGGGCGCACGGGCCGGTCGCGCAGGGGGCCTTCCTCGAGCGGCTCGGCATTACCGCGCGGGCGCAGGCGCTCGCGCGGGACCGGGACCGCAGCGCGGTCGATGCGATCGCGGCGGCGCATCGCCGCTTGACCCACCCGGAGGAAATGGGAAACCTCTTCCAGGTTCTGGCGCTGCTGCCGGACGACGCGACGCCGCCCCCCGGATTTGACCCATGACGCTGGAAGTCCTGACCTCCCCGCTCTTGTCCGGCACCCGGCACGGGTTCTTCACCCGCCGCGGCGGCGCCTCGTCCGGGATCTATGCCGGGCTGAACTGCGGCCCCGGCTCGTCTGACCAGCGCGAGGCGGTGGCGCTGAACCGCGCCCGGGTGGCGGCCGCGCTCCAGGTCCTGCCGGCCCGGCTCCTGTCGCTGCACCAGACCCATTCGACGGAGGTCATCGTCGCCGGCCCGGAGGGCTGGAGCGAGCGACCGCGGGCCGACGCCGCGGTCACCTCGGTTCCCGGCCTCGCGCTCGGGATCCTGACCGCCGACTGCGCCCCGGTGCTGTTCTGTGATCCCGAGGCGCAGGTGATCGGCGCCGCCCACGCCGGCTGGCGCGGCGCCCTCGACGGGGTCCTCGAGGCGACGCTGACCGCGATGGAAGGCCTCGGCGCGCGGACGGCCGCTGTCCGCGCCGTGGTCGGCCCCACCATCAGCCAGCGCGCCTACGAGGTCGGCCCCGAGTTCTTCGACCGCTTCCGCGACGAGGAGGCCGGCTACGAGCGCTTCTTCGCGCCCGGCCAGGGCGACCGCCTGCACTTCGACCTGCCGGGCTTCGTGCTGGAGCGGTTGCGCGCGGCGGGGGTCGGCGAGGCGGCGCTGGATCGGCGCCTGCACCTATTCCGAGCCCGAGCGGTTCTTCTCCTACCGCCGCACCACCCATTCCGGCGAGCCGGACTACGGCCGGCTGATCTCCGCGATCCGGCTCTGATCCAGGCCGCCGACAGCTTGCGGTCGTGGCGGCCCTCCTCGACCTCTTCGACGATCTTGGCGATGAAGGCGGGCAGGTCGGCCGGTTTGCGCGAGGTCACGATGCCCTCGTCGACCACCACCTCCCGGTCCTGCCAGTTGGCGCCGGCGTTGACCAGGTCGGTGCGGATCGACGGATAGGAGGTGGCGTTGCGCCCGCGCAGCGCATCCGCCTCGACCAGCAACCACGGCCCGTGGCAGATCGCGGCAAGCGGCTTGCCGCTGGCGGCGAAGGCCCTGCACGAAGCCGACCGCCGCCGGATCCAGCCGCAGCAGGTCGGGATTGATCTGGCCGCCCGGCAACACGAGCGCGTCGTAGTCCTGCACGTCGGCCTCTGCGACCTGCCGATCGACGGCGATGCTGTCGCCCCAGTCCTTCTTGTCCCAGCTGCGGATCTCGCCCGACTTGATCGACAGGATCTCCACCTGCGCGCCCTTCTCCCGCAGCGCCGCATGCGGCTCGCGCAGCTCCGATCGCTCGTAGCCGTCGGTGGCGAGGATGGCGATCCTGGCGTTTCCGATCTTCGGCATGGTCTCTCCTTTCTGCTCGTCGCGGCGGCGTTCCCGCCACCCTGCCCCAACGAGCAGCCGGGCCGGCCGTTCCAGACGCGGCCTCAGTCCCGCGCCCGCGCGCGCTCCTCGTAGATGTCGAAGGGCACCGCCGGCTGGTCCTTGGCGCAGCGGATGACGAGGCTGGTCTTGACGCTGGCGACGTTCGGGGCAGCGGTCAGCTCCTCGGTCAGGAAGCTCTGGAAGGTCGACAGATCCGGGGCGACGCATTTCAGGATGAAGTCGATCTCGCCGTTCAGCATGTGGCACTCGCGCACCAGCGGCCAGCCGCGGCACTTGGCCTCGAACGCCGTCAGGTCGCGCTCGGCCTGGCTCGAGAGCCCGACCATCGCGAAGACCTGGACCTCGAATCCGAGCTCGCGGGCGTTGATCCGGGCATGGTAGCCCTCAATCAGCCCGGTCTCCTCGAGCGTGCGCACCCGCCGCAGGCAGGGCGGCGCCGAGATGCCGACCCGGCGCGACAACTCGACGTTGGTCATCCGTCCGTCCGCCTGCAGTTCGGCCAGGATTCTGCGGTCGATCGGGTCGAGCTTGGTACTGGGCATTGCGGGCTCCCTTTCGGCCGCCCGTTCCTTACGCATTCGCCCCGTGGATCGCAACAATCTTTCGCCCTTGCGCATTATTGCGCAACGCCACCGCGCCATCGTGCCTTGATTTTTTGTCTGCCGCCGCCGACAAGCTCAGGGCGGCGCGAAACGGCCGCCGCGGGGTTCAGGGGAAGCTTTGATGGAACAGCAAGCAGTCGAGGTCGGACACCACATGGGCGGAGCGACCTTCGGATCGTTCCTGCTGGATGCACTGGTCATCTTTCTTTTCGTCGCCTGGTTCTGGATTCTGATCCGGGTCCTGATGGACCTGTTCCGCCGGAGCGACATCTCGGGCGTCGCCAAGGTGATCTGGATCATCTTCCTGGTGATCGTTGCCCTACATCGGCATCTTCGCCTACCTGCTGACCCAGGGCTGGGGCATGGGCGAGCGGGACGTCCAGCAGGCCGAGGTGGCGCGCGAGCAACTCCGCCATGCCGTGGGCTTCAGCGTCGCCGACGAGATCGAGAAGCTCGAGAAGCTGAAGGCGGCGGGCAAGATCACCGACGCCGAGTACCAGAAGCTTCGGGCCAAGCTGATCTGAGCTGCCCGGAGGCGGCCGGCGCGGAGCCGGCCGCCCTTCCCTCGCGCGCCGGGCGGCACTATATAGCCGGGCCATGCCCGAGAGGTTGCACATGTCCGATACGCGTCACACCCGGTTGCTCATCATCGGCTCGGGGCCGGCGGGATACACCGCGGCGGTCTACGGCGCGCGGGCGATGCTCGAGCCGATCCTGATCCAGGGCATCCAGCCCGGCGGCCAGCTCACCATCACCACCGAGGTCGAGAACTGGCCCGGCGACGTCGAGGTGCAGGGGCCCGAGCTGATGGCGCGGATGGAGGCCCACGCCAAGGCCACCGGCGCCGAACTCATCCCCGACCACATCGCCCGGCTCGAGCTCGACAAGCGCCCGTTCACCGCCATCGGCGACGGCGGCACGGTCTATACCGCCGACGCGGTGATCCTCGCCACCGGCGCGCAGGCGAAATGGCTGGGGCTGCCGTCGGAGGAGCTCTACAAGGGCTTCGGCGTCTCGGCCTGCGCCACCTGCGACGGCTTCTTCTATCGCGGCCGCGAGGTGGTGGTGATCGGCGGCGGCAATTCCGCGGTCGAGGAGGCGCTGTTCCTGACCAACTTCGCCACCAAGGTGACGCTGGTGCACCGCCGCGACGAGCTGCGGGCGGAGAAGATCCTGCAGGAGCGGCTGTTCCGGCACCCCAAGATCGAGACGATCTGGCACCACGCCCTCGACGAGGTCCTGGGCGAGAACGATCCGCGCGGCGTCACCGGCGTGCGGCTGCGCGACGTCCGCACCGGCGCCGAGCAGGTGATCCCCTGCGACGGCGTCTTCATCGCCATCGGCCACGCCCCGGCCTCCGCAGCTGATCGAGGGCCAGCTCGAGACCCATCACGGCGGCTACGTGGTCACCAAGCCGGGCTCGACCGCCACCTCGGTCCCCGGCGTCTTCGCCGCAGGCGACATCGCCGACCCGATCTACCGCCAGGCGGTCACCTCGGCCGGCATGGGCTGCATGGCGGCGCTCGACGCCGAGCGCTTCCTCGCGTCGCTGCACGAGGCCGGCGAGCCGGCCCCGGCCGCCGCGGCGCTTACCGCAGCCGCGGAGTGATCTCCCCGCAGCGGCGCTTCAGTGCACGCTGACCGGCGAGAACTCGTTCTGCCTGGCGACGACGAAAGCCTGGGCCCGGTCCGGGACCAGCGCCAGCACCTCACCGGTGGCGGCGTGGATCGCATAGAGGTGGTCGACCCCGGTACGTGCCCGGATCTCCTCGGGCAGATCGGCGGTCTTGATCTCCCGCACGTAGACGATGCGTTTGTCGCCCTCGGCGGAGAAGCTCGGAAAATCGGTCATCGGTGCCTCCGTCAGGTTTTCTTGCCGTTGATCTGGATCGTGCGCACGACCGTCTCGGGTTCGGCGCGGTCGAGGTCGATGTGCAGCAGCCCGTTCTCGAGCGCGGCCCCGGAGACCTCGACGCCATCGGCGAGCACGAAGCTGCGCTGGAACTGGCGTGCCGCGATCCCGCGGTGCAGGAACACCCGGCCCTCGGCGTCGTCGGCCTGCTGGCCGCGGATCACCAGCTGGTTGTTCTCCAGCGTGATCGAGAGGTCGGCCTCGGCGAAGCCCGCCACCGCCAGGGTGATCCGATAGGAGGCATCGCTGTGCTGCTCGATATTGTAGGGCGGATAGCCGTCGTTACCCGACTTGGCGGTCCGCTCCACCAGCCGGTCCAGCTGCTCGAATCCCAGCAGATAGGGATGCGACGCGAAAGTAACCTTGCTCATGTCATCAAGCCCTTGTTCAAGCGACTTCGGGCGAGGCCCCGTTCAGGCGACCCCGTCTGATCTGAAATGGGGAGCGGCGCGCGCGAAAACAAGGGCGGCCGCCCCGCGTTCGGGGCTAGGCGGGGCGGGCGCACGCGGCTATAACCTTCGCGAGTTCGCAGGAATTTCGGCGATGAACAACTCCTCCAGGATGCAGCGCGAGGAGGTGCTGCGGGTCAAGCTCGAGCTCCTGCAGCGCGAGCATCGCGACCTCGACGACGCCATCGCCGCGCTCGACGCCTCGGGCCGGGCGGACGCGCTGACGCTGCGGCGGCTGAAGAAGCGCAAGCTGATGCTCAAGGACCAGATCCAGCGCATCAGCGACGACATCACCCCCGACATCATCGCCTGACCGGCGCTCAGGCCCCGAGCGCCGTCAGCCGGGCCAGGATATCGTCGATCACCGGCTTGATCACGTCGGCGACCGCTCGGTCGTCGAGCAGGTCGTTCGCGCGCGACTGGATCGCGGGCAGCGCTGCCGCCACCGTGTCGTGCAGCGCCGCGTGCCCGGCGTCATGCAGCGTCGCGGCCGGCCCCTCGAGCCCGCTCAGCGTGTCGCGGGCCTGGATCAGCTGCGGCAGCGCGGCCTCGGCGGACGCGGCGTCGGTGATGCCGGCGAGGCTCCCCGCGATGCTGTCCAGCGCCCCGCGCACCCCCGCGCCGATGTCGACGCCGCCCACCACCAGAGGATCGGCGGGCACCGCGCGGCCTCCGGCGCGGCGGCACTCTCGACCACCGGCGCGGGCCCGGGAGCGAGGAAGTGCATCCCCAGCCAGATCAGCACCAGCAGCGCGACCAGCCCGATCAGCCAGCGCGTCCAGCCGCTCCTGCGCGCCTGGCGGTGGCGGTGGCGGCGGCGTCGGGATGCGCCGTCACCGGCCGCGGCGGGCCGCGGCGCCTCGACGCGGCCCCCCAGCGCCGACATCAGCCCGGTGCCCCCGAGCAGCTTGGCGAAGTCCGCCGGCAGGGCGCGGGCAATCTGGTCCTTCTGCCGTTCCAGCAAGCTCAGCGCCCCTACGGCATCGAGCCCCTTCTCGCCCGCCTCCTTGCCGAGCCCGGCGATCGCCACCGACCCGGCGAGCCCGAGCAGCGAGCGCGCACCGGCCTGCGGCAGCCCGGCATAGCCGCCGAGCGCACCGGCCAACGCATCGCCGCCGTCGCCGAGGAGCGTCGCCAGCAGGCCCGACCCCGTCGCGGCTGCCGCCTCCGGATCCCGGCCGAGCAGCTCCGCCAGCCCGCCGGCCGCGCCGCTCGCCGGGGCCAGGGCCGCGCCGAGCGCCTCGACGGTCCGCGGGCGTTTCGCCACGGCGAGGATGCCTGCCAGGACGCCCGGCACCGCGGCGCCCAGCCCCTTCTGCACCGCCGCTTCCGAGGTCCCGAGCAGGCCGGCGACCTGGCCCAGCACGGCCGGCGTGGCGACCTGCGCACTCAGCCTGGCGATATCCATCGTCTCTCCCTTCACCGGCCGACGCCGCGCGCCGCGCGCGCGCCGTCCGGATTCCGCCGCGATCTTCGCACTATCCGGCCGGATCGCAAGCCAGACCGGATTTGCCGCCCCGCGTGAGCTTGCCGCAGCATCGCACCGCGGGCCTTGGACGGCGCCCGCCCCCGGCCCATATGCCAGCGGGAAAGGAGGCACACCTATGTCGAGGTTCTGGGCGAGCGTCATCGTCGCCGTATTGCTCGGCGCCGCGCCGGCGCCGGCCGACACGGTCTGCCGCCCGAACGTGCTCGGCACCGTCAACTGCCCGATCCCGCGGCCGATGCCGCGACCTCCGTTCCGCAACCCGGTCGGCGCCCTGGACCGGGTGCGGGCCGAGCCCGAGATCAAGGATCCAGGCCCCGTGTTCATCCCGGCCCGGCGGACCAACATCCTCGGCACGACCCTGATCGACGAGGGCGTCGACGCCAACCTCTGCCGGCCCGACGTCCTCGGCAACCTGCACTGTCGCTGAAAACTCCGGAGCTTTAGCCCTCGAACACCCCGGCGAACCGCTCGCGCAACAGGTTCTTCTGCACCTTGCCCATGGCGTTGCGCGGCAACTCGTCGACGACCGCCACGTGCTTGGGCAGCTTGAACCCCGCCAGCCGGTCGCGCAGCGCCGCCGCCACGTCGCCGGGGTCGCCCTCGGCGGTCAGCACCGCCACCACCGCCTCGCCGAAGTCCGGGTGCGGCACGCCGATCACCGCGCTCTCCACCACCCCGGGTAGCGCGTCGATCGCCTGCTCGACCTCCTTGGGATAGACGTTGAGCCCGCCCGAGATGATCAGGTCCTTGGACCGCCCGACGATGGTCACGTAGCCGTCCGCCGCGATCCTGGCCAGATCGCCGGTGACGAACCAGCCGCCCGGGCGCATCTCCTCGGCGGTCTTCTCCGGCAGCCGCCAGTAGCCGGCGAAGACGTTCGGCCCCCGGACCTCGAGCCCGCCGACCTCGTCCGCCGGCCGCTCGGCCCCGTCCGCGCCGCAGACCCGGAGCGACACCCCCGGCAGCGCCGGTCCCACCGTCCCGGCCCGGCGCTCGCCGTCGAGCGGATTGGAGGCGTTCATGCCGGTCTCGGTCATGCCGTAGCGCTCGAGGATGCGCTGCCCGGTCCGGGCCTCGAATTCCGCGTGGGTCGCGGCCAGCAGCGGCGCCGAGCCGGAGACGAAGAGCCGCATCCCCGACGCCGCCGCCCGCGTCAGGTTCGGGCTGGCCAAGAGCCGGGTGTAGAAGGTCGGCACCCCCATCAGCACCGTCGCCCGGCGCATCAGCCGGATCACCCGCTCGGGATCGAACTTCGGCAGCAGGATCAGCCGCCCGCCGTTCATCAGCATCAGGTTCAGCGCCACGAAGAGGCCGTGGGTGTGGTAGAGCGGCAGCGCGTGGATCAGCACGTCGCCGTCGCGAAACCCCCAGAGGCCGTGCAGGGTCGCCACGTTCGACGCCAGGTTGGCGTGGCTGAGCATCGCGCCCTTCGAGCGCCCGGTGGTGCCGGAGGTGTAGAGGATCGCCGCCAGGTCCTCGCCCTTGCGCGCCGCCACCTCGCGCTCCGACGGCAGCCGCGCCGCCTGCGCCACCAGCGTCCCCTCGCCGGCCGCGCCCAGGGTGAAGAGCCAGCCGCTGCCGGCGACCAGCGGCGCCACCGCGCCGTGCGCCGCCGGGTCGCAGACCACGACCTTGGGCTCGGCATCGGTAAGGAAATACCCGAGCTCGGCCGCGGTATAGCCGGTGTTCAGCGGCACGTAGACCGCACCCGCCTGCAGCACCGCGAGGTAGAGGCAGATATTGCCCACCGACTTCTCGACCTGCACCGCCACCCGGTCGCCGGGCGCCACGCCCGAGGCCTTCAGCAGCGAGGTGATCCGGCCGGCCCGCTGCAGCAGCTCGGCGAAGCTGACCGCGGTGCCGTCCTCGGTCTCGAGGAAGACCCGCTCGCGGTCGGTCGGGAACCCCGCGGCCAGCCGGGCGAAGAGGTTCGCGTTCATCTCCCGCCCCGGGACGGGCTGAACACCATCAGGCTCAGGATTTCGAACAGCATCTGCGCCCCGGCATGAGCGGTGTTGGTGGTGGCGTCGTACTGCGGCGCCACCTCGACCAGGTCGCCGCCGACGATATCGAGCCCCTTCAGCCCGCGCAGGATCGCCTGCGCCTCGCGCGTGGTCAACCCGCCGATCTCCGGCGTGCCGGTGCCCGGCGCGAAGGCCGGGTCGAGCGCGTCGATGTCGAAGCTCAGGTAGACCGGCCCGTCCCCGGCCACCGCCCGCGCCCGTGCCACCACCTCCGCGACGCCCAGCTCGGCCACCTCCTCGGCGTGGATCGTGGTCATGCCGCTGTCGGCCGCGAACTCGTAGAGATATTCCGACGACCCACGGAGCCCGATCTGCACCGTCCGGGTCGGATCGAGCACGCCCGCCAGCACCGCGTTGCGGAACGGCGCGCCGTGATTCTCGCGCAGGCCGTCGAACGGGCCGCCGGTGTCGGAGTGGGCGTCGATGTGCACCAGCCCGACCGGGGCGGCGCGGCCGACCGCCTTCAGGATCGGGCAGGTGATCGAATGATCGCCGCCGACGCTCAGCGGCCGGACCCCCTGGTCCAGCATCGCCGCGATCCAGGCCTCGATCTCGGCGTGGCTCCGCGCCAGGTCGTAGCGGCTCGAGAGCGGCACGTCGCCGACGTCGGCCACTGCGAGATCGAAGATCGGCGTGCAGTCGAGCGCGTGGTTGTACGGCCCCACCCGCTCGATCGTCCGGAGCGCCCGCGGCCCGAAGCGCGCGCCCGCCCGGTTGCTGGCGCCGAGATCGACCGGCACGCCGCTGATCGCGACGTCGAGCCCGGAGAAGTCCGGCGCATCGCGATCGACCGGCCGGTGCGCCGCGGCAAGAAACGTCGGCACCCCGGCATAGGGCGCCGGCCGCGCGCCGCGGCTGAAGATGCGCTCGGCCACCCGGCCGAACTTCGGGTCGTGCATCCGCCCGCCCGGGTCGTCGGCGTAGCGGGCGCGCAGCCGCTCCAGTTCGGCCTCGGTCCAGGGCATGGGCGGGTCCTCCGGGTCGGCCGGGCCGCGACGGCCCGGCCTGATGGCTTCAGCTGCCGAGCGCCTTGTCGGTGACGGCGTGGGTCCAGGCGCCCTCGGGCTCCTTGGTGATCACCGGGTCCGAGCCGGCCGAGAGCAGGGTCTTGACCGTGCGGTCGTAGTCCGCCGGGTCAAGCGCGCCGTCCGAGCCGGCGGTCAGCTTGGCGATCTCGCCCATCATCTGCTTCTGGTGGTGCTCGGTCTGGGCGCCGGTGGTGTCGTTGTCGAGCACGATCATCGCCGCGTCGTCAGGGTGCTCCTCGGCCCACTTCCAGCCCTTCATGCTGGCGCGCACGAACTTCGCCATGGTGTCGACGAAAGCCGGGTCGTCGAGCTTCTTCTGCAGCACGTAAAGCCCGTCCTCGAGCGTGGAGACGCCCTCGTCCTCGTACTTGAACACGGTCAGGTCCTCGGGCTTCAGCCCGGCGTCGATCACCTGCCAGTACTCATTGTAGGTCATGGTCGAGATGCAGGCGGCCTGCTTCTGCAACAGCGGGTCGACGTTGAAGCCCTGCTTCAGCACGGTGACGCCGTCCGCGCCGCCGTTGGTCGGGATCCCGAGCTTCGACATCCAGCTCAGGAACGGGTACTCGTTGCCGTAGAACCAGACCCCGAGCGTCTTGCCCTTGAAGTCGTCGGTGGTCTTGACCCCCGAATCGTTGCGGCAGGTCAGCTCCATCCCCGAGCGCTTGAACGGCTGGGCGATGTTGACCATCGGCAGCCCGGCCTCGCGCGCCGCCAGCGCCGCCGGCATCCAGTCGACCACCACGTCGGCGCCGCCGCCCGCCAGCACCTGCTCGGGCGCGATGTCCGGCCCGCCCGGCTTGATGGTGACGTTCAGGCCCTCGTCCTTGTAGTAGCCCTTGTCCTGGGCGACGTAGTAGCCGGCGAACTGGGCCTGGGTCACCCATTTCAGCTGCAGCGTCACGTCCTCGGCGCGGGCGGCGCCGGCCAGCAGCAGCGCCGCCGCCGAAGCGCCCATCATCCATTTCGTCATCTTGGTCTCCCTGTTGAAGTCCGCCCCCGCACCGGCCTTCTCAGGGCCTTTGCGAGGGATGCCAGAAAGTTGCCGCCCGTTCCACGAGCGCCACCGCACCATAGAACGCCGACCCGACCAGCGCCGCGGCCGCGATCTCCGCCCAGACCATGTCGAGCGCCAGGCGCCCGACCTCGGTCGAGATGCGAAAACCCATGCCGAGCGTGGGCGAGCCGAAGAACTCCGCCACGATCGCGCCGATCAATGCCAGAGTCGTGCAGATTTTCAAGCCGTTAAAGATGAACGGCGCCGCCGCCGGCAACCTTAGCGTGAAAAGTGTCTGCCAGTAGCCCGCCGCGTAGGTCCGCATCAGGTCGCGCTGCATCGCCTCCGACGCCGCCAGCCCCTGCACGGTGTTGATCAGCATCGGGAAGAACACCATCAGCACCACCACCGCGGCCTTCGACTGCCAGTCGAAGCCGAACCACATCACCATGATCGGCGCCATGCCGATGATCGGCAGCGCACTCACGAAGTTGCCGACCGGCAGCAGGCCGCGGCGCAGGAAGTCCAGCCGGTCGACCGCGATAGCGGTCAGGAACGCCGCGCCGCAGCCGATCGCATAGCCGCTCAGCGCCCCCTTCACGAAGGTCTGCATCACGTCGGCGCGCAGCACAGGCAGGCTGCCCGCGAACCGCGCCGCGATCGCGCTCGGCGCCGGCAGCAGCACCGGGCTCACCGCGAACGCCCGCACCACCAGCTCCCAGAGCAGCACCAGCGTCACCCCGAACACCAGCGGCGGCAGCAGCCGCAGCGCCCCCCTCAGCCGACGGCGCACCAGCCAGGCGTTCAGCGCCCAGCCGATCAGCCAGACCGCGACCGCCGCCGGCAGCGCCGGGCTCACCGTCCCGCTCCGCTCGGCATGCTGCACCCACGATCACCACGCGACAGCACCAGCGCCGTCCCTCCTCCTGCGCGTCCGCGGCCGGATCCGCGACACCGCGGCGCAGAGCATAGCGCAGACGCGGTGGTCCGTCTCGCACCCGAAAGCCATGGCGTCGACCCGCCGCCCCCGGACGCTGGCCCGTCCGGGGTCCTTGTCATTTCCCGACCCCTCTTGCAGCATCGCCTCGAGCCCAGGGAGACCGCCTTGACCCCGCCCGACCCCCGGATCCCCGCGCCGCAGCGCGCGGACGAGATCCGCAAGACCACCTGCTACATGTGCGCCTGCCGCTGCGGCATCGACGTGCATCTCGCCGATGGACGGGTGCAGCACATCGAGGGCAACCGCGACCACCCGGTCAACCACGGCGTGCTCTGCGCCAAGGGCGCCGCCGGCATCATGCAGCACCTCTCGCCGGCCCGCCTGCGCGCCCCGCTCCGCCGCACCGGCCCGCGCGGCTCCGGCGAGTTCAGGGAGATCGGCTGGAACGAGGCCCTCGGCCTCGCCACCAACTGGCTGGCGCCGCTGCGAGACCGGCACCCCGAGAAGCTCGCCTTCTTCACCGGCCGCGACCAGTCCCAGTCCTTCACCGGCTGGTGGGCGCAGCAGTTCGGCACCCCGAACTACGCCGCCCACGGCGGCTTCTGCTCGGTCAACATGGCGGCCGCCGGCATCTACACCCTCGGCGGCTCGTTCTGGGAGTTCGGCGCGCCCGACTGGGAGCGCACCCGTCTGCTCCTCCTCTTCGGCGTCGCCGAGGACCACGATTCCAATCCGATCAAGATCGGCCTCGGCAAGCTGAAGGCCCGCGGCGCCCGGGTGATCTCGATCAACCCCATCCGCACCGGCTACAGCGCCATCGCCGACCAGTGGATCGGCATCATCCCCGGCACCGACGGCCTGCTGATCCTCAGCCTGATCCACCTCTTGATGGCCGCGGGCAAGGTCGACCTCGACTACCTGCTGCGCTGGACCAACGCCGCCCATCTGGTCGACCAGGACCCGCATTCCCCGGGCTTCGGCAGCATCCTGCGCGACGGCGCCGGCCGCGAGCTGGTCTGGGACCGCGAGCGCCACAAGGCGGTCCCTGCGCGAGACCCCCGACGCCAGACCCGCGCTGTCGGGCACCTTCAACGTCGGCCCCACCCACGCCCGGCCGGTGTTCCAGCTGATGGCCGACACCTACCTCGACCCCGCACTGGCGCCCGAAGCCGTCGCGCCGGCCTGCGGCCTCGATCCCGCCACCATCCGCCGCCTCGCCGCCGAGCTCGCCGACACCGCCTTCGCCCACCCGATCACGCTCGACCGCCCCTGGACCGACTTCCGCGGCACCCGCCACGCCACGATGACCGGCCGCCCGGTCAGCGTCCACGCCATGCGCGGCATCTCCGCCCATGCCAACGGCTTCCAGACCTGCCGCGCCCTGCACCTGCTGCAGCTGCTGCTCGGCTCGGTCGAGACCCCCGGCGGCATGCGCTTCAAGCCGCCCTACCCCCGGCCCGTCGCCGCCCATCCGCGGCCGCACCACAAGGTCACCCCGGGCAAGCCCCTCGACGGCCCGCACCTCGGCTACCCCCGCGGCCCCGAGGATCTCGGCGATCGACGCCGAGGGCCGCCCGAAGCGCATCGACAAGGCCTTCTCCTGGGAGGCGCCGCTGGCCGCCCACGGCATGATGCACATGGTGATCGCCAATGCCGTCGCCGGCGATCCCTACCCGATCGAGGTGCTGTTTCTCTACATGGCCAACATGGCCTGGAACTCGTCGATGAACACCGCCGCCACCATGGCGATGCTGAGCGCCACCGACAGCGACGGCGCCTACCTGATCCCCAACATCATCGTCGCCGACGCCTATTCCTCCGAGATGGTCGCCTACGCCGACCTGGTGCTGCCCGACACCACCTACCTCGAGCGCCACGACGCCATCAGCCTGCTCGACCGCCCGATCTCCGAGCCCGACGCCGCCGCCGACGCCATCCGCTGGCCGGTGGTGGAGCCCGACCGGCCCGGTCACGCCGGCGTCCGCCCCTTCCAGTCGGTCCTGCTCGACCTCGGCGCCCGCCTGCGGCCTCCCCGGCATGACCGAGCCCGACGGCAGCCCCAGCTTCGCCGACTACGCCGACTACATCACCCGCCATCAGCGCCGCCCCGGCATCGGCCCCCTCGCCGGCTGGCGCGGCGACGGCAGCGCGCAGGGCCGCGGCGCCCCTAACCCCGGCCAGATCGCCGCTACATCGAGGCCGGCGGCTTCTGGACCGCCCCCGTCCCCGAGGAGGCCGCCTATTTCAAGCCCTGGAACGCCGCCTACCAGGACTGGGCCGTCGCCACCGGCCTCGCCGACGCCCCGCAGCCCTACCTTTTCCAGCTCTATTGCGAGCCCCTGGCCCGGTTCCAGGCCGCCGCCCTCGGCAAGGGCGACCGCCAGCCCCCGGCGCACCTGCGCGACAGCCTCGCCCGCGCCATGGCCCCGCTGCCGGTCTGGCACCCGCCGTTCTCCGCGGCCGACCTCGACCCCGAGGCCTTCCCGCTGCACGCCCTGACCCAGCGCCCGGCGGCGATGTACCATTCCTGGGGCTCGCAGAACGCCTGGCTCCGCCAGATCCACGGGACAAACCCGCTCTACGTCCCCGGCCCGGTCTGGGAGGCCCTCGGCTTCGAGCCCGGCGACTGGGCCGACGTCGTCTCGCCGCACGCCCGCATCACCGTGCCGGTCGCGCGCATGGACGCGCAGAACCCGCACACGGTCTGGACCTGGAACGCCATCGGCAAGCGCCCCGGCGCCTGGGCGCTCGACCCGGCCGCCCCGGAGGCCACCCGCGGCTTCCTCCTCAACCACCTGATCTCCGAGCTGCTGCCGCCCCGCGACGATGGCCAGCGCTGGTCGAACTCCGATCCTGTCACCGGCCAGGCCGCCTGGTACGACCTGCGCGTCCGTCTCGAGCGCGTCCCCGCCCGCAGCCGCAGCGCCCCGAGCTTCCCGGCGCAGACCTCACCGGTCGGCCACGGCCCCGCAGTGCTCGCCCTGGATCCGCGATCGGTCGAGGGACAAGACCGATGAATTGAATGCGGGCCACGCAGGACCCCCTCCCGCGGCATTCACCCGCGGGCCAGGTCAGACGTTCAGGTCACAGCGCCGCCAGATCTCCGGCGCACCGCCGCCGACGGTCACCTGCACCTCCTCCTCATTCAGGAGCAGCATGTCGATCTGGTCGCCCGCGCCCGGATCCCCCTCCGGCACCACGTAGGAGAACCTGTGCCGCGAATAGTTCCCCGTCGTCCGCGTGCCGGCCGGCGTGGTGATGTTGGACCCGGCGATGCTCATGTGCTTCGCCTCCGGCGCCGAGCACCAGTCCCCGTCGATCACGTCCGCGACGGCCGGCGATGCGCCGAGCACCAGGAGGCCCGAGATCATCGCCGATCTCGCAATGCCACGTCCGATCATCGCTTCCCCCTTTTGCAAACCCGCCCGAGTATCCGCACAAAGCGCGGCGATGAGAAGGCCCGGATGCCGATGGCCGAGCCCGCCAGGCAGCCTTGAGACACCGGCGGGCGGCGAACCGGTCGCAAAGAACCATGCACATGCGTTGTGCATGACTTGTGCATCGCTTGTGTATCGTCGCAACATCCCCCGATGACCACCCTGCCTCCCCGCACCGAGAAGTCGCTCGGCCTCGTGATCGACCTCGACACCTGCGTCGGTTGCCACGCCTGCGTCGTCGCCTGCAAGGAGTGGAACACCACCTCCGGCGCCTTCGCGCCGCTCTCCGACACCGACCCCTACGGCGCCGAGCCAGAGGGAACTTTCCTCAACCGGGTCCATACCTTCGAGGCCGTTCCTGAGACAGGTCCCGCCCGTGTCGTCCACTTCCCCAAGTCCTGCCTGCACTGCGCCGACGCCCCTTGCGTCACCGTCTGCCCCACGGGCGCCAGCTACAAGCGCGCCGCCGACGGCATCGTGCTGGTCAACGAGGCCGACTGCATCGGCTGCGGCCTCTGCGCCTGGGCCTGCCCCTACGGCGCCCGCGAGATGGACCGCGCCGGCGGCGTGATGAAGAAGTGCACCCTCTGCGTCGATCGCATTGAAAACGCTGATCTTCCCGAGATCGACCGCATCCCCGCCTGCGTCCGCACCTGCCCCACCGGCGCCCGTCACTTCGGCGACCTCGCCGACCCCGACAGCGCGGTCTCCAGGCTCGTCGCCGACCGCGGCGGCCTCGACCTGATGCCCGAGCAACGCACCCGCCCGGTCAACAAGTACCTGCCGCCGCGCGAGCGCGACCTCGACGTCCTCGCCCCCCTGCTCGATCCCCTGCCGCAGGCGGACGGCGGCTTTCTCGGCTGGCTCGACCGGACCCTCGCCCGCCTCTGATGCACCCCGCCCCGTCGATCATCGCCTTCACCACGCTCTCCGGGCTCGGCTTCGGCCTGATGGCCTGGCTCGGCGCCGGCATCGGCCAACCTACTGCCCTGCAAGCGGTTTTTCTCTCCGCCCTCGCCGCCGGCCTCGCGGCGGCCGGCCTCGTCGCCAGCCTCCTGCACCTCGGCCAGCCCACCCGCTTCCTCAAGGCCTTCAGCCAGTGGCGCAGTTCCTGGCTCAGCCGCGAGGCCGTCCTCGCCATCGCCACCTTCGCCGCCTTCGCCCTCTTCGCCGCGCTCTGGCTGCTCCTCGGCGTCCGCACCCGCTGGCTGGGCCTCCCGGCCGCCGCGCTGGCGCTCGCGACCGTCTTCGCGACCTCGATGATCTACGCCCAGATGCGCAGCGTCCCGCGCTGGCGCACGCCGCTCACCCCGCTGCTCTTTCTCGCCTTCGCGCTCGCCGGCGGCGCGCTCCTCGCCGGCGCCGCGCAGCCGGCCCCCTGGCTCCTGGCCGGCCTCGGCCTCGTCCAGCTCGCCAACTGGCTGCACGGCGACCGCCGCTTCGCCGCGGCCGGCAGCACGCTGGCCACCGCCACCGGCCTCGGACCGCTCGGCCGGCTGCGCCTGCTCGAGCCGCCTCACAGCGGCCCCAACTACCTGCTGCGCGAGATGGTCCACGTCGTCGGCCGCACCCACGCCCGCAAGCTGCGCCTCGCGGGGCTCGCCTTCGCCGTGCTGCTTCCGCTCGCCCTCGTCACCCTGGCGCCGGCCGGCCCGCTGGCGCTCGGCGTCGCCGCGCTCCTGCACGCCTTCGGCGCCCTGGTGCTGCGCTGGCTCTTCTTCGCGGAGGCCGAGCACGTGGTTGGACTCTACTACGGAAGACGTTAAGACGGCCCAGCCGGAGGAACCTGCCCGCAGCGATGCCGAAGTCCGCCAAGCCCAAGCGCTCCAGCACCGCGACGGTCACCGGCCCCGGCCGGCCACCGCGGCTGCAGGTGGCGGCGCTGTGCTGGCGGCGGTCGGAAAAGGGACTGCGGGTGCTGCTGATCACCAGCCGCGACACCGGGCGCTGGGTGATCCCCAAGGGCTGGCCGATGCGCAACCGCAGCGAGGCGGCGGCGGCGGCACGCGAGGCCTACGAGGAGGCCGGCCTGCGCGGCACCGTCTCCGAGCGCAGCCTCGGGGTCTACACCTACCGCAAGGTGCTGGCCCCGGGCTCCTCGGTGCCTTGCGTGGTCCGGGTCTACCCGCTCGAAGCCCGCGAGATGCTGCAGAAATTCCCCGAGACCGGCCAGCGCGTCGCCAGGTGGTTCGCCCTCGAAAAGGCGGCGCGCAAGGTCGCCGAGCACGAGCTCGCGGTCATGATCCGAAGCTTCGATCCCGCCGCCTCGGCCTGACCGCGCCGCGAGGGCGGCTACATCAGCCCGAGTTGCTTATAAAAGCCCAGGGCATCGTAGTAGTCGCTCTGCGCGACGATCTTTCCGCCCTGGACGGTGAACATCGAGGCGCCGGTGAGCGTGAAGGCCTTGCCGGTGGCGGCCGTGCCGTCTCCCCAGGCGCCGGTGTTGGTGCCGGAGAACGTCCACTCGAAGGCGACGTGGTCGCCCTGAACCACCGGGGCGCCTTTCATCTGCCAGACCGCGTCCGGCACGGCATTGAGGAAGTTGTCGATCACGCCGGTCTTGGCGGCCTCGCTGCCCTCGATGGGGGTCCCGACCGACGCGTCGTAGTAGACGACGTTGTCGGCGAAGTGGCCCGCGGCTGCCGCGGAATCGTGGGCGTTCCAGGCGGCGAGGTAGGCCTCGACCACGCCTTGGGCCGAGTCGTCGGCGAAGGCCGGCGCCAGCGGCAGTGCGAGCGCGACGGCGGCTGCCGTCAGAAATCCACGGCGATGCATTTGATCCTCCCTGTTTTGGCCGAGACCCAAGCGTCTCATCCGTGTGCCACCATGATGTGGCGCACGGCCGTGTAGTCCTCGAGCGCATATGCCGACATGTCCTTGCCGTAGCCGGATTGCTTCAGTCCGCCGTGCGGCATTTCGTTGACCAGCATGAAATGGGTGTTGACCCAGGTGCAGCCGTAGCGGAGCCGGGCCGCGGTCGCCATCGCCCGGCCGACGTCGCGGGTCCAGATCGACGAGGCGAGGCCGTAGTCGCTGTCGTTGGCCCAGGCGACGGCGTCGTCGACGTCGGAGAACCGGGTGACCGAGACGACCGGGCCGAACACCTCCCGCCGCACGATCTCGTCCTCCTGGCGGGCGCCGGCGACCACGGTTGGTGCATAGTAGAAGCCGTTCTCGCCGACCGACTTGCCGCCGGTGGTGATCTCGACGTGGTTGAGCTCGCGGGCGCGCTCGACGAAGCTCGCCACGCGGTCGCGCTGGCGCTGGCTGATCAGCGGGCCGATGTCGTTCCGGGTGTCGTCTTCGAGACCGAGGCGGATGCCGGAGACCGCGGTGGAGAGATCGGCAACCAGGCGCTCGTAGATGCCGTCGCCGGCGTAGACCCGGCAGGCGGCGGTGCAGTCCTGGCCGGCGTTGTAGTAGCCGAAGGCCTGCAGGCCGCCCACCACGGCGTCGAGGTCGGCGTCGTCGAAGACGATGACCGGGGCCTTGCCGCCGAGTTCGAGATGGGTGCGCTTCACCGACCTGGCGGCGGCCTGCAGCATCTTCTTGCCGGTGGCGACGTCGCCGGTGAGCGAGATCATGTCGACGCCGGCGTGGTTGATCAGCGCGTTGCCGACGCTCTCGCCGCGGCCGGGGACGACGTTGACCACGCCGGCGGCAGTTCCTCGGCGAGGATGCGGGCGAGCTTCAGCGCGGTCAGCGGCGTCTGCTCGGAGGGCTTGAAGACCACGGTGTTGCCGCCGCCGATCGCCGGGGCGAGCTTCCAGGCCATCATCATCAGCGGGTAGTTCCACGGCGCGATCGAGGCGACGACGCCGACGGCGTCGCGGCGGACCATCGAGGTGTGCCCGGCGAGGTACTCGCCGGCGATGGCGCCGGTCTGGCAGCGCACCGCCCCGGCGAAGAAGCGCCAGCAGTCGACGATCGCCGGGATCTCGTCGTTCCTGACCGCGTTGATCGGCTTGCCGCAGTTCAGGGCCTCGAGCGCGGCGAAGTCACCGGCGGCGGCCTCGATGCGGTCGGCGATCCGGAGCAGGGCGGCCGAGCGCTCGGAGGGCGTGGTGCGCGACCAGGTCTCGAAGGCGCTTCGGGCGGCGGCGACGGCGGCGTCGACCTGGGCGGGCGAGGCCTCGGGCATGTCGAGGATGAGCGCGCCGGTGCGCGGGTTCAGGATCGGCTCGGGGGTCTCGGAGCCGGGCTCCATCCGGTCGCCGATCAGCATCTCGGTATCCATCGCAGTCCTCCTCGTCGCTGCACGGGCTTCGCTCCCGGCTGCGCAGCTCACTTTCCCTGCCCCCGCAACATCCTCGCCACCGCGCGTGAGATAGTAGGCGGCGAGGATCGGCAGCAGCGTCACCAGCACCACCACCATCGCCACCACGTTGGTCACCGGCCGCTGCCGCGGCCGCACCAGTTCCTCCAGCATCCAGATCGGCAGCGTCGCCTGCTGGCCGGCGGTGAAGGTGGTCACGATCACCTCGTCGAACGAGAGCGCGAAGGCGAGCATGCCGCCGGCGAGGAGCGCCGTGCCGAGGTTCGGCAGGATGACGTGGCGGAAGGTCTGGAAGCCGTTGGCGCCGAGGTCCGCCGAGGCCTCGAGCAGCGAGCCCGAGAGCCGGCGGAACCGCGCCACGGCGTTGTTGTAGACCACCACGACGCAGAACGTCGCGTGACCGAGCACGATGGTCAGGGTCGAGAACGGGATGTCCATCAGGTTGAAGGCCGAGCGCAGCGAGATGCCGGTGACGATGCCCGGCAGCGCGATCGGCAGGATCACCAGGAGCGAGATCGCCTCGCGCCCGAAGAAGCGCGCCCGCGACATCGCCGCCGCGCAGAGCGTGCCGAGGAAGATGGCGATCAGCGTCGAGATCGCCGCGACCCGGAGCGACAGGTAGAGCGGCGGCCAGATGTCCGGGCGGTTCCAGGCGACCGCCAGCCATTTCAGCGTCAGGCCGGGCGGCGGGAACTGGTAGCTGCGGTCCTCGGTGGTGAAGGCGTAGAGGAAGATCAGCAGGATCGGCAGGTGCAGGAACAGGAGCCCGGCGACCGCCGAGAGCTTCAGGCCGAGCGGGGCGCGGAGCGTCAGAGGGCATCGAAGGCCCCCAGCCGCCGGGCGATCCAGAGATAGACGATCATGATCGCGATCGGCACCACCGCGAAGGCGGCCGCGAGCGGGATGTTCCCGGCGGTGCCCTGCTGGGCATAGACCGCCTGGCCGATGAAGTTGCGCGAGCGAGCCGATGATCGAGGGGATGATGTAGTCGCCGAGGGTCAGCGAGAAGGTGAAGATCGAGCCCGCGACGACGCCCGGCATGCGCCAGCGGCAGGATCACGTGGCGGAAGGTCTGGCGCGAGCGTCGGCGCCGAGGTCGCCCGAGGCCTCGAGCAGCGTCGCCGGCACCCGCTCGAGCGCCGCCTGCATCGGCAGGATCATGAACGGCAGCCAGACGTAGAGAAAGACCAGGAACGTGCCGATGTAGCTGACCGAGAGCGAGTTGCCGCCGATCACCGGGATCGCGAGCAGGCCGTCGAGCAGGAAGCTCAGGTGCAGCCGCTCGAGGATCCAGGTGAGGATGCCTTCCTTGGCGAGGATCAGCTTCCAGGCGTAGACCTTGACCAGGTAGCTCGACCAGAGCGGCAGCATGACCCCGACGTAGAACACCGCCTTCCAGCCGGCCCCTGGCGTAGCGCGCGGCGAAGTAGGCGATCGGGAAGGCGACGACGGCCGAGGCCAGCGTCACCGCCGCCGCCATGGTGACGGTGCGCAGGATGATGTCGAAGTTCGACGGGCGCAGCAGCTCGGCATAGGTCTTGAGGGTGAAGCTCCGGTCGATGACGCCGGAGAACTCGTCGATCGAGAAGAAGCTCTGCGCCAGCAGCGCCGCCAGCGAGCCGAGATAGATCACCCCGAGCCAGAGCAGCGGCGGCGCCAGCAGCAGCGCGAGAAGCACGCGCGGGCGGCGCCAGAACAGGTCCGACAGGCGCTCGCGGAAGCCCGCCCGGAGCCGGACCTGCGGCGGCGTCGGCGACGGCGACCATCAGCTCGCGTCCATCGGATG
Source organism: uncultured Alphaproteobacteria bacterium (assembly GCA_963847795.1). Taxonomy (GTDB): domain Bacteria; phylum Pseudomonadota; class Alphaproteobacteria; order Rhodobacterales; family Rhodobacteraceae; genus Amaricoccus. The sequence continues at coordinate 752,515 of CAWKBH010000015.1, forward strand.
CAGCGCCTCGGGCGCCCAGGCCAGCCCGACCTGCGTGCCGGTCGCGGGGACGGGCGCGCCCGCCGGCGCGATCGCCGAGAGCTCGAGGCCGCCGATGTCGATGCCGACCCGGGTGCCGGCACCGAGGTAGCGGGTGGTGGTCACGCGTCCGACGAGCCCGCCGCCGGGCGCGGTCAGCCGCAGCGCCTCCGGCCGCAGGCTCGCCCAGGCGCGGCCGCCGCCGAAGCGCTCGGTGATCTCGGGCGGCAGCACGTTCGAGGAGCCGACGAAATCCGCGACGAAGCGGGTGCGCGGGCGCTCGTAGATCTCGGACGGCGTGCCGACCTGGGCGATGCGGCCCTCGTTGAACACCGCGACCCGGTCGGCCATCGACAGCGCCTCGCCCTGATCGTGGGTGACGAAGACGAAGGTGATGCCGAGCCGCTGCTGCAGCGCCTTCAGCTCGTCCTGCATCTGCTCGCGCAGCTTCAGATCCAGCGCCCCGAGCGGCTCGTCGAGCAGCAGCACCCGCGGCTGGTTGACCAGCGCCCGGGCCAGCGCCACCCGCTGGCGCTGGCCGCCGGAGAGCTGCCCGGGCTTGCGGTCGCCGAAGCCGTCGAGCTGGACGAGCGCCAGCATTTCCTCCGCCTTCGCGCTGGCGCTGCGGCGCGCGGCACGCCCCTGACCATCGGCCCGTAGGCGACGTTGTCGCGGACGTTGAGGTGCGGGAAGAGCGCGTAGTCCTGAAAGACCGTGTTCACCGCGCGCCGGTTGGGCGGCACGCCCTCGACGCTCTGGCCGAAGATGCGGATGTGCCCCGCGGTCGGCTGATCGAAGCCCGAGATCAGCCGCAGGCAGGTGGTCTTGCCGGAGCCGGATGGCCCGAGCATGGCGAAGAAGGCTGCCCTCGGCGATGGCGAGGTCGAGCGCATCGACGGCCCGGATCTCGCCGAAATGGCGGGACACGTGCTCGAACTCGACGGCGGCAGTCATGTCGGGACCACGCAGGTGCGAGAAAGGACGCTCCGGGCAGCGGCCCGGAGCGCCAAGGCACGGCGGCTTCTCAGCGGCCGCCGATCACGGCGATGTAGTCGGAGACCCAGCGGTAGTAGGGCACGCACTCGCTCTGGCTCGCGCATTTCGAGACCGGGGTGGTCCAGAAGCGGATCTTGTCGAAGTCGTCGAAGCCGTTGGCGGTGCAGCCTTCCTTGGTCTGCTGCCCCGAGCCGTCGGTGCAGGCCTCCGGCACCACCGGGTTCGAGCCGAACCAGACCGAGAGGTCGCTCTGCAGGTTGGAGCTAAGCGTGTGCTCCATCCACAGGTAGGCGCAGTTCGGGATGCGCGGCGTCGGCTTCCATCATCGTGGTGTCGGCCCAGCCGGTGGCGCCCTCCTCGGGGATCGTCGAGGCGATCGGCGCGCCCTCGGACTGGAGCAGGTTGACCTGGAACGGCCAGGAGCCGGAGGCGACGACGCCTTCGTTCTTGAAGTCGTCGACCTGGATCATCGCGTCGTGCCAGTAGCGGCCGACCAGCTGGCGCTGGGCGCGCAGGACGTCGAGCGTCGCTGCGTACTGGTCCTCCGTCAGCTCGTAGGGCGACTTGATGCCGAGCTCGGGCTTGTGGAACATCAGGTAGTTGGCGCGCGTCGGCGATGTGGATCGGCCCGTCATAGGCCTGAACCCGGCCCTTGTTCGACTTGCCGTCGGGCAGCGTCTGCTCCTCGAACACCACCGACCAGGACTTCGGCGCCTCGGGGAAGACCTCGGTCGAGTACATCAGCACGTTCGGCCCCCACTGGTAGGGCACGCCGTAGTGCACGCCGTCGACGGTGAACCAGGGCGCGTCCTTCAGCCGGTCGTCGATCTTGCTCCAGGACGGGATCAGGTCGGTGTTGATCGGCTGGACCCGCTTGCCGGCGACCAGCCGGAGCGAGGCGTCGCCCGAGGCGGTGACGAGATCGAAGCCGCCCTCGTTCATCAGCGCCACCATTTCGTCCGAGGTGTTGGCGGTCTTGACGTTGACCTTGCAGCCGGAGCTTTCCTCGAACTTCGTCACCCAGTCGTAGCCCGGGTCGCTCTCGCCGCGCTCGATGTAGCCCGGCCAGGCGACGATGTTGAGCGCGCCCTCCGCCGCGCCGAGCTCGGTGACCTGGGCGAAGCCGCTGCCGGCAAAGGCCATCGCCGCGATGGCGGTGCTGCCCGCCAGTCGTTTCAGTGTCATGTTCCCCTCCCCAAAGGCGACGGCACGGGTCGCGCGCGCGCCCGTCCCTGATGGAAACACATTTCACCGGCGGCGAACGTTCGCAATCTCAAAAAACAGAAAGGCGATATCGGCAAAGGCGATGGCTGAGCGTCAGCGCAGCGACATCGCGGTCTGGGCCGAGCGCACGAAGTCGTGCGCCGCCTGCGAAAGCGGCGCCCCCCGGCGCCAGGCCAGGCCGACCTGGACCGCGGGCAGGTCGCCCGAGACGTCGCGGATCTCGATGCGGTCGCCCTCCAGCGACCAGGGGCGATAGATCAGGCTCGGCAGCAGCGCGACCCCGGCGCCGGTGGCGACCAGGCTGCGCACCGCCTCGACCGACCGGGTGCGGAAGGCGACGTTGGGGCGGACGCCGAGCGCCGCGACCAGCCGGTTGGTGCTCTCCTCGATCTCGTCGACGGTCAGCATGATCAGCGGCTCGCGCACCACCTGGTCGAGCCCGATCGCCTCGACGCCGGCCAGAGGATGGCCGAGCGGCAGCCACAGCCGATAGGGCGATACCTGCAGGGTCTCGACCTGCAGCGCCGAACGATCGTCGATCGACGAGGTCAGGAGCACCGCGACGTCGAGCTCGCCGCCGATCAGCAGGTGCTGGAGATAGTCGCCGTTGTCCTCGATCGCCCGGACCTCGACTTCGGGATAGGCACGTCGGAAGCGAGCGAGGATGTCCGAGAGCACGTAGCCCGCCACTAGCGAGGTGACCCCCAGCATCAGCCGCCCCGGCGGCCGGGCCGCCTCTTCGCGAAAGGCAATCCTGGCATTCGAGACATTGCGCAGGATCTCGGTCGCGTGGCGAAGGAACTGGCTGCCCTTGTGCGTGACCTCCACCCCTCGCGAGCGGCGATCGAAGAGGGCAACCCCGAGCTCCGCCTCGAGACCCTTCAACGCCTCGGTTACCGACGACTGCGAGATCGAAAGCTGTCGCGCGGCCCTCGACACGCTGCCCTGTTCGGCGACCGCGACGAAGAATTGCAGCTGGCGTATGGTGAAAGGCATGAAACTCGGGCCCGACTGGTGCCTCTGCCTCCTCAGTAGCCGGTCGGGCCGCGCAGACCAACCCAGACCGACCGGGAACAAGGCCGCCACGATGGACTTCGGTACGAGCTTTCGCGTCGGCGCGGCCGACCCCCGGGCCGGCATCGCGTGTTCCCCCGTCGGCAGGGAGCCGGACTGTCTGCTACAAGCCTCCTCCCCGTTTCGGACCTGCCGCAGCTGTGCCACTATCCCAACCCATTTGTGAGCGGATATGGCGGTGGGATCATGATACGGGAGGAGCAGACGGTTTCGACCGAGGCCGTCCGCCGCACGCTCAACCCGATCGGCACCACGATCCTCGCTTACCTCGGCCAGCGTTACGCTCTGCCCGCGCGCCGGCGCGACGTCGTGCCGCTGCCCCAGGAAGGAACCGATCCGTGAGAGCGCCCCGCGTCGACAAGGAGCGCTTCGAGGCCGGCGCCACCGATTTCGTGGTCCGCCTCGCCTTCCTCGGTCTCTTCGCCTGGTGGTCGCTGGAGCTGGTGCGCCCCTTCGCGCCGATCGTGATCTGGGCAGGGGAATCGCACTTGAAGAATAGGGCTTTCCTTTCAGACTGATGTGGATTCTTTCGTTTGCTCCCGAAGAGAGGAGCTGACGTTGTCGCTGATGGACAGGCTCGGAGAAATCGCGATCCGCGGCGTGGGAATGCGCAGCGGCACGAGTTGCTCGACATTCTGGGGATCGCGTTGGTGGCGTCGGTCTGCGGCGCGGAGAGTTGCGTCGACTTTGCCGAGTTTGCCGAGGACCGGGAGACGCTGCTCCGGGAATTCCTCAAGCTGGAGAATGGCTTGCCGAGCCACGACACCTTCAGCCGCATCTTCCGCCTGCTCGACCCGGCAGCCTTCGGGCGGGCCTTCGAAGCCTTCCTCGACGACCTCGGCGCCGGCGGCGACGGGGTGCTCGCCATCGACGGCAAGACGCTGCGGCGCTCGTTCGACCGGGCGGCGGGCCGCTCGGCGCTGCATGTGGTCACCGCCTTCGGCACCGGCGCGCGGATCGCCATCGCGCAAGCTGCCGTCGCCGAAGGCGGCAGCGAGATCCTCGCCGCCCGCGCCCTGCTCGGAACGCTGGCCCTGGGTGGCATGCTGGTGACCGGGGATGCGATCCACGCCCAGGCCGCCACGGCAGAGGTCGTGCGCGCGCAGGGCGGCGACTATCTCTTCGCGCTGAAGGCCAACCGCCCCGCCATGCTGCGCGAGGTCGAAGCCTTCTTCGCCGATCCACCGGCGCCGCTTGCGGCGTTCGAGACCACCGACGCCGACCACGGCCGGATCGAGACCCGCCGCCACCGGGTAACGCATGACGTGGACTGGCTTTTCTCCGACCGCCGCTATGCCGGAGAGCCACGCCTCCCCGGCCTCGCGACCCTCGCCTGCGTCGAGGCGGAACGCTGTCTCGACGGCCGTACCAGCCGATCGGTCCGCTACTATCTCTCCTCGGCGCCGCTCACTCCCGAGCGCTTCGCCCGCGCCGTCCGCGGCCACTGGGCGATCGAGAACAGCCTCCACTGGGTGCTCGACGTCAGCTTCGACGAGGACCGCGCCCGCAACCGACGCGACAACGGACCCGAGAACCTCGCCATCCTCCGCCGCCTCACCCTCAACCTCATCAACAAGGCCAGGCCGAGAATGTCCGTCAGCCGCAAACGCAAGCGAGCAGGATGGTCCGACGCCTTCGCGAGAACCATCATCGGCCAA
>CAWKBH010000016.1:0-33848 GCA_963847795.1 uncultured Alphaproteobacteria bacterium
CCCCAACCTTCTGATCCGTAGCAAGATTCCGGACGTCCAGACCAGCCCGCAGTCGTCGGACGGGCCTGCTCGTACGGGTTTCTAGCGGTTGCCTGATCCAGCTCCGTCCGGGGTTGTCCACGTCCGTTGTTAGCAAATCCGTTAGCAAGATCAGCTGTTCATTGCCGGGCCATCGCGATTCGCAGCCGCTCTTCGGGTGTGATCAGGTGGTCGAGGTCTTCGGCGGCCTCGTCTCATCCCCTATGCTGCACACGAGGTTGCCGCCCAACTCTCGCTCTTCGTCGTCCACAACTCGCAGACAACGCTCGAGTTTGCGGGCAGCAGACTTCGCGCAGAACGGGAGGGAGATGAACATGGGGAAATCCGCACCGGGCTCTCAGTCTCGCTCGACGGGTTTATCAGTGGGCCGAACGACGGCCCTGAAGCACCCATGGGTGTCGGCGGCGAGAGGCTCCTGGCGGGTACGGCGCCGGCGACACCGAATACCGGGTGCCAGGAAGCGACATGGTCTTCATGGTCTCGGCGCAGACGGCCGAGTACCTTGCCGAGACCGCAGAACGACAGGGGCGTTGGTGTTTGGTCGAAGGACGTTCGACCTCACCAACGGGTGGGGTGGCAAACACCCCTTGGACGTACCGGTCTTTGTCCTCAGCGGCTCGGTCCCACAAGAGTGGGTCTACGAAGGATCGCCGTTCACGTTCGTCACTGACGGACTCGAAAGCGCCGTAGAGCAAGCGAAGGCGGTCGCCGGCGACAAGGACGTAGGGGTGGGTGCCGCGAGCATCGTGCAGCAGTGCATCAAGGCTGGGCTCCTCGATGAGATACACCTCGACCTGGTACACGTCCTTCTCGGGGGCGGTGTCTCATTGTTCGACCACCTAGGGATCGGGCCCATCGACCTGGAGCGCACGAAGGTGATCGAGGGCGCTGGGGTCACGCATCTCACCTTCCGCGTCATAAAGTGAAGTCCGCCCGATCTCGTCGTCACCTTGCGGTTTTCGCGTCCGAATCCGGCCCAGGCCGGACGGCCTGGCGCGCCGGAGGGCGTGCCCTTGGCTAACCGTAGAGAAACTTGTCACAGGTCCCGAATCACTCCGAATCATCCCGCCAAATTACTCCAGAATACCCCTGCCCAGACTTGCCCTCGTTCAACATCCATCCTGGTTGTAGGTTCTCGCTGGGTCCGACTTTCCAGTTCGGCAGGTTGTCGGGGTCAAGCTCGTCGATGTCGGTGGTATCAACATCCAGATTTATGGTTCTGCCGTCTGCGAGATCGATCGTTACTACTAGTTTTATGAGATCGTCTCGTTTGAGCCACTGAGTCACCGCGAATGGTGCTCGCGAACTCCACCGCCCACCAGAGTGGCCTTCGATTCTGGCAGGTAGTTGAGAATTCATTGGCTCGAACGACCAACCGACTTTCGGCTGGGGTTTCCTCCTCACCGAGGTGGGGCCCCATCCTGACAGCATGATGGAATCAATCGTGACAGGCCCCCGGCCACGATTGTGGACTGCTATAGAGAGCGTCGGCCCTTCAATGTCGTACTTGCCGATGAGTTCCGTATTCCCCGATAGCTGCGGGCCGCCAGACCTGTGTGAAAGATACGAGACTGCCAGAGAGGCTGACGCGGCCGAGATAGGCCTCAGTTGTCGGCGCCCAGCCCGCCGCCATGTCGAGGCCGAGCCGCGTCGCCAGCAGGTCGGCATGGGCGAGCGCCCGGGGCCGGTGGTTGTAGGCCTCGTCGACCGCATTGACGGTCAGGGCGACGCAATGCGCGAACAGCTCCTCGCGGCTGTCGACGTCGAACTCGACGAGCGCGTCCCAGAGGTCCTCGGGCGCCTTCGGAAGCGCTTTCGTCCAGCGCTCGGTGCGCGCGTCGACGGACCGGGCCGAGGGGGTCTGCCCAGTCCCGGGGCCTGCGCCCCGAAGCCCGCGCTCCTCGGCTCGATCTCGAGGCAGGACGCGAGGCCGTAGCGGTAGAAGAGCCGCAACGCCAGCGCGTGCAGCGCCGCGAGAAAGGCGGTCTGCGGATCGCCGGCGAGCGCGTCGCGCAGCGCCAGCGTCCGGTGCGCGGTGAGCTCGGTCACCAGCCGATCGGAGAGCGGCTTGAGGCCGTCGTCTTCTTCTTCGGGTTCGGGCGTCTCGTCGCCGTCCGGGCTGGCATCGCCGCTCTCCTCCACCGTCGCATCGCCGCCGTCTCCCTCGGACGCGTCCGCCGTCGCGATCGCCGGCTCGTCCTCGGGCCGGACGAACCCGCGCTCGATGCGCAGCCGCCCGCCGCTGTCGATGCTGACGAAGGCGCCGGCGCGGGCGACGTCGCTGGGTTCGAAGCGATCCGGACGATCCTGCAGCACGTCCATCGCCGTCTCGATCTCGCCGAGCCGGACGTCGACGTCCTCGGGGAGCTCATTGGCGTCGGCATGCTCCGCTTCGAGCTGCGTGCGTTCGGCGTCGAGCGCGGCGTATTCGGCCGCTTCCGCCTCGCTCATCGGTTCGGCCTCGCCGACCAGCCGGCGCAGCCCGAAGGTGTGGCCATAGGGAAAGTCGATCCCGACCCCGACCCACCGCCAGCCTTCACCGCGGATCGCCGCGGCGTCATCGCGGAGCTTCTCCGTGACCATCCGCTCGAGCAGCCCCGCGTCCTGCAGCCAGCCGCCGTCGTCGGACTTGAAGAGATCGCGCAGAATGACCCCGCCTGCGTCCTCATACGCGGCGAGCCCGACATACTGTGCCCGCCGGTCCGAGGCGCGCACCGTGCATTCGGTCAGCATGCGCCGGATCTCGTAGGGTTGCCTGGTGTAGGCGTGCTGCAGCGCCTCCCAGACCTGCTCCTGGCGCGCGTGGTCGGGATTGACCGTGAAGGCCATCAGCTGGTCGAGCGTCATCGCTTCCTCGGCATAGGCCTCGAGCAGCGCCGGCGCGACGGCGGCGAGCTTCAGGCGCTGCCTGACGACGCCCGTCGAGACGAAGAACGCCGCGGCGATCTCCTCCTCGCCGAGCCCCTTCTCGCGCAGCGCCTGGAAGGCGCGGAACTGGTCGAGCGGATGCAGCGGCGCGCGCTGCACGTTCTCGGCCAGGCTGTCCTCCTCGGCCAGTCCGTCGGTGCGCACGATGCAGGGCACCGGCACGGTGCGGCTGAGGCGCTTCTGCTTGACCAGCAGCTCGAGCGCCCGGTACCGGCGCCCGCCCGCGGGCACCTCGAAAATCCCGGTCTCCGCGCCGCTGTCGTCGACCACCGGCCGCACGGTGAGGCTGGCGAGCAGCGTGCGCCGGGCGATGTCGGCGGCCAGCTCCTCGATCGAGATGCCGGCCTTGACGCGCCGGACGTTCGACTGGCTCAGCACCAGCTGGTTGAAGGGGATGTCGCGCGAGGCGCTGAGCGTGATCTTCTGGTTGGACCTGGTCATCGGATGTCTCCATGACGGGCCGGCCGGGAGCCTCTCTCCCGACCTTCTGAACCCGTCACGGAAACCGCGGCCCACCTCTTCCTCTCGAAGGGGCGGACCGCGAGACGGTAGATCGACGTGGACGCGCTGCCGCTCAGGCCGCCTGCGCCAGCAGCGTCCTGGCCCGCCCTTCGAGATCGAGGCGCGCGTCCTGCTGGGCCTTGCCGCGGGCAACCGCGGTGATGCCCTGGACGAAGTCGAAGACACTCTCCGGCGGATGGCCCTCCTCGGCCAAGACGGTCTCGGCGATCTTCGCGGCCTCCGCCTTGCCGAACCCACGCTTGCGCAGGAAGTCGGTGCGGTCCTCGTCGGTTCGGGCAACGATGCGCGCGCGGGCCGCCCGGATACCTTCGATGAAGGGGGCGGGCGAGGAGTTCGCGAACCGGGTCAGCGCCGGCGCCGCTTCGTGCGCGAAGCGCGACGCGGCATACTTCGAATGCCGGATGCTGATCTCCTGGAAGTCCTCGACGCCCCAGAGATTGCGGTTCTGGCAGACCGCCCGCAGATAGAAGCTGGCGATCCCGAGCGTCTTGGCGCCGACCTCGGAGTTCCAGCAATAGAAGCCGCGGAAGTAGAGATCGGGCGCGCCGTCCGGCAGCCGTCCCGCTTCGATCGGGTTGAGGTCATCGACCAGGAACAGGAAGACGTCGCGGTCCGAAGCGTAGAGCGTCGTGGTTTCCTTGCTCACATCGACCCGCGGGTTGTAGACGCCCGTGGACCAGTCGAGCACGCCCGGCACCTTCCAGCGGGTGTCGCCGGTGCCGTCGCCGGCGATCCGCTGCACCGCGGCGACCAGCTCGTGGTCGTGGATGCGGCCGTAGTCCGGGCCGGTGACGGCGCGCAATTCGGTGCGGCCGTTCTCGGTCTCGAGCGTCTTGACCTGTTCGGCCCGGTGCGAGGTCAGGCCGTACTGCAGGTTGATGGCCGCGAGCGGCGCCGGCAGCTGGCGCAGGTAGGCCGCCGGCGCGCCGACGAGGCTGGCGAGCTGGCCGAAGCTCCAGTGGGTCGGGGCGACCGGCTCATCGGCATCGGGCAGAGCGAGCGACAGCCGCTCGGCGTCGCCGCGGCTTGCCTCGACCCGGATCGCGGCGCTCTCGACCGTTCGCGTGCGACTGCGCGCGCTCCGGCCCTTCACCGAGGCGTAGAGTTCGGACAGCGACAGATACCGCTCGTCGTCCGGCGCGGCGAACCACTCCGAGGACACGCGGCCGTCCCGTGCGCCACGGGACGCATCCACCTTGTAGCCGCCGGCCGTTCCGCGCCGGCTGTCCAGAGTCTCGAGATCAGTCATCGGGCATCTCCCGTGACGGGCCGCCGCGAGCCTCTCTCTCGGCTTCCAAACCCGTCAGGCGAAAGCCCAGGCCCCCTGACTCTTGCCGTAGCCGGACGCGCCCGTCTGCCTCGGGTCGCGCAAATCAGAACCTTGCCTGCGCCACGACGCGCCAGGAATTGGTGAGTTTCTGGTGAGTCTGGTATCGCCCGAAAACGCCAAAAGCGCGCTAGCCATTGATTTTATTGGCGCGCCCGAAGGGATTCGAACCCCTGGCCTCTGCCTTCGGAGGGCAGCGCTCTATCCAGCTGAGCTACGGGCGCACGGGCGCCTGTATAGGACAGGCCCCGCGGCTTCGCAATCGGCGAAAAGGCGTCGCTTTTCTTTCGGCGCCGATGCCGGGTATAGTCGCGGGTCTCCGGTAAGATCCGCGACAGGATCGCTTGACAAGTGGACGGACCTGCCATGGCCCTGAAGACCGACCTGCCGCTTGGCTCCCAGACGCCGGCGGCTGCCCTCGCCGCCGCCGCCCGCGAGCGCATCCTGATCCTCGACGGCGCGATGGGCACCCAGATCCAGGGGCTCGGCTTTCACGAGGAGCATTTCCGCGGCCACCGCTTCGGCGCCTGCGACTGCCACCAGCAGGGCAACAACGACCTCCTGATCCTGACCCAGCCCGAGGCGGTGGAGGAGATCCACTACCGCTACGCCGTCGCCGGCGCCGACATCATCGAGACCAACACCTTCTCGTCCACCGCGATCGCCCAGGCCGACTACGGCATGGAGGCGATGGTCTATGACCTGAACCGCGAAGGCGCCCGGCTGGTCCGCAACGCCGCCCGGCGCGCCGAGGCCGAGGACGGCAGGCGCCGCTTCGTCGCCGGGGCGCTGGGGCCGACCAACCGCACCGCCTCGATCTCGCCCGACGTGAACGACCCCGGCTTCCGGGCCGTCAGCTTCGACGACCTGCGCGCCGCCTACGGCGAGCAGCTGCGCGGGCTGGTCGACGGCGGCGCCGACCTGATCCTGATCGAGACGATCTTCGACACCCTGAACGCCAAGGCCGCGATCTTCGCCGCCCGCGAGATCTTCGCCGAGAAGGGTCGCGAGCTGCCGATCATGATCTCCGGCACCATCACCGACCTCTCCGGCCGCACCCTCTCCGGCCAGACGCCCACCGCCTTCTGGCATTCGATCCGCCACGCCCGCCCCTTCACCGTCGGGCTGAACTGCGCGCTCGGCGCCGCGGCGATGCGCTCCCACCTGGCCGAGCTCGCCGGCGTCGCCGACACCTTCACCTGCGCCTACCCCAACGCCGGGCTGCCGAACGCCTTCGGCGGCTACGACGAGAGCCCCGAATTCATGGCGGCCCAGATCGAGGACTTCGCCCGCGAGGGCCTGATCAACGTCGTCGGCGGCTGCTGCGGCACCACGCCCGAGCATATCCGCGCCATCGCCGAGGTGGTGGCGAAATATCCGCCCCGGCAGGTGCCGGTGGTCGAGCCGCTGATGCGGCTCTCCGGCCTCGAGCCGTTCACGCTGACCGCCGAGATCCCGTTCGTCAACGTCGGCGAGCGCACCAACGTCACCGGCTCGGCGCGGTTCCGCAAGCTGATCACCGCCGGCGACCTGCCGGCGGCGCTGGCGGTGGCGCGCGACCAGGTCGAGAACGGCGCCCAGATCATCGACGTGAACATGGACGAGGGCCTGATCGACAGCGCCCGCGCCATGACCGGCTTCCTGAACCTGGTCGCCGCCGAGCCCGACATCGCCAGGGTCCCGGTGATGATCGACAGCTCGAAATGGGAGGTGATCGAGGCCGGCCTGAAATGCGTCCAGGGCAAGCCGATCGTGAACTCGATCTCGATGAAGGAGGGGGAGGAGGCGTTCCTGCACCACGCGCGCCTCTGCCGGGACTACGGCGCGGCGGTGGTGGTGATGGCCTTCGACGAGAAGGGCCAGGCCGACACGCTGGCAGCGCAAGGTCGAGATCTGCACCCGCGCCTACCGGCTGCTGACCGAGGTGGCGGATTTCCCGCCCGAGGACATCGTCTTCGATCCCAACATCTTCGCGGTCGCCACCGGCATCGAGGAGCACAACAACTACGGCGTCGACTTCATCGAGGCGACGCGGCGGATCATCGAGACCCTGCCGCACGTCCACGTCTCCGGCGGCGTCTCCAACCTTTCCTTCTCGTTCCGCGGCAACGAGAAGGTGCGCGAAGCGATGCACGCGGTCTTTCTCTATCACGCCATCCACGCCGGCATGGACATGGGAATCGTCAACGCCGGCCAGCTCGCCGTCTACGACTCGATCGAGCCGGAGCTGCGCGAGGCCTGCGAGGACGTGGTGCTGAACCGCCGCCCCGACGGCACCGAGCGCCTGCTCGACCTCGCCGAGCGCTTCAAGGGCCTGGGCGGCCGCGAGGCCCGCGAGCGCGACCTCGCCTGGCGCGAGTGGCCGGTGGCAAAGCGGCTGGAGCACGCGCTGGTCAACGGCATCACCGAGTTCATCGAGGCCGACACCGAGGAGGCCCGCGCCGCCGCCGAGCGGCCGCTGCACGTCATCGAAGGCCCGCTGATGGACGGGATGAACGTGGTCGGCGACCTCTTCGGCTCGGGCAAGATGTTCCTGCCGCAGGTGGTGAAGTCGGCCCGGGTGATGAAGCAGGCGGTCGCGATTCTCCTGCCCTACATGGAGGCGGAGAAGCTCGCGAACGGCGGCGGCGGGCGCGAGTCCGCCGGCAGGATCCTGATGGCCACCGTCAAGGGCGACGTCCACGACATCGGCAAGAACATCGTCGGCGTCGTGCTGGCCTGCAACAACTACGAGATCATCGATCTCGGCGTGATGGTGCCGGCGACGAAGATCCTCGAGACCGCGAAGGCCGAGGACGTCGACATCATCGGCCTCTCCGGCCTGATCACGCCCTCGCTCGAGGAGATGGCGCACGTCGCCGCCGAAATGGAGCGCGACGGCTTCGACATCCCGCTGCTTGATCGGCGGCGCCACCACCAGCCGCGTGCACACCGCGGTCAAGATCCACCCGCGTTACCAGCGCGGGCAGACCGTCTACGTCACCGACGCCAGCCGCGCGGTCGGCGTGGTCTCGAGCCTGCTCTCGCCCGAGGCCAAGGCGCCCTACGTCGCCACGGTGCGCGAGGAATATCGCAGGCTGGCCGACGCCCACGCCCGCGCCGAAGCCGACAAGCAACGCCTGCCGCTCGCCGCCGCCCGCGCCAACGGCCACAAGATCGACTGGTCGGCCTACCAGCCGCCCAAGCCTTCGTTCCTCGGCACCCGGGTCTTCGAGAGCTGGGACCTGGCCGATCTCTCGCGCTACATCGACTGGACCCCGTTCTTCCAGACCTGGGAGCTCAAGGGGCGCTACCCGAAGATCCTCGAGGACGAGGCGCAGGGTGCCGCCGCGCGCCAGCTCTTCGAGGACGCGCAGGCGATGCTCGCCAAGATCATCGACGAGCGCTGGTTCGTGCCGCGCGGGGCGATCGGCTTCTGGCCGGCGAACGCGGTCGGCGACGACATCCGCCTCTTCGTCGACGAGAGCCGCACGCAGGAGCTCGCCACCTTCTTCACCCTGCGCCAGCAGCGCGCGAAGCGGCTGGGCCAGGAGAACGTCGCGCTCGCGGACTTCGTGGCGCCGGAAGGCGCACCGGACTACCTCGGCGGCTTCGTCGTCACCGCCGGCATCGAGGAGGTGGCGATCGCCGAGCGCTTCGAGCGGGCCAACGACGACTATTCCTCGATCCTGGTCAAGGCGCTGGCCGACCGCTTCGCCGAGGCCTTCGCCGAGCGGCTGCACGAAACGGGTCCGCCGCGAGTTCTGGGGCTATGCCCCCGACGAGAGCTTCAGCCCCGAGGAGCTGATCGGCGAGCCCTACCGCGGCATCCGCCCGGCGCCCGGCTATCCGGCGCAGCCCGACCATACCGAGAAGGCCACGCTCTTCCGCCTGCTCGACGCCGAACGGACCACCGGGGTCAGCCTGACCGAGACCTACGCGATGTGGCCCGGCTCGTCGGTCTCCGGGATCTATCTCGCCCACCCCGAGAGCTATTACTTCGGCGTCGCCCAGGTCGAGCGCGACCAGGTCGAGGACTACGCCGCGCGCAAGGGCATGGCCACCGCCGAGGTCGAGCGCTGGCTGGCGCCGGTGCTGAACTACGTCCCGGCATCGCGGCTGGAAGCGGCGGAGTAGCGGGACCACCGGCGACCCGGCCGGAATCGTACACATGGACTCCATACGGATTCCAGACGCCTTCCATACTCGCTTTTTCCGGCAATTTCAGGCAGTTGACCGCCAGCTCGGCGAATCCGCCCGCGGGTCGAAGCGATTTTCCATCAGTTGGTCCAGTCGGCGATCACCTCGAAAATCTCGGGCTCCGGCACCCCGTCGAGGTGGTCGTGGAACTTGCGCCAGAGCGCGCGCACCCGGTCGACGCTCTCGGCCGAGCTTCCGCGCTCGTCCACCAGCGCGATGACGTAGCCCGAGCCGTCGGGGTTCATCACCACCGTGCAGCGCGCGATCCCCGGCTGCGCCATGATCTCGTCTTGCAGCTGGTGCATGAGCTCGCGCGCCGCGTCCGCGGCATCTGCCCTCATCTTGAACCTGGTGATACGCGCCTGCATCGGCTTCCTCCCTCGCCCGCTATACGTCCCGGCCGCGAGCCTACACCAACCCTTTGCCGGCGGGCAGCGGAAGATGGAACGGTGGCGCTTCCGAGGGGTTATCCAGCGAATGCGGCAAAACCGCAGCAATCGTGAGGGGCGACATGGACCGGGAGCACCCGGCGACGCAGGACGCGAGCCAGCAGCCGGCAGGCCACGACGCCGACCGGCTTTTCGCTCTCGGCCTGGCGCAGCGTGCTGGGGCGGGTCTGGGCGGGCCTCGGCCGCGATCACCTCTCGATCATCGCCGCCGGCGTCGCCTTCTTCGGAATGTTCGCGATCTTTCCCACCATCGCCGCGCTGATCGCGCTCTACGGCCTGTTCGCGGATCCCACCCAGGTGACGGAGAGCCTGCAGGCGGTGCGCCCGGTGCTGCCGCCGGACGTCTACGGCATGATCGAAGCCCAGGTCGGCCAACTCGTCGCGGCCGGCCGCAGCAGCCTTGGCATTGCCTCTCTGGTTTCGATATTGCTGGCGCTCTGGAGCGCCCGCGCCGGCGTGACCGCGCTGATGGAAGGGCTCAACATCGTCTACAACGAAACCGACAGCCGCAACATCGTCGTTCAGTACCTGATGTCGCTGGTGCTGACGCTGGTCCTGATCGCGGTGGCCGTGGTGGCGCTCATGGCGGTCGTCGCGGTCCCGGCGCTGCTGCATTTCAGCGACATCGGTGCGCTGGGCGGATTCCTGGCCCAGGCGGTGCCGCTGCTGATCCTGGCCTTCGCGGTCGTCTTCATCATCGGCGCGCTCTATCGCTACGGGCCGCACCGGGCGCTGGCCCGCAAGCGTTGGATCAGCCCCGGCGCCGTGCTGGCCACGATCGCCTGGGTCCTGGTCTCGCTCGCGCTCTCGATCTACATTTCGAGGTTTGCCGATTTCAACCGGACCTACGGATCGCTCGGGGCGATCATCGGACTGCTCTTCTGGCTCTACGCCAGCGCCTTCGTCGTCCTGCTCGGCGCCGAGATCAACGCCCAGATGGAGCTGCAGACCGAGCGCGACACCACCACAGGCCCGCCCGAACCGATCGGCCAGCGCGGAGCCTACGTCGCCGATCACGTCGCCTGACCGCGCCGTCCGCGCGCCCGCACGGTCTGGCGCGCCGCGGCACGCTGGGTCATGATCGCGGCCGCCATGCCCAAATCCGCCATCTTCGACGAGGGGCCTTTCGCCCTCTGCCCGACGCCTTTAAACATGGCGGCGCATACCTTCGCCGGCGCGGCCGAGCGGTCGGAGAAGCCCGCGCTCGAGGTCTTGGCCGCGCCCGGCGAGGTCGCGGAACGCTGGACCCACGGCGCGCTCGCGGACGCGGTGCGCCGCACCGCCGGCGGGCTGGCCGCGCGCGGGCTCCGTCCCGGCGACCGGCTCCTGATCCGGATCGGCAACAGCGCCGATTTCCCCATCCTGTTCTTCGCGGCCAATGCGCTGGGAGCCGTCCCGGTCCCGACCTCGGCCCTGCTGACGGCTGCCGAGATCGCGGTGATCCTCGCGGATCTCGAGCCGCGGCTGATCTGCCTCGGCGCCGGCCTCGACCTGCCCGCCAACCCCGGCGCGCCGGTGCTCGGGCCCGGGGAGATTGCGGCGCTGCGCCGCTGCGATGCCGTGCCCTTCGCCGCGACCGCGCCGGACGATCCGGCCTACATCGTCTACACCTCCGGCACCGGCGGCCGTCCCAAGGGCGTGGTGCACGCCCAGCGCGCCGCCTGGGCGCGGCGGATGATGTGGGACGGCTGGTACGGCCTGACCCCGGACGACCGGGTGCTGCACGCCGGCGCCTTCAACTGGACCTACACCCTCGGCGCCGGCCTGACCGATCCCTGGGCGATCGGCGCCACGGCGCTCATCTATGCCGGCCCGCCCGATCGCGGCGTCTGGCCGCAGCTCGCCGCCGCCCATGGCGCCACCATCTTCGCCGCCGCGCCGGGGGTCTACCGGCAGATGCTCGCCGCCGGCGCAGATCTTGCGGGCGGCTTCGCGGCGCTGCGCCACGGCCTCAGCGCCGGTGAGGCGCTGCCCGAGCCACTGCGGGTTGCCTGGGAGGCGGCGACGGGCAAGCCGATCCACGAGGCGCTGGGCATGTCGGAGATCTCGACCTACATCTCCTTCTCGCCCGCCCGCCCGGCGCTGCCCGGGCGCTCCGGCTATCCCCAGCCCGGCCGCCGCGTCGCGATCCTGCCGGAGGCGGGCGAGACGCCCGTGGCCACCGGCGCCGACGGCCTGCTCGCGGTGTCGCGCCGCGATCCCGGCCTGATGCTCGGCTACTGGCGGCGGCCCGACGAGACCGCGGCCGCCTTCCGCGGCGAGTGGTTCGTCACCGGCGACCGCGCCCGGATGGCTCCCGACGGCGCCATCACCTGGCTCGGCCGCGCCGACGACCTGATCAACGCCGGCGGCTACCGGGTCAGCCCGGCCGAGGTCGAGGCGGCGCTTCTCGCCCATCCCGGCGTCGCCGAGGCCGCCGCGGTCGAGCTCGAGGTGCGCCCCGGGGTCTCGATCGTCGCCGCCTTCTACGCGCCGCGGGCCGGTGCGGTGCCCGAGGCCGACCTGTCCGCCCACTGCGCCGCCCGGCTCGCCCGCTACAAATGCCCGCGCACCTTCCACGCCGTCGCGGCCCTGCCGCGCGGCCCGAACGGCAAGTTGCTGCGCCGCCAGCTCAGGCCGGCCACCTGACCGCCTCGCTGGCCAACCGCCCGCATCCGGCCTAGAGTCAACGGGCGGAGGGAGAACGGCCATGGACAACCCCGGCGGAACGGTCGACTGGCGGACGCAGGGCGTGCGGATCGTGAAGTCCTCGGAGCTCGACTTCAACACGCCACAGTCGCCGGGCATGACCCGCGCGGCGGCTATCAATCATGCCCGCGCCGGCGCCAACAAGCTCTGGGCCGGCACGGTGCGGATCGAGCCGAACGCCAAGACCGGCGCCCACCACCACGGCCATCTCGAGAGCATCATCTACGTGGTCACCGGCCGCGCCCGCATGCGCTGGGGCGAGCGGCTGGAGTTCGTCGCAGAGGCCGATCCGGGCGACTTCATCTTCGTGCCGCCCTACGTCCCGCACCAGGAGATAAACGCCCGCACCGCCGAGCCCCTGCAATGCGTCGTGGTCCGCAGCGACCAGGAGGCGGTGGTGGTGAACCTCGACATCACGCCGGCCGAGGAGGTCGAAGCGGTGCGCTGGGTCGACCCCAACCACCCGGAGGGCTGAGCGGGCGGCCTTTACGCCGTCTCCGGTGCCCGGCCGTCCTCGCTCTGGCCTGACCGCATCGTGGCCCCCGCCCGAACAGCGTCGCGCGGCGTTGAGCGGCGTCGGGCGAGCCGCCGCAGTACGGCGCGGGTGGTGGGCACCGCGAGCAGCCGGTCGGCGCTCCAGCCGTCGAGCGCCGCGCCGGGATCAGCCGCCTTCAGGCCGGCCGCGCTCAGCACCTCGGTCAGCGGGTGCGCCACCAGCGGCCCGAAGCCGGCCAGCGTCAGCGCCTCCGAGAGGACGGTGTCGATCGCGGCCTGGCGAAGCCAGACGTCGGGGGCCGACGGATACATCTGAAGGGGCTCCTTGGGCTGAACCGGAGCGCCTGAGTTAGCCTCGGGCCGCGGCCCCTGCAACGCACGGCCGAAGAAGCTTTCGTGAACTTTCGATGTCCCGTCCGGGGCTCAGGCGCTCTGCGCCGCCGCCGTCGCCGGCGCGGCCCGCACCGCCAAATCCCGCGCGATGGCGAAGGCGCCCTGCAGCCGCGCCCGCTCGGTCGTCCAGTCGCGCCGCACCACGATCCTGTTGTCCTTCACCTTCGCGAGCCCCTTCTGGTCATTCAGGAACTCCACCAGCCCCGCCGGGTTGGCGTACTTGTCGTTGTGGAACTGCACGGTCGCGCCCTTCGGCCCGCCGTCGAGCCGGGCGATGCCGGCGCGCTTGCAGAGCGCCTTGATGCGGACCACCAGCATCAGGGTCTCGACCTCGGCCGGCAGCGGCCCGAAGCGGTCGATCAGCTCCGCCGCGAAGCCCTCGAGCTCCACCTTGCGCTCGAGGTTCGAGAGCCGGCGGTAGAGGCCGAGCCGCACGTCGAGATCGGGCACGTAGGCCTCCGGGATCAGCACCGGGACGCCCAGGTTGATCTGCGGCGACCACTCGCCGTCGTCGGCCAGCTCGATCTCGCCCGACTGCAGGCGCGCGATCGCCTCCTGCAGCATGTCCTGGTAAAGCTCGAAGCCGACCTCGCGCACCTGGCCCGATTGCTCCTCGCCGAGCAGGTTGCCGGCGCCGCGGATGTCGAGATCCTGGCTCGCCAGCGTGAAGCCGGCGCCGAGGCTGTCGAGCGCGCCCAGCACCCGCAGCCGCTTCTCCGCCTGCGGCGTCAGCTTCTTTTTCGGCTCGGTCATGAAGAAGGCGTAGGCGCGCAGCTTGGAGCGCCCGACCCGGCCGCGGATCTGGTAGAGCTGGGCGAGGCCGAACATGTCGGCGCGCTCGACGATCAGCGTGTTGGCCGCCGGGATGTCGAGGCCGGACTCCACGATGGTCGTGGAGACCAGCACGTCGTAGCGCCCGTCGTAGAAGGCGTTCATCCGCTCGTCGAGCTGGTGCGCCGCCATCTGGCCGTGGGCGACCACGAAGCTGACCTCCGGCATCTGCTCGCGCAGGAACGCCTCGACCTCGGGCAGGTCCGCGATCCTCGGCACCACGTAGAACGCCTGCCCGCCGCGGTAGTGCTCGCGCAGCAGCGCCTCGCGCACGGTGACCGGGTCGAACTCGCTGACGTAGGTGCGGATCGCCAGCCGGTCGACCGGGGGCGTCGCGATCAGGCTGAGCTCGCGCACGCCGGAGAGCGCCAGCTGCAGCGTGCGCGGGATCGGCGTCGCGGTCAGGGTCAGCACGTGCACGTCGCTGCGCAGCGCCTTCAGCCGCTCCTTGTGCGCGACGCCGAAATGCTGCTCCTCGTCGATCACCAGGAGGCCGAGGCGCTTGAACGTCACCCCCTTGGCCAGGAGCGCGTGGGTGCCGATGACGATCTCGATCGTCCCGTCGGCCAGCCCGGCGCGGGTTTCCGCCGCCTCCTTCGCCGGCACGAAGCGGCTGAGCTGGCGCACCCGGAGCGGCAGGCCGCGGAACCGCTCGGAGAAGCTGCGGAAATGCTGCCGCGCCAGCAGCGTCGTCGGCGCGATCACCGCCACCTGCATCCCCGACATCGCCGCGACGTAGGCCGCACGCAGCGCCACCTCGGTCTTGCCGAAGCCGACGTCGCCGCAGACCAGCCGGTCCATCGGCTTGCCGGATTCCAGGTCGCCGAGCACGTCGGCGATCGCGTTCAGCTGGTCCTCGGTCTCGGCATAGGGAAACCGCGCGCAGAATTCCTCCCAGTGCTGGTGGTCGGGCGGCGTCAGCACCGCCCCCTTCCTCAGCGCCCGCTCGGCGGCGATCCGGATCAGCCGCTCCGCCATGTCGCGGATCCGCGCCTTCAGCCGCGCCTTCTTCGCCTGCCAGGCGCCGCCGCCGAGCCGGTCGAGCAGCCCCTCCTCGTGGCCGTAGCGGCTGAGGAGCTCGATGTTCTCCACCGGCAGGTAGAGCTTGTCGCCGCCGGCGTATTCCAGGCTCAGGCACTCGTGCGGCGCCGCCATCGCGGTGATGGTCTCGAGCCCGCGGTAGCGGCCGATGCCGTGGTCGACATGCACCACCAGGTCGCCCGGGGTCAGCCCGGCCGCCTCGGTCAGGAAGTTCTCGGCGCGCTTGCGCCGCCGCGGCGGCCGGATCAGCCGGTCGCCGAGCACGTCCTGCTCGGAGATCACCGTCAGCCCCGGCGCCTCGAAGCCGTGCTCCAGCGGCCAGACCGCGAGACTGAGCCCACCGCCGCCGGCGATCTCCGACGCCCGGGCGATCGGGCGGGCGTCGGTGACGCCGCTGTCGGCCAAGAGCCCCGCCAGCCGGTCGCGCGCCCCGGTGGAATAGCTGGCGATCACCACCTCGCCCCGGCGCCGCCGCGCCGCCACGTGCGCCGCCAGCGCCCCGAACAGGCTCAACTGCTCCTGCTGCCGCTCGGGCGCGAAATCCCGGCCGATCCGGCCGCCGGCGTCGATCACCCCCGGCCCCAGCGGCTGCGGCAGCGCCGAGAGCTGCTGCAGCGGCCGCCCCGCCACCGCCGCCTCCCAGGCGGCGTCGTCGAGATAGAGCTCGCCCGGCGGCACCGGCTTGTAGACCGTGCCGAGCTTCGATTTCGCCGCCAGCGCCGCCGCGCGCGCGTCGTACTGCTCGAGCAGCGCCGCCCAGCGCGCCGCCCGCGCCGCCGCGGTCTGGTCGTCGAGCAGCACCGGCGCCCCGGGCAGGAAGTCGAACAGCGTCTCCAGCCGCTCGTGGAAGAGCGGCAGCCAGTGCTCGTAGCCCTGATGCTTGCGCCCGGCGCTGATCGCCTCGTAGAGCGGATCGTCCCGGCCCGCCGCCCCGAACATCGCCCGGTAGCGGGTGCGGAACCGCTCGATCGCCGCCTCGTCGAGGATCACCTCGCTGACCGGCGCCAGCTCCACCTTCCTGACCGTCTCGGTGGTCCGCTGGGTTTCGGGGTCGAACCGCCGCACGCTTTCCAGCACGTCGCCGAACAGATCGAGCCGCACCGGCCCGCGCGCCCCCGGCGGATAGAGGTCGATCAGCCCGCCCGCGTATCGCGAACTCGCCAGGCTCGGTCACGGTCGGGGCCTGCTGGAAACCCATCCGCGCCAGGTAGCCGCGGAGCGCCGCCACATCGATGCGCCGCCCCACCGCGGCGGTGAAGCTCGCCGCCGCCAGCACCGCGCGGGCCGGGATCCGCTGCGTCGCCGCATTGATCGTCGTCAGCACCACCGCCGGCCGGCCGAACCCGGCAGCCAGCGCCGCCAGCGTCGCCATCCGCGTCGCCGCGATCTCGGGGTTCGGCGAGATGCGGTCGTAGGGCAGGCAGTCCCAGGCCGGGAAGCGCAGCACCGGCAGCTCCGGCGCGAAGAAGCGCAAGCTCGCCCGGACCGCCGCCAGCCGCGCGTCGTCGCGCGCCACGTGGATCACCGGCCCCCCGGCGCGGGCGACGGTGTCGGCCAGGTAGCGCGCGTCGAAGCCCTCCGGACAGCCGCCGACGAGCAGGCGTCCGGAGGCGAGGGGCCGGAGCTCGGTCATGCGGCGCGACCTAGCGCAAGCCGCGGGCGCATACAAGCGGCGCCCCGGGCATGGAAAACGATGGGCCGCTCACGCCCGAATTCAGGGCGGCAGGACCGGCATGTGCAGCGCGATCGACGCGATCGTCGCGGCCAGCATCGCCACCATGGCGATGACCTGATGCCAGACCCGCCGCCGCGACAGCGCCTGCACCAGCCGCGACCCGTTCAGCCCGCGGGCGCGGACCGCCAGCGCCAGCCGCAGCTTGGAGTAGCCGATCGCCGCCAGCGGCATCAGCAGCAGGAAGGCCGCCTGCGCCCCCTCGATCCCGGTCGCGAACCCCAGCCAGAACAGCGCGGCCAGCACGAACCCGGTGCCCGCCGCGAGCGGGACCCCCAGGCGGTCGTGGACCCCGCCGATCCGCTCGGCGGCGAGTTCCGCCAGCAGGTCGACCCGCCCGGCGACCTCCGGCAGCCGCCGGGCGCGCAGCAGCATGTCGTGCGGCACCCCCAGCGTGCGGTAGCAGGCCAGCGTCCAGACGACCAGGTGCAGCACCCAGTACCAGGCGCTCAGAAAGCTTGCGGCGGACGGCTGGAACACCGGCAACCCCGACAGCGACGGCCAGCGCCGACAGCCGGCCCCGGAGACGCTCCTTGTGTGGCTGCGCCCGCCCCGCCCCGTCAACGCCTTTGCGCTTGAGGGCCCGCGTGCCCCGTGGCAAACCCGGCCCGACGCCGGAGGACGCCCCGCCCATGACCCCGCTCGCCCCTTTCCCGCACGGCCGCCCCCGCCGCCTGCGCCGGACCCCCTGGATCCGCGACCTGGTGGCCGAGAGCCGGCTCGCCCCCGCCGACCTGATCTGGCCGATCTTCGTCCGCGAAGGCCGCGATCTCGCCGAGCCGATCCCCTCGCTCCCCGGCGTGGCGCGGCTCTCGATCGACCGGGCGGTCGGCGCCGCCGAGCAGGCGGCCGAACTCGGCATCCCCTGCGTCGCGCTCTTTCCCTACACCGAGGCGGCCGACAAGGATCCCGAGGCCAGCGAGGCCTGGAACCCGGAGAACCTGGTCTGCCGGGCGACCCGGGCGATCAAGGCGGCGGTGCCCGAGGTCGGCGTGATGCTCGACGTGGCGCTCGATCCCTACAATTCCGACGGCCATGACGGGCTGGTCCGCGACGGTGTGATCCTGAACGACGAGACGCTGGTCGCCCTGGAGAAGATGGCGCTGGTCCAGGCCGAGGCCGGCTGCGACATCCTCGGGCCGTCCGACATGATGGACGGACGGATCGGGGTGATCCGCAACGCCTTGGAGACGCACGACTTTCCCGACACGCTGATCATGAGCTACGCCGCGAAATACGCCTCGTGCTTCTACGGCCCGTTCCGCGACGCGGTCGGCTCGGGGGGGGCGCTGAGGGGGGACAAGAAGACTTACCAGATGGATCCGGCGAACGGGGACGAGGCGCTGAGGGAGGTGGCGGCGGATCTGGCGGAGGGGGCGGACATGGTGATGGTGAAGCCGGGGCTGCCCTATCTCGACATCTGCGCGCGGGTGAAGGCCGAGTTCCGGGTGCCGGTCTTCGCCTACCAGGTCTCGGGGGAATACGCGATGATCGAGGCGGCCGCAGGCAACGGCTGGATCGACGGCGAGCGGGCGATGCTCGAGACGCTTCTGGCTTTCAAGCGAGCGGGTTGCGACGGGATTCTCACCTATTTCGCGCCCCGGGCGGCGCGGCTTCTGGCCGGGGGATGAGGCCCGGTCAGAAGACGTGGGTGAGATAGAGGATGATGATGATCGGGATCGGAATGCCGATCATCCAGGCGAGAATGCCCTTCATTGGCTGGCTCCTTTCGGGATGTGCCTGCGGGAACGAACGCGGTCGCGGCGACCTGGTTCCCGCCTGCACGGACGATGCACCGGCCATGCACAGGGCATGCACAACGCATATGCATACAAGTTGACGCGCATTGACCGATCCCGGCGAGGATGGCCGGCACTCCGAAACAGCATGGAGTGCCGAGATGACCGAGCGGAGCGCAGCAAGGCGGAGGAGCGGAACTGCGCGGCGCTCGAGCTGGAACTGATCGAGCTGCGGCGGTGGCTGAACTTCGGCCGGCTGAAGCAGGACTTCGTCCCGCGCGACTGGCACCGCATCGAGCGCGAGGTGCCGGTCCGGGCGCGCAAGACCCGGATCACCGCGGGTTTCGACGCCGACCTGGTGAAGTGGTTCCGGGCCATGGGCCACGGCTACCAGGCGCGGATGAACGCGGTGCTGCGGGCCTACATGCTGGCGGTGGTGTCCAAGGAGATCCTGCGCCGCGCCGACATCGACTGGAAGGGCGACCCGATCTGATCCGGGTCGCGTGCCGTCCGTCGCGCCTTTCCGTCCACGGCCCGGCACTCGTCCGCCGGCAAGCGGCTCCTCGCGGGGCGAGCCCGGTCCGGGTGCGGGAACCGGCGGGCTGCCGCAGTCGAGGCATTGCACTGCTCCGGGCGATCGGATCGGTCCCGCGCCTGCGGCAGATGCATCCCGGATCGCAGAAACGGCGCGCCAGTGGCGCGCCGCACGATCCGGTCGAGCCGAGTCGGTCTCAGGCCTCCTGCGGGTCGAACAGAAGGGCTTCGGCGGGGTCCTCGAAGGTGCCGTCGAGCACCTGCCGGGCCCGGGCGCGGTCGATGTCACCCTCCCAGGCGGCGATCACCACGGTGGCGACGCAGTTGCCGACCAGGTTGCCCAGCGCGCGCGCCATGCCCATGAACCAGTCGACCGAGAGCACCAGCACCAGCCCGATCGCCGGGATAACCGGAACCGCCGACAGGGTGGCGGCGAGCACCACGATCGCCGAGCCCGGGATGCCGTGCGCGCCCTTGGAGGTGAGCAGCGCCACGCCGAGGATCAGCAGCAGGTCGGAAGCGCCAGCGGGGTATTGGTGGCCTGGGCGATGAAGACGGTGGCCAGCGTCAGGTAGATCGAGAAGGCGTCGAGGTTGAAGGAGTAGCCGGTCGGGATGACGAGGCCGACGGTGAAGTCCTTGATGCCCATGTGCTCGAGCTTGCGCATGATCTGCGGCAGCACGCTGTCGGAGGAGGCGGTGCCGAGGACGATCATCAGCTCTTCGCGCAGGTAGCGGAGGAAGCTGAAGATGCTGAAGCCCGCCAGCCGCATGATCAGCCCGAGGATGCCGAAAATGAAGATCAGCACGCTAGCGTAGTAGAGGGCGACCAGGGTGCCGAGCTGCTGCAGCGAGGCGACGCCGTAGTTGCCGACCGTGATAGGCGATGGCGCCGAAGACGCCGAGCGGCGCGAGGCGGACGATGAAGCCGATGATGCTGAACAGGACGTCGGTGACGAGCTCGATCAGGTGGGCGACCGGCTGTCCCGCTCGCCGAGGAGCGACAGCGCGGCGCCGAACAGCACGGCGATGACCAGCACCTGCAGCACGTCGCCTTCGGCGAAGGCGCCGACGAAGGTCGTCGGGATGAGTTCAGGATGAAGTCGACCGGGCGCCGTTGATGTGCCGACCCGGTCGGCGTAGCCGCTGATCGCGCTGGCGTCGAGGAGGCGGTGTTGACGTTCATGCCGTGCCCGGGCCGAAGACGTAGGCGATGATGACCCCGAGCACGAGCGCGATGGTGGTGACCACCTCGAAATAGACGATCGACTTGATCCCGACGCGGCCGACCTTCTTGAGATCGCCGGCGCTGGCGATGCCGTGGACCACCACGCCGAAGACCAGCGGGGCGATGATCATCTTGATCAGGCGGATGAAGCCGTCTCCGAGCGGCTTCATCGCCGTGGCGAAGTCGGGCCAGAAGCGCCGA
Organism: uncultured Alphaproteobacteria bacterium; assembly: GCA_963847795.1. Lineage (GTDB taxonomy): Bacteria > Pseudomonadota > Alphaproteobacteria > Rhodobacterales > Rhodobacteraceae > Amaricoccus. The sequence continues at coordinate 20,326 of CAWKBH010000016.1, forward strand.
CGACCATGCCCAGGACGAGCGCGACCATCACCTGTGCGAACAGCGATTTCGTCAAGGTGGGCATTGCTTTTTCCTCGTGTGCTGGCGCCGCCTGCCGGCGCTGCGCGTCAACTCGGGATCCGTGGGGCTCGCGGATCGCCGCCGCGGCAGGCGGCGACACCGGGAGCGTCCCGTCATCAGGATCCGGCGGTTCGGGTGGCTCCCTGTCGCGATCCTTGCATCCGGGCCACTGGAGCTCTATCTGACATGTTAGGTGAACTCGGCGTCGCATGCCAACTGAGATTTCCGGAAGGACCTTTCGGAAATCCAAGAAGATCGGGAGATGGAATGGCCACGGAACACGCAAACGGATCCCGGACCCCCGAAGACGCCGAGTTTCTGGCGGACCGGGCTTATGCGCGGCTGATCGGACTGTTCCGGAGCGGCGCGGTCGGCAGCGGTCAGTTCCTGTCGATGCCGGGGCTGGTCGATCTGCTGGAGTTGCCGCTCGCGGCCACCCGCGAGGCGGTGAAGCGCGCCGACACCCACGGCCTGGTCAGCATCGTTCCCAAACGCGGCGTGCTGGTGATGGAAGCCTCTCCCCGGGCGACCCGCGACGCCATCGACCTGCGTGCGGTCCTTGACCAGGAGGGGGCGCGGCGGCTGATCGCGGTGGGGGCGGCCCTGCCGCTGGACGAGCTCCGGGCCAGCCATCGCGCGCTGCTCGAAGACGCCGAGCGCGCCATGACCCCCGAACTGCCGCGGCGCGCGGTGCTGACCGATCTCAGCCTGCACGATGCGCTGTCCACGGGCCTCGACAATCCGCTGATGGCCGACATCTATCAGGTCAACCGCGACCGTGTCGCCGTCATCCAGAACACCCGGCCCTTCCTGCCCGACCGGATCGTCCCGGCGATGCGCGAGCATCTCGCCATCATCGACGCGCTGGAGCGCCGCGATGTCGACGCCACGGTCGCCGCCATCGCCGAGCACTACCGGACTACGCTGCGCTGGTGGGGAATCCTGCTGTGATCGTCACGTCACCGCGACCTGGATCGAGCCGGTCGACTGCGGTCGCACGCTAGTGCTCCGCGCCTCTTCCCGGCGCGGCCCGGCATCCACATCTATGCCACGAGCTTTCAGGAGGGCGGGATGGCGAAGCTGGTGTGTCTGGAATGCGGGCAGGTGAACCGGGTGCCGCCGGAGCGGCTGGGCGCGGGGCCGAAATGCGGCACTTGCGGCGCCAAGCTGGTGGACGGGCGGGTGCGGGCGCTCGATCCGGCGGTGCTGGAGAAGGCAGCGCGGAGCGACGAGCTGCCGCTGGTGGTCGACTTCTGGGCGCCCTGGTGCGGGCCGTGCCGGATGATGGCGCCCGAGGTGGAGAAGGCGGCGCGGGCGCTGGCGCCGGCGGTGCGGTTCGCCAAGATCGACACCGAGGCGCATCCGCAGGCGGGGGCGCAGCACAACATCCGCGGTATCCCGGCGCTAGTGCTGTTCCGCGGCGGCCGCGAGGCCGCCCGCCAGGCCGGGGCGCAGCCCGCGGCGGGGATCGAGCGCTGGGTCAGGAGTGTGGCGGCGGAGCCAGTCTGAGATGGCAGGTTTGCCACACCGATCAAAGATCCTTGAGCGCGTCGCAAAAAGCATCCTGAAACCGTTCTGCTCCAAGAGTACCATCCTGCCGAACCGCGCGGAAAAGCGCGGACGAGGCAAGAAAGGAGCAGAACCATGAAACGCAAGGCCCCCAAGGAGCCCCCGTCGCCCTCGCCAACCGGCCCCGACGACGCCGGTGCCGGTGCCTTGGCGCTTCGACGACTGGGCGGCGATCTGAGGCGACAGACCGCGGTGCCGGGGACGCAGGGGGCTGCGTCCCCGGCCCGGTGGGGGCGGCGGGGTTGGGAGCCCGCCCCTCCAGCCAGCCGTGGAACCGGCGGACTGCTACGACATGTCGGCGCCGGCGTTCAATTTGGGGTCGAGGGCTTTGAGCTGGTCGATCCGCTCGGCGGCGGCGGCCATGCTGAGGCCGGGGTCGAAATCGGCGCCGGTGTCGACGCCTGAGGTAAGCGGCCTGGGCCTCGGTCATCGGCTCCTCGCCGATGACCCGGTCGGCCGGATGCCTCAAGGTGTCGGCGTATTCGGCCGGGTCGGGGTTCCTGGTGGGATTGCGGGCGGCTTCGGCGGGGTCGTCGATCATCGACTGGCTCCTTCGCGCGGGTTCCGTTTGCGGAACGTTCCGCAGGCCGTCCGGTTCCCCAGGCGGCGCGCCGCCGACCGGGGGATTTGGCGCCTAAGCCCCGGCTTAGGGCGCGGCAAACAAACCCCGGTGCACTGGCCTCGGGCTGCGGCGGGCTCCCCTAGCTGGCGCGACCGCCGGCGCAGTGCCGGCGTGTCTGTTGCAAGAGGAAGTGTTTTCGCATGCAGAAGTACTGGATCGCCGCGCTCGCCGTAGCGTTGCTGGGTAGCCCGGCGCTCGCCGCCGGAACCGTCGTCAAGGTCTCGCTCTGGGACCAGGGACCGGCGTCGCTGGACAAGATGGGCTCGGGGCCGGGCATGGGGATGGGGATGCCGGCGGCGGGCGCGGCAAAGGAGATGGTGGGAATCAAGGCTGACCGGGCCACGGTGCCGGCCGGCGAGGTCACGTTCGAGGTCGTCAACCAGTCCAGGGACATGGTTCACGAGATGGTCGTGGCCCCGGCCGATCCGCCGAAGCCGTTGCCGTACGACAAGGCCGACCAGGAGGTGAAAGAGGACGCCGCCAGCCCGATCGGCGAGGTCTCCGAACTCGATCCCGGCGCCTCGGGGTCGGTGGAGCTGAACCTCAAGCCGGGGCGGTACGTGCTCTTCTGCAACGTCCCGGGGCACTACATGCTCGGCATGTGGACCGAGCTCAACGTCACCGGATAGGCTTCCGGCACCGCTCCCGCGCCGAGCGACGCGGGAGCGCAGCGATCACGCGGATGTGGCGGCCGGTATGATCCAGGTCAAGGAAGGCCGCTCGCCGGCCTGCGAGGATAAGCCCGGGCCGGGAGGCCCGGGCTTATCCGCCGAGGGAGACTGCGATGACGATCTCGAGACGCGCGACGTTGGGGCTGATGGCAGGCGCGATGGTGGCGGGAGCGGTCCCGGCGCTGGCGGCCGGGACGGTGGTGAAGGTTTCGCTCTGGGACAAGGGCGACACTTCCATGGACATGCTGGGCCAGGGGCCGGGCATGGGGATGGGCATGGGGGGGGGCGGAATGTCGACGGTGACGATGGGCGTGACGGCCGAGCCGGCCAGCGCGCCGGCCGGCGAGATCACCTTCGAGGTGGTGAACAATTCGAAGGACATCGTGCACGAGATGATCGTGGCGCGGGTCACCGACCCCGCCACCCCCTTGCCCTACGACACCGGGACCGCAGCGGGTCGAGGGAGGACACGGCGGGGGATCTCGGCGAGGTCTCCCGAGCTCGACCCGGGCAAGTCCGGGGCGCTGCGGCTGACCCTGACGCCGGGCAGCTACATCCTCTACTGCAACGTCCCGGGGCACTACGTGCTCGGGATGTGGTCGCTGTTCACGGTGACCGGCTAATGGTACGGGAGCGGTGACGCCGCGCGTTTCGCATCGCGCGTCACCCTGGATTGAGGGTACGCCCCGGCAGCGCCGGCCTGCGGGGCGACAGCATCCGCCGGCGAGGGGAAGATCGACCATGCAAGCCCGCATCACCCGCTACAAGATGAAGTCCGGCTCGACCGCGGCGGCCCGCGAGCTGATGGAGAAGCTCAAGGGCGAGATCATGGGCCTGCCGGGAATACGGCACTTCTACAATGCGATGAGCGAGGACGGTTCGGGCTACGTCTTCACCGTGATCGAGCCCGGCGAAGTGTCCGAGGGCAACGCGGAGCGCGTGCGGGCAACCTGGGCGAAGTTCGCGACCATCTGAAGTCGATGCCGACGCCGGAGACCTTCGACCTGATCGCCGACTGGAGCAATTGAGCGTCGGGCACGCGCCCGGCCCGGCATGAAGATCGTGAGCGGCGGGCAGACCGGCGTCGACCGGGCGGCGCTCGATGTGGCGCGCGAGCTGGGGCTGCCGTCCGGCGGCTGGGTGCCGAAGGGCCGGCTCGACGAATTCGGGCGGATCCCGGAGCGCTATACGGGGCTGGTCGAAGCTGACAGCGCCGATCCCGCGGTGCGGACCAGGGCCAACGTCGAGGCCGCCGATGCGACGCTGATCCTGACCCGCCGCGGGACGGAAAGTCCGGGGACGGACTGGACGCGTCGCTGTGCCGAAGCGCGGGGCAGGCCGGTGCTGGTCCTTGAGCTGGAGCCGGATCGGGTTGCGGAGGATGCGGGGCACGTCCGGCGCTGGCTCGCGGTGACGGGGCCGGCGGTCCTCAACGTCGCGGGGCCGAGGGAAAGCGAGGACGGCCTGCTCTTTGGCTTGGCGAAATCGGTGCTGACGCTTGCGCTCCGGGCTAACCCCCCGAGATCAAAGAACGGTAGCGACACCGCACGGTCCTACACGGCCTCTGGGTGATCCGCCCGGGCGACGGCTTCGACTGGAGGCAGGGTTCGTCTAGCCTTCGGGCCGAAAAGACGAGGCCCCGGCGGGGCCCCGTCCGGTCCGTCGCCTGGAGCGCAAGCGGTGGGCGAGGGGGGCGCCGCCTGGACTGGCGCGCAATCGTGCCGCGCCTGCCCGGCTGGCGCGGAAACGCGCCTGCCCCGGGCGGGCAGGCGCGGCACGATTTGTCGACGGCCAAATCGTGCGGGATTGCGGGGACCGGCTCGCCTGACCCGGAAGCGAGCCGAACTGGTTCTCCGGAGTCCGGCAGGCCGGCCGCTTGCCTTCGCCGAAACGGTGTTCTTGCGCCAAGGGCCGGCGCGACGTAGCGTCGTGCGGGGGCAGGCTCGGCGCGGGCGCGTGCCCACCAGAAAGGTACGCACATCGCAGCATGTGTTGGAGCGGTCAGGCGTCCTTAACGATGGCTGCAATCGGCTTTGGCGCCACCGTCTATGCCGCAAGGAAGGGTGACAGCGCGCTGCTCTGGGCACCGCTGGGCTACTTCGCGCTGATGGAGCTGCTGCAGGCCTTCACCTATACGGTGATCGACCAGTGCAGCGTGCCGTCCAACCAGCTCGCCACGATGTTCGGCTATCTGCATATCGCGTTCCAGCCGTTCTTCGGCTGCATGCTCGCGCTCTATTTCGTGCCGGAGCGGGTGCGCCGTGCGGCGCTGCCGTTCGCGATGGTGGTCGCCGGGGTGTCGGCGGCGTTTATGATCCTGCAGATCTATCCGTTCGACTGGGCCGGCACCTGCCGGCCGGGGCGGCCGCTGTGCGGGCCGATGCTGTGCTCGGTTTCGGGCAACTGGCACATCGCCTGGGACATTCCGCTGAACGCGATCGGCGAGATCAACGCGCCGTGGGTGCTCGGCAATCCGGTGCTGAAGGCGACGATCGGGCACGGCTTTTTCGGCTATATGATCGCGATGTTCGTGGTGCCGCTGATCTTCGGCTCGTGGCGAATCGTGCTCTATCACATCGTGATGGGGCCGTTGCTGGCCAAAGCCCTGACGAACAACCCCAACGAGGTTCCGGCGGTCTGGTGTCTCTTGTCGATCGCGTTCCTGCTGGTGGTGATCGAGACGCCGGTGCGACGGCTGATGCACGTGCGATCCTGGCCCCTTTGGCGGCCGCTGGGGCTCGATGCGGAACCGGCGCGCCAAGTCTAGAAAAGGTCTTTGGAATTTGGATGCACGGAGCATGCACGGGGCATGCACAGCGCGTATGCACAGAGGTTGAGAGATGGCTGGATGCGGTGGGGAAGGCGCTCGTCTGGTGCGCGCCGGGATCAGCCTACGCCGCGAGTGCCTTGCTCAACGCGAAACGGACGAATTCGACCAGCCAGGACCCTGGATGCTTTCCACAAGGGAATCTGGTCTGCGGCTTGATAAATTGCTAGCACATACAAGGTCGCTCGCCTGAATCCCCGGCCGCCGCGCCAGCAGGCCGCGTCCACCTGCTGACGGGACGCGGGGATCATTGGAACAGTGAAGTGGCCGACAGAATCCGACACGAGAGGTTAGCGGCGCTTCTCGCGAAGCTTGAGGTATTCTTTCAAGCCTGGATGCACCTTGAACCTGCTCGAGGCGCTATCCCAGCCGGCGTCTGGTTCCTCGTATGAGAAAGACCAGCCACTACCGCCGTAACCACTTCGCCTTCCATATCCAATCACCGAAAACCGATGCAATATCTGGAGCGCGTCATCAGACGAAATCTTATTGTCATCGCTAATTCGATCGTTATACTTACTTTCAAATTCAACACGGGAAAATACTTCAGTGGCGATTGACGAGATCGCCTTTAGCGCTTCATCCCATTGGGGCCAATGAGGGCGAATCTCGTCGTCAAATTCTTTCTTCAAGTAATTTGAATATTCTGTCCTGGAACCGACAATGTCATTGTTGAACAATATCAGGGGATTATCGGGTCTTAATTGCGCCTTCTTAAGTGTAACATTCAGGAAGTGAATAACATCTCTGGGGCGGTGTAGCGTTCTGGCAACGATGTGGTTCCACTTCGTCTGCGATCCTCGCATGAGTTTTTCGTCCACAATCGAATTCCATTTGGCTTTTGGTGCTAATTTTACTCTCAGTCGAGCTTGGATTAAATCCAGTAGAGAATCCTTGTTCCATTCCAATTGTAACGCGAGCGTGTGAGGAAGTTTGTTTTTGTCTGAAAAATATAGATCGTCCCACAGGTCTGTTCTGAGATAGATAATCGGACAGATAGAAATCCCTTGCTCAACGGCCTGTTTGCGAAAATCCCGAACCGCCAAAATCAAACCAATTAACATGGATTTTCGTCTTGAATCCAAAATCTCCATTCCATGGTCGAGTTCATCAAAGTGGATGTAAAGACTTTTGTTGACTTGCGTTCTAAAAACAGACATCGTACAACGTGTTATCAAGTCTGTTAGCGCATCCAACTCGGTGCCGAGATTCAAATCACCTGGGCGTCTGTCCAGATCTATACCGCCAAGTTGGTATCCAAGTACGGCAGGTTGAAATGTAAGTTTGTTGAGTTTAAGCCTCTTAGGCCTCAGTATATCAGCTAGCTTTGGTTCTATAGATCCATAATTCTCTTTAAAAAAATCTTCCAAGACCCGCTTCTCATCTAAATGACGCATAGAGCAATTTTTTAATACGAATGACGCAATTTCAACTGACAAAAGATACCGCCAAGACGAGACGTAGGCCTCTATTTCGGAAGAACCTTGATCCATCCTATTCTCATGAATCTTCCACGGATACGCCCTCAGATTTAGCGCTTTAGAGGATTCTTTTTGAGGTCCCTCTGAAAAGTACCTTAACAATTGCAGTTTTTCCTGCGCCCTTTCGTCCAAGTACCAGTATTTTACTTCCGTTTTGGACGTCTGACACGCTACTGGTTGTGAGGAAGTAGTCCAGGACAGGATCGTCTTCAGCAGCCAGATCGCCAAAGCTATCTAGCCAACGCAGCGTGGTGGTAGACATCCCTCAGCCCCCTACTGATCCAGAAAACTCCTCAGCTTCCGCGACCGGCTCGGGTGCTTCAGCTTGCGCAGCGCCTTCGCCTCGATCTGGCGGATGCGTTCGCGGGTGACGCTGAACTGCTGGCCGACCTCCTCGAGGGTGTGGTCGGTGTTCATGCCGATGCCGAAGCGCATGCGCAGGACGCGCTCCTCGCGGGGGGTGAGCGAGGCGAGGACGCGGGTGGTGGTCTCCTTCAGGTTGAGCTGGATGGCGCTCTCCAGCGGCAGGATGGCGTTCTTGTCCTCGATGAAGTCGCCGAGCTGGCAGTCCTCCTCGTCGCCGATGGGGGTCTCCAGGGAGATCGGCTCCTTGGCGATCTTCATCACCTTGCGGACCTTCTCGAGCGGCATCTGCAGCTTCTCGGCCAGCTCCTCGGGGGTCGGCTCGCGGCCGATCTCGTGCAGCATCTGGCGGCCGGTGCGGACCAGCTTGTTGATCGTCTCGATCATGTGCACCGGGATGCGGATGGTGCGGGCCTGGTCGGCGATCGAGCGGGTGATCGCCTGGCGGATCCACCAGGTGGCGTAGGTGGAGAACTTGTAGCCGCGGCGGTACTCGAACTTGTCGACCGCCTTCATCAGGCCGATGTTGCCTTCCTGGATGAGATCGAGGAACTGCAGGCCGCGGTTGGTGTATTTCTTGGCGATGGAGATCACCAGGCGCAGGTTGGCCTCGACCATCTCCTTCTTGGCCTGGCGGGCTTCCTTCTCGCCCTTCTGCACCTGGTTGACGATGCGGCGGAACTCGGAGATGTCGACGCCGACGTACTGGCCGATCTCGGCCATCTCGTGGCGCAGCTCCTCGGCCTTGTCGCGGAAGCGGGTGGTGAGCTGGTCCCAGCCGCGGGTCTTGAGCGCGCCGACGCGGTCGAGCCAGCCGGGCTCGAGCTCGCAGCCGCGGTACTCGTCGATGAACTCCTGGCGGTTGATGCGGGCCTGGTCGGCGAGCTTCACCATGGAGCCGTCGAGCGCTCATGATCTTGCGGTTGATGCCGTAGAGCTGGTCGACCAGCGCCTCGATGCGGTTGTTGTGCAGGTGCATCGAGTTGACCAGCTCGACGATCTCGCCGCGCAGGCGCTGGTAGTCGCGCTCCTGGCCGGAGGAGAAGCTCTCGTTGCGGTTCAGCGTGGCGGAGATGCGGTCGTCCTGCATCTCGGCGAGGCGGACGTAGTCGGTGGCGATGCGGTCCAGGGTCTCGAGCACCTGCGGCTTGAGCGCGGCCTCCATCGCGGCGAGCGAGAGGTTGCCCTGGTCGTCGTCCTCGTCCTCGTCGGGGTCGGGGGCGGGCGGGGCTCGTCGTCCTCGTCGTCGTCCGCGGCGTCGTCCTCGTCGCCGCGGCGGCGCGGCGGGGCGGGTCGGGCCGGGTTCGGGGCGGCCGCGGCGGCGTCGCTGCCGCCGGGGCCGCGGCGGGCGGCGCCCCGGCGCCCGGGCGCGGTCTTGAGGCCGGACAGCACGCTCTCGACCTCGTCGGTCTCCATCTGGCCGGAGAAGGTGGTCTCGAGGTCGATCACGTCGCGCAGCATGATCGCCTCGTCGAGCAGCTCGTCGCGCCAGATGGTGATGGCCTGGAAGGTCAGCGGGCTCTCGCAGAGGCCCGGCGATCATGGTGTTGCGGCCGGCCTCGATGCGCTTGGCGATGGCGATCTCGCCCTCGCGCGACAAGAGCTCGACCGAGCCCATCTCGCGCAGGTACATGCGCACCGGGTCGTCGGTGCGGTCGAGCGCCTCGCCGCCGACCGAGGTCATGGTGAGCTCGCGCGAGCCGCTGTCCTCGGCGATCGGCGGGGTGTCGTCGCGGGCGGTCCTCGTCCTCGGCCTCGTCGTTGTCGATGACGTTGATGCCCATCTCGGAGAGCATCGCCATCACGTCCTCGATCTGCTCGGAGGTGACCTGGTCGGGGGGCAGGACCTCGTTCAGTTCGTCATAGGTGATGTAGCCGCGGGTCTTGGCCGTCGCGATCATCTTCTTGACCGCCGCCTGGCTCATGTCGAGCATCGGCGCCGCTGCCGTCGCTGGGCGTCTTCCGGTTTCTTGGGCTCGGTGTCTTTCGCGGCCATGGATGACTCCATCTCTGCCCGGGCGGGCGGCGGCCGGCGGATGGCGGGTTGTCGTCCTACGAATCGGTGATTCGCAACGGCCGGTTCAGCGTTTTCGCGGTTTCTTCCAGATCTCGCGGTCGATCAGCGTTTTGCAGGCCAGCCGAAGCGCCGCTTCGGCCTCGGCCGTCGGCCTCGCCGCCGAGCGGCCAGCGCGCGGCTGACGGCGCTCTGTGCTCGGCGTCGGCGGCGGCGCGCAGCCGCCAGGTCAGCGCCCTCGTCGGCCTCGCCGGCGAGCTCGACCTCGGCGTCGCGGACCTCGGCGGCGCGTGCCGGCTCAGGGCGGCGTGGCGGGTCAGTTCCTCCTCGATCGCGCGGCGCCGCCTGCTCGGGATCGGCGGCCGGGCCGAGGTGCGGGTTGGCGCGCAGCTGGCCGAGCGCGGCGAGCTCGGGCAAGCGGATCGCGCCCGAGGCGCAGGTCACGGCCGCGGCGACGGCGGCTGCGCGGTCCGGCTGATCTAGGCAGCCGCGCGAGCGCCGACAAGAGGGCGTCGCGAATCTCCGCGAGATCGGGGCAGCGAAAGCGGCAGGCGTTCGAGCCGGTCCTCGACGGCGCAGCGCGACCGCCGGGTGGTTGAGGCAGCCCAGCAGGATCGCGCTCTCGCGGATCCGCGCCTCGGGCGGCTGGCCCGAGCGCCGGGCGGCCGAGCAGCGACGCGCGGGTCGCCGGCGACGGGCGCGAGCCGCGCGGCGACGGCCGGGCGCGGCCCGCGGGCGCGCGGCGCGCGCTCGCGGGCGCGGCGGCGGCGCGAAGAGTGCGGCGCGGCGGCTGCGGATCTCGCGCTCCCAGTGGGTGCGGAGCGCGGGTCGGCGATGCGGGCGAGATGGGCGCGCAGCCGCGCGTCGAGCGCGGCGCGCCGCTCGGGGCTGTCGAGCGCGGCGCCTTCGGTCTCGCGGGTCCAGATCAGGTCGACCATCGGCTGCGAGGCGTCGAGCAGCGCCTGCATCGCCGCGGCGCCGCCGCGCGCGCACCACGTCGTCGGGATCCTGGCCCGGCGGCATCAGCGCGAAGCGCAGCGAGCTGCCGGGGCCGAGCAGCGGCAGCGCGAGGTCGATCAGCCGCTGGGCGGCGGCGAGGCCGGCCGCGTCGCCGTCGAGCGCCACGACCGGCTCGGGGGCGAGCTTCCAGAGCAGCTCGAGCTGGGCCTCGGTGATCGCGGTGCCGAGCGGGGCGACGGCATGGTCGAGCCCGGCCTGGGCCAGCGCGATCACGTCCATGTAGCCTTCGGTGACGACCACGGTGCCGGCCTTGGCGGCGGCGGCGCGGGCCGGGCCGACGTTGTAGAGGCTGCGGCCCTTGTCGAAGAGCGGGGTGTCGGGCGAGTTCAGGTATTTCGGCTCCTGGCCGGCGGCGATGGCGCGGGCGCCGAAGGCGATGGCCCGGCCGCGGCGCGTCGCGGATCGGGAACATGATCCGGCCGCGGAAGCGGTCGTAGGGGCTGCCGCCGCTCGCGGGGCAGGCCGACGAGGCCGGCCTCGACCAGCCGGTCGCGCGCGAAGCCCTTGCCGGTCAGGTGCTCGAAGAGCGCGGTGCGGCTGTCGGGCGCGAAGCCGATCTCGAAGCGTTCGCGGGTGGCGGGTGCGAGGCCGCGGCGGTCGAGGTAGGCGCGCGCCGCGGCGGCGCGGGCGGATTGAGCTGCAGGCGGTAGAACTGCACGGCGGCCTCCATCGCCTCGCGAGAGCCCCTGATTCGCGGCGGCGCGGGCGGCGGCGGCGGGATCGCGCTCGGGCATCGGCATGCCGGCCTCGCGCGGCGAGGCGTTCGACCGCCTCGATGAAGCCGAGGTTCTCGGTCTCGCGCAGGAAGCTGATCGCGTCGCCCTTGGCGTGGCAGCCGAAGCAGTAGTAGAAGCCCTTGGCCTCGTCGACATGGAAAGACGCGGATCTTTTCCTGATGGAACGGGCAGGGCGCCCAACAGTCGCCGCGGGCGGCGTTGCTCTTGCGCGGGTCCCAGGTGACCTTGCGCCCCACGACCTGCGCCAGCGAAACGCGGCCGCGCAGATCGTCGAGAAATCCGGGGGGAGCGCCATCGGCAGAATATCGTGCGGGGCGGCGGCTTGGCAAGGGGTGATTCGACGCCGAATCAGGAATAATTCGGGGCTCAGGTCAGGAGGTCGTCCGGCGGCGCGATCTGGACGTCGGTAGGGCCGAAGTGGTCGAGGTCGACGTCGCGCAGCACGATCACGCTGCCGTCGAAGGCGATGCGCGTGTGCTCGCCCGCCGGGCCGGCGCGCGACAGCGACAGGTCGCCAAAGTCGTCGACCGCGGCGGAGCTGATGCGCAGCCGGTCGCTGCCCGGCGTGAAGTCGTTTACTCGGTCGTAGCCGCCGTGGTCGCGGAACTCGAAGACGTCCGGACCGGGGCCGCCGGTCAGCCGGTCGTTGCCGCTACCGCCGTAGAGCCGGTCCCTGCCGCTGCCGCCCCAGAGGAAGTCGTTGCCTGCCCCACCCCAGAGCGCGTCGTTGCCGCCCTGGCCGTACAGCCGGTCGGCGCCGGCCTGGCCGTAGAGCCGGTCCCTGCCGCTGCCGCCCCAGAGAATCGTTGCCTGCCCCGCCCCAGAGCGCGTCGTTGCCGCCCTGGCCGTGCAGCCGGTCGGCACCAGCCTGGCCGCTGATCCGGTCGGCCCCGGCGCCGCCAAAGACCGCGTCGTCGCCGCGGCCGGCGCGCACAGTGTCGTTGCCGGCCCCGGCCCGGATCACCTCGGCGATCTGGATGCCGAGGAGAGTATCGGCCGCCGCCGTGCCGTAGATGGTTCCGTTCGGCGGCGGGGGCACGTCGGCGACGATCTTCGGCCAGCTGGTGAAGCCCAAGGCATCGCCGCTGTCGATGCCGGCGGGCAGCATGTCCGCGGGCGTGCCCCCGGCGGCTTCGAGCATCGCGCCAACGAAGGCGTTCGAGTTCTCCCGGAGCACGTTGTAGCCGTAGTCGGCATCGTCGAGCATCCGGGCGTATTTCACCATGATCGCCCAGGCCTGGTCGGCGTCGGGAAAGCTCAGCACGGTGCTGTGGCGGTCGGCGAGGGAATCGCCGTCGCGGGCATCGGCGGACTGCGCGATCGGCACGTTGGCCTCGATCTTCATCTCGCCGCCGAAGAGCTGCTCCGGATGCCGCGGCCCGGAGCGGATGACGTATTCGTCGCCGAGATCGCCCCGATAGACGAGGTAGAGGTGGACCTCACCGCTCGACAGGCCGAGGAAATCCGCGTCGTGCTCCTCGATGCTGATCGTAGGTGTCATTCATGCCCCCCGGGGAATTCGCCCGCCGCGCGGACCATAGCATGGTGGCGCCCGGACGCGCTCACTGCGCGGGGGCGATTTCGCTGACGCCGCGGGCCGCGCCGCTGGCCCGGTCGAAGACGCGGATGCGTTCGTGGCCGGCGGCGTCGGCCGTCACCACCGCGAGCCAGTCGCTGCCGAGGGTGACGGCGCGGGCCTGCTCGCCCGGGGGCAGATGCAGCTCGGGCGGCAGGGCCAGCAGCGCCGGGGCCGCCGCGAGGCGGATGACAAGCAGCACCACGATTGTTATGAAGCCGGCGATCAGCGTCGCGATCAGCACCGTCACCAGCTGGCGGAGCCGGCGCAGGCGCGGCGGTTCCGGAAATTCCTCGCTGCCAGGGGTCTCGCCCATGCCTGAGCCTCTCCGAGAGCTTCGCGTCACGCTGGGGCCTACGCCCGGCGAGCGCCTTGATAGGGCCTTGGCCGCAGCGGTGCCAGAGGCGCTGGCGCTGAGCCGGTCGCGGCTGCAGGCGCTGATCCTCGAAGGCGCGGTGGCGGCGGCGGACGGCACCGCGCTCGGCGACCCGCGGCGGCAGTTGGCGCCCGGGACCGAGGTGGTGGTGCGACTGCCGGAACCGCGGCCGGTGGCCGCGCAGGCCGAGGCGATCCCGCTCGACAT
>CAWKBH010000017.1:0-190041 GCA_963847795.1 uncultured Alphaproteobacteria bacterium
ATCGGAGCAACCGAAAGGCGGTGCGCTGGAAACTGATTAAACATCAATGGTTTACCTCTTGCTCCCCACTGACCTTTTGCAGTAAATTCTCTTTGCGGAGAGGGGAGTTTACTGCAATGGCTACGTTCGTGAAGCGGGGTGGGAACTGGAATGCGCAGGTCGCTCGGCGTGGGGTGAGGAAGTCGGCGACATTCCCCACTAAGAGGGAAGCGCAGGATTGGGCGCGGTCTGTGGAGGCGGAAATCGTGGGAGGCACCGCCTCCACGGTCGTTGCGGTGGTGAAGGGTTCATCAGGATTAACCATCGGCGCGCTGATTGACCGATACGTTGAGGCGGTGAAGCCCGCGAAGCGGTGGGGACGGACCAAGGATTTCTCACTCGCGGCTATCAAGGCTAGGCTCGGAGACGTCTGCATATCTGACCTAACCTCGGACGTGCTGGTTGACTTCGCGCAGAAGCGCGCTGCGGAGGGCGCTGGCCCCGTCACAGTGCAGATGGACCTAGCGTATATTGGCTCTGTGTTGAAGGTTGCTAGGGTCGTCTGGCGTCTCCCTATCGGTAGGGATTTGGTCGCGGACGCTCGCGAGGCGTTGAAGCTACTCGGGCTGGTGGGGAAGTCTCGCCAGCGGTCTAGGATCGCCAAGCCGGGAGAGATTGAGGCGGTGTCGGCGCATTGGGCGTCCGCTGTCCCGTTCAAGATTGTCCACTTCGCTATAGGTCCTGAACCGGAAGTTTGTCGCATCATGATTGCGCCTGCGTGTTGTATCGGCAGAAGCGCTCGATGGAAGCCAGGATGTTGTTCGGCTGATTTAGTCCACCGGAAGGGCCTTGCGCTCTGCATCGTGGTGGCTGATGAATGCCGTGATGTCGGCGCGCAGGGCCGTGATGCTGCAGTAGCATCCCCGCCGATCCGCGGCGCTCGGTGATGAGCAGCGAAGAAGCGCTCGACCTGATCGAGCCAGGATGCGCCGTGCTCGGGGTGAGATGCACGTGCCATCGTGGCAGCTTGGCGGAGCCAGGTGCGGATGAGCGGGGTCTTGTGGGTGGCGTAGCTGTCGACATCACCAGATGCACGTCGAGATCGGCGGGAACGTTCTCTCGATCCCCTCGTCGAGGAAACGTAAGCGGCTGCTTGCGTTCATGCCCTCGATGCCGGGGCGCTCGGTGAACGGCTTGGCGAAGGTTCTTCCGGATTCCAGGGGAGCAGTTCGTCGAGGCGGGCGACGATCGTGGTCGGATGCCGGCGAGAACGTCGGCGAGGTAGACTTCGGGATTGAGGCCCGGAGAGCTTTGGCGGTCTCGATGATGGTCATGGCGTCGGCGAGGATCTCGCCGCCGGCGTCGGAGCCGGCGAAGAGGAAGTTCTTGCTGCCGATGGCGATCGGCCGGATGGCGCGTTCGGCGGCGATTGTTGTCGATGGCGACGCGGCCGTCCTCGAGGAACAGCGTGAAGGCCGGCCAGCGATTGAGGGCGTAGCGCATGCGCCCTGGCGAGATCGCCCTTGCCGGGGATGCGGGTCAGCTGCTGCTCGCACCAGGCCCGGAACGCCTGGACGCGCGGGCGGCTTTCCTTCTGGCGCACGGCATGGCGGCGCTCGAGGGGCTGGCCGTTGATCTCGGCGCTCGACGTCGTAGAGCGCGCCGATCTGCTCCAGCGCCTCTCTGGCGATCGGCGAGCCGGTGCTCTTCCAGATGTCGTGGAAGTCGCGCCGGAGATGCGCCCAACATGCCGCTTCGCGGATCCGGGGCTTACCGTCAGCGCCGTCGGCTCATAGAGCTTGCGGAAGCCGGCAGTAGGCGTCGGCCTGGAGGATGCCGATGAAGTTCCTGCAGATGGCGTCTGCGGGTGCTCGCCCTTGCGGTCGGGCGAGAACCAATAGGCGGCGGCCGGCGGATCGCTGCCTGCCCACGGACGATCGTCGCGGACATAGACCCAGATCACGGCCCTCCTTCACGCCACGCTCCTGGCCGGCGACGCTTCTTCTTCGGGTCGAGCACGTGGATGGGCGTGTCGTCGGCATGCAGCCGGTCCGAGTGCCATCACCTCGGCCGGATCAGCTCGGCCAGCGGCCGCAGCGCCGCGGCCGCCTGGCCGCACCAGTCGATCAGCGTCGAGCGCGGGATGTCGGCGCCCATGCGGGCGAAAATCTCGCCCTGGCGGTAAAGCGGCAGGTGATCGTCGAACTTCGCGACCAGGATGTGCGCCAGCAGCGCCGGCCCGGCCATGCCGCGCGGGATCGGACGGGACGGCGCCGGGGTCTGCACCATCCGCTCGCAATCCCGGCAGGACTTCTTCGGCCGGTGGATCTCCACCACCTTCAGCTTGGCGGCGATGAAGTCGAGGATCTCGGCGACGTCCTCGCCGACGAGCCGCAACACGCCACCGCAATCGGGGCAGCGCTCGCCGGGGTCGAGCACGATGCTCTCACGCGGCGCGTCGGCGGCGATGCGCGGCTTGCCGCGGCGACGGGGCGGGAGGCGTTCGCGCGCGTCGCCATCGTGTCGCTTGCGGGCTCGCCCGTTTCCGGCGTCGGGTCGGCGGCGGCACCGCCATCTCGAGATCCTCGAGCGCCAGCTCCAGCTGGTCGATCTCGCGCTCGATCTTCTCCGAGCTCGGCCCGTACTTCTGCTTCTTCAGCCGGGCGATGGTGATCTTGAGCGCCTGGATCAGCGCCTCGTAGGCCCGGCCCGATGCCGCCATGCCGACGATCTCTGCGCGCTGGGCGAGGATGATCGCCCGCAGCGCGGCCGGGTCTTCGGGCAGGGCATCGACGCCGATCTCCATGCCCAGATCTACCCGCCGAACAGACCCTTCCGCCAGCATCATCTCATTGATTTAAAGCCTAGATAATCAGACCACGCGCGCCGGCGGTGCGGTCCATGCCGGGCGCCGCCAGTCGATCCCTTCCCACAGCATCGCCAACTGCGCCGCGGTCAGCCGCGCCGCCCCTTCGGCGGGAGATGGCCAGGGAAAACGTCCCTTCTCCAGCACCTTGTAGTAGAGGCAGAAACCCTGACCGTCCCAGCAAGAAGCTTGATCCGGTCGCCCCGGCGGCCGCGAAAGGCGAAGACGGCACCCGAGGCCGGGTTCTGCCGCAGCGCCTGCTGCGCCAATGCCGCCAGGCCCGCGATCCCCTTGCGCATGTCGGTCACGCCGCAGGCGAGATAGACGCGCACGCCGGCCCCGGGCCCGATCATGCCCCCTCCACGGCGCGGATCAGCCGGCGTCAGGTCCGTCGTCGGAGGCGATGACCGGCAGGCGAAGCTTCGCCGGCCAGCGTGACCGCAATCTCCACCGTGAACGCCTTCGGTCGGCGATGGTTCCGGCGCCGCGGCAGGCAGAACCGCCTCGCCCGCAGCCGCGCCGATCACCTCGAACGAACCCCGCCGCCGCACCGAAGCCTGCAAACTCCCCGCGCCGCGCCGCCGATCGCCAGTCGTAGACCTGCTGACGCGCGTCACGTCGAACCGCCGCGCCACGTCCGCCACTCCGTGCACCGGGCTCCCACGATGCGAAGGCAACCTCCAGCTTCTGATCCGCTCGACCACCGTCGCCGCCGTTCGACGCCCGAAAGAACCTCGCCTCGCATGAGACCTCCGCGCAGACAGGACGTCCATGACGACGTCCTCAGAGACGTCTTATCGCAGATCAGGCGGCGCCGCTGTAGGCGGCCATGAGCGGCCGCTTACGAGGAAATCGGCGGAACTCGCGGGCACGGTGGCGGCCATAGCATTTGCCGATGACGGCGCCGGTGGCGATATCGAGCGCGGCGAACAGCGAGGTCGTCCCGTGACGCGTGTAGTCATGGCTCCGGCGCGCCGGCTGGCCGGGGCGCAACGGCAACATCGGCTGGCTGCGGTCGAGAGCCTGGATTTGTGATTTCTCGTCCACGCACAGGACGATGGCGCGATCCGGAGGCGACATGTAGAGCCCGACGACGTCGCGCACCTTGGCGACGAAATCGGGATCGGTGGAGAGCTTGAAGGTTTCCAGCCGGTGCGGCTGCAGACCGAAGGCCCGCCAGATACGCTGGACCGTCGAGGTCGACAGCCCGCAGGCCCTCGCCATCCCGCGCGAACTCCAGTGGGTGGCGTCCTCGGGCAGGCTCTCGAGCGTCGTGACGATCACCGCCTCGATGCGCGCGTCCTCGATCGTGCGTGGCGCACCCGGGCGCGGCTCGTCCCGCAGACCGTCCAGCCTCCGCGCCGCAAAACGGTGGCGCCACTTGCCGACGGTGGCCTGATCCACCCCGAGCGTGGTGGCGACCTGCTTGCTTTGCAGCCCTTCGGCACAGGCCAGCACGATCCGCGCCCGCATCGCCAGCGCCTGCGCAGTCTTGCGACGCCGGGCAAGCCCCTCCAACTCGGACCGCTCGCTCTCGCTCACGACAATCTCCGGTGCGCCTCGCCGACCTGCCATCCCACATCTCCCGCGCTGCTCGCGAGAGACACTGCCACACTAACCAGATGCGCCGAACTTCAAATTCGGGACAATAGCGTCGGCCATGCGTCTGTCTGAGAGCCCGATTCAAAAGTTCATGCGAGATCGCAGTATCTTGCGAGACGCCGTGTCATGAGCCTGACGCTTGCGATCAGGGTCCAGGCCGTTGAGCTTTCCAGCGATCGCTCCCAGTCCTTCGCCAACCTGCGGCATCGCCCGAGCCATGCGAATGTTCGCTCGACGACCCATCGACGCGGCAGAACCTCGAAGCCCTTCGCGGTGTCGGAGCGCTTGATGATCTCGATGCGTCCAGTCGCCGCGGCCCCTGAGCGCGGCCTTCAGCTTGTCCCCGGCATAGCCGCCATCGGCGAACACATGGCGCAGCCAAGGGAACCGGTGCCGGATGGCGCGGAAGACGTCCGGAGCGCCATCGCGGTCCTGGATGCCCGCCGAATGGATGACGGCAAACAGCAGCAAGCCGAGCGTGTCGGTCATGATGTGACGCTTGCGCCCCTTGACCTTCTTGCCCGCGTCATAGCCGCAAACCCCGCCGCTTTCGGTGGTTTTGACGCTCTGGCTGTCGATCACGCCAGCCGAAGGGCTGGCTTCGCGGCCTTCCAGTTCCCGCGCGCTCATCACCATCAGATGGTTGATGCCCTGCCACAAGCCGCTGTCGCGCCACGCGTAGAAATAGCCCTGAACCGTGGAGACCGGCGGGAAGTCCTTCGGCAGCATGCGCCACTGGCAGCCGCTCGACGCCATGTAGAGGATCGCATCGACGACCGAGCGGAGATCGGTCGTCCGTGGCCGGCCTCCCCGTCGGGCCGGTGGCAGAAGCGGCGCGATCAGTGCCCATTCGCGGTCCATCAAGTCGCTTGGATAGCGGTCGGCAGTCCGCCTATGCTCGACGCGAGCGGTATCATTCCAAGGCATCCGGTTCCCCAATCTTCTCGACAAAGATGGGGAATCACAAAAGCCTGATATCGCTCAACTTCTTTTCGGGCAGGCTCTGAGATTACCGCCCTCAAGAGGTCGGATCGGGACGGCTCAATGATCTTGGTGCGGGATCGGAAGCATCCGACTCGAGAAGCACGGCAACGATCAAGTCGTGCCGCTGCTCGGAGACGCCGCGAGCATTCTGGACGCTCTCCCCACCAGTGGGGACAGGTACTTCCCCTTCCCGTCCGACACGGTAGGAGCCGCGTGGCAACGGGCGTGCAAACGCGCGGGAGTGCGCGATCTGCACTTCCATGATCTGCGGCATACTGGCTTGACGCTGCTTCGGAAGCAGGGACTAGGCATTCCCGAGCTTGCGGTAGTATCCGGGCACCGGGATTGGAAGATGTTGCAGCGATACGTCAACATTACTGCGGCTGATTTGGCGGGGATTTGAAGTAACGATTAACCTAGCAATAATAACTATTGACAATCAGTAGTTAATAGTATATATTGGCGCTGTAAATCGGAAGCAGTTTGGCTTTCGAGCGAGAGAAACGGAGAGTTAGACGTGCTTGATATTGCCAGTGGATTGAAAGCGTTTGTAACAGGTTGTTACAAACCAACTGGCGACCGGAACGCGGTGCGGGGTCACTAGACATGCTTGGTTTGCTTGCGATTGTCGGTGCATTCTGGCTGTTGTGCAAATGGTCGGACGCGCAACAACCAGAGAACTGCGATCCGGTCGTTCAGCGCCGGAAGATTGAGCGCCATGTTGCTTTCAAGGATCGTTGGAACGGCTTTGAGGCTAGCTTGGTGAAGCCTGCGGCTATGTCAAAGGAAGCGTGGGATGCCGGATTGGCAGATGTTTACCGCCGCGCCTTTCAGGAGCATTGTGCTGCTAACCCCATCGGTAGGGAGGAGAGCCGCCGTGCGTAAACTGGCAATCTTGATAGCTGTAACGACTGCGACAATTGCTTCTGCGGGGGAATGGGGTCAGCCGGTAACAGACTTTGGCATTGCAGCCAATCCCAACTGCCGGATCAACATTCAAACAAGATCGCCAACATTTACCGGCTGCTCTCAAAACGAAATGATCGTTACCTTGAAATTCCTTGGTCTGGACGAACAGAGTGCCGCGCGCCGAATGATAGCAAGAGGGTGCAAAATTGACCAAGAGGCATATAACGAGGGTGCAGCGGCCTACTGGATTTGCCCGTAGTCCCTACCAGTAGGGAATGCGACTGCCGGGGGAGAGCAGTGGGTGAACTACCCCGGCAGTCGCTCCATCAACGCACGTTTGGAAGGGATGGGTGCATCCCGGCCGCGCGTCAATCTCTTTGGCGGTGCCTCGCGCCCGGATACGTCTCGGGGGTTCGTGCGGAACGCGAGGCACTTCTTACACTCGGCCATCCCCGAGCGAAGTCTTTAGTCTCCCCCGAATAGCCACTGACCGGCACCATAAGCGCCAGCCGCCGCAGCGCCGCCGCCGATAGCCGAGTTCATCGAGGATCGAGGAGGGTCAGGAAACGGTCCAGTGGACCGTTTCCCCGACGAGGGAGGTCCATGCGGCAGAGGTGGTCGGCGAGGCGGCCCTGTCGGCCGGCGCGGGCCTCGGCCTCGAGCCTGTTGACGAGGTCGACGACGTTGAAGAAGCGGCCACGTGCGCCGCCGCGGATGCAGGCGCGCGCGATGCCGACGGCGAGATGGGTTTTGCCGGTGCCGGTGCCGCCGACCAGGACCAGGTAGCGCGGGCGAGGAAGCCGCCGCCGGCGAGGTCGCGGACCAGTGTGTCGTTGATCGGGGTGCCGTCGAAGGCAAACTCGTCGATCTCCTTGGCCATCGGCAGCTTGGCGATGGCGATCTGGTATTTGATCGAGCGGGCCTGCTTCTCGGAGAGCTCCGCCGTCAGAAGATCGCTCACCACCCTCTGGGGTTCGTGCTGCCGCTTCACGGCGGTGGCGACGACCTCGTCGTAGGCCGCGCGCATGCCGAAGAGCTTCAGCCCGCCCATCGTCGTCATGATCTCGCTCCGCTCCATCATCCGCTCGCCCTCCTCAGGCTGTCGTAGCGAGCGCAGTCGGCAGCAGGCTCATGCCGCAGCTGCAGCGCCTCCGGGGTGGTGATCGTCGCCGGCGGTCCGGGATCGCGCCGCCGGGCGAGGATGTTGAGAATGACGTCGGCCGAGTAGACGCCTTCCCTCAGCGCCTCGGCGCAGGCGGCTTCCACCGCCGGCAGGCCGTCAGTCAGGACCGCGCCGAGCACCTCGACCATCTGCCGGTCGCCGTCGGACGCCGTCTTCAACTTGCGCCGCACCCGCTCGAGCGCACCCGGCAGCACCCAGTCCTGGAAGGGCGCGCCGTTGCGAAGCGCACCCGGCTTGCGAGCCAGCACCGGGACATAATGCCAGGGGTCGTAGACGGTCTGGCCGCGGCCGAAGGCGCGCCGATGCTGCCCGACCACGCGGCCGTCCTGACGAAGCTCGATCCGGTCGGCATAGGCGCGGACCTCGACCGGCCGGCCGACCGCGCTCGCCATCACCGAGCACTTGTTGTTGTCGAAGCGCACGAGGCAGGTCTTCGACGGCGAGACCGGCGTCGAGCGGAAGCCGTCGAAAGGCCCGGCGTAGGGCACGAGGCTCGGCCGCTCGGCCTCGAACATCTGCCAGATCGTCCGGTCGCGGACATCCGGATGCGGCTGGGCCTTCGCCCAGGCGATGCCGCGATCCAGGAGCCAGGCGTTCAGCTCGTCATAGCCCCGCACCCGCACCCGCGGCGAGAAGAACCGCTGCCGCACCGTCCCGACCTGGTTCTCCACCTGACCCTTCTCCCACCCGGCCGCCGGCGTGCATGCCACCGGCTCCACCAGGCAGTGCCCGCACATCTGCTGGAAGCGACGGTTGTAGTCCCGCTCCTTGCCCACGAGGATCGCGTCCACCGCGGTCTTCCCTCGCCATTGTCGCTCGGACCAATGGCGCGACAATGGCTCGATGTCGTAGATGCCCCGCGTGCAGGCCCCCCTGAAGAAGGCGAACGCCCGGTCGTGGGCGTCGAACACCATCTCCTGGCTCTCGCGCGGATACGCCCGCACGAACAGCATCCGGCTGTGGCAGAGCCGGACCTGCGCCACCTTCACCGTCACCGTCACCCCGGCGATCAGCACGATCTCGTGGCTCCAGTCGAACTGGTATGCCTCGCCCGGCGCGAAGCTCAGCGGCACGAAGGCCGCCGCCGTCGCCGCGGCGCGCTCTCGCTGCCACGAGGCCGCATACCGCCGCACCGCGTCGTAGCCGCCTTCGTAGCCGAGCCCGCGCAACTCTTCGAAGAGGCGGATCAGCGTCAGCCGCTCCCGGCTCGACCGGGCCGCGTTCACCGCCAGCAGACGGTCGAGTTCTCCCCGCCACGGCCCGATCTTCGGTTGCGGCTGCACGCTTCGCTCGTACTCGAACGCCGTCGCCCCGCTCCGCAGGATCCTCCGCACCGTGTTGCGCGAGACGTGGAGCTCCCGGAAGATCTCCTTGATCGACCGACCGCGCATGTAAAACTCGCGACGCACCCGCGCGATCGTGTCCACGCCCTTCATCCTCTGCCACCCGTCCATAAACACCGGACAGGCGCTGCCGCATCACAGAGGACAGGGGGTCAATTTTGGACGCCGATCCCGGACCTCACGGGGTCAACATTCCACGCCGATCCACAATCTGGCGCATGTCGACCTGGAACAGATCAGCGTCGTGATAGAGCGCGCCGGGCAAGGTGTGTTTCGGCTGGCGCGCCAGCAGGAGGGACAGCATGTCAGCGTCTCGGTACATCTCGCGAATCCTCGTGCTCGATGATGGTCGTTTCACTCGAAGGTAACGCCATCCGCGTCGCCTCGACATGCCGAAAGCGGCGGGTCGTCAGCTTGAATAGTCACAGGTCCTTCACCAGCCGCAAGGCGTCGTAGATTGCCGCGTGAGTGTTGCGCGCCGCCACGGCATCGCCGATGCGGTAGAGCTGGAACGCGCCCTGGGAATTGGCGACGCTCGACTGCGGCGTTCCTGCGAGCGCGGCACACGTGTTGCATATGCTATGACACGCATCTCCCCGATGGGGCTCGCGGCGGTGAACTCGCCGACCCGCTCGACCAGATGCTCGCGCTCCTGCCGCCAGGCGATCAGATCAGCGACCGAGATCCGGACCAGCCCGTGCTCGGTGGCGAAGGCATCGATCTGCGGCCCTTTCATCACCGTGCCGTCGTCGTTGGCGAGCGCACGCACGGTGTTCGACCGCTGCTCGGCCGAAGTCCCGGTAGTGAGCCCGTGGACGACGTCGACGGTGACGATGAAGGCGGTGCCGAGCGGCGCGTCGTTGTTCGCGACCATCGGCGCGAGGTTCAGAGCCCGCGCCCGCGCTTCGGTCAGCGGCGTGCAGACGATGCCGCAGGTGTGCCGGATGATGAAGGCCATCTTCTCCGGCGTGCAGAGCGAGGCGGCGCAGACGAGGTCGCCCTCGTTTTCGCGGTCGTCATCGTCAGTGACGATGCCAATCTCACCCTCGCGGAACCGACGGGTCGCTTCGCGCATATGGTCCGACATGATCTCCCTCCGCTGACGGCCTCCGATCGGCCGCCGCCGGAGGTTCACTCACTCCCTGCACCGCTCTGGTGAACCACTACCCGGACCACGAACCGCGTCAGGCCTCGATCTCGACCCGACCCATCGGGTGCGAGCAGCAGGCGAGGATGTAGCCCGCCTCGATGTCGGCCTCGGAGATGCCGCCGTTATGGACCATGTGCACCTCGCCCGAGAGCTTCCGCGTCTTGCAGGTGCCGCAGACCCCGAAATTGCAGCCCGACGGGATGTTGAGCCCCGCCGTCCGGGACACCGCGAGGACGGTGTCGGCCTCGGTGCAGGGCACCGACTGGCCGCTCAGAGCGAACACCACCTCCGAGGCGACCTCGGCGCTCGGCACCACGTCGTCGAGCTCGGGCTCGTCGGCCGGCGTCAGCACCGGCGGCGCCGCGAAGGCCTCCTGGTGGTAATGTTCCATATCGAAGCCGAAGCCGATCAGCATGTCGCGGACCGTCTGCATGAACGGCTCGGGCCCGCAGCAGTAGATCTCGCGCTCGAGATAGTCGGGCGCCATCAGGCCGAGCATCAGCTGGTTGAAGCTGCCGCGATAGCCGGTCCAGGCGTCGTAGGGGTCGTCCTGGGTGACCACGTAGTGGAGCTTTATCGTCGGCACGCGGCGCGCCATGGCCTCGAGCTGCCGCCGGAAGACCAGCTCGGACGGGCGCCTGGCACACTGCACGAAGCAGATGTCCGGCTCGCCGCCGAGATCGTAGCGGTAGGTGGTCATCGACATCATCGGCGTCACGCCGGAGCCCGCCGAGATCAGCAGCAGCTTGCGGTCGGCCGGAACGTCGGGGACGAAGATGCCGCCCGGGCCGATCGCCTTGATCCGCATGCCCGGATGCAGATTGTCGAGCAGCCAGCGGGTGCCGACGCTCGCCCCCGCCGCCTTTGCCGTCAGGGTGACCGAGAGCGGCCGCGACGGGCTCGAGGACATCGTATAGGTGCGGTGGATCGGGCCGCCGGGGAGAGGCAGCTCCAGGGTCAGGAACTGACCGGGCTGGTAGTCGAACCAGGCTCCCGACGGCGAGCGGAACGTGAACGAGACGGTGCCGGGGCCGTCGGGCACCACCGAGACGCACTCCAGCGGCTCGTCGTCCTTCCAGGTCCGCGCGCCTACCAGACGCGGCATCAGGTCGGAAGCCATCGCACCTACTCCGCCGCGAGCCGCGCGCCGCCACCGATGCGGTCGCCGATGGTTCGGCAGTACCAGTCGACGAACTGGATCACCCCGTCCTCCTGGATCTTCGAGTACGGCCCCGGCACGAACGCCGGCGAGTTGATGCCGCGCTGGTTCTCCTCGACCACCTGCCGGTCCTCGTCGTTGGTGGCGATCCAGACCCGCGTCAGGTTCTTCAGGTCGTAGTCGACCCCCTCGACCGCGTCCTTGTGCACCAGCCACTTCGTCGTGACCTCGGTTTCGGTCGGGCCGATCGGCAGCACCCGGAAGACGATGGAATGATCGGCGAGGAAATGGTTCCAGCTGTTCGGATAGTGGAAGCCGAGCAGCGACCCGGCATCGGCGAAGGGCGAGGCCGCCAGCCGCTTGCTCGGCACCGCCGCCTTGCCGTCCATCGTGTAGCTCTCGCCCGCCCCGAGCAGCGGGATCCGGGCGAAGCGCCACTGGTGGCTCGGGTCGATCACGAACTTCGACGGCAGGCCGGCCGCCTCGCACTTCTGCCAGTGCGCGGTCACCGCCGGCTCCATGGCGCCGCTCTCGTCCATCGAGGTGAAGCCCGGCCGGTCGGGATAGGTGCGGCACAGCTCGGGATGGGCGCCGGCGCAGTGGTAGCACTCTCGGTTGTTCTCGATGACGAGCTTCCAGTTGCCGTGCTCGACGATCGTGCTCTCGTGGGCGATCTTCGCCTCGGCCAGCCGGTGCGGCGCGAGATACCGCTTCGCCTTGTCGATGAACCCGTCGAACGACGGCGGGGTGTCGCTGAGACAGACGAAAACCATGCCCCCCGCGTTCTCGCAGGCGACCGGCTTCAGCCCGTAGTCGGCGGGCTTGAAGTCCGTCCCCATGTCGCGGGCATAGAGCAGCCGCCCGTCGAGCTCGTAGGTCCACTGGTGGTACGGGCAGACCAGCTTCGGCGCATTGCCCTTCAGCGCCGTGCAGACCCGGCTGCCGCGGTGGCGGCAGGAATTGTGGAAGGCGCGGATCTTGCCGTCGGCGCCGCGCACGATCACCACAGCGTAGGCGCCGACCTGCATGGTGACGAAGCTGCCGGTCTGCGGGACCTCGCAGGACGGGACCGCGAACAGCCAGTCGCGGTACCAGACGGTGCGCAGGTCGAGATCGAAGATCTCGGCGTCGGTATAGAAGGCGCGCGGAAGCGCGTGGTCGGGCTTGCGGGTCTGAAGCAGGCTCAGCTTGGTGACGTCGTCGACGATCATGGCTCTCTCTCATCGCGGCCGCTCGCCCGCGGTCGTCCGCGGGCAGGCGTGGCAGGGAAATCGACGGGACCCGGTCGGCACCCGTCGGAACGGGATGTCTCAGCTTCTCGGCTTGGCATTCTCCGGATCATACAGCGGCTTGTAGCCGATTCCCACGACCTCGACCGGATAGGTCTCGCCGAAGTACTGCACCGCGAGCTTCCGCCCCTCCTGGCAGCAGGCCCAGGGCAGGTAGGCAAGCGCGATGTTCTTGCCGATGCTCGGCCCGAAGGCGATCGAGGTGGTGTAGGACCGCCGGCCGAGTTCGTCGACCAGCGTCTCGCCGGTCTCCGGGTCCAGCACCGGCAGGGTGCCGACCGGATAGCGCGCGACGCCCTTGGCATCGACGTTGTCGGTCATCACCAGCGTGCAGAGCATCGCCGGCTGGTGCGCGCGGGCGCGGTACTCGAGGTGCTTGGCCTTGCCGCGGAAGTCGGCCTCCTTGACCTTCGGCCGGGCGAGGTCGGCCTCCAGCAGGTTGTACTCGGTCAGCAGGTCGGCGTTCTGCAGCCGCAGGCTCTTCTCCAGCCGGCGGGAGTTGGCATAGGTCTCGACGCCCACCGCGATGACGCCGGTCGAGCGCAGCGCGTCCCAGACGGCGAGGCCGTCCTCGTAGGCCATGTGCAGCTCCCAGCCCTGCTCGCCGACATAGGAGATGCGGAAGGCCGTGACGTCCTTGCCGGCGATCCGCACCGGCTTGATCGCCGCGAAGGGGAAGGTCTCGGGCGCGAGGCCGTCGGGATCCTCCACGATCTTCTGCAGCTTCACCCGCGCGTTCGGCCCCCAGATGCCGATGGTGACGTACTTCTCGGCGACGTCGGTGATCGTCACGTCGAAGCCCTTGTCCTGCGCGACCCGCCGCATGTAGTGGAAGTCGCGCGGACCGGCGTCGGCGCCGTTCACCATCCGGATGCGGTCGGCCATCCGGAACACCGTGAAGTCGGCGCGCACCATCCCCTCGTCGTCGAGGAAGTGGGTGTAGATGCCCTTGCCGATGTTGGCGTCGCCGCCGATCTTCGCGGCGCAGAGCCACTCCATCATCGCGACGTGGTCCGGCCCCGCGATGTCGGTCATGTGGAAGTGCGACAGGTTGATGAGGCCGCAGTCCTCGCTCATCTGCCAGCTGCTCGGCGTTCGACACCCGCCAGAAGTGCCGGCCGTCCCACTCGTTCTCGCGCACCGGCACCCGGTCGCCGTACTTCTCCAGCAGGTGCTCGTTCGCCGCGTAGCCGTGGGCGCGCTCCCAGCCGCCGAGCTCCATGAAGTAGCCGCCGAGCTCCTTCTCGCGCTCCCAGAACGGCGAGCGGCGGATGCCGCGGCCGCCGGCGAACGGCTCGCGCGGATGCACCGGCGGGTTGTAGATCTTGCACGCCGTCTCGGTGCAGCGCTCCTCGATGAACTTCTCGGTCAGCGCGAACGGGTTGAAGCGCGCATAGTCGATGCGGGCGTGGTCGATCGCGCGTGCGCCCGTCGGTCATCCAGTCGGCGATGAGCTTGCCCATGCCGGGGCCGTCCTTGACCCAGATGCCGACCGCGTACCAGAGCCCGCGCACCTTCTGGCTCTCGCCCATCGACGGGCCGCCGTCGGTGGTGGTCTGCAAGCAGGCCGTTGAACGAATGGCCCTCGTTGTAGCCGAGCTCGCCGAGGATCGGCGTCAGCTCCATCGCCCGCTCCAGCGGCTCGATCACCTGCTCCATGTCGAGGTCGCGCTGCGACGGCGACAGCCGCGCCTGCTCCTTCTCGAGCAGGTCGCGCGGATGCACGAGCCGCGGGTTGTGCTCCTCGTAGTAGCCCCACTCGATCTGGCCGCCCTCGGCGGTCTTCGGGTCGCCGGTGTCGCGCATGTAGGCCGCGTTGCCCTGGTCGCGCAGCAGCGGATAGCCGATCTCGACGCCGGTGCCGGCGAACTCGTCGTACGGGCCGAAGAAGGTCAGCGGATGGTCGACCGGCATCACCGGCAGGTCCTCGCCCGCCATCTCGGCGATCAGCCGCCCCCAGAGCCCGGCGCAGACCACCACGTAGTCGGCCATGATCGTGCCGCGGCTGGTGACGACCCCCTTGATGCGCCCTTCCTCGATCACCAGCGACTTCGCCGAGGTGTTGGCGAAGGCCCTGAGCTTGCCCGCCGCCTCGGCCCGGTCGACGAGCTTGCCGGCGACGGTCTGCGAGCGCGGGATGACCAGGCCCGGCATCCGGATCCCAGAGCCCGCCCTGGACCAGGTCCTCCTCGATCAGCGGGAACTTCGCCTTGATCTCGGCCGGCTCCATCAGCCGCGCGCGGGTGCCGAAGGCCTTGCCCGAGTCGACCTTGCGCCTGATCTCATTCATGCGGACGTCGTCGCCGACCCGCGCCACCTCGATGCCGCCGATCCGCGCGTAATGCCCCATCTTTTCGAAGAAATCGGCGGAGTAGAGCGTCGTCCAGCAGGTCAGGAAATCGTGGCTGGTCGCGTAGCAGAAATCGGAGGCGTGCGCCGTCGAGCCGATGTCGGTCGGGATGCCCGACTTGTCGATGCC
This sequence comes from uncultured Alphaproteobacteria bacterium, assembly GCA_963847795.1. Taxonomy (GTDB): domain Bacteria; phylum Pseudomonadota; class Alphaproteobacteria; order Rhodobacterales; family Rhodobacteraceae; genus Amaricoccus. The sequence goes on from CAWKBH010000017.1 coordinate 14,944, forward strand.
GACGATGTCGTCCCAGCCGCGCTCGACCAGGTGGTGCGCGACCGACGCGCCGACGATGCCGCCGAGCCCGACGATGACCACCCGCGCCTTTTCGGGAAACGCTGACATACTTCCTCTCCTCGTGCTTAGCGGCTTGGCCGAAGCGCCCGGCGCATGGCCTCGGGCTGCCCGTTGCCGGCGGTAGTGCTGCCGTCGATGACGTCGGTGCGCGTCACGCGGCTCACCAGAGCTGCGGCACGGGCAGGCCCCGGCGCATGTAGGCGGCCACCAGCGTGTTGTGGATCAGGCTCATGATCGTCATCGGTCCCACCCCGCCCGGAACCGGCGTTATCGCGCCGGCGCTCTGCGAGGCTACGCCGAACTCGACGTCGCCGACCAGCCCGGTCTTGCCGTCCCGCTCCACCCGATTGATGCCGACGTCGATCACCGTCGCGCCCGGCTTGATCCACTCGCCCTTGATCATCTCGGGCTGGCCCACCGCGGCGACAACGATGTCGGCCGCGGCGACCTTGGCCGCGAGGTCGCGGGTGCGGGAATGGGCGACCGTCACGGTGCAGTTCTCCGCGAGGAGCAGCTGCGCCACCGGCTTGCCGACGAGGATCGAGCGGCCGACGACGATGGCATCAAGGCCGGAGAGGTTGCCGCGTACCGAGCGTCAGCAGCATCAGGCAGCCGAGCGGCGTGCAGGAGACAAGGCCCGACAGGCCGAAGGCGAGGCGGCCCGGCGTTGAGCGGGTGGAGGCCGTCGACATCCTTCGCCGGGTCGATCGCCGCGATGACGGCGAGCAAGTCGAGGTGCGCCGGGAGAGGGAGCTGCACGAGGATGCCGTCGACGGCGTCGTCGGCATTCAGCTGGCGATGAGCTCATCAGCTCGTCCTGCGTCGCGTCCTCGGGCAGGACATGCTCGAAGCTGGCCATGCCGACCTTGCGCGCCGTCTTTCCCTTGCTCCGCACGTAGACCCCGCTCGCCGGATCGCTGCCGACGAGGACGACGGCGAGCCCCGGCGGGTTGCCCGCCGTCCCGGCCAGCGCCGCGACCGACGCGGCAATCCGCTCGCCGAGATCGGCGGAATAGGCCTTGCCGTCGATGATGCTGGCACTCACGCGGGCATCCTCCTGGATAGCTGCTTCTGTGGTCGGCATGGCGGGCCCTTCACTCGTCCGTGGCGGAGGTGGCCGGACCCGGGTCCGGCCGAGGGCGTCTCATAGCATCCGCTCGAGCTCCGGGAGCAGCTCGAAGAGATCGCCGACGAGGCCGTAGTCGGCGACCTGGAAGATCGGAGCATCCGCGTCCTTGTTGATCGCGACGATCACCTTCGAGTCCTTCATGCCGGCGAGGTGCTGGATGGCACCCGAGATGCCGCAGGCAATGTAGAGGTCCGGCGCGACGATCTTGCCGGTCTGCCCGACCTGCCAGTCGTTCGGCGCGTAGCCGGCATCGACCGCCGCCCGCGAGGCGCCGACGGCCGCGCCGAGCTTGTCGGCCAGCGGCAGGATGACCTCGCGGAACTTCTCCTTCGATCCGAGCGCCCGGCCGCCGGAGACGACGATCCGGGCCGAGGCGAGCTCCGGCCGGTCGCTGGTCGAGAGCATGTTCTCGACGAACGCCGAAAGGCCGACAATGGTCGCGCCGGCATCGACGTTTTCGATCGGCGCCGCGGCATCGCGCGTGCCCGCGGCCGGGAAGCCGGCGGTACGGACGGTCAGGACCTTCTTTGCGTCGGTCGCCTGCACGGTCTGCAGCGCGTTGCCGGCGTAGATAGGCCGCTTGAAGGTGTCGGGCGCAACGACCTCAACCATCTCGGAGACCTGCATGACGTCGAGGAGCGCCGCGACCCGCGGCAGCACGTTCTTGCCGGTTGCCGTCGCCGGCGCGACGATCGCGTCATAGCCGCCGGCGAGCGCGACGATCAGCGCCGCGGTGGGTTCGGCGAGCCGCTCCGCGAGCGCGTCCTCCTCGGCCAGGAGCACCTTGCGGACGCCCTCGAGCCGGGCGGCCGCCTCGGCGGCGCCGCCCGCCGCCTTGCCGGCGACCAGCACGTCAACGTCGCCGCCGATCCGGGCCGCGGCGCTCAGCGCCTTCGCGGTCTGGTCGGAGAGGGTGGCGTTGTCGTGCTCGGCAAAGAGAAGGATGGCCATGTCGATGATCTCCGATCTGTCCTAGAGCACGCTGGCTTCGTTGCGGAGCCGGTCCACCAGTTCAGCGACGTTCGCGACCTTCACGCCGGCCTTGCGGGCCGCCGGCTCCTCCGTCGCGAGCACCCTGAGCCGCGGCTCGACGCTCACGCCGTAGTCGGCCGGCGCCTTCTCCTCGAGCGGCTTCTTCTTCGCCTTCATGATGTTCGGCAGGCTCGCATAGCGCGGCTCGTTCAGCCGCAGGTCGGCGGTCACGATCGCCGGGAGCGCGACCTCGATCGCCTGCAGCCCGCCGTCGACCTCGCGCGTCACCCTGGCGCGGCCCTCGCCGAGCTCGAGCTTCGACGCGAACGTCGCCTGGCTCCAGCCGAGCAGCGCCGCCAGCATCTGGCCGGTCTGGTTCGCGTCGTCGTCGATCGCCTGCTTGCCGAGGATGACGAGCCCGGGGCCCTCCGCCTCGATCACGCCCTTCAGCAGCTTCGCGACCGCGAGCGGCTCGACCGTCTCGTCAGCCTTGATGAGGATGGCCCGGTCCGCGCCCATGGCCATCGCGGTGCGGAGCGTCTCCTGCGCCTGCGCCGGCCCGATCGAGACGACGACGACGTCGTCGGCCTTCCCCGCCTCCTTGATGCGGACAGCCTCCTCGACGGCAATCTCGTCGAAGGGGTTCATCGACATCTTCACGTTCGCGAGGTCCACACCCGAGCCATCCGCCTTGACGCGGATCTTGACGTTGAAGTCGACCACCCGCTTTACCGCGACCAGAACTTTCATTGTCAACCTTCTCGTGTCCGATGGAGGAGCCACGTCCCGCGGCATGGTCGTATTCGATCGGCTTCAGGCGAGACCGGGGCGCGCCTTCTTGCTCGGAGGTATGCGTCACTTCCGCGCTTACGGACAGGACGTTTGCGTCAAAGCCGAATTAACGGTACGACATTCGTTTGGGGCGTTCTCGGATGGGGTAGAAGGGTGATGGAGCCACGTGCCAAGGAGACCCGGCCCGGGCCGCGGGCGATCTCTTCTAGAGCGCAGCGTCCGCGGTCCGGCGGGTCACGCCTGTCGGTGGGCTTCATCCTCGCCAGGCGCTTCACGCTCTGCGCCTTCGCGAATTTCGTCGACGTGCTGCGGCTGGCGGCCGACGAGGGCGACAGGTCGCGGCCCATCCTCTGCGACTGGTCGGTCCTGTCCGACACGATGGACCCGGTCCCGTCGAGTTGCGGCGTCACCGTCCAGCCCGGCGAGCGCCTCGGCGACCCGGCGAGGTTCGACTACATCGTCGTCGTGGGCGGGCTCCTCGAGGAAATCCCGAACATCAGCCCGGCCTATACACGCTTCCTCCAGCGAGCGGCGGAGGCGGGCGTGCCGCTCGTCGGCCTCTGCACCGGCGCCTTCGTCCTCCATCGCGCCGGGCTGATGCAGGGCTACCGTGCCTGCGTGAGCTGGTACTGCCACGCCGACTTTCTCGAGCAGTTCGACGGCCTCGAGCCGATCTCCGACCAAATCTTCGTCGTCGACGGCGACCGCCTCACCTGCGCCGGCGGCGCGAGCTCGGCCCACCTCGCGGCCTATCTCGTCGAGAAGCACGTCGGCCGGGCGCAGGCGAGCAAGAGCCTGCACATCATGATTATCGACAACGCGATGCGGCCGGAGAAGCCCCAGCCCGGCATTCCCCTCGACCTCAAGACCGAGGACCCGATGGTCAGGCGGGCGCTGCTCCTGATGCAGCAGCGCATCGACACGCCGCTCTCTGTCACCGAGATCGCCCGGCAGATCGGCCGTGAGCAAGCGCCAGCTCGAGCGGCATTTCCGCTCGACACTCGACACCTCGCCGCAGGCGGCGTTCCTCAGCATCCGCCTGTCTTTCGCACGGCATCTCCTCGAAGCTACGGAAAAGTCGATCTCGACCATCGCCGTCGAGTGCGGCTTCTGCAACTCGTCGCACCTCAGCCGGATGTTCCGGCATTGCTACGACCGCACGCCGTCCGACATGCGGAGCGTCACCGCCCCGAGGCAGGAGGAAACGGATCGAACGGGCGCGCAGCAAGCCTCGTGACTGCGGCAGGCCCGAAGGCCGCGGCCTGGCTCAGGCGACGTCCTGGAGCGGGTTCGCGCCTGTCTAGTCGCGACCCCCTCGACCGCATCCTTGTCTAGGGTGCCGGTCTGCGGGATCTCTGCAGGCCGGGATCGCGACCACCGGAGTAGAGTTGTTCGGAAGGAGCCGTCCGCGAGCGGTGGGACTGTAGCAGGAGGAACGCGGGAAGGATTCCATCCCTGCGACATTTCTCCGACGGAAAGCTGTCAGCGGTCATCGTAAAGGCGTGTCTGGGCGCGGGCCTTCCTGAAAGCGTCCGGCGTGGTACCCTCGGCGTCCCGGAAGACCTTGATCATGTGCGGCAGGTCGCAGAAGCCGGTATCGGTCGCGATCTGCGTCGCCGAACGCTTGGTGGTGCCGAGCAGGTGCTTCGCCTGCTCGACCCGGATCAGCCGGTCGGCGGCGAGCGGCGTCATTCCCAGGGCGTCCCGAAAGTGCCGCTCGAGCTTGCGCCGGCTCACCCCGAGCCGCGTCGACCACGCGGCCGATCGAGAGCGGCGCGTCGATCGACTGCTGCATCACCAGCAGTGCTTTGCGCACCAGCGCGTCATCGGTGGCCAGTGTCAGGGGCATGCCGGGCTGCGGCTCCTCCGCGGCCGTCGCCTCGTCGATGATCATGATGTGCAGGCTCTTCTCCGCCCGCGCCGTCCCAAGGTGCCGCTTGACGATGAAAGCCGCGAGATGGGCCGACGAGACCCCGCCCGAGCAGGTCAGCCGATCGCGGTCGACGACGAAGATCTGGTCGGAGACCGGCTGCAGCCCGTCGAAGCGCTCGAGGAAGTCCTCGTGGTGGAACCAGCTGACGCAGGCGCGATACCCGTGCATGAGGCCCGGCCTGGTGCAGTGCGAAGGTGCCGGTGCAGACCCCGACGAGCGGCACGCCGGCGGCCGCGCGCGCGCTCGAGGAAGCGCACGGTGTCGGGATGCAGGTTCTCGATCTCGTCGACGAGCCCGCCGACGACGACGAGATAGTCGAAGCGGGCGGGATCGCCGAGTCGCTCATCGGGCTGGACGACGATGCCGCAGCTCGAGGCGATCGGATCCATCGTCGCGTGACAACACCTTCCACGAGCAGAGGATCGGCCGCGAGCGGTCGCCCTCGTCGGCGGCGAGCCGGAGGACGTCTACGAAGTTCGCCAGAGCGCAGAGCGTGAACCGCTGCGCCAGGATGAAGCCGACGTTCAGCTGCGCCATCGGACCCTCCGTCGCCAGCTTACAGCGAAACTGACGCACGGATACACGGCAGGATGTGTGACGATCCTGTATAGAGGCGCAACGTTCTTCAGGGAGGTCCGCATGACGCACTTCTCCTTCGCTCAGGTGATCAAGGGCGCGCTGACCGGCCAGAAGAACTGGACGCCGCAGTGGCCGGACGCGCAGCCGAAGGCCGCCTACGACGTCGTCATCGTCGGCGCCGGCGGCCATGGCCTCGGCGCCGCCTACTACCTGGCGAAGGAGCACGGCATCACCAACGTCGCGGTGCTCGACAAGGGCTGGCTCGGCGGCGGCAACACCGGGCGCAACACCACCATCATCCGCTCGAACTACCTCTACGACGAGAGCGCCCGGCTCTACGACCACGCCCTCGATCTCTGGGAGAACCTCTCCCAGGACCTGAACTACAACGTCATGTTCTCCAAGCGCGGCGTGCTGATGCTCGCGCACAACGTCCACGACGTGCAGTCCTTCCAGCGCCACGTCCACTCCAACCGGCTGAACGGCGTCGACAACCAGTGGCTGACCGCGAAGGAGGCGAAGGCCTTCTGCCCGCCGCTCGAAATCTCGGCCAGCGCCCGCTACCCGGTGCTGGGCGCCGCCCTGCAGCGCCGCGCCGGCACCGCCCGGCACGACGCCGTCGCCTGGGGCTACGCCCGCGGCGCGGCGGCCCGCGGCGTCGACATCATCCAGAACTGCCCGGTGACCGCGATCCGCCGCGGCCCGGACGGCCGGGTCACCGGCGTCGAGACCGCGAAGGGCTTCATCGCCGCGAAGAAGGTCGCGGTCTCCGCCGCCGGCCACACCTCGGTGGTGATGGAGACCGCCGGCGTCCGCCTGCCGCTCGAATCCTACCCGCTGCAGGCGCTGGTCTCCGAGCCGATCAAGCCGATCTTCCCCTGCGTGGTGATGTCGAACTCGGTGCACGCCTACATCAGCCAGTCCGACAAGGGCGAACTGGTGATCGGCTCCGGCACCGACCAGTACGTCAGCTACTCCCAGCGGGGCGGCGTGCCACATGATCGAGCACACGCTCGCCGCGATCTGCGAGATCTTCCCGATCTTCCGCCGCATGCGGATGCTCCGGAAGTGGGGCGGCATCGTCGACGTGACCCCCGACCGCTCGGCGATCCTCGGGAAAGACCCCGGTGCCGGGCCTCTACGTCAACTGCGGCTGGGGCACCGGCGGCTTCAAGGCCACGCCCGGCGCCGCCCACGTCCTCGCCTAGACCGTCGCCAAGGACGAGCCGCACCCGATCAACGCCCCCTTCACGCTCGAGCGCTTCACCACCGGCCGCCTGATCGACGAAGCCGCCGCCGCCGCCGTGGCGCACTAGGGAGACGAGAGATGCTGCTGATCCACTGCCCCTACTGCGAGCAGGATCTCCCGGAGCTGGAGTTCGCCTACGCCGGCGAGGCCCACATCGCCCGCCCCGCCGACCCCATGAGCCTCACGCGACGAGGAGTGGCGCGACTTCCTCTTCATCCGCACCAACCCCCGCGGCCACCACTTCGAGCGCTGGCGCCACATCAACGGCTGCGCCCGCTTCTTCAACGCGGTGCGCGAGACCGTCTCCGACCAGCTTCCTGCTCACCTACAAGGCCGGCGAGCCCCGCCCTCGACACCTCGCCAGCCTCACGGGAGGCGCCAAATGACCACCTACCGCCTCCCGAACCGCGGCCGCGTCGACCCCGCGCAGCCCGTCCGCTTCACCTTCGACGGCAAGTCCTACCAGGGCCTCGCCGGCGACACCCTCGCCTCGGCGCTGCTGGCCAACGGCATCCACCTGATGGGCCGCTCCTTCAAGTACCACCGCCCGCGCGGCGTGGTCTCCGCCGGCTCCGACGAGCCGAACGCGCTGATGGGCACCCGCCGCGGCCCCGGCCGCTTCGAGCCCAACACCCGCGCCACCATCCAGGAGCTCCGCGACGGCCTCGAAGCCACCAGCCAGAACCGCTGGCCGTCGCTCGCCTTCGACGTCGGCAGCGTCAACGACAACCTCGGCTCGCTCTTCTCCGCCGGCTTCTACTACAAGACCTTCATGTGGCCGCGCGCCTTCTGGGACCGCGTCTACGAGCCGGTGATCCGCAACGCCGCCGGCCTCGGCGTCTCGCCCACCGAGCCCGACGCCGATCGCTATGCGTCCCGCTTCGCCCACACCGACATCCTCATCGTCGGCGCCGGCCCCGCGGGCCTCGCCGCCGCGCTCGCCGCCGGGCGCTCCGGCGCCTCGGTGATGCTGGTCGACGAGACCGCCGAGCCCGGCGGCACGCTCCTCTCCGAGCCCGAGGTCGTCATCGACGGCATGCCGGCCTGGGACTGGCTCGCCCGGACCCTCGCCGAGCTCGACAGCCTGCCGAACGTCACGGTCATGACCCGCACCACGGCGATCGGCTACTACCACCAGAACCTCCTCGGCCTCTGCCAGCGCCTGACCGACCACCTCGCCACCGCGCCCGAAGGCGCCCCGCGCGAGCGGCTCTGGAAGGTCCGCGCCGGCCAGGTCGTCCTCGCCCAGGGCGCGCTGGAGAAGCCGCTGGTCTTCGACGGCAACGACCGCCCCGGCGTCATGCTCGCCGGCGCCGCCCAGACCTACCTCAACCGCTACGGCGTCAGGGTCGGCGACCGCCCCGCCATCGTCACCGCCCACGACAGCGCCTGGGCCACCGCCTTCGACCTCGCCGAGGCAGGGGCCAGGCCCGCCGTCATCGTCGACGTCCGGAACGAGGTCGATCCCGCCCTCACCGACCGCGCCCGCGCCCTGAACATCGAGACCCTGCTCGGTCGCACCGTCACCGGTACGAGCGGCCGGCTGCGGGTCAAATCGCTGCGCGTCAACCGGGTGGAGAACGGCAAGGCCGGGCAGGCGCGCGACATCGCCTGCGACAGCGTGCTGATGTGCGGCGGCTGGACCCCGTGCCTGCACCTCTTCTCCCACACCAAGGGCAGCCTCGCCTGGGACGACACCCTCAAGGCCTTCCTGCCCGGCAACAAGTCCGAGGCCGTGCAAATCGCCGGTGCCGGCCGCGGCCTCTGGGGCATCGCCGCAGCCCTTCAGGACGGCGCCACCGCCGGGGCGCAGGCGGCACGCGACGCCGGCCGCGAGGCCACGCCGCAGGCCTACAGCGTCGGCGCCGACCGCACGGGAAGCGGCGTCACGGTCAGGGAGCTGCCGACCGACCGCAACCCGTCGGCGGCGAAGGCCTTCATCGATTTCCAGAACGACGTCACCGCCAAGGACATCCGCCTGGCGGTCCGCGAGGGCATGCGCTCGATCGAGCACGTCAAGCGCTACACCACCAACGGCATGGCCACCGACCAGGGCAAGATGTCGAACATCAACGGCCTGATGATCGCCGCCGACGCGCTCGGCAAGCGCGCGCCCGAGGTCGGCCTCACCACCTTCCGCCCGCCCTACACGCCCACGACCTTCGGCGCCTTCGCCGGCTACCACCAGGACGCCACTTTCGACGTCACCCGCAAGACCCCGATCGACCCCTGGGCCGACGCCCAAGGCGCCGCCTTCGAGCCGGTCGCCCTCTGGCGCCGCGCCTGGTACTTCCCGCAAGCGGGCGAGGACATGGCAAAGGCCGTCGCCCGCGAATGCCGCGCCACCCGCGCCAGCCTGGGCATCTTCGACGCCTCGACCCTGGGCAAGATCGAGGTCACAGGCCCCGACGCGGTCGAGTTCATGAACCGGATGTACACCAACCCCTGGACCAAGCTCGCCCCCGGCCGCTGCCGCTACGGGCTCTTGCTCGGCGAGGACGGCTTCATCCGCGACGACGGCGTCATCGGCCGCCTGGCGCACGATCGCTTCCACGTCACCACTACCACCGGCGGTGCTGCGCGCGTCCTCAACATGATGGAGGACTACCTGCAGACCGAGTGGCCGGACCTCAAGGTCTGGCTCACCTCGACCACCGAGGAGTGGGCGACCGTCGCCCTCAACGGCCCCAACGCCCGCAAGCTGCTGGAACCGCTGGTCGAGGGCATCGACGTCTCCGACGCGGCCTTCCCGCACATGTCCATCGCGACCTGCACCGTCGCGGGCTTCCCCGCCCGGCTCTTTCGCATCTCCTTCACCGGCGAGCTCGGCTTCGAGGTCAACGTGCCCGCCCGCCACGGCCGCGCCCTCTGGGAGAAGCTGATGCAGGTCGGCCAGCAATACGACATCTGCCCCTACGGCACCGAGACCATGCACGTGCTGCGCGCCGAGAAGGGGTATATCATCGTCGGCCAGGACACCGACGGCACGCTGACCCCCGACGACGCCGGCCTCGGCTGGGCGATCGGCAAGGCCAAGCCCGACTTCGTCGGCAAGCGCTCGCTGACCCGCCCGGACATGGTGGCGAAGGGCCGCAAGCAGCTCGTCGGCCTCCTCACCGACGATCCTGCGACCGTGCTGCAGGAAGGCGCCCAGATCGTCGCCGATCCGAACCAGCCCAAGCCGATGACCATGCTCGGCCACGTCACCTCCTCCTATTGGAGCGAGGCGCTCGGGCGCTCGATCGCGCTCGCCGTCGTCGCCGGCGGCCACGACCGGATGGGCGAGACCCTGCATATCCCGATGCCGGACCGGACCATCACCGCCAAGGTCACCGGCACGGTCTTCTACGACCCCGAGAACACCCGGCTCAGCGCCTGACGATGGAGAGCGGAATGACCACCCTGACTAACCCCTCCGCCGCCGGGGTGACGATCACCGAGGTCGCGCCCGCGACCCGGATCTCGCTCCGCACCGGCGATCCCGGCGCCGCCGGCGCGGCGCTGGGCCTCGACCTGCCGGCCCGCGTCGGCGACCGCGCCGCCGCCGGCGAGCGCAGCGCGCTCTGCCTCGGCCCCGACGAGTGGCTGATCGCCGCACCCGAAGCCGACGCCGACGCCCTGACCGCAGCGCTCGCCGAGCTCGCGACGCACCTGCCGATCAGCGCCGTCGAGGTCTCCGACCGCGAGATCACCTGGCGGCTCGAAGGCCCGGCCGTCCTCGACCTCCTCGCCGCCGGCTGCCCGCGCGACCTCGCGAGGATGCCGACAGGCACCGGCACCCGCACCGTCTTCGACACCGTCCAGGTCGTGCTGACCCGCGAGGCCGAGGACCGCTTCCATCTCACCGTCTGGCGCTCGTTCGTTCCCCACGTCCGCGCCCTCCTCGACCTCGCCGCGCGCGAACTCGCCGCCGGCCTCTGACCGAACAAGGAAACGCCCCCATGCTCGACACCGCCGTCCCCCGCCTTTCCGACACCGCCGTCGCCGCCGCCATCGCCCGCGAGCTCGGCCGCCAGCAGCACCAGATCGAGCTGATCGCCTCGGAGAACATCGTCTCCCGCGACGTGCTGATCGCCCAGGGCTCGGTGTTGACCAACAAGTACGCCGAAGGCTACCCCGGCAAGCGCTACTACGGCGGCTGCGAGTTCGTCGACGAGGTCGAGACCCTCGCCATCGACCGGGTCAAGAAGCTGTTCGGCGCCGCCTTCGCCAACGTCCAGCCGCATTCCGGCGCCCAGGCCAACCAGGCCGTGTTCCTGGCGCTGCTCCAGCCCGGCGACCGGATCATGGGCATGTCGCTCGCCCATGGCGGCCACCTGACCCACGGCTCGCCGGTCACCATGTCGGGCAAGTGGTTCGACGTCGTCGACTACCAGGTCCGCGAGTCCGACCAGCGCATCGACATGGACGCGGTCCGCGACCGCGCGCTGGAGACCCGGCCGAAGCTGATCATCGCCGGCGCCTCGGCCTACCCGCGCGCGATCGACTTCGCGGGCTTCCGCAAGATCGCCGACGAGGTCGGCGCGTACCTGATGGTCGACATGGCGCACTATGCCGGCCTGATCGCCGCCGGGCTCTACCCCAACCCGGTGCCGCACGCCCACGTCACCACCTCGACCACCCACAAGACCCTGCGCGGCCCGCGCGGCGGCATCATCCTGACCAACGACGAGGCGCTGGCGAAGAAACTCAACTCCGCGGTCTTCCCCGGCAACCAGGGCGGGCCGCTGATGCACGTTATCGCCGCCAAGGCCGTCGCCTTCGGCGAGGCGCTGCAGCCGTCGTTCAAGGATTACGCCGCGGCCGTCATCGCCAACGCCCGGACGCTCGCCGCGACGCTGCAGGCCGGCGGCCTCGACATCGTCTCCGGCGGCACCGACTGCCACATGGTGCTCGTCGACCTGCGCCCGAAGGGCGTGAAGGGCCGCGACGCCGAGCGGGCGCTGGAGCGGGCCGGGCTCACCTGCAACAAGAACGCCATCCCCTTCGATCCGGAGAAGCCCTTCGTCACCTCCGGCGTCCGTCTCGGCACCTCCGCCGGCACCACCCGCGGCTTCGGCGAGGCCGAGTTCACCCGCGTTGGCGAGCTGGTCCTCAAGGTGATCGACGCCCTCGCCGCCGCCGGCCCCGAGGGCGACGCCACCGTCGAGGCCGAGGTGCTCGCCGAGGTCCACAGCCTCTGCGCCGCGCATCCCGATCTACGCCGACTGAGGCTTAGCCTTCCTTTCCGCGCGGGTTAACGCCGCGCGGAAAGTCAAATGATTTTAGCGAGTTGCCCGGAGTTGGCACGCGTGCGACTCCGGCGGTCGCGCACACCGCCGGGGATCGGCGATGTTCCTGAGCGTCTTCGACATCTTCAAGATCGGCGTCGGCCCGTCGAGCTCGCACACGATGGGCCCGATGCTCGCCGCCGCCCGCTTTCTCGACGCGCTCCGCGACGGGCCGCGACCGCGTGCCCGGCTCCGGCGCCCCCGCCCGCCTCGAGGCGAGCCTGCACGGCAGCCTCGCCTTCACCGGCAAGGGCCACGCCACCGACCGCGCCGTCATCCTCGGCCTGCTCGGCTTCGTCCCCGAGACCCTCGACCCCGACGAGGCCGAGCGCCGCCTCGCCGACGCTCGCAAGGCCACCGGCCAGATCGACGTCCCCGGCCTCGGCCCGCTCGCCTTCGACCCCGACAAGGGCGTCGTCTTCGACTACGGCCCGCCGCTGCCCGGCCACGCCAACGGCCTGGTCCTCGCGCCTTCGATGCCGCCGGCAACCTGCACCTCGACCGAGACCTACTACTCGATCGGCGGCGGCTTCGTCCTGACCGAGCGCGAGATCAGGACGGCGACCCTCAGGGGCGACGACGCCAAGGTCGACCGCCCCTATCCCTTCGCCACCGCCGCCGAGATGCTCGCCATGGGCGAAGCCTCCGGCCTCTCCATCGCCGCGATGAAGCGCGCCAACGAGACCGCAGGCGGCCACGCCACCCTCGACGCCGACCTCGACCGGCTCTGGCAGGTGATGGACGCCTGCATCGACCGCGGCCTCGCCGCCGACGGCACGCTGCCCGGCGGCCTCAAGGTCCGCCGCCGCGCCCGCGCCATCCACCAGGCGCTGCTCGCCGAGCGCGGCAACAACATCGCCCAGCCCCATACCGTCAACGACTGGCTCTCGGTCTACGCCATGGCGGTGAACGAGGAGAACGCCGCCGGCGGCCAGCGTCGTCACCGCCCCCACCAACGGCGCCGCCGGCGTCGTCCCGGCGGTGATCCGCTACTACCGCGACCATTGCGTCGGCGCGACCCACAAGGGCGTCCGCGACTTCCTGCTGACCGCCGCCGCGGTCGGCGGCATCATCAAGACCAACGCCTCGATCTCCGGCGCCGAGGTCGGCTGCCAGGGCGAGGTCGGCTCCGCCGCCGCCATGGCGGCCGCCGGCCTCTGCGCCGCGCTCGGCGGCACGCAACGCCCAGGTCGAGAACGCCGCCGAGATCGCGCTCGAGCACCACCTCGGCATGACCTGCGACCCCGTCCGCGGCCTCGTCCAGGTTCCCTGCATCGAGCGCAACGGCCTCGGCGCCATCAAGGCCGTCGCCGCCGCGAGCCTCGCGCTGCGCGGCGACGGCACCCACGTCGTCCCTCTCGACGCCTGCATCGAGACCATGCGCCAGACCGGCCGCGACATGAGCGTAAAGTACAAGGAAACCTCCACCGGCGGCCTCGCCGTGAACCTCCCGGAGTGCTGATATGTCGGAAACATCCTTCATCCTGACCCTGACGAGCGACCCGCTGCCGGGGATCATCGCCGCCATCTCCACGGCGATCGCCGATCTCGGCGGCAACATCGCCGAAACCAACCAGCACTGGGATCGGCCGACCAACCGCTTCTTCCTGCGCGTCGCCTTTCTCGGCCCGGAGGGGCTGGCAGTACCGGCAGTCGAGCAGGCTCTCGCCCCGACCGTTGAGAAGTTCAACCTCGACCTGAAAGCAACCGACGCCGGGCGCCCGCCGCGCATTGTCGCCATGGTCTCGAAGTTCGATCACGCGCTGCTGCATCTGCTCTACCAGATCCGCGTCGGCTGGCTGCATGCCGAGGTCGCCGCCATCGTCTCGAACCACGAGGACGCACGCCGGATCGCCGATCACGAGGGCATCCGCTTCGTCCACCTGCCGGTGACGCCCGAGACCAAGGCCACCCAGGAGGCAGCCCTCCTCGCGCTGGTCGACGAGACCGGCGCCGGGACGGTGATCCTCGCCCGCTACATGCAGGTCCTGTCCGACGATCTAACGCGCAGGCTCTCCGGCCGGGCGATCAACATCCACCATTCTTTCCTGCCGGCCTTCAAGGGCGCCAACCCCTACAAGCAGGCCTACCAGCGCGGAGTGAAGCTGATCGGCGCCACCAGCCACTACGTCACCGCCGACCTCGACGAGGGCCCGATCATCGAGCAGGACGTTGCGCGCATCAGTCATGCCGACACCGCCGAGGACCTCGTGGCCATCGGTCGCGACACCGAGGCCCGCGTGCTCGCCCGCGCCGTCAAGCTCCACGTCGAGCGCCGCGTCCTGCTCTGCGGTACCCGTACCGTGGTCTTCGCGAAGTAACCGGGCAGGCAGCGGGAGAGCCACCATGGCCGACTTCGAACGCGAGTCGATGGAGTACGACGTCGTCATCGTCGGGGCCGGCCCCGCCGGCCTCTCCGCCGCGATCCGCCTGAAGCAGCTCGATCCCGACCGTTCCGTGGTCGTCCTCGAAAAGGGCTCCGAGGTCGGCGCCCACATCCTCTCCGGCGCCGTCCTCGATACGTGCGGCCTCGACGCGCTGATCCCGGACTGGAGGGAGAAGGGGGCGCCTCTCGACACCCCGGCCACCGACGACCGATTCTACCTCCTCGGCGAGTCCGGCCAGATCCGCATTCCCAACTGGCCGATGCCGAAGCTCATGTCGAATCACGGCAACTGCATCGTCTCGATGGGCAACGTCTGCCGTTGGCTCGCCGAGCACGCCGAGGGCCTCGGTGTCGAAATCTTCCCCGGCATGGCTGCCTCGGCCCCGGCATGGCTGCCTCGGCGCTCGTCCTCGACGGCGACCGGGTGGCGGGTGTCGTCGCGGGCCACTCCCCAAAACCACCGCCTTCAAGTCGCAAACGTTCTATGGTGCGCAGCCCCCTCGATATCCGAAACACCGTCCGACGAAGCTCTTGGCCACGAGCCCAAGGCGACATAGTTCCAATACGGCGCAGCCGCCAAGGCGACCGCGCGACCCGTTTAGAGTAATCTATCAGTAATTCCGCCTGATATCCGCGGGATATGGGCAGGCTCAACCTATCGAGGGAAAGCCAGGCCTACGGGCGCCGACTCCAGAAGCATCGGGAGGTCGTCCATGGCTGACACCGCAACCGCCATCACCGGCGAAGGGACCGAGATCCACAACGTGGGGATCTTCGTCGCGCGTATCAGCCGCGGTCGCACCATCCGCGAGTTCTGCATCGGCGTGATCCTGGTGCCGACAATCTTCTCCATGCTCTGGTTTGCCGCCCTCGGCGGCACCGCCATCTACATCGAGATGTTCGGCGCCGGCGGTCTCTCCGAGGAGGTGTTCGCCGACGTGACCACCGCGCTCTTCCTCTTCCTCGACTACTTCCCCTACGGCGCCTTCCTCGGCGCGGTCGCCTGCTTCCTGATCTTCATCTTCCTCGTGACCTCGGCGGACTCCGGCACCTTCGTGTTGTCGATGATGACATCGGACGGCGATCTCAACCCGCCGCTCCTGCACAAGCTGGTCTGGGGCACCCTGATCGCCATCCTGACCGTCGGCACGCTGCTCTCCGGCTCGATCACCGTCGCCAAGGCGATGGCGATCACCGGGGCGCTTCCCTTCTCGGTGATCCTGCTGCTGCAGATCGTCGGCTTCATGCGAGAAATCCGCCACGAACGCCCGGACCGCACCCGGCCACCGGAGGCGCGCGGCCGCATCGAACCCGCCGCGCCGCCCAAGGCCGGGGGCGCGTCATGACCCGGCTCCTCCCCGCGCTCCTCGCCCTCATCGCCCTCGGCCTCACCGCCTGCGACCGCTCGAACGACACGCTCAAGGTCGGCGGCAAGGACTTCAGCGAGAACCGCATCCTCGGCGAGATGATCGCGGCGCTGGCCGAGGACGCCGGCATCCCGGTCACCCGCCGCATCGGCCTCGGCGGTACCCTCGTCAACCTTGAGAGCCTCAAGCGCGGCGAAATCGACGTCTACACCGAATACAACGGCACCGGCCTGGTGATGCTCGGCCAGCCCGCGCTCACCGACGGCGACGCGACCATGGAGCGCGTCCGCGCGCTCTACGAGCCACTCGGCCTCACCTGGGGCCAGCGGCTCGGCTTCAACAACACCTACGGCATCGCCATGCGCGCCGACCGCGCCGAGGCGCTCGGCGTCAGCACCATCTCGGATCTGATCGGCAAGGCGGGCGATCTCACCATCGGCATCGAGGAGGAGTTCGCCTCGCGCCCGCTCGACGGCATGCAGCCCTTCACCGGCCGCTACGGCTTCAGCTTCGGCTCGGTCGAGAGCGTCCCGGCAGTGGACCGCCCGAAGCTCTACGACAAGCTGATCGACGGCGACGCCGACCTCATCGAGGTCTTCACCACCGACGGCCAGATCGACGAGTTCGGCCTTACCGTGCTGAAGGACGACCTGAACTTCTTCCCGGTCTATCAGGCGGCGCCGCTGACGCGAGCCGACGCGCTGGCGCGCTTCCCGGCCTTGCGCGGCGTGCTCGACAAGCTCGCCGGCAAGATCGACGAGGCGACCATGCGCGACCTCAATTCCCAGGTGGACCAGGACGCGCTCGCGCCGGCCACGGTCGCGCGCGCAGCGCTGGCCAACTTGGGCCTGATCGACAGCCAGGGGCTCGACATCGCCGAGCCGCTGCTCGTCGCCGCGGCACCGCTCGGCCTCGGCAACGCGGAGAGCGTGATCGCTCTCCGCGGCGTGCGCGAAGCCTTTCCCGGCCGGCGCGTCACTCTCGACCCGGCGGCCGACCCGCTGGCCGCGGTAGGCTCCGGCGCCGCGCGCCTCGGCCTCGTCAACACCGTGGACTTCGCCGCCCTGGACGACAGCGGCACGCCCCAGACCCGCCCCTTCGAGGCAGTGGGCGTCGTCGGCACCAGCTATGTCCAGCTCGTCGCGCTCAGGCCCGAGGTCAGAACCCTCTCCGACGTGGCGAAAATCGCCACCGGCCCCGAGGGCTCCTCGTCCTACGACGCCGGCCGGATGCTCGCCGCCGGCCTCGCCGGCCTGACCATCGAGCCGCTGGACGCCGACGGCTTCCCGGCGGCGGCGCGCGGCAGCGACGCCGACGCCGCCCTGGTCCTCGCCCCCCTCGACAGCCCGGTGGTCTCGGAGCTGATGGCCGGCGACGGACGGCTCCTGCCGGTCACGGGGTGGGAGGCCAGCAACAACCTGGTGCGCTTCCCCTATCTGCGCCAGGCGCGGATCCCCGCCGGCACCTATCCCGGCCAGTCCGGTGCCGTCGAGACGCTCTCCGCCCAGCTCGTCCTCGCCGGCCCGGTGGTCGAGACCACCGACATGGTCGGCCCGCAAGGCCCCGGCGCCACCGCCCCGACGCCGGTATCCGCCCTAGCCGACGAGACGGTGACGAAGATCAGCGCGGCGCTCGGCACCGGCCTCGGCTTCGACCCGGCGATCCCCGTCGCCGCCATCCTCTCGCCGCGGCTGCCGCCGGCCCCGGCGGCGGTCAACCCGTCCTACGCCGTCTCCGCCATGACCATGGCGGCGTTCGTGCTCTTCGGCTGGCTCATCTGGCTCTATGCCCGCCCTGAACGGAGGTAAGTCCCCATGTCCCGCAAGATCCTCGTCCCGATCGATCTGGTCCACGAATCGTCGTGGAAGGCCGCCCTGCCCGCGGCGATCGACCTGGCGCGCGGCCCCGACGACGAGCTCGTGATGATGACGGTGGTTCCGGAGATGACCGCGGGCCTCGACTGGCGGTATGCCATCCGCGGCGAGACCGGCGGATCCGAAAAGCTCGACATCAAGGGATACCTCCAGGACGCCAAGACCCGGCTGGAGCAGATCGTCGCCGGCTACGAGCCCGGGGTTCCGGTCGAGGTGATCGCGCGCTACGGCACGGTCTACGACGAGATCCTCAACGTCGCGGACGAGCTCAAGGTCGACCAGATCGTCATGGCCGCCCACCGGCCGTCGCTGGCGGACTACCTGCTGGGCCCGAACACCGCCCGCGTCGTCCGCCACGCCCACTGCTCGGTTCAGGTCGTGCGCACCTGAGAGCAGCGCGCCGCTTCCTGACCTGCATACGGGTTGTGCATAGGTTGTGCATGGACCGTGCATCATCCAATTCCGCATCAACCCGGCAATATCAACGACCTATTCGGCGACGCTTCAGCAGTCCTCCCATGGGAACGCATCCAGCCGTTCCGCCCCAGATTCCGTCACCAGCACTTGCGTCTCCAGCTTCACGCTTTCGGTTCCGTTCGCGGTCGTGTCTGGGAGTTGGTGGAAATTCTCGAACGGCGCTCTCCGAGCATGGTGATGTCGGCCTGATCAGGCGGCTTGGTCAAGGCCGAAGGGATCGATGGGCTGGGAGAGGGTCTCCCATCCGTCGACCTTGCGCATGGCGATCTGGCCGGAGGCGAGCAGGGCCCGGAGCAGCATGGGCACGGTCTCGGCGCAGGGCAGCACGGTCTGGGTCTTGATGCGCCGGCGGAATTCCTCGTTCAGCCGCTCGATGGCGCTGGTGGTGCGGGCCGATTTCCATTGCGACGGATCGAGGCGGCTGAAGGCGAACAGCCGCTCCCCGGCTTCCTCGAGGCTGTCGGCGACGGCCCGGCACTTGAGGCGCCATTTGCGGAGGAACGCCTTGCGGCGGGTCTGCACCTCGGCGGCGGTCTCGGCGTAGATCATGTCGCGGTAATCCTCGGTCAGCTCGTCGTGCAGGTGCTTCGGCGCATGGCCGAGCAGGTTGCGGTGCTTCATGCACGGTGCAGCGCTGGATCGGCAGCTCCGCGCCCCACAGTGCGGTGAGCGCGGCCTCGAGCCCGGGCGCACCGTCGACGATGACGAAGTCGGGACGCTTCAGACCGCGGGCGTCGAGGTCGTCGAGGAACTGGCGCCAGGCCGAGGTGCTCTCCCCGCCCATGTGCCTGATGGACAACAGGATCTTCTGGCCGTCGCGGCGTATACGATGGCGGCCAGCACGGAGATGTTCGTGGCCTTCCTGTCCAGCCGCGTGCGGATCACCGTGCCGTCGAGGATCAGACGGACGATGTCCTCCCCGGCGAGGCTGCGGCCGCACCACGCGTCCCAGTCGACCTTCACCTTGCGCCACGCCCGGCTGACGACGTCCTTGCCGACCGCGCCCTGGAACAGGCCGAACAGCGCCCGCTTCACCGAGCCCGCGTGTTGGTCCCGGCCAGACAGACCGCGGCGATCAGCGCCTCGGCCCGCTTCGTCAGCCGCTGATACCGCGGCAGCGCCTTCGACCGCCATTCGGTGGTCCTACCGTCCTCACCCTCGATGCGCGCCCGTGGGACGCTGACTGTCTCCGGGCCGAAGGTGCCGACCAACTCGCGCTCGCGTCGCCCGTGGCGATAGCCCTGCCGTGCGCCGCCGCCGCGGCCGTATCTGATACGGCCGAGATACCCGGCCAGTTCCTCGTCGAACAGGGCCTCGATGGTGGCGCGAACCGTCGCGCGCAGCCGGTCCTCGATCGGATCGCTCCCGGCCTCGCCCAGCAGTAGCGCAGGCATGGCGGTGTCTGTACTCATGGTCATGGCGTGATCTCCTTGGCGGTTGCCGCCGCCGGTTGGGTGGTTTCAGGTCACACGGAGACTACGCCGCCCGCCAATTTCCCCCACTCGTGCGACACGACCCACGAATTCACGCAACGTGAAAGCGATGGTCGCGAGGCCCGTGCCTGTTGCCGCGACACCTATCTCATCAGGGCTGAGCAGCCTCGAAACGCCCGCGATGAGGGCGATCCCGACGATCATGCTGACGTATTGATCGAGGCTGGCAAAAGCGAAGGCGCGCCGCATTACCCTTTCCGCACCCCTCTCGTTCGCGCCCTTCGCTCAAAACGACTGTGTCCGGCGCTTGCCGAACCCTAGCGCAATCCCACCACTGAAAATCCCTAGCCGCGGCGGAGCCCCCTGCACCTCGAACCGATGGGCGGAGCCGATCGCGCAAATAGTGGTGGGACTGAACCGAAGGAACTAGGCAGCCATGCGTTTGGGGCTGGCTCAACCGCAGGCCCTCAGGGATATCAACAGCAAGCGCTCCCGGCGGGCGCGCACCTGCATCGACTTGGCACTGAAATCCTGCCGTCCAATGCTGTGCACAAGGCCATTTTGAGGCGTATCGGAGTGCGGAGGTATGCGGGACTTCACCCAGGGTCGGATCCGGGACGATCTGCCGGGAGCGTCCGCGGACCCCGCTCTTGACGCGACCGCAGGTCCAGCAGGGGCCGGCGCCCGGCCAGCCGATCTCGGTGCAGAGATCTATGAACTTGCCGCCGAGCTTTATCCGATCTGCCGCAGCCTCGCCGGGAACGGGGTTAGGCAGACCCTTAGCATCGTGGACCGCGAGATCGGGCTTGCCTGCACCGAGGTGCGGACGGGGACGCCCCTTTTCGACTGGACGGCGCCGCGAGAGTGGCAGCTGCGGGAAGCCTGGGTCGAGGATCAACACGGACGTCGCGTCATCGATGCAGCGCAACACAATCTCCACGTGGTAAACGGCAGCGTATCGGTTCGAGCGCGGCTGAGCCGCGACGAACTCCGGCCGCACCTGCACAGCCTGCCCGAACAGCCCGAACTCATCCCCTACCGCACGTCCTACTGGTCCGCACAGTGGGGCTTCTGTCTCCGGCATGCTGATCTCGAGCGCTTGGGCGAAGGACCGTTCGAAGTCTGCATCGACGCCGAACACCGCGACGGCGCGATGACTTACGGCGAGCACTTGGTGCGAGGCCGAAGCACGCGCGAGATCCTGTTCGCTACCCACATCTGCCATCCCTCGCTCGCCAACGACAACTGTTCGGGTATCGCGGTCTTGTGCAGTCTTGCGCGCACGCTCGAGGCGCGCGGCACGCAGTTCAGCTACCGCTTTTTGTTTGCGCCGGCCATCGTCGGTGCGCTCGCCTGGCTGACCCAGCATCGAAACCGGCTCCCCGAAGTCGCGGGAGGGATCGTCGTTTCGTGTCTCGGCGACGGAGGCGGCCCCACCTTCAAGCGCAGCCGCCGCGGCGACGGCGTGCTGGATCGAGCGATGCGGCAGGTGCTCCGCCACGCGGGCGAGGCCGCCCGGGTCGAGGACTTTTCGCCCTACGGCTACGACGAGCGACAGTATTGCGCACCGGGCTTCAACCTGCCGGTCGGCCTGTTCCAGCGCAGCAAGTATGCGAGCTTCCCCGAATATCACACGTCCGCGGACAACATGGACTTCATCCGGCCCGAACATCTTGCCAGCTCTCACGATTTCCTCCTCGAGGCTATCGAAATGCTGGAGGACGACTGGACGCCGGTGAACCTTGCCCCGTTCGGCGAACCCCAGCTGGGGCGCAGAGGCCTCTACCCGGCAACCGGAGGTCCCGTGGCAGAGGCCGAAACCCTTGCGCTGCTCTGGGTTCTCAATCTCGCCGACGGCCAGCACTCGCTGCTGGACATGGCCGAGCGATCAGGACTTCGTTTCCGCATGCTTGCCACGTCCGCAGAGAGGCTGCAGAAGGCGGGACTTCTGGCAGAAGATGGCACGACCGCCGGCGTTGGGTAAGCTGACTATTTGACGTCGCGCATCAGTTCCAAGACCGGTGAAGCCTCGGCTAACGTGAGGATCACTCGCGACTTCTGACGCTCTTTGCTATTCGCGCAGCTTGTTCTTGCTTGGACA
Organism: uncultured Alphaproteobacteria bacterium; assembly: GCA_963847795.1. Classification (GTDB taxonomy): domain Bacteria; phylum Pseudomonadota; class Alphaproteobacteria; order Rhodobacterales; family Rhodobacteraceae; genus Amaricoccus. The sequence goes on from CAWKBH010000017.1 coordinate 36,566, forward strand.
CACCAATTCTCCAAGGCCGCTCCTAGTGGATTAATTCCAACGTTTGGAACCCTCGGTTTCGGGCGGCGATTATATCATCGGGATCGGCCTTCCAGGTGAAGGGCTTCGGATCGTCGGCATTGTATTCGCGTACGAAGCGGTTGATGGCAGCCTGAAGGTTGGCGACGGAATGGAAGACGCCGTGCTTGAGCCTGCGTCGCGTGAGTTTGGCGAAGAACCCCTCGACGGCGTTGAGCCACGAACACGATGTCGGGGTGAAGTGGAAGGTCCAGTGCGGATGGCGGGCGAGCCGGGCGCGGACCTTGTCCTTCTTGTGCGCTGCGTGGTTGTCGAGGATCACGTGGATGGCCTTGTCGGCCGGCATCTCGCGCTCGATGCGGTTCAAGAAGCGGATGAACTCCTGATGGCGGTGGCGCTGCATGTTCTGGCGATGACGGTGCCGTCGAGCACGTTGAGCGGCGAACAGTGTCGTCGTCCCCAGCCGCTTGTAGTCATGCGTCATGGTGCCGGCGCGGCCCTTCTTCATCGGCAGGCCGGGCTGGGTCCGGTCGAGCGCCTGGATCTGCAACTCCTCGTCGACTGACAGCACCACGGCATGAGCCGGCGGAGCGACATAGAGACCGATGATGTCGGTGAGTTTCTCGGCGAAGGCCGGGTCGTTGGACAATTTGAACTGCCGCCGGCGGTGCGGGCTGAGGCCGTGGGCCTTCCAGATCGCCCGCACCGTCGACGCCGCGACGCCGGCGGACGTCGCCACCGCGCGCAGCGTCCAGTGGGTCGCCTCGAACGGTGGCGGCTCCTGCGTCAGGCGGACGATCTCGGCGACGCGCTCCGGCAGGACCGGCGCCTTGCCGGGCGGACGCGACCTGTCGCGCAGCAGTCCCTTGACGCCTTCATGCATGAACCGCTCCTGCCAACGCCAGACGCAGGTCTTGGACTTGCCGGTCTCGGCCATGATCGCCGAGGTGCCCGCGCCCCCGTCGCTCAGAAGGATACCGGGCCCGCCAGACGTGCTTCTGCGGGCTCGTGGGTGCCGCGACGATCGCCTGCAACGGTCGTCGGCCGATACGGTGAAGCTGATCCCTGTGCGCATAGGCCAGACTCGCATGGCCGCACCCGGAAAGGAATCCCCAACCGGACTCATTTGATCCGTTCAATCCACTAGGCTAATCGCAGACATCAGGAAACAATACCGCAAAAGGCTCGCGTGGTTGGCCATCCAGTTGGCGGCCAAGGCCTCATCGACAAGCAACGACGTTTGACCTTCTGGCGCACCATGCAAGCAGGCGATCAGCAAGAAGACCGTAGGGATAATCACAGCAAAGATCGCTTGAAAATTAACCGCGACAAGCCCAGACGGAAAAAATCTGAACATTTGATGCCACCTGTTCAGGACCGACACTCTCCCTAGTTGCCGGCAATTACGGCACATAGTGCGGACAGCAATTTCGCAGGTTCCGGTGGACAGCCGGGGACGTGAAGGTCGACCGGGACGACGTTAGACGCGCTCCCTATTATTGCATAGCTGCTGGCGAAACAACCGCCATCAAGCGCGCAGTCTCCGACCGTGATTACCCATTTCGGTGCTGGCGTCGCATCGTAAGTACGCCGCAGTGCCTCGGCCATGTTTCGGGTGACGGGTCCCGTGACCAGAAGCACGTCGGCATGCCGCGGCGAGGCCACGAAATGCAGCCCGAAGCGTTCGAGGTCGTAATAGGGGTTCGACAGGGCGTGGATTTCAAGCTCACAGCCATTACACGAACCGGCATCGACCTGGCGGATCGCCAGACTGCGGCCCAGCCGCGTGCGTGCGCGGGCCGATAGTGTGGCCGCGAGTTGCTCCAGCGCCTCGGCGTCGGGCCCCGGCGCCGGTTCGGTTAGCGCGCGCCCGATCAGACCTTCAAGTATGAACCTGCGCATCCGAGCCTCTACAGATCGTGCCCCGAGTAGGAGCAGTTGAACGATTTGTTGCAGAGCGGGAAATCGGCGATGATGTTGCCCTCGATCACCGCCTCGAGCAACGGCCACTGGAACCAGGACGGGTCGCGCAGGTGGCAGCGCTCGATGCGGCCGCCCGCGCCGAGACGGAGCCATACGAGCACGTCGCCGCGGAATCCCTCGACCAGCCCCAGGCCCTCGCTCGGGCCGGCGCGGTCGGGCAGCGCGGCCCGGATCGGGCCGTCGGGCAGCCGGTCGAGCGCCGCGGCGATCAGCGCGAGGCTCGCCTCGACTTCGCGGATGCGGATCCAGACCCGGCCGTTCACGTCGCCGTCCGTCCGGACCGGAACCTCGAAGGCGAGGGCGTCGTAGGGCGCATAGGGCAGGTCGCGGCGGCTGTCGAAGCTTCGCCCGGAAGCGCGGCCGACGTATCCGCCGGCGCCGAACCGTTCGGCGAGCTCGAGCGAGAGCGCGCCGGTGCCCACGGTCCGGTCCTGCAGCGAGGCGGTCTCGTCGTAGAGCCTTACGAGATCGGGGAAGCGCCGGCCGATCTCGGCGAGTAAGTCGCGCAGCGCCGCGACGCCTGCGGCGTCGAGGTCGGCGGCGACGCCGCCCGCCACGATGCGATCGCGCATCATGCGGTGGCCGAAGCAGGACATCGCGACCCTGAGCACCCGCTCGCGCAGGATGCTGCACTGCGCCAGCATCATCGCGAAGGCGGCGTCGTTGCAGATGGCGCCGATGTCGCCGAGATGGTTCGCCAGTCTCTCGAGCTCGGCCATGACGAGCCGCAGCCAGAGCGCGCGGTCCGGTGCCGCGACGCCGAGGGCCGCCTCGGCGGCTTGGGCGAAGGCCCAGGCGTAGGCAACCGTACTGTCGCCCGACGTGCGGCCCGCGAGCACGGCGCCGCGGGCGAGGTCCGCGCCCCGCATCAGCGCGTCGATGCCCTTGTGCGCGTAGCCGAGCCGCTCCTCGAGCCGCACGACGGTCTCGCCCTGGGCGGTGAAGCGGAAATGGCCGGGCTCGATGATGCCTGCGTGCACCGGGCCGACCGGGACCCGGTGCAGGCTCTCGCCCTCGACCGGCAGGAAAGCGTAGGGCGGCATGGGCTCCGTCGCGGCGGCCGCGCCGAGCGGGTGGCGGATCTCCCAGCGGCCGTGGTCGAGCCAGGGGCGCGCGTCCTCGGCGCCGAGCGGCGTGTACCCGAAGAGGTCGACGATGGCGCGCTCCAGCCGCTGCGCCGGCGGGTGCCGGCGAGCGACCGAGGGGAAGCGCCCTTCGGGCACGGCGAGGCTCAGGAGGCGGACGTCGGGGTCGAGAACGGCCATGTTCACCTCGCCGGCACTGGCCCAGAGGCTAAGCAGCGTCCCCTGCCCCACGGCAAGCGCGTCGGCGGTGCGGTGCCACTCGGCGGGGTTGGTGATGCGCGCTGGGAACCGGGGGGTCATCCGAGCAGCCTCGACACGGCCTCGAACCAGGTGACGATCGGTCCCGGCAGGTGTAGGCCGGCGACGAGCACCAGCCCCATATGGCCGTAGAGGGGCACCAGCGAGCCCTCGGCCGGCGCGACCTCGCCGGTCGGCTCGCCGAACAGGAAGTCGGTCAGCCGCATCAGCAGCGCCCCGAAGGCGACCAGAAGCCCCAGCACCAGCAGGAGAGCGAGGACCGGAACTCGGGCGAAAGTCGAGGTCACGACCAGGAACTCGCTCATGAAGACGCCGAAGGGCGGCATACCGGCGATCGCCAGCACGGCGACCGCTAGGCCGAAGCCGAGCGCGGGATGACTCTGGGTGAGGCCGCGGATGTCGGCGATCCGTTGGGTTCCCTTGACCTGGGCCACGGTGCCGACTGCGTAGAAGATCGCCGACTTGGTGAGGCTGTGCATGGTCATGTGCAGAAGCGCCGCGAAGTTCGCCAACGGCCCGCCCATGCCGAAGGCGAAGACGATGATCCCCATGTGCTCGATCGAAGAGTAGGCGAACAGCCGCTTGATGTCGCGCCGGCGGTAGAGCATGAACCCGGCGAAGAGCAGCGACACGAGCCCGAGCGCCACCATCAGCGGCCCGGGCGAGACCGCCCCCGGGTTGGCGGCCATCAGCATTTTGAAGCGCAGGACCGCGTAGAGCGCCACGTTGAGCAGGAGCCCCGACAGCACCGCCGAGATCGGCGTCGGCCCCTCGGCATGGGCGTCCGGCAGCCAGGCGTGCAGCGGCGCCAGCCCCACCTTGGTGCCGTAGCCGAGGAGCAGGAACACGAAGGCCACGTTCAGCATCGCCGGATCGAACCGCGCCGCCCCGGTCATCAGGTTGGTCCAGACCATCGAGGCCTCGCCCTCGCCCAGGACCGGCTGCGCCGCCATGTAGACAAGGATCGTCCCGAAAAGCGCCAGCGCGATGCCGACCGAGCCGAGGATGAAGTACTTCCACGCCGCCTCCAGCGCCTCATGGGTGCGGTAGATGCCGACCATCAGAACCGTCGTCAGCGTCGCGAGCTCGATCGCCACCCACATCAGCCCGATGTTGTTGGAGACGAGCGCCAGGTTCATCCCGAACATCATCAGCTGGTACATGGCGTGGTAGAAGCGCAGGTAGGCGGGCGTCAGCCGCCCGGTCTCCAGCTCATGCCCGATGTAGCTCGCCGAGAAAGTCGCCGCGGTGAACCCCACGAAGGTGTTGAGCAGGATGAAGACGAGGTTGAGCTCGTCGACCAGCACATAGCCATCGGCCGCCGGCCGCTCGGTCACCAAGAGCAGGCAGGCAGAGACCAGCGTCAGGAAGCTCGCCGCGACGTTGATCCGCTTCCCGAGCCGATAGTCCGGCACCAGCGCCAGCACCGCCGCCGCGGCAACCGGAACGATGAGGACGCCGGCGACGGGGCTCACTCGCGGTCCCCGCGAAACTCGTCGAGCGCGCCGACGTCGACGGTGTCGAACCGCTCGCGGATGCGGAAGAGGAAGACACCGATCACGATCATGGCGATCAGGACCGAGAAGGCGACGCTGATCTCCACCACGAAGGGCATGCCCCTCGCGCCGGTGGCGGCCAGGATCAGCCCGTTCTCCAGCGACATGAAGCCCACGACCTGGCTGACCGCGTTCCGCCGCGTCACCATCATCAGGAGGCCGAGCAGCACAACCGACAGCGCGAAGGCCAGATCCTCCCGCGCCAGCGGGTTCTCCTCCGCCGCGGTCAGCTGCAGCATCAGCACGATCGAGAGCGCCACGAGCCCGATGCCGGCGAGCATCGTCACTCCGGTGCCTGCCACTGTCTCGATCTCGCGGCGCATCCCCATCTGCTGCACCATGCGGTGGAGCGCCCAGGGCACGACGCCCGCCTTCAGGATTAGCGCGATCGCCGCGGTGATGTAGAGATGGTGCGCGTCCTGCACCGAGGCCTGCCAGGCCACCGCCGCCGCCAGCACCACCGCCTGCAGCGCGAAGACGTTGAGGAGCGCATAGAGCCGGTCCTGGTAGATCATCATGAAGCTGAGGAGCACCAGCCCGCCGGCGAGCAGATGCGCCACGTCGAAGGCGAGCGTGCCCATCACCGGTTCGGTCACCGCCTGCATCAGAAGCTCCGCGACACGAAGAGAAGCAGCGTCCCGAGCAGCGCCAGCATCAGCGCCACCCCGAGGAAGTCCGGCACCCGGAACACCCGCATCTTGGCGATCGAGGTCTCGAAGACCGCCAGCACCACCCCGGCGCCGACGAGCTTGGCGACGAAGGCCACGATCCCCACCAGGTGCGCGGCGAACCCGCTCCCCGGCACCGCCAGCCCCCAGGGCAGGAACACGCAGCCGATCAGCGCCACGTAGAGCAAAAGCTTCAGCGCCGCCGCGATCTCGATCATCGCGAGATGCCGCCCGGAATATTCCAGCACCATCGCCTCGTGCACCATGGTGAGCTCTAGGTGCGTCGCCGGATTGTCCACCGGGATGCGCGCGTTCTCGGAGATTGCCACGATGACGAGCGCGATCAGCGCCATCCCCAGCGACACGCGCAGCCCCACCCCCGAGGCCATCGCCTCCGCCACCACCGACAGCTGCGTCGACCCCGCCACCAGCGCCAGGCTGAAGACTGTCAGCAGCATCGCCGGCTCGGCCAGCGCCCCGATCATCATCTCCCGCGACGCGCCGATGCCGCCGAAGCTCGTGCCAACGTCCATCCCCGCCAGCGCGAGGAAGAAGCGTGCGCTCCCGAGCAGCGCCACGATGGCGATGAGATCGGCGGTCCAGGAGAACTGCAAGCCGACCGCGAAGGTCGGCACCAGCGCCGCCGCCACCCAGGTGGCGGCGAAGATGGCGTAGGGCGACACCCGGAACAGCCACGAGGCATTCTCCGCCAGCACCACCTCCTTCTTCATCAGCCTCAGGATGTCGCGGTAGGGCTGGATGACAGGCGCCCCGCGCCGCCGGGTCAGCCGCGCCTTCACCTTTTGCACCAGCCCCACCAGCCCCGGCGCCAGCACCAGCACCAGGAGCATCTGCACCCCCTGGACCGCGAGCCCGAGCATCAGTTCCATATGGTCAGCCCGACGAGCAGCAGGATCAGCAATACGAAGACGAGGCTGAGATAGCGCCGGATGGTCAGGAACTGCAGCGCGTTGAGCCGCGTCGCAAGTGCCCCCACCCCCGCGGCGATCGGCAGGTAGACCCGGCTCCAGGCCAGGTCCTCGGTCCGCACCGCATAGCGCGCAGGGCCGAGATCCCCCGGCGGCGGCATCTCGACCGTCTCGCGCGCGCCGAGCAAAGCCCCCCCGAGCACGCGGCGGATCGGCTGCGCGAAACTGCCGCCGCCGTACTGGGTGACCGGATCGCTGCTCGGAAAGCCGCAGTCCCAGGCCGGCGCCCGCCGGAGCCGCCGCGAGGCGAAGCGGTGCACCAACCACGCTGCCGCCCCGGCGCTGACCGCGATGAACACCAGCACCAGGAAGCCGCTGTAGCTCGAGCGCACCTCCGCCACCGGCACCAGCGTCAGCCAGGGGTTGTGCATCTGCACCGGCAGCCGCCCGCCCGTCGCCAGCTCCACCGCCGGCGCGATCAGATCGAGCACCGCTCCCGGCACCACTCCGGCCAGCAGGCAGAGGAGCGCCAGGCCGGCCATGGCGCCCAGCGACCAGCGGTCGACCTCGGCCGCGCCGGCCGCTGCGTCGCTCCGCGACCGCCCCAGGAAGGCGACCCCGTAGAAGCGCACGAAGCAGGCCGCCGCCAGCGCGGCAGACAAGGCGAGCATCCCGCCCGCCGCCGGCACCATGAACTGCAGCGCCGGCTGCGGCAGCTCCGGGCTCTGCAGCACGCCCTGGAACAAGAGCCACTCCGAGGCAAAGCCGTTGAACGGCGGCAGCGCGGCGATGGCGGTGACCCCCGCCAGCGCCAGGAAGGCCGTCACCGGCATGTGGTGGATCAGCCCGCCCAGCCGGTCGAGGTCGCGCCGTCCCGTCGCCGTCAGCACCGCCCCCGCCGCCATGAAAAGCAGGCTCTTGAACAGCATGTGGTTGAAGGCGTGGAAGAGGCCGGCGGTCAGCGCCAGCGCCGCCAGCGCCGTCATCCCGTTCGCCCGGAAAGCCAGCGCCAACCCCAGCGCCGCCACGATCACGCCGACGTTCTCGATGGTGGAATAGGCCAGCACTCGCTTTGCGTCGCCGTCCACGATGGCAAAGAGAATACCCATCACCGCCGTGGCCGCGCCGGCCAGGATCACTACCAGGCTCGTCCACCAGGCCACGGGCCCGATGAGCTCGAACACTACCCGCACGAAGCCGTAGAGCGCCACCTTGGTCATCACCCCGCTCATCAGCGCCGAGACGTGGCTGGGGGCGGCGGGATGCGCCAGCGGCAGCCAGACGTGCAGCGGCACCACCCCCGCCTTCGACCCCGCCCCGACGAGCATGAGAAAGAGGACCGCCGCCGCCGTCCCCGCCGACCGCTCCACCCCCGGGATCGCCTCGAAAGCATAGGCCCCGTCCGGCCCGGCCAGAAGCCCGAAGACAAGGAGCAGCGCCATGGTCCCGAACCCCGCCATGCTGAGGTAGACGTAGGACGCCTGCCGCGACGCCGCGTCGCGATGATCCGAGACCACCAGCGCCCAGGAGAGGAGCGACATCAGCTCCCAGCTCATCAGGAAGCTGAAGGCATCGTCGGCCAATACCACCAGCGCCATCGCGCCGAGGAACGGCCCGTAGAACGGCACCACCCGCTCCGGCGCCCGCTCGTGCCGCCCGTAGCCGATGGCATAGAGGCTCGCCGCCGTTCCGCCGGCGCCGACCAGCAACGCGAAGAACCCGGACAGCGCGTCGACGCGGAAATGCGCCCCCAGCCACGGCAGTCCCAGCGGCAGCACCGTGCGTGACGCCGGCCCGCCGGCCGCCAGCACCCACACCCCGAGGAGCGCCAGCAGCCCCGAGAGCGCCGCTGCGGCGCCGTAGACCGCCGCCGTCCCGCCGTCCCGCCGCACCGCCAGCGCCCCGAGCGGACCGAGGCCGAGAAGCCCGGCGGCGATCAGCAGCGCGAGCTCAGACGGCCCCATTGCCGGACCCGCCCTCGCCGCCGCCGTGCGGCGGCGCCCCCGCCTTCAGCCGCACGCCCCGCCCGCCAGCCGCGCTCACCGCATTATCCGGGATCAGCTCCACCCCGGCTCGGTCCAGCGCCTCGACGATGCGGGTGAAGCTCTCGATCACCCCGCGCACCGTGCCCCCGCTCCCCTCCATGCGCTGGATCGTCGGAACCGAGACCCCCGCCATCTCGGCGAGTGTCCTCTGATCGATCCCCAGAAGCGCACGGGCGGCCCGCAATTGCGCCCCTGTCATCATGCTTGAGTCTCCTGACACCGAGATTCATGGTTAGGACATCAACCGAGATATCTCAAGCATCTTGTCCAGAGGGATCCAAGGTTGCGCAAACGCGCCCGTCCCCTTCAACACCCGACCCTTTCGTTCGCATCCATCCGCCAACCTCCCGACGCAACTCGTTCTCCGCTCGTTCACGTGGCCGAAATTTCTCGTGGTTTTCGAGGGTTGTAGCCGCGGGGCTGTTCATCTCGAAGTTGGCCCAGAATCCGAAATCGGTACAGCGGCTCGGTCGACGCTGTGCACAACGAGCTCGGAGTCCCATCTCCGCAGGAACGGAATGCGTCTCCTGGGCGGGCAGCGCGGCACGATTTGTCGTCGGCCAATGGTGCAGGATTGCGGGGCGGGGTCGCCTGACCGGAAGCGAACCGAACCATCGCAGGTCGTCTCGGCGGCTCAGCTGCCCGGCTTCGCCGCCGCCTCGGCCTCGGGATGGAACATCCCCTGCGCCTTCAGCGCGTCGGCGACCTCCTTCGGCATGTAACGCTCGTCGTGCTTGGCCAGGATCTCGCTGGCGACGAAGGTGCCGCCTTCGAGCCGGCCGGTGGCGATCACGCCCTGGCCTTCGCGGAAGAGGTCGGGCGGGATGCCGGCGAAGACCACCGGCAGGCTGGCGCCGCCGTCGGTGACCGCGAAGCGGACCGCGCCGCCGTCGCGCACCACCGAGCCCTCCGCCACCAGCCCGCCGAGCCGGAAACGCTCGCCGGCCCGCGGCGGCGCGGCCGCAATCTGGCTCGGGCTGCGGAAGAACTCGATACCGTCGCGCATGGCATAGCCCACCACCGCCGTCGCGGCGGCGAGCAGCGCGGCGCCGATCAGCACCATCTGGATGCGGCGCCGCTTCTTCAGGCCGACGGCCATGCCTCTCCTTTCGGCAGCCGCCCTCAGCGGCGATCGGCCACGCGGAGCTGGTTCAGCGCCGCGTTCACCTCGGCACCGAATATAATCGTCGCCCCGGTCAGATAGAAGAACATCAGCGTGATGATCACCCCGGCGAGCGTGCCGTAGGTCACCGTATAGCTCGGCGTGTAGCTCAGGTATATCGAGAAGGCCGAGGCGAAGGCCACCCACAGCACCGTGGTGACCAGCACGCCGGGCCAGAGCCGCGAGGTCTTCAGCCGCCGACCCGGCAGCATGCGGTGCATCACCAGCAGGAAGACCACGAACACCAGCACTCCGAAGACGTAGGTCAGATAGCCGGCGACGGCCGGCACCGGGACCAGCTGCACCTGCTGCAGAAAGCGCAGGATCAGCGGACTGAACAGGATCGAGACCCCGAGCAGCGCGGCCACGAAGGCCCCGACGAACACCAGCCCGATCGCCAGCGCCCGGTTGTGGATGAAGCCGCGCGGGTCGGGCACCGCGTAGGCGCGGTCGAAGGCGATGCGGAAGGCCTCGACCGCGTTCGAGGCCACCCAGATCGCGAACAGCGCCGACAAGGTCAGCACGCGCTCGCTCTGCTCGCTCAGGACCTCCACGACCACCGGCTCGAGCGTCTGGGCCACGTGCTGCGGTGCGATCTCGAACAGTGCCTCGATGATCGATTCCGACTGGTCGCTGCCCACCATGATGCCGGTCAGCGTCGCCGCGAAGATCAGGAACGGAAACAGCGACAGCAGGCCCGAGAAGGCGATGAACCCGGCCATCGCCGAACCGTCGTTGCGGTTGAAGCGGTCGGTGGCGACCCAGAGGACGCGGAAGGCGCGCTTCAACGCCCTCACGGAAACAGGGGCGCCGCCATCAGCCCCATCGTCTCCGGCAGCCCGAGCATCAGGTTCGCGTTCTGGATTGCCTGCCCGGACGAGCCCTTGGTCAGGTTGTCGAGCGCCGAGAACACCATGGTGCGGCCGGGCTTGCGGTCGGGGATGACGCCGAGATGCACGAAGTTGGAGCCCCGCACGTGCCGGGTCGCCGGAGCCTCGCCGTAGGGCAGCACGACGATGAACGGCTCCCCGGCATAGGCCTCGGCCAGCGCCGCGTGGATCGCCTCGCCCTCGCCGCGCAGGTAGACGGTGGCGAGGATGCCGCGGTTCTGCGGCAACAGGTGCGGCACGAAGGTGACCTCGACCGGGCGGCCGGCCACCCGGGCGAACTCCTGGTCGAACTCGGCCAGGTGGCGGTGCTTGGCGACGTTGTAGGCGTGAAAGCCCTCCGAGACCTCGGAATGCAGCATGCCTTCCTTGGGCGAGCGCCCCGCGCCCGACACCCCGGTGGCGAGGTTGATGATGATGTCGTCCGGGTCGATCACCCCGGCCTTCAGGAGCGGCAGGACGGCGTAGATGCCGGTCGCCGAGTTGCAGCCGGTGCCGGCCACCAGCCGCGCGGCCCGGATCTCGTCGCGGTAGAACTCGGTGAGGCCGTAGACGGCCTCGGCCTGCAGCTCGAGCGCCAGGTGCGGGTGGCCGTACCAGCGTTCGTAGACCGCGGGGTCGCGCAGCCGGAAGTCGGCGGAGAGATCGACGACCTTCAGGCTCCGCGGCAGCCTGGCGATCACTTCCTGGCTGGTGGCGTGCGGCAGGGCGCAGAAGGTCAGCTCGATCCCGGCGAAATCCAGCCCGTCGATGCTGGTGAGCGGCGGCAGGTCGAGATGGCGCAGGTGCGGAAACACCTCGCCCATGCTCTGGCCGGCCTTGCGATCGGCGCTCAGCGCCGCGATGCGCAGTGCCGGGTGGGTGGCGATCAGCCGTACCAGCTCGGCGCCGGTATAGCCGCTGGCGCCGAGGATCGCGACGTTGTGGGTCTCATCCATCGCTGCCGCCCCAAAGCACCGGTCCGGGCGCCCGTTTACGGCAAAGCCGCCCGACGATCAATCGCCCAGCGCCGGCCGGCCAGGGCTATCGCATTTGGCCGATGATGGTTCTCGCGAAGGCGTCGGACCATCCTGCTCGCTTGCGTTTGCGGCTGACGGACATTCTCGGCCTGGCCTTGTTGATGAGGTTGAGGGTGAGGCGGCGGAGGATGGCGAGGTTCTCGGGTCCGTTGTCGCGTCGGTTGCGGGCGCGGTCCTCGTCGAAGCTGACGTCGAGCACCCAGTGGCGGCTGTTCTCGATCGCCCAGTGGCCGCGGACGGCGCGGGCGAAGCGCTCGGGAGTGAGCGGCGCCGAGGAGAGATAGTAGCGGACCGATCGGCTGGTACGGCCGTCGAGACAGCGTTCCGCCTCGACGCAGGCGAGGGTCGCGAGGCCGGGGAGGCGTGGCTCTCCGGCATAGCGGCGGTCGGAGAAAAGCCAGTCCACGTCATGCGTTACCCGGTGGCGGCGGGTCTCGATCCGGCCGTGGTCGGCGTCGGTGGTCTCGAACGCCGCAAGCGGCGCCGGTGGATCGGCGAAGAAGGCTTCGACCTCGCGCAGCATGGCGGGGCGGTTGGCCTTCAGCGCGAAGAGATCGTCGCCGCCCTGCGCGCGCACGACCTCTGCCGTGGCGGCCTGGGCGTGGATCGCATCCCCGGTCACCAGCATGCCACCCAGGGCCAGCGTTCCGAGCAGGGCGCGGGCGGCGAGGATCTCGCTGCCGCCTTCGGCGACGGCAGCTTGCGCGATGGCGATCCGCGCGCCGGTGCCGAAGGCGGTGACCACATGCAGCGCCGAGCGGCCCGCCGCCCGGTCGAACGAGCGCCGCAGCGTCTTGCCGTCGATGGCGAGCACCCCGTCGCCGCCGGCGCCGAGGTCGTCGAGGAAGGCTTCGAAGGCCTGCCCGAAGGCTGCCGGGTCGAGCAGGCGGAAGATGCGGCTGAAGGTGTCGTGGCTCGGCAAGCCATTCTCCAGCTTGAGGAATTCCCGGAGCAGCGTCTCCCGGTCCTCGGCAAACTCGGCAAAGTCGACGCAACTCTCCGCGCCGCAGACCGACGCCACCAACGCGATCCCCAGAATGTCGAGCAACTCGTGCCGCTGCGCATTCCCACGCCGCGGATCGCGGATCTCTCCAAGCCTGTCCATCAGCGACAACGTCAGCTCCTCTCTTCGGGAGCAAACGGAAGAATCCACATCAGTCTGAAAGGAAAGCCCTATTCTTCAAGTGCGATTCCCCTGGCCGGACCGGCGTCCGGTGGAACCTGGGTCAGGCAGCTATGCATATGCGTTGTGCATAGGTCGTGCATTCCCTGTGCACCCCAATTCCGCAGCCTTTTCGAAGCGAAAGCGCCCAGGCGCTCACGCCGGCCGGAACGGCAGCGGCATTCCGGTGAAGACCGCCGCGCGCTCCCCGACCGCATCCGGATCGCCAGTGGTCAGGTACCGCACCGCGCCTTCGCCGCCCGCGAACTCCGGGTGGCGCTTCAGGTAGTCCGACAGGCTGGCGGCGATCAGCGCCGGCTGCGACACCAGCGCCGTCTCCGGCGGCAGGGCCTCGCGGAAGGCCGCCTCCACCAGCGGGTAGTGGGTGCAGCCCAGCACCGCAGACTGCGGCCGCGGCAGCCGCGCCAGCAGCGCCGCCACGTGGTCGCGCGCGACCGCGCCGGCCCGGGCTAGGTCGCCGGCCTCGATCGCCTCCACCAGGCCGGTGCAGGCCTGCGGCACCACGGACACGTCGCGGGCGCGGAAGCGCAGTTCCCGCGGGAAGGCGCCGCTCCTGACCGTCGCCGGCGTCGCGAACAACGCCACGTCGCTGAGACCGGTATGGGTCGGCGGCGCGTTGTCACCCCAGTCGCGCCGCGTCAGGTGCTCGATCACCGGCACGAAGACCCCGAGCACGCGATGCGTCGCCGGATTCAGCCAGTTCACCTGCAGATCGTGCAGCGCCACCGCCGAGGCGGTGTTGCAGGCGAGCACCACCAACCCGCAGCCCTCGGCGAACAGCCGCTCCACCCCGGCGACCGTGAGGTTGTAGACCTCCGCCGGCGAGCGGGTGCCGTAGGGCGCATTGGCGTTGTCGCCCAGGTAGATGAAGTCCTGCGCCGGCAATATCCGGGTCAGGGCGCCGAGGATGGTCAGCCCGCCGAGCCCGCTGTCGAACACCCCGATCGCCATGGCTCAGCGGGGGCTGCCCGCGACCACCTCGAGGTCGAGGCGGGAGCGGGCCGAGGAGTCGTAGCTGATCTCGCGGGCGATGCTGCGGGAGGGTCTCATCGCGGTCCGGCTCGTTGAGGGAAGTCCTGCCCCGGAGGGGCGAGGCCATCATAGCCGGTCGGCGACAAGCGGCACAACCGGGAAGCGAAGACCGGATCGGTGAACCTGGTAGCCCCTACGGGAATCGAACCCGTCTTTCCAGATTGAGAATCTGATGTCCTAACCGATAGACGAAGGGGCCGGCTGCGGTGAGTCGCGGGACGTTATAGTGGTACGCCCTACGGGAGTCGAACCCGTCTTACCAGATTGAAAATCTGGTGTCCTAACCGATAGACGAAGGGCGCGCGCCGCCGGCTATGTATCGCCGCGTTCCCGCCGGTTCAAGGCGCAAAACCGCCGGGCCGCGGCAGCGCGTGCCGCGGCCTGCGTGAAGCTCAGCCAGCGGGTGCCGCGTCCTCGACGTGGAGTTTCACCCGCCGCCGGCCGTTCCATTCGTCGCCCTCGAGGCGGCCCGCGAGGTGTACCGGTGCTCCGGCGCGCCCGGCGAGGAAGCTGCCGAGCGGTCCCTCGAAGGCGCGAAAGGCGATCGCGTCCAGCCTGCCGCCGACGCCGTCCGCCAGCGTCAGCGCCAGATGGCCCTCGCCGACGCGCCGCGTCGCGGCGATCCGGGCGGTCGCGACGGCGAGCCGCGGCGCGGGCGCTGCCGGCGCCGTAGGGGCCGGCGGCGGCGATGCGGTCGGCGAGCTCCTGCGTCGCGCCGCCGGGCGCGAGCAGTCCGTCGAGGCGCAGGCTGCGAGCCGGCCGCCCGCCCGCGCCCTGCGCGGCGAGGAGTTCGCCCAGCCGGGCCATGGCCGGTTCGAGCTGGTCCGGCGTCAGGCTGAGGCCGGCGGCCATGCGGTGCCCGCCGCCCTTGCCGATCAGCCCGTCGCGGGCCAGGCGCGCGATCGCCGCGCCGAGATCGACGCCGGTGACCGAGCGGCCCGAGCCCTTTCCCGCCACCCCGTCGAAGCCGATCACCACGGCCGGGCGCCCGAACGTCTCCTTGAGCCGCGCCGCCACGATGCCGACGACCCCGGGATGCCAGCCGGCGCCGGCCGCCCAGACCAGCGGCCCGTCGGCGCCGCGCGCCGCTGCCTGGGCTTCGGCGGCGGTGCGGACGCCTGCCTCGATCTCGCGCCGCTCGGCGTTCAGGGTGTGCAGCCGCGCGGCCAGCCCGGCGGCTGCCTGTGGATCGTCGCTCGCCAGCAGCCGCGCGCCCAGATCGGCCGCGCCGATCCGCCCGCCGGCGTTCACCCGCGGCCCCAGCACGAATCCCAGGCCATAGGTGCTGGGCCGGCCGGTCAGCCCCGCGGCTTCGGCGAGCGCGACGAGCCCCGGCCGGGAGCAGCGGGCCATCACCGCCAGGCCTTGCCGGACCAGCGCGCGGTTGAGACCGACCAGCGGTGCCACGTCCGCCACGGTGGCCAGCGCCACCAGGTCGAGCATCGCCAGCAGGTCCGGCCCGGACGTGCCTTCGGCGCGCGCCAGCCGGTTGACCGCGACCAGCATCAGGAACACCACCGCCGCGGCGCAGAGGTGGCCGAGCGTGCCGTCCTCGTCCTGCCGGTTGGGGTTCACCACCGCCAGCGCCGGCGGCAGCACCTCGGGGCCGAGGTGGTGGTCGAGCACGATCACGTCGCAGCCGGCCGCCGCGACCGGCTCGAAGCTGAGAGTGCCGCAGTCGACGCAGACGATCAGGTCGTGGGCCGCGCCGAGGCTGCGCATGGCCGGCACGTTCGGGCCGTAGCCCTCGTCGATGCGGTCGGGGATGTAGAGCGTCGCGGTCCGCCCCATCTGCCGCAGCCAGGTCAGGATCAGCGCCGCAGAGGCGCCGCCGTCGACGTCGTAGTCGGCGAAGACGGCAATTCTCTCGCCGGCGCGGACCGCCTGCCAGAACCGTGCCGCGGCCCGGTCCATGTCGCGCAGGCCCGAGGGGTCGGGCATCAGCTCGCGCAGGGTCGGGGCCAGGTGGGCGGCCGCCTCAGCCGGGGCGACGCCGCGCCGGGCGAGGATGCGGCCGACGACCTCCGGCAGCCCCGCGGCCTGGGCGATGGCCTGGCCGAGCCGGTCGTGCTCGGCCGAAGGCCCGATCCAGCGCCGGCCGGTGATCGAGGCCTCGACGTTCAGGAAAGCGGGCAATTCGAGCATGGCGCAGTCATGCCCGCAATCACCGGCCGCCGCCAGCACGACGACGCGGAGGTTAGCCGATCGGGGTGGGCCGCCGTTTCCGCTGGTCGAGCAGGACGACGGCCAGTCCGCTCGCCACCACCAGCACGATGCCGCCAGATCGCCAGCGGGTTCGGCAGCCGGCCGAAGACAACGACGCCGGAGATCACCGCCCATACGGTGAAGGCGTAGTAGAACGGCGCCACCACGCGAACGGGGCCGATCCGGTAGGCCATGAAGATGAAGAAGTGGCCGAAGATCAGGAAGAGGCCGGCGCCGCCCAGAAGCAGCAGGTGCGCCGCATCGGGACGCACCCAGTCCTCGAAGGCGAGATGCCAGGCAGCGGCGCCGACAAGGACGATCACTGCCGCCGACAGCGCGACGACGATGCCGGGGACCTCGGGCGGGATGCGCCGGCCGACGATGTCGCGCACCGCGCAGAGCGCGGCGTTGCCGAGCGCCAGGAGGGCATAGACCGAGATGCCCGCGCCGGTCGGCTGCGCCACCATCAGCGCTCCGACGAAGCCGCAGCCGATCAGGGCCATCCTGGCCGGACCGACCGGCTCGCGCAGAATGAAGGACGCGCCGAGAATCACCAGGAGCGGCGTGATCTGTCCCAGCGCCGTGGCATCGGCGATCGGCATGTTGGCGAGCGCCACGACGTAGCAGAGAATCGCGCCGGTTTCGCAGAGATTGCGCAGCACGACCCGGCCTTCGAACATCAGCGGCAGCTGCCGGCCGAAGCCCAGGGCCACGAGCAGCGGCAGGCCCCAGGCCACCGCCGCGAGGCCCCGAAGCACCAGCACCTCGTAGGGCGGCAGGCCCTCGGTGGCGAGCTTCATCATCGAGTCGTTCACGACGTAGGAGCCGGTCGCCATGACCATCAGCAGCGGGCCGGCAACGGGATGCGCGGGGGACATGGTTCGGGGGTTCTCTGAGCGCGCGCGGGCGCAGGCGGGTGGAAGGCCGGCCTGACGTCAGCGCGGCGGCGGGTCGATGCCGTCGTCCCAGCGGTGGTCGCGGAAGGGCGGCGGGGTCGACTTGCCGACGAGCAGCAAGCCGATCAGCCTGCGCGCCCCGGAGCGGAGGCCTAGAGGCCGCGACGACGAGCCAGACGGCGATGAACACGAGCGCCGCCGCCTCGCCGTGCCAGGCGGCGCGGCCCAGGGTCCAGATCGCCACGAAGATGGCGGAGGTCCAGAACACCAGCCAGACGGTCATGAAGCCGATCTTGACCCATTCGTCCCGGCTGCGGCGCCGCGCCATCGGCTACTGGTTGCGCTGCCGATAGAGCAGGCGCCGCACCGAGCCGGTCTTGGAGCGCATCAGGATGGTCTCGGTCTCCATCCACTCGCCGTCGCGCCGGGCGCCGCCGACGATCGAGCCGTCGGTGACGCCGGTGGCGGCGAAGATCACGTGCTCGGTCACCATCTCGTCGCGGGAATAGACCTTGTCGAGATCGCCGATGCCGGCCTTCTGCGCCCGCTTGCGCTCGTCGTCGTTGCGGAACAGCAGCCGCCCCAGCATCTGCCCGCCCATGCATTTCAGCGCCGCCGCCGCCAGCACGCCCTCCGGCGCGCCGCCCGAGCCCATGTACATGTCGATCCCGGTCTTGTGCGGCTCGGCGCAGTGGATCACCCCGGCCACGTCGCCGTCGGTGATCAGCCGGATCCGGGCGCCGGTGGCGCGGATCTCCTCGATCAGCGCCTCGTGCCGCGGCCGCTCCAGCACGCAGACCATGATGCCGCTGGCGCCGGTGCCCTTGGCGCGGGCCAGCGCCCGGATCCGCTCGGTCGGGCTCATGTCGAGGTCGAGCAGGCCCTCCTGATAGCCCGGCCCGATGGCAAGCTTGTCCATGTAGACGTCCGGCGCGTGCAGCATCGAGCCGCGCGGCCCCATCGCGATCACCGCCAGCGCGTTCGGCATGTCCTTGGCGGTCAGGGTGGTGCCTTCCAGCGGGTCGAGCGCGATGTCGACGCCGGGTCCCTTGCCGCTGCCGACCTCCTCGCCGATGTAGAGCATCGGCGCCTCGTCGCGCTCGCCCTCGCCGATCACCACCACGCCCGCGATGTCGAGCAGGTTCAGCTGGGTGCGCATGGCGTCGACGGCGGCCTGGTCGGCGGCCTTCTCGTCGCCGCGGCCGATCAGCTTGGCCGCGGCGATCGCGGCGGCCTCCGAGACCCGGGCGAGGCCCAGCGACAGCATGCGGTCGGCGAAGATGTGGTCGTCGGACATTTGACGCGGCCCCCTCTGCGATGCGCTGCTGCGCTTCTAGGCGATCGGGCCGGTCGGGGCAAGCCGCAACGACCAGGCGGCGGTCCTGTGGCAGGCTGTCGTCGCCGCCGCCGAGCGGCCGCTGCATCAGCACGGTGTCGACCCAGCGGCCGAACTTGAAGCCGACCGAGCGAAAGGTGCCGACCTCGCGGAAGCCGGCGCGGGCGTGGACCGCGATCGAGGCAGCGTTGCCGCTGTCGCCGATCACCGCCAGCATCTGGCGGGCGCCGGCCGCGGTGCAGTCGGCGATCAGCCGGTCGAGCAGCAGGCGGCCCAGGCCCCGGCCGGCGGCGGCGGGGTCGAGGTAGATCGAATCCTCCACTGCGAAGCGGTAGGCGCTGCGCAGCCGGTAGGGGGCGGCGTAGGCGTAGCCGAGGACGCGCCCTTCGGCCTCGGCGACCAGGTAGGGCAGCCCGCGCGCGAGCACGTCGGCAAGGCGGCCGGCCATCTCGGCGGCGTCGGGCGGGATTTCCTCGAAGGTCGCGAGGCCGGTGAGGACGTGGTGGGCGTAGATCGCGGTGATCGCGGGCAGGTCGTCGGCGGCAGCGGGCCGGAGGCCTGCCGCGGCAGGCACCGTCATACCTCCTCGATCCGGATCGCCACCGGCGCCGCCCGGCAGACCTCGAGGCCGGCGATCTCGGCCAGCGCCGCGTCGAGCGCCGCCCGTTCGGCGTAGTGGGTGACGATCAGCACCGGCGCTTCCTCGGTGGCATGCTCGACCTGGCGCATGCGGTTGATCGAGATGCCCGCCGTCGCCCAGCGCCGCCGCGACCTTGGCGAGCACGCCCGGCGCGTCGGCCACGCAGGAAGCGCAGGTAGTAGGACGCCGCGGCGCCGTCCCCCGCGCGGTTCGCCGCGAGCAGGCCGGCGGCGGGCCGGCCGAAGGCCGGGATCACCAGGCCGCGGGCGATGTCGATGACGTCGCCGAGGATCGCCGAGGCGGTCGGGCCCTCGCCGGCGCCCGGGCCGCTCAGCACGATCCGCCCGACGAAGTCGCCCTCGATCACCACCATGTTGGTCACGCCCTCGAGCTGGCCGAGCGGCGAGGCCGCCGGGACCAGGCAGGGCTGCATCCGCGCCTCGAGCCCAGTTGCGGTCATGCGCGCGACGCCGAGCAGCTTGATGCGGTAGCCGAGCTCGGCCGCGTGCTCGATGTCGGCGAGGCTGACGCGTTCGATGCCCTCGACGGTGATGCCGTCGAAGTCCACCCGGGTTCCGAACGCGGTCGCCGCCAGCAGGGCCAGCTTCTGCGCCGCGTCGATGCCGCCGACGTCGAAGGCCGGATCGGCCTCGGCGTAGCCGAGCCGCTGCGCCGCCTCGAGAACCCGGGCGTAGGGAGCGTCCTCGGCCTCCATCCGGGTCAGGATGTAGTTGCAGGTGCCGTTCAGCACCCCCATCAGCCGGGTGATCGAGTTGCCGGCCAGGCCCTCGGTCAGCGCCTTGACCACCGGGATCCCGCCGGCCACCGCGGCTTCGAAGCGCAGGCCGACGCCCTGGGCCTCGGCCGCCTCGGCGAGCGCCTGGCCGTGGCGGGCCAGCATCGCCTTGTTGGCGGTGACGAGGTGCTTGCCCGCGCCGAGCGCCGCCATGGCGGTGGCCTTGGCCGGCCCGTCCTCGCCGCCCATCACCTCGATCACCAGGTCGACGTCGGGCCGCCGCGCCAGCGCCACCGGGTCGTCCTCCCAGGCGTAGGCCGCGAGATCGACGCCGCGGTCGCGGCGTCGGGAGCGGGCCGAGACCGCGGTGATCTCCACCGGGCGGCCGGCGCGGGCGGCAATGGTCGGCCCGTGCGCCTGCAGCATCTTCACCACGCCCGCGCCGACGGTGCCGAGGCCGGCGAGGCCGATGCGGAGCGGTGCGGGCATGGCGGTCTCCGGGCGCTTGGACGGGGTCGCGCCCGTGACTATGCGAGGCCCGGCGGCGCCGCAATCGGGAAGTGGCGCCGAACCGTCAGTCCTCGACGAAGGCCCTGAGGCGGGCGAGGGCTTCGTCCCACTGCCGGCCGACCGCGTCGAGATAGGCGCTGGCGGCGGCGACCTGTTCTGGGCGGAAGGCGAAGCGGGTCTCGCGGCCGGCCCTGAGGCTGGCCACGAGCCCGGCGTTCTCGAGCACGCGCAGGTGCTTGGAGACCGCCTGCCGGGTCATGTCAGTGCCGCCGGCGAGCTGGGTCACCGACCGCGGCCGGCCGTCGCTGAGGGTGGCGACGAGCGCGAGCCGGGTCGGGTCGCCCAGCGCCGCGAACACCGGCGCGGGCGGCAGGGGTTCAGGCGCCGCCGGCGACATAGGCGCGGATCTTCTCCAGCTGCTGTGCCCAGCCGCCGTCGTTCATCCGGAACGCCAGGTCGCGGCGGTGTTCCGGGAGCCGCTCGAAGCCGCTCTCGGTGACCGTGAGCCGGGTGCCGGCGGCGCTGGGCTCGAGCCGGAACTCCACGCGGGTCGGGGTTTCGGCATCGTAGTCGACGCCGGGCTCGACCGCGTAGGGATGCCAGCGGAAGGCGAAGAGCCGCTCGGGCTCGATCTGCTCGACGGTGGCCTTCAGTTCGACGTGCTCGTAGCCCTTCAGGGTGAGCTTGCCCCGGCTGACCTCGCCGGGGCGGAAGGGCTGGTCGAGGCGGACGCCGAACCAGGCGCCGAACTCGCGGTGGTCGGTGAGCGCGCGCCAGACGCGCGACACCGGCGCGCCGAGATCCACGCTGCGTTCGATCTGATGGGCAGTGATCTGGTCCATGATTGGCAACCTCCTGGTTGCGTATGGATGCCACACCTCAAGCAGAAGCGCAACCGATTCGTTGCGCGATAGACCCGAAGCCCCGACCTCAGGCCGCGGCTTCCTCGGCCTGGTGCTTGGCGAGCAGCGCCTCGGCGTTCTGCATCACCCGGCGGACGTTGCGGGCGGCCTGGCGGATGCGGTGCTCGTTCTCGACCAGTCCGAGCCGGACGTAGCCCTCGCCGTACTCGCCGAAGCCGACGCCGGGCGCGACCGCGACCTCGGCCTCGCGCAGCAGGATCTTCGAGAAGCCCATCGAGCCGATGGCGGCGAAGGGCTCGGGCACCGGCGCCCAGGCGAACATGGTGGCCGGCGGCGAGGGGATGCGCCAGCCGGCGCGGCCCATGGCGTCGACCAGCACGTCGCGGCGGGATTTGTAGATGCCGCGGATCTCGGCGACGCAGTCGTCGGGGCCGTTCAGCGCGGCGGCGGCCGCCACCTGGACCGGGGTGAAGGCGCCGTAGTCGAGATAGGACTTGATCCGGGTCAGGGCGTCGATCAGCCGGCTGTTTCCCACCGCGAAGCCCATGCGCCAGCCCGGCATGGCGTAGGTCTTGGAGAGCGAGGTGAATTCGACGGCGACGTCGCGGGCCCCGTCGACCTGCAGGATCGAGGGCGGCGGGTTGCCGTCGAAGTAGATCTCGGCATAGGCGAGGTCGGAGAGGACCCAGAGGTGATGTTTCTTGGCGAAAGATATGAGGTCGCGGTAAAAATCCAGTTCACAGACCTGGGCGGTCGGGTTGGAGGGGAAGGAGACGACGAGCGCCACCGGCTTCGGGACCGAGTGGACGACGGCGCGCTCGAGCGCGCGCAAGTACTCGGAAGGATTGAACTTTCCGTCGTGCAGAGCGGGGACGTGGCGCAGGGTGCCGCCGGCGATCATGAAGCCGTAGGGGTGGATGGGGTAGCTGGGGTTGGGGACCAGCATCACGTCGCCGGGGGCGGTGATCGCCATCGCGAGGTTGGCCAGGCCTTCCTTGGAGCCGAGGGTGGCGATCACCTCGGTCTCGGGGTCGAGCTTCACCCCGAAGCGGCGGGCGTAGTAGCCGGCCTGAGCGCGGCGCAGACCGGGGATGCCCTTGGAGGCGGAATAGCGGTGAGTGCGGGGCTTGCGGACTGTTTCCACAAGCTTTTCAACGATATGCTTCGGCGTGTCCATGTCCGGATTGCCCATGCCGAAGTCGATGATGTCCATGCCCTCGGCGCGGTAGCGGGCCTTCAGCCGGTTGACCTCGGCGAAGACGTAAGGCGGCAGGCGCTTGATGCGGTAGAATTCTTCGGACATGGCTCGCGGCGACCGATGGCAGAGGCGGCGCCGTTATAGCGCCGCCGCACGGCGAGCGACAGGGGCGATCGGGGCATGCACCGGGCATGCACAACGCATGCACAACTCATGCACAACGCCTGCGCATGGTGATCTTGTCGCGCAGTCCACACGGCCGGGCGCCTGCGACGCTTCCTGCGGCGGCTGGCGGCTTGCGTGGCACGGGGCGGCGACGCTAGGCTCCGGCGCGGAGACGGGGGCCTGATGCAGACGGTCTATTCGGAGCGGCACGCCGGGCACGGCGGCAACGTCGAGCTGATGGCGGGGGAAATCCTGCCGGCGTTCGAGGTGCCGCGGCGGGCGGAGATCATCCGGGCGCGGGTCGAGGAGGTCGGGCTCGGGCCGGTGCTGGCGCCCGAGGCGCACGAGCTCGACGCCGCGCGGCGGGTGCACGCGCCGGACTACCTCGACTTCCTGCCGCGGGCCTGGCCGCTCTGGGCGGCGGCGGGGCGCAGCGGCACGGCGATGCCGTTCGTCTGGCCGGTGCCGGGGCTGCGCGCCGACGTGCCGCCGGCGGACATCGAGGGGCTGCTCGGCTTCTACGCCATGGACGGCGGGGCGACCTTCGTCGCCGGGACCTGGGACGCGATCAAGGCGAGCCATGACGTGGCGCTGACCGCGGCCGGGCTGGTGCAGGACGGGGCGGACGCCGCCTTCGCGCTCTGCCGGCCACCGGGGCACCACGCCGGCCGGCGGTTCGCGGGCGGCTACTGCTTCATCAACAACGCCGCGGTGGCGGCGGAGTGGCTGCGCGGCCGGGGCGCGGCGCGGGTCAGCGTGCTCGACATCGACTATCATCACGGCAACGGCACGCAGGCGATCTTCTACGACCGCGCCGACGTGCAGGTGGTGAACGTTCATGCCGATCCGATGGTGGAATACCCGTACTTTCTCGGCCACGCCGACGAGCGCGGGACCGGCGAAGGCGAGGGCTGCAACCTGAACCTGCCGCTGCCGCACGGCACCGACTTCGCCGGCTGGTCGGCGGCGCTGGCGGCGGGCTGCGCGGCGGTGGCGGAGTTCGCGCCGGAGGTGCTGGTGGTCTCGCTCGGGGTCGATACCTTTCGCGGCGATCCGATCAGCCGGTTCCGGCTGGAGACGCGCGACTACCCGGTGATCGGCGGCGCAGATCCGCGCGCTGGGGCTGCCGACGCTCTTCGTGATGGAGGGCGGCTATGCGGTGGAGGAGATCGGGGTCAACGCCGTGGGCGTGCTGACCGGCTTCGAGGGCCGCTGAATGTTCCTGCGCCGCACGCTGCTCGCGGCTGCTGTTCGTGCTGGCCGCCGGGATCGCGGCCGCGCAGCAGGCCGCCGCCGCCGCCGGATCTGTCCGGCGCGCAGCTGCGCATCGGCACCCGGGTCGCGCCGCCTTTCGCCATGAGGGGCGTCGACGGCCGCTGGGAGGGCATCAGCATCGCCCTGCTGGCCGCCATCGCCGAGCGGCTCCACTTCCGCTACGACCTCGTCGAGACCAGCCTCAAGGACATGGTCGACGGCGTGGCGGCGGGCAGGCTCGACGCCTCGATCGCGGCAATGAGCGTCACCCAAGCGCGGGAAAAGGTGATCGACTTCTCCAACCCCTACTTCCACAGCGGCCTCGGCGTGGCTGTCGCGGCGGTGCAGCGGGCGAGCTTCCTGGCCGTGCTTGACGCGCTGAGCTCGCGCACCTTCCTCGTCACGCTCGCGGCGCTGGTCGCGCTGCTGCTCGGGGTCGGCGCGCTGGCCTGGCTGGCCGAGCGCCGTCACAATCCCGGGCAGTTCGAGGCCGCAGCGGCGCGGGGGCTGTTCAGCGGCTTCTGGTGGGCGGCGGTGACGATGACCACGGTCGGCTATGGCGACAAGTCGCCGGTCACCGTGGCGGGCCGGCTGCTCGGCATCCTCTGGATGTTCAGCGCGGTGATCCTGACCTCGCTTGTCACCGCGCAGCTGTCGGCGACGCTGACCGCGGAGCGGATCGTCAGCCGGGTGACGACGGTCGCCGATCTGTCGAAGGTCCGGGTCGGCAACGTCGCCGACAGCGCCTCGATCGGCCCGCTGCATGCGCTGGGCGTGCGGCCGATAGGCTATCCCGACATCGAGTCCGGGCTGGCCGCGCTGACCGCCGGCAAGATTGACGCCTTCGTGCATGACGAGCCGATCCTGGTCTGGCTGCGCGACTCGGTCGAAGGCGTCACCATCGCGCCGCTGCGCTTCGCGCCCGAGGACTACGCCATCGTGCTGCCCGAGGACTCGCCCTATCGTGAGGCGATCAACCAGGCCCTGCTCGAGGTGCTGGCCTCGGACCAGTGGCCGGTCACCCTGCGCTATTATCTCGGGCCGGACGCCTGAGCCGCCTGCGTGGTACCCGGCCCATCTTGTGGAGCCAACTTGCATCTACCCAAGCAGTTGTTCCCACCCTATAGTGCACGCCAGTCTGTCCTCGGCGACCCCAGAGGTAGTGGCATGCGCTGTCCGTTCTGCGGCAACATCGACACCCAGGTGAAGGACAGCCGGCCGGCGGAGGATCACGTCTCGATCCGGCGGCGGCGGTTCTGCCCGGCCTGCGGCGGCCGCTTCACCACCTACGAGCGGGTGCAGCTGCGCGACCTGGTGGTGATCAAGAAGAGCGGCAAGCGAGAGCCGTTCGACCGCGACAAGCTGGAGCGCTCGATCCGGATCGCGATGCAGAAGCGCCCGATCGAGAGCGAGCGGCTGGACCAGATGATCTCGGGGATCGTGCGGCGGCTGGAATCGATGGGCGAGACCGACGTGCCCTCCGACACCATCGGCGCGATCGTGATGGAGACGCTGGCGCGGATCGACACGGTCGCCTATGTGCGTTTCGCGAGTGTCTACAAGAACTTCCAGGCGGCGGACGATTTCGAGGACTTCGTCTCCGAGCTGCGGCCGGCGCCTGCAGGACGGGAAGAAGACTGAGCCCATGACCGATGACGCCCGGGACTCGGGCTGGATGCGGGCGGCGCTCGGGCTGGCGCGGCGGGGCCTCGGCCGGGTCTGGCCCAACCCCGCGGTCGGCTGCATCCTGGTGCGCGAGGGCCGGGTGGTCGGGCGCGGCCGCACCGGCGACGGCGGCCGGCCGCACGCCGAGGCGGCGGCGCTGGCCGAGGCCGGCGCGCAGGCCCGCGGCGCGACCGCCTACGTGACGCTGGAGCCTTGCGCCCATACCGGCCAGACCCCGCCCTGCACGGCGGCGCTGATCGCGGCGGGGGTGGCGCGGGTGATCGTGGCGATCGAGGACCCCGACCCGCGGGTGAACGGCCGCGGCGTCGAGGCGCTGCGCGAGGCCGGGCTGGCGGTGGAGGTCGGCTGCCTCGCCACCGAGGCGGTGGCGCTCAACCGCGGCTTCCTGCGCCGGATGAGCACGGGGCGGCCGATGCTGACCCTGAAGCTGGCGGCCTCGATCGACGGCCGGATCGCCACGGGCACCGGCGAGAGCCGCTGGATCACCGGGCCACGGGCGCGCTCGGAGGTGCACCTGATGCGGGCGCAGGCCGACGCGGTGCTGATCGGCGCCGGCACCGTCCGCAGCGACGACCCCAGGCTCGACGTGCGCGGCCTCGGCATCACCGATTCCAACCCGGTGCGGGTGGTGGTGAGCGGAGCCCTGTCGCTGCCGCGCGACGGTCACCTGGCCCAGACGGCGGGCACGGTGCCGCTGTGGCTCTGCCACGATTCGGAGGCCGATGCCGCCCGGCGCAAGGTCTGGTCCGACCTGGGCGCCGAGCTGATCGAGATTCCCTACCAGGCGGACGGCCAGCTCGATCTCTCGGCGATGATGCAGCGACTCGGCGATCGCGGCCTGACCCGGGTGCTGTGCGAAGGCGGCGCCCGGCTGGCGGCGGCCCTGATCCACGCCGACCTGGTCGACGAGGTGGTGTGCTACACCGCCGGCGCTGGTGCTGGGCGACGAGTCGATCCCGGCAATCGGCGGGCTCGAGGTGACCGCATTGCAGCTCGCCCCGCGCTTCCGCCTGCTCGACACCATCCCGCTCGGCCCGGACATGCGCAGCCGCTGGCGCCGGACCGGCTGAGGCGCCGGGCCGCGGCCGCCGGTGCCGGCGAACCGTTCGCCGGCAGAAAGCCGCCTGTCGCGAGCACCGGCGCGTCGCTCGCCGCGGGAGAGCGATTTTTTTTGTGTTCAACCCCCGGTAATATAGGGTACGCTCATGATCGGCGTTCTGCGTCGACCTGTCGTGATTCGATCGCGCCTGTCCGTCGCATAGATCATTTGGTTGAGCCTGTTTTACCGCAGGGCTGCTGGCAGGAGATTGAGCGGGTGCTCGCGACAGGAAACTGGACGACCGGATGACGAGCAGGCCTGCCGAACCCGAAGACCGCGAGGGCATGTTGCGCCTGTCGCACCGGCTGGTGGCACTGCACGTCGGCGGCGTGGTGATCCTGATCCTGGGCGTGCTGTCGAGCGTGCTCTGGATCTCGCGGGAGCACAACAAGCTGGCGCTGGAATCGTCCGAGAGCCTGGTCCGCGGCGGCATCGCCTCGTTCCGGGTGCGGCTGCGTACTCTGGTCCTGGACTATTCCGTCTGGGACGAGGCCTATCAGGCGGTCATCGACGACGATCGGACTTGGCTCTACAGCAATATCGGCAACGCCGCGGGCGAGATCGGCACGCTGGATCTGATCGTGTTCGTCAACCCGGCCTCGGGCGCCGTCTATGGCTGGCGCCCGGGCTCGCCCTCGGAGGGGGTTGCGGACATCCTGCCGCCGCAGTTGCTGCAGGCGATCCTGCATCTGGTCGACAACACCGGCTCCAACGACAGCGCGGCGCACACGCTGCTTGCGGAATTCGACGGCGCCCCCTGGGCGTTCACGGCCGCCCATGTGACCCCGGTCGAGGGACCTCCCGCCGGCGTCAGCCCCGACCAGCTGCCGCTGCAGGTGCACGGCCTGCGCCTTGCCGGCGACCGCCTGCAGCAGATCGGCCGGAACCTGCTGGTGGACGACCTGGCGCTGGCGGACGCGCCGAAGCCCGGTCAGGCCTACGTGGCGCTGACCGACATGAACGGGTCGGTGTTCAAGTACGTGGTCTGGGCGGCGCCCCGGCCGGGCGCCAGCATTCTGCGGCAGGTCGCGCTGCCGCTCGGCCTGGCGCTGCTCGTGGCCGCGATCGTCAGCGCGATCAGTTCGAGCTATGCCGTCCGGTCTGCCCGGCGGCTGGAGCACGCGCTCTACGCCGCCAAGGCCGCCGACCGCAGCAAGACCGAGTTCCTGTCGAACGTCAGTCACGAGTTGCGCACGCCGATGAACGGCATCCTGGGCGTAGCGCAGCTGCTGGAGACCACCGAGCTCGACCTCGAGCAGCGCGAGCTGGTCTCGGTGCTGTTCACCTCGGCCAACGCGCAGATGGCGCTGATCTCCGACCTGCTGGACTTCAGCCGGATCGAAAGCGGCAACCGCCGGCTGGCCGCGGAGCCGTTCGAGCCGGCCGCGATCCTTAAGGACGTCTGCGAGATGATGCGCATCGCCGCCGGCAAGAAGCGGATCGGCCTGGAGGCCGACTGGAAGCCGCTGGCCGGCCTGACGCTGCGCGGCGACGAACGGGCCTTCCGGCAGATCGTTACCAATCTGCTCGGCAACGCCGTGAAGTTCACCGACCGCGGCCGGGTCGACCTGGCAGCCCAGATCAACCGCCGCGAGGGCCGAGCGCAGATCGTCCTGAGGGTGACCGACACCGGCCGCGGCATCCCGGCCGAGGCACTGCCGCACGTCTTCGAGCGTTTCTACCAGGTCGACGGCTCTTCGACACGGACCGCCGAAGGCACCGGGCTGGGGCTGGCGATCAGCCAGAACCTGGCGCGGATGATGGGCGGCGGCATCGAGGTCACCAGCACCCCAGGGGCGGGCTCGACCTTCGCTTTCAGCGCGGACTTCGAGTGCATCGACCAGGCGAGGGGGACGCTGGATGCGGCCTGAGGTCCGCAGCCCGACGTCTCCGCCGCCGGCCGCGCGGTGACGGGCATGACGCCGGCCGCGATCCTCATCGTCGAGGACAACCAGGTCAACGCGCTGATCCTGTGCGCGATGCTGCGCAAGCAAGGCTATGAGGCGGTCGTCGCCTGCAATGGCAGCGAAGGTATCGAGATGACCAGCCTGCACCGGCCACGGCTGATCCTGATGGACCTGCAGATGCCCCACCTCGACGGGTTCGCGGCGGCATCGGAGATCAGGCGCAACCATAACGGCTTGAGCCCGGCGATCGTGGCCGTGACCGCCAACGCCGGCGGCGAGATCCGCACTGCCTGCCGCGAAGCCGGGTTCGCCGGGGTGCTGGCCAAGCCGATCGTGTTCGACGACCTCATCGCGACGGTGCGGCTGCACCTGGGCGATGGCTGACAGGCAGGTCTGTCAGGCGGCCTCCTTCAGATCGTTCAGGCTCGACAGGAAGTTCAGGTGCTCCGGGCAATGCTCGATGTAGAGCCGGCGCAGCCAGTGGCCGGGTTCCAGGCCGGCGTCGGACCAGAAGCAGTAGTCCTCGAACAACTCCTCGCCCGCTGCGATATCGCGCAGCGCGATGCAATGGTCGCCGCGCAGCGGCGGCCAGGTGCCGAGCCCGATGTTCGCCAGCGGCGTGGTGCCGTGGTTCATGAACTGCATACCATCGGTATACCAGATGAACGTACCCGACGGCTTGTGCAGATAGCCGCCGTGAAGGGCGAAGCGAAGGTCTCTCGGATCGAGGGCGCTGAGCTTCTGCTGATCGCAGAAGTGCATGGTCTCATCGACCTGCCATACCCGGGTCCCGGCGGCGATGGGACGGCGGGCGAAGATGCCTATACCGTGAACGTTGCTGTTTTTGAGGTCGACCTCTACTTGCCAACTCAATCTTGTCTTCCCTCTCGCATGACCCATGGCCACCAAATAACCCAGTTTCGTGGGCCAATCTGGCAACGCTGGCGGCGCAACTGGCCTGGATCTTTGCTGATACTCCTGACGCGCCCGCACGCTACTAAGATGTTTGCAGTATTAACGAAGTGTTAATCCGCAGCCGCGGAGGCCGGAATCGTTGCCGAAAATCCGACAGAGATCGGGAGCCGGGACCGGCGGAAACCGCCAGGACTTCCGCAGGCGCCGGCGCTACTGGGTCGATCACCTCGACCGTGCGGGCCAGAGCCGCGGCAGTCGCGGCGATTGCCAGCACCCGGGTCCAGGAGCCGATCGGCGCCTCGGTGACGTAGATCGTGTCCTCGTCGCGGATGATGAAGTCGCGCGCCGCGAACAGCCCCTCCGGCTGGGTCAGGTCGATCAGATAGGCCATGCGCTGCGGCCCGACCAGGTCGCTGCGCCCCAGCACCCGGTCGGCCACCTCGCCGGGCTCGTCACGGAAGATGAAGACCCCGGTGGGGTCGGCCGAGCGCCCGTCGAGCCCGCCGACCGCGGCGATCGCCTCGAGCGCGGACATGTCGTGCTTGTTGAACCCCACCCGCGCCTGCTTGGTGGAGGCACCGAGCGCGGTGAACGAACGGCGGTCCTCCTCGACGATGATCCGGTCGTTGGCCCGCAGCGCCACGTCGAGCTTGGGGTCGTCGTAGAGGTCCTGCAGCCAGATGCGCCCCGAGTGCCCGCCGCGCTGGACCTCGATCTGCGCCGTGTCGGGGATCAGCGCCACGCCGCCGGCGCGCGCCAGCATCGCCGAGAGCCGCCGGGTCGGCGCGTCGATCGGATAGACGCCGGGATCCTTGACGCCGCCCATCACGCTGACCGTGGCACCGTCACCGGCGACCCGGCGCACCTCGACCTGAGGGTCGGGGGTCTGGTTCTGCAGGCTCTGGGTGATCTCCTGGCGCAGCTGGTCGGGGCTGCGGCCGGCGGCACGGAGGCTCCCGGCGTAGGGCACGAAGATCTCGCCCTGCTGGTCGACCGGGATCGCCTCGAGCGTCGTCACCTTCTGCCCGGCCCCCGCCAGCAACCCGGTGTCGACGTTCTC
The DNA here is from genome assembly GCA_963847795.1 of uncultured Alphaproteobacteria bacterium. Taxonomy (GTDB): domain Bacteria; phylum Pseudomonadota; class Alphaproteobacteria; order Rhodobacterales; family Rhodobacteraceae; genus Amaricoccus. The sequence goes on from CAWKBH010000017.1 coordinate 66,861, forward strand.
CCAGACCCGCACCGAGACGGTGTCGCCGGGGCTGATCGTATCCGGCGAGATCACCTTCGCGCCGAGGAAGTCCGCGCCGAAGCCGAGCGTGTCGGTCGAGCGCGTGGCGATCGCAATCGCCGGCGTGACTGGGACGATATGCATGCCGAGCTCGGCGTCCTTGCCGGCCTGCAGAATGTCGCCCGCGGTCGGGCCGGTGCGCGGAATGGTGCAGCCGGCGAGCGCCGCCAACAGCAGAAGCGCACGCGCGAACGGCGTCGTCGCGAACCGCGGACCCTGCATCGATTGCCTCACTGCCTTCGTTCATCGGCTTTTGCCGGTGAATTTAGCGATATTCCGCGCAAGAAGCCAGCCGCAACGTGACTGGAGGGGGCGGACCGGAGCGTATCCGATCCTTGCACCAATGTTCGCCCAGCTTGACAGCGCGATGGGCGCTCGGCCGACCTCCTCAGGCGCGGGCGCGCAGACCCAGCATGCCGCTGATCCGTCGCGCGGTATCCGGACGTTCCAGCAAGTAGCCGATGGGAGGCAGGACCCTTGTCCGCGGTCTCAGCGAGAAGGCGAGCCTCAGGAGGTCGCGCGCACCGGGCTGACGACGAAGCAGATGCGAAATCGCCGACCAGTAGGCGCGCTCGGCAATCCCGCGTTGCGCCAGTTGCCGGAGCTCGGCGCACGTTGGCAGGTCGCGTGCCTCGTGAGTGAAGAAGTATTCCGCTGCTTGGGCGGTGTGCTGAATGTGCAGGATCGGGTGCGAAAGCAGCTCGCTCACTCGGTTGGCGCCGTGCAGGCGAATGCCCGCCTGGATGCAATCGAGCTCGGCAACCCGACCGTGAAGCGCCAGCCGCAGCCAAACATGGTAGTCGTCGCTGTGGGGGAGCGCCGGGAGATAGTAACCCACCTGCTTCTGCACGCTGGTCCTGATTACGATCGAAGGACCAGGTATCTGGAAGACGCCGAGCCGGCAGAACTGCCGGATGAAGTCGGACCCTGGCTGCACCTGGCAGGGAACATCCTCCGGCTGCGGCTCGATCTCCGGAATGGCCTCGTCGTTGCGCACCGGAACGTCCCTGCCATAGGTGAAGGCAATCGACGGGTCCCGGTCCAAGACCCTGGCGGCGCGCCGAAGAGCCCCGGGCACCAGGAAGTCGTCGGAAAACAGCATCAGGAAGTAGTCCGAGCGCGCCCAGTCTATGCCCGCGTTGAACGAGGCATGCGGGCCGAGATTCTCGGCTCTCAAAAGCAGTTCGACACGGCTGTCCCTGCTTGCCACTTCACGGGCGATGTCGCGGCTCTCGTCCGTTGAGGCATTGTCGACCACAAGGACGCGCAATTCATCCACGTCCTGCGCCAGCACGCTTTCGATGCACACCCGCAGGTAGCGCCCGTAGTTGTAGTTCGGAATGACGACGTCGACGCTTGCCATCTCCGTTGTCCCGCGGCGTCAGTCCGCCGCCTTGCCCGATCCGGCTGCGGTCGACAGGTCCATCGGTCGCCGGGCGAGGCGGCGCAGATAGGCGCTGATCATTTGTGCCGGCCTCTCGAGTTCCACGAGGAAGGGGTGGTTCGTCAAGGCAAGGCCCGCTAACCAGCCGACCGCTGCCAAGATCCCAACCACGCCGAATTCTGGGATCGAAAAGTCGAGACGTCCTCCGATCGCCACGCCGACCGCCAGAGGGCCGGCAATTGAACACGCCGTCACGACCGCGCTCGGGACGATAGCTGCCATCAGTTCCCGCCAGCGGAACCTGACATGCTTCTTGGCGAAGAGCAGGCCGACGATCATCTGGACCGGCAGCGCGATGAGTTGGCTCGCGGCCATGGCCAACACGCCGAAATAGCTGGCCGAACCCACGACAATGATGCCGATGCCCCGCGAGATGAAGACGGCTGTGAACGCGTCGCGGTTTTTCCCCAAGGCCAGCAACATCGGATTGGTGGGAACAACGGAGAACCAGAACATGGAGGCCACGGAAAGAATGCGAACCAGCGGGACGGCTTGATCCCACTGATCTCCCAGCACGATGCGGACCACGGTGTGGGCGGTCACCGCGAGCCCGACCAACGCGGGCCAGTAGACGGCGGAAACGTAGCTGAGCGTCCTGAGATATGCTTGCCGGACATCCCCGCCGGTGCGCTTGTGTGCGGCAAACGCCGGGAACGCCACCGAAAAGACCGCCGAGAGAAGGACGCGATCGGGTATTGCGCACACGACGTTGGCTCGATTGTAGAAGGCGACGGCCGTCATGGGCATGAACCGGCCGAGCATAAGCTGGGGCAAAGATTCGTAAATCCGCTCGACCATGGTCGTCGCACCCCGGTAGCCGCCGAAGCCGATCACCCCGCGCAAGGATGCGAGCGAAGGCCGGAAGCTCGCGGCGTCGGGGTGTGCGGCATACGCCAGGCAGCTCGTCGCGATTGCGCTGATCAAAAGGCCCCACGCGTAGCTCATGAAGCCATGACCTGACCACGCGAGCAGGATGGTCACGGCGGCGCCCGCCACGGAGGAGATCACCCGGATGCTTGCGAGGGTGCCGAACGCCATCTCCCGGCGCAGCAGGGCGATCGTGGGAAGTCCGAACGCCTCGACGAGCGCGCTGGCGGCACCGATCGTCAGGAATCGCGCCAGCTCCGGCGCGCTGTAGAACCGCGACAGCGGCTGGGACAAGGCGAGGATGCAGACGCAGATGCAAGCGGTGACCAGAGTGATGGCGGTGAACGACGTCTGCCGGTCGGCAAGATCAATCTCGGATTTCTGGATGAGAAACTCGGTCGTGACGAACTCGCGCAACGAGTAGGCCGATGTCGATATACCCATTGCGACCACCGCGAGGCCGATCTCGTCCGGCGTCAACAGGCGGGCGAGCACCGCGAGCACGGCGAAGCCTATGACGAGCTGGATATACTGCTCGAGGGACGACAGCAGGAACGCGCGACGAACTCGGTTCACCGGTCTGAGCCGCCTTGTCCGCCGAACCGGAGCGTGTCAGCGCCACGGTAGTTGGCGGCCCTCCGGTCGTCTGTGATCCTGCCCACTGATTTTTCCTTGCCTGAACTGCCAGCGCTCCATGATAGGAGCAATCCGGACAGGCGAAACGCGGCCAACCGGATGATCGCCTCATGCGAAATCGGTAGGCCAGCGCAATCGGCCATCGGCCATAGCGCCGCGAATCGCGCGCCAGTCCGGGCCGCGGGCCGGACGGCCGAGGCGGGGGAAAACGGATCAGGCGGGACACGGGCTTGCCAGCGGGCCGCAGGGCGCGCTAGGACCCCCAAGCGGGATCCCGCGGGGGAGGTCGGCCGATGTTCACCGGCATCATCAGCGACATGGGCACGGTCGAGCGCCTCGAGGACCGGGGCGACCTGCGGGCGCGGATCCGCTGCGGCTATCCCGCCGCCGGGATCGCCATAGGCGCGTCGATCGCCTGCGACGGGGTGTGCCTGACCGTGGTCGACCGCGGGCCGGACGGCGACGGCGCCTGGTTTGAGGTCGACGTGTCGGCCGAGACGCTGGCGCGTAGCAACATCCGGCGCAACGCCGGCGGCTGGACGCCGGGGTCACGGGTGAACCTCGAGCGGGCGCTCCGGCTCGGGGACGAACTCGGCGGCCACATCGTCGCGGGGCATGTGGACGGGCTCGCCGAGGTGGTGCGCGTCGAGGGCGAGGGCGACAGCTTGCGGGTCCTCTTCGAGGCGCCGGGCGGGCTGGCACGGTTCGTGGCGCCGAAGGGGTCGGTGGCGCTGAACGGCACCTCGCTGACCGTCAATGAGGTCGAGGGCGCGCGCTTCGGCGTCAACATCATCCCGCATACCCGCACCCACACCACCTGGGGTGCGGTCCGCGTCGGGGACCTCGCGAACCTCGAGATCGACACGCTGGCCCGCTACGTCGCGCGGCTGACCGAGTACGCCGCCGCGTGACGCGGCGGGACGTCCGCGCTGGTCATCCGGCCGGGGCTGCGCTAGATGCGCCGCACGCATCTGCAAGTGATCCGCTGCAAGTGACCCGCATGGCCTCGCCGCTCCAGCCCGACTACGCCGACGCGATCTCCTCGATCGAGGAGATCATCGAGGACGCGCGCAACGGCCGGATGTTCATCCTGGTCGACCACGAGGACCGCGAGAACGAGGGCGACCTGGTGATCCCGGCGCAGATGTGCACGCCCAACGCCATCAACTTCATGGCGACCCACGGCCGGGGTCTGATCTGCCTGACGCTGCCCGGCGAGCGGCTGGACGCGCTGGGGCTGCCGCTGATGGCGGCGTCGAACTCCTCGCGCCACGAGACCGCGTTCACCGTCTCGATCGAGGCCCGCGAGGGGGTGACCACCGGCATCTCGGCGCACGACCGGGCGCGGACCGTGGCGGTGGCGATCGACCCGCGCTCCGGCCCGCAGGACATCGCGACCCCGGGCCATGTCTTCCCGCTGCGCGCCCGCGAAGGCGGCGTGCTGGTTCGCGCCGGGCATACCGAGGCGGCGGTCGACATCGCCCGGCTGGCCGGGCTGAACGCGTCGGGCGTGATCTGCGAGATCATGAACGAGGACGGCACCATGGCGCGGCTGCCGGATCTGGTGGCGATCGCCCAGCGCCACGGGCTGAAGATCGGCACCATCTCCGATCTGATCGCCTACCGCCGGCGCCACGACAACCTGGTGCGCGAGACCGCGGTCGACACCGTCACCTCGGAATACGGCGGCGCCTGGCAGATGCGGGTCTTCACCGACACCGCCGGCGGCGGCGAGCACATCGTGCTCAGCAAGGGCGACCTGAGCAGCCCCGCTCCGGTGCTGGTCAGGATGCACGCGATGAACCCGATGGAGGACCTGCTCGGCATCCATCCCGGCCGCAGCCACCAGCTGCGCGACGCGATGCGCGCCATCGCCGCCGAGGGCCGCGGCGTTGTGGTGCTGCTGCGCGACATGGGCGCCAAGCTCGAGATCGGCGATCACGTCTCGCCCAACCGGCTGCGGCAGTACGGCATCGGCGCGCAGATCCTGAACGCGCTGGGGCTGCGCGATCTGGTGCTGCTGACCAATTCCCCTAGCCCGCGCCCGGTGGGCCTCGAGGGCTACGGGCTGGCGATCGTCGGCACCCGGCCGATCTCGGCGGCGGAGGGCTGAGCATGGCGGTCCGCGAGAGCCACTCCACCCTGCCCCGCCCGCGCTTCGAGCGGCCGACGCGGCTGCTGATCGTGGTGGCGCCGTTCTACCGCGACATCGCCGATGCGCTGATCGCCGGGGCCCGCGCCGCGCTGGAGGCGGCCGGGGCGCAGCACGAGACCGTGGAGGTGCCGGGCGCGCTCGAGGTGCCGACGGCGATCCGGCTGGCGAGCCGGTCGGGCGAATTCGACGGCTACGTCGCGCTCGGCTGCGTCATCCGCGGCGAGACCACCCATTACGACACGGTCTGCAACGATTCCTCGCGCGGGCTGATGCTGCTGGGCCTCGACGGGCTCTGCATCGGCAACGGCATCCTGACGGTCGAGAACCACGGCCAGGCGGCGGTGCGCGCCGATCCCGCAGGCCAGGACAAGGGCGGCGGGGCGGCGGAGGCGGCGCTGCACCTGGTGGCGCTGGCGCGGCGGTTCGCGCGGCCGTCGCGGCCGTTGCCGGAGGGCAGCTTCCGGGTGGCGGGGAAGCCGGCGGAATGACGGGCGCGAAGTCCAGCGGGCCGACCGCGGCGCAGGGCCGGCGCATGCGCTCGGCGTCGCGGTTCTACGCGGTGCAGGCGCTGTTCCAGATGGAGGCGGCGGACGCGGGGCTGGAGACGGTGCTGGAGGAGTTCGAGACCCACCGGCTGGGCGCCGAGATCGACGGCACGACCTATGCCGAGCCCGATCTGGGGCATTTCCGCGCGCTGCTGGCGGCAGCGGTCGCCGAGCAGGCGCGGATCGACCAGCTGACGCATCGCGCGCTGGCGGCGCGCTGGCCGATCGACCGGATCGACCCGACGCTGCGGGCGCTGTTCCGGGCCGCGGGCGCCGAGCTGGTCGCCACCGACACGCCGCCGAAGGTGACGATCAACGAATACGTCGACGTGGCGAAGGCTTTCTATCCCGATGGAAAGGAAGCGAAATTCGTCAACGGCGTGCTGGATCACATGGCCCGGGCGGTGCAGCCGCAGGCCTTCGCCTGACGCCGGGGAGTTGCCGGGCCGCCGACGCCTGCGCGGTCGGCGGCCGGGCCTTCAGGCATAGTGCGAGCCCGACAGCATCGACCGGATCTCGTCCCGGCCGACGCCGATATCCCGCAGGGAGCGGTCGTCGAGCGCGAGCAGCGCCCGGTAGTCACGACGGTTGCGGGCCCGCTCGCCCGAGCGCTGGACCGCTGCCTTCAGCTGCTGCAACATGGTTTCCTCCTGATGCTGCATCGTTGCGATGGCGGCGTTATCGGCTGCGGCTGTTTCGGCAAGATACCTGCCCGCGGCGGCCGTTGTTTCATTTGTGTCGAAACGAATTTCGGGTGGGGGGCGTCGCGAAGCGCGACCGGCGGACAATTCGGGGTCAAACTCTTGAACGGGCTCGGTAATTCCGATGCACGGACGCATGCACAACCCATGCACAACGCGTATGCATGCGCGTTGACGCAGCTTATGCCGACGGCCCTCTGCGATGACGGCTCGGCACCTTCCGCACGGGTCTTGCTTCCGACCGAAGTCGGGCCTCGGCCCGCTCCCATCCGGCGCGCGGGCGCCCCGGGTCGGCCGCGGTATCGCGGCCGCCCCGGGCACGGGCCCGGCCGCGCCCGGATTTGCCGACGGTCAAATCCGGCTCGACGGTGACCGCCTCGGGGTCGGGCCTGTGGGCCGTCGACGCGCCGACCGGCGGTGTCAGCCGAAGCGGAGGTCGCGGGGGAAGCCGCGGGGGGCCATGCGGCCGGCGCTGGCGCGGGCGCCGAGCCACTCGGCGAGCTCGGCCGCGGCGACGGTGCGGGTGCGCCCGGCGGGATCCTTCCAGCTCAGGCCGTCGGCGAGATCGAAGCTGGTGGCGTCGGCGAGGCCGCCGTCCTTGTAGCGCTGCAGGCGCACGCCCTTGCCGCGGGCCATCTCGGGGAGCTCGGCCGCGGGGAAGACCAGGAGCTTGCGGTTCTCGCCGACGACGGCGACGTGGTCGCCGGCCATCGGGCGCGCGAGCCGGGCGCGCACGCCCGCCTTGAGGTTCAGGACCTGGCGGCCGGCGCGGGTCTGGGCCAGCGCCTCGTCCTGCGGCAGCACGAAGCCGTCGCCGGCCTCGGAGGCGACCAGCAGCCGGGCGCCGGGGGCGTGGACGAAGAGGGCGAGCAGCTGGGCCTCGTTGGGCAGGTCGATCATCAGCCGGATCGGCTCGCCCATGCCGCGGCCGCCCGGCAGGGTGGCGGCGGCGAGCGTGTACATCCGGCCGTTGGAGGCGAAGGCCAGCAGCCGGTCGGTGGTCTCGGCGTGGAGATGGAAGCGCGGGCCGTCGCCGTCCTTGAACTTGAGCTCGGCCGTGGGGTCGAGATGGCCCTTGAGCGCGCGGATCCAGCCCATCTCGGAGCAGACCACGGTGACCGGCTCGCGCTCGATCATCGCCTCGTAGGCGACCTCCTCGACCTCGGGGGCGTCGTCGAAGCTGGTGCGGCGGGCGCCGCCGGGGGCGTCCTTGCCGAAGGCCTTGCGGGCGTCGCGGAGCTGGTCGGCGATCTTCGCCCATTGCGCGGCTTCCGAGGCGAGGAGCGCGGCGAGCCCGGCGCGCTCGGCGGTCAGCGCGTCGCGCTCGGCGCGGATCTCCATCTCCTCGAGCTTGCGCAGGTTGCGCAGCCGCATGTTGAGGATGGCCTCGGCCTGGGTGTCGGTCAGGGCGAACTCGGCGATCATCACCGCCTTGGGGTCGTCCTCGGTGCGGATGATGGCGATGACGCGGTCGAGGTTGAGGTAGGCGACCAGCAGGCCTTCGAGCACCTCGAGGCGGGCGTCGATCTTCTCCAGGCGGAAGCGGGAGCGGCGGACGAGCACGTCGCGGCGGTGGTCGAGGAAGGCGCGCAGCACCTCCTTGAGCGTCGAGACCTGCGGGGTGCGGCCGTCGATCAGCACGTTCATGTTCATGGCGAAGCGGGTCTCGAGGTCGCTGGCCCGGAACAGCATCTCCATCAGCACGCCGGGGTCGACGGTGCGGGCCCGGGGCTCGAGCACGATGCGCACGTCCTCGGCGCTCTCGTCGCGGACGTCGGCCAGGATCGGGATCTTCTTGAGGTTGACCAGTTCGGCGATGCGCTCGATCAGCCGGCCCTTCTGCACCTGGTAGGGGACCTCGGTGACGATGATCTGCCAGGTGCCGTGGCCGAGATCCTCGCGGTGCCAGCGGGCGCGCAGGCGGAAGGAGCCGCGGCCGGTGCGGTAGGCTTCCTTGATGCTGGCGCGCGGCTCGATGACGATGCCGCCGGTGGGAAAGTCGGGACCCTGGATGAAGTCGAGGAGCTTTTCGTCGGAGGCGCCGGGCGACTTGATCAGGTGCAGGCAGGCGTTGCAGAGCTCGTCGATGTTGTGCGGCGGGATGTTCGTGGCCATGCCGACGGCGATGCCGGAGGAGCCGTTGGCGAGCAGGTTCGGGAAGGCGGCGGGAAGGACGACGGGCTCCTGCTCGGAGCCGTCGTAGTTGTCGCGGAAATCGACGGCATCCTCAGCGAGGCCTTCCATCAGCGCGGCGGCGGCGGCGGTCAGGCGGGCCTCGGTGTAGCGCTGGGCCGCCGGGTTGTCGCCGTCGATGTTGCCGAAGTTGCCCTGGCCGTCGACCAGCGGGTAGCGGACGTTGAAATCCTGGGCGAGGCGGGCCAGCGCCTCGTAGATCGAGGCGTCGCCGTGCGGGTGGTAGTTGCCCATCACCTCGCCGACGATCTTGGCGCATTTGCGGAAGGCGCCGTTGGGGTCGAGGCGGAGGCCGCGCATGGCGTAGAGGATGCGGCGATGCACCGGCTTCAGTCCGTCGCGGGCGTCCGGCAGCGCCCGGTGCATGATGGTGGAGAGCGCGTAGGTGAGGTAGCGCTCGCCCAGCGCCCGGGCGAGGGGTTCGGCGGTCACGGCACCCATGTCGCGGTCATCGGTCTCGTCGGCCATAGATGTTGTGATACCGTGCGGGTGCCCACCCGTCCAGCGCCGATTCGCCCGGGCGCTGGCGGCATGCGCCGCAGCGTTGTCGGAGGTCCGCTTTTGCCCAGCCCGCAACAGGTTCTCGACGCCGCCGTGGCCGCGGGCGACGTGCCCTTCGCGGTAGGGCTGGTGGGCGATGCCGGCGGCACGCGCTGGCAGGGCGCGGCCGGTGAGGCGGCGCCGGGGTTGCGCGCGGGTGCCGACACGGTGCTGCGGCTGTTCTCGATGACCAAGGCGGTCGGCGCGGTGGCGGCGATGATCCTGGTCGACCGCGGGCGGCTGGCGCTCGACGCGCCGGTGGACAGCGTCCTGCCGGGCTTTGCCGAGCTCCGGGTGCTGGACGGCTGGGACGGCGACGTGCCGCGGCTGCGGGCGCCGCGGCGCCGGGCGACGCTGCGCCAGCTCGCCAGCCACACCTCGGGGCTCGCCTACGACATCTGGAACGCGGAGATGCTGCGGTACCGGGAGCTGACCGGGCAGCCGACGGCGCCTTCGGGGCGGCTGGCCGGGCTGAACCATCCGCTGATGTTCGACCCCGGCGCGGGCTGGGCCTACGGCATCGGGCCGGACTGGCTGGGGCGGGTGGTCGAGGCGGTGGACGGCCGGCGGATCGACCGCTTCTGCCGGGAGGAGATCTTCGCGCCGCTCGGCATGGGTTCGACCGGGTTCGAGCTCGACGCGGACCTCAGCGGCCGGCTGGCCGCGGTGGTGGCGCGGGTGCCCGACGGCGGCTTCGCGGCGGCGAGCGTGACGCCGCCGGCGCAGCCCGAGTTCTACGGCATGGGGCACGCGCTCTACGGCAGCGGCGCCGATTACCTGCGCTTCCTGCGGATGCTGCTCGGCGGCGGCGCGCTCGACGGGGCGCGGGTGCTGTCGCCGGCGGCGGTGGCGGAGCTCCTGGCCAACCAGACCGGCGGGCTGCGGGTGGGCGCGATGCGGAGCGTGCTGCCGGCGGCCAGCGCCGACGTCGAGCTGTTTCCCGGCACGCCCAAGGGGCATTCGCTGGCGTATCTCAGGGTCGAGGCGGACGTGCCGGGGATGCGGGCGGCGGGGGCGCAGGGCTGGGCGGGGATCCTGAACACCCATTGCTGGCTCGACCCGGCGCGGGGGATCGCGGGGCTGTTCCTGACCCAGGTGCGGCCGTTCTGCGATCCGCGGGTGATGGCGGCCTACGCGGCCTTCGAGCGGGCCGTCTATGCCGGCTGAGCCGCGCACGGTGCTGATCACCGGCTGCTCGTCCGGGATCGGGCTCGACGCGGCCCGGACGCTCCGGGCGCGCGGCTGGCGGGTGCTGGCGACCTGCCGCAAGCCCGCCGACTGCGCCCGGCTGGCGGCCGAGGGGCTGGAGAGCTTTCCGCTCGACCTCGCCGACGAGGCCGGGCTGGCGGCGGCCGTGGCCGAGGCGCTGGCGCGGACCGGCGGCCGGCTGGACGCGCTGGTCAACAACGGCGCCTTCGCGATCCCCGGCGCGGTCGAGGACCTGCCGCGGGCGGCGCTGCGCGAGATCTTCGAGACCAACCTGTTCGGCCAGGTCGACCTGACCAACCGGCTGCTGCCGGCGATGCGTGCGGCCGGGCGGGGGCGGATCGTGATGATCTCGTCGATCCTGGGGCTGGTGGCCGCACCGTGGCGCGGCGCTTACGTCGCGACCAAGTTCGCGCTCGAGGGCATCGCCGACACGCTCAGGCTCGAGCTGCACGGCAGCGGCATCGCGGTGGCGCTGATCGAGCCGGGGCCGATCGCGACGCCGTTCCGGCTGAACTCGATCCCGCATTTCGAACAGCACGTGGACTGGCGGGCCTCGCCGCACCGCGCGGCCTACGAGCGCGGGCTGCTGAGGCGGCTCTACGGGCCGCCGCGGCCCGACCGCTTCGAGCTGCCGCCGGCGGCGGTCACCGCGCGGCTGATCCACGCGCTGGAGAGCCGGCACCCGCGCGCCCGCTATTTCGTGACCCGGCCGACCCGGGCGGCCGACCTGATGCGCCGGCTGCTGCCGACCGCCGCGGTCGACCGGATCCTGCGCGGCCGCTGAGGCTCAGACCACGGCGTCGCGCCACTCGACGGCCAGGCCGGCCGAGGCGAGGGCGGCGTCGAGGTCGAGCACCGGGTCGATGTGGAAGTTGAAGCCGGAGAACACCGCGGTCGCCTCGTGCACCACCGCCAGGTCGTCGGTCTCGAACACGGCGTAGCCGCCGCTGGTGCCGGCGCGGACCAGGAGCTGGTGGATCCGGACGCCTTCGGGCCGCCGCCAGCGCCGCATCAGCTCCAGCGCGCGCTTCTGCGCCGCCTCGTACTCGGAGGTGGTGCCGTGCAGCTTCTTCTTCCAGGTCATGACGTACTTCATCGGCTGTGTCTCCAATGGCGACGCTGACGACACTTCGCCGGGACGAAGCTGGGGGGCGTCGGATGAAATCGGTCTTGCACGCAATGCGACGATCCTACCCGATCGGGCGGCGATTATCCACCCCGGAAGGCGACGGCGGCCGGGAGCCTCCCTTGCAATGGGCGCGGATTCGGTTAGGTCCAGGGGCAGGCGGCAGGGAGGCGCGGCCGATGCGACACGATCCCCTTTTCATCATCGCCGCCCTCGCCTGCCTCGCGGTGCTCGGGGTGCTGATGGTGGGCGTCGGCGGCTTTGCGCGAGGCGGCGAGTTCAACAAGAAATATGCCAACAAGATCATGCGTCTGCGCCTGCTGGCGCAGTTCATCGCGGTGATCCTGATCGTGACCTTCGTCTATTTCGCCCGGCGCTGACGTCGTCAGGCCACCGCGGCGCCGCCGTCCGCGGCGCCGGTCAGCCGCGCCAGCCCGCGCTTGAGCGCCGCCACGCAGTTGGCATCGAAGGCGGTGCCGGTGTCCTTGTCGAGGATCGCCAGGGCGGCGGCGATCGGCATCGCCGGGCGGTAGGGCCGGTCGGCCGAGAGCGCGTCGAAGACGTCGGCCACGGTCAGGATGCGGGTCTCGAGGCAGATGGCGTCGCCGGCGAGGCCGCTTGGGTAGCCCTTGCCGTCGAGGCGCTCGTGGTGCGACCCGGCGAGCGGGGCGATGTCGCGGAAGGCCGGGACGCGGGCGAGGATCACCTCGCCGTGGCCGGGATGGGCGCGGATCGCCTGCCACTCGGCCGGGTCGGGCTTGCCGGGCTTGTCGAGGATCTGGTTGCTGACCGCGAGCTTGCCGATGTCGTGCAGCAGGCCGGCGCGGCGCAGCCAGCGGCGGTGGGCGGCATCGAAGCCGAGATCCTCGGCGATCATGTCGGCGTAGAGGGTGACGCGCCGGGAATGGTCGGCGGTGAAAGAGCTCTTGGCATCGACCACGTCGGCGAAGGCCGAGGCGATCTCGTCGAGATAGGTCTCGTCGACGGGCGCGGCGTCGATCGCCGGGTCGAGGTCGAGGACGCGGGCCCCGACGGCGTCGCTGCCGAGGACGTCCCAGAAACCGGGCACGGCCTGGGCCTTGAGGAACGCCGCCACCACCTCGGGCGCGAACCACGTGCCGGCGCGGGCCTTTGCCTCGGCGATGGCGGCGGCACGGCCCCGCTCTGTGTGGAAGATGTCGACGACCTGGGCGAGGAGCGCGATCGCGGCGGCGGGCGGGATCGCGGCTGCCTTGAGGCCGAGCGGCTTGCCGGAGCCGTTCCAGTGCTCGTCGAGGCTGCGGATGCCGTCCTGCACCCGGGTCGAGAACCGCAGCTTGGCGGCGATGTCTGCGCCGCGGTGGCAGCGGGTCTCGATCAGCTCGCGGCCGATCTCCCCGCCGTTCTGCAGGATGTTCACGATGGCGCGGATCCGCTCGGCGAGGCCGGATTCGAGCCCGGTCTGGGCGAAGACGAAGCGCAGCGCGGCGCTGAGGCTGCCGTCGATGGTCTTGAAGTTGCGCTTGAAGCCGATGTCGTCGGCCAGGTAGAGCGCGCAGATCCGGGCGGCGTTGCTGGAGCAGCCGAGATCCTTGAGCAGCAGCGTGTAGTAGAGGTCCGGCAGCGCCCGGCGGTCGAGGCCGAGGGCGCGGCCGACGTGGATCCCGATCCAGCAGCAGCGCACGCAATGGCCGGGCGGCTGGCCCTCGGTCATGTCGAGCGCGTGGCTGAGCGCGCCGATCAGCTCGGCCAGCCGCAGCTCCGGCCCGGCCTCGCCCGGTTGCCCGGCGGCATAGCTCGATCTGACCATCACCCCACCCCCGTCGGTCGGCGGCGATCATCGCGGCCGGCGGTTAAGATCGGCTTGACGGCGTCGCGCTTTGCCTTTGGCCGCGCGATCGGTTACCTCCCGGGCGTCGAGGCGATGCGGGGACCGGCCATGGTCGTGCTCAACAAGATCTACACCAGGACCGGCGATGCCGGCGAGACCGGGCTCGGGGACGGCACGCGAGTGCCGAAGCACGGCCTGCGGGTCACCGCCTACGGCACCGTGGACGAGTTGAACGCCACACTGGGCCTGGCGCGGCTGCACGCCGCGGGCGGGCTCGACGGCGCGCTGATGCGGGTGCAGAACGACCTCTTCGACCTCGGCGCCGACCTCTGCACCCCGGATTTCGCCAACGACGCGGCGGCGAAACAGCCGCGGCTGCGCATCCTCGCCGGCCAGGTGCGTCGGCTGGAGACCGAGATCGACGCGATGAACGCGGACCTCACGCCGCTGCGCAGCTTCGTGCTGCCCGGCGGCACGCCCCTGGCCGCGCACCTGCACCTCTGCCGCACCGTCTGCCGCCGGGCCGAGCGCCACGCGGTGGCGCTGGCCGCGGGCGAGCCGGTCAATCCCGAGGCGGTGCGCTATCTCAACCGGCTTTCGGACTGGCTGTTCGTGGCCGGCCGGGTCGCCAACGACGGCGGCCGGGCCGATCTGCTGTGGGTGCCGGGCGCGAATCGTTGACTGGACGCATCACCCATCTGCGCTAACCATTGGACCGAAGGCCGCATTCCAATTCGCGGCGATTTTTGCTTGAATCCGAGTCGGGGGCGCGGAGCGGCCGCGCTCGGGGGAACCAGCGCCGATGTTCACGCGCGAGCGCGTGCCCATGATCTACAGCCGGGCCGAGCTGGTCAGCGACGCCGCGGTGCACGTGGCCGGGATCATCGCGGCGCTGATCGCGGTGCCGGTGCTGGTGACCCTGGCCGCGGTCTGGTTCGGCGACGCCGGCACCGTCGCCGCCGCGGTCGTCTACGGCGTCAGCCTGATCGGCATGCTGGCCTGCTCGGCGCTCAACAACATGGCGCGGCTACCAGCCTGGAAGGACCTGCTGCGGCGGATCGACCAGTCGGCGATCTACGTCAAGATCGCCGGCAGCTACACCCCGTTCGCGGTGCTGACCGGGACCCATGCCGGGTTCTTCCTGACCGGGCTCTGGGGGGCGGCGCTGGCCGGCGCCTCGCTGCGGCTGTTCAGCCCGGCGCGGCTGAAATGGGCGAGCATCGTGCTCTACCTCGCGATCGGCTGGGCCGGGGCGCTGCTCGGCGCGCCGCTGCTCGCCGAGCTGACCCCGACCGGTCTGGCGCTGATCCTGGTGGCGGGCGGCCTCTACACCACCGGCGTCGTGTTCTTCCTATGGGAGCAGCTGCCGTTCCACAACACGATCTGGCACGTCTTCGTGCTGGCCGCGAGCTTCGTGCTCTACGCCGCGGTCCTGGTCGAGCTCTGGGGTCGCGCCGCGGCCGCGTGACGGCGCCCGCGCGCCAATGAGGCTTTTCCCGCTTTCGAGGGAGCGCAGGCGGCTTGCGTGCGTTATGCTGTCGGCTCGCCGCGCGGGGCGGCGAGGGAACGGCACGGGGCAAGCCCATGGCACTGATAATCGGAACAAGCGGCGATGACATCCTGAGCGGCAAGAATTCGTTCGACCTCATCTTCGGGCTGTTGGGCGCCGACACGATCTCGGGCGGCGGCGGCAACGACGTGATCGACGGCGGCGCCGGGGACGATTCGATCGACGGCGGAAACGGCAACGACGGTCTTTACGGGGGCGGCGGCAAGGACAGCATTCTCGGCGGCGACGGCAACGACCTGATCTACGGCGGTGCCGGCAACGATTCGATCGACGGTGGCGACGGCAACGACGCCCTCCATGGGGGCAACGGCAACGACACCATCTTCGGTGGCGACGGCAACGACCTGATCGTCGGTGGCGCCGGCGCCGATACGCTGACGGGCGGGGATGGTCGCGACCGGATTTTCGGGGGAAGCGGCCACGATGAGATCCGCGGTGGCAACGGCGGCGACGTCCTGGCCGGAGGCGCGGGCAGCGACAGCGTATTCGGCGACGCCGGACGTGACCGGCTGGCCGGCGGCGCCGGCGGCGACTTCCTGTTCGGTGGCGCGAATTCCGACTGGCTGTACGGCGGAGGTGGGAACGACCGGCTCCACGGCGGAGCCGGCAACGACGTGCTGGCCGGCGGCGGCGGGCGGGATCTCGTTCTTCTATGACGGCGGCGACGACCGGGTGCTGGACTTCAACACCAACAACGAGAAGATCGACCTCACGGCGGTCGCTGGCCTCACCGACTTCACGGACGTGACCGACGCCGCAACCCAGGACGGCCCCAAGGTGGTACTAGCCTTCGCGGAAGGGGACCTGACGCTGGAACACACGCTGCTGACCGACCTCACGGCGGACAACTTCGTGCTCTGACCCCTGCCGCCGGCGTTGCGGCGCCGTCGGCAAAGTTCCTGTTGCGCGGTCCTGCCCGCCCCCTTAGACCGGCGCTTGGACGAAACCAGCGCCCGGGGGGCGGCTTCGTTCGAGCGGTCGCCGATCGCCCCTGCCCGGCCCCCGTTGCGAGATCGGGGGAGCGCAGATGAAGATCCTGGTGCCCGTGAAGCGGGTGATCGATTACAACGTCAAGGTCCGGGTCAAGGCCGACGGCAGCGGCGTCGATCTCGCCAACGTCAAGATGAGCATGAACCCCTTCGACGAGATCGCCGTCGAGGAGGCGATCCGGCTCAAGGAGAAGGGCGTCGCCGAGGAGATCATCGCGGTTTCGGTCGGGGTGAAGCAGGCACAGGAGACGCTGCGGACCGCGCTGGCGATGGGGGCGGACCGGGCGGTGCTGGTGGTGGCGGCCGACGACGTGCAGACAGACATCGAACCGCTGGCGGTGGCCAAGATCCTCAAGGCGGTGATCGACGCCGAAGGCGCGGGACTGGTGATCGCCGGCAAGCAGGCGATCGACAACGACATGAACGCCACCGGGCAGATGCTGGCGGCGCTGCTCGGCTGGCCGCAGGCGACCTTCGCTTCCGAGCTCGTCGTCGAGGGCGAGAGCGCGAAGGTGACGCGCGAGGTGGACGGCGGGCTGCAGACCATCTCGGTCAAGCTGCCGGCGATCGTCACCGTCGACCTGCGCCTGAACGAGCCGCGCTACGCGAGCCTGCCCAACATCATGAAGGCCAAGAAGAAGCCGCTGGAGGAGAAGACCGCGGCCGACTACGGCGTCGACGTCACGCCGCGGCTGAAGATCGTCAAGACCGTCGAGCCCGCGACCCGCAAGGCCGGGGTCAAGGTCGGCTCGGTGGACGAGCTGATCGCGAAGCTGAAGACCGAAGCGGGAGTGCTCTGATGGCCGTCCTTATCCTCGCCAAGCACGACAATGCGGCGCTGAACGACGCCACCGGCAAGGCCGTGACCGCCGCGAAGGCGATGGGCGGCGACATCACCGTGCTGGTCGCGGGCCACGGCTGCCAGGCGGTCGCCGAGGCGGCGGCGAAGCTCGCGGGCGTGGCCAAGGTCATCCATGTCGAGGGCGAGGCCTACGGCCACCGCATGGCGGAGCCGCTGACCGCGCTGCTGCAGGGCATGGCCGGCGGCTATGACCACATCGTCTTTCCCGGCACCACCTCGGGCAAGAACGTGGCGCCGCGGCTGGCGGCGCTCCTGGACGTGATGGTGATCTCCGAGATCACCGGCGTGGTCGGCCCCGACACCTTCGAGCGGCCGATCTACGCCGGCAACGCCATCCAGACCGTGCAGTCGGGCGATGCGAAGAAGGTCGTCACCGTGCGCAGGCGCCAGCTTCGAGGCGCCGGGCGAGCAGGCCGCGGCGCCGATCGAGAGCGCGGACGCCGCCGCCGACCCGGGGCTGTCGTCCTGGGTCGAGGACAAGGTGGCGGCCTCGGACCGGCCGGAGCTGAGCTCGGCCCGGATCGTGGTCTCCGGCGGCCGCGGCGTCGGCTCGCAGGAGAACTTCGCCATCATCGAGGGCCTGGCCGACAAGCTCGGCGCCGCGGTCGGGGCCTCGCGGGCCGCGGTGGATTCGGGCTATGCCCCGAACGACTGGCAGGTCGGGCAGACCGGCAAGGTGGTGGCGCCCGAGCTCTACATCGCCGTCGGCATCTCCGGGGCGATCCAGCACCTCGCGGGCATGAAGGATTCGAAGGTCATCGTCGCGATCAACAAGGACGAGGAGGCGCCGATCTTCCAGGTCGCCGACTACGGCCTGGTGGGCGATCTGTTCCAGATCGTGCCGGAGCTGGCCAAGAAGCTGGGGTGAACGCAGGACGGCGAGCCGTCCGCATCGCGGTCGATCGGGATCGGCCTTGTGGTGAGAGCAGACAAGTAGCTGCGTCGGCACGCGTGCCCGGGGCGGGTTTGCGGTCCCGGCGAAGTCTGCGCTAGAGTGACGGTCCGGCCGTTGCCGGCGGGGATGCGATGACCGATCTCGCTCAAGGCCGGACCCGGGATGCCCGGCGGATCGCGCTCCTGGCCGCGGCCGCCTTTGCGCTGGTGGCGATCGCGGGGGTGCTGCTGCGGCCGGCGACGCCGATCGACGAGACGCGCTACCTGTCGGTCGCCTGGGAGATGCGCACGGGTGGGGACTGGCTGGTCCCGCACGTGAACGGCGCGCTCTACAGCGACAAGCCGCCGCTGCTCTTCTGGCTGATCAACCTGGTCTGGGCGGTGACCGGGGTCAGCGACACCGCGGCGCGGCTGGTCGGACCGGCCTTCGCGTTCGGCAGCCTCGGGCTGACCGCGCTGCTCGGCCGCCGGCTCTGGCCCGACCGGCCCGAGGTCGGGCCGCAGGCGGTGGTGGTGCTGGCGGGCTTCTCGGTCTTCGCGCTCTACGGCGGCCTGACGATGTTCGACGCGCTGCTGACCTTCTGGACCCTGGCGGCGATCCTGGCGCTGCACGCGGCGCTGCGCGGCGGCCGAATGCTCGCCTGGCTCGGCTTCGGCGCGGCGCTCGGGCTCGGAGGGCTCGCAAAGGGGCCGGTGATCCTGTTCCACACGCTGCCGCTGGTGCTGGCCTGGCGGCTCTGGATGCCGCCCGAGGGCCGCCCCGGGGCTGGAGCGGTCGCGCGGGGCGCCGGGGTCGCGCTGGCCTGCGGCCTCGCGCTGGTGGGCCTCTGGCTGGTGCCGGCGCTGGTCGTCGCCGGCCCCGAGTATCGGCAGGCGGTGCTCTGGACCCAGAGCGCCGGGCGGGTGGCGGGGCAAGGGTCCTTCGCCCACGCCCGGCCGTTCTGGTGGTTCCTGCCGCTGCTGCCGCTGGTGCTCTTCCCCTGGGCCTGGGCGCCCGGCACCTGGCGCGGGATCGCGCGCCTGCCGTGGCGGGACCCGGGTGTCCGGCTCTGCCTGATCTGGGCCGGTGCCGCGCTCGTCCTCTTCAGCCTGACCGGCGGCAAGCAGGTCCACTACCTGATGCCGGAGTTTCCCGCGATAGCGCTGCTCGTGGGCCGCGCGCAGGCCGAAGCGCGTCTGACCGGGGCGCTGGTCCCGGCGCTCCTGGTGGCGTTGCTCGGCGTGGCGGCGCTCGCGGCCGCTGCGGGCCTCGTGCCCCTCGGAGACGCAGCCGAGCTGCTGCAGCCGCCGCTGGTGCTCGCCGGATGGGGCGTGCTGGCCGCCGCGCTCGCCTGGGGCGGATACCGCCTCGGCGGCGCGGCCGGGATCACGCTCCTCGGCCTCGGTCTCGTGCTCGCGGTCGATCTCCTCTTCGGCGCAACCCGGGCGCGGGAAATCTACGGCGGGGACGCGATCGTTCGGGCGCTGCAGGAGGCCGACGAGGCGGACGGCATCGCCGTGGCGGGCTGGGGCTACAACGCCGAGTTCAACTTCGCCGCCCGCCTCGAGCGCCCGGTGGCCGAGCTCGACGACCCGGCCGCGATCGCCGCCTGGGCCGCCGCGCATCCCCGCGGCCGGATCGTGGCGCGGGTGGGACCCGAGGCGCCCGGCTGGACGCCGCGGCTCACCACCCGCTACCTCGACCGCGATTACGGGGTCTGGTTGGACGAGGACCGGCCGCATGAATAGGACCCCGCCCGAGCGGGCGTCTCACAAATCATATCACATGGTATGATGTTGTTACGCAGGCGTGGCTTCAGCGCCGGCGGGCGGCGATGGTCAGCTGGTAGCTGGCGGTGGCGCCGGCCGGCGAGGCGCGGACCAGCACGTAGTAGCGCGGGCCGCCCAGGCTGCGCTCGAGCATAGTGCTGCGCACGCTGATCTGCTGGCTGGTGTCGGCGCTGCCGAGCGGGCGGCCGGCGTCGTCGAAGATCGTCAGCCCGGCGTCGCCCTCGAGCACCAGCAGGCTGGTGACGAGATCGCCACGGCTGCCCGCGGGCACGTCGACGGCGAAATAGTCCAGATCCCCTGCAGTGAGCGCGCCGGTGATCGCGGTTCCGAGCCTGGCGGCGTTGGCGGCGGCCAGGCTGTCGTTGGGCTCCGCCTCGGTGGCCTCGATGTCGATCCGCACCGCCTCTCGGCCGGGCAGCGGCGGCGCCGGCTTCGACGGCGGCGCGGCGACCGTGCGCCGGCCGTCGGCCGAGATCGCGAGTGTGCCTGGCCCCAGCGCCAGCGGCGCCGGCGGCGGCGCGGCCGGTGGGGGCGGCAGCCGGGCGGGCAGCCAGGGCAGGAGCATCAGCCCGGCACCGACCAAGAGCAGCAGCGGCCCGGCCGCGGCCCGCGCCGCCGGTCGCAGCAGCATCCAGAGCCCGGCGACGATGCAGAGCGCCCCGGCGGCGAGCAGGCCGGCCAGGACCGGAGCGGACGGCATCGGCGGGTGTCCCGGGGCGAGCTGCCCCGGGGACAGTCTAGCACCCCGGCGACGGCCGGCCCACCCCGGCGACTACTGCTCGCGGTACCAGATGGTATGCTCGATCTGGTTGCCGAGCTCGGGATAGTCGGCGCCGTGAAACACCGGATCGACCCCGGCCTTGCGCTGGGCGAAGTAGTCCTTCGTCAGCTTCACCACCGTGCCGGAGAGCGCGACGATGGCGATCAGGTTGATGGTCGCCATCAGCCCCATCGAGGCGTCGGCGGCGTTGAACACGGTGGCCACCGCCTGCAGCGCGCCCCAAACCACCATCAGCAGCACCACGATCCTCAGCACCAGCAGGCCGGTGGCGTTGCCGACCCCGAGATAGACCATCGCCATCTCGGAGTAGGAGTAGTTGCCGATGATCGAGGTGAAAGCGAAGAAGAAGATCGCCACCGCGATGAAGTAGGGGCCGAAGCCGCCGATGTGCTCGCCGAGCGCCGCCTGGGTCAGCTGGGTGCCGGTGACATCGCCGCCCGGAACGTAGGCGGTCGAGAGCAGGATCATCATCGCGGTGCAGGAGCAGATCACCAGCGTGTCGATGAAGACGCCGAGCGCCTGCACGAAGCCCTGGCTGGAGGGGTGGTGCGGCACTGGGGTGGCGGCGGCGGCGATGTTCGGCGCCGAGCCCATGCCGGCCTCGTTGGAGAAAAGGCCGCGCTTGACCCCGTTCATCATCGCCGCGGCGACGCCGCCGGTGATGCCGCCCGCCGCCTCGCGGAAGCCGAAGGCCGAGCCGATGATATGGGCGAAGACCCCGGGGATCTGGCCTATGTGGCTGAGCACCACCCAGATCGCGACCAAGAGGTAGATGCCGGCCATGAAAGGCACGATGTACTCGGCCACCTGGGCGATCTTGTGGATGCCACCGAAGATCACCACCGCGGTGACCGCTGCCACCACGACGCCGGTGACGATCTTGGGGATGCCGAAGGCGCCGACCATGGCGTCGGCGATCGAATTCGCCTGCACCGCGTTGAAGACCAGGCCGAACGACAGGATCAGGCAGGCCGAGAACACCGCCCCGAGCCAGGGCATCCCGAGGCCCTTGGCGATGTAGAAGGCCGGGCCGCCGCGGTAGATGCCTTCCGAGCCCTTCGGCCCGTGGGTCTTGTAGAGCTGGGCGAGGGTGGATTCCGAATAGGCCGTGGCCATGCCGACCAGCGCCACCATCCACATCCAGAAGATCGCGCCCGGCCCGCCGAGGGTCAGCGCCACCGCGACGCCGGCGATGTTGCCGGTGCCGACGCGGCTGGCGAGGCTGGTGCAGAGCGCCTGGAACGGCGAGATGCCCTCGCTGTCGCTCTCGCCCTTGCTGGTGACGACCCGGAACATCTCGCTGAAATGCACGATCTGCTGGAAGCCGAGCCGGACGGTGAAATAGATCCCGACCGCCAGCAGGCCGTAGATCAGCACGTAGCCCCAGAAGATGGTGTTGAGAAAGTCGATGATCGTGTCCATGGCTGTCCCCCGCCGTTTTTTTCAACCTTGGCGAAAGGCTACGCCGCGTTAACCAGTGTGTAAACCGACAGCTGCCGCAATGCAGCGAGGAGCCGGACAAAGCCATTGCGCCGCTTCGGGGCCCTGAATATGCTGGCCCGACACCAGGCCGGGACCGAAACTCATGGAGATCAAGCGCGTCGGCGTGATCGGCGCCGGGCAGATGGGCAACGGCATTGCCCACGTGTTCGCGCTGGCCGGCTTCGACGTGGCGTTGCACGACGTCTCCGAGGCGGCGCTGGCGGCCGCCCCCGAGATCATCCGCGGCAACCTCGACCGCCAGGTGCACCGCGAGCGCATCACCGAGGCCGAGCGCGACGCGGCGCTGGCGCGGATCCACCTCGAGCCCGACCTGGCGGCGCTGGGGCCGTCCGATCTGGTGATCGAGGCGGCCACCGAGAAGGAGCCGCTGAAGCACAAGATCTTCGCCGCCCTGGTGCCGCACCTGGGCCCGGACACCATCCTGACCTCGAACACCTCGTCGATCTCGATCACCCGGCTCGCCTCCGGCACCGACCGGCCGGAGAAGTTCATGGGCTTCCACTTCATGAACCCGGTGCCGGTGATGCAGCTGGTCGAGCTGATCCGCGGCATCGCCACCGACGAGCCGACCTTCACCACCATGCTCGGGGTGGTGGAGAAGATCGGCAAGACTTCGTCCAGCGCCGAGGACTTCCCCGCCTTCATCGTCAACCGCATCCTGATGCCGATGATCAACGAGGCGGTCTACACGCTCTACGAGGGGGTGGGGTCGGTGGATTCGATCGACACCTCGCTGAAGCTCGGCGCCAACCACCCGATGGGGCCGTTCGAGCTCGCCGACTTCATCGGGCTCGACACCTGCCTGGCGATCATGAACGTGCTGCACGAGGGGCTCGCCGACACCAAGTACCGCCCCTGCCCGCTGCTGGTGAAATACGTCGAGGCCGGCTGGCTCGGCCGCAAGACCCGGCGCGGCTTTTACGATTACCGCGGCGAGCACCCGGTCCCGACCCGCTGACCCGTCAGACGGAGGGCTCCGGCGGCTGGACACCGTTCAGCCACCTCTCCATTCGAGATATTTCCGTTGACTTTGCAACCTCAGGTTGTACGGCTGCTTCGAAACAGGTGAGACGCAAGGCCCCGCGAGCGGGCCGGCGAAGCAACGAAGGACGTATCGGTGAACTTTGCGCGGCGAGACCCCAACGGGTTCAACGAGGCCTCGGTGCCAGCCCTGTGCGGCTTCTACCGGCGCATGCTCGTGGTGCTCGCGCGCGAGATGGACGAGGCGCCCGACGCCTGGGTGCGCGAGGCGATCGGCGAGTGGCTGGACGAGTTCGTGCAGGAATCCACCAACTGGAACGAGCCCTCGAAATTGCGCTCCGCGCCGCCGCTGTCGCGCGGCGCGGCGGGCGGCGACTAGGCGGCGTCGGGCGCGGGTACCGCGGCCGGGGACGATTGCAACACGCGAGCCCTGTGCCGGACACGATTCCGGGCTAGCATCGACGAAGTCGCAATCGGGATGCCCGCCATGTACCAGCGCCTGCTCTTGCTCCTCGTCCTGCTGCCGCTGCCGGCCTGGGCGGTGCCGTGGCAGCTCGATCCGGCGACCACCGTCTCGGTCGACGTCGACTGGGAGGGGCGGACCGTCGCGGTCCGTTTCCCGTCGCTCGCCGGCCAGATCGACTTCGACAAGGATCGCCCGGGCAACGCCAAGGCGGCGATCACCGTCGCGACCACCGACGCGACCACCGGGGTCGGCGTCGTCGACCAGCTGGTGCGGAGCCATGACTACCTCGACGCGGCGGACTACCCCAGCATCACCTTCCGCCTCGACAAGCTGACGCAGACCTCCAAGAGCACCGCCGACGTGGTCGGCCGGATCACGCTGCGCGGGGTGACCGGACCGGTGACGTTCAAGGCCCAGGTCTTCCGCTACGGCGCGGCCGCCGACGATCCGAGCCGCTTCGAGGCCGGCTTCAACCTCAGCGGCAGCATCGACCGCACCGACTTCGGCTCGACCGGCGGGCTGCCGCAGGTCGCGGCGGTGCTGCCGGTGCACATCCGCCTGCTGATGACCTCGAAGTAGGCGCGTGCAGACGCTCGACAGCGCGGCCGGCTGGGGCTGGGTCAGCCGGCTGCTGCACTGGGCGATGGCGGCGCTGATCCTGTTCCAGCTCGGCTACGGGCTCTACATGGTTCAGTTCGTGCCGGACCTGCTGGTGCGCTTCGGCCTGACCCAGACCCACAAGAGCTGGGGCTTCGTCGTGTTCGTGCTGGCACTGATCCGGGTCGGCTGGCGGCTGGCCAGCCGCCGGCGGCCGGCGCTGCCGGCGGCGATGCCGCGCTGGCAGGTGCGCGCCGCCGAGGCGAGCCACCTCCTGCTCTACCTGATGATGTTCCTGATGCCGCTCTCGGGCTGGATCCTGGCCTCGGCCTCGCCGGTGCAGGATCTGCTGCAGATGCAGAACATGGTCTTCGGCAGCTTCGCCCTGCCCGATCCGGTGGTGCCCGGAAACGAGGGCGTCGAGCACGTCGCCCGGCTAGTGCACGTCGGCGCCGCGATCGGCCTCGCGGCGCTGCTGGTGCTGCATGCCGGGGCGGCACTCAAGCACCAGTTTCTCGACGAGGACGGCCTCTTGGGACGCATGATCTTCGGTTGCTGAATCGGCGATTCAAGCGGCGCTTGAACGAAGAAGTTGATCGAGCCCATAGAGACTGCACTTTTCGCGACAAATGGTGTAGGCTGACAGCTATTGGTCGCCACTCGTATTTTGGTTGCTGCTCGTATTGTGGAGCACGCCGGATGGAAGATCGTCTCACGCACCAGATCAACGATGCCGCGGTCGAACCGGGGCTGTGGCCCGATGTTCTCGCGCGGATCTCGGAGCAGTTCGACGGCGCGTCGGTCTTCCTGTGCCAGGCCCCGCTGGACCGGCCCTATGCAGGAGACGCTTGGGCGCACGGCTACGATCTGAACGCGTTCGCCGCCGCGCCAGCCGATCTTTGGGCGGAAGGCGCTAACCCGGTCATGCCGTTCATGACGCACGCCCCGGTCGGGGCGGCGTTCGACCGGCGTTGCCTGATCGACGATGCTATGGTCGATCGGCATCCGATCGGTCGGTACTTCCTGGTGAACCAGGGGCTCTTCCACCTCGTCCTCGCCGTGGCCCAGCGCGACGCCGAGACCGCGACGCAGGTCTTCCTCGCCCGCGGACCCCGACGCGAGGCCTTCGCGGCGCAGGAGGCGGCGCGGTTCGCGGAGCTGGTCGGCCACGTCGGCCGGGCGATGCGGACGCACCGGGCGGTCGGGCAGCTGGCGGCCCGCGCCGGCGGCTTCGCGGCGGCGCTCGACCGGCTCGCGACGGCGCTGGTCCTGCTCGACGGTCAGCTGCGGATCGATCACGCCAATGCCGCGGCGGAACGCATCATCGAGGCCGGAGACGGCGTCCGGCGGTTTCGCGGCGCCCTGCGCTTCGAGAACGCCGCCGCGCAGCGCCAGCTGGAGCAGGCGGCGCACCGGCTGTCCGGCCGGTCGCCCGGCCACGCCGACGCCGCGATCCGGGTGCCGCGCCGATCGCGGGCGGCTGCCTTCCGGGTCCAGGTGCTGCCGGCGCCAAGCGACTCGACCACCGCACTCGCCCCGCGCAGCCAGATCATGGTCTTCATCCACGATCCGGAGGCGGCGCTCGCCGCCATCACCCCGGGCCGGGTGGCGGAGCACCACGGGCTGACCGCCGCCGAGGCGCGGGTCGCGGCGCTTGCCGGCCGCGCGCTTGGCATCACCGAGATCGCTGCACGCCTCGGCGTATCGACCAACACCGTCAAGAGCCATCTCAAGACCGTGTACGGCAAGCTCGACGTGCGGACCCAGGCCGAACTGGTCCGCCTGCTGATGTCGCGCCACCCGCCGATCGCAGGCGAACAAGGCTGATCCCGGGCCCGCTGCCCGTCCGCGGGCGCTCCTCGAGGGGACGCACCTCAGGGCAAGCGTGTCACCACCCGTACGGGTGAAGCGCACGGCCGCGGCAGTGACTACTCTCCGACTGTTTCATTCGCACATTTCGCCGGAGGGCCACCGATGACCCGTACCCTCAATCCCGACCGAGAATTGCATGCGTCAGTCGGTTTCGTTTACCTGGCACGCCCTGCGGGCGCGGATGCGCGGGCCGGGCGGCTACTACAACATCGGCAACGTCCTCGGCCTTGCCACCGGCGTCGGGCTGCAGCTCGCGGCCATGCCCGGTTCGGGCGCGTCGTCGGTCTGGTCGGCCCTGCGCCAGTATTTCGCCGGCAGCCCCGGCGCGGTCGCCCTCACCGGGGCGATGCTGATCTTCCTCACCAGCGGCGAGTTCTACCATCGCGCCTGGGCCCGCGGCTTTCCCCCCGACCTTCGCCTGAACCGGATCGCCGACTTCCTTTCGGCCCTGGGCGCGTTGGCGCTGTCGGTGGCGCTGATCGCGTTCGGGCAACCCCTGCTCGCCGTCACCTCGGGCATCCTGCTCGCCGGCGGCAAGTTCGGCAGCACGCTGGCGTGCAATGAGTACGCGCCGCCCGACGCCGTCCGATTCGCCTGGCCGGACCGGTTCCGGACCGCGGTGCTGATCAGCCGGGTTCCCGCGATACTGGCAGTGCTCGCCGAACTGGGCGTCGTGCTCTACCGCTTCGATGCAGAGACCCCCGCGGCGGCCGTGATCGCGCCGCTGTCGCTCTTCGTTTGCTACCTGCTGTGGACGCGGGCAGACCTGCTGCTGTTCGGCGCCCGGGCGCGCGCGAAGTGAGGCGGCGGTGGAACCGATTGCGCTCGCGGCGTTGTTCGCGGCTTCTGTCGTGAATGCAGCCATCCCCGGTCCCTGCATGATCCTGACGGTCGGACGCGCCGCACGCGGCGGTCTCGGTGCCGGCCTGCGGGTGTCGGCAGGGGTGCTCTGCGGCGACGTCGTCCTTGTCGGC
Source organism: uncultured Alphaproteobacteria bacterium (assembly GCA_963847795.1). Taxonomy (GTDB): domain Bacteria; phylum Pseudomonadota; class Alphaproteobacteria; order Rhodobacterales; family Rhodobacteraceae; genus Amaricoccus. The sequence continues at coordinate 93,406 of CAWKBH010000017.1, forward strand.
CTCGCGCTGCTGACACTGATGGGACTGCTCACGCTCTCGACCCAGGCGCTCGGCGCGATAAAATGGTCCGGCGTGGCGACCCTGTTTTGGCTGGCAGCGCGGATGTGCGGAGCCCGGCCATCCGGACGCGAACCGCCTGCCGAGCGCCGCGGCGCCGAGGCCGGCGACCTCTTGTCTGGGGCGGTGCTCGGCTTTTCCAGCCCGTTCAACCTCGTCTTCCTGCTGGCGCTCCTGCCGCAGTTCTTTCCGGTTGACGGAATGGGCGTCCACGGCGCGCTGCTGGTCGGCGGCGCCTTCCTGGCGGGACCTGCGGTCGCTCAGGTCGGTGCGGCTCTGCTCGGCGCCGGAGCGCTGCGGCTGGCCGGACCGGGCGCCCGATGGATCGACTACGCCGGTGCGGCGGCCCTGTTCGGCTTCGCCGGAATGGCCGCACTCGCCGCCGTCGGCTGACCGGCAAGGGGAGCCAGATCACGGGAGCGTGGCGGTGCCGGCCCGAGGACGGCACCGCCGCCTGATCCGCACGAAACCGCCGCGCCCGGATCCGGGCGCGGCGGCGAAAGGCATTGGCGGTGTCACACCGCTTCGGGCGCCTGGCGGCTCGACATGAACTGATCGAACTCGGCTCGGTCCTTGGCGGCCCGGAGCTGCTCGAGGAAGCTCAGGAAGGCGTCGCGCTCCTCCTCGAGCCGCTTCAGCGTCTCCTCGCGGTAGCCGTCGAAAGCGGTGTTGCCGGTGCGGCCCAGGCCGCGGGCGCGGTGCTGGTGATGTCCCCAGGAATTGCAGCGCATGCGTTTGCTCCAGATGATGTAGGCGAGAAGGGCGAGACCGATCGGCCAGAACAGGAAGAAACCGATCACCGTCAGGGCGATCCAGGCGGGCCTTCCCCGGTCGTCGAGCCAGTCGCGCGCTCGCTCCAGCGAGCGGACGGCGGTATGCATCAGGCGCTCCTTTCTATGTTAATGTAATTAACATTCACATAGATTGGAAACCCCGGACCGGGCTTCAAGAGGCGGGATCCGAAAAATCGGACGCGGCCGGGCCGAGCGTCGTCCAGGCCGCCAGCGCGGCCAGCCCCGCCATCATTGCGGCCGCGGCCATGCCGGCGGTCCAGGCCCGGTCGAAGGCCGCGACCACCGCGGGCATCGCCGGGTCGCCGGCGGCCGGGAAGGCGCCGAAGCGCGCCCCGGGCACGCCGGCGGCCTGGAAGACCAGCGTCGCGATCGCGCCGGTCAGCGCCACCGCGAACAGGCCTGCCAGCCGGCTGGCGGCGTTGTTCACCCCCGAGGCGGCGCCGGACAGCGCGTCCGGCGCCGCGTTCATCACCGCCGTGGTCAGCGGCGCCACCACCAGCGCCATGCCGGCGGCCAGCGTCATCATCGGCAGCACCACCCCGGCCACGAGCCCCGCCGGCGCCAGCGCCAGCCAGACCGCGGCGGCCGCCACCAGACCCGAGCCCGCCACCAGGAAGCGCCGCACCCCCAACCGGTCGGCCAGCGCTCCGGCGGGCCGGGCGCTGACCCCGATGATCAGGCCGACCGGCAACAGCATCAGCCCGGCCTCGCTTGGGCTGAGGCCGCGCCGGCCGATCAGCCCGAACGGCAGCAGGAACAGCACCGCCGAGAGCGCGCCGTAGAGGCAGAGCGTGAGCAGATTGGCGCCGAGGAAGGCGCGCCGGGCGAAGAGCGACAGCGGCACCAGCGGCGCCGCCGCCCGGCGCTCGACGCCGATGAAGCCGAGCGTCGCCGCCGCTCCCGCCGCGAGCAGCCCGGCCGCGGCCCAGCCGCCACCCCCGGCCTGGCCGAGCGCGCTCAGCCCCAGCGTCAGCAGCGCCGAGGCCGCGACCGCCAGCGCCGCGCCGGGCCAGTCGAGCCGCCCGGCTGCCGGCGCCCGGCTCTCGGGCACGTGCCGCGTCGCCAGCAGCACCACCGCGGCGGCCAGCGGCAGGTTGATCCAGAACGCGGCCCGCCAGCCAAGGCTGTCGATCAGGAACCCGCCCACCGCCGGGCCGAGCGCGGTGGTGATCGCCGCCGCCCCGGCCCAGGTGCCGATCGCCCGGCCGCGGATCTCCGGCGGGAAGGCGGCGGAGATGATCGCCAGGCTCTGCGGCACCATCAGCGCCGCGCCGGTGCCCTGGACCACCCGCGCCGCGATCAGCGCGGGGATCCCCGGCGCCATCGCGCAGGCGGCCGAGGCGGCGGCGAAGCTCACCACCCCGGTCAGGAACACCCGCCGCCGCCCGAAGCGGTCGCCGGCCGCGCCGCCCACCAGCAGCAGCGCGGCGAGAAACAGCGTGTAGCCGTTCACCACCCACTGCAGCGCCGCCAGCCCGGCGCCGGTCTCGTGCTGCAGCACCGGCAGCGCGAGCGTCACCACCGAGCCGTCGATGAAGGCCATCGCCGAGGCCAGGATCGTCGCCGCCAGCACCCAGGGCCGCGACGCCGCGGCGCAGGGCACGGCGCCGGCAACGCCCTCGAGCCCGGCCCGGCCAGCGGGCGCCAGCGGCCGGTGCAGCGTCATCGCCGACCTGCCCGGCGCGACGGCCGCGATCGGGCGGCGGGGAAGCGCCGGCGTCGGGGGGCACGAGGCCCCCGCTCCGCCGGCGCTCAGAAAACGCGGGCGTTTTCCGCAAAAGGCAGAAAGTTGAGCGGCCCTTTGGCCGCAGAGTTGGTTCTCCCCGCGGCTCTGGCCGCGGGGCCCCTGTTCCTGCCCGATAGATTTCAAGCCAGTATGAATGCCTGCAGGGGGGCGCGGCTGCGGGTGGTGCGCCCCAACGTCGTGCGCCGGTACCGCGTCGGTGTCCTCGGCGCCCGCGCTCACGTCGGGATCAGCCCCAGGCCGCGCAGGTAGATGGCGGTGCCGCTTTCCAGCATCTCGTCGGCGGAATAGGGCGCGCGGCCGCCCGGTCGGCCGCGGGCGAAGAGCTCGACCACCCCGTGGCTGAAGGCCCAGACGTGGTTCGCCACCATCGTCGCCGGCGGGCGGCGGTCCGCCGGCAGATGCGCGGCCAGCCGCTCGGCGGCGTGCACCAGCACCGACATCGCCCGGTCGCCTGCGCGCGCCAGATCGGGGTTGCCGGCGATCGAAACGCCGCTCTCGAACATCGCCATGTAGTGGCCGGGGTTCTCGCGGGCGAAGTCGAGATAGGCGCGGCCGGTGGCCATGAACGCCGACAGCGCCGAGGGCCGGCCATCGTTCCAGGCCCGCTCCAGCCGATCGGCGAACATCACGAAGCCCTGCTGCGCCACCTCCTCGATCAGCTCGTCGCGGCCGCGGAAGTGCCGGTAGGGCGCGGCGGCGCTGACCCCGGCCGCCCGCGCCGCCTCGGCCAGGGTGAAGCCGAGCGGCCCCTTCTCCTCGATCAGCTTCAGCGTCGCCGCCACCAGGGCCTGGCGCAGGTTGCCGTGGTGGTAGGGCTTACGCGGCTCGGGGTCGGGATCGGCCATCGTCAGCATCTAGCCGGCCGCCGGTGCCCGGGCAAGCGGCGGGGGACGAGGCCGCCGGTCGGCAGGCTGGGGCCGCCTTACTGGACGCATTCGGGCAAGCGCAGCGGGTAGCTCCTCTGCGGCGCCTCCGGCCCGGCGCAGGGCGGCAGTCCGGCCAGGCGCATGGTCTCGATCAGGCGGCGCCGCTCCGCCTCGCCGAGGCCCGGCGCATTCGCCAGCGTCTGGATCGAAAACTCCGGCACCGCCGCGAGCGCCTCGGCTGCCGTGGCGGCCGCTTCGTGCGGTCGCCCGACGGCGGCCAGCGCCGCCGCGTGCATGGCGCGGAGCGCGGGCGTGAAGGCGTCGGCGGGCAGGCGCTCGATCATGCTGAGCGCCGCGCGGTAGCGCCCGGCCATGAAATAAGCCCGGGCGAATTGCGCCGCAGACCACGGAGAAAAGCCCGGCTCCAGCAGCGCGACCGCGTCCGCCATCGCCGCCCCCCGGTCGGGCTCCCCGGCCGTCGGGGCCCAGCCGGCGTAGAGCGTCATGATCTCGGTGGCGGTCGGTGCGATCTGAAGGGCGGTATCGAACTCCGAACGGGCGCGCACGAAGTCGCCTTCGAGGCGAAGCCCGGCCCCGAGCGCGGCATGGGCCCACGCGTCGGTCGGATCGAAGAAGACGGCCCGCTCAGCGGCATCGACGGCGGCCTGCCGGTTGCCTTCGGGGTCTACGCCGAAATCGGCGAGGGCCGCATGCGCGAGGGCAAGCTCGGCGGAGGCATGGGCAAGGGAGGGATCGAGATCGACCGCGCGGGCGAGCAGGGTCGCGGCCTCGGCGGCCCCGGCGCGGGTGCCCTGCGCCAGCTGCCCGGCCCCCAGCACGAAGGTCTCCCAGGCGGTGCGATCGCCCGGGCGCTTGCGCTCAGCGACGGCGCGCCCGGCTTGCGCGATGACGCCCATCCGCCCGCCGAGCCGGTTGGAGATCTGTTCCGACACCTCCTTCCCGACGGCGGTGACGTCGAGGTCCGGACGGTCCCACCTTTCCGACCAGAGGACGCCGCCGGTCCTTCGATCGGTGAGCGCCGCCAGGACCTGCACGCGCGCTCCGTCGCGCTGGATCGTTCCGCCGAGCACGAAATCGACATCCAGCCCGTCTTCCGGCCGGTCCCGATAAACGAAGGTCGCGCTGCGCCCGACGATCTGGAACTCGCGAAACCCGGTGAGAACCGCCGGACAGTGCAGCCCGAACGCGGTCACCAGCTCGCGCGACGCTTCGTCACCGGCGAGGTCGACGAACGGCACGACCGCAACGACGGGCGGCCCGTCGACCGAGGCCAGGACCGGCGCCTGGCGACCGCCGAGCCACCAGGCCAGAGCCGCGCAGGCGAAGACCAGCGGAACACCGAAAAGCAGCGGCCGGCGGCGCCTGGGCAGGGCGGTCGCGGCAGGCTCGGCCGGCGCGGGCGGCACCAGTCGGTAGCCCCGACGCGGCACGGTCCGGACGATGGCGTGCTGCTCGTCGCCGAGCGCGAGACGGATGTCGCGCACGGCCTGCACCAGGCTGTCGTCGGTGACGGCGATGCCGGGCCAGACCGCCGTCATCAACTCGCCCTTGGTGACCAGTCGGTTCGGGCTCGCCGCGAGACGGCGGAGCACGGCGAACGCCTGCGGACGCAGCGCGACGGTGCCACCGGAGCGGTCACGCAGAGTCTCGTCGGCGAAATCGGCGATGACGCCGTTGATCTCGATGGCCGCAATCGACTCAACGTTCATGGGAAACCCCGGACCATGCCCAGGATAGCACAGGCGACAGTCAATCGGTAGCAAGCCGCCGATCAGGGGTCGCTGGCCGGCGCGGGCGCTCGGGACCCCGACGTCAGCTCGGTTCGCCGAAGCGCCCCGCCACCAGCTCGCGCAGCGCCGCCGCCAGCGCTTCGGCCTCGGCGCCTTCGACCCAGACCTCGACCGAGGTGCCGCGCGCCGCCCCCAGCATCATCAGCCCCATGATGCTGTCGCCCGAGACCTCCATGCCGTCGCGGCTGACCAGCGCGCGGGCGTCGAAGCGCTCGACGGTCTCGACGAATTTCGCCGAGGCGCGGGCGTGCAGGCCTTTCTCGTTCACGATGTCCAGCGAGAACTGCATGCCTTGGCCCGGGGCAGGATCAGGAGACGTGGGCTCCCACTCTCCGGGTTCGGCCGTGCCGTGTCATTTGAATTCTGACCGGACCGTCGGGCGGAGCGGAGAAAAATCCGCTCGACGCGCGGCGCTCAGACGGGGACCGGCGTCCCGTTCGGGCCGAAGCCGTCGATCGAATTGATGTACTTGCGCCCCGCGGTGAGCGCCGAGGCGACCGCGTCGTTCAGCGGCCGGTGCCGGGCCTTGGCGAGCTTGACCAGGAGCGGCAGGTTGGCGCCGTAGAGCACGCGGCGGTTCGCGGTCCGGCCGCAGGCGCTCATCGCCAGGTTCGACGGCGTCGAGCCGAACATGTCGGTGACCACCACCACGCCCTCGCCTTCGTCCACCGCCGCGGCGGCGGCATCGATTTCGGCCTGCTTCGAGCCGCAGTCGTCGTCCACGTCGATCGACACCGCGGCGGTGCCGGGGTGCTTGCCTACCACGTGCTCAAGGGCCAGGAGATACTCCCGGGCGAGGCCGCCATGTGCGACAATAACGATTCCGATCACGCCACACCCACTCCCAGATCAACAGCCACGTCGCCGTTCCGCTGCAGATCCCGATGGCGAATAGACACCCGCCATCCGTCCTCTGCAAGCGTTTTCGCAAGCGCCTCGACAAGCGCCACCGAGCGGTGCCTGCCGCCGGTGCAGCCGAGGCCGAGGCCGAAATAGCTCTTGCCTTCAGCGCGGTAGGCCGGCAGCAGGAACTTCAGCAGATCGACCAGCCGGGCGTAGAACGGGGTGTAGGCCGGATCGGCTTCCACGAAGGCGCGAACCGCCGAATCGCGCCCGTCGAGCGGACGCAGCTCGGGCTTCCAGTGCGGATTCTTCAGGAACCGCACGTCGATCACCATGTCGGCGCCGCGCGGCACCCCGCGCTTGTAGGAGAACGACTGCAGGGTGACCGCCAGCTCGTCGCTGGCCGCGTCCTCACCGAACTGCCGGGTCATCTCGGCGCGCAGCTCGTGCGGGGTCATCGCCCTGGTGTCGATCAGCACGTCGGCCCGGGCGCGCAGCGGCGCCAGCAGCGCCAGCTCGCGCTCGATCCCGACCAGCGCCAACTCGTGCGGGCTCAGCGGGTGACGCCGTCGGGTCTCGCTGTAGCGCTGGACCAGCGTGGTGGCGTCGCAGTCGAGATAGACCAGCACCGGCGCCTGCCCGGCAGCGACCTCGACCTCGGCCAGTGCCGCGAGCATGCGGCCGACCGCAAAGTCCCGGTTGCGCGGGTCGATGCCGATCACCACCGGGCGGTCGACCGGGCCACCGGCGAACAGCCGCGGCAGGAAGCTGATCGGCAGGTTGTCGATCGCCTCGAACCCGAGGTCCTCCAGCGCGTTGATCGCGGTGGAGCGCCCGGAACCGGCCGGTCCGCTCATGATCACGATGTGGTGCCCCTGCTCAGGGCCTCCTGCCTCGGTCACCATTTACCCCGTGCCCAACAAACCGTCCGTGCTTGCCTCAGTCGGGAAAGGCGCGGCCGTTCTGCACGAAAATGCTCACTACAACGTCAAGATTTGGGACTTCCCGGCCAGAAATCAATTCAATCTCGACACCGAGGTACGCGATTGTCACAGCCTGTGGCATTCGTGCCGCGGGGGGCCGGTCGAGATCGACCGCCAGCACCAGCGGCGCCTCCGGTACAGCCGGCAGCCGCAGCAGACCCACCCCCCGCGCCTCGATCAAGCCGGCGATCGCCGCGGGTGCCTCGGCGATGAGCGCCCGCCCGCGGCGGACCAGGCGCACGCGGTCGTCGGCCACCAGCGCCGCCCCGCGTCCGATCAGCGCCAGCGCCAGCGCGGACTTGCCGGCGCCCGAGGTGCCGAGGATCAGCACCCCGCGTCCGGCGATGGCCACGGCCGAGGCGTGAACGATGATCGATTCTGCCGCGTCGCCCACCGCCCGCCCCCGTCTTCCCTTCGCCGCAATGCGAAAATATCCGAACGCCGATCTCAACAGGATAGGACACCGGACCCGCGATTTTTAGCCCAATGGCATCGCATTAGCACTATCTGACGCAGCCAAGGCGGGGCTTTGCGTGTTATACAACGCAGATCGGCCGATGTTGCACCGCCGCAACGCCGGAAGTTACGGACGATCCCGGCCCGGCAACCCCGGTGGCGGGCTTTTTCATGGGGGTGGGCAGGGCATGACGACGATGTTCAAGGTGCAGGACGAGGTCAATCCGCGGATGACGCTCGAGGCGACCGGGTTTCCCGGCGTGGCGCAGGTGCACTACAACCTGCTCGAGCCTGCATTGTTGCAGGCCGCCATTTCGCGCGGCGAGGGCGACCTCGGCCGCGGCGGCGCCTTCCTCGTCTCGACCGGCCGCCACACCGGCCGCAGCCCCAAGGACAAGTTCGTCGTCCGCGAGCCCTCGGCGGAGCCGCACGTCTGGTGGGAGAACAACGCGCCGATGGCGCCGGCCGCCTTCGCGACGCTGCTCGCCGACATGCGCGCCCACATCCGCGGCTCCGAGCTGTTCGTGCAGGACCTCTACGCCGGGGCCGACCCCGCCTACCGGCTGAACGTCCGCGTCGTCACCGAGTTGGCCTGGCACGGCCTGTTCATCCGCCACCTGCTGCGCCGACCCGGAGCGGGCCGAGCTGGCCGATTTCGTTCCCGGGTTCACCATCCTGAACTGCCCGAGCTTCCATGCCGACCCGGCCCGCCACGGCTGCCGTTCCGAGACCGTGATCGCTATCTCGTTCGAGCAGAAGCTGATCCTGATCGGCGGCACCGCCTATGCCGGCGAGAACAAGAAGTCGGTGTTCACCGTGCTCAACTACCTGCTGCCCGAGCACGGGGTGATGCCGATGCACTGCTCGGCCAACCACGCCAAGGGCGACCCCGATGACGTTGCGGTGTTCTTCGGCCTCTCGGGCACCGGCAAGACCACGCTCTCGGCCGACCCGGCGCGGGTCCTGATCGGCGACGACGAGCACGGCTGGTCCGACCGCGGCAGCTTCAACTTCGAGGGCGGCTGCTACGCCAAGACCATCAACCTCTCGGCCCAGGCCGAGCCGGAGATCTACGCCACCACCCACCGCTTCGGCACCATCGTCGAGAACATGGTGCACGACCCGGTGACGCGCGAGCTCGACTTCACTGACGACAGCCTGACCGCCAACACCCGCTGCGCCTATCCGCATCGAGGCGATCTCCAACGCCAGCCCAAGCGCCCGCGGCGGCGAGCCGAAGAACATCGTGATGCTGACCTGCGACGCCTTCGGGGTGCTGCCGCCGATCGCGCGGCTGACCCCGGCGCAGGCGATGTACCACTTCCTGTCGGGCTTCACCTCCAAGGTCGCCGGCACCGAGCGCGGCGTCACCGAGCCGCAGCCGACCTTCTCGACCTGCTTCGGCGCGCCGTTCATGCCGCGCCGCCCCGAGGTCTACGGCGCGATGCTGCGCGACCGGATCGACCGCGCCGGCGCCAGCTGCTGGCTGGTCAACACCGGCTGGACCGGCGGCGCCCACGGCGAGGGCCGGCGGATGCCGATCGCCGCCACCCGGGCGCTGCTCACCGCCGCGCTCGACGGCTCGCTCGCCCGCGCCGCCTTCCGCCTCGACCCCAACTTCGGCTTCGAGGTGCCGGTGGCGGTGCCGGGCGTCGAGGCCGCGCTGCTCGATCCGCGCGGCACCTGGGACGACCCCGCGGCCTACGACGCCCAGGCGGCGCGAGGCTGGTGGCGATGTTCGCGAAGAACTTCGCCCAGTACGCGGCGCACGTCTCCGACGAGGTGCGCGCCGCTCGCCCTCAGCGCCGCCTGAGCCTGATCAGGGCGCGGCCGACACGATCCGGTTGCGCCCTGCCGCCTTGGCCCGGTAGAGCGCCGCGTCGGCCGCGGACATCGCGTCCGACAGCGCCATGGCGGTGTCGGACCCGGTCAGCGCCATCAGCCCGCCGCTGACCGTGACCTCGAGCGCGCCCTTGCCCCCGACCGCCACCGGCCCGCGCGCCACCGCCTCGCGCAGCCGCTCGGCGATCACCGCCGCCTCCGCCGCGGAGACGTCGGCGAAGACCGCCAGGAACTCCTCGCCGCCGACCCGCCCCAAGAGGTCGCCGGCGCGGCAGCTCGCGGCCATCCGCGACGCCACCTCCTTCAGCACCCGGTCGCCCACCGCATGGCCGAGGCTGTCGTTGATCGCCTTGAACCGGTCGATGTCGAGCATCAGCAGCGCCGCGCCCTTGGCGCCGGCCAGCGCCCGCTCGATCAGCGCCGCGCTGCGCTCCAGCATCGCGGCGCGCGCCAGCACCCCGGTCAGCGGATCGAAGCTCGCCCGCCGCTCCAGGTCGGTGCAGGCATCGGCCAGCGCCTCGCTCAGCCGCGAGATCTGCGCCGCCGACCGGCGCAGCTCGATCTCGTCCATCACGATCGCCGCCAGGGTCTCGAGGTAGCGCAGCTGCTGCCGCGTCGCCCCGCGCGGCCGCCGGTCCATGCAGCTCAGCATCCCCAGCACGTGCCCGTCATGGGTGATGAGCGGCACGCCGACGTAGAACTCCAGCCCGAACGGCCCGGAGACCAGCGGATGCTCCTGGGTGCGCGGGTCGGCGCTGGCGTTCTCGACCACGTAAGGCCCGTCATGGCCGATCGCCGCGCCGCAGAGCGCCGGCAGCCGGTCGACCTCGCGCTTGCCCAGCGGCCCGTGCACCGACTTGTACCAGATCCGGTTGGTGTCCACGAGGCTGACCACCGCCACCGGCACCTCGAGCATTTCGGCCGCCAGCGCAGTGATCCGGTCGAACGCCCCCTCCGGCGGCGTGTCGAGGATGGCGTACCGCCTGAGCGCGTTCAGCCGCTCGAACTCCGCATTCGCATCCAGTGCCACGCCACGTCCCCCCGGACGAAAATCCCGTCGGCCCGCAGGCTGCCGCGACGACGTTAACGAAGCGACAACACCTCGCCCGCGGCGCACCGCGTTCTGCGCGACATTTGCCTAAAACCGCAGCGCTGGCTCACCCCGCCAGCGCCCGGCGCAGCAGGTTCAGCCCGGTCAGCACCAGCACCGCCAGCGTCACCCGGCGGAACAGCGCCTGGTCCAGCCGGTCGTGCACCCGGTAGCCGACGAACATCGCCGCCATCGTCGGCAGCACCAGCCAGCACGAGGCCGGCAGCGTCACCGCGTTCAGCACCCCCGAGCGCAGATGCGCGCAGCAGCAGCACCAGCGAGCCGAGCAGGAACGACAGGCTCTGCACCCGCACCATCTCGGTCTTGGGCAATCCCACCGCCAGCAGGTACATCACCAGCGGCGGCCCCCAGATCCCCGACAGCCCGCCGAAGAAGCCGCCGACCAGCGCCACCCCGGTCTCGACCCGCGCCCGGTGCCGCATCGGAAAGCGCGGCTGCCAGCCGGCGAGCTGGCTCGCCCCGAAGGCCGAGACCACCACCCCGAGCAGGCCGAACAGCAGCCGGTCCGGCAGCGCCACCACCAGCTGCGCCGACAGCGCGATCGTCACCACCAGCACCAGGTTCAGCCGCCAGAATTCGCGCAGGCTGCCCCAGGCCGGCCCGATGCCGTTGCGCAGCGCCTGGAACAGGTTCGACACCAGCGTCGGCACGATCAGCAGCGCCACCGCCACCTGGTAGGGCACGAACGAGCCCATGACGCTCAGCGCGATCAGCGGCAGCGCGAAGCCCACCACCCCCTTGGCGAACCCGCCGGCGGCCAGCGCCGCCCCGGCCCCGGCCGCCGCCAGCGCGCCATACTGCGCCATGAATCCCTGCATCCCGATCATACCCTGCCTCCCCGGGGTTCTTCGCAGGGAACGTCGTCGCGGACAACGCTAAGAAAATTGCCGCCCGCCCGGCAGTTTTCGCAGCATTGTTGCGTTCGCGATTTGACGCCCCGCGGCTTTGCGCCTAGCCTGTACGCAAGCGCAACAACCAATTCCGCGCCGCACAATCGCGTCACCCCACGAGGCCCCGCCGATGACCGAAGCCGCCCGCGCCCGCGCGCCCGAGACCCCGCTGCCTGCCCGACCTCCTGCCCCGGTGCCTCGCCGCCGCCGAAGCCGCCGCCGGCCTCGCCGCGGCCGCGGCCGCCGCGGTCGCCGCCCGGGTCAGCCACTCCGGCAAAATTTCCAACGCCGCGCTCGAGGCCGACCAGTTCGCCGCCCACGGCCTGGCCTGGATCGCCACCTACGCCGAGAGCCTGAAGGAGCTGGCCGGCTGGGCCGCAGGCCCTGGACGCCGCCGGCCGGCTCGGCGAGACCGAGAGCCTGATCCTGCAGATCGGCTTCGGCGAGTACCTGGCCCAGCTCGCCGGCGGCATCCCGATGTCGCAGGTCGAGATGGTCCGCGCCGCCGACCTCGGGCTCGACGCCGCGGCCCTCGCCGCCTTCCGCACCCCCGAGGTCGAGGCCCTGATCGCCGGCGGCAACAGCGATGCCGCCCGGGCCAGGCTGGTGGCGCTGATGCATCGAGGCGCACGGCGCCGCCAGCTTCGGCGCCACCGGGCTCGACGACGACTACGAGATGATCCGCGACCAGTTCCGCCGCTTCGCCGACGAGCGGGTGGTGCCGCACGCCCACGGCTGGCACCTGCGCGACGAGCTGATCCCGCTCGACATTCTCGAGGAGATGGGCGCGCTCGGGGTGTTCGGCCTGACCATCCCCGAGGAGTACGGCGGCGCCGGCCTCGGCAAGACCGCGATGTGCGTGGTCTCCGAGGAGCTCAGCCGCGGCTACATCGGCGTGGGCTCGCTCGGCACCCGCTCCGAGATCGCCGCCGAGCTGATCCTCGGCGGCGGCACCGAGGCGCAGAAGGCCGAGTGGCTGCCGCGGCTCGCCAGCGCCGAGCTCCTGCCCACCGCCGTCTTCACCGAGCCCAACACCGGCTCCGATCTCGGCTCGCTGCGCACCCGCGCCGCCCGCGACGGCGACGCCTACCTCGTCACCGGCAACAAGACCTGGATCACTCACGCCGCCCGCACTGACCTGATGACCATGCTGGTGCGCACCGACCCGGCCAGCACCGACCACACCGGCCTGTCGATGCTGATCGCCGCCAAGCCCCGCGGCACCGACGAGGACCCCTTCCCCGCCCCCGGCATGACCGGCGGCGAGATCGCGGTGCTCGGCTACCGCGGCATGAAGGAGTACGAGCTCGGCTTCGACGGCTTCCGGGTGCCGGCGGCGAACCTGCTCGGCGGCATCGAGGGCCGCGGCTTCAAGCAGCTGATGCAGACCTTCGAGAGCGCCCGCATCCAGACCGCCGCTCGCGCCATCGGCGTGGCGCAATGCGCGCTGGAGCTCGGCCTCAGCTACGCCCGGGATCGCAAGCAGTTCGGCAAGCCGCTGATCGCCTTCCCGCGGGTTTACGGCAAGCTGGCGATGATGGCGGTCGAGATCATGATCGCCCGCCAGCTCACCTACTTCGCCGCCCGCGAGAAGGACGAGGGCCGCCGCTGCGACCTCGAAGCCGGCATGGCGAAGCTGCTCGCCGCCCGCATCGCCTGGTCCAACGCCGACAACGCCCTGCAGATCCACGGCGGCAACGGCTTCGCGCTCGAATACCCGGTCTCCCGCGTGCTCTGCGACGCCCGGATCCTGTCGATCTTCGAAGGCGCCGCCGAGATCCAGGCCCAGGTCATCGCCCGCCGCCTGCTGGAGAACCCACCAGGGCCGGCGAGCTAGCCTACCCCCGGCTTCATACAGGTTTGCTAACCTTGAGAGCAGTCGTGATGCGCCCACAGGCGCATCACCGCAAAAAACTTGCGCGCACCGCGCGCACCTTGGAGGCGGCAAAAGCCGCCCGCGCGGCGCCAGCCGCGCCCCGCTACCCGGCCTCGCTCGCCCGCTCCCCCGCCAGCGAGTTCCGCCCCGCCGCCACGATCCGCACGTCCACGATCGACCCCACCAGGCCCGGCTCCGCCTGCAGGTGCACCGCGTTCAGGTAAGGCGAGCGGCCCACCACCTGGCCGGCGCCGCGTCCCGGCTTCTCCACCAGCACCGGCAGCACCCGCCCCACCGTCGCCCGCTGGAACGCCGCCTGCTGGCGCGCCAGCAGCGCCTGCAGCCGCTGCAGCCGGCTCCGACCGTTCCGCAGGGTCCACATCCGGCCGGCCCGCCGCCGGCGTCCCGGGTCGCGGCGAATAGGCGAAGGAATAGGCCTGGGCGTAGCCCACCGCCTCGACCAGCTCCAGCGTGGCGCGAAAATCGGCCTCGCTCTCGCCGGGAAAGCCGACGATGAAGTCCCCCGACAGCGCGATATCCGGCCGCGCCGCCCGGATCCGCTCGACCAGCCGCAGGTAGCTCGCGGAGCTGTGCCGCCGGTTCATCGCCTTCAGCACCCGGTCGCTGCCCGACTGCACCGGCAGGTGCAGGAACGGCATCAGCTTGGGCTCCTGCCCATGCGCCGCGATCAGGTCGTCGCCCATGTCGCTGGGATGCGAGGTGGTGTAGCGGATCCGCGCCAGCCCCTCGATCCCCGCCAGCCGGCGCACCAGCGCCGCCAGGCTCACCCCGTCGCCGTCGCGGTAGGCGTTGACGTTCTGGCCGAGCAGCGTGATCTCCACCACGCCGCGCGCCACCAGCGCGCGCGCCTCCGCCTCGACCCGCGCCGCCGGCCGCGACACCTCGGCGCCGCGGGTATAAGGCACCACGCAGAAGGCGCAGAACTTGTCGCAGCCCTCCTGCACCGTCAGGAACGCCGCCGGCGCCCGCCGGGCCCGGCGGTCCTGCGGCAGGTGGTCGAACTTGTCCTCGGCCGGGAACGCGGTCTCCACCGGACGCTCTCCGGCCTCGCGGCGCGCGATCAGGTCCGGCAGCCGGTGATAGGCCTGCGGCCCGACCACCAGGTCGACCAGCGGCGCCCGCGCCAGGATCTCCGCCCCCTCGGCCTGCGCCACGCATCCCGCCACCCCGATCCGCAGCCCCGGGTTCAGGGCCTTCAGCCGGCGAAGCCGCCCGAGCTCGGAATAGACCTTCTCGGCGGCCTTCTCCCGGATATGGCAGGTGTTGAGCAGGATCAGGTCGGCGCCCTCCGCCGTCCCGGTCGCCTCAAAGCCGCGCGCCTCCAGCGCCGCCGTCATCCGCTCGCTGTCATAGACGTTCATCTGACAGCCGTAGGTCTTCACGAACAGCTTCTTCGCCGTCATCGCCGATCCCCGTAAGACCGAGGCGCGCGGGGCCTCGCGGTCGCGCGTGCCTCTCTAGCGACCGCACCGCCGCCACGCAAGCGGCGGGGTTTCGGGAACCGCGGCCGGGATGGGTTGATTCGCCGCGGCGGTGCCGTAAGAAGGGACAGTCGCTCCGCGCCTGCCGCCGGGTCCGGAGCGTGCGGACCGGGCGATCCAGCGATGCGACCGGCCCCCTTGGGGCCGCGGGAAACCAGGGGGAGCGAACCGTCTTGGCCGAGTCCGTCCCGCTGACCTCCGGAACGACATACGCGGGCGCCTGGCGCCTGTTGCCGGCGCTCGGCGCCGCGGTGGCGACGGCCTGGTTCGCCGGCTTCGTGCCCACGGTGGCGCGCGGCGAGATCCCCGAGCTCGTGCTGCCGTGGGTGCCGGCGCTCGGCATCGACTTCGCCTTCCGGCTCGACGGGCTGGCGCTCGCCTTCGCGCTCCTGATCTGCGGCATCGGCGCGATGGTGTTCCTCTACGCCGCCAGCTATTTCCGCACCGATCGCCGGCTCGGTTCGCTGCTCCTGACGCTCGTCGCCTTCGCGATCTCGATGCTCGGTCTGGTCACCGCCGACGACGCGATCACCCTCTTCGTGTTCTGGGAGGGCACCACCGTCACCTCCTGGCTGCTGGTCGGCTTCGACCACGAGAAGGCCAGCTCGCGCGCCGCCGCGCTGCAGGCGCTGCTCGTCACCGGGCTCGGCGGGCTGGCGATGCTGGCGGGGCTGCTGCTGATGGGCGGCCTCGCCGGCACCTACCGGCTGTCGGCGATGAACGGCATGGGCGAGATGTTCCGCGCCAGCCCGTTCTACCCGGCGATCTTCTGGCTGATCATCCTCGCCGCCTTCACCAAGTCGGCGCAGTGGCCGTTCCAGTTCTGGCTGCCGAACGCCATGGCCGCCCCCACCCCGGTCTCGGCCTACCTGCACTCGGCGACGATGGTGAAGGCCGGCGTCTACCTGCTCGCCCGCCTCACCCCGGCGCTCGCCGGCACCGAGCTCTGGACCTGGGTGCTGGTGCCGGTGGGCGGCTTCACCATGCTCCTCGCCTCGGTCTGGGCGATGCGGCAGACCGACCTCAAGCTGATGCTCGCCTACACCACGGTGATGGGCCTCAGCCTGATGGTGATGCTGCTCGGCGTCGGCACCCCCGGCGCCATCATCGCGGCCATGACCTTCCTGCTCATCCACGCCTTCTACAAGGCCGGCCTGTTCCTCTCCGTCGGCATGATCGAGAAGGGCGCCGGCTCGCGCGACTACCCGGCGGTGGCGGGCCTCGCCCGCGCCATGCCGCTGACCGCCACCGTGATCGCGCTCGCCGCCCTCTCCATGGGCGGCTTCCCGCCGCTCTTCGGCTTCGTCGGCAAGGAGCTGATCTACGAGGCGACCGAACACGCCCCCCGCTGGCCCGAGATCGTCACCGCCGCCGCGATCGTCGCCAACGCGCTGATGATCGGCTGCGCCGGCATGGTGGCGATCCGGCCGTTCTTCTGCCGGCCGCGCCGCAGCCCGAAGGACAGCCCCGCCGACCCGGACTGGGGCCTCTGGCTCGGCCCGGTGATCCTCGCCGGGCTCGGCCTGCTCTTCGGCCTCTTCCCGGCGCTGATCGGCAAGGCGCTGATCGCGGAGATGGTCGCAGTCGGTCTCCGGCGCACCGATGGAGGTCCACCTCGCGCTCTGGCACGGCGTCGGCACGCCGCTGGTGCTCAGCCTCGTCACCTTCGCCATCGGCTTCCTGCTCTACTTCCTGCTCGACCGCATCCGCGACGGGCTCGCGGCGGCCGAGCCGTCGCTGCCGCGCACCGAGGCCTGGTACGACGCGGCCCTCGCCGGGCTGGCGCGGCTCGCCGCCGCCCTCACCGGCACGGTGCAGAACGGCCGGATGACCAGCTACCTGCGCAACACCTTCCTGATCATGGGCCTCCTGATCTGGGGCGCGCTCTGGGTCGGCCGCGGCGCCTGGCCGGCGTTCGTGGTCAACATCGAGCTGATCGACTGGGCGATCATCGTGATCATCATCGCCTCGATCGTCGTGGTGCTGCGCACACACTCGCGGCTGACCGCGATCACCGCGCTGGGCGGGGTCGGCGCCGGCATCGCCATCATCTTCGTGGTCTATGGCGCCATCGACGTGGCGATGACCCAGCTCTTCGTCGAGATCCTGGTGGTGGTCTTCCTCGCCATCGCCATGGTGCGGCTGCCGCCCTCGGGCGCCGTGCCGTTCCAGGCCGGCAACGCCGCGGTCGCGGTGCTGCTCGGGGTGGCGGTGACGCTGTCGCTCCTGACCGTGCTCGGCGCCCAGACTCGACCCCTACCTCACCGCTTACTTCGAGGCGCAGGAGCTACCCCGAGGCGCACGGCCACAACATCGTCAACGTGATCCTGGTCGACTTCCGCGGCTTCGACACCATGGGCGAGATCTCGGTGATCGTGATCGCCGGCATCGCGGCGATCGCGGTGCTCCGGGCCGGACGAAAGGCATCGCGATGAACTCGCTCATCCTCTCGACCGCGACCCGGCTGCTGATGCCGCTGATCCTGCTGGTCTCGATCTTCGTCTTCTTCCGCGGCCACAACGAGCCCGGCGGCGGCTTCATCGGCGGGCTGCTCGCCGCCACCGCCTTCGCGCTGCTCGAGAAGGCCGAGGGCCTCGACGCGGCGCGCCGGGCGCTGCACTTCCGCCCGCAGTCGATCGCCGCCATAGGACTCGGCTGCGCCCTGGTCTCGGGGCTCTGGGGCGGGCTGAAGTTCGGGCATTTCCTCAAGGGTGTCTGGCCGCACCTCGCCGAGGCCTACGGCCTGCCGCTCGGCTCGATCCCGCTCTTCGACTTCGGCGTCTACCTGGTGGTGCTCGGCTCGGTCTGCGGCATCCTGTTCGCGCTCGAGGAATGCGTGGCCACCGAGGCGGACAAGGGGGACTGAGCCGATGGAGATCATGCTCGCGCTCCTCACCGGCCTCCTGGTCGCCGCCGGCGCCTACCTGATGATGAGCGGCAAGACCCTGCCCTACATCTTCGGGCTGACCATGATCTCGAACGCCGCGAACCTCCTGATCTTCTCGGCGGGGCGGATGACCTTCGGCAAGCCGCCGCTGGTGCCGAAGGGCGCCGACACCGTCGTCGGCGCCGCCAACGCCCTGCCGCAGGCGCTGATCCTGACCGCGATCGTCATCGGCTTCGGCCTCCTGGTCTTCGCGCTGGCGCTGGCCTACCGCTCCTACTACGTGCTGCGCTCGACCGAGATGGACGAGATGCGCGTCGCCGAGCCGGTCGAGGAGCGCGGCTGATGCTGCTGTTCTGGCCGCTGGTCATCCCCTTCGGCACGGCGGTGCTCTGCATCCTGGCCTGGCGCTCGACGGCGATGCAGCGCGGGATCTCGCTGGCCGGCGCACTGGCGCTCCTCGCCGTCGCGGTCCGGATCCTGGCCCAGGTGGCCGAGACCGGGCCCTTCGCGCAGCAGGCGGGCGGCTGGGCGGCGCCCTTCGGCATCACCCTGGTCGCGGACTGGCTGTCGTCGGTCATGGTGCTGCTCGTCGGCATCGTCGCGGTGGCGGCGCTGGTCTTCGGGCTGGCCGACGTCACCCCGGAGGAGGAGCACCACGGCCACCACCCGCTGACCCACGCCATGCTCGCGGGCATCTGCGGCGCCTTCCTCACCGGCGACATCTTCAACATGTACGTCTGGTTCGAGGTGATGCTGATCTCGTCCTTCGGCCTCCTGGTGATCGGCGGCGACCGCGATCAGCTCGACGGCGCGATGAAGTACGTCGGGCTGAACCTGATCGCCACCGTCGCCTTCCTGTCCGGCGTCGGCCTGCTCTACGGCGCCACCGGCGCGCTCAACATGGCCGACCTGCACGGCCGGCTGCTCGGGCGCGCCACCGAGACCCCGATCATCGCCTCGGCCGCGTTCCTGATCTTCGCCTTCGGCTCCAAGGCCGCGCTCTTCCCGGTGTTCTTCTGGCTGCCGGCCTCCTACCACACGCCGTCCTTCACCACCTCGGCGCTGTTCTCGGCGCTGCTCACCAAGGTCGGGGTCTACGCGCTGATCCGGGTGTTCACGCTGGTCTACGACGTCGAAGGGAACGCCGATCCAGAGCGTGCTGCTCTGGGGCGCGGTGCTGACCATGGTGGTCGGCGTCTTCGGCGCGCTGGCGATGACCGGGGTGCGGCGGGTGCTCGGCTTCTCGATCATCTCCTCGATCGGCTACATGATCCTCGGGCTGGCGGTGGCGACGCCGCTGGCCATCGTCGGCGCGGTCTTCTACCTGTTCCAGGACGTGGTGGTGAAGGCCAACCTCTTCCTCGGCGCCGGGGCGGCGCGGCGGCTGACCGGCTCGGAGATCTTCGGCCGCTCCGGCGGCATCTGGCGGCAGCGGCCGTGGTTCTCGCTGATGTTCCTGATCCCGGCGCTGTCGCTGGCCGGCGTGCCGCCCTTCTCCGGCTTCTGGGCCAAGCTTCTGCTGGCCAAGGCGACGCTCGACGCCGGCCGCTACGGCCTGACCTTCGCGGTGCTGGCGGTGGGGCTGCTCACGCTCTTCGCGATGGCGCGGATCTGGGCGCGAGGTGTTCTGGGCCGCGCATCCCGACGGCGACTACGCCATCACCGCCCGGCTGCCCTGGACGATGCTGGGGCCGCTCCTGGTCCTGAGCGCGCTGGTGATCTGGGTCGGCGTCTACGCCGGTCCGTTCATCGACGGCGCGCTGGCGGTCGGCGCGCAGATCGTCGACCCGACCGCCTACATCACCGCCGTGCTGGGACCGAGGCCATGAAGCTGATCCTGAAGGCCCTGGTACGCGCTCCGGCTCTTCTTCGCCTTCGCCCGCGACCTGACGGTGTCGAGCGTGCAGGTGGCCAGGGCCGTGCTGGCGCCGCGCGACATCACCGAGCCGCGCTTCGTCACCGTGCCGCTCAAGCGCGCACGCAGCGGCGCCGAGATCACCCTCGTGGCGAACTACATCACCCTGACCCCCGGCACGCTCACCGTCGACGTCAGCCCCGACCGCTCGACGCTCCTGGTGCACGCGCTGCTCGCCGGCGAATCCGGCGACGCGGTGCGCGCCGACATCCAGGACGGGATCGAGCGGCGGGTGACCCGGGTGACCCGGGCATGATCATCGAGACGGTCCGCACCGGGGTCTTCGGCTTCGCGCTGGCGACCGCGACGCTGTTCCTGATCGTGGCGCTGCTCGCCGCGGCCTGGCGGCTGCTGACCGGGCCGACGCTGGCCGACCGGGTGGTGGCGCTCGACCTGGTCTCGACGCTGCTCGTGGTGTTCCTGGTGATCTTCAAGATGGTCAGCGGCATCGATGCCTACATCTACGTCGGCATCGCCCTGGCGCTGATCTCGTTCCTCGCCACGGTGGCCTTCGCCAACTACATCGACCGCACCACGGGGGATTCCGATGTCTGACTGGATCGCCGCGGCGCTGATGCTCGGCGGCGCCTTCTTCTGCCTGGTGGCGGGCATCGGCATCATCCGGATGAAGGACGTCTTCGGCCGGATGCACGCCGCCACCAAGGCCGGCACCTTCGGGCTGGCGCTGATCTGCATCGCGGTGATGGTCGAGGCCCGCACCCTGCTCGAGGTGGTCGAGGCGCTCTTCGTCTTCCTGTTCATGATCGCCTCGGCCCCGGTCGGCGCCCACCTGATCGGCCGCGCCGCCTTCCGCACCCGCGCCCCGGTCGACCCCAAGACCCGGATCGACCCCGGGTGCAGCGCCTTCCGCCGACGCCGCCAGGTGTGAGCGCCGCGGCCTACTCCAGTAGGTCGGGCTGCTCCCTGACAACCCGGTCCCACATCGGCTGGCACTGGAACCAGCCTGCGAACGGCGTGCCGTTCACCGCCCGCGCCGCCCGGGCATTTGCCGCGTCGACCTGCAGCGGCGTGCCGACCGATTCGGCCAGGAACTGCGCCTGACAGCAGCGCTCCATCGAGACGAACCACCACACCGCCTCCTCGACCGTCCCACCCACGGTGAGCAACCCGTGATTGCGCAGGATGGCCGCCTTGTGCGTCGCGAGGTTCCGTGCCAGCTCCGCACCCTCGCTGGCCTCGGTGATCAGCACCCGGGTATCGTCGTGGAAGACGTGGTCCTCGTAAAAGGCGCAGGCGTCCTGGGTGATCGGATCCAGCACCCGACCGACCGCCGACCAGGCCTTGCCATAGATCGAATGGGCGTGCGCCGCCGCGACCACCTCGGGCCGGGCCTCGTGAATCGCGGCGTGGATGGCGAAGGCGGCGACATTGACCGGCCGCTCGCCCTCCACGACGTTGCCCGCGGCATCGACGCGGATCAGGTCCGACACCCGGATCTGGCCGAAATGCATGCCGAAGGGGTTGACCCAGAAGGTATCGGTGAACTCCGGGTCGCGCGCGGTGATGTGGCCGGCAACGCCTTCGCTGAAGCCGCAGGCGGCGAAGATCCGGAACCCGCCCGCCAGGCGTTCCTTGCGGTGCCGGCGTTCCGCGGAGAGGTCGCTGAAGACGGGCGGCGCCAGCTTCTTGAAGGTGGGCGCGTAGGCGGCCGCCTTGCTCCGGCTCAGCTCCGTCTCCTCCAGCAACGTCGTATCCAGGGTGTTCATCTTTCCCTCCACATCTCTCCGCCGTCGCTTTTGGGCGGGTCCGGCCAGTATGGCGCGTGCCGGCCCGGCGTCCTTAACGCCGGCCGAAAAATCCCAAAAAGCCGCAAAATGGGCGTAGCTTGCGCCATGCCCGGGCAACGTTTCGCCTTCGGTCCCTTCGTGCTCGAACCCGACACCGGTACGCTGTTGCGACAGGGGGTGCCGGTGCCGGTGAGCTATCGCGGCGCGCTGGTGCTTGCGGAAATGCTGCGGCGGCCCGGCGACGTCCTGACCAAGTCCCAGCTCCTGGACGCAGGCTGGCGCGGCATGGCGGTCGAAGAGGGCAACCTGTCGGTCCAGATCGCGGCGCTGCGCAGGCTGCTCGGCCCCGCAGCCGATGGCGCGGACTGGATCGCAACGGTCCCGCGCGTCGGCTACCGCTTCGTCGCCGCGGTGGTGCGCCCGGAGGCCGGGGCGCCCGCTGACAGCGCCGAGGGAGCCGGACGCGGACCCTCGATCGCCGTCCTGCCCTTCGCCAACCTCAGCGACGATCCGGAGCAGGCGTATTTCGCCGAAGGCCTGGCCGAAGACATCATTACCCGCCTGGCACGGCTGCGCGCGCTCTTCGTCTCCGCCCGCAACTCGTCCTTCGCCTACAAGGGGCGTCCGGTCGATGTAAAGCAGATCGGGCGAGAACTCGGCGTGCGCTACGTCCTTGAAGGCAGCGTCCGGCGCTCCGGCCAGCGGCTGCGCACCACGGCGCAGCTCAACGATGCCGAACGCGGGTTGCAGGTCTGGGCCGAGCACTACGACGGCGACCTCGCCGACTTCTTCGCCTTGCAGGACAGGATCACCGACAGCGTCATCGCCGCGATCGAGCCGCAGATCTACGCCGCGGAGAACACCCGCCTGGGCAGCCGGCCGCCGGAGAGCCTCGACGCCTGGGGCTTCGTGATCCGCGCGATGCCCTACGTCTGGACCTGGGGATCGGCCGCCGACATCGAGACCGCCCAGCGGCTGCTCGGCCGCGCCATCGACATCGATCCGGGGTATCCGCGCGCCAGCAGCCTGCTCGCCTGGTCCTATGCCGCCCAGGCACAGCTTGGCTGGGCCGAAGCCGGCGAGGTGTTGCCGGTGGCCCTGGCGCTGGCGCAGAAAGGCATCCAGGGCGACCCGGACGACCCGTGGGGCCACCTGGCGGCCGGCTACGTGCACATGGTCTCCCGCCGCTTCAAGCCGGCACTTGCCGAACTCGGCGACGCGATCGAGCGCAATCCGAGCCTGGCGCTTGCGCACGTGATCCTGGGGTCGACCTACGGCTACGGCGGCATGGCGGAGGATGGACTGCACCACCTGGCAATCGCCGCCCGCCTCGGCCCGCGCGACTATACCCAGGCCGCGAACCTGGCGACGGCGGGCCTCTGTCACCTGATGGCGCAGCGATATGGCGAAGCGATCGACTGCGAGCGCCACGCTGTCCAGCTTCGCCCAAATTTCGGCACCGCCTGGCGCACCCTTGCCGCCGCGGCGGGACTGGCCGGCGAGCTCGACACCGCGGCCGAGGCGCTCTTGCAGGCACGACGCCTGCATCCCGGCCTGTCGGTCGGCTGGGTCGAGAAATACCACCCGATCGTGCGCGCGCAGGACCGCGCCGCCTACATCCGGGGCCTCCGCGCCGCCGGGCTTGAATAGCCACCGGCTCGCCGGTATGGAGCAATATGAATCATTGGTGGTGGTCGGTAGTCCTGCGCGCGATGCGCTGGCGGATGCGGCGGACCAGGAACCAGACCACCACGATCACCGGCACGGTCAGGATCGCGAGCAGCGCGGCCTCGGAGACGTGCGCGGCCTCCGCGAGCGGGGCGAACAGGTGCCCGGCGAGGCTCAGCGCGTAGTAGCTGATCGCCACCACCGACAGCCCCTCCACCGTCTCCTGCAGCCGCAGCTGCAGCGCCGCGCGGCGGTCCATCGCCCGCAGCACCTCGACGTTCTGCGGCCTGGTTCGCCACGTCCACCCGGGTGCGCAGCAGGTTCGCCGCCCGCTCGGCCCGGCCCGAGAGCTCCGACAGCCGCTCCTCCGCCGAGCGGCAGGTGCGCATCGCCGGGTCGAAGCGGCGGGTCATGAACTCGGCGAACAGCTGCCGGCCGCCGATCCGCTCCTCGCGCAGCACCTGGATGCGCTGGTTGACGATCGCCTCGTAGGCGCCGGCGGCGCCGAAGCGGAAGGCGCTGGTCGAGGCCAGGTGCTCGATCTCGGCCGAGAGCTTCAGCAGCCGGTCGAGCGTCTCCGGCTCGCGCCCGGTCTCCGCCGCCATGCCCGCCACCACCTCGGTCAGCTCGCGGTCGATCCGCGCCACCGCCGCCGCGACGGTGCGCGCCTGCGGCAGGGTCAGCATCGACGCGCACTTGTAGGTCTCGATCTCCAGCAGCCGCTGCACGATCCGCCCGAGCCGGCGCCGGCCGATCTCCGGCTGCGCCAGCACCAGGAACCGGCCGTGGCCGTTCTCGTCGATGCGGAAATCGGCGGCGATCACCGCCTCGCCGTCGACCACCCGGCTGACCGCGAGGCTCTCGAGCACGAACCAGTCGGCCAGCTCGGCGGCCAGCCGCGGCTCTCGACCTCGGCCGGCGCAGCGGTCTCGATCCGCACCAGGCACGAGGTCAGCACCTTGCCGGGCGCCGCGGCCAGCCAGTCGGCCGGAAACAGCCGGAAGATCTCGCCGGAGAACGGCTGCGGCGCCACGCCGTCGGCGAACAGGGTGTAGGTGACGAACTCGGTGTGCATCTCCCACTTCAGGAAGGCCGCGGCCGAGCGGGCCGGAATAGTGGCTCGCCCCCGGCGGCGGATGCGGCACGCCGTGGCGGTCGAGCAGCGCCGCCAGGTGCGCGCGGTCCGCCTCGCGGTCGCGGTCGGCGGCGTTGCCCGGCTCCTTGATCGCCAGGTGCGCCGCGCGGCAGGGCGCGGTCAGCTCGGGGAACGGCCGGGCATGCAGCTCGTTCACCAGCCGGAAGCGGTCGGGATAGTCCTCGAGGGCCAGCTGCGCCATGGCGTGCTCCGGAATCGCGCCGGCCGAGACTGCCACGACCGGCGGGGAAATGCAGCCTCGCGGGTTCATGTTGCGGTGCAGCGTGACCGTCAGGCCACAGCGCCCCGGGTCAGCGCTCCGGCAGCCGCGCGATGCGGGCGGCGGCGTCCTCGGTCTCGGCCTCGGCGTCGGCGTCGGGCGAGAAGTCGATCGCCTCGATGCGGCGGGCGCGGGTCTGCGCCCGGTCGGCGGAGATGCGGATCTCCTCGAGGTCGCTCTGGGCCTGGCCGAAATGCTGGTCGAGGTTGCCGACCCGGGTCGACAGCCGCTCGACGTCGCGGTGCAGCAGCCCGAGCTCGCGGCGGATGGCGTGGGCCTCGGCGCGCAGCCGGGCGTCCTTCAGCACCGCGCGCAGGGTGTGCAGCGTCGCCATGCAGGTGGTGGGCGAGACGATCCAGACCCGAAGCCCGAAGCCCTCGCGCACCAGGTCGCCGAAGCTGGCGTGCAGCTCGGCATAGACCGCCTCCGACGGCAGGAACATCAGCGCCCCTTCCGCGGTCTCGCCCTCGATCACGTACTTCTCGGCGATCGCCCGCATGTGCGCCCGCACCGCGCCGCGCATCAGCCGCTGCGCCGCCTGGACCTCGGCCGGCGTCTTCGCCGCCCGCAGCGCCTCGTAGGGCTCGAGCGGGAACTTGGCGTCGATCACGATCGGCCCCGGCGGCTGCGGCAGGTCGATCAGGCAGTCGGCGCGCACGCCGGTCGACAGCGTCGCCTGGAAGGTGACGACGTCCGGCGGCAGCGCGCGGGTGACGATCTCGCGCAGCTGGATCTCGCCGAAGGCGCCGCGGGTCTGCTTGTTCGACAGGATGTCCTGCAGCCCGAGCACGTCGCCCGAGAGCTTCTCGATCTTGGTCTGCGCCCGGTCGATGGTCTCCAGCCGCTGCTGCAGCTCGCCGAGGCTGCGCGCGGTGCGGATCGCGCTCTGGCCGAGGCTGTCGCCCATCGCCTCGCGTGACCTCGGCCAGCCGGCTCTCCATCGCCTGCGCCAGCCGCGCCTGCGCCGCCGCCTGCGCCTCGGCGACGTGGGTGACGCCGCCGTGCAGCTGCTGCTGGCCGTCGTTGAGCGCCCGCACCGCGCCGTCGAGATCGGCGAGGTGGCGGGCCAGCGGCTCGACCGCGCGGGCCGAGCGGACGCTGGCGCGCCAGAGGATCAGGAACAGCACCAGCCCGGCGGCCGCCGCCCAGAGCCGCGGGTCGTCGAGCGCGATCTGCAGGGTGCCGATGCTCGATCATCGCCGGCCGAACAGCCGCTCGATGTCGGCGAGCTTCAGCTCGACGTAGGTCGGCCGGCCGTGGTTGCACTGGCCGGAATGCGGCGTCGCCTCCATCTCGCGCAGCAGCGCGTTCATCTCCTCGGCGCGCAGCTGCCGCCCGGCCCGCACCGAGCCGTGGCAGGCCATGCTGGAGAGCACCGCGTCGATCCGCGCCTCCAGCCCGCGCCCCGGTCCTCGGCCAGCGCGTCGGCGACGTCGGCCAGCAGCCGCGCCCCGTCGACCTCGCCGAGCAGCGCCGGCGTCTCGCGCAGGCAGAGCGCCTGCCCGCCGAACGGCTCGAAGACCAGCCCCAGCCGGGCCAGGTCCGCCGCCGCATCGAGCAGCCGGGCGCAGGCGGCGGCGTCGAGCTCGACCACCTCGGGGATCAGCAGCATCTGCCCCGGAATCGGCGCCGCCGGCGCGCGCCGCCTTCAGCCGCTCGTAGACCAGCCGCTCGTGCGCGGCGTGCTGGTCGACGATCACCATGCCGTCCAGCGGTCTGGGCGATCACGTAGGTCTCGTGCAGCTGCGCCCGGGCGACGCCGAGCGGCAGCCCGGCCGGCTCGTCGGGCGCCGGCTGCGCCGCGTCCTCGGGCGCCTCCACCCGGCCGGACCAGCCGCCCGGCAGCTGCGCCTCGGCGAAGCCCTGCGGCCGGTACCGCGCGGCGCCCAGCCCCGCCCGCGGCGGCGGCGCCTCCGCCGGGCGGAAGGCGCCGAGCATCGCCCCGCCGGTGGTGCTGGCGCCGCGGTGCCCGGCGCGCGGCGAGCGCCTGGCGCAGCGCGCCGATCACCAGGCCGCGCACCAGGCCGGGGTCGCGGAAGCGCACCTCGGCCTTGGCCGGGTGGACGTTGACGTCGACCACCTCCGGGTCGCAGCTCACGAACAGCGCCGCCGCCGGATGCCGGTCGCGGGCCAGCAGGTCGGAATAGGCGGCACGCAGCGCCCCGAGCAGCAGCTTGTCGCGCACCGGCCGGCCGTTGACGAAGACGTGCTGCGCCACCGCCGCGCCGCGCGAGAAGGTCGGCAGCGCCGCGAAGCCGCCGAGATGCAGGCCGTCGCGGGTCGGCGTCGATGGCGCAGCGCGTTCGCGACGAAGTCCGGCCCGAGCAGCGCCCGCAGCCGCGCCCCCAGCCCGTCGAAGAGCTCGCCCGGCTCGGCGTCGAGCCGCAGCACCTCGCGCGGCGCGTCGGGGTCGGAGCGGTCGGTCAGGGTGAAGGCGACCCAGGGCGCCGCCATCGCCAGGCGGCGGACCACCTCGCCGATCGCCTGCGCCTCCGAGCGGTCGGCGCGCAGGAACTTCAGCCGCGCCGGCGTGGCGGTGAAGAGGCCCTCGAGCTCGACCACGGTGCCGCGCGGCCAGCGCCGCCGGGCGCGCGGCGGTCACCGCCCCGCCGCGCACGCTGACGCTGGCGGCGGCCGCCGCTCCGGCCGCGCGCGAGGTCAGGGTGAGCCGGCCGACGGCGCCGAGCGAGGGCAGCGCCTCGCCGCGGAAGCCGAAGCTCAGGATATGGGTCAGGTCGGTGCCGTCGATCTTCGAGGTGGCGTGCCGGTCGAGCGCCAGCGCCAGCTCGTCCGCCGGGATGCCGTGGCCGTCGTCCTCGACCCGGATCAGCCGCTTGCCGCCGTCGGCATAGGCGACGGCGATCCGCCGCGCCCCGGCGTCGAGCGCGTTCTCGACGAGCTCCTTGACGGCCGAGGCCGGGCGCTCGACCACCTCGCCGGCGGCGATCCGGTTGGCCGCGGCGGCATCCAGCTGGCGGATCGGCCGGCGCTCGGCCTGCATCTTGGGGCTCTCGGCGTTCATGCCCCCAAGTCTAGCATGGCGCTTCGGGCCGGCGCCACCGGTTAATGGTTAATGCGCCGTCACTGGCTGAGGGCGGCAGGTGGCGCCGCCGGCACCTCGACCCCCCGCGCCCGCAGCCGGTCGAACTCGGCCGGCGGCGTCCAGCACCATCGGCTGATAGACCAGCGCGTCGCGGTCGCGGGTCAAGCAGCCGCTGCAGCAGCAGCCCGTGGTGGGTCTGGCGCCAGGTCACGTCCTCGGCGGCCAGCTCGCTGCGGATCGCCGGATCGCGTCGGCCCGGCCGCGGCCACCAGCGCCGCGCCGTTGGCGGTTCCGGCCGGCCCGGGGCGGCCGGTCAGCCCGGCGATCGCCTCGCTCTTGCGGATGGTAGTCGACGCGGTTGCCGGCGCCCGGCGTCGGCGGCGGCAGCGTGTTCAGGTCGTGGGCATCTCCAGCGGGCGGGTGGGCAGCACCATGAACTCGTCGGGCGCACCGCCGACGCCGGCCGCGCGCAGGCCGCCGGCCAGGGTCTGCCGTTGTGGCATCCGCCCAGCGCCAGCGGCGCCAGCATGAGCGCCGCACACGCGATTGCCCGCCGTGCCCGCATGGTCCTCCTCGTCCGCCCTGCCGCCCGTCTCTAGCGCACTCGCTCGCGCCCGTCACGTCCTGTTGCGCGGCCGCGCGCCGTCCGCCGCCGGCGCCCGGCCGAACAGCACCAGCAGGGCCGCGCCGCCGAAGATCGCCGCGTCGGCGAGATTGAAGGCGAAGGGATTGCGGATGCCGCAGCAGCTCATGTTGACGAAATCCGCCACCGCGCCGTACTGCAGCCGGTCCCAGACGTTGCCGAGGGCGCCGCCGATGATCGCGCCGGCGCCGATCGCCTGCAGCCAGCCGCCGCGCCGCACCCAGAGCATCAGCCCCACGACGATCGCCAGCGCCACCGCCACCAGCACCCAGCGCCCGGCGGCGCCGAAGTCGAACAGGCCGAAGTTGATGCCGCGGTTCCAGGCCATGGTGAAGTTCAGCCAGGGATCGAGCACCGGGACATAGAGCCGCCCGCGCAGGTCCAGCGCCTCGACCACGAAGATCTTCGACGCCCGGTCGAGCGCCACGACCAGCGCGGCGACGATGAGGGCGCGGCCGAGATTTCGCATGGGCGGGCTCCGTCGACGGGCCGCAGACCCTTAGCCATTCCGGGTCCGACCGGCAAGTCGCAGCTCCCGGAGGCTGGTCAGTGCCGGAAATGCCGCATGCCGGTGAAGACCATGGCGAGACCGGCGTCGTCGGCGGCGGCGATCACCTCCTCGTCGCGCACCGAGCCGCCGGGCTGGATCACCGCCGTGGCCCCGGCCTCGGCGGCGGCCAGCAGCCCGTCGGGGAACGGGAAGAACGCGTCGGAGGCGACCGACGAGCCGACGGTCGGCGGCTCGGCGAGGCCCAGCGCCTCGGCCATGTCGCGGGCCTTGCGGGCGGCGATCCGGGTCGAATCGACCCGGCTCATCTGCCCGGCGCCGATGCCGACCGTCGCGCCGCCCCTGGCATAGACGATGGCGTTCGACTTCACGTGCTTGGCGACGGTCCAGGCGAAGCGGAGGTCGGCCAGCTCGGCCTCGGTCGGGGCCCGGCGGGTGACGATCCGCAGATCCCCGAGCCGCCAGCCGGCCGTTGTCGCGTCCCTGCACCAGGAAGCCGCCGGCCACCTGTCGCCAGGCCAGCCCCGGCGCCCGCGGGTCGGGCAGTCCGCCGGTGACGAGCAGCCGCAGGTTCTTCTTGGCGGCGAAGACCTGCGTCGCCGCCTCGCTGGCCGCCGGCGCGATCACCACCTCGGTGAAGATCTCGGCGATCGCCGCGGCGGTGTCGGCGTCGAGCGCGCCGTTCAGCGCGACGATCCCGCCGAAGGCCGAGGTGCGGTCGCAGTCGTAGGCGGCGCGGTAGGCCGTCGAGCAGGCTCGCCCCGCGCGCCACCCCGCAGGGATTGGCGTGCTTGATGATGGCGCAGGCCGGCCCGTCCTCCGGGGCGAACTCCGCCACCAGCTCGAACGCCGCGTCGGTGTCGTTGATGTTGTTGTAGCTGAGCGCCTTGCCCTGCAGCTGCCGCGCCGTCGCGACGCCGGGCCGGTCGCTGCCGTCGCGGTAGAAGGCCGCCGCCTGGTGCGGGTTCTCGCCGTAGCGCAGCGGCTGCGCCAGGGTGCCGGCGAAGCTGCGCCGCCGCGGCACGGGCTCTCGCCAGCGCGCCGGCCAGCCAGCCCGAGACCGCCGCGTCGTAGGCCGCGGTCCGCCCGAAGGCGGTCAGCGCCTGCGCCCGGCGGAAGGCGAGCGAGGTCGCGCCGTCGTGCCGGTCGAGCTCCGCCAGGCAGCGCCGCATAGTCCTCGACGTCGGTGACGCACGGTGACGAAACCGTGGTTCTTCGCCGCCGAGCGCAGCATCGCCGGGCCGCCGATGTCGATGTTCTCGATGCAGGCGGCGTAGTCGCCGCCCGCCGCCACCGTCGCCTCGAAGGGATAGAGGTTGACCACCAGCAGGTCGATCGTCTCGATGCCGTACTCCTCGCAGCGAGGCCTGATGATCGAGGTTGTCGCGCAGCGCCAGCAGCCCGGCGTGCACCATCGGATGCAGGGTCTTGACCCGCCCGTCCAGCATCTCGGGAAAGTCGGTCAGCGCCGCCACGTCGCGCACCGGCAGCTCGGCGGCGCGCAGCGCCCGCGCCGTGCCGCCGGTCGAGACCAGCTCGACGCCGCGCGCCGGCCAGCGCCGCGGCCAGCTCGACGAGGCCGGTCTTGTCGGAGACCGAAATCAGCGCGCGCCGGATCGGCACGAGATCGGGGGACATGGATGTGCGGGCTCCTCGCCGGTCAGGGGCGGTCCGTCAGCGCGCCGGCGGGCGCCTCGGCGATGCGGCCGAAGGACCAGGTGACCTGGCCGAGATACTCGACCACCTCGGCGCGGACAACCACCTGCATCGCCGGCAGCGGCGCCGGCGCGGCGGGATCGAAATAGACCGACTCCTCGAGCTCGATCTGCCCGCCGCCGGCGCGGAACATCCAGGCCTCGCTGCGAAGGCAGGGTCAGGGTGACGATCTGCCGGGCCGGGTCGAGCTCGGCCACCGATCGCCGGGTGGAGGTGGAAACGCGCCGCGAAGCCGAGCCGCCCGCCGATGGCGCAGCGCTCGAACTGCGCCCGGGCGCGGGCGTCGGCCACGGTCAGGATGTCCTCGCCGCGCAGCTCCTGGCCGCGGGCGTCGACGTAGAGCCGCCGCTCCTGCAGCAGGCCGTGGCTGGCGACGTAGCCGTCCTGGGTCGCCAGCAGCCACTGGCCGGTGGCGTCCTGCGCCTGCCGCACCGAGACCAGCGCCGGCCCCTCGGTCAGCCGCGCGCCGAAGGTGCGGGCGGCCAGCCCGCCGGCCTCGATCCGCGCCGACGAGCGGCCGTCGACCTCGACCGCCGACTGCGCCGCGGTCTGCCGCGCGAGCAGCGTCCAGCCGCCGCCGAACGGCTGCCCCGGCCCGGCGTTGACCACCAGCCGCTGCCGCCCGACGCTCATCTCGAAGCCGAGCGTCGCCGCATGCGCCCGCCGCGCCAGCGCTCCGCCGGGCGGCGCGGCGCCGTCCATCAGCACCACCACCCGGCCGCCGCTCAGCCGGGCGAAGCCCATCGGCAGCCGCGGCTTGGGTTGCGCCACCAGCCGCAGCTCGGCCAGCGCCTGGTCGAGCCGGTCGGCGCTGCCGGCGCCGCCGCCGTGAAACCGCGCCAGGCCGCCGTCGCCCATCCGCAGCGGCCGGATCACCGGCACCGCGCGCACGATCGCCTGCAGATGCGGCGCCATGGCGTGCTGGTCGGCGTCCTCCAGCAGCCGCGCGGTCCAGATCAGCAGGATCAGGATCTCGGCCAGATCCTCCGGCGCCCGCGACGGCGTGCCGCCCTCGCCGTCGACCAGCTCCTCCGCCAGCGCCGCCATCTCGGCCAGCGCCGCCGCGTGGCCGCGGTGCGGCAGCACCAGCCCGGTCCAGACCAGCCCGGCCAGCGCCCGCAGCCGCGGCAGTCCCGCCGCCGCCAGCGGCCAGGCCCGGCCGAGGTAGCGCTGGTGCGCCGCCAGCGCCCGCCAGAACCGGTCGGCGCCGCCGCGGTCGAGATCCTGGGTCAGGAGCGCCGCGTGCACCGCCCAGCGCTTGGCGCGCCGCCCGGCCAGCTCGGCGTCCCAGCCCGGCCCGCCGCCGGCGCCGAAGCGGTGGATCCAGTCCTGCACCCAGCCCTGCGCCAGCGTCCGCGCCGGCCGGTTGCCGAGCGCCGCCAGGTCGTCGAGCCAGAGGCAGGCCTGCCGCTCGGCCTCGAGCCGCGGCTCGGGCAGCGGCACCGCCCAGATCGAGCCGCTGCCGGTCGCCACCAGCCGGCCGAGCGGCCGCCAGCGCCCCGTCGAGCAGGTCCTGGCCGCGCCCGGCGTCGCCGAGCAGCACCGGCTCGGGCAGCGCCGGCGCCACCTCCGGCCGCCCGCCGAGCCGGGCGCGATGCGCCCAGATCCGGTTGCGCCAGGCGCGTGGCGGCCGGGCGATGCGCTCGCCCAGGGCCTTCAGCGTCAGAGCGGATCGGGACATGGCATGCGGGTTCGGGCCGGAAATGGTTGCGCCGACATGTCTATCCTCGCGCGGAAGCCGCTGTCACGCGGCAAAGCCGGGCTTCTCGAGGCAGGCGGCGTAGAAGCCGTCCATGCCGCCCCGCTCCGGCCAGTAGTCCGGCCGGAGCCGGAGCCCGCCGGCCGCATCGATCCAGCCCGGGTCGATCCCCAGCGCCGCCGCGTCGGCAGCGACGACGCGCGCCGCCGGCGTCGCGTCCAGGAACCGCGCGACCTGCGCCTCGCCCTCGGCCGGGAGCAGCGAGCAGGTGCAAAAGACCATCCGCCCCCCCGGCGCCAGCCACTCCCAGCCCCGCGCCAGCAGCGCCGCCTGCAGCGCCAGCAGCGGCCCGGGCTCGTGGCTCCGGGGCAGGAACGGCAGGTCCGGATGCCGGCGGATCGTGCCGCGTCGCCGAGCAGGGCGCGTCGACCAGCACCGCGTCGAAGCCCTGCGCGGGCGTCCAGTCGAGCGCGTCCGCCGCCACGACCTCCGCCGCGAGACCGGTCCGGGCCAGGTTCTCGCGCAGCCGCCCCAGCCGCGCCTCGGACGCATCGAGCGCCGTCACCGCCGCCCCGGCGGCCGCCAGCTGCAGGGTCTTGCCGCCGGGGGCGGCGCAGACGTCGAGCGCCCGCCGCCCCTCCAGCGCTCCGAACAGCCGCACCGGCAGCGCCGCGGCGGCGTCCTGCACCCACCACGCCCCCTCGGCATAGCCCGGCAGCCCCGAGACCTGCGCCCGTCTCGGCAGCCGCAGGCTGCCGGTCGGCAACCGCTCGGCCCCGAGCGCCGCCGCCCAGGCGTCCGCCTCGGCGGGGCGCTTCGGCGTCAGGTCGAGCGGCGGCGCCTGCCGGTGCGCCGCCGCGATCGCCACCGCGGCCTCCGGTCCCCAGGCCGCTTCGAGCGGCCCGGCCAGCCAGTCCGGCAGCCCCGCCTCCGGCGCCGCCGCCCAGAGCGCGGGCGCGCCCTCAGCGACCCGCCGCGCCACCGCGTTGACCATCCCCGACAGCTGGCGGCCGCGCTTCCCGACGCCGGCCAGCCGCACGGCGCCGTCCACCGCCGCATGCGCCGGCACGCCGTCGAGGCACAGCTCCGCCGTCGCCAGCCTCAGCGCGTTGAGCGCCGCCGGCGGCGGCCGGCGCTCGAGAAATCTGCCGAGAACCGCGTCGATCCGCCCGAGATGCCGCAGCGTCGCCGCCGCCAGCGCCTGCGCCCGCGCCCGTTCGGGCGGCGGCAGCGCCGCCAGCGGCCCGCCGGCCCCGGCCTGGTCCGCGAGGCTGCGGCCGCGCTCCAGCACCCCCGCCAGCAGCGTCGCCGCCGCCTGCCGGGCGGCGAGCCCGGGAGGGCTCACCGGCGCCGGACGGTCGGGATCGGGCTGGCCCGGAGCGAAGCCTGCGGCCGCATCGCTCCGGCCATCTCCTCCAGCGCCCGGATGCGGTTCTCGACGTTGGGATGGGTCGAGAACAGGTTGTCCATGCGCGCGCCGCTCAGCGGGTTGACGATGAAGAGCGGCGCCGAGGCCGGGTTGCGCTCGGCGCTCGGCAGCTCGATCCGGCTGGCATAGGCCGAGATCTTGCGCAGCGCCCGCGCCAGCCCCAGCGGGTTGCCGCTGATCGCCGCCCCGTCGCGGTCGGCGGAATACTCCCGGGTCCGGCTGATCGTCATCTGGATCAGCAGCGCCGCCAGCGGCGCCAGCAGCACCGCCAGCAGCACCCCGAGCGGCCCCATCGGGTTGTCGCGGCTGCGGCCGCCGCCGAAGAAGAAGCCGAACTGCGCCAGCATCGAGATCGCGCCCGCCACCGTCGCCGCGATCGTCATGGTCAGCGTGTCGCGGTTCTTCACGTGCGCCAGCTCGTGGGCGATCACCCCCTCGAGCTCGTCGCGGTCGAGCACCTGCAGGATGCCGGTGGTCGCCGCCACCGCCGCGTTCTCCGGGCTGCGGCCGGTGGCGAAGGCGTTCGGCTGGTCGCTGCGGATCAGGTAGACCTTGGGCGTCGGCAGCCCGGCACGCTGCGCCAGCCGCCCGACCATGTCGTAGAGCTCCGGCGCGCTCGCCCGCGTCACCGGCTCGGCGTTGTGCATCCGAAGCGCCACCTTGTCGGAGTTCCACCAGGCGAAGGCATTGGTGCCGATGGCGAAGATCAGCGCGATCAGCATGCCGCCCGTGCCCCCGATCAGCCAGCCGACGCCCATGAACAGCGCGGTCAGCGCCGCCAAGAGCAGCATCGTCCTGACGAAATTCATCGCTCACCTCCGACCTTGCGGCGCCGCGCCGATGCCGCCCTATGATCGCGCACCGCGATCCCGGGGGTATATATGTCACAGCAGCCGAGCGAAAAAGAGGCCCGCCGCGCCGCCGCCGCCGCCCGCGCCCTCGCCGAGGCGGAAGCCCGCCGCGCCGCGGCCCCGCCGCGGTCCGGCCGCCCGAGCTCGGCGGCCGCGACGGCCCGGAGCCGGTGCGCTACGGCGACTGGGAACGGCGCGGGATCGCGGTCGACTTCTGAGTCGAGCAGGAAGAGTCGACCCGTGAAACCACCCCAGCGCCCCTTGGCACGGGCCAGCGCCGCGCATAGGGTCGGCGGAGCTGGGGCCGTGCCGTCTTCCCGGCAGGACGCCATGACCAAGCAGGTGATCTGCATCAGCTGGGGCACCAAGTACGGCGCGCCCTACGTCAACCGGCTCTACGCCATGGTGGCGCGCAACCTGACGCCGCCGTTCTCCTTCACCTGCTTCACCGACAGCGCCGCCGGTTTCCGCCCCGAGGTGCGCGCCGAGCCGCTGCCGCCGCTCGAGGTGACGATGCCCACCGGCACCAAGGGCATCTGGCCCAAGGCGCGGCTCTGGAGCGCGACCCTCGCCGATCTCACCGGCCCGGTGCTGTTCATGGACCTCGACCTGGTGGTCACCGGCCCGCTCGACGACTTCTTCGCCTTCGGCGACTCCGACGAGGTGATCCTGGCCCGCAATCCCAACACCCCGCTGGAGCGCCTCGGCCAGACCTCGATCTTCCGCTTCCCGGTCGGCAAGCTCCTGCCCTTGCAGGCGCGGTTCCTCGCCGATCCGCAGGCCGTCGCCGACGCCTACCAGTTCGAGCAGCGCTACGTCACCCGCGAGGCTCCGGGCGGCGTGAGCTTCTGGCCCGAGCGGCTGGGTGCGCCACTTCCGCTTCCACTGCGCCCGGCCGCTGCCGCTGAACTTCTTCCTGCCGCCGAGGCTGCCGGCGGGGGCACGGGTGGTGATCTTCCCCGGGGGCCTGCAGCCGCCGCACGCCATCGCCGGCCAGTGGAACAAGTACTATCGCCCGCAATCGCCGCTCGCACATTTGCGCGGCCTGTTCGCCCCCGACCGGCGCGACCCGCCGCTGCGCTATCTGCGCCACTACCTCAGGCCGGCCCCGTGGGTTGCCGAAGCCTGGCGCGAGGACTGAACGCAGGTCCCTGCGGCACGGGCGATCAACTTGTGGCGAGCGCGCCCGGCACCGGTGGACGCGCGCGCGGTTCCGCGCGACCCTCGGCCGGCGCCGCACCGGGAGGCCCCGCCCATGCCCCGAACCGTCCTCGTTCTCGCCGGCCTCATCCTCGCCGCCGGCACCTCGCTGGCCGCCGCGGCGACGCACGTCCGCGGCCAGGTCACCGCGATCACCGGCGACCTCGCCACCGTGAGCACCACCGCCGGCGAGACCGTCGAGATCACCCTCAAGCCCGACTTCGGCCATCGCCGTCTACCGCCGGATCGCGATCGAGGATCTGACGCCCGACGATTACCTGTCGATCCCCTCGGTCAAGGCCCCGGACGGCGGCAAGCAGGCGGTCGCGATCAGCGTCTTCCCGCCCGCGCTCCGCGGCGTCGGCGAGGGCGAATCGCCCTGGGACCTCGGTCCCGACAGCCGGATGACCAACGCCGCCTTCGCCACCCTCGCGTCCCAGGGCGCGAACCACAGCATCGTCGTCAGCTACAAGGGCACCCGC
Organism: uncultured Alphaproteobacteria bacterium; assembly: GCA_963847795.1. GTDB lineage: Bacteria > Pseudomonadota > Alphaproteobacteria > Rhodobacterales > Rhodobacteraceae > Amaricoccus. The sequence continues at coordinate 129,388 of CAWKBH010000017.1, forward strand.
GAGACGGTCGAAGTCCCCGAGGGCACGCCGATCCTCAGCTTCGCCCCCGCCCCCGACCGCAAGCTCGCCGTAGGCGACAACGCGGTCTTCTTCGCCACCGAGACCGAAGGCAAACTGGTCTCCGGCCGTGCCGGCGTGATGGAAGACGGCTCGCTGCCCCCGATCTGATAAAAACGCCCATACGGATTCCATATACGTTCCATACGGAGTCCATACACAGAAAATTACGACATTTCAGTGTCTTGCGAGTTCCTCGCTCGACCGCCCGGCTGCGCCGCGCCCCGGCCAGCGGCTCGCCGTCAAACTCGCGAGCAGGTAGCCCAGCGCGCTGAGCGCGGAGATCCAGAAACTGCTCGGCCAATCGGTATAGAAGGCCAGCGTAAGTCCCAGCCACGCCTCGGCCAGCGCGAGTCCTACGGCGAGCAGCAGCCCGCTCGCGAGATTGCTGGTGAGGCGCTGCGCCGCCGCCGCCGGCCCGACCATCAGCGCGAAGACCAGCAGCACCCCCACAATCTGCGCGCATTCCGCGGTCGCCAGCGCCACGATCGCCAGGAAGACGATCGAGTAGAGCCGCCCGTTCACCCCCTTGGCCGCCGCCAGCTCGGGTTGCAGGCTCACGAACAGCAACGGCCTGGAGATCACTGCAAGCGTCCCGAGGCTGATCGCGCCCAGACCCAGCAGAACCCAGACTGTCGCCACGTCGACCGCCAGCACGTTGCCGAAGAGCAAGGCAGTCGCCTGGGTGGCAAAGGCGGTGAAGAAGTGCAGGAAGAGCAGGCCGAGACCGAGCGAGAACGCCAGCACGATGCCGATCGCCACGTCGCGCTGCGCCAGCCGCTCGCCGAGAAACCCCATCCCTATGCCGGCAGCGACGGTCAACAGCACCAGGCCGGCCAGCGGCGACACGCCGATCAGCACGGCGCCGGTCGCTCCGGTGAAGCCGACATGCGCCAGTGCGTGGCCGGCGAAGGTCTGCCCGCGCAGCACCAGGAAATAGCCGACGAGCCCGGCCACCACCGCGACGATGGTCGCCGCCGCGAAGGCGGTGCGCATGAAGTCGTACTCAAGCATGGTGATCGTGCTCGTGGCGATGGGCGTCGCGCTCCATATCGTATCCGCCCGACATCACGAAGATCCGCTCGCCGATGCGGACCACCTCGATGGGCGAGCCGTAGAGCCGCGACAGGATCGGGCCGGTGATCACCTTGTCGACCGTCCCCAGCGCCGCGTGACCGTGGCCGAGATAGAGCACCCGGTCGAGCGCCCCGAGCAGCGGGTTGAGCTCGTGCGAACTGAAGAGGACCGAGATGCCGAGTTCGCTCTGCAGCGTCTTCGTCAGTCGCACGACGCTGCGCTGATGGCTGGGATCGAGGCTGATCAACGGCTCGTCGAGCAGCAGCAGCTTCGGCCGGCCGATCAGGGCCTGCGCCAGCAACAGGCGCTGGCGCTCGCCCCCCGAGGTCTCGGCCAGCGGCCGCCGCGCCAGTTCGCGCGCCCCGACCATGTCGAGGACCCGCTCGACCTCGGCTTTGCCGGCCTTGCCCAGGAACGGCAGGCCGAGGCGATGGCCGTCGACGACGCCGGCGACGAAATCCCAGCCGCTCAGGCGCAGGGTGTCGACGTTGCTGCGCACCTGCGGCATGTAGCCGATCGCCGGATTGCCCATGGCGGCGGGCGATCCCAGCACGCGGATCGAGCCGCCGCTGACCGGCAGCAGGCCGAGGATCGCCCGCATCAGCGTGGTCTTGCCCGACCCGTTCGGCCCGAGCACGCCGACGAATTCGTTCTCCCTGATCGCCAGGCTGACCGCGGCCAGGACCGCGCGGCCGCCCAGCGCCAGCGTGACGTTGTCGAACTCGAGCGCGTTCACTGCGTCGCCGCCGGAAGCGCCTTGTCGATCGCGTCGAGTTCGCGCGCCATCCAGGCCTGATAGGTCGAGCCCGCAGGCATGGTCTCGCCAGCACCGATGACTAGCACGCCGGAGGCCTTCGCCAATTCCTCCAGCCGCTTGGCGATCGGATCCGAGGCCTGGCTGTTGTAGACGAGCAGACTGACCCGGTGGGTCTTGAGATCATCCTCGAAGGCCGCGATATCCGACGCGCTCGGCTCGGTGTCGTTCATCACTGCAAGCTGGAAGCTTTCGTTGCGCACCCGCATTCCCAGCGCCTCGAACATATAGCCGAAGACCGGCTCGGTCGCGGTGACCGGCGTTCCGGCAAGGCGCTGCCTCAGCCGCGCGATCTGGTCCTCGATCGGCTTGATCGACGCCTGAAACCCGGCAAGGCGCCGTTCGTAGCCGTCTCGGTTCGTCGGGTCGTCCGCCACCAGGGCATCGGTCAGGGCCTGCGCGAACGCGAGCATGGTCGCCGGCTCGTACCAGATGTGCGGGTTGTCGCCGGCCTTCCCGCCGATCAGGTCGGCAACGACGATTTCCCTGCGCCCGGGCGCACCGGAAGCGCCCAGCAGCTTTGGCATCCATGGGTCGTAGTCGAGCCCGCTGTAGACGACGATGCGCGCCGCGGAAAGGTTGCGCGCCACCGACGGGCTCGCCTCGAACAGGTGCGGGTCCTGATCCGGGTTGGAGAGGACGCTCGACACCTGCACGTTCGCGCCGCCGATCTGCTCGGCCACGTCGCCGTAGAAATTCTCGGCCGCGACGATGTGCAGCGGCGAGGCTGCCCAGGCGGGGGCGAGAGATGCCACGGCGATGCCGGCCACGACAGCGAGGGTCTTCATTTCTCTCCTCCCGTGGGGAACGGCCCGAGGATCCCGACGCGGCATAACGTTATAATGTAACTGTTACGATGCGGCGCCTGCGGCGGTCAACCCGACCCAACGACCGCGTCGCCCGTCTAGTGCGCCGCCGCCCAGCTTGCGCCTCTGCCGGCATCGACCACCAGCGGCACCTCCAGCGCCACCACCGGCAGCGCCGCCCCCGCCATCACCGCGCGCACCCGCTCGGCGGTCTCCTCGACCGCGCCCTCGGCGACCTCGAACAGCAGCTCGTCGTGCACCTGCAGCAGCATCCTGGCCGGCAGGCCGTCGATCGCCTCCGGCACCCGGATCATCGCCCGCCGGATGATGTCCGCCGCCGATCCCTGGATCGGCGCGTTGATCGCCTGCCTTTGGGCGAACGCCGCGTGCGGCCCTCGCGCGTTGATCTCCGGCGCGTGGATCCGCCGCCCGAACAGCGTCTCCACGTGGCCGTGCTCCTTGGCGAAGGCGATGGTCCGGTTCATGTATTCGCGGATCCCCGGGAACCGCTCGAAATAGGTGTCGATGAACCGCCTGGCGTCCTCGCGCGGGATCCGCAGGTTGTTGGAAAGCCCGAAGGCCGAGATGCCGTAGATCACCCCGAAATTGATCGCCTTCGCCTGCCGCCGCACCGCCGCCGGCATGCCCTCGATCGGCACCCCGAACATCTCCGACGCCGTCATCGCGTGGATGTCGAGCCCGTCCTGGAACGCCGCCTTCAGCGCGCCGATGTCGGCGATGTGCGCCAGCAGCCTGAGCTCGATCTGGGAATAGTCGAGGCTCAGGAGCACGTTGCCGGGCTCGGCCACGAAGGCCTCGCGGATCCGCCGCCCCTCGTCGGTGCGCACCGGGATGTTCTGCAGGTTCGGATCGGTCGAGGCCAGCCGCCCGGTCGCCGCCCCGGCGATCTGATAGCTGGTATGCACCCGCCCGGTCTCCGGGTTGATCGCGTCCTGCAGCGTGTCGGTATAGGTCGACTTCAGCTTCGACAGCATCCGCCAGTCGAGCACCCGCGCCGGCAGGTCGTGGCCCTGCGCCGCCAGCTCCTCCAGCACGTCCGCGCCGGTGGTATAGGCCCCGGTCTTGCCCTTGCGCCCGCCGCCGAGCCCCATCTGGTCGAACAGCACCTCGCCCAGCTGCTTCGGGGAGCCCACGTTGAATCGCCCGCCCGCGAGCCGGTAGATCTCGTCCTCCAGCGCTGCCATGCGCTGCGCGAAGTCGCCCGAGAGCCGCGACAGCGCCTGCCGGTCGACCTTCACCCCATGCCGCTCCATCTCGGCCAGCACCGGCACCAGCGGCCGCTCCATGGTCTCGTAGACCCGGGTTACCCGCGCGAAAGGCAGCCGAGGCTTCAGCGCCTCGCCAAGCCGCAGGGCCACCTCCGCCTGCTCCGCCGCGCAGCGCGCCGCCTCCTCGACCGGCAGCTGGGCGAAGCTCAGCGCCGCCTTGCCGCCGCCGGTCAGCGACTTCAGCACGATCGGAATATGCCCCAGATACGCCTCCGCCAGGTAGTCGAGCCCGTGCCCGTGCAGCCCGGCATGCAGCGCGTAGGAGACGAGCATGGTGTCGTCGATCGGCGCGAGCCGGATGCCGTGCCGGGCGAAGAGCTTCACCGCCGCCTTGACGTTCTGGCCGACCTTCATCACCGCCGGGTCCTCGAGCATCGGCCGCAGCGCCGCCAGCGCCGCGTCGAGCGGCAGCTGGCCCGCGACCCGCTCGACGAAGAGCCCCTCCGATCCCGCCACGTGCCCCAGCGGCAGATACGCCGCCTCCCCCGGCGCGAGCGCCAGCCCGACGCCCACGAGCTCCGAGCGCATCTCGTCCGCGGCCGACGCCTCGACGTCGAGCGCCAGCAGGCCCCGCTCGGGGACGCGCGCCAGCCAGCCTTCCAGCGCCGCCAGGTCGCGCAGGATCAGGTAGCGCGCATGATCGATCGGCGCGACCGGCACCGCCTCGCGATCGGCGGTCGGCGCCGGTCCCGACTGCGCCAGCGCCACCGGCTCGATCACCGGCGTCGCGACGCCCAGCTTGGCCGCGACCCGCCCGGCCAGGCTGCGGAACTCCATGGTGCTCAGGAACCCCAGCAGGGTCTCCGCCTCGGGCTCGCGCACCTCGAGCGCGGCCAGCGGCTCCTCCAGCGTCACGTCGCGCTTCAGCGTCACCAGCGCCCGCGACACCCGGATCTGGTCGGCATGGCCGAGCAGCACCTCGCGCCGCTTCGGCTGCCGGATCTCGCCGGCCCGCTCGAGCAGCGTGTCGAGATCGCCGTATTCCTGGATCAGCTGCGCCGCGGTCTTGACACCGATCCCCGGCGCCCCCGGCACGTTGTCGACCGAGTCCCCGGCCAGGGCCTGAACATCGATCACCCGGTCCGGTCCCACCCCGAACTTCTCTTCCACCTCCTCCGGTCCGATCGTCTTGTTCTTCAGGGTGTCGAAGAGCTCGATCCCCGGCCCGACGAGCTGCATCAGGTCCTTGTCGGCGCTGACGATCGTCACCCGCCCGCCGGCGGCGGCCGCTTGCGTGGCATAGGTCGCGATGATGTCGTCGGCCTCGAAGCCGTCCATCTCGATGCAGGCGAGGTTGAACGCCCGCGTGGCGTCGCGGATCAGCCGGAACTGCGGCTTGAGGTCGTCCGGCGCCTCCGGCCGCTGCGCCTTGTAGAGCGGGTAGAGCTCGTTGCGGAAGGTGTGCTCGGACTTGTCGAAGACCACCGCCACGTGGGTCGGCGCATCCGCACCCCCGGTCTCCTGCAGCATCTTCCAGACCATGTTGCAGAAGCCCGCGACCGCGCCGATCGGCAGCCCGTCGGACTTGCGCGTGAGTGGCGGCAGCGCGTGGTACGCCCGGAAGATGAAGCCCGAGCCGTCGATCAGGTGCAGGTGGCTGCCCTTGCCGAATGCCGTCACTTCAATGGTCCGCGGCCACCGCACCCGGCTTCAGCACGTAGCGCCGGTCGCAGTAGCCGCACTCGACCCAACCCTTCTCCGGGTCGATCTGCAGCCAGACCCGCGGATGCCCCGCCGCCCCGCCGCCGTCGCAGGCGATGCGGGTCGAGGTCACTTCGATGACTTCCGGGGCCGGGACCGTCATGGCAAAACTCCGTCGCTGTCGCGGTTCGACCCCTGCTTTAGCCCGCATGGCCGCCGGGGAGCAATGGGGCGCGACCAGGGGCGATGGGACGAGGCCGCGCGCGCCGCGGCCGCGAACGCGTGGTCAGCGACGACCGGCCGCGCGTTCGGCCATCCACATCGGGCCGCCACGCCAGCGCGGGAAACCGTAGCCATTCACCATCACCACGTCGATCGCCTCGGCCGCGGCGGCGACGCCTTCCGTCAGGATGGCCCGGCCCTCGGCCTGCATCACCGCGAGGATGCGCCGCATGATCTCCTCCGGGAAAAAGCCGCAGCGGGCGATCCCCGCCCGCGCGGAGGCCTCGCGGATCAGGCGCTCGGTGACCGGCGAAGGGGCGCCGGTCGCGCCGGCTTCGGGATAGTCGTACCAGCCGGCGCCGGTCTTGCGGCCGAGCCGGCCCAGCTCGCACAGCCGGTCGGCGATGGCGACGTAGCGCTCGGACGGGTCGCGGGTCGCGGCGCGGCGCTTGCGCATCGCCCAGGCGATGTCGAGCCCGGCGAGGTCCTGCATGGCGAAGATGCCCATGGGGAAGCCGAAGCCGGTCATCGCCGCGTCGATCTCCTGCGGCAGGGCACCGTCCTCGATCATGTAGTCGCACTCGCGGCGATAGGCCGACATGATGCGGTTGCCGATGAAGCCGTCGCAGACGCCGCTCGGCACCGCGATCTTGCCCAGGGACCGCGCGAACGCGAGCGCGGTCCCGAGCACTTCGTCGCGGACCGTGTCGGTGCGGACGACCTCCACCAGCTTCATCACGTGGGCCGGCGAAAAGAAGTGCAGGCCGACGACCCGGCCGGGATCGCGCACGGCCGCCGCGATCCGGTTCACGTCGAGATAGGAGGTGTTGCTGGCCAGGATCGCCTCGGGACGGGTGGCCCGGTCGAGCCCGGCGAAGACCGCACGCTTGGCGTCCATGTCCTCGAACACCGCCTCGATCACCAGGTCGGCCGGCGCCAGCGCCGCGGTGTCGGTGGCGCCGGAAAGCCTGCCGAGGCGCTCGGCGTGCCCGGCCTCGTCGAGGAGCCCGCGCTGCAGGCTGTTCGCGAGATGCCCGCGGACCGTGGCGAGGCCGCGCTCCAGGGCCGCCGCGTCGCGCTCGATCATCACCGCCGCCCGCCCCGAGAGCAGCACGGCGGTGGCGATGCCTGCCCCCATGGTGCCGCCGCCGATGACGCCGACCAGCGCGGTCGGCAGCGGGTCTATGCCGGCGAGCCCGGGCAGCTTCGAGACCGCGCGCTCGGCGGCGAAGATGTAACGCAGCGCCTGCGACTGCGCGCCGTCGCGCAGCGCAACGAAGCGCCGGCGCTCGGCGGCGAGCGCCTCGGCGGCCGGCAGGGCCAGCGCGTCGCGCAGCGCCGCCACCGCCTCGACCGGGGCCTCCTGGCCCCGGGCGCGGGCCAGGACGCGATCGGCGGCGGCCTCGAAGGCGCCGTCGGCGCCAGCCGCGGGCCGGCGCTCGACGAGCGGCGTCGGCAGCGGCCGATCGGCGGCCCGCGCCGCGAAGCGCAAGGCGGCGGGCAGGAGCTCGCCCTCGACGACCGCGTCGATCAGACCCATCTCGGCGGCGCGCGCGGCCGGCACGGGCTTGCCCTCGGCGATCATCGCCAGCGCGTCGGCCGGCGCGACCAGCCGCGGCAGCCGCACGGTGCCGCCGGCGCCGGGGATCAGGCCGAGCGTCACCTCGGGCAGGCCGAGCCTGGAGTCTCCGGCGGCGATCCGCCAGTGGCAGCCGAGCGCCACCTCGAGCCCGCCGCCGAGCGCCGATCCGTGGATCGCCGCCACCCAGGGCCGGGTGGCCGATTCGAGCCTCAGGACCACGTCCGGCAAGGTCGGCTCGGCCGGCGGCCGGCCGAACTCGGCGATGTCGGCGCCGGCGATGAAGGTGCGCCCGGCGCAGACCAGCACCACAGCGCGAACCTCCGGATCGGCCTCGGTCTCGGCCACCGCCCGGACCAGCCCGGCCCGCACCGCGGCGGACAGCGCGTTGACCGGTGGATTGTCGACGGTGACGACGGCGACCTCGCCCTCACGGACGACACGAACCGGATCGACCGCCGATACGCTCACCCCTGCGCCCTCCGATGGCTTCGGATCGCCGCGAGCGACGAACACCCTTTCCCGGGCGCGGCCCGCTTCATCAACGGACGGTTGTGGGATATGCTATCGGGCTGAACGCCGATCATGCTTCTGCCCCAGAAATCGCAGGTTCGGGTAGATCCCGGGCCCGACACGAGGCTCCATGCTAGCCATCGACTCCCAGACGGTGCAAGCCTTCCTTCAGACCAACTGGGGCTGGGCGGCCGGGCTGGCCGCATCGATGCTCGCCCTGACGCTGCTCGCCGGCGGCCTGCTGAACCAGGAGCGTAAGGACGAGATCTCGCTGTGGCTGATGGGGGCGCAGAGCGAGGACAACTGGTCGCGCAGCTTCGTGTCGCTGTTCGACGCGGTGTTCGGCGGACGCCACCTGTCGCTGCGCTGCTTCCTGCGCTCCGCCGCCGCCTCGCTGATTGCGGTGGCGGCGATCTGGCTCCTGATGGGCAACTTCGGGCGCTCGGGGTCCGCATCCATTCCGACCTGTCACTCGGCAGCGTCCTGGCGCTGGCGCTGGTGGTCAACGTGGTGGCGGACTACCTCTCGCTGCTCGAGACCCGCCTCCTCCTCGGCCACATGCCCCGCTCCGGCCTCGCGCAGGCCCTGGTTCTCCTCCTCGACCGATCAGGCGAAGCTCGACTTCATCATGCTCGCCTGCGCCGGCGGCGTGACCGAGGAATGTCTTCAACGCGGACTTGCCACATATGCGGTCAGGCCCGAGGAGGCGGCGAGGCTCTGGACCCGTCGCGTGTGACGGGGGCAACGCGCCGGCCTGCACCAACCTCGGCTATCTCAACGAGCATGGCCTCGGGATGGACAAGGACCTGGCGGCGGCGGCGCGGCTCTACCGGCAGGGCTGCGAAATGGGGTTCCAGGAAGCCTGCGAATATGGGGCGCAGACCGGCAGAAAGGGTCGCGATCCTGGCGGCATCCCGGGTGGCGCTGCGACGCGCCCAAAGATTGATCAACCAAATTTAGATAGATAAGGCCGGTTGCACTGTGCAGCCCATGCGCGCGCCCCATCAGAAGAACGCCTGCAGCCCGGTCTGCGCCCGGCCCAGGATCAGCGCGTGCACGTCGTGGGTGCCCTCGTAGGTGTTGACTGCCTCCAGGTTCATCAAGTGGCGGATCACCCCGTACTCGTCCGAGACGCCGTTGCCGCCGTGCATGTCGCGCGCCACCCGGGCGATGTCGAGCGCCTTGCCGCAGTTGTTGCGCTTCATCAGGCTGATGAGCTCGGACGGCGCGCGGCCCTCGTCGAACAGCCGCCCGAGCCGCAGCGCGCCCTGCAGGCCGAGCGCGATCTCGGTCTGCATGTCGGCGAGCTTCTTCTGGATCAGCTGGTTCTGGGCGAGCGGGCGGCCGAACTGCCTGCGCTCGAGCGTGTAGCCGCGCGCGGCGTGCCAGCAGAACTCGGCCGCGCCCATCGCGCCCCAGGCGATGCCGTAACGCGCCCGGTTCAGGCAGCCGAACGGCCCGGCGAGCCCCTCGACGTGCGGCAGCAGGTTCGCCTCCGGCACGAACACCTCGTCCATCTGGATCATGCCGGTGACCGAGGCGCGCAGGCTGAACTTGCCCTCGATCTTCGGCGCGGCGAGGCCCTTCATGCCTTTCTCGAGCACGAATCCCTTGATCTTGCCGCCATGGGCGTCGGACTTGGCCCAGACCACGAATACGTCGGCGATCGGGGAATTGGTGATCCAGTTCTTCGCCCCCGACAGCGCGTAGCCGCCGTCGACCTGCCGGGCCCGGGTGATCATCGAGCCGGGATCGGAGCCGTGATCCGGCTCGGTCAGGCCGAAGCAGCCCACCCATTCGCCGCTCGCGAGCTTCGGCAGGTACTTCGCCCGCTGCTCGTCGGTGCCGTAGGCGAAGATCGGGTGCATCACCAGGCTCGACTGCACGCTCATCGCCGAGCGGTAGCCCGAATCGACCCGCTCGACCTCGCGCGCGATCAACCCGTAGGCGACGTAGGACGCGCCGGCACCGCCGAAGTCCTCGGGGATCGTCGGCCCGAGCAGGCCGAGGTCGCCCATCTCGCTCATGATCGCCCGGTCGAAGCTCTCGGTGCGGTGCGCCATCAGCACGCGCGGGGCCAGGCTGCCCTGCGCATAGTCGCGGGCCGCGTCGCGCACCATGCGCTCCTCTTCGGTGAGCTGCTCGTCGAGCAGGAACGGGTCGTCCCAGGCGAAAGCCGCAGGCTTCGCGCGGGCGGTCTCGGGCGTGTTGCGCTTCTGCAGCATGGGTGATCCCTCCGGCTGGTCGCTGGGTGCGTCGCCGCGGTCATACTCCTTCAAACCTGAAAGTTCAAGACAGAAAAGTTTAGGCTTGAAATAATCCCGGCGAATCGCTATACCCGCTTCAGGGATCGGGGCAGCCGGTCCGGATCACCGGCAGGGAGGTTCCATCACATGCGCGTCGCGTGTCTCGGCGGAGGGCCGGCCGGCCTCTACTTCGCGATCTCGATGAAGCTGCGCGACCCCTCGCACGAGGTGGTCGTCTTCGAGCGCAACAAGGCCGACGACACCTTCGGCTGGGGCGTGGTGCTGTCGGACGAGGCGCTCGGCAACCTCGCTGCCAACGACCCGGTCAGCGCCGCGGCGATCCGCGAGAACTTCGCCTACTGGGACGACGTCGCGGTGGAGTTCAAGGGCACCCGCACCGTCTCCGGCGGCCACGGCTTCTGCGGCATCGGCCGCAAGAAGCTGCTGATGCTGCTCCAGGCCCGCGCCCGCGAGCTCGGCGTCGACCTGCGCTTCCAGACCCAGGTGGACGACGTCGAGGCGCTGGCCCGCGACTACGACCTCGTCGTCGCGAGCGACGGCCTCAACTCGCGCACCCGCGCCACCTACGCCGAGCACTTCAAGCCCGACGTCGACACCCGCCGCTGCAAGTTCGTCTGGCTCGGCACCACGCAGAAATTCGACGACGCCTTCACCTTCATCTTCAAGGAAACCGAGCACGGCTGGGTCTGGGCGCACGCCTACCAGTTCGACGCCTCGACCGCGACCTTCATCGTCGAGTGCTCCGAGGCGACCTGGTCGAAGTTCGGCTTCGGCGAGATGACCAAGGAAGAGTCGATCGCCACCTGCGAGCGGCTCTTCGCGGCCGAGCTCGGCGGCCACCCCCTGATCTCCAACGCCCACCACATCCGCGGCTCGGCCTGGATCAGCTTCCCCCGCGTCCTCTGCGAGACCTGGTCCTACAGGAACGTCGTCCTCATGGGCGACGCCGCGGCGACGGCGCACTTCTCGATCGGCTCCGGCACCCGCCTCGCGCTCGACAGCGCCATCGCGCTCGCCGGCTACCTCCACTCGGAGCCCGACATGGCCGGCGCCTTCCGCAAGTACCAGGCCGAGCGGCGCCTCGACGTGCTGCGCCTGCAGTCGGCGGCGCGCAACTCGATGGAGTGGTTCGAGGAGATCGACCGCTACTTCCACCTCGACCCGGTGCAGTTCACCTACTCGCTGCTGACCCGCTCGCAGCGCATCAGCCACGAGAACCTGCGGCTGCGCGACGCCGACTGGCTGGAAGGCGCCGAGCGCTGGTTCCAGGCCCAGGCCGGCGCCGGCGCCAACGCCCCGGTCCGCCGCCCGATGTTCGCCCCCTTCCGCCTGCGCGGCATGGAGCTGAAGAACCGCGTCGTGGTCTCGCCGATGGCGCAGTACAAGGCCGTCGACGGCTGCCCGACCGACTGGCATCTCGTCCACCTCGGCGAGCGCGCCAAGGGCGGCGCCGGCCTCGTCTACACCGAGATGACCTGCGTGACGGACGAGGGCCGCATCTCCCCCGGCTGCCCCGGCACCTACGCCCCCGAGCACGAGGCCGCCTGGAAGCGCATTGTCGATTTCGTCCACGCCGAGACCGAGGCGAAGATCTGCCTGCAGCTCGGCCATGCGGGACCCAAGGCATCCACCCAGCTCGGCTGGGAGGAAGGCGACGCCCCGCTCGCCGACCGGCAACTGGCCGGTGATCTCGGTCTCCGACGTCCCCTGGTCGCCGCAGAACCAGACCCCGCGGGCGATGGACCGCGCCGACATGGACCGGATCCGCGACGCCTTCGTCGCCGGCGCCGAGATGGGCGAGCGCGCCGGCTTCGACATGCTCGAGCTGCACATGGCACATGGCTACCTGCTCTCGGCCTTCATCACCCCGCTGACCAACACCCGCACCGACGAATACGGCGGCAGCCTGGAAAACCGCCTGCGCTGGCCGCTCGAGGTGTTCCGCGCCGTCCGCGCCGCCTGGCCGGAAGAGAAGCCGATCTCGGTGCGCATCTCCGCCAACGACTGGGTCGGCGAGGACGGCATCAGCCCCGAGGACGCGGTCGAGATCGCTCGCCTGCTCCAGGCCGCCGGCGTCGACATCTGCGACGTCTCGGCCGGCCAGACCACGACCCGCGCCAGGCCGGTCTACGGCCGGATGTTCCAGACGCCGATGTCCGACCGCATCCGCAACGAGACCGGCATGGCCACCATGGCGGTCGGCAACATCTACGAGCCCGACCACGTCAATTCGATCCTGATGGCCGGCCGCGCCGATCTCGTCGCCCTCGCCCGGCCGCACCTGACCGATCCCTACTGGACCCTGCGTGCGGCCAGCACCCTCGGCGACCGCATCGAGAAGTGGCCCGACCCCTACCTGCGCGGTCGCGACCAGCTCTGGCGGCTGGCCGAGCGCACCGAGCAGATGCTGGGCAAGGTGTGATGGACCTCGCCGGCCGACATGCCTTGGTGACCGGGGGCGGCAGCGGCGTCGGTGCCGCGATCGCGCGGGCGCTGGCGGGCGCCGGCGCGCGGGTCACCATCGCCGGACGACAGGCCGGGGCACTGGCCGAGGTCGCCGGCGCCGAGATGCAGATCATGACCGGCGACGTGACCCGCCCCGAGGCGGTCGAGGCGATGTTCGCAGCCGCCAGCACGGACTGGGGTCCGCCGTCCATCGTCGTCGCCAATGCCGGCGCGGCCGCCAGCAAGCCCTTCGCCAGGACCAGCGCCGAGGACTTCCGCTCGATGCTCGACGTGAACCTGATGGGCGTCTTCAACACCTGGCGGGCGGGCCTCGCGCCGATGCTCGCCGAGGGCTGGGGCAGGCTGATCGCGGTGGCCTCGGTCGCCGGGCTCAAGGGCTTTCCCTATGTCACGGGCTACTGCGCCGCCAAGCACGGGGTGGTCGGCCTGACGCGGGCGCTGGCGGCCGAGACGGCGAAGACCGGCGTGACCGTCAACGCGGTCTGCCCCGGCTACACCAGGACGCCGATGCTCGAGCGGTCGATCGAAACCATCGTGGCCAAGACCGGCCGGACCCGTGCGGCCGCGGAGGCGACGCTGCTGGCCTCCAATCCGCAGGGCCGGTTCATCGAGCCCGGGGAGGTCGCCGCGGCGGTTCTCTGGCTCTGCAGCGACGGCGCGACCTCGGTCACCGGCCAGGCGATCTCCATATCGGGAGGCGAAGTGTGACCAGGCAAACCCGGATCGAGCGCGCGTCCGACGCCGCCGCCTCCAAGGCCCGGCTGCGGCTCTGGCTGCGCATCCTCGGCGTGTCGCGGCTGATCGAGACCGAGCTGCGCGAGCGCCTGCGGGCGGAATTCGACACCACGCTGCCGCGCTTCGACGTGCTGGCGGCCCTCAGCCGGGCGCGCGACGGGCTGAAGATGAGCGAGCTCTCCAGCGTGCTGCGCGTCTCCAACGGCAACGTCACCGGCATCGTCGACCGTCTGGTCGCCGACGGCCTGGTGCTGCGCGTCCCCGTCGAGGGCGACCGTCGGGCGATGACCGTTCGGCTGACCCCCAGGGGCGCCGAAGAGTTCGCCCGGCTCGCCGCCGCGCACGAGGCCTGGGTGGACGATCTGCTCGATTCCGTCTCGCTCGCCGATGCCGACCGGCTGATCGCCCGGCTGCAGGCGGTGCGCGACCAGATCGAAGCGAGGCCGACATGACCGCGACGGACGCCACCCACTTCCGCTGCCGGATCGAGGACCGCGTCGCGCGCCTCTCCCTCGACCGCCCGGAGCGAAAGAACCCGCTGACCTTCGAGAGCTACGCCGCCCTCCGCGACTGGTTCCGCGCGCTCCCCTACGCCGACGACGTCGACGCCGTGGTCTTCGGCCCCAACGGCGGCAACTTCTCCTCCGGCGGCGACGTGCACGACATCATCGGCCCGCTGGTCGGCCGCGACATGAAGGGCCTCCTCGCCTTCACCCGCATGACCGGCGACCTGGTCAAGGCGATGCTCGGCTGCGGCAAGCCGATCATCGCCGCCGTCGACGGCATCTGCGTCGGCGCCGGCGCCATCATCGCCATGGCCGCCGACCTCCGCCTCGCCACCCCCGAGGCGAAGACCGCCTTCCTCTTCACCCGCGTCGGCCTCGCCGGCTGCGACATGGGCGCCTGCGCCATCCTGCCGCGGATCATCGGCCAGGGCCGGGCCGCCGAGCTCCTCTACACCGGCCGCGCCATGTCCGCCGAGGAGGGCGCCGCCTGGGGCTTCTTCAACCGCCTGGTCCCCGCCGCCGACCTCGAAGCGGAGGCGATGTCGCTCGCCCGCCGCATCGCCGACGGCCCGACCTTCGCCCACATGATGACCAAGACCCAGCTCAACCAGGAATGGAACATGGGCCTCGACCAGGCCATCGAATCCGAAGCCCAGGCCCAGGCCATCTGCATGCAGACCGCCGACTTCGCCCGCGCCTACGAAGCCTTCGTCGCCAAGGCGAAGCCGGTCTTCGAGGGCAACTGATGGCCGACCGCAGCTTCCTCGACTGGCCGTTCTTCGAGCCCCGCCACCGCGCGCTGGCCGCCGAGCTCGACGCCTGGGCCGCCGCCAATCTCGGCGGCGATCGACCACACCGATACCGACGCCGCCTGCCGCGCGCTCGTCGCCGCGCTCGGCCGCGGCGGCTGGCTCACCCACTCCGCCATTGACCCGACCGACCCCGCCTCCAAGCTCGACGTCCGCACCCTCTGCCTGATCCGCGAGACGCTGGCCCGCCACGACGGCCTCGCCGACTTCTCCTTCGCCATGCAGGGCCTCGGCACCGGCGCGATCTCGCTCTTCGGCACCTCCGAACAGCGCTCGCGCTGGCTGCCCGAGACCCGCTCGGGGCGCGCGATCTCCGCCTTCGCCCTCAGCGAGCCGCGCTCCGGCTCCGACGTCGCCGCGATGGACCTCGCCGCCAGCCGCGACGGCGCGAGTTACGTCCTCGACGGCGAGAAGACCTGGATCTCCAACGGCGGCATCGCCGACATCTACACCGTCTTCGCCCGCACCGGCGAGGCACCCGGCGCCCGCGGCCTCTCCGCCTTCCTCGTTCCCGCCGACACCCCGGGCCTCGGCATCGCCGAACGCCTGGAGACCGTGGCCCCCCACCCCCTCGCCCGCCTCCGCTTCGACGCCTGCCGCCTCCCCGCCGCCGCGATGATCGGCGCTCCCGGCGACGGCTTCCGCATCGCCATGTCGGTGCTCGACGTCTTCCGCTCCACCGTCGCCGCCGCCGCCCTCGGCTTCGCCCGCCGCGCGCTCGACGAAAGCCTCGCCCGCGCCGCCGGCCGCGAGCTCTTCGGCGCGCCGATGGCCGAGCTGCAGCTGGTCCAGGGCCACCTCGCCGACATGGCCACCGACGTCGACGCCGCCGCGCTCCTCGTCTACCGCGCCGCCTGGACCAAGGACGCCGGCGCCGCCCGCGTCACCCGCGAGGCGGCGATGGCCAAGCTCTTCGCCACCGACCGCGCCCAGGCCGTGATCGACGCCGCCGTCCAGATCCACGGCGGCGACGGCGTCCGCCGCGGCCACATCGTCGAGAGCCTCTACCGCGAGATCCGGGCGCTCCGCATCTACGAGGGCGCCTCCGACGTGCAGAAGGTGGTGATTGCCCGCCAGATCCTGGGAGCCGCCCGATGAGCCACCCCGACGACGCCGTGACCGACTTCGCCAAGCGGATGTCCTACGGCGACTACCTCGGCCTCGACGCCGTCCTCGCCGCCCAGCACCCGCTGTCGGACGCCCACGACGAGCTGCTCTTCATCATCCAGCACCAGACCTCCGAGCTGTGGATGAAGCTCGCCATCCACGAGCTCGACGCCGCCCGCGACGCCATCGCCGCCGACCGCCTCGACGCGGCCTTCAAGCTCCTCGCCCGGGTCAGCCGCATCTTCGAGCAGCTGAACGGCGCCTGGGACGTGCTGCGCACCATGACCCCGTCCGACTACACCACCTTCCGCGCCGCGCTTGGCCAGTCCTCCGGCTTCCAGAGCGCCCAGTACCGCCGCATCGAGTTCATCCTCGGCAACCGCAACCGCGCCATGCTGAAGCCCCACGCCCACCGCCCGGAGATCGTCGCCGACCTCGAAGCCGAGTGCGCCCGCCCCAGCCTCTACACCGTCGCGCTCGAGGCGGCGGCCCGCGCCGGCCTGCCCGTGCCCGCCGACGCGCTCGACCCCGCCCCTCGGCCCCGTGCCTCGCATCCCGCCGTGATCGCCATGTGGGCCGAGGTCTACCGCGACCCCGCCCGGCACTGGGCGATCTACGAGCTGGCCGAGAAGCTGGTCGACCTCGAGGACTACTTCCGCCGCTGGCGCTTCAACCACGTCACCACCGTCGAGCGGGTGATCGGGCTGAAACGCGGCACCGGCGGCACCGGCGGCGTCAGCTACCTCCGCCGCATGCTCGAAGTCGTGCTCTTCCCCGAGCTCTGGGAAGTCCGCACCGAGCTCTGAGCGATGCCCGCGACCATGAGACGACGACCGGTTGACCCGGCGAAACGGAGAGGAAAACGATGCTGGGACCCAGCGCGCATGTCGACAGCTTCACCCGGGACAACCTGCCGCCGCGGGACCTGTGGCCGGACCTCCTGCTCGACGGCTTCGACTATCCCGAGTACCTCAACGCCGCCGTCGAGCTGACCGACCGCATGGTCGAGCGCGGCTTCGGCGACAAGGTGGCGCTGATCGGCAACGGCCGGCAGCGCACCTACAAGGAGCTGGCCGACTGGACCAACCGCATCGCCCATGCCCTGGTCGAGGACTACGGCGTGCGGCCCGGCAACCGGGTGCTGATCCGCTCCGCCAACAACCCGGCGATGGTCGCGGCCTGGCTGGCGGCCACCAAGGCCGGCGCCGTCGTCGTCAACACCATGCCGATGCTGCGGACGGGCGAGCTCACCAGCATCGTCGACAAGGCCGAGATCACCCATGCCCTCTGCGACACCCGGCTGATGGACGAGATGGTCGCCTGCGCCAAGGGCAGCCGGTATCTCGCCAGGGTGATCGGCTTCGACGGCACCGCCAACCACGACGCCGAGCTCGACCGCATCGCGCTCGGCAAGTCCGTTCGCTTCGAGGCGGTCCGCACCGGCCGCGACGACGTGGCGCTGCTCGGCTTCACCTCCGGCACCACCGGCGATCCCAAGGCGACGATGCACTTCCACCGCGACCTGCTGATCATCGCCGACGGCTACGCGAAGGAGGTGCTGGGCGTCACCCCCGACGACGTCTTCGTCGGCTCGCCGCCGCTCGCCTTCACCTTCGGCCTCGGCGGCCTCGCGGTCTTCCCGCTGCGCTTCGGCGCCACCGCGACCCTGCTCGAGACCGCGTCGCCCGCCAACATGATCGAGATCATCCAGACCCATCGCGCCACCATCTGCTTCACCGCGCCCACCGCCTACCGGGTCATGCTCGCGGCGATGGACGAGGGGGCCGACCTCTCCTCGCTCCGCGCCGCCGTCTCCGCCGGCGAGACCCTGCCGGCGCCGATCTACGAGTCCTGGATGCAGAAGACCGGCAAGCCGATGCTCGACGGCATCGGCGCCACCGAGATGCTGCACATCTTCATCTCCAACCGCTTCGGCGATTCGCGCCCCGCCTGCACCGGCAGGCCGGTGACCGGCTACCAGGCGCGGGTGGTGGACGCGGATATGCGCGAGCTGCCGCGCGGCAGCATCGGCCGGCTGGCGGTGCGCGGGCCGACCGGCTGCCGCTACCTCGCCGACGACCGGCAGCGGAACTACGTGCGCGACGGCTGGAACGTCACCGGCGACAGCTTCGTGCAGGACGACGACGGCTACTTCCATTTCGCCGCCCGCAACGACGACATGATCATCTCCGCCGGCTACAACATCGCCGGCCCCGAGGTGGAGGCGGCGCTGCTCGCCCATGCCGACGTGCTGGAATGCGCGGTGATCGGCATCGCCGACCCCGCGCGCGGCCAGATCGTCCAGGCCCACGTGGTGCTGGCCGCGGGAGTCGCGCCGGGACCGGAGACCGCCAAGCGGCTACAGGACCACGTCAAGGCGGCGATCGCCCCTTACAAGTATCCTCGCTCGGTGGTCTTTCTCGCGGCCCTGCCCAAGACCGCCACCGGCAAGATCCAGCGCTTCGCCCTGCGCGCCGCCAGCGGGCCGGCGGGCGTCATTGCGAACCGGGCGGAAGCCGCCTCACCCGCGCCAATTGCCCGAAGCGAACCGGAGATCGGATGATCCTGCGTCTGGCTGGTCGCTTCGATGCCGCGCAAGATGGGGGGCCGCGGACCGCATGCGCGGGGCGCCGGTGGCGCGCCGCGCGGTCCGCTCGCCCGGAGCGCCAGCGCGGAGGGCGAGAGGCGTGCCGCGTCCCCGCGCGTGCCAATCCGGGCGCGGCTGCCCTGGCGGTCGCGCTTGCGCGACTGCCCCTGGGAGGGCAGTCGCGGCCGGATTTGCCGACGGCCAAATCCGGCGGGACGGCGGCACTGGATCGCGTCATTGCGAGCCGGGCGCACGCCGACGCACCCGCGCCAAGCAATCAACCGGAGATCGTTTGACATGGAGCCGTTCATCCTTCCCCAGAAGGTGCTCTTCCAGCACTGCGACCCCGCGGGGATCGTGTTCTACCCGCGCTACTTCGAGATGGTGAACGCCACCGTCGAGGAGTGGTTCGCCAGCCGCCTCGGCGTGAGCTTCGGCGAGATCCACGGCCCCATGCGCCGCGCCGTGCCCACCGCGCGCTTCCACGTGGAGTTCCGCGCGCCCTCGCGGCTCGGCGACCGGCTCGAGTTCGCGCTGGCGCCCCGGCGCCTCGGCCGGACCAGCTGCGAACTCGGCCTGACCGTGCGCTGCGGCGGCGAGCTGCGCGCCGAGTTCCTCCAGACCCTGGTCTGGATCGTCCAGGACGCCGGCCGCCCCGAGCCCTGGCCCGAGCCGCTGCGCGACCGAATCCTGCAAGAGATCGAAGAGGACGAATCATGATCGAGACGGTTCAGCCCGCCGGATGGAAGGCGCCCAAGGGCTACGCCAACGGCATGCTCGCCGAGGGCGGCCGGCTCTACGTCGGCGGCCAGATCGGCTGGAACGCCGAGCAGGTCTTTCAGACCCGCGACTTCATCGGCCAGATGGAGCAGGCGCTCGCCAACATCGCCGCGATCGTCCGCGCCGCCGGCGGCGGGGTCGAGCACATCGTGCGCCTGACCTGGTACGTGACCGACAAGCGGGAATACACCTCCCGCCAGCGCGAGGTCGGCGAAGCCTATCGCCGGGTCATGGGCCGGCACTTCCCGGCCATGACCATGGTCGTGGTCGCCGGCCTCGTCGAAGACGAGGCGCTGATCGAGATCGAGGCCGTCGCCGAGCTCGGCGCCGTGCGCCAGTTAAATCGAGGTTAGCGCTCCGCCCTATCTGCCGCTCCGACGGCAGCGTCACCGCCGGGAACGCTTCGGGCGTCAACGACGGCGCCGCGGCGCTGCTGGTCGCTTCCGCCGACGCGGCGCGGCGCCACGGCCTGACCCCCCTCGCCCGCGTCGTCGGCGCCAGCGCCGCCGGCGTCGCGCCGCGGATCATGGGCTACGGCCCGGTCCCGGCGATCCGGAAGCTCCTAGCCAGGGCCGGCCTGGCCATCGACGAGCTCGGCATCCTGGAGCTCAACGAGGCCTTCGCCAGCCAGGTCCTCGCCTGTCTTCGCGACCTCGGCCTTGCCGACGACGACCCGCGGGTCAACCCCAACGGCGGGGCCATCGCCCTCGGCCACCCCCTCGGCATGTCCGGCACCCGCATCCTCGGCACCGCCGCGCGCGAACTCGCCGCCACCGGCGCCCGCTTCGCCCTGGCCAGCATGTGCGTCGGAGTCGGCCAGGGCGCCGCGCTGCTTCTCGAACGGATCTGCTATGACTCGTATCCTTGGCATACGTGTTGTGCATGCGTTGTGCATGCCTTGTGCATCAGCGAATCCCCCCATGTGACCGTCGCCGCACGCGGAATCCGTTTCGGGTCGAATCGATCTGCCGGAACGCGCTGACATCCGTCCCCGGGCGCGCCGCCGTTGCCGTCGGCCCGTATCAAGACGCCGGCCGGCATCAGTATCGAAGCGCTGCATAGTACGAGTTTCGCGCTGCCTCGCGCGCCTGGGAGAGCGTGCGGATCCCCCGCTGGCGGAGCAGCGGTATCAGCCTGAGAAACACCTCGGCGGTCGTCAGCGCGTCGCCCAACGCCGTATGACGACCGGAGGTGTTCACACCGAGGCGCGCCGCGATCGTCTCGAGGCTGTGGGACGGCTCGTTCGGGTGCACGACGCTCGAAAGGAGCAGGGTGTCGAGGACGGGCTGATCGAACCGCGTGCCGCTGCCCGCCTCCTTGAGCTTGAGGAAGCGCATATCGAAGGCCACGTTGTGCCCGACCAGCACGGTGTCGCCCACGAAGGCGTGGAAGGCCGGTAGGATCTCGGTGATGGAGGGCTTGCCGCGGACCAGCTCCGGCCGAATGCCATGGATCCGGATCGATGCCTCGGGAATGCTGCGATGCGGATCCACCAGCTGGTCGAAGCACTCGCCGCGCAGCAGCCTGCCGTTGACGATCCGGGTCGCCCCGATCTGGATGATCTCGTCACCCTGGGCCGGGTCCAGGCCGGTCGTCTCGGTGTCGAAAACCGTGTAGGCGAGATCCGACAGCGACCGCTCGGAGAGGACGCCGCCGGCTTCGCCGCCAGCAAACAGGTCGAAATCGTAGTATTCGGGCCGGCTGCCCACCGGCGCCGCGGCGGCCGTCGGTTCGGACGACGCGAGCGGAAGCAGGAAGCGGAAGAACGAGAGCCGTGCCGGGCGGTCATGCTCGATCCAGAGCTCGCCCCCATGCCGCTCCGCGATCTCGCGCACGCTCAGGGGAGAGGCCGCGTTGCCGGACTTCATCGGCTCATTCTGCCAGTCCCGGGCGACCGAAGCGCCCGGGTCCTCGCCGGACCAGGCCAGGTCGAGCCGCGCGCGCCCACCGGATCGGGCGAGCCGCAGCCGCAGGTCGGGCCGATCGAAGGTGGCGGCGAGGCGTCCGGCGAGAAAGGCCAGCGCCTCGATCATCGCGAAGCTGTCGACGCTGAGCCAGAGGCTCTGATCGACCGCGTCCAGCGCCACCGCGCGGCCCAGGTCTGCCTCGATCCGGCGCCGGGCCGCGGCGAGGAGGTCGGCGCCAAGCATGTCCTGCAGCGGCCAGCGTGTCCTCAGGTCCTGCGACGTGCTCGCCGCGAAGGCGGTGAGCCGCGTACCCATCCTGGTCACCTCGTCACGCACCACCGCGTGAAAGCGGTCGCGGATCTCCGCGTCGAGGTCCGGGTAGTCGAGCATGTCGAGCGCCGCCTGCATGCTCGCCAGCGCCGCCCGGCTCGCCTCGGTGAACTCGAGCAGCTGGCGGTCGCGCCGCGTATCCACCTCGTAATCGTCGGTGATGTCGTCGAGCAGGAGCACAAATCCGCTGAGCGCCGGGCCTTCGGCGGCCGCGGGACGAACCGGCGCCAGGTTCACACGCAGCAGATGCCCCGCGGGAGTGCCGGTCACGAAATGCGCCGAGACGCCGGCGGTGTCGCCGCCGCGGGCGATGCGCTGCTCGACCGTCTCGACGGCGTGCCCGATCAGCGCCCGGTCGATCACGCCATGGACCGAGCGCCCGAGTCCGATCAGTTCCGCGCCCGCCGCCGACGCCCGGGAAAGCCTGCGGAACAGCTGGCGGCAGCGCTCGTTGTAGAGCAGGATCCGGCCGTCCAGGTTGCAGACCAGCACGCTGTGGTTCAGTTCCGCCATCAGCGCGCCAAGCCGATCGCGCTGCTCGGCCACGTCCCGGCTTGCCTCCGCCACCAGCCGCGCCGCCTCCTGCTGCAGCGACCGCCGTTCCCGGGCCAACCCGTTGATCGCCTCGGTCAGCGCGCGCATCGGTGCGCCGGAAGCCACCAGATCGGGCGCCGCGGCATCGCTGACCAGCACCCGGGCCGCATCCGCCAGCTGCGCGGGTGCCGCGACATATGCATCGTACAGACGGCGCGCCGCCCAGGCCGCCAGCACCGCCGCGATCAGCCACCAGAGAACGACCAGCATGCCGTGCGAGGCCACCAGCGGGCCGAGCGCGGCCGCGACCGCCGCGCGCTGGCCGGGGTCGAGCGTCGCCCGGAGCAGCACGCCGCCGAGCGCCAGCCACAGCCCGAGCGCCACGCCCGGCCCGAGCATGAAATCGCCAACCGCCGGTCGAGTTTCACGACAGCATTTCCCGAATCTTCTGAATCAGGTCGCGGGTGGAGAAGGGCTTGGTGACGTAGGCATCGACGCCAACCCCCACCCCGCGCGCGACATCGGTGTCGCGCCCCTTCGCCGTCAGCATCAGGATCCGGGTGTCGCGGACCTGCGCGTCGGCCCGTACGGCCTCGCAGACCTCGAACCCCGACATGCCGGGCATCATCGCGTCGAGAAGCGCCAGCCGCGGCCGCTCGCGGCGGATCGCCTCCAGCGCCTCGCGTCCGTCACGCGCGACCAGACCTCGTAGCCTTCGCGCTTCAGCATGTATTCCAGCGAGACGACGATGTTCGGTTCGTCGTCGGCAACCAGGACTCTTTACGTTCATGGACGTCGCTTTCTCCGCCGTGCCGAACGGCAGTCGGAAGGCAAAGCACGCGCCGCCTCCCGGATTCGATTCCAGCCACATGCATCCACCGAAATGTTCGACGATCTGGCGGCTGATCGGAAGGCCGAGACCCGTCCCGGCGGGCCGGGACAGCGCATTTTCGCCCTGGCGGAACTTCTCGAACACCCTCGCCCGCTCGGCCGGCGGCACGCCCGGACCGTTGTCGCGCACCTCCACGACAAGGTTGCCGGGTTCTCGGCGCAGGCCGACGCGGACCCTGCCGCCTTCGGTCGGCACGAACTTCGCGGCGTTGGAAAGCAGGTTCACCATGACCTGGGTGAGCCGATCGGGGTCGGCGCGGAGATGCGGGACCTCGTCCGGAAGCGAGACCTCGACCCGGGCGCCGCGCTCGCGGAAGAGCTCGGTGGTCGTCGTGACGGCGTTCGCGACCAGCGCCCGCATGTCGACGTCGGCGCTGTGCCACTCGGCAAGTCCCGACTCCAGCTTGGCCATGTCGAGCACCTGGTTGACCAGCCGGCTCAGCCGCTCGCTCTCCGAGACCACGATCCGCAGGAACTTGCCGCGCTGGGCAGCATCCATTTCCGGGGCGTCCAGCATGAGCTCGGAGAGGGCGCGGATCGAGGTCAGGGGTGTCCTGAGCTCGTGGGTCACCGAGGATACGAAATCGTCCTTGAGATGGTCCAGGCTCTTGAGCTGCTCGTTGGCCGCGCGCAGTTCGGTCGTCGCCTGCTCCAGCGACTGCGACTTCTCCTCGAGCGCGCGCGCGTAGCCGCGCAGCTGCGAAGCCTCCTCGACCATCTCGACAACGTCTTCCACCGCCAGCGGCTCCTCCTGCGCGACCGAGGCGATCATCACCCGCGCGGACGCGCTGCCGACGGCGCCGGCGATCTGCCGCTCGACGCGGTCGACGAGGCGGGCGTCGGGCACCAGATTCTCGATACCGGCCGCGCCGGTCTCCCGGGCATGCTCCTCGAAGAGCGCATTCGCCCGGCTGGCTCCGAGCAGGCGGCTCGCCAGCAGCCTGAGGTCCTGGAGACGCGCGCGACCCCTCCAGAAGACCGGCAAGGGATCGTTCGGGGAGTGGCCGCGCTCGAAGACATCGACGAAGAGCAGACCCTGGCTCGCCTCGCGCGCCTCGGGCTGGCGCCAGAGCGACAGGCCGACATAAAGGGCGACGTTGACCAGGAGGCTCCAGAACAGCGATTGCGTGAGGTTGTCGAGCCCCGCGAGCCCGAACAGCCGCTCGGGCGCCAGCAGCTCGATCCCGAACGGGCCGTGCGCAACGAAACCCTCGGGCAGCCAGCCGGACCGGGCAAGGGAAGGCAGCATCAGGGTGTAGACCCAGAGGGCGAAGCCACCGAGCAGCCCGCCGAGGGCGCCGAGGCGGGTGCCGCCGCGCCAG
The DNA here is from genome assembly GCA_963847795.1 of uncultured Alphaproteobacteria bacterium. Lineage (GTDB taxonomy): Bacteria > Pseudomonadota > Alphaproteobacteria > Rhodobacterales > Rhodobacteraceae > Amaricoccus. Next base: position 153,627 of record CAWKBH010000017.1, read on the forward strand.
TACATGCCGACCAGGAGCGCCGGGGCGAACTGGGCGACGGCGGCGAAGCTGATCAGGCCGATGCTGACCAGGGCGTAGGCCTCGCCGGCGACGCGGAAATACAGGTAGCCGAGCAGCAGCACGGCGAGGATCGCGGCGCGGCGGATGTTGAGGAGCAGGCCCGTCAGGTCACCGCGGGCGCGGCCGCCGAAGCCGGGCAGGCTCAAGAGCGACGGCATCACCAGGTCGTTGCAGACCATGGTCGCGACGGCGACCGTCTCGACGATCAGCATTCCCGTCGCCGCCGAAAGGCCGCCGACATAGGCGAAGAGCGCCAGCGCCGGCGCCGCGTGGTCGAGCGGCAGCGACAGCACGAAGGTCTCGGCGATCGGCCTGCCCGGGGCCGAAGATAACCAGTCCGCCGATCGCGATCGGCAGGACGAAGACGTTGATCAGCAGAAGGTAGGCGGGAAAGACCCAGGCGGCCCGCCTGAGGTGCCGCTCGTCGACGCATTCGACGACCATCATCTGGAACTGGCGGGGCAACAGCAGCATCGAGAGCATCGAGAGCAGGATCAGCGTGAACCACTGCGCGAAGCCGAAGGAGCCGGCGCCAGCCTCGCCGCCGAGGCGAAGGAGCGCGCGCAGTTCCGGGAACGCCTGCGCCCGGGACCAGATGTCGGCCATGCCGTCGAACAGCCCCCAGGTCACGAAGATGCCGACGGCGAGGAAGGCGACGAGTTTCACGACCGACTCGAAGGCCACTGCCGCGACCATGCCCTCGTGCCGTTCGTCCCGGTCGAGGTGGCGAGTGCCGAAGATCATCGTGAACGCGGCCAGCGCCAGGGTCACGAAGAGCGTGCCGTCCCGCCACCCGGCAATCGGCGCGGTTCCGGGGAGATCGGGACCGGCCGTCAGAAGATTGTAGCCGGCCGAGACCGCCTTCAGCTGCAGCGCGATGTAGGGAACGATGCCGATCACGGTGATCACCGTCACCAGGGCTGCCAGCAGCCGGCTCTTGCCGTAGCGGCTGGCGATGAAGTCGGCGATCGAGGTGATGCGGTAGGTCTGGGCGATGCGGATCATCTTGCGGACGACGATCCAGGCCAGCAGCATCGCCAGCATCGGCCCCAGATAGATCGGCAGGAACCAGACCCCGGAGGCGGCGGCGCGTCCGACGCTGCCGAAATAGGTCCAGGCCGTGCAGTAGACCGCCAGGGACAGCGAGTAGATCCAGCTGCTGCCGATCAGCGAGCGGCCACGGGCGGCGCGCCGGTCGCCGAAGGCGGCGATGACGAAGAGCAGCAGCAGGTAGCCGGCGGATACCCCGATGACCAGCGGCGCGGAGATCATGGCTCTGCCGAGGGCGGTGAGTCGGCGCGCGGCGGCTCGGGCGGGCGCCGCTCCATCGCCCAGGCGAGCGCCCCGATCAGCGCCACCCAGATGGCGAAGAGGGCCACCGGCAAGAGCGGCAGCCCGAAGACCGTGGCGTCGCGGTCGAAGACGATCAGGATCGGGAAGTTGAACAGGATGACCGCCGCGCCCCAGAGCGCGAGCAGGAGCTGCGGGCTCGGGCCGTGCGGGGCGCGCGGGCGTCTCATGCGACCTCCGCCGAACTCGCTCGCGCGGCGATCTGATCTAGCCTCGTTGCATCCCGCGGACGTCGCATCACAGCGCGTCCAGCCGGTAGTGCCGGCCGAGCCATTGCTTGAAGTTCCGCACGATCGCCAGCGAATCCTTCAGCGCGTGCCGCTCCAGCGTGCCGAGTTCGCTCAGGCGAATGCCGTTGTCGGGCGGGCGGCCTTCGGCCATCTGGCGGAGGTTGTTCGCGAGCTTCAGGCCCATCAGGAAGTGGAGCGCGTCGATCAGGTCCCGCGCCAGCGGCTGGTCGATCCGGCCCGCGGCGACGAGGGCGCGCAGCCGGTCGGCGGTGCCGAGATCCCGCACCCGGTACTGCAGCGCCAGGGTCCGCACGCCGTGAACGAGGGGGAAGATGCCGAGCTTCTTGAGGTCGATCTCGGCGGCGGCGCGGCCGCTGAGGCCGGGCAGCCGCGTCCACCAGGCGCTGGCGAACTGCTCCACGGCGGCGGCGAAGCGGGCGTAGAAGGCGTCGCTGCCGGACACGAGGTCGTCGACGTGGGCGCGTGCGTCCCCGAGCAGCGTCGCGTCGCCGGCCACCACCGCGGCATCGAGGAAGATCGCGAGGTTCATCGGCCCCTCCGGATCGGCGCCGTGGATCCAGTCGCGCAGCGTCTCGCGGAAGCCCGCCACCGGCTGGCGCCACAGCGGGCGGCTCAGCATGATCCCGCCCGGGCACGGCGGGTAGCCGAAATCGATCAGCGCCGCGGTGAAAGCCTCGGTCACCGGCTCGAGCCGGTCGAAGGCGAAGCCGTCGCGCAGCAGGAGCGCGTTGTCCTGGTCGGTCTTGATGATCTGCTCGCCGCGGCCTTCGCTGCCCATGACGATCAGGCAGCTGTTGTCGCGCAGCTCCGGCGGCGCGACCAGCTCCCAGAGCCGGGCGAAGACCTGCCGGTTCAGCGCCCCGACGAGGCCGGCGATGACGTCGACGCGCACCCCATCCTGGTGCAGCACCCGGATCAGGCCGTCGATCTGCCCCGCCGCCGCCGCGAGTTCGGCCAGGTCGGCGGCCTCTGCCGCCTCGAGCGCGATCAGGTGCGAGTGGCTGGCGACGAAGGCCATGAGTTCGAGCTGGCCGAGGACGCCGATCACCGCGTCGCCGTCGCGCACCAGCACCCGGTGGATGCGGTGCCGCAGCATCAGCAGCATCGCTTCGGAGATCTCGTCGTCGACCGACACCGACCAGGGATCGAAGCTCGCGACCTCGCGCACCGCGATCTCGGCCGGCGGCTCCGGCCGCAGCAGTGCGTTCCTGAGATCGGTGGTGGTGAAGACGCCGACGCGTGCGCCGTCGCGGACCAGGGCGTCGCCGAGGCCGCGGCGCGACAGCTCGCGGCAGAGGGTGATGAGATCCGTGGCGCCGTCGACGAAGAACGGCTTGCGCACGAAGGCGTCGCCGACCCGCGACGCCATCAGGGAGGCAAATTCGCGCCCCGTCGCGGGATCGGCCCGCCCCGGAGGGGGCGGGCCGGCCTGGTCTGCAGGGTCGCGTGAGACGGTCACGCTTGCTTTCCTCGCCTTTTGCTCAGTGCCCGGAGGCCTGCGCCGCGCCGATGCCGGTCTCGGAGCGTACCAGCTGGGCGGCAAAGCCGGCCAGGTCCAGCCGCGCCCGCGGGCCGCGGTCGAGCACCGAGAACAGCCAGATGCCGGCGAAGGCGAGCGTCATCGAGAACAGCGCCGGCGAGGTGTACGGGAACGGGGCCGAGCCGGCCGGATTCCCCAGCGTCGCCTCCCAGACCGACGGCGACAGGATCGTCAGCACCACCGACGAGATCAGCCCGAGCGAGCCGCCGATGACCGCGCCGCGGGTGGTGCAGCCCTTCCACAGCACCGACATGAACAGCACCGGGAAGTTCGCCGAGGCCGCCACCGCGAAGGCCAGCGACACCATGAAGGCGATGTTCTGCTTCTCGAACACGATCCCGAGCAGCACCGCCAGCACGCCGAGGCCGATCGTGGCCATCCGCGAGACCTTGAGCTCCGCCTTGCTGTCGGCCTTGCCCTGCTTGATGACGGTCGAGTAGAGGTCGTGCGACACCGCCGTCGCGCCCGAGAGCGTCAGCCCGGCGACCACCGCGAGGATGGTCGCGAACGCCACCGCCGAGATGAAGCCGAGGAAGACGTTGCCGCCGACCGCGCCGGCCAGGTGAACGGCCGCCATGTTGTTGCCGCCGATCAGCGCGCCCTTGGCATCGAGGAACGACGGGTTGGTCAGCACGAAGGTGATGGCGCCGAAGCCGATGATGAAGGTCAGGAGGTAGAAGTAGCCGATCCACCCGGTCGCCCACATCACCGACTTGCGCGCTTCCTTGGCGCTCGGCACGGTGAAGAAGCGCATCAGGATGTGCGGCAGGCCGGCGGTCCCGAACATCAGCGCCATGCCGAAGGAGATGGCCGAGATCGGGTCCTTGATGAAGTTGCCTGGTCCCATGATCGCGAGCCCCTTCTGCAGCGCTTCCTCCGGTGTCGCGCCCGCGGTTTCCGCCAGCTTGGTCTTGACGTCGACCGCGCCCTGGAACAGCGCCTCGGGGCTGAAGCCGTAGCGCCACATCACCATGAAGGCCATGAAGTGGCACCCGCCAGCAGCAGGCAGGCCTTGATGATCTGCACCCAGGTGGTGGCGGTCATGCCGCCGAACAGCACGTAGACCATCATCAGCCCGCCGACGATGACCACCGCGATCCAGTAGTCCAGCCCGAACAGGAGCTTGATCAGCTGGCCCGCGCCGACCATCTGCGCGATCAGGTAGAAGGCCACCACGACCAGCGTGCCGGAGGCGGCGAAGACGCGCACCGGGGTCTGGGCGAAGCGGAAGGCGGCCACGTCGGCGAAGGTGAACTTGCCGAGGTTGCGCAGGCGCTCGGCCATCAGGAAGGTGATGACCGGCCAGCCGACGAGAAAGCCGATCGAGTAGATCAGCCCGTCGTAGCCCGAGACCATCACCGCCGCCGAAATGCCGAGGAACGACGCCGCCGACATGTAGTCGCCGGCGATCGCGAGGCCGTTCTGGAAGCCGGTGATGCCGCCGCCGGCGGTGTAGAAGTCCGCCGCGGACTTGGTCCGCGACGCCGCCCATTTGGTGATGAAGAGCGTCATGACCACGAAGATCGCGAAGATCGCGATCGCGGTCCAGTTGGTGGCCTGCTTCTCGGTGGGCCCCGAGGACTTTCCGGCGGCGAGCACCGTGGTGGGTAGCGCGACCAGCGCCGCGAAGCACGCGGCCGTGCCGAGCTTGTTGCGAACCGAGATCATTTCAGCGCCTCCCGCTTGATCTTTTCGGACAGCTCGTCGAACTCGCCGTTGGCGCGCCGGACGTAGTAGGCCGTGATTGCGATGGTGAAGAGGATCACGCCGAAGCCGATCGGGAATGCCCCAGGTCATGACTCCGCCGCCGATCGGGGCCGCCAGCAGGTCCTTGCGGAACGCGACCAGCAGGATGAAGCCGTAGTAGACGACCATCATCACCGCGGTGAGCCTCCACCCGAGCCGGGTGCGTCGCGCCTTCAGGAGCTGGTAGTTCGGGTCGGCTTCTATCTGGTCTTCGAGAGTGGTGATCATTTTTCCTTCCCCTTGCTGCCCGTGCGGGGTTGCACGGGCTGGTAGTGATTGGAGGTCCACGGTTGCGCCGGGTTCAGTCCCGGTTCTTCCGATTGGCGATGAGGTCATCGACCACCGCGGGCTCCGCGAGCGTCGAGGTGTCGCCGAGGCTGCCGAAGTCGTTCTCGGCGATCTTGCGCAGGATGCGGCGCATGATCTTGCCCGAGCGGGTCTTGGGCAGGCCCGGCGCCCACTGGATCAGGTCGGGCGAGGCGATCGGGCCGATCTCGGTGCGGACCCAGTTGCGGAGCTCGAGCTTCAGGGCGTCGGACGGGGCCTCGCCGTGCATCAGCGTGACGTAGCAGTAGATCCCCTGGCCCTTGACCGGATGCGGGTAGCCGACGACGGCGGCTTCGGAGACCTTCTCGTGCGCCACCAGGGCGCTCTCGACCTCGGCGGTGCCCAGGCGGTGGCCGGAGACGTTGATCACGTCGTCGACCCGGCCGGTGATCCAGTAGTAGCCGTCGGCGTCGCGCCGGCAGCCGTCGCCGGTGAAGTAATAGCCCTTGTACTGGCTGAAGTAGGTCTCGGCGAAGCGGGCGTGGTCGCCCCAGATCGTGCGCATCTGCCCGGGCCAGCTGTCCTTGATCGCCAGCACGCCTTCGGCCTCGGTCGTGGTGATCTCGACCCCGGTCTGCGGATCGAGCACCACCGGCTGCACCCCGAAGAAGGGCAGGGTCGCCGAGCCCGGCTTGGTCGGGATCGCGCCGGGCAGGGGGGTGATCAGCGCGCCGCCAGTCTCGGTCTGCCACCAGGTGTCGACGATCGGGCAGCGGCCGTGGCCGACGACCTCGTCGTACCACTTCCAGGCCTCGGGGTTGATCGGCTCGCCGACCGAGCCGAGGATGCGCAGCGACGACAGGTCGGCCTTGTCGACCGGCTCCCTGCCCTGCCCCATCAGGGCGCGGATCGCGGTGGGCGCGGTGTAGAAGATGTTGACCTTGTGCTTCTCGCAGACCTGCCAGAAGCGCCCGGCGTCCGGCCAGGTCGGGACGCCCTCGAACATCAGCGTGGTGGCGCCGTTCGCCAGCGGCCCGTAGACGATGTAGCTGTGCCCGGTGACCCAGCCGACGTCGGCCGAGCACCAGTAGACGTCTCCGCGATGGTAGTCGAAGACCAGCTCATGGGTCATCGCGGCGTAGACGAGATAGCCGCCGGTGGTGTGGACGACGCCCTTGGGCTTGCCGGTGCTGCCCGAGGTGTAGAGGATGAAGAGCGGGTCTTCGGCCATCACCGGCTCGGGTGCGCAGTCGGGCGAGACCTCTGCGGCCAGCTCGTGCAGCCAATGGTCGCGGCCGGCCTCCCAGGCGACCTCGCCGCCGGTCCGCCGGACCACCAGGCACTGCACCTCGTGCGGGCAATGCAGCAGCGCCTTGTTGACGTTGGTCTTCAGCGCCGTGACCTTGCCGCCGCGCGGCGCCTCGTCGGCGGTGATCACCAGCCGCGCGTCGCAGTCGTTGATCCGGTTGGCCAGCGCATCCGGCGAGAAGCCGGCGAAGACGATGGAATGGATGGCGCCGATCCGGGCGCAGGCGAGCATGGCGAAGGCGGCCTCGGGGATCATCGGCAGGTAGATCACCACCCGCTCGCCCTTCCTGACACCGAGGCCCTTGAGCACGTTGGCCATTCGGCCGACCTCGGTGTGCAACTCGCGGTAGCTGATGTGCCGGGCTGCCTCGGCCGGGTCGTCCGGCTCCCAGATGATCGCCGTCTGCTCGCCGCGCTCGGCGAGATGCCGGTCGATGCAGTTGGCCGACGCGTTGAGCATCCCGTCCTCGAACCAGCGGATCGAGACATCGGGCCAGGCGAAGGACGTGTTCTTGGCCCGGCCGTAGGGCGTTGATCCAGTCGAGCCGGCGGCCTTGCGCCGCCCAGAAAGCCTCCGGGTCGGCGAGCGACGCCGCATACTTCTCCCGATATTTCGCCGGATCGACAAGGGCGCGCGCCGCCACCCCGTCCGGAATTGGCACGGCGCCGTCTGCCAAGGTCTTGCGGTCCTGTTCTGCGAGCATCTGCATCCCTCCCTGGGTCCCGGCCCGGTATCGGCCTCGATGCCGCGGGCGGGAGCTTCCTCCATCGGGCGAATATCGATAAGTTTTGTGCAGAAATCAATATATCATTGATTTTGCTGGCTAAGTCAGTCAATTCTTTGATGGCTTGACATGACAAGCTGTCAATAATTTACACTTGAGCCCGGAGCCTTTCGGAAGACGGAGCGCCAGATGCCGAGAACCATCGTAGGGACGCGAATCCGCGAGCGCCGTCGGGCGCTGGGCGTGACCCAGGCCGAGATGTCGCGGCGCATCGGAATCTCCGCCTCCTATCTGAACCTGATCGAGCGGAACAAGCGGGGGATCGCCGGCCCGCTGCTGCGCCGGGCCGCCGCCGCGCTCGAGCTGCGGCTCGACGAGCTCGACGACGCCGCCGAGCGGCGGCTGCTCGAGACCCTGAACGAGATCGCCGCCGCGCCGGACATCGCAGCACTCGGCGTCGAGTCGGCCAGTTCCGGCGAACTGATCGGCCGCTATCCTGGCTGGGCGCGGGCGCTGGCGGCGCTGGCGCGGTCCGAGCGGGCGGCGACCGCCGAGGCCCGGGCGCTGGCGGACCGGATGACCCACGACACCTTCGTGGGCGAGTCGGTGCACCGCATGCTGACCCGGGCCGCTGCGATCCGCTCGGCCGCCGAGATCCTGACGGAGTACCCCGACGCGCCCGCGGACCGGCGCGAGCAATTCCTCGGGATCGTGAGCGAAGAGAGCCGGGTGCTGACCGACGTCTGCGAGGCGCTCGCGGCCTATTTCGACGCGGCCAGGGAGAGCAGCCGCTCCCTGACCCCGCTCGACGAGGTCGAGGCGCTGTTCGAGGCGCAGGACAACCACTTCGATGCCATCGAGGCGACCGCGAGCGGTCTTGCGGCACGGCTCGAGGACCGGACGCCGACACCGCGGGCCGCCGCGGCCCGCGCGCTCGCGGCCGATGAGCTCGTGAACCTGGTCGACGCGATCGTCGCCGGGCATTCCGAGATCAGGACGGTTCGGGCACGCGACCGCGCCCGGCGGGCGCTTCTGGACTATGCCGCCGGCGCAATTCTGGCGCCGATGCCGGCCTTCGCCGCGCGGGCGGCCGCGCTCCGCTACGACATCGAGGCGCTGGCCGGGAGTTTCGCCGTGGAGGTCGAGACGGTCTGTCAGCGGCTGGTCGCGCTCTCAGGAGAGGGACGACCGCGCTTCGGTTACTTCCGGGCCAATGCCGCGGGCACCATCGTCGAACGCCGCGGGCTGCCGCACCTGGTGGCGCCCCGCTACGCCCCGGCGTGCCCGCTCTGGGTGCTCTACCGCGCCCAGCAGTCGCCCGAGGCCGTGATCCGCCAGCGCGCGCTCTTCGCCAACGGCGACCGCTTCGTGTTTCTGGCCCGGGCCCACAACACCGGGCCTACCGGCTTCGGCAAGCCGCGCCACTACCTGACCGACATGCTGGCGATGACCGAGGCCGACGCGGGCCTGACCGTCTACGCACCCGAACTCGGCGTCCCGGTGGAAGAAGTCGGCCCCGCCTGCCGGATCTGTCCGCGCTACGCCTGCCCGCAGCGGGTCGACGATCTGATGTCCAGCTGAGCGGCTTTCCCTTCGAGACAGCCGGGCGCTTATCGCTTAGGCTTCGGGCGAGATCCGCGCCAGGCGGACGGGCTGGGGAGATGGTCGGCGCGTGGGCATTCGCGTTCAGCTGGTCGAGGACGAACCCAACATCATCGTGACGCTCACCTACCTGCTGGAGCGTGCGGGGTTCGAGGTTTCGACCAAGACCGACGGCGAGGCGGCGCTGACCGCGGCGCTGGCCGACCCGCCGGCGGTGATGATCCTCGACGTGGCGCTGCCGGTGCTGAGCGGGCTCGAGGTGCTGCGTCGGCTGCGTGCGGACCCTCGCGGCCGGGGCGTACCGGTGATCATGCTGACGGCCAGGGGACGGCAGGCGGACCGCGAGTCAGCCCTCGGCAGCGGCGCCGATCTCTACGTGACCAAGCCGTTTTCGAACGCCGAGCTGATCGCCGCGGTCCGGCGAATGGCCGGCATCGAGCAGGTTTGATCAGGCGAACGCAAGGCCTTGGAATGCCGTGATTTTCTGCGTATGGATTCCGTATGGAACGCATATGGAGTACGTATGGGTGTTTTCGGCGGCTGGTATCATTCCTGCTCTGCCGGCTGGCCGCAGTCGCGGCGGAACGGGCCGTAGGCGGTGAGCACCTCGATTTCCTGGCCGACGGCCGCCGTCTCGGCTTCGAGGTACTGCGCCACGGCGCGGGCGAAGCCCGGGTCGGCGATCCAGTGCAGCGAATGGGTGGCGGCGGGAAGGTAGCCGCGGGCCAGCTTGTGCTCGCCCTGGGCGCCGGCCTCGACGCGGGCGAGGCCGTGGGCGATGGCCCAGTCGATCGCCTGGTAGTAGCAGAGCTCGAAATGCAGGAACGGATGGTCCTCGGCGCAGCCCCAGTAGCGGCCGAAGAGGGTGTCGGCGCCGATGAAGTTGAGGGCGCCGGCGACCCAGCGGCCGCGGCGGCGGGCCAGCACCAGCAGCACGTCGTCGCGCATCGTGGCCTGGACCCGGTCGAAGAAGGCGCGGGTGAGGTAGGGGCGGCCCCACTTGCGGCTGCCGGTGTCCTGGTAGAAGCGCCAGAAGGCGTCCCAGTGCTGGCGCTCGAGCGCATCGCCGGTCAGCGCCACGATGTCGCCGCCGAACTCCCGGGCCCGGGCCCGCTCCTTGCGGATCGCCTTGCGCTTGCGCGAGGAGAGATCGGCCAGGAAGGCGTCGAAGTCGGCGATAGCCGCGGTTCAGCCAGTGGAACTGCTGGGTGGTGCGGCCGAGAAGCCCGGCCGCCTCGCCCCAGGCGCGTTCCTCGGCGGTGCAGAAGGTGACGTGCAGGCTCGAGACCCCGGACTGGCGGGCCAGCGCCAGTGCGCCCTGCAAGAGCGCGGCGCGGCCCTGGGCCTCGAACCCGGGCCGGACCAGGAACCGGCGGCCGGTGGCGGGGGTGAAGGGCACGGCGGCCTGCAGCTTGGGATAGTAGCGCCCGCCGGCGCGCTCCCAGGCGTGGGCCCAGTTGTGGTCGAAGATGTATTCGCCCTGGCTGTGGCTCTTGGCGTAGAGCGGCATCACCGCGATGGCCGTGCCGTCGGCGCGGGCGACGAGGTGGCGGGGCGCCCAGCCGCTGCCCCGCCCGACTGAGCCGGAGTCCTCCAGCGCCTTCAGGAAGCGGTGGGTGGTGAAGGGGTCCCGCGGCGGGCCGGCGCGGTCGCCGTCGCCGGCGCAGGCGTCCCAGTCGGCGGCCGCGATCTCGCCGAGGCCGCCCAGAACCGTGATCTCGATGCGGTCGCCGCCGTCCATCCGGCCTCTCCGTCAGGTTTGCTCCAGAGATGGCAGCGAAAGCCGGTGCGTCAATGCGCGCGGCGTCGCAGGACCGGCAGCAGGCCGGCGGCGATCTGTGCCGAGAGCCCCGGCCAAGCTGCCGGATGCGCGAGGCCGGCCAGCCAGGCGGTCGGGCCCGTGCCGGTGAGAACCGCGGCCAGGACCGCCTCGCCGGCGAAGAGCAGGAGCAGCGCCGCGGCGGACATCGCGGCGGGCGCGGCCATCGCGGGCGGCAGCCGGAACGAGCCGAGGAGCCAGCCCGACGCCGCCCAGGCGACGGCGAGCATCAGCGGCAGCTCGAGCGCCAGCGCCCAGCCGGAGCCGAGACGCGGCGCCGCGACCAGCACCCGGACCGTTCCGAGCAGGGTGCCGGCGGCGAGCAGGATCAGGCCGTAGGCGGCGCCGGCACGCAGCGCGCGGCTCATCCGGCATGGCCGGCCGGCCGGTAGCCTTCGAAGGTGATGTTGTCGGCGACCTTGCGGGCGGCGGCTTCCTCGGCCGGGCTGCGGATGGTCCAGGTGAGAATCGCCAGGCCCTCGGCCTTGAGGCGGGCGACCGCCGGGTTGGCGAGGTCGTGGTGGTCGTGGGAGACGAAGGCGGCGCCGGTACGCTCGGCGTCGAGGAGGGCGGCCAGTTCGGCGCGGCGATAGTCTGGCAGCGCCCGGTAGGTCGAATCGTCTGGGCCGCCGCTGGTGAGGCCGCGCGGCCGGTCGGGCGCGGCCTCGGCCAGGGCGGCGACGGAATGGGGGTTGAAGGACATCAGCGCCACCGGGCCGGCGTAGCCGGCGAGCAGGGCGCCGACCCTGGCCTCGAGCGGGCCGACGTCGGGGCCGAGCGCGCCGTCCTGGTCCTTGATCTCGATCAGGAGCGGGGCGCGGCCGGCGACCAGGGCGAGGACCTCGGCCAGCGTCGGGATGGTCTCGGCGCTGCCGGTGAGCACGGTGCGGCCGAGGGCCGCGGCGGTGTAGTCGTGGACGAGGCCGGGCGCGCCGGTGAGCCGCGGCATCTCGGTGTCGTGGAACACCATCGCCTCGCCGTCGGCGGCTGCGCTGGATGTCCAGCTCGATGCCGTAGCCGCCGCGATCGCGGCGTCGAAGGCGCCGCGGCTGTTCTCGATCACGCCGCGGGCGCGGTCGTGCAGCCCGCGATGGGCGAGCGGCGTCGCCAGCAGCTCGGCCGGCAGGTCAGGCGATCTGGAAGACACCCTCGACCTCGACGGCGACCCCGAGCGGCAGCGCGGCGACCCCGACCGCCGCGCGGGCATGGCGGCCGCGCTCGCCGAACACCTCGACCATCAGGTCGGAGGCGCCGTTGATCACCTTGGGCTGGTCGGTGAAGTCCGGCGCGGAATTCACGAAGCCGCCGAGCTTCACCACCCGCGTCACCCGGTCGAGATCGCCGTTGCAGGCGGCGCGGAGCTGGGCGATCAGCGCCAGCGCGCAGGTCCGCGCCGCGGCGGCGCCGGCGGCGGCGTCGACCCCGGCGCCGAGCTTGCCGGTGATCAGCCCGCCGGCATCGCGGCTGATCTGGCCGGAGACGTGGACGAGGTTGCCGGCGACGACATATGAGACATAGTTCGCCGCCGGTGCGGCGGCGTCGGGCAGGGTGATGCCGAGTTCGGCGAGGCGCTGGTCGATCTGCGAGGGCATGCGGGCTCCGGAGGTTCGTCGTGGTGTCGGCCAGAGTAGTGGAGATCGCGGCGAGGCGAAACGGCTTTGCAGCCTTCGACGGTAGCGCCGCGGCGCGAAGCCCGCTAAGCAAGCTCGCGATAGGAGGACCTGCCGGTGCGGAAACTCGGGATTGCGTTCGGTCTGGCGGCCGCCCTGGCGGGCTGCGCCGCCTCGCCCGATCCGAACAGCCTGAGCTGGGACCCGCTGGAGGAGCCGAACCGCGAGGCCCACGCCCTCAACGTCAAGGCCGACGCCGCGGTCTACGGTCCGGTGGCGCGGGCCTACGGCGAAACGGTGCCGCAGCCGGTTCGTCACACCATCACCAACCTGCGCGACAACTGGCGGTTGCCGGCCGAGGTCATCCAGTATGCGCTGCAGGGCCGGGGGGACGACGCGGCCAAGTCGACGACCCGCTTCATGGTCAACACCCTGCTCGGGCTGGGCGGGCTCGTCGACATCGCCACCGACATGGGCCTGCCCTACCACGAGACCAATTTCGACGAGACCTTCTACCGCTGGGGCCTGCCCGAGGGCGGCTACTGGGAGCTGCCGCTGGTCGGGCCCGGAACCCAGCGCGACTGGACGGGTTACGCTCTGGACCAGATCACCGACCCGGTGTTCTACGTGCTGCCGGTGGCGGCGGGCTGGACGCTGGTCGGTCTCGGGGGGCTCGACATCGTCAACGACCGCTATGAGCTCGACGTGCCGCTGACCACGCTGCTGCACGAATCCGCCGACAGCTACACCGCCGAGAGGATCAGCTACATCCAGAACATGCGGGCGCGGCTGCAGGGCGGAACCGACGTCAACCAGCTGGAGGATATCTATGCCGATCAATGAGCTTCTGCCCGGGGTCACCCGCCGCGCCGTCCTGCTGGGCCTGGGCGCCGCCGGCGCGGCGCTCGCGCTGGGCGGGCCGGCGCGGGCGGATGCCTCGGCGCGGGCCGAGGCGCTGGTCACCACCCTGGCGCAGCAGCTGACCCAGCTGGTCAATTCCGGCCGCAGCGAGACGCAGATGTATGCCGCCTTCGAGGGCATCCTGGTGCAGTACGCCGACATGCCGGCGATCGCCGCCAGCGTGCTCGGTCCGCCCTGGCGCGGCGCGAGCGCGAGCCAGAAGCAGGCGTTCGTCGCCGCGTTCCAGAGCTACCTCGCCCACCGCTACGGCAAGCAGTTCCGCGACTACCGCGACGCCCGCATCAACGTCAGCGGCTCGCGCGACGGCGGCAAGGCAGGGGTGCTGGTGCAGACGACCGTGGTGCGGCCCGGCCAGGAGGACACCCACGTCGACTGGCAGGTGAGCGAACGCAGCGGTTCGGCCCGGGTGGTGAACCTGGTGATCGAGGGCGTGTCGATGCTCGCCAACGAGCGCGCCGAGGTCGGCGCCATGCTGGAGGCGCAGCGCGGCAGCCTCGACGGCCTGATCGGGCAGCTGCGGTCGCTGGCCTGAGCGGGGCTAACCCGGTGGAAAGGTCGCGACGCCGGTCTCAGGCGGCGGGGTCCGCGGCGGCGGCGCCGGCGATCCAGGCCAGCGCGAGGGCGGTCTTGGTGGCGTCGTCGAGACCGCTGGGCCTGCAGCGCCTCCCAGGTCGGAAAGGCCAGGGCGTGGGCCAGGCTGGCGGTGGCGAGCGGGCCGAGGTCCGGCGCCAGGGCCTGCGCGACCCCGGCCACGTAGTCGGCCAGCCCCTGCATCGGCCCCTGCAGCGCCGGCACGTCCGGCGCGTCGCGGTATGACGCCGACAGCATCCGCCGGGTTCGGGAATAGTAGGCGTTGAAAACCGCGAGCGCCGCTGCGCGCTGCGCCGGCGGGCCGCCGGGGCGCTGCCAGTCCTGGGGCTGCGGCGGCGGGTTCAGCGCCAGCCAGTGGCTGGTGCAGGCCTGAAAGACCGCGGTCTCGTCGGGAAAGTGCCGGTAGAGGGTCAGGCGCTGCACGCCGGCGCGCTCGGCGATGGCGCTGATCGTGGTGGCGCGCGGCCCGATCTCCTCGTGCAGGGCCATCGCCGCCTCGACGATGCGCCGGCGGGTCTCGTCCCGGGACTTCGCCCGCGCCTTCAGGGTGTAGCGCCGCTTTTCGGCCATTCAGTGAACATATGCGTTCATCGAAAGCTTGACAAGGCCGATTCGCGACGGTATCAAGCCGGCCTGTCGGTGAACATGACTGTTCACTGAAATGCAAGCTACCCTGTGAAGGAGAACCATCATGTCCCTCGACGATGCCCCGAGGATGCTGGCGACGCAGCCTCTCGGCGGCGCCTGGACGGCGCTGCCGGCGGTGCTGCCGGTCGCCGGCCTGGGCGTGCTGCCGGTGAACAGCTTCCTCTGGAACGGCCCGGAGCCGATGCTGGTCGACACCGGCCTCGCGGCGCTCGGGGCCGGGTTCCTCGCCGCGCTCGAGCGCGCGATCGACCCGGCGGAGCTGCGCTGGATCTGGCTCAGCCATCTGGACGCCGACCATGTCGGCAACCTCGACGCGGTGCTCGAACGGGCGCCGCGGGCGCGGGTGATCACCACCTTCCTGGGGATGGGCAAGATGCAGCTCGCGGGGCGGGCGACCGAGCGGGTGCAACTGATCGAGCCCGGGCGGACCTTTGAGGCCGGAGGCCGGCGCTTCCTGCCGGTGCGGCCGCCCTACTACGACGCGCCGGAGACGCTGGGCTTCTTCGACCCGGTCGACCGGGTCCTGTTCGCCGCGGACGCCTTCGGGGCGCTGCTCGACGGGCCCGCCGAAGAGGCGGCGGCTATCCCCGACGCGGCGTTGCGCGACGGGCTGGTCGGCTGGGCCGGGATCGACGCGCCCTGGCTCGGGCGCCTCGACCGCGCCGGGCTGGGCCGCACCCTGGCGGCGCTCGACCGGCTCGATCCGGCGATGCTGCTGTCGGGCCACCTGCCACCGGTGCGCGGCGGGGTCGGGCGGCTGACCCGGATCCTGGACGACGCCTACGGCCGCGGCGCGGACGTTCCCGCCGACGAGATCTCGATGGAGCGGCTGCTCGAACGACTGGAAGCCGCCTGAAGCCGAAAAGAAGGAGACCGATCATGACCACCGAACTGCACAATCGCCGCGTGGTGCGGCGCTTCCTCGAAGGCACGCACGCCGCCGCGCTCGACCTCGCCGTCATCGACGACTGCGTGGTCGACGACGTTGTCTGCCACGGCTTTCCGGGCGGCAACCCGACCGACCGCGCCAGCTACAAGGCCTGGTTCGAGGGCTTCCGCGCCGGCTTCTCGAATCCGAGCTTCGAGCTGCCGGCGCTGCTGGCGGACGGCGACTTCGTCGCCGCGCGCTGGATCGTCGGCGGCGACCATACCGGAAGCTTCGCCGGCGTCCCGGCCACCGGGCGGCGTGTCGTCTTCGACGGCGTGGCGCTCTACCGGCTGCACGAGGGTCGGATCGCCGAGACCTGGCTCTACGCCGACGAGGCCGCGCTGATGGCCGGTATCGGCGCGGCGCCACTGGCCGCCTGAGCGACGGAAGGAGAGCGAGCGATGCGCAAATCCCGATCCCGTCCCGCAGCGCAAGCGCGCTGCGGCAGCTGCCCGCACCGGGCGACCTGCCGTCTGCTGCTGGGGGCGCTCGAACCCGGGGCGCAGGTCCCGGACCCGGTGCGCGGGATCCGGTTGAATCTCGGGTGACATCGAACCGACATCACTTCCCTCGATACCGAGCGCGACGATGCAGGATAGGTTCCGCGAACCCGCAACAGCGAGGCACTGCCTCGCGCGGGTTCGTCGGCCGAAGCGCGTGAGCGCGGAGGCCAAGGGGCGTGCATCCGGGACCGTCGCGTTGCAATCCGCGCGCGCCTGCCTGGGCGGCGCGGAACGCGCCTCCAGCACCTGCCCCATCCGGGCCAGCATCGCCGCATCGATCCGGTCGGTCTTGGCCAGCTTGCCGAGCGCCTGGCCAAAGCGCCGGGCCTGGCGCGGATTGACCTTGCAGAACGGCTGGCCGACCCGCTCCAGCGCTTGGCTCAGCGCGCGATGATAGGCGCCGGTTGCCTCGAAGACCACCCGCACCGGCGCCGCCTCACCGGGCGCGCCGAGCCCGTCGAGCCAGCCGGTCAGCGCCGCGTGGCCGCAGGCGGTGTTGGCGAACCGCGTTTTCCCGACGCCCCCGGGGGCGTCGGGAAAACGCCCGATGTCCAGCCAGTCCTTGGAAATGTCGATGCCGATGCTCATAGTCATGCTCTGGTCTCCACCTGGTCTTGTCATGCGAGCCTCGCGCTCGGGTATCCGTTCAGGTCGGCGATCAGACGAAGGCGACCAGACTGCCCCACGGCCCTCGAAGACCAAGGCAGGCGACGGTCCGTCCTCCGCCGTTGCCGGTGATCGCGTCACCGGCAACGGCCCACACTCACACGCGGGCCACGGAAAGTCATAAGACAAGTCAGGCGCGCGCGGATTTGTCTCCGCCAAATCCGCCAAGTGAATGCGGCACGGTTGCGCGTCATGCCGGGCAACGGTCGGAAGGGATCAACCGGATCGCGTATGAGACGACTGCCGGCGGATTAGCGGCGCCTCAGCGCGTTGTCCGCCGGCAGGAACACGGTCAGGAGGCCGAGGAGCGGCAGGAACGAGCAGACGTGGTAGACGAAGACGATGCCCTTCCAGTCCGCCACCACACCGAGCAGGGCTGCACCGAGGCCGGCGATGCCGAAGGCGAAGCCGAAGAACAGCCCCGAGATCAGCCCGACCCGGTCCGGCACCAGCTGCTGGGCGTAGACGAGAATCGCCGAGAAGGCCGAGGCGATCACCACGCCGATCACGGCGCTCAGCACCCCGGTCCAGAACAGGTTGGCGAAGGGCAGCGCCAAGGTGAAGGGCAGCACCCCGAGGATCGAGACCCAGATCACCGCCTTGCGGCCCACCCGGTCGCCGATCGGGCCCCCCGCAAGGGTCCCGGCGGCGACGGCGGCGAGGAAGACGAAGAGCATCAGCTGGGACTGGCGGACCGTGACGCCGAAGCGCTCGATCAGGAAGAAGGTGTAGTAGCTCGTCAGGCTCGCCAGGTAGATGTACTTGGTGAAGACCAGGAGCGCGAGGACGCCGATCACCGCGATCACCCGCCGCTGCGGCAGGGTCGGGGCTTTCGGCGCCGCGGCCCGGGCGGCGCGGCGGCTGACGATGCTGCGCCCGGGCCCAGGTGCCGACGTTCCAGAGCAGCACCATGCCGATCAGCGCCAGCACCGAGAACCAGGCGATGCTCGGCTGCCCCAGCGGCAGCACGACGAAGGCGGCGAGCAGCGGCCCGAGCGCGGTGCCGGTGTTGCCGCCGACCTGGAAGAACGACTGGGCGAAGCCGTAGCGGCCGCCCGACGCGGTGCGGGCGATCCGCGACGAGTCGGGGTGGAAGATCGACGAGCCGAGGCCGATGCACATCGCCGCCAGCAGCAGCACCCAGTAGTGGGTGGCGAAGGCGAGGATCACCAGGCCGGCCCCGCTCGCCCCCATGCCGGCGGTCGAGAGCCGGAACAGCGGCCGCCGGTCGGTGTAGAGGCCGACCGCCGGTTGCAGCAGCGACGCCGTCCCCTGGAAGACGAAGTGCAGGATGCCGATCTGGGTGAAGCTCAGGGCGTAGTTCTGCTGCAGCACCGGGTAGATCGCCGGCAGCAGCGACTGGATGGTGTCGTTGAGCAGGTGACAGAGGCTGAGCGCGGCCAGGATCGCGAAGGCCGTGCGCGTCTCGAGCGGACCGGCAGGGCCGAGCGTGGTGCTGGACATCGGGAGGATCACCGAGGATGGGTTCCCCGGCTGTCGCACGCGGCGAGGCCGAGGGCAAGCCCCGGGCATTGCGGCGGCGCCCCGGCCGGCGCAGACTGTCCGGGCCCTGCGCCGGAGTTCCCGCCATGACAGAGAAGCTCGATGAGACCGCCCGCAACGAGGCCCTGCCCGCGCTCGGGGCCGGGGGCTGGGGCGCGTTGCCGGATCGGGATGCGATCCGCAAGATCTGGAAGTTCAGGAGCTTCTCCGAGGCCTGGGGCTTCATGTCGCGCGCGGCGCTGGCGGCGGAGAAGATGAACCACCACCCCGAGTGGTCGAACGTCTACAACGTGGTGGACGTGACGCTGACCACCCATGCCTGTGACGGGCTCAGCCAGCTCGACATCGACCTGGCTCGGCGGCTGGATAAGCTCGCCGGCGACGGCCCGGAGGTACAGCGCGACCACTCCGAGCCGGTCGAATGCCTGTGCAAGCTGCACCACGCCGCGGCGAAATCCTGACCCGCAGTCCAAACTTGACCGCTCGGTGACACAACTGCTAGTGTGTCCTACGGTCAAACTGCGGAGATGTTGGCATGAGCACGATCGAGCGCAAGGCCCGGGAACTGCGGTTGCGCGAGCGCCAGCTGCTGGACGCGGCGATCGAGCT
The DNA here is from genome assembly GCA_963847795.1 of uncultured Alphaproteobacteria bacterium. GTDB lineage: Bacteria > Pseudomonadota > Alphaproteobacteria > Rhodobacterales > Rhodobacteraceae > Amaricoccus. The sequence continues at coordinate 172,274 of CAWKBH010000017.1, forward strand.
GATGGACCGGGACGACTGGCAATCGGTGACGGTCGAGCAGATCGCCGACCGCGCCGAGTACGCCAAGGGCACCGTCTACCGGCACTTCGCGTCGAAGGACGACCTGCACGCCCGGCTGGCCGCGGACTGGAACGCCGGCACCTACCGCGAGCTCGAGGCGCTCGACGCCGAACGACCGTTCGAGGCGGTGCTGCGCGACGTCGTCGGGGTCTGCTGGCGGCGGCTGACCGGCGACCGGGTTCACGCGCGGCTGATCCAGCACGTCCAGCGGGCCGACTTCCTGGCCGGCGTCAGCCCGGAGTCCCGGGCGGCGCTGGCCGAGGTCGACGCCAGAACCCTCGGGCTGCTGGCCGGGCTGATCGACTGGGGCATCGCCGAGGGCGCGATCCCGAAGGCACCACTGGAGCCGCGGCTGTTCGCGATCAGCGCGCTCCTGATGGGGGCGCTGCGGCTGCATCCGCTCTGGGGCGGACCGGGCGGCATCGCCGATCCCGAGCGCGTGGTTGCCGAGGCGGTGCTGGCGATCCTGCGCGCGGGCGCGAGCTGATCCTGGCGGGCGCGGGGCGGTTGCCCGGTCAGATCGCCTCGAGCATGGTCTCGCCGCCGCTGATTTCGCAGTCGGTCCGGCTGGTCTCGAGGTTCAGCACCTTCACCACCCCGTCCTCGGCGAAGAGCGCGTAGCGCTTCGACCGCCCGAACAGCCCCCGCGGCGGATTGTCGAAGGTCATGTCACCGAGCTTGCCGGTGAACTCCCCCGCCGCGTCCGAGAGCATCCGGATGCCGGCCTTCTTCGCGCCGCTTGTCTCCCCCCAGGCCAGCATCACGTGCGGGTCGTTGACGGCGACGCAGGCGATCTCCTCCACCCCCTTCATCCGGAGCGCGTCGGCGACCCGGATGAAGCTCGGCAGGTGCTGGGTCGAGCACATGCCGGTGAAGGCGCCCGGCAGCCCGAAGAGCACCACCCTGCGCCCGGCGAAGAGCTCGGCGCTGGTCACCGGCGTGATCTCGTCGCCTTCCTTCTCCAGGAACGTCGCCTCGGGCAGCCGGTCGCCGACAGCAATGGTCATCTGCACTTTCCTCTTTCGGTTGCGGGATCGGAGCGTCGACATATAGAGGGACGGACACGGAAGCCAACGGCGAAGGCGCGGCATGGATCTCGGGACGGCGCGGATCGTGGTGGTGGGCGCGGGCCAGGCCGGCGCCTCGCTGGTCGCCCGGCTGCGCGCGCTCGGCCACAGCGGGCCGCTGACGCTGGTCGGTGCCGAGCCGGTGCCCCCCTACCAGCGCCCGCCGCTCTCCAAGGCCTACCTCAAGGGCGAGCTCAGCCGCGAGCGCCTGTTCCTGCGCCCGCCGAGCTTCTACGAGGCCGAGGGCATCGAGCTGCTGACCGCGACCCCGGCCGTGGCGATCGACCGGGCGGCGCGGGAACTGGTGCTCGCCGACGGGCGGCGGCTCGGCTGGGACCTGCTGGCGCTGACCACCGGGGCGGTGCCGCGCCGCCTGCCCGCGGCGCTCGGCGGCGGCCTCGCCGGCGTGCTGACGATGCGCAACCTCGCCGACGCCGATGCGCTGGCCGCGGCGGCGACGCCCGGCGCCCGGGCGCTGATCGTCGGCGGCGGCTACATCGGCCTGGAGGCGGCGGCGGTGCTGCGCGAAAGGGGCCTCGACGTCACCCTGATCGAGGCCGCGCCGCGCATCCTCTCCCGCGTCGCGGCCCCCGCCACCGCCGACTACTTCCGCGCGCTGCACGAGGGCCACGGCGTCCATCTCCGCGAGGCCGCCGCGCTGGCCCGCCTCGCCGCCAGCGGCGGCCGCGTCACCGGCGCCGAGCTCGCCGACGGCACCGCGCTGGCCGTCGACCTCGTCCTCGTCGGCATCGGCATCGACCCCGAGACCGCGCTGGCACGCGACGCCGAGCTCGCGCTCGAGAACGGCATCCGCGTCGATGCCCAGGGCCGCACTTCCGACCCGGGCATCTTCGCCGCCGGCGACTGCGCCAGCTTCCCCTGGGCCGGCGCCCGCCTCCGCCTGGAAAGCGTCCCGAACGCCATCGACCACGCCGAGGCGGTGGCGGCCGCGATGCTCGGCGATCCCGCCGGCTACCACCCCCGCCCCTGGTTCTGGTCCGACCAGTACGACGTCAAGCTGCAGATCGCCGGGCTGAACGCCGGATTCGACCGGACGCTGATCCGCCCGGGCGCGCCGGCCGGGCAGCCAGTCGGTCTGGTACTGGCGCGCCGGCCGGCTGATCGCGGTCGACGCGATGAACGACCCGCGCGCCTACATGACGGCCAAGCGCTGGATCGAGGCCGGCCGATCGCCCGACCCGGATGCCGTCGCCGATCCGGCCACCGACCTCAGGACCCTCGCCTGATGCGGATCATCGGCGGCCGCCACCGCGGCCTGGCGCTGGCCGATCTCGGGGCAGGCGATCCCGCCGCGCGGTTGCGGCCCACCTCGGACCGGGTACGCGAGAGCCTGTTCAACCTGCTCGCCCACGGCGCCTACGGCGACCCGCCGCCGCCGGAGGGCCGGCGCGTCCTCGACCTCTTCGCCGGCACCGGCGCGCTGGGGCTCGAGGCGCTGTCGCGCGGGGCGGCGCAGGCGAGCTTCGTCGAGCAAGGGCGCACGGCGCTGGCGCTGTTGCGGCGCAACCTCGCCCGACTGCAGGCCGAGGAGGTGACGCGGGTCATTGCCCGCGACGCCACCCGGCTCGGCCGCAACCCGGGCCCGGCCTTCGACCTGGTCTTCCTCGACCCGCCTTATGGCCGGGGCCTCGGCGAGACCGCCCTGGGCTCGGCGCTGGCCGGCGGCTGGGTCGCCCCGGGCGGGCTGGTGGTCTGGGAGGAGGGCGTTAGTCCTCTGGCTCCCGCCGGCTTGACCCTGCTCGACGCGCGCCGGTATGGGGAAACCATGATCTCGATCTACCGCAGCGGCCCTCCCCTGCCCGCCTCGGGCGCGCCATGACCGAGGCCCGGCGCCTGCTCGGCCAGGTCTTCGGCTTCCCCGACTTCCGCCCCGGCCAGGAGGAGATCGTCAGCGCGGTCGAGGCCGGGCGCGACGTGCTGGCGATCATGCCGACCGGCGGCGGCAAGTCGCTCTGCTACCAGCTCCCGGCGCTGACCCGCCCCGGCGTCACCCTGGTGATCTCGCCGCTGATCGCGCTGATGCGCGACCAGGTCCGGGCGCTGCGCGCCGCCGGCGTCGCCGCCGGGGCGCTGACCTCGCAGTCGAGTCCCGGAGGAGAACGAGGAGGTCTTCGCCGCGCTCGACGCCGGCCGGCTGAAGCTTCTCTACATGGCCCCCGAACGGCTGGCCTCGGCCGGCACCGCGACGCTGCTCAGGCGCATCGAGCTGGCGCTGCTGGCCGTCGACGAGGCGCATTGCGTCAGCCAGTGGGGCCACGACTTCCGCCCCGACTACCTGCAGGATCGGCGAGCTGCGCCGGGCTGCGGGCCGGGTGCAGACGGTGGCGCTGACCGCCACCGCCGACGCCGCGACCCGGGCCGAGATCGTGGCGCGGCTGTTCGCCGGCGGCGCGCCGGAGACCTTCCTGCGCGGCTTCGACCGGCCGAACCTGGCGCTGGCCTTCGCGCCGAAGGACAACCCCCGCCGCCAGATCCTCGACTACGCCGCCGCCCGCCGCGGCCAGTCCGGGATCGTCTACTGCGCCAGCCGCGCCCGCACCGAGACGCTCGCCGCGGCGCTGGGCGCCGCCGGGCACGTCGCGCTCGCCTACCACGCCGGGATGGGGGCCGACGACCGGCGGCTGGCCGAGACCCGGTTCCAGCGCGAGGACGGCCTGGTCGTCTGCGCCACCATCGCCTTCGGCATGGGGGTGGACAAGCCCGACATCCGCTACGTCGCCCACGCCGACCTGCCGAAGTCGATCGAGGGCTACTACCAGGAGATCGGCCGCGCCGGGCGCGACGGCGCGCCGGCCGACACCCTGACCCTCTACGGCGCCGACGACATCCGGCTGCGCCGCAGCCAGATCGACGAGGGCGCGGCGCCGATGGAGCGCAAGCAGGCCGACCACAAGCGGCTGAACGCCCTGCTCGGCCTCGCGGAGGCCAAGCACTGCCGGCGCCAGACCCTGCTGGCCTATTTCGGCGAGACCCTGGCAGGCCCTTGCGGCAACTGCGACCTCTGCCGCGACCGCCCCGAGCTCTTCGACGCCACAGAGGCGGCGCGCAAGGCGTTCTCGGCGATGCTGAGGACCGGCGAGAGCTTCGGCGCCGAGCACCTGATCGCCATCCTGCGCGGCGAGCGCAGCGAGAAGGTGCTGCGCCGCGGCCACGAGCGGCTGCCGACCTTCGGCGTCGGCCGGGACCACTCGCGGGGCGAGTGGCAGGCGATCTTCCGGCAGCTGATGGGGCTCGACCTGATCCGCCCCGAGCCCAGCCGCCACGGTGCCCTGCGGCTGACCGAGGCGGCGCGCCCGCTGCTGCGCGGCGAAGCGAGCCTGGAGCTGCGCGCCGACAGCGTCCGCCAGGCGCGCAGCCCGGCCCGCGGCGAGCCGGTGGCGCTGGTGGCCGAGGAGGACGAGGGCCTGCTCGCGGCGCTCAAGGCCCGGCGCCGGGCGCTGGCCGACCAGGCCGGGGTGCCGGCCTACGTGATCTTCCCCGACCGGACGCTGATCGAGATGGCGACCCGTCGGCCGCGGACGGTCGACGCCCTGAGCGGCATCACCGGCGTCGGCGCGGTCAAGCTCGAGCGCTTCGGCCCGACCTTTCTCGAGGTCCTGACCGGCAGCGCCCCGCCGCCGCTGCACCCGGCCCGTCTCAGGCTTGCCGGCATGGCGTCGGGCGGGCTGTTCGACCGGCTGCAGGCGGCGCAGGTGGCGCTGGCGCGCGGCGCCGACGGCCTCGGCAAACCGCTGAGCTGCACCGCCACGACGCTGGCGAAGATCGCCGAGCTGCGGCCGCGCACGCTCGAGGAGTTCGAGCGCATCGCCGGGGTTGGGCCGCAGAAGGCCGAGCGCTTCGGGCCGGCCTTCCTGGAGATACTGCGCGCGGTCGCCTGAGCCGCCGCGCCGCTTTGCATCTCCACATTCCACCGCGGCGGGCCTATAAGCCGTGAAGGCCCGTCGTCGCGACGGCGGACCGGTTGACTCGCACGGGAGCCCGCGGGTCGTCGCAACGCCCGGACCGCGGATCTCGTCGGGTCACCCAACGGGGGTGGACATGGACGCCGACAGCAAGCTCATCCAAGATCTCTACGCCGCGTTTGCCCGCGGCGACGTGCCGTTCATTCTCGACCGGCTGACCGACGACGTCAGGTTCGAGAACAGCGACTCGCCGGAACTGCCGCACGGCGGCGCCTACACGGGCAAGGACGGCATCGCCAGGTTCTTTGCCAACATCGGCGGCGCGTTCGAGGTCACCGCTTTCGAGCCGAAGAGCTACCTGTCGGCGGGAGGCGAGGTGATGGCCACCGGATCGTGGTCCTGCGTGGCGCGGGCGACGGGGAAGCCCTTCACCAGCCAGTGGGCGATGCGCTTCCTAGTCAGGGACGGCAAGGTCAGCTTCGGCCACGTCTACGAGGACACTGCGGTGGCGGCGGCGGCGCTGCGGCCGTAGCGGCGCAACCAGGGGAGCGGGCGATGCCCAGGGACTACGCCGAGGTCGCCGGCCGGATCCGCGCCGTCTGCGACGGCGAGGACGATGCGGTGGCGCTGATGGCGACGGTGGCCTGCGAGCTCTACCACGCCTTCGACGATTTCGACTGGGTGGGCTTCTACCGGGTCACCGGGCCGGAGCTGATGAAGATCGGCCCCTATCAGGGCGGGCACGGCTGCCTGGTCATTCCCTTCGCCCGCGGCGTCTGCGGCGCGGCGGCGCGCGAGCGCCGGACGCAGGTGGTCGAGGATGTCGACGCCTTCCCCGGGCACATCGCCTGCGCGGCGAGCACGCGGTCGGAGATCGTGGTGCCGGTCAGCGACGCGGCGGGCACGCTGATCGGGGTGCTCGACATCGACAGCGACCGCCCGGCCGCCTTCGACGCTGCCGATGCCCGCGCCCTGGAGCCGCTGCTCGCCGAGGTCTTTGCAGGAGGCCGGCAGCAGGGGCCGCCGACGTGACCGAGCCCGCGCCCTGCCCCGACCTCGCGCCCCTGCCGGCGGGTGTGGATCGCGAGTGGGCCCGCGACGCCATCAACCTGCTGCAGGGCGACGGGCGGCGCTCGGCCGACACGCATCTGGTCAAGCCGTCCTTTCCGGGCCTGCACGGCATCTCGGTATACCTCAAGGACGAGAGCACGCATCCGACCGGCAGCCTCAAGCACCGGCTGGCGCGGTCGCTGTTCCTCTACGGCATCTGCAACGGCCGCATCGGCCCGGGCACGACGCTGGTCGAGGCCTCGTCGGGCTCGACGGCGGTGTCGGAGGCGTATTTCGCGCAGCTCCTGGAACTGCCCTTCATCGCGGTGGTGCCGCGCGCCACCAGCGCGGCCAAGATCGAGGCGATCGGGCGCTTCGGCGGGCGCTGCCACTTCGTCGACGGCGCGGCGGAGGTCTACGCGGTCGCGGCCCGGCTGGCGGCGGAGGCGGGCGGGCACTATCTCGACCAGTTCACCAATGCCGAGCGCGCCACCGACTGGCGGGGCAACAACAACATCGCCGAGAGCATCTTCGGGCAGATGGAGCGGGAGACGCATCCGGTGCCGGATTGGGTGGTGATGAGCGCCGGCACCGGCGGCACCTCGGCCACCATCGGGCGCTACATCCGCTACCGCAACCTCGCCACCCGGCTCTGCGTGGTCGATGTCGAGCACTCGGTGTTCTACGACGCGTATCGCAGCGGCGACCTCGCGGCGACCTCGCCGCGCGGCTCGCGGATCGAGGGGATCGGGCGGCCGCGGGTGGAGCCGTCGTTCCTGCCCGGGGTGATCGACCACATGATCCGGGTGCCCGACGCCGCGTCGATCGCGGCGATGCACGTGCTGTCGGACCGGCTGTTCCGGCGGGTGGGCGGATCGACGGGGACGAATTTCTTCGGCCTGTGCTGGATTGCCGCCAACATGCTGCGCGAGGGCCGCGAGGGGTCGCTGGTCTCGCTGATCTGCGACGGCGGCGATCGCTATGCCGGCACCTACTACGACCCGGAATGGCTGGCGGGAAACGGTCTCGACATCGCGCCGTATCGAGCAGATGCTGGAGCAGTTTCTCGATACCGGCGAGTACACGGCCTTCTGAGGGCGTCCCGACCGGCGGACCGGTGTCCGACATGGCAGTGCGCCGGCCCGGGAGGGAGGGCCGGCGCACGCGCGCCCGGGTCACCGATCTACAGGGAACTCTGGGAACAGGAGTGTCCCGGGCGCCCGCCGATCGCCGACTAGCGTGTCTGGGAGGCGAGGGCCTCCCTGCCGGACGCGCTGGCCAGCTGGGCGGCCTGCCAGATCGCGGACAAGCCGACGACGGCGTAGACCAGCCGCGCCAGCAGAGACCCGGCGCCGAAGATGCCGGCGACGAGGTCAAAGCCGAAGACGCCGACCAGGCCCCAGTTCAGTCCGCCGACGATCAGCAGGACGAGTGCGAGTATGTTCAGGCTCTTCATGGGTTTCCCCTATCGAGAGACGAGGGTTTTCGCCGGGCTCATGATTCCGGCGGCAGGAGGACGGTGTCGATGACGTGGATGACGCCGTTCGTCGCCATCACGTCGGCGGTGGTCACGGTGGCGTCGTTGATCTTCACCGTGCCGTTCGAGGCGTCGATCGCGATCATCTTGCCGTTGACCGTCTTCGCCTCGCTCATGCCGGCCACCTGGGCCGCCGTCACTTCGCCGGGCACCACGTGGTAGGTGAGGATCGCGGTGAGCTTGTCCTTGTTGGCGGGCTCGAGAAGTGTCGCGACGGTGCCCTCCGGCAGCTTGGCGAAGGCGGCGTCGGTGGGGGCGAAGACGGTGAACGGGCCGTCGCCCTTCAGGGTATCGACGAGACCCGCTGCATCGAGCGCCGCCGCGAGGGTGGTGAAGTTGCCGTTCGCCACGGCGGTATCGACGATATCGGCGTCGGCTGCCCGCGCGCCGCCTGCCATAATGGTCGCGGTGGCCGCTGCCGCGGCGAGGGTCGCAAACTTGCGCATCATGCTGTCGTTCTCCTGGCTGTCTGGTCCGAGCGCCGCTCCCCGGCGCCGTGTTTTTGCATATAGAGAAAACTAATTTTCTTGAAAGGCACATTTGCGTGAGGTGAAATCGCTCGTTCTCCGTGGTAAAGCTGACCGGCACCCACGGGCATTGGGAGACGTGCATGCTTTCGGAGACCCTCGCGGACGGGCTGGCCCAGTACGGGATCGGGGAGAAGATCCGGGCCCTGCGCTCGGCAAAGAAACTCGGGCTGGCGCAACTCGGCGAGCACAGCGGCCTGTCGCCCGGCATGCTGTCGAAGATCGAGCGGGGGCACCTCGTGCCGACGCTGCCGACGCTCCTGCGGATCGCCATGGTGTTCGGGGTCGGCCTCGACCATTTCTTCGTCGCCAGCGACGCGGGTCCGGCCGTCTCGGTCGTGCGCCGGTCCGAGCGGTTGCGGCTCCCGGACCGGCCGGGGACCGAGGCGCCGAGCTATCTGTTCGAGAGCCTGGACTTCACCGCTACCAACCGGCGGATGGACGCCTTTCTCGCCGAATTTCCCGCGGGCTCGGATGCGTCCGAGCCCCACAGCCACCCGGGCGCGGAGTTCATCTATGTGATGCAGGGGGCGCTGGTGCTGACGGTGGATGAGATGGTGGTGGAACTCGACGAAGGCGACGCGGCCTACTTCGATCCGGACGTGGCCCACTTCTATCGCCAGCGCGGCGAGGCGGCCTGCCTGGCGATCGTGGTTGTGGCAGCGTGAGCGGAAATAGCGCTTGAAGCCGTCCCGTCCGCGGTCGATGGTCGCGCCATGACCGATGCGCGCCCCTTCCCCGCCTGGCCCGACGTGGCCGCCGAGCTGATTGCGGTGGCGGCGCGGCGGGCGCCGGCGGACCTGGTGATCCGCAACTGCGCCTGGGTCAACGTGCAGTCGCGCGAGGTGATCGAGGGCAGCGACATCGCGGTGAAGGCCGGCCGGTTCGCGTCCTGCGGGCCGGACGCCCGGGCGATGATCGGGCCGGAGACGAAGGTGATCGACGCCGGCGGGCGGTTCCTGATCCCGGGACTCTGCGACGGGCACATGCACGTGGAGTCGGGCATGCTGACCGTGAGCCAGTTCGTCCGGGCGGTGCTGCCGCACGGCACCACCAGCATGTTCACCGATCCGCACGAGGTGGCGAACGTGCTGGGGCTGCGAGGGCGTGCGGCTGATGCACGACGAGGCGCTGGTGCAGCCGATCAACGTCTTCGTCGAGATGCCGTCCTGCGCGCCCTCGGCGCCGGGGCTGGAGACGACCGGAGCCGAGCTCGGGCCTGCCGACGTCGCCGAGGCGATGGGCTGGCCGCTGATCGTCGGGCTGGGCGAGATGATGAACTATCCCGGCGTGATCGCGGCGGACCGCAAGATGCTCGGCGAGATCGCGGCGACGCAACGGGCGGGCAAGACGGTGGGCGGGCACTACGCCAACCCGGACCTGACGGATTTTCCCGCCTACGCGGCCGGCGGGCCGGCCGACGACCACGAGGGCACCCGCGAGGCGGACGCGATCGCCCGCGTCCGCCAGGGCATGCGGGCGATGCTGCGGCTGGGGTCGGCCTGGTACGACGTCAAGGCGCAGATCACCGCGGTGACCGAGAAGGGGCTCGACCCGCGCAACTTCATCCTCTGCACCGACGACTGCCATTCCGGCACCCTGGTGGGCGAGGGGCACATGAACCGGGTGGTCCGCCACGCCATCGACTGCGGGCTGGACCCGCTGGTGGCGCTGCAGATGGCGACGGTCAACACCGCGACGCATTTCGGGATGGAGCGGGAGCTCGGCAGCATCGCGCCGGGGCGGCGGGCCGACTGCATCCTGACCTCGGACTTGGCGACGCTGCCGATCGAGACGGTGATCGCGCGCGGAACCGTGGCGGCCGAGGGCGGGCGCTGCCTGGCCGACCTGCCCGACTTCGTCTGGCCCGAGTCGGCGCGGCGCACGGTGCAGATGGGGCGCCGGCTCGCCGCGGCGGATTTCGACATCCGGGCGCCGGAGGGGGCCGCCCGGGTCCGGGCGCGGGTAATCGGGGTGGTGGAGAACCAGGCGCCGACCCGGGCGCTGGAGGCCGATCTGGCGGTCGAGGCCGGTCTGGTGGCGATGGACGCAGGCGCGGACGTCTGCCAGATCGCCCTGGTCGAGCGACACCGCGCGACCGGGGGGGTGGTGAACGGGTTCGTGTCGGGCTTCGGCTACGACGTGCCCTGCGCGGTGGCCTCGACGGTGGCGCATGATAGCCACCACATGATCGTCGTCGGCACCTCGAAGGCGGATATGGCGCTGGCGGCGAACCGGCTGGGCGATGTCGGCGGCGGGGTGACGGTCTGGGGCGACGGCCGCGAGCTGGCGCTGGTGCGCCTGCCGATCGCCGGGCTGATGTCGGATGCGCCTGCGGCGGAGGTCGCGGCGGCGGCGGACGGGATGGTGGCGGCGATGCAGGTCTGCGGCTGCCGGCTCAACAACGCCTACATGCAGCACTCGCTGCTGGCGCTGGTGGTGATCCCGGCCTTGCGGATCTCCGACCTGGGGCTGATCGACGTGGCGCGCTTCGCCAAGACTGACCTGCTGCTGCCGGCCTGAGCCCATGCATCATCGCAATCCCCTCGCCGAACTGCCGCTGGTCTCGCCGCCCCAGGAGGCGGACGAGGTCTTCAGCGACGCCGCGGCAGCGGTGGCCGATCTCCGCGCGCGCTACGGCGCGGCGACCGGTTTCCTGCGCAAGCACTTCGCGGCCGTGATGGGCGGCAAGCCGCCCAAGGGACGCTACCGCGCGTTCTACCCGTCGGTGAGCCTGACCACCTCGAGCTTCGCCAAGGTCGACTCGCGGCTGTCGTTCGGGCATGTGACCGAGCCGGGGCTCTACGAGACCACGATCACCCGGCCGGATCTGTTCGAGGGCTACCTGACCGACCAGATCGGCCTCCTGATCCAGAACCACGGCATGCCGGTCAGGGTCGGCACCTCCGACACGCCGATCCCGCTGCATTTCGCCATGGGCGAGGACGCCCATGTCGAGCGTTCGATCGTCGAGACGCTGCATCGGCCGCTGCGGGATCTCTTCGACGTGCCGGACCTCAACACCACGGACGACCACATCGTCAACGGCAACGCCCGGCTGAGCCCGGCGGGAGCGCGGCCGCTGGCGCCGTTCACCGCCCAGCGCATCGACTATTCGCTGGCGCGGCTGGCGCACTACACCGCGACCTCGCCGACGCATTTCCAGAACCACGTGCTCTTCACCAACTACCAGTTCTACATGGACGAGTTCGTGGAGTACGCGCTGAAGGTGCTGGCCGACCCGGCGTCGGGCTACACCGCCTTCGTCGAGCCGGGCAACGCGGTGATCACCCACGAGGGGCGGACCGGCGCGCCGACGGCGCGGCTGCCGCAGATGCCGGCGTTCCACCTGATCCGGCCGGGGCATTCGGGGATCTCGATGGTCAACATCGGCGTCGGGCCGTCGAATGCCAAGACCATCACCGACCACATCGCGGTGCTCAGGCCCCACGTCTGGCTGATGGTCGGCCACTGCGCGGGCCTGCGCAACTCGCAGTCGCTCGGCGACTACGTGCTGGCGCATGCCTACATGCGCGAGGACCACGTGCTCGACGACGACCTGCCGGTCTGGGTGCCGATCCCGCCGCTGGCCGAGGTGCAGCAGGCGCTGGAGAACGCCGTGGCCGAGGTCACCGGCCTGGAGGGGTACGAGCTGAAGAAGATCATGCGCACGGGCACGGTGGCGACCATCGACAACCGCAACTGGGAGCTGGTCGACCAGTCCGGGCCGGTGGCGCGGCTGAGCCAGGCCCGGGCCATCGCGCTCGACATGGAAAGTGCCACGATCGCGGCGAATGGCTTCCGGTTCCGGGTGCCTTACGGCACGCTGCTCTGCGTTTCGGACAAGCCGCTGCACGGGGAGCTGAAGCTGCCCGGCATGGCCACCGACTTCTACAAGCGGCAGGTGGCCCAGCACCTCCGGATCGGCATCCGGGCGATGGAGTCGCTGCGCGACATGCCGCTCGAGAAGCTGCACTCGCGCAAGCTCCGCAGCTTCGACGAGACCGCGTTCCTCTGACCGGTACACGCTTTCGCGAGCCATCTCTGCAACACTCGCGCCCTGATTGTGCCGAAGTCCAATAAAAATGGACTTTTTCACGCAATCTGCGATTGAGTTTCTGTTGCCGAGCGGCTTTAGTGCCGGCACGCCGGGTGGACCCCCCGCCCTGGCAGCACCGAACGCACCACAGGAAACGCTGGATGACTCAAAAGCCGATGACAAAAACGCAGCTGGTCGCCGCCATTGCCGAGGGCGCCGCGCTGGACAAGGCGAGCGCTAACCGCGCGCTCGAGGCCCTGACCGAGGTCGTGACCAAGGAGGTCGCCCATGGTGGCGCGGTGACCCTGCCCGGGCTCGGCAAGTTCGCCTGCCGCGCCCGCCCGGAGCGGATGGTGCGCAATCCCTCGACCGGCGAGCAGATGAAGAAGCCCGCCGACCGCGTCGCCAAGGTGACCATCGCCAAGCAGCTCAAGGACGTGATCAACGCTTGAACCCGGCCTGAAACCGGTTCAAGTCCCGCAGACCGCGCCCTGGGCGCGGTCTGTCGCATTTCGGGGGGACGGGGATGGAGTGGCGCTCGGTGGCGCTGGGGCTGGCGTTTGCCGCGATGTGGAGTTCGGCCTTCACCTCGGCACGCATCGTGGTGAGCTACGCCCCGCCGTTCCTGGCCCTGTCGGTGCGGTTCCTGCTGTCGGGGCTGCTGGCGCTCGGGATCGGCTGGGCGCTGGGGCAGCGCATCCGGCTGTCGCGGGCGCAATGGGCGGCGGTGGTCGTCTTCGGGCTCTGCCAGAACGCGCTCTACCTGGGGCTCAATTTCGAGGCGATGCGCACGGTCGAGGCGGGGACGGCGGCGATCATCGCCAGCATGCTGCCCCTGCTGGTGGCGGCGCTCGGGCGGCTCGTGCTGGGCGAGCGGCTGACGTGGCTGGCGCTGGCCGGGCTGGTGGCCGGGTTCGCCGGCGTGCTGGTCGATCATGGCGGCACGGCTGGGCCATGGCGTCGATTTCCGCGGCCTGGCCCTGTGTTTCACCGGGGCGCTGGCGCTCAGCGTGGCGACGCTGACGCTGCGCGGGGCCGCGGGAGGCGGCAACCTCTGGATGGTGGTGGGGCTGCAGATGCTGGTGGGGAGCCTCGCGCTCGCACCGGTGGCCTGGGTGCTGGAGACCTGGACGCGTGGACTGGTCCTGGCCGCTGGCGCTGGCCTTTCTCTATACGGTGGTGGTGCCGGGCGTGGTCGCGACGATGATCTGGTTCGTGCTGGTGCGGCGCATCGGCGCCACGCGGGCGGCGACGTTCCATTTTCTCAACCCGTTCTTCGGGGTGGCGACCGCGGCGGCGATCCTCGGCGAGGCGGTGACGCCGCGCGACGTGATCGGGGTGGCGATCATCATGGCGGGCATCCTGGCGGTGCAGCTGGCCCGCGCGCCGGCGTCATCGGTGCGGGCCTAGCGCCAGAACTTCTCCATCGAGAGATAGGTGAACGAGGCGGACCAGGTGATCAGCACCAGCCCGTTCAGGGACTCAGCACCGGTCATCAGCCGCAGCGGACCCTCCATCACCACGTCGCCGATCCCGAGAGTGGTGAAGGTGGCGGAGGAGAAGTAGAGGTAGTCGAAGAAGCTGCCCTCGACCACGCCGGTCAGCTGCCCGAGGCCGAACTGGCTCGCGGTCAGCCAGTAGGCGAAGGCGTAGATCCGAATCTCCATGAAGTGCCCGACGAAGGCCGCCGCGACCGTCACCAGCGTCCGTTGCCGCGGCGTAACCGGCAGGTTGGGCGCCAGCGTCGACGCGACGCGCAGCACCTCGAAATGGAGCCCGCTGGTGACCACGATCACGACGAGGCTGATGCAGAGAATCAGGAGGTAGATCATCGGGTGGGCTGGCCTCGGCGGTGCGCGCCGCGGAAGCTAGCCGCTGGGCCAGCCGGGCACAATCCGCAGGCCGGTCGCGGAAGGCGTCAGCGCCAGAGCAGCCCGGATTTCGCCGCGCCGGACCAGGGGCCGACCACCACGTTCTGCTGCGCCAGCTCGGCCCGCGCCGTCTGGCTGCCCGAGCGGGCGCGGTCGAGCAGCACCCGCCCGTCCTCGCCGCCGTCGCGCCCGGCGGCGCTGGCCATCACGTCGCGCATGTGCACGAAGCCGTAGGCCTGCTCGGTCAGCTCGGCCGCGTCGTAGGTCATCTGTCCCAGGCCGACGTAGTGGCGGATCGTGCCGTTGCGCCGCAGCCGCTGCTCGAAGAAGGCGCAGGCGATCAGGCACTCGTCGGCGAGCGCCCGGATCGCATCGCGCGGCGCGTTCGCGTCCAGGGCGCGGGTGATCCGCACGGTCAGCAGGTCCACCGAGATCCTGGCGCCGATGTAGCGGGCGAAGGTGATCGAGAGATAGGCTTCGAGCGTCTGGGTCAGCGGGATCCCGGCCTTCTCGATCCCGGTCTTCACGAAGTCGGAGGCGATGGCGAGGGTGGCGGCGTTCATGGCCGTGGCGTCCGGGCGGTGCGACGGGCCGGCGGTGCGGGGCGAGCCGCCTGCCGAGCTTCGCGAGTGTTCCCCTGGACGCGTTCGGCCATGGTCACCTCATGCTGGACGTCCCCGCGGGGACCTTTCGCCTTGCAAGTCTATGTGACAAATCTTAACCCTCCCTGACCGGGTTTTGTTCCGCTGCTGCCAGCCCGGCGGGCTGTGGTGATGTCTGGAAAATCGAGCGGAAGCGGCCGGCGCAAGACAACGGAAAGGTTCGGTTTTGTGCGCAGCCATCTGGTCCCGACCAGGAGAATGTTTTCTCCATCTGTAACGCTAACATGAATCAGCCCTGCAAACCAAGCCTTTGCAGCGGGATCCCTCAGCTCGCTCACGGGCCCGCGAGGTGATCGAGACCGAGCTCAAGGTCTTGTTGGACGCCGGGGCGATGACGCGGCTTCGGCGGCATCCACGGCTTTCCGAGCTGCGGCTGGCGCCGCGGCGGTCCCAAAACCTGGTTTCGGTCTACTACGACACCGCCGATCACGCCCTGGCCCGCGCCGGCGTCGCCCTGCGGCTGCGGCGGGTCGGCCGGCGCTGGGTGCAGACGGTAAAGCAGCGGACCGAGGGGCCAAGCGCGAACGGGCTCTTTGCCAATCGCGAGTTCGAATTCCCGGCCCCCGGCGGCAGGCTGGTGCTGGGCGGTCCGGATCCCCAAGGCGCGCTCGCGGCGATTACCGAAGCCGCGGGCGGTGCACCGCTTTCCCCGATCTTCGAGACCCATGTCCGGCGCAGCACCGATCGGCTGCAGGCGCCTGGCGGCGGCGAGGTCGAGCTGGCGCTCGATGCCGGCGAGATCCGGGCGGGTGAGGCCCGTGCGCCGATCCGCGAAGCCGAGTTCGAGCTCAAGGCGGGCGAGGTCGGCGCCGTCTACGGCGTGGCGCGGCTGCTGCTGGCCACCGGACCGGTGCATTTCGCCACCGACAACAAGTCCGCCCGTGGCTATCGCCTGATCCGGACCGGCAGCGCCGATGCGGCGCCGGGGCCGCGTCACGCCGGCAGCCTGGAGCTCGAGGGCAAGGCGACGGTCGAGACCGTGGCCCGCGACGTTTTCCGCGACTGCCTGGCGCAGATCGCCGCGAACATGGCGCTGGTGGCCGGATCCGAGGCGACCGAGGGCCCGCATCAGCTCCGCGTCGGGCTGCGGCGCCTGCGGACCGCCTTCAAGATCTTCGGCCCGAGCCTCAGCGAGAGCGCCCTGGCGCCGCTCTCCGAGGCGGCGCAGCGGCTGGGCAAGCTGGTCGGGGCGCTGCGCGACGCCGACGTGCTGCTCGAGGAGGTGGTGGCGGGAGCGACCGAGGCGGGTCCCGACCGGGCCGCGGCGGCGGCGCTGGCCGCTACGCTGGCCGCGCGCCGCGAGCGGGTGCGCGCCGAGGTACGCGGCGCGCTCGCGGCAGAGGAGGCCGTTGGCTTCCTGTTCGACCTCGGCGCCTTCATCGAGGGCCGCGGCTGGCTGGTGCCCTCCGACTTTTCCCAGACCGAGCGGCTGGCCGCGCCGATCGAGGAGGTCGCGCCGCAGCTTCTCGGCAAGCGCCACCGCAAGGTTCTGAAACGCGGCCGCAGGATCCGCAAGCTCGACGCCGAAGGGCTGCACCGGCTGCGCAAGGAGCTGAAGAAGCTGCGCTATTCGGTCGACATGCTGGGACCGCTCTACAGGACCAGCAAGGTCGCAGGCTATCTCGGCGCGCTCAAGGACCTGCAGGACAGCTTCGGCGCGCTCAACGACGCGACGATGGCCCACACCGCGCTGGCCGGTCCGGACGCGCCGGCGCCGGGGGATCCGGAGGTGCAGCGCGCGGTCGGCTGGGTGCTCGGCACCCTGGCCATCCGCTCCGGGCAGGACCGGCCGGGGCTCTACAAGCGCTGGAAGCGGCTGGCCGCCACCGATCCGTTCTGGGAATGATCGCGCCGCCAGTCGGCAGTGGCGCGAGCGGCGGCGGGTGTGCTAACCCAGCGGGCAAAGCTTACCAGGGGAGGGGCCGGTGAAACGATCCCAGGTCAACGACATCATCCGGGCGGGGGACGATTTCATCCGCTCGTTCGGGTTCATCCTGCCGCCCTTCGCCTACTGGACGCCGGGCGAGATGCGCGAGCGTCGCCCGCAGATCGGCGGCATCGTCGGGGCGCGCCTCGGCTGGGACATCACCGACTACGGCCAGGGCAAGTTCGACGAGCTGGGGCTGTTCCTGTTCACGGTGCGCAACGGCTCGGAGGCCGACCTGCACCGCGGCATGGGCATGTGCTACGCCGAGAAGATCATGATTTCGCGGCAGGACCAGATTTCGCCGATGCACCGGCACATCGTGAAGGCCGAGGACATCATCAACCGCGGCGGCGGGATGCTGGCGCTTAAGCTCTACAACTCCGACGCCGACGGACACATCGACTACGCCTCCGAGGTCGAGGTGGCGACCGATGGGGTGCTGCGCCGACAGGAGGCGGGGGCGGTGCTGCGGCTGAACCCGGGCGAGAGCGTGACGCTGATGCCGGGCAGCTGGCACGCCTTCTGGGGCGAGGGCGACGACGTGCTGATCGGCGAGGTCTCGACGGTCAACAACGACCTGACCGACAACATCTTCGCCGAGCCGATCGGGCGGTTCGCCGAGATCGAGGAGGACGAGGATCCGTTGCATCTGCTGGTTTCGGACTATCCGCGCTGGTTCGACTGAAAACGCTTGCGGCGGCTGGACTTGCGGGAATTGGTGGATGCACGGGGCATGCACAACCTATGCACAACGCGTATGCATAACGCGCGGGAAGGCTATCGCCGGCGGCAGGCGTCATACTGTCGCCGTCTGATCGTGTCGGGCCGCGCAGGATGAGGCGCCGCGGACCGCAACAGCGGGGCGCCAGTGGCGCGCCGCGCGATCCGCTCGCCCGGAGCGCCAGCGCGGAGGGCGAGAGGCGTGCCGCGTCCCCGGAGAGTGCCAATCCGGGCGCGGCTGCCCTGGCGGTCGCGCTTGCGCGACTGCCCCTGGGAGGGCAGTCGCGGCCGGATTTGCCGACGGCCAAATCCGGCGGGACGGCGGAACCGAATTGCGTCATTGCGAACCGAGCCGCCGCACCCGCGCCAATTCAGGCCTCGCGAC
>CAWKBH010000018.1:0-75273 GCA_963847795.1 uncultured Alphaproteobacteria bacterium
ATACGGCCTCTATGCCCAGTCGATCGGCGGCGGCGGCGGCGACGGCGGCACCACCTCATCGGCCTCGTTCAGCTTCAATGGCCTCTGCAGCGCCCTCTCGGGCGGGGCGGGCTACAAGTGCAAGGCGCAGCCGAGCACGCCCGACGACAAGGCCACCACCTATTCCGTTTCGCTGACCGCCGAGGTCGGCGGGGCCGGCGGCGCCGCCGGCAACGGTGCGGCGGTGAGCGCAACCAGCGATGGGGCGATCGCGACCAAGGGACGCGTCAGCCATGGCATCGAAGCGCATTCGGTCGGGGGCGGCGGCGGCAACGGCGGCGATGGCGAGCTTGGGCTGAATGCCTGGACCAACAACGCGACCTTTAACTGGATCGCGAACCTTCCGGGCAATTTCACCTTCATTCCCGACCTGACCGACATCAGCGCCGCGGTCGGCGGCAAGGGCGGTGCGTCGGGCAACGGCGGCGCGGTTTCCGCCGGCGGCAGCGGCACGATCTCGACCTCGGGCGATCATTCCTTCGGCATCCACACCCAGTCGATCGGCGGTGGAGGCGGCCACGGCGGGGCGGGCTCCTCGGGCCTCTGGTCGCTGCTGACCCTGGGCGGTCGCGGCAGCGGCGGTGGCAACGGCGGGGCGGTGACCGTCGCGGCCGGACCGATCACCACGCGCGGTGACAAGGCGCATGGGATCGTCGCGCAGTCGGTCGGCGGGTCGGGCGGGATCGCCGCCATCTCGGGCGCGACCGGCAGTCGGCAGACCCAGAGCTTTGCCGGCAGCGTCGGCGGCGACAAGGGCAACGGCGGCACGGTCGAGGTGACGGTAGGAGGTCCGATCGACGTCAGCGGCGCAAATGCCCATGGCATCTTCGCCCAGAGTGTCGGGGGGCGGAAAGGCAATGCAGACGACACGGCAGGTGACGTGACGATCAACGTCGATGCTGACATCCGAGCCACCGGCAGCCAGGCTCGCGCCATCCTGGCGCAGAGCGAAGGCGGCACGCTGGGCTCCAGCGGAACCATCGCCATCAACGTCGCCAAGGGCGCAACGGTCGCCACCGCCAACGGGGGAGCGGAGACGATCGCGATACGCAACGGCCATGCCAACACGCTGACGAATGCCGGTACGATCCGAAATCCTGGCCTATCCTCAGACGACTATGTCATTCACACCGATGGCGTGGCGGTCCTGACGGTCGAGAACAGCGGAACGATCGAGGGCTCGACCAGCGTCGACAGCGCGGCCGCGATGCTGATCGACAATCTCGCGGGGGGTGTCGTCGGCCTGGGCGAGGAGGTCGGCGTAGGCAACACGGGAGTGCTGACGAATGCCGGGACGATCACCGCCAGGGCGCTGGGGACGATCGGCATCGGAAGCCTGACCAACGACCTGGTTCAGACGGAGTCGGGCAGCATTGCGGTCGACTACAACTTCGGGGGTGGGGTCGATGCCATCGGGGTCGACGGGACATCGACGCTCGCCGGCAGCGTCGACCCCGTCCCTCAGGGCGCGGCCCCGAGATCCGGTGCCTCGGGCAGCCTGATCTTCTTCTATGGTTTTTCCGGTTTCCAGAAGGAGGAGTTGACCGTCGCTGACACCGCAGCCGTCAACTACGGCCTGTCCCTCGCTTCCCCGCAGATCGCGCTGGACTACAAGGTCAACTACACGCCCTGGACCGGCTCTGCCGACGAGCGGGCGAAAGTGACGGCAGACGTCGCCCGACGCATCACCGGCAACCACACCCGGTTCGGAAAGAACGTGGATGCGCTGGTCGGCCTGCGCCAGGCAGAGGTCGCGGCCGGAGGCAACCGCTACGCCTTCATCGACGATCTCGGGATCTACCTGCTCAAGGTCCCGGAGGTCTCCGATCTCGTGGACATCTACGACCGCTTCGCTCCGGTCGAGGTCTTCGCCCCCGGCGATGCCGCCGTCTTCTCCGCGCTGCATTTCGCAGACGATCTGATGAGTTGCCCGGACCTCTCGGCCGGAGAGGGCGCGATCTTCGAGCGCGAGGGGTCCTGTGCCTGGGGGCGGATGGGCGGAAGCGCGCTTCGTCGCGACGGTGGTGCGGGGTCCGTCGCCTACGACGAGAACGTCTTCCAACTCGCGGCGGGACTGCAGACCGAGGTGGCGCCGGACTGGTTCCTGGGCGCCGCCGTCGGCTACGAGAATGCCGATCTCTCGGGCAGCGGCGTCTCGGGCGACGGCGACCGCTGGCAGGCCGGTGCGGTGGTCAAGCGGGTGATCGGGCCGACGACGCTCTCCGCTTCGCTCTCGGGCGGGATCGGCGACTACAGTCTGACGCGACAGGTCCTTACCCCCGAGGGCGAGCGCGCGGCCCGTGGCAAGCCCGATCTCTCCTGGGCGTCGGCGCACCTTCGGGCGGCGCGGCAGATCGACCTGGGCGCGGACTCCTATCTCAAGCCCTGGCTCGATTTCGGCGTGCTGCACCAACACCAGGACGGATACACCGAGACGGGCGCCGGCGACTACGGGCTCCGGGTCGATGGCTTCGACGAGACCTACGCGACGCTCAACCCAATGCTCGTGTTCGGCTCCAGCTTCGAGGCCCGCTGCATGGCGGCCGAGGCGGTGCTGGCGGGCGGGGCCCTGGCCTTCCTGGGCGGCACCGACCGCGCGACGACGGTGCAGTTCGCGGGCATCGACGGGGCGGTCCCTGGGGTGACCGTTCGCGACGGGATGCAGGATGTCTTCGGAGTCCTGAATGGCGCGATCAAGCTCCGGATCGGTGCGCGGACCTCGCTCGAGGCCTCGGCCACAGCGCTCTTGAGCGGCGATCAGCAGCAGTACTCCGGCGGCCTGCGCTTCAACGTCGCCTTCTGATCATAAGCTCCCGCGGGCCTCCAGCGTGTCACACGAGCTCTCCGATCTGGATGCAAGCCGATTTCGGGTCGTTAGCGGTCCGTCCGTTCCGGTAATCTTGGCATTCGTTGCCGCCTACGTCGACGTGATCTTCTTTCTCGAACTGGACGGTACGTTCGTCGCGTTCATCACCGGGACGATGATCGTGATGTTCACGGACCTGGTCCAGCCGGATGGCGCCAAGCTGAACAAGGTCGCGGTCCTCCCGGTTTTCGTGCTCTCTGTCTCGTTTTGGGCGCTCGCGATCAAGGCGGCCCGAGCCCGAGGATACACGGTCATCTTGCACCATACGCTGGTGATCCAGGGCGTTGCGCTCGGGGCTACGCTGCTTCTGGCGGTCTGGTGTCGCCCGATCACCGACCCCGACAGCTGGCCGGCGATCGCCGTGACCTCCTCGGCCGTCTTCGCCATGGCCCTCCAGACCACGGCAATGGTGATGCTGCTTCACTTTCACACCCCGACAACCATGATGACCGGAAATTTGGCCAGACTGGTGGTCGATCTCGTGAACGCCGAGCCGGCCGCTCGCTACTGGGCCGGCAGCCCACCAAAGCAACCTCGGTCCATTCGGATTGGTCGCTTCGCGCTGGCGATTGTAGGATTCTTGGCAGGTGGTCTGGCGGGCGCGACAGCGTGGACGCCGCACTTGTGGTGCCAGTCTGTCTGCTCTTCATGTTGGCGGCGAGGATCTACCTTGCCGGCTGGTTCCCTCGCGGCAAATAGCGTTTGTGTCCCTGCTTGGTCCTGCCGGTGCTCCGGGACAAGCGGTCGCGAAGTCCTTGTTGTAGGATACGCTTGGAGCGTGTTCCCGACCGAGACGGGCAAGTGACATGAGTGAGAAGTCTTGGTGCAGCTGCAATCTACATAGATGAGCGATGAATGGCTGCTTCGGACGGGTGGTTCATCGTGGCGACCTCGCTACGAATGACCGGTATGGGCCGTGCGCACCAATTGCTCTGGCATGGTTGAGGTCCGGAAAGTCCGCGACTGAGACATCGGAGCGAGCCGCAGAGAATGGCTGGTCTACTGTCGTAGGCTTCACGAACACTCCGGTTACGGGCCTCGCGTCCTGCCGACAATTGTCGCGGTGATGGCCGCGGCAGGAGGTTCGCGAAACCCTGAGAGCCTGATTCAAAAGTTCATGCGACGTAGCAGTATCTTGCGAGGCGTCTGGTCATGAGCCTGATGCTTGCGATCAAGGTCCAGGCGGTTGAGCTTTCCAGCGATTTCTCCCAGTCCTTCGCGAGGCGACGGCATCTGCCGAGCCATGCGAAGGTGCGCTCGACGACCCATCGGCGGGGCAGAACCTCAAACCCGCTTGCGGTGTCGGATCGTTTGATGATCTCGATGGTCCAGTCGCCGTGGCCGCTGAGGGCGGAGCTCAGTTTGTCCCCGGCATAGCCGCCATCCGCGAACACGTGACGCAGCCAGGGGAACCGGTGCCGGATAGCCTTGAACACGTCGGGCGCGCCGTCCCGGTCCTGAATGCCCGCCGAATGGACGACGACGAACAGCATCAGGCCGAGGGTGTCGGTCATGATGTGTCGCTTGCGCCCCTTGACCTTCTTGCCCGCATCATAGCCCGAAATCCCGCCGCTTTCGGTGGTCTTGACGCTCTGGCTGTCGATCACGCCCGCCGTGGGACTGGCTTCGCGGCCTTCGAGCTCACGCGTGCTCACGATCAGCAGGTGGTTGATGCCCTGCCACAGGCCACTGTCGCGCCACGCGTAGAAATAGCCCTGAACCGTGGAGACCGGCGGGAAGTCCTTCGGCAGCATGCGCCACTGGCAACCGCTCGACGCAATGTAGAGGATCGCATCCGCAACCGCACGGAGATCGGTGGTTCGCGGCCGGCCACCTCGTTTGGCTGCCGGCAGCAACGGCGCGATCAGCGCCCATTCGCGACACGTCAAATCGCTTGGATAGCGCACGGCCTCCCGTCTATGCTCGACGCGAGCGGTATCAGTCCAAGGCAACTGGTCCCCTCCATCTTCTCGACGACAAAGACGGAGAATCACAAAACCCTGATATCGCTCAACTTCTTTTCGGGCAGGCTCTGAGGGCAGACGAGTATTTTCACGATATAGTTGGCGGTGCACCTTGCGGAAAACAGGGGAGAGTTTGCGATGACAAGTGATGGTCTGAAGTTCGGCGCATTCGTCCGCGGCGAACGCGAGGCAAGGGAGATCGGCTTGCGAGAGATGGCCAATACCAACGGCCCTACGGCTTGACCGTCGCCCAGTAGCGGGAAGTGGTTGATGCGACCGAGGCTGGGTCGTGGATGAAGAAGTTCCAGGCGTCGCAACAAGTCTCGACGATCTCGGGGTAGCCGTCGAAGACGGTATTGGAGAGCCTGTTGCCGCGGAGGTATTCCCAGACGTTCTCCACCGGATTGAGTTCGGGCGCGTAGGGCGGGAGCGTGAGCAGCGAGATGTTGTCCGGGACCGCCAGGTCCTTGCCGCCGTGCCAGCCGGCGCCGTCGAGCACCAGCACCGCATGGGCGCCGGGGGCGACGGTGCGGGCGATCTCGGCGAGGTGCAGGTTCATCGCTTGCGTGTCGGCGAAGGGCAGCACCAGGGCGGCGCCGGTGGCGCGCTCGGGGCAGACGGCGCCGAAGATGTAGGCCCATTCGTAGCGGGTGTCGCGCACGGCGCGCGGCCGGGTGCCGCGCTTCGCCCAGACCCGGGTCAGCGTGCCCTGCTGGCCGACGCGCGCCTCGTCCTGGAACCGAGATCTCGAGCGGTTTGGCCCGTGCGCTCGCGGGGATGGCCTCGGCTACCGCCTGCGGGAAGCTTTTTTAAAAGCCTCCTGAGCGGCCTCGTCGGCCTTCGGGTGGCGCGGGCGCACCGACAGCCGGCGATAGCCGAGCTCCCGCAGCTGCTTGCCCACCGTGCGCTCGTGCATCACCACCCCGAGCTCCGCCGCGATCCACCGCTTCAGGTCGATGCGCCGCCACCGCACCACCCGGTCGAGCTTCGGGTCGGGACCCGCTTCCACCCGCGCCGCCAGCAGCGCCTTCTGCTCTGCAGAGAGCAGCCGCGGCGGGCCCGGCGAGCGGCGGTTCTCCAGCCCCGCGAGCCCCTCGGCGTTGGTGCGATGCACCCAGTCGCGCAAGCTCTGGCGATCCATGCCGCAGGTCTCCGCCGCGGTCTTGCGATCGACCCCCTCCAGCACCAGCGCGATCGCCAGCATCCGCCGCGCCGCCCGCGCCGACTTCGCCTTCCCCGACGCCGCCCGCAGCTCCGCCGCCGTCATCTCCCGCCGCGTGATCGCGATCGCTCCTGCCATCCCTGCCTCCTCTGCCTCGCCGGCAGTGAGTCAGACTTCACCCGATTTGGGAATCCCCACAGAGCCGTTGGTATAAGAAGATCGGGGTGAGCCCAACTTACCTTTCGAAGGTGGAGCGCGACGAGTTCACGCCCCCGACCGAGGACAAGGTTCGGTCGATCGCGCAGATACTCGAATGCGATCCGGACGAATTGCTGGCGATGGCGGGGCGCGTGCCCTCCGACCTCGCCGATATCATCAAGCGGCATCCCATCGAAATGTCGGCGCTGCTGCGAACCGCCAACGGTCTGAGCGCCGAGGGCCTGGCCCGGCTTTCTCGGGAGGCAGGAAAGGCCAAGGGCAAATGAAGCCACCGGGGCATGGCCCCGCCGATGCAGATGAAGGATGACGGATGAGCCGATTTGTTCCCTATCTTGCCGAAGAGGCTATCGAACGGGACGCCGCCTCCCTGATCGGAGAGTATGAGCGTGCACGAGGCGTGACGATCGAGCCGCCGATCCCCGTTGAGGACATCGTGGAAAAGTACCTCAAGCTGCGGATCGAGTTTGACGACATGCACACGCGCCACAATATTCCTTCCTCCGCCCGAGGGTTTCTTGAGACATCCCAGACGGCTTATTTTGAGCGACGGAGGTGTTGGGATGGATGAGAATGAGCGCGGAGGAGCCGCGGGCGCGGAGACCTCAGATATCGGAGCGGTCGCGGCTCCGGGCCGGGATCGGCGGATGACGGCGGGCCGCAAGCGGGACGCTGTGCTTCGGCTGCTGCGAGGAGAGTCTCTGGAGATCGTGGCACGCGAGCTTGCGGTGACGGCGGCGGACCTGCGCGGCTGGCGCTGCGCTCGACCTGCGGAAAGAGCCACCGCTGACCCTGCCGGCGCCGCAGCGCGACGAGCTCGAGCAAGCCGAGCGCGATCAGCGCGCGGTGGATCGGCACGATCCGGCGGGCCGCCTCGCTCTTCAGCACCTGCCGATCACCCTGCTGGATCCGGAAGACAGGGACGCCGTCGACGGTGTCGAAGTCCTCGGTGGTGAGCTGCAGGATTTCCTCCTCGCGGAGGCCGCCGAGCCGGGCGATCGGCGGCGCCCAGAACAGCGGATCGCCCGGATCCGCCAGCTTTCCGGTGAAGATGCGGCTCGCGAAGAGCGCATGCGCCTTGTCGCCCCAAGCCAGACGCCGGTTGTCGCTTTCCTCGCGCTGAAGTGCCTTGATCGTCTTCGTCGACCACATCAGGCCTTCCATGAAGTTACGCGGAAAGAGGCCGCGCGACACGCCCCAGCGACAGAACCGCTGCAGATCCTGCTGGTGGCGGTAGGCGGTCGCGACCCGCATCCGTTTCCGCCGCAACGCGGCGCGCTCCATGTCGCGGGTTCCCCGGTCGGCGCCAGCCGCGCGCAGCTCGCTGTCGCGGCGGCGGAGCTCGACCTCCTCCTCCTCATCGAGCTCGGCGATCTCCTCGAGGATCGGCATCTGGTCCGGACTTTTGTGGTGATGCTTCGGGATCGCCCGCAGCAGATTGCGCATCAGCGCGAAATGCAGCTCGTCGGCCGTGTCGGTCCAGAAGTCGCCGTTGATCTCGATGAAGAGCGTCTTGGTCGAGCGCACGTTCGGGGCACTGTTGACCTCCCAGCTCATGCCCTTCTCCGCGACCGTGTCGGCGATGAACGCATCGAACGCCCGGCCCATGTGCATTCGCTCGGCCGCCGGCCGGATGCCAAGGGCGGCGTTGCGCGCGCGCTCGGCGTCCATCGTCGCGGCAACCCGCGCGGCGAAAATCAACGTTCCGTCGTTCTCGCCCGACGCCGGTAGGTCCGCCACCGAGGCGGCGCGCGCCGAAGACGTCGACGCGGGGGCGGGGTGGGTGATGGCTACTGCGGCCGGCAGCTCCGGCGCAACGGCGGGAGTGGGTGCCGCCGGCGTCGCGATCGCGAGGCCCGGGTGCGGCGCCGCGGCCGCGCATGGCATCGCCACCTGGACCGGGTGGTGCCCCACCGACATGGCCGGAAGCGGCGATGGAAAAAACATCGCAGGCGACGTCGGCGTGGGGCTGGCGGGCATCGGCATCGGCGGCAGGATCGGCAGCGGCGGCAGCATCGGCCGGGGCGGCAGAGCCGCGGTTGGCGCAGGAGCTGTGGACACTTACCGTATCCACAGGACAATGGCGGCGATTGTGACCACGGCGAGGAAGTTTCTGGCCGTCTTCTCGTATCGGGTAGCGACCCGTCGGAACTGCTTGAGCTTGGAGAAGCAGCACTCGATCAAGGAGCGCATCGCATAGAGATGCTCGTCGAGTGCATGCCTCCGAGCACGCGAGGGATTGTTCGGGATCACGGCCAAGGCGCCCTTCTCGGCGATCGCCGCGCGGATGGCGTCGCTGTCGTAGGCGGTGTCGGCCATCACCACCTCGGCGGGGAGGTCGGCGAGCAAGGCTTCCGCCTGCGGCGCGTCGCCCTTCTGGCCTGCAGTCAGCGCGAAGCGCACCGGGCAGCCGAGGCCACGCACCGCCAGGTGGATCTTGGCGCTCAGGCCACCGCGGGAACGGCCGATGGCCTGATCGTCAGACCCCCCTTTTCGCCCCGGAGGCGTGCTGGTGGGCGCGGACGATGGTCGAGTTCACGATCAGGTATTCGAAGTCCGGGTCATCCGACATCGCCTCGAAGATCCGCCACCAGACGCCCTTCCGGCTCCAGCGGCTGAACCGCCGGAATACGCTGTTCCAAGGGCCGAAGCCCTCCGGAAGATCGCGCCACGGCACCCCGGTGCGCACAACCCACAGCACCGCCTCGACAAACAGCCGGTTGTCGCGACCGCTGCTTCCCCGCGTCCGCTCGTCCCCGATGATGTGCGGCGCGATCCGCTCCCACTGACGGTCGCTCAAGACAAGGCGAATTCCCACGCTGCCTCCTCCATGGAGACAACTTGAATAAGGGCATCCGGGCTCCCCGAGCGACGCTGCGCCAAGGCGATCAGCCCCGACTTGATTGTAGAGTCCCTGCTCGCGGCGCGCATTCTCGTCGGCGACCTCGATCAGCGCCTGGGCGGCGCGGCGGGCGAGGCGCCGCCCGTCGGTGGCCTCGCCGACGACGAGCCGAAGCCGAAGGCAGGCGGCGGCGAGCGGCGCCTGGACGGCGGCGTAGTCGTTGTAGACGAGGGCAGCGCGCAGCGTCTCGCGGGTGGCGGCGGTCAGCGCCAGGGCGGCCTGGACCTCGGCCGGGCCGCGCGCCGGGGCGAGGGCGCGGACGTGTTCGGTGACGTCGAGCTCGAAGCGCATCAGCTCGAGGATCACCCGCTCCTCCGTGGTTCCGTCCAGCGTTCCCGCCTCCCTGCGGTCCTCGAGCAACGCGAAGGCGGCGTCGGCGAATGCCGCGAGGCGCAAGGCCCGCAGCCGGCCTTCGGGGAGGAGGTGCGTCCGGAGCGGGAGGGACAGAAACGGCGAGGAGAAGAGTTCGGCATGTCCCTTCGGGACACGCCTGCGGAAGACCAGGGCATTGCCCCGGCGGATCAGGTAAGGCCCAAGCGGCATTTTCTCCGACTCCCGTGCGCGCGCCCGTATGACAGGCGGTGATACAGGCGGAGTCGCATCGGCCCCGGAGTCGGAGATCTGCTCCGACTCTTCGTTACAAGCTCTTGTTTTTGCTGGGAGTTCAGCGAGCTTTGGCTCCGGCGGTAGGATTCGAACCTACGACCAATTGATTAACAGTCAACTGCTCTACCACTGAGCTACGCCGGAACACGCGCGCCTTTCGCGGGGTCCGGAGCCTATAACAAGGCCGATTTAAGGCGTCCAGCGGAATTGTCCCGGCCGCGCCAGCCGACCGCGCGACGCTTGCAAAACCGCAGCGGCATCGCCAGATCATGCATCGAGGCCAGCGCGAATGACCAAGCGATCCGAGATCTCCCCCGCCCGGCCGCCGGGCACGCCCGGGCGGCCGTCCGGCGGCGGCAGCGCCGAGGTGACGGCTTTCCTCGCCGAGGCGCGGAGCCGGGCTCCGGGCTCCGGCCGCGGCCGGCTGATCTTCGCGCTCGACGCCACCATGAGCCGGCAGCCGGCCTGGGATCTGGCCTGCCGGCTGCAGGCGGAGATGTTCGACGCCGCGGCCGAGGCCGGCGGGCTCGAGGTGCAGCTCGTCTACTACCGCGGCCACGGCGAGGCGCAGGCGTCGCGCTGGGTCGCCGACGCCGCCGCGCTCAAGGGCCTGATGACCGGCATCGCCTGCCACGGCGGCCTGACCCAGATCGGCCGCGTCCTCGACCACGCCGCCCGCACCGCGGCCAAGGTCCCGGTCGCGGCGCTGGTCTTCGTCGGCGACGCCATGGAGGAGGACGTGGACGCGCTCTGCCAGAAGGCCGGGGCGCTGGCGCTGCGCGGCACCCGCGCCTTCATGTTCCACGAGGGCGGCGAGCCGGCGGCGGCACGGGCGTTCCGCGAGATCGCCCGGCTGACCGGCGGCGCCTACCTGCCCTTCGACGCCCGCGCGGCGGGCGAGCTCAGGGCGCTGCTCGGCGCCGTCGCCGCCTATGCCGCCGGCGGGCGCGCCGCGCTGGAGGCCGCCGGCACCGGGGCGGCGAAGCGGCTCCTCGCCGATCTCAGGCCGTGACCCCGCCGGTCTGGGCCGCGATCCTGCTCCTCGGCCTCGGCGCCGCGGCCTACCTGCTCACCCGGCTGCCGCCGCGCCAGGCCTCGGCGGCGGTGGTGCTGGCAGCGGCGGCGGGCCTGGCCGCCCTGCGCCTCTTCGCCCTGGCGGTGCCGGTCGCGGCCCTCGGCATCGGGCTCTGGCGCAGCGCCGGCAGCGCCGCGGTGCCGGGCGGCGGCGGGCAGTCGGCGGTCGAGAGCGGCGGCCTGCGCATGACCCTCGACCACGACACCGGCGTCATGGACGGCGAGGTGACCGGCGGGCCGTACCAGGGCCGACGCCTCTCGGAGCTGTCGCCCGAGGCGCTGCAGGAGCTGGTCGACGCGTTCGAGGCTGCCGGCGACGAGGACAGCCTGTCGCTGCTGCTGGCCTGGCTCGACCGCCACCGGTCCAAGGCCGCCGGCAGCCAGCCGCCGCCGGCCGGCCCCGGCGCGATGACCGAGGCCGAGGCCTACCGCATCCTCGGCCTGGCCCCCGGCGCCAGCCTCGAGGAGGTCCGCGCCGCCTATCGCCGGCTGATGAAGCGCGTCCACCCCGACCTCGGCGGCTCCAGCGCGCTGGCGGCGATGCTGAACGCCGCGAAGGAGCTGCTCGACCCCGGCTAGCGGCGTCAGCGCAGCGCGCCGATGGCGTCGAGCGCCACCTGGCTGCCGTCCTCGACCACCAGGGTGGGCGCGCCGTCCACCATCCGCACCTCGCGGACCTTGGTGAAGACCTTGCCCGCCTGGCTGTCGAGCAGGCTGTCGCCCTTGTAGCTCTCCAGGCTGAAGCCGTAGCGCCCTTCGGCAAGCGCGTTGCCGAGGTCGTCCAGGCCGTCCCAGGTCACGCTGGTGGCCCCGGGCTCGACGGTCCGGTGCGCCACCACCTGGTCGAAGTCGTTCTTGACCACCAGCTGGGCGCGATCGGCCTCGGCGACCGGGGTGACGCCGACCTCGACCGGATCGCCGGTGTAGTCGGCCTTGGCCGCCGCCTGCACCTCCTTGCCGATCCACTCCGCCAGCCCCGCCGGGGTGCCGCCGGACAGGACGCCGAGGATGTCGTCGAGCCGGTCGTTGGAGCGGATCTGCTGCTCGACGGCGGAGAAGCTCGCCAGCTGCGAGACGAACTCGGTCGAATCCATCGGCTTCAGCGGATCCTGGTTCTTCATCTGCGTGGTCAGGAGCGTCAGGAAGGTCTGGAAGTCGCCGGTGACCGCGCCGGCGGTGGTGTCGGCCGTCGCGGTCGACTTGCTCGATGCCGCCGCGGCGGTGCCGGTCGTCGTGGGGGTGATGTCCAAGGCGGGGCTCCTTGCTCGAAGGGATCAGAGGCGGACGTCGAGCCCGCCGGCGGCGCCGCGGCGGGGCGCGGCGACCAGCGTCTCCGGGGTGACGGCCGCGGGCGCGACCTGCGCCCAGTCCGGGGCGCGCGGCGCCGCCGCAAAGGCGCCCTCGCGGCCGGGCGCGGCGTCGCCACCGGCGGCGAAGTCGAGGCTGACGCTGTCGTAGCCGGCGGCGCCGAGCTCGCGGGCCAGCACCTCGGCGTGGCGGCGCAGCAGATCCTGGGTCTCAGGCCGGTCGGCGAGCACCACCGCCTGCAGCCCGCCGTCGGTGGTGGTGAGGTGGATCTGCACCCGGCCGAGCTCGGGCGGATCGAGCCGGATCTCCACCCGCCGGTCGCTGGCCTTGCCGATCGCCACCGCCACCTGCCCGACGATGGCCTGCGGCTGCACCGGCTGCGGCGGCAGCGGCTGCCCGGCCCGACCGGGGGCCGCGGCCGGGTCCGCCGTCAGGTGCCAGGGGGCCGGCCCTGCCTCGTGCAGCACCAGGCCCTGCCCGGCGCCGTCGCCGGCGCCCGCCATCGGCGGCGGCGATGCTGCCGGCGCCGTCGGCCCGGGTGCCGCGGGCGTCGCTGCCACGTGGCGCAGGGCCGGCGGGTCGGCATCCGCCGGTGTCGCCTCGACCTCGACCTCCCGGCCTCTGGCCTTCGACTGCGCCACCTCACCGGCGGGTCGCACCACCGGCATTGCAACCGGCATCGCCGGCGCGGCAACCGGCGCGGCCGCGGCGGTCGGGGCGGGCTTCGCCTCCGGCACCGTGGTGAGCTGCCGGTCGCCGCTGGAGTCCTGCGGCGCGTCTTCTCCGGGCCGTGGACCCGCCCCCGGCACGACGGCGGGCGCGGCCGGGGCGCCCGCGGCGACGGCCGCCGACGCCGCCGCGGCGGCGGGCACGGCTGCGACGGCCTGAACCTCGGCGGGCGCGGCCGGTGCGGCCGCCTCGGGCGGCAGAAGTCCGACGCCGGCAGCCGGCACGGCGGGTCGCAGCCGCGGCCTCGGGCGGAACGGCGACGGCGACCGGCGGCACAGCCTCGTCTTTCGCCCGCTTCGCCTCCGGTGCCGCGCGTCGCGGTCCCCGCGCCGACAGCACCGAGCCGAAGTCGCCGTCGTCGCGCCCGTGGTGGCGGGAGCGATGGGCCTCACCGGCGTGCGTCTTCGGCTCGCGGGCCGTCTCCGGGCGCGCGGCCGTGGCGGGGCGGGGGCCGGCGGGAGCCGGGTCCGGGGCGATCATCTGCTCTCCAGCGACGAGGGGTCGTTCGCCCGCCTTCTTCGGCGCAAAGCCTTACGATTTGTTTACCGCCTGCCCGCATAGCTCGAGTCCGACGCAACCCCGGAGACCCCGGCGATGGACTCGACCCCGATCCGGCTTCCGGCCATTGTCACCCCGACCGGCGGCACCCCGACCAGCGCGAATCCGGCCACCCCCGACCGCTTCGAACTGGCCGCGCGCAAGGCCGCCAAGGCCTTCGAGGCCTCCTACCTGGCCGAAATGCTGAAATACAGCGGCCTCAACGCCATGCCGGAGAGCTTCGGCGGTGGCGCCGGCGAGGAGGCGTTCTCGAGCTTCCTCACCGAGGAATACGCCCGGCTGCTGTCGGAGCGCGGCGGCATCGGCATCGCCGAACAGGTCTTCAACGTGCTCAAGCAAAGGATGCAGGACTCATGATCGCCCATATCCTCACCTCGGCGCGATACGCGCGGATCCTGCGGCTGCTCGACCTCGAGCGCAAACTGATCCTGAACGGACCGCTCAGCGGCCTGAAGGCGCTGGTCGACCGCCGCGAGGCGGCGATCGCCGAAGTCCTCAACACCGAGAGCGACGTGCCGGAAGCCTTCCTGACCGCGCTGAAGGCGCGCGCCGAGCGCAACAGCCGGCTGATCCTGGCGAGCCTCGCCGGCGTCCGCGCCGGCGCGGCCCAGATCGACCAGATCCGCACCTCCCGCTCGCAGCTACGCACCTACAACGCCGCCGGCGCGCCGGTGGACGTGCGCAAGCCCGAAGTCACCCGCGACCAGCGCGCCTGAGCGCACGCGGTCCCGGCGCGGCGCTGTTGCCGGAACCCCGGCATAGGCGGGAAATGGCCGCGAACGCCCGTGGGCGCAAAAGCCCGGAACACCCCCCGGTGCCGCCGCGTTCCCTAGACGGCATCGGCGTGCGCGGATGCGCCTGACTTTGTTTCTAACGTCCGTCGCGCAGGGATGTCCTTCGATGGAGGTTATCATGGTCAAGCAGTTCACGACGGCAGCCGCCCTGTTCGCCTTCCTGGTCGTTCCGGCCCTGTCGCAGCAAACCCAGGAGCCCAACACGGGGCCCGCGCCTCCCTTGGGCGCGCCCGGGGCCGAGGCACCCGCGCTGCCGCCGCTCGCGCCGGTGGACCTGTCGACGGTCACCGCCAAAGACCTGATCGGCAGCTCTGTCGTCAACGCGAACGAGGAGAACCTGGGCCAGATCGACGACGCGTTGTTCGACGCGGACGGAAAGCTCCAGAGCGTGGTCGTCAGCTTCGGCGGATTTCTCGGTTTCGGCACCAAGACCGTCCAGCTGCCGATCGATCAGGTGACGGTCATGAGTCGCGGCGACAACACCTACGTGGTGCAGACAGACCTGGCGCCCGACGCACTCGAAGCCATGCCGGAATACAAAAAGAGCTGACTTCACGGGCCCCTAGAAATTGAAAAGGCCCGCCTTCCGGCGGGCCTCGTTCAGTCTCTGTCTGCTTCGATCAGGCGGCTGCGGCCTGGTTCTCGATGGCCTTGCCGCGGGCGATCTCGATCTTGCGCGGCTTCAGCGCCTCGGGCACCTCGCGCACCAGGTCGATGTGCAGCAGGCCGTTCTCGGTCACCGCCTCGACGGCGCGCACGTGGTCGGCGAGCTGGAAGCGCCGCTCGAAGGCGCGGGTCGCGATGCCGCGGTGCAGGACGGAGGCCTTCTCCTCGGCCTCGGCCTTGCGGCCGGTCACCACGAGCTGGCCCTCGCGGGCCTCGATGCTGAGCTCGTCCTCGGCGAAGCCGGCAACCGCGAGCGTGATGCGGTAGGCGTCCGCGCCGGTCTTCTCGATGTTGTAGGGCGGGTAGGCGTTCTGGCTCACGTCGGCCGACATCACCTGGTCGAGGATGTTGGCCAGCCGGTCGAAGCCGACGGTCGAACGATAGAGCGGAGTTAAGTCAAAAGTTCGCATGGGTTGCATCCTTCTCGAAGCGATACAGGGGGCGGGCCTTCCCTGCGGGACCGGCCCTCATTCGATCCGTCCGACCCGATCTGGCGGCGCCGGACAGCAAAAATCTGGGAAGCCGCCGGACCGATTTCAAGCCCGGGGATGCCGCTTGCCCGGAGGCCCTGCGCACACGCCGGACAGGCGTCCGCGCAGCAACGCTAGAGGTGGCGCACCTCGGCCGGCCGCGCCCCCCAGGCATCGTTGCGCCCGTCCCGATACGCCACCGGCGCCGCCATGAGCTCATCGACGTCCAGCGCGTCGAGGCAGGCGACGCTGACGTTGAAATAGCGCGCCCCGGACAGGTTCGGCACGTCCACCCACTCGAAGGCGTGCACGCCGCAGTGCCGGCAGAACAGGTGGTGGGCGACCGGGTTGCGGCCGCGGTAGTCGGTCAACTCGGCCTCGCCGGCGATCAGGCGGAAGGCCTCGGGCCGCACCGGCACCGACCAGAGGCGCATCTTGGTACAGATCGAGCAGTTGCACTTCTCGGTCCCGGCCGAGATGTCGAGGTCCGCCTCGAAGCGGACCGCCCCGCAGTGGCAGCTCCCGGTGTAGCTCTTCAGCATCGTCGTCCTCGCCGGCCGCGGAACCCGGTCCGCGCCTCCACGTTTGCCATCAAACCCGCCCTGGCCGGGCAAGCAAGAGAGGCCCTATGACCGACAGCGAAACCGTGATGCCCGAAGCGGAGGCGATCGACCGGATCTGGGATCTGATGAAATCGATCGACATCTGCATGTTCGTGACCTGGGACGGCCGGCGCCAGCGCGCCCGGCCGCTCTCGGCCCGCCCGAACCGCGACGAGGGCCGGATCTACTTTCTCGCCGACGCCGCCGGCGCCAAGGACGACCAGATCGAGCGCTTTCCCATCGTCACCCTCGCCTTCGCCGACATCCGCGGGCACGATTACGTCGCGGTCACCGGCAGGGCGATCGTCAGCGAGGACCGCAGCAGGATCGCCGCGATCTGGACCGCCGCCGACAAGGCCTGGTGGGACTCCGCCGAGGACCCGTCGATCCGCCTGATCACCTTCGAGCCCGGCGACGCGGAGATCTGGCAGGGACCGAACCGCCTCGCCGCCGGCGCCAAGCTGCTGGCGGCCGCCGCGACCGGCGCCAAGGTCGACTTCGGCGAAAGCGTGAAGGTCGATCACATCTGATCGGCCTCCACGAGGACGACTCGATTCGCCGGCCTGTGCGTTAAGGAACTGAAAAGTCCTGATTTTCTCACTGCGGATTCCGTATGGAACGCAAATGGAATTCGTATGGGCGTTTTCGGCCTTCAGCGCGCCAGCATCAGGCCGGCCAGACCGAGGAAGGCGAAGAAGCCGAAGACGTCGGTGATCGTGGTCACGAAGGTCCCCGACGCCAGCGCCGGGTCGAGCTTGAGCCGGTCGAGCGCGATCGGGATCAGCACGCCCGCGAAGGCCGCCACCACCATGTTGCCGACCATCGCCGCGGCGATCACCAGCCCCAGCGTCGGGTTCCGGAAATAGAGCCCGCTCAGCACCCCGATCATCGCCGCGAAACCCAGGCCGTTGATCAGCCCGACCAGCCCCTCGCGGCCGATGAAGCGCGCCATGTTGGACCCGGTCAGGTTGCGCGTCGCCAGCGCGCGCACCGCTACCGTCAGGGTCTGGGTCCCGGCATTGCCGCCCATCGACGCCACGATCGGCATCAGGATCGCCAGCGCCACGAAGGCCCGGATGGTGTCGCTGAAGAGCCCGATCACCGCCGAGGCCAGGATCGCGGTGCCGAGGTTCACGGTCAGCCACACGAACCGCCCGCGCGCGATCTGCGCCACCCCGTCCGACAGCTCCTCGTCGCCGACGCCGGCGAGCAGCTTCATGTCCTCCTCGGTCTCCTCCTCCAGCACGTCCATCGCGTCGTCGATGGTGATCACCCCGGCCAGCCGGCCGTCGGCATCGGTGACCGGCGCCGAGATCAGGTGGTACTTGTTGAAGACGTAGGCGACGTCCTCCTGGCTCTGCTCGACCCTGAGCCCGTGGAAGTCGGGGTTCATCAGCTCCGCCAGCTTCACCGCCCGCGCCGATCCCATCAGCTTGCCGAGCGGCACCAGCCCCACCGGATGCATCTGCGGGCTGACGATGATCAGGTCGTAGAAGCTCTCCGGCAGCCACTCCTCGGCGCGCATGAAGTCGATGGCGTCGCCGACCGTCCAGTGCTCGGGCGCGACCACCACCTCGCGCTGCATCAGCCGCCCAGCGGAGTACTCGTCGTACTGCAGCGACTGCTCGACCGCCACCCGGTCGGTCGGGTCGAGTGCGCGCAGGATCCGCTCCTGCTCGGGCGCCTCCATGTCCTCGGCGAGGTAGACCACGTCGTCGGTCTCGAGGTCCTGCACCGCCGCCGCCAGGATGTCGTCGGGCAGCTCGCCGACGACCTCGTCGCGCACCCCCTCCTCGAGCTCGCTCAGCACCGCGCCGTCGAGCTGCACCCCCCAGAGCCGGATCAGCGCCTGCCGCTCGCTGCGGCTGATCTGCTCGAGCAGGTCGGCGACGTCGGCCTCGTGCAGCGGCTCGAGCAGCGCCACCAGCGCGTCGTGGTCGTCCGCCTCGACCGCCGCCAGCACCGCGTCGACGGTCTCGCGGTTCAGCGCTTCGGGCGCCGGCGCGACCTCCGCGGCCTCCTCCACTGTCTCGCTCATGCGCGCCTCCCCGGGGGACCGGCCAATTCGCCGCCGACATATACACGCTCCCCGCGGGGTTGAAAGCGCCGCGGGGGCTTGACCGCCGGCGATGGATGCGGCCCGGTAGAAGGCCTGACCTGCGAGGAACCCAGGCCATCGCCCGCGCCCGCCTGACCATCGACCTCGACGCCATCGCCGCCAACTGGCGGGCGCTCGACGCGCTCTCCGCGCCGCGGGTCGAGACCGCCGCGGTGGTCAAGGCCGACGCCTACGGCCTCGGCGCCGACCTGGTCGCCCCGGCGCTGGCCGCCGCCGGCGTCCGCAGCTTCTTCGTGGCGCTGGCCGAGGAAGGCGCCGCGCTGCGCCGCGCGCTCGGCCCGGGCCCCGCCATCCACGTCTTCGCCGGCCTGATGCCGGGCGACGCGCCGACCTGCCGCGCCTGCGACCTCGTCCCCTGCCTCGACAGCGCCGCGCAAATGGCCGCCTTCGCCGAGCTCCTCCCCGGCCGCCCCTGCGCGCTTCAGCTCAATTCCGGGATGAACCGCCTCGGGCTCGACCCCGGCGAGCTCGCGGCCGCGGCGGACCTGCTTCCCCGGCTGGCGCCTGTCCTCGCCATCAGCCACCTCGCCTGCGCCGACGAGCCCGACCACCCGATGAACCGCCACCAGGCCGCCGCCTTCGCCGCGCTCGCCGCCGGCCTCCCGGGCCTGCGCCTCAGCCTCGCCGCCACCGGCGGCATCCTGCTCGGGGCGGACTACCACTTCGGCCTGACCCGCCCCGGCATCGGCCTTTATGGCGGCCTGCCCTTCGCCGCCGCCCGCCCGGTGGTGACGCTGGCGCTGCCGGTGATCCAGGTCCGCGAGCTGGCGCCGGGCGAGGCCGTGGGCTACGGCGCCGCCTGGACCGCCCCGCGCCGGGCGCGCATCGCCACCGTCGCCGCGGGCTACGCCGACGGGCTGCCGCGCGCCCTCGGCGGCAGCGGCCTCGCGCTCTTCGCCGGCGCCACCGCCTGCCCGCTGGTCGGACGGGTGTCGATGGACCTGATCACCGTCGATGTCACCGGCCTCGCCGAGGTGCCGGATCATCTCGAAATCCTCAACGAACACCAGACCATAGACGACCTGGCTCAGGCAGCGGGCACCATCGGCTACGAGATCCTGACCAGCCTTGGCGGCCGCTACGAACGCGTCTACAAGGGGGCGCCCCAGCCTCCGGATGCTTCATGATCCCCCTCCGGCTCCTCCAAGCCTTCCTCGCCTCGATCGGCCGGTCCACCCTCGGACTGCTCGGTGCCACCGGCCGGCTGACGGTCTTCGCCGCCGCGGCGCTGTCGAACCTGGTCCGCCGGCCCTACTACCCGCTCGAGTTCGGCCAGCAGCTGCTCCGGATCGGCTACTTCTCGCTGCCGGTGGTCGGCCTCACCGCGCTCTTCACCGGCGCGGCGCTGGCGCTGCAGATCTACGCCGGCGGCACCCGCTTCAACGCCGGCACCGTCGTGCCCTCGATCGTCGCCATCGGCATCGTGCGCGAGCTCGGGCCGGTGCTGGGCGGCCTGATGGTCGCCGGCCGGGTCTCGTCCTCGATCGCGGCCGAGCTCGGCACCATGCGGGTCAGCGAGCAGATCGACGCCCTGACCACGCTCTCCACCGACCCGATGAAATACCTGGTCCTGCCGCGCATCCTCGCCGGCCTGATCGCCCTGCCGGCGCTGGTCGCGGTCGGCGACGTGATCGGCGTCTTCGGGGGCTACCTGGTCGGCACCACCCGGCTCGGCTTCAACCCCGGCGTCTACATCAAGAACACCCTCGATTTCCTGCAGGCCGCCGACGTCGCCTCCAGCCTGACCAAGGCCGCCGCCTTCGGCTTCCTGCTCACGCTGATGGGCTGCTACCACGGCTACCATTCCGGCCGCGGCGCCCAGGGCGTCGGCGAGGCCACCACCAACGCCGTGGTCTCGGCCTCGATCCTGATCCTCGCCTCGAACTACCTGCTGACCGAGGCCTTCTTCTGATGCCGGAGCCTTCGGCGGCGACGCCGCGGATCGAACTCATCGACCTCCGCAAGGCCTTCGGCGACAACGAGGTGCTGGCCGGCGTTTCGCTCCGGGTGATGCCGGGCGAGAGCATGGTGATCATCGGCGGCTCGGGCACCGGCAAGTCGGTGACCCTGAAATGCATCCTCGGCATCATGACCGCGGATTCCGGCCGGATCCTGATCGACGGCACCCCCTTCTCCGAGATCGACCGGCGCGCCTTCCTGCGCCACTTCGGCATGCTGTTCCAGGGCGGTGCGCTGTTCGACAGCCTGACGGTCTGGCAGAACGTCGCCTTCCGCCTGCGCCACGCCCGCAAGCCGCTCGGCCGCAAGGAGGCGCGCGAGCTGGCGATCGCCAAGCTCCGCCGCGTCGGCCTCGGCCCCGAGACCGCCGACCTCTACCCGGCCGAGCTCTCCGGCGGCATGCAGAAGCGGGTCGGCCTCGCCCGCGCCATCGCCACCGACCCGGAGGTGATCTTCTTCGACGAGCCGACCTCCGGCCTCGACCCGATCATGGCCGGGGTGATCAACGACCTGATCCGCGAGCTCGTCACCGAGATGGGCGCCACCGCGGTCACCATCACCCACGACATGACCACGGTGCGCACGGTCGCCGACCAGGTGGCGATGCTCCACGGCGGAATCGTGCGCTGGCAAGGCCCGATCGCGCAGATGGACGCCTCCGGCGACGCCTATCTCGACCAGTTCATCCACGGCCGCGCCACCGGCCCGATCGCCGCGGTGCGGTAAGGTGGACTCAGGCGGCATCCAGCGGGCGGATTCTGCGAGACGTCCACCCGGGCGCGGGCGGCGTGCAGGTCGTGGGCCTCCTGCAGGTTCATCCAGAACTCCGCGCTGTTGCCGAAGAACGCGGCCAGCCGCAGCGCCGTGTCCGCGGTCATCGCCGTCTGCCCCTTGACCAGCCGCTCGATTCGGGTTCGCGGCACTCCGAGCCGCCGCGCCAGCGCCCCGGAGCTCATGCCGAGCGGGGTGAGAAACAGCTCGTCCAGCACCTCGCCGGGCGCGGATGGATCAGCAACGACGATCATTCGACGGCTCCTTCAGCGATGGTAGTCCACGATCTCGACCTCCGCCGGCCCGCGCTCGGTCCAGACGAAGCACACGCGCTACTGGTCGTTGATCCGGATCGAATGCTGCCCGGCCCGGTTCCCGGAGAGCTCCTCCAGTCGGTTGCCCGGCGGAAACCGCAAATCGTCGAGCCCTGTCGCCGCCTGCAACGCCGACAGGAGAGCGCGGGTCCGCCGGATCAGGTCCGGGGGGAAGCCCTTGCCGAAGCGGCCATCGACCGCATCCCACGCAAGCTTTCCCTTCACGCCCCGGATCATCTGGGGATGTATCATACCGTGATACAGAAAGCAAGCGATCTTTCCGCATGACCCGCAAGCCGATCTTCGTCTGCAACGAATGCGGCGCGACCCACTCCAAATGGTCCGGGCGCTGCGACGCCTGCGGCGCCTGGAACGCGATCGCCGAGGAGGCCGGCCTCGCCGAAGGCCCCGCCGGCCGCTCCATCGGCCCCGCCCGCGGCCGCCGCATCGCCCTCGGCGATCTCGCGGTCGAGGAGCCGCCGCTGCCGCGCAGCCTCAGCGGCATCGGCGAGCTCGACCGGGTGCTCGGCGGCGGCATGGTGCCGGCCTCGGCGATCCTGGTCGGCGGCGACCCCGGCATCGGCAAGTCGACGCTGCTGCTGCAGGCCGCCGCCGCCTTCGCGAGCCAGGGCGCCCCGGCGATCTACATCTCCGGCGAGGAGGCGGCGGCGCAGATCCGGATGCGCGCGGTCCGGCTCGGCCTCGCCCAGGCGCCGCTGCGCCTGGCCACCGAGACCAACCTGCGCGACATCCTGACCACGCTCGAGGCCGAGCGCCCCCGCCTCGCGGTGATCGACTCGATCCAGACCATGTGGGCCGACCACGTCGACAGCGCCCCCGGCTCGGTCGCCCAGGTCCGCGCCGCCGCGCACGAGCTCGTCACCTTCGCCAAGCGCCGCGGCGTCGCGGTGGTGCTGGTCGGCCACGTCACCAAGGACGGCCAGATCGCCGGCCCCCGGGTCGTCGAGCACATGGTCGACACCGTGCTCTACTTCGAGGGTGAGCGCGGCCATCAGTT
Organism: uncultured Alphaproteobacteria bacterium; assembly: GCA_963847795.1. Taxonomy (GTDB): domain Bacteria; phylum Pseudomonadota; class Alphaproteobacteria; order Rhodobacterales; family Rhodobacteraceae; genus Amaricoccus. The sequence continues at coordinate 22,138 of CAWKBH010000018.1, forward strand.
CCGCATCCTGCGCGCGGTCAAGAACCGCTTCGGCCCGGCCGACGAGATCGGCGTCTTCGAGATGACCGGCGCCGGCCTCGCCGAGGTCACCAACCCCTCGGCGCTGTTCCTCTCCGAGCGCGACAGCGCCGTCTCGGGCTCGGCGGTCTTCGCCGGCGTCGAAGGCACCCGGCCGCTGCTGGTCGAGATCCAGGCCCTGGTCGCGCCCTCGAGCTTCGGCACCTCGCGGCGCACCGTGGTCGGCTGGGACCAGGGCCGGCTCGCCACGGTGCTGGCGGTGCTCGAATCGCGCTGCGGCATCGGTTTCGGGCCCTCGGACGTCTATCTCAACGTCGCCGGCGGCCTGCGCATCACCGAGCCCGCCGCCGACCTCGCCGTGGCCGCGGCGCTGGTCTCGGCCCGCCAGGACATCCCCCTGCCCCGCGATGCGGTCTTCTTCGGCGAGATCAGCCTCTCCGGCGCGCTCCGCCCCGCCGCCCAGGCCGAGGCGCGGCTGCGCGAGGCGGCAGAAGCTCGGCTTCGCCGCCGCCTACGCGCCGGCCCGGCCGGCGCCGCTAACGAGCTTCACCATTCACCCGGTTGCGGATCTCGGCGCATTCATGGAGAAGTGCTTCGGCACGATCGACCGATAGGGCGCGGGACACGGATGCAGGGCTTCACAATCGTCGACGGCATCGTTCTCGCGGTGATCGTGATCTCGGCCGTCCTCGCCTATGCCCGCGGCCTGGTGCGCGAGTCGCTGTCGATCCTCGGCTGGATCGTCGCCGCACTGGCCGGCATCTCCTTCGCGCCGATGGCCGAGCCGCTGCTGCGCGAGGTGCCTGTGCTCAAGGACATCATCGGCACCAGCTGCGAGCTCGGCATCCTGGCCGGCTTCGCCGCGATCTTCGCGGTGGCGCTGATCATCGTCTCGCTCTTCACCCCCCTGATCGCCGGTGCGGTGCAGAATTCGGCGATCGGGCCGATCGACCAGGGCCTGGGCTTTCTCTTCGGCATCGTCCGCGGCGTGCTGCTGATCGTGATCGCCCTGGTCGTCTACACCCGCGTCTTCGGCGGCGCCGGCGGCGTGGCGCAGGTCGACAACAGCCACAGCATCGTCGTCTTCTCCGGGCTGGAGGCGCGGATCGCCGCGATGCTGCCCGAAGACGCGCCGCAATGGTTCGCCGGCCAGTACGACCGCCTGACGCAAAGTTGCAGCTGAAGCGGCCACACGCGCTGGTGACATTGTCCGAGGCGACCTCTATATAGCCCCGGCAGGCCCATAGAAGCAGCGTCCATGCCCTTGCCCGCCCACCCCTACGACGACGACAAGCTGCGCGAGGAATGCGGGGTCTTCGGCGTCTTCGGCCTGCAGGAGGCGGCCAACTTCGTGGCGCTCGGCCTGCACGCGCTGCAGCACCGTGGCCAGGAGGCGGCCGGCATCGTCGCCTACACCCCCGCGACCGGCTTCTCCTCCGCCCGCCGCTTCGGCTACGTCCGCGACAACTTCACCTCGCCGAGCCTGATGGAGACCCTGCCCGGCGCGCTCGCCATCGGCCACGTCCGCTACTCCACCTCCGGCTCCAAGGGCTCGACCCAGATCCGCGACGTGCAGCCGCTCTTCGCCGAGTTCGCCATGGGCGGCGCCGCCATCGCCCACAACGGCAACCTGACCAACGCGCCTCAGCCTGCGCGAGGAGCTGATCGAGCGCGGCTCGATCTTCCAGTCGGGCTCGGACACCGAATGCATCATCCACCTGATGGCGCGCTCGATCCAGAAGACCATCCCCGAGCGGATGAAGGACGCGCTGCGCCGGGTCGAGGGCGCCTTCTCCATCGTCGCGATGACCCGGTCGAAGCTGATCGGCGTCCGCGACCCGCTCGGCGTCCGGCCGCTGATGCTCGGCCGCCTCGGCGAGGCCTGGGTGCTGTCCTCGGAGACCTGCGCGCTCGACATCATCGGCGCCGAGTTCGTCCGCGAGGTCGAGCCCGGCGAGATGGTGATCTGCACCGCCGGCGGCGTCGAGAGCTTCTTCCCGTTCCAGCGCCTCAAGTCGCGGTTCTGCATCTTCGAGAAGGTCTACTTCTCCCGCCCCGACAGCGTGATCGGCGGCCAGTCGGTCTACGAGACCCGCCGCCGCATCGGCGTCGAGCTCGCCCGCGAGGCCCCGGTCGAGGCCGATCTGGTCTGCCCGGTGCCCGACAGCGGCACCCCGGCGGCCATCGGCTACAGCCAGGAGAGCGGCATCCCCTATGCCATGGGGATCATCCGCAACCAGTACGTCGGCCGCACCTTCATCGAGCCCAGCCGAGCAGATCCGCAACATGGGGGTGCGGCTGAAGCTCAACGTCAACCGCGCGGTGATCGCCGGCAAGCGCGTGGTGCTGGTCGACGACAGCGTGGTGCGCGGCACCACCAGCCGCAAGATCCGCGAGATGGTGATGGATGCCGGCGCCGCCGAGGTGCACTTCCGCATCGCCTCGCCGCCGACCCAGTGGCCCTGCTTCTACGGCGTCGACACCCCGGAGCGCGAGAAGCTGCTCGCCGCCACCATGGACGAGGAGGAGATGCGGGCCTACGTCGGCGTCGACAGCCTGAAGTTCGTCTCGCTCGACGGCCTCTACCGCGCCTGCGAGGTCCCCGAGGGGCGCAACGCCCGGCAGCCGCAGTTCTGCGACGCCTGCTTCTCCGGGGACTATCCGGTCCGGCCCTCGGATCGTATCGACCAGGGCTTCAGGCTGAAGGCCACGGCGTGAGCGACGCCCCGCAGGTGGCGCTGGTCACCGGCGCCAGTCGCGGCCTCGGCTACGCGGTGGCCCGTGCGCTCGGCGCCGGCGGCGCCCAGGTGATCGCCATGGCCCGCACCGTCGGCGGCCTCGAGGACCTGTCCGACGCCATCGAGGCCGCCGGCGGGCCGATGCCGACGCTGGTGCCGCTGTCGCTGACCGACGAGGGCGGGCTGCAGCGGCTCTGCCTGGCGATCCACGAGCGCTGGGGCCGGCTCGACCTGGCGGTGCACTGCGCCGCCCACGCGCCGCCGCTGGCCCCGGCGGCGCACATCGCCGACCAGGACTTCGTGGCCAGCGTCGAGGTGAACCTGCACGGCACCCAGCGCCTGATCGTGATGCTGCAGCCGCTGCTCCTCGCCGCCCCCGCCGGCCGTTTCGTCTACGTCGCCGACAGCCGGGCCGGGCAGCCGTTCTACGGCGCCTACGGCGCGACCAAGGCCGCCGCCGAAGCCCTGATCCGCTCCTGGGCGGCCGAGACCGCCCGGATCGGGCCGGGCGTGCTCACCTTCCACCCCAACCCGATGCCCACCGCGCTCCGCGGGCGGTTCTATCCCGGCGAGGACAGCGCCGCGCTGACGCCCTGCGCCGCCGAGGCCGAGCGCCTGCTCGCCCTGGTGTCCGGCTGACGGGCAAAGGGGGGTTCGGGCAGCGCGCGGCCGGCCGGGCCGCTGGCGCCGTCCACGTGCGGACACAAAGGCAAGCCATCGACCTCGCTGCACAAAGGATTTCGATTTTAACCAAATCGAACGGTTGGCGGCGCTGCTTCGGCCGCCCTCAGCCGGGCGGAGAGCAAGGCGAGCCGCAGGAGACGCGCCGGCGCGATCCGTCGGGCGAGTCGCGAGGTTAAGCAGGAACGTAGGTCAACCTGATCACATCCTCGTCGATCCGGTCATTGGTCACAAGGCGGAGCGGCGGCCGGGGTCCGGCGAAGTATGGTTTGCCGTGACCAAGCACGACGGGATGCAGGTAGATCCGATACTCGTCGATCAGGCCAAGTTCGGTGAGGCTCTGGGCCAACTCCGGGCCAGCAACTTCGATCTCCCCGTCGCGCTCGGCTTTCAGTTCGCGGATCGCGCCCTCAAGATCAGCCTCAACAAGCCTGGCGTTGGGGCCGACCGACTTCAACGAGCGCGAGACGACCCATTTCGGCTGGTTCCGCCACGCCGCCGCGAAGGCGTGTTCCTCGGCATCCCATTCAGGATGATCGTCGTCCCAGTAACGCATGACCTCATACATTCGGCGACCGTAGATACTGCCCGTCTGCCCCTGAGCCTCCTCGATGAAGTGGCGGAAGAGCGTGGGGCTTGGCGCAAACGCCATATGGTCGACGTAGCCGTCCAGGGACTGGTTCAATCCGAAGACGAGCTTCGCCATGCTACAAATCTCCATCCCGGCGCTTCAGACCAGAAGCGGACGACCGACGCGGCTCACGGTCGTATCCTCGCAGTGGTCGGCTGCGTCGCCCGCCCGTCGAGGCGCGCGGCCGCGATGTCATACAGGATGCGGCAGCGCCGTCTGTCCCCGCACGGATCGACCGGCCGGCATCACTCCTTCACGTACTTCCGCCAGTCGTGCTCCTCGCGGAAGCCCAGCACCTCGCGGATCTTGCGGTTGGAGAACAGCGCCTCGTTCTCGCCCATCTCCCGGGTCAGCGGCACGCCGGGGAAGAACCGCTCGGCCAGCGCCCGGGTCGGGATGTTCATGCCGTTGGTGTCGTTGCCGGCGTTGAACACCTCGAACCCGAGGCCGTCCTTCTCGAGGCAGAGGTGCACGATCTGGCCGAGGTCGCGGGCGTCGATGTAGCAGAAGGCGTTGCGCCGCCGCACCTCCGGGTGGGCGAAGAAGGTCGGGAAGCGGTCGTATTCGTCGGGCTCGATGACGTTGCCGATCCTGAGCGCGTAGATGTCGAAGCCGGAGCGCCGCTGGAACGCCCGCGCCGTCTTCTCGTTCAGCACCTTCGAGAGCCCGTAGCTGTCCATGGGATCGATGTCGTAGTCCTCCTCCAGCGGCAGCTGCTTCGGGTTGGTCTGGCCGTCCGAGAAGCAGATGCCGTAGGTGGTTTCCGACGAGGCCACGACGATCTTGCGGATCCCGAGCTTCACCGCCGCCTCGATCACGTTGTAGGTGCCGATGGTGTTGATCCGGAAGGTCTCGTTGTCGGGCTTGAGCAGAATCCGCGGCACCGCCGCGAAATGCACCACCGCGTCGAACTTCGGCACGCCGGTGCCCGGCTCCAACTCGTCGAAGTCGGCGTAGGACGTCATCGCGTCGAACATCTGCCCCGAATCCGTGATGTCGGCGCTCAGGTTGTCCACCCCGGGATGGTTCAGCGGCACCAGGTCGACGTTCAGCACCCGGTAGCCCTTGTCGATCAGGTAGGGCACCACGTGCCGTCCCGCCTTGCCGGAACCGCCGGTGAACAGGACCCGCTTCTTCGTCATCGCTCCCCCCTTCGTGCGCGCCGCCGGCATCCCCCGGCCTCCAGCGCCCACAGATGGCGGATTTGTGCCCCGAGTCCAGCGCCGATCGGCCGGGCGATTGCCGCGGTGTGCCCGTCGCTCGCAAGATCATCCAGGAAAACAAAAACCTTGCGGTGTACTTTCGCCGTGGCGTCCTTTCCCGCCGCGCGGCCCGCGAAGCGCTGGAAATCCGCCGCCGGTCGGCCCTATGATCGGATCGGCAAACGAAAAGGCTCGAGGGGGGAGAAATCATGGCGCGGGCAATTGCGATACTCGGGGCTTCCAACACCGGCAAGTCCACGCTGGTCGACCGGATGTGCGCGCTCGAGGGCCAGCCGCAGCAGCCGGCCGGGGCGGGCGAGCTCCGGATCGCCGAATTCACCCACCTCGACGAGACCTGGCAGGCGATCGACACCCCCGGCTCGATCGAGCTCCTGCATGTCGCCTGCGATGCCCTGCTCGCCGCCGACGCCGCGGTGATCTGCGTCGGTCCCGACCCCTCCGCCGCCGTCCTCGCCTCGCCCTACCTGCACGCCGTCGAGGCTGCCGGCACCCCCGCCGTGCTCTTCATCAACCGCATCGACGAGGCGACCGCCCCGGTCCGCGACATCGTCGCCGCGATGCAGGACTACGCCCTGCATCCCATCGTCCTGCGCCAGATCCCGATCCGCGAGGGCGGCCAGATCACCGGCTCGGTCGACCTGGTTTCCGAGCGCGCCTGGCACTACCGCGAAGGCGAGCCCTCGCAGCTGGTGGAGATCCCGGCCGGCATGGTCGAGCGCGAGCACGCCGCGCGCGACGACATGCTGGAGCAGCTCTCCGAGCACGACGATACCCTGCTCGAGGAACTGATCGAGGACCGGACCCCGGCCAGCTCCGAGGTCTACGCGATCTGTGCGCGGGTGCTGCGGGAGAACCGGGTGCTGGAGGCGCTGATCGGTTCCGCGGCCCACGGCAACGGCATCGTCCGCGTGATGAAGGCGCTCCGCCACGAGGCGCCCGGCCCCGCCGTCCTGCGCGAGCGCCTGCAGGCCCAGGCCGGCCTCGACGAGCCCCCCGCCGCCGTCATCTTCGCCAGCACCTACCGCAAGCACGTCGGCAAGACCCTGCTGCTGCGCGCCCTGCAGCCGCTCGCCTCCGGCCAGCCGCTCGGCGGCCGTGCCACCGGCCAGATGAGCCCCGCCGACCCGCGGGACAGCCGCCACCTCGAGGAGATCCCCGAGGGCGTGATCGCCAGCGCGGTGAAGGCCGACCACCTCGCCGCCGGCAAGCTCGCCACCGCCGACGCGCTCTATGACCCGCCCGCCTGGCACAAGCCGCAACCCGCGATCATGCACCGGGTCCTCGCCCCCACCGCCGAGCGCGACAGCGTCAAGCTTTCCGGGTCGCTGGCCTCGCTGGCCGAGGGCGACAGCGCGCTGACCGTCAGCCAGGACCCCGCCACCGGCGGCGCCCTGGTCGGCGTGCAGGGCCCGCTGCACCTGCGCCTGCTCCGCCAGCACCTCAAGGAGGTCTTCGGCATGGAGGTCGAGGAGGTGGCTCCCAGCGCCGCCTATTGCGAGACCATCTCCAAGCCGCAGGACACCGCCTACCGCCACAAGAAGCAGACCGGCGGCGCCGGCCAGTTCGCCGACGTCAAGCTGACCGTCTCCCCCGGCGCCCGCGGCAGCGGCTTCATCTTCGCCGAGGTGGTCAAGGGGGGTGCGGTGCCGCGCAACTATATCCCCGCCGTCGAGACCGGGGCCCGCGACGCCATGGAGCGCGGCCCCCTGGGCTTTCCGGTGCTCGACGTGACGGTAACCCTCACCGACGGCCTGCACCACCCGGTCGACAGCTCGGAAATGGCCTTCCGCATCGCCGGCCGCCGGGGCGTCGGCGAGGCGCTGAAGGCCGCCGGCCCGGTGCTGCTGCAGCCGGTCTATCGCATCGCCATCCACGCCCCGGCGCTCTTCACTGGCGGCCTCGGCCCGATCGTCGCCTCGCATCTCGGCCAGGTGCTCGGCTTCGACGCCGATCCGGCAGCCAAGGGCTGGGAGATCTTCCAGTCCCTGGTGCCCGGCAGCGCGCTGGCTGGCCTCGCCAACGACATCCGCGCCGCCACCCAGGGCGTCGGCTGGTTCGAGGCGGCCTTCGACCATTACGAGGAGCTGCACGGCAAGGCCGCCGACCGCATCGTCCAGGACCGCGCACGCGAACCCGCCTGAGTCGCGCCCGGCCGGTCAGGGCGTCCGAACGACAGTTACGTTCGCCGGCCGATGCCCTCGGGGCCGCGCAGGATGAGGCGGCGCGGATCGCTCTGAGCGGGGCGCCAATGGCGCCCCGCGCGGTCCGCTCGCCCGGAGCGCCAGCGCGGAGGGCGAGGGGCGTGCCGTTTCCCGGACAGTGCCATCCGGGCGCGGCCGCCCTGGCGGTCGCGCTTGCGCGACTGCCCCTGGGAGGGCAGCCGCGGCCGGATTTGCCGACGGTCAAATCCGGCGGGACGGCGGAACGGAGTCGCGTGATTGCGAACCGGTCGAGCGGAGATGAAATCGCGATATTTCAGAGCCTTGCCAGATCTTTCTTGAACGGGCGGTCGCTATGTTGAGTCGACCGGACAAGCGACGCAGGTCGGTCGCCGGGCCGTTGGTATCAGAGCGCGCGTTTCGCCGTTGCGGGGGGCGTGACTACGCCTGTCGCGATCATCGCCGTCACCGCTTCCTCGACGGCCTGCAACGACGAATATCGCGGCACGAATCCCAGCAATCGCCGTGCCTTCGCCATCGAGCAGTTCGGGCTTCGTGCAATGTGCTCCCAGGTTGCCGCCGCGTCGGCCGGGCTCTGGTTGCGCTTCCAGGTCTCGTAGGGCTGGAAGATCAGCTTCGCCTCCTGCCCGAACCAGGCCGCCATGCTTTCGGCGAAGCCGCGCAGCGTCAGCGCGCCGCCGGAGACCGCGTTGAAGCTCTCGCCGATCGCGGCGCTCCAGTTCCCGATTGCCGTCATGATCAGCGCCGCCACGTCATCGGCATGGACGTGGTGCACGGTCTCCAGACCGAAGTTCGGCAGCGCGACCTCGTCGCCCCGCGCCAGCGCCGAGAACACCGCCGGGTTGAAGTTGCCGGCCGGGTTGACCGGCGCCCAGCCCGGCCCGACGATGTGGCCGGGATGGACGATGGTCGTCGGAAACCCCGTCGTCCGTGCCAGCGCCAGCAGCAGGTCCTCGATCTCCGCTTTCTGCATCCCGTAGTCGCCGAAGGGTCGCTTCGCGGCGGTCTCCGGGGTGGGCACCACCACCGAATGCCCGTAGGTCCAGATCGTGCCGACCAGGAGGTAGTGGCCGACCTTTCCCGCCAGCGCCGCGGCCAGCTGCCGGGCACTCGCCGCCGTGAAGCAGATCATGTCGACGACGATGTCGGGCCGGGTGGCCAGAACCGCGCCGCCGAAGCCGTCCGCGGCCTCCAGCGCCTCGCGATCCAGCACCAGCCGCTCGACGCCGTCCCAGGCCCGCGAGGGCGAATAGGGCTCGGACCTGCCGCGGCTGATCGCGACGACCTCGTGCCCCGCCGTCACCAGCCGCGGCACCAGGTAGGTCCCGATATGCCCGGTGGCCCCGATCACCACAACTCTGGCCATGCTGCTTGTCCCCGGTAAGGTTCAGCCGACGGCTACACTCGGGCGCATCTGCCGGGCGCGCAACCCCCGATGCTTGCACCGCGCGCGGCGCCGGACCATGCTGGCGTCCGCAGGCTGGCTCAATCGGAGGCATCCATGGCCCTTGCCCGCTGCGACGATCACAAGCCCGACGACCCGGCGCATCTCTCCTACGCCCTGCCGCTCGGCTATCCCACGGCCGCGGTGACCTGCGACATCGTCGGCTGCGCGATGCCGGCGCGGCTCTGGCTCGACGCCGGGGAGCGCGCCGCCTTCCGGGCCGGCGAGCGGCGCTTCGCCATCGACGGAGCCCCCAGGGTCCGGGTATCGGACGACCTCTTTCCGAACTGACTAATACTGGATCTGGTCGAATCCGTCGGGTAACATCGAACCGACAGTCATGCCGAGCGCGACGATGCAGGATGGGTTCCCCGAACCCGCAACAGCGAGGCACTGCCTCGCGCGGGTTCGTCGGCTGGAGCGCGTGAGCGCGGAGGCCGAGGGGCGTGCAGCCGGGACCGGAGCGCTGTAATCCGCGCGCGCCTGCCAGGGGCAGGCAGGCGCGGGCGGATTTGTCTCCGCCAAATCCGCCAAGTGAATGCGGCGCGGTTGCGCGTCCGGGCAATGGTCGAAAGGGATTACCCGGATCCCGGATAACGCCCTGCCAGCCTCGCGCGTACCCGGTCCCGCACCTCGTCCGGCTCCGCGCCGATCGCGTCGCCGAGCCGGCGCAGCGCCAGCCGCAGCCCGTGGATCTGGTCGACGAGCGAGACCACCATCGCCGAAGCTTCCGGGTCGAGGTCGAAGTCCTCGGCAAGCTCCGCGAGGAGCTGAACCCGCGCGACGTCCGCTTCGTGGAACGCCAGCTGGCCCTCGTGCTCGTCCGGTGCGACGCATTCGGCGGCGACGAAGGCGCGCAGCCGCGCCACCGTCAGGCCGCGGACCCGGGCGACGATCTCGGTCTCGGAGTACACCCGGGTCATGGCACCACCCCCTTGCGCGGATCGTAGGCATGCTGCTCGCGCCATTTGCGGAAGAACGCTTCCAGCTCCGCGTCGATCCGGGGCGGGGCGACGAGCTTCAGCGTCACCAGCTGGTCGCCCCGGCGGTCGCCGCGCCTGATGCCCTTGCCGCGCAGCCGCAGCACCTGGCCGCTGGTCGCGCCCTTGGGCACGGTCAGCGCCACGCGGCCGGAGATGGTCGGCACCTCGACCTTGCCGCCCAGCACCGCCTCGTCCAGCGTGACCGGCAGCTCGACCAGGATGTCGTCGCCGTCGCGGCGGAAGAAGGCGTGCTCGGCGACGCCGACCGTCACCAGCGCGTCGCCGGCGGGGCCGCCGCCGATACCCTCGCCGCCCTTGCCGCGCAGCCGGATGGTCTGGCCGTCGGCCAGGCCCTGCGGGATCTTCACGTCGAGGACCTGGCCGTCCGGCAGGGTGATCCGCCGCGTCGCGCCCTGCGCCGCCTCGAGGAACCCGACCTCGAGGGTGTAGTGCCGGTCCGCTCCGCGCATCTGCATCCCTTCGGTGCGGGCGCCGCCGCGCCCGCGTTGCCCGAAGAGGTCGGCGAAGACGTCCGACAGATCGCCGAAGTCCTCGTAGCCGCGGCGGGTGTGGTAGGTCGCCTCGGGACCCTCGGCGTATTCGCGGTAGAACTTGCGCTCCGGCCGCTCCTGGCCGCTGGCGTCGATCTCGCCGCGGTCGAAGCGGGCGCGCTTGTCGGCGTCCTTCAGGAGATCGTAGGCCGAGGCCGCGGCCTTGAACTTCGCCTCGGCCTTGGGATCGCCCGGATTGAGGTCCGGGTGGCTCTCCCTGGCGATCTTCTTGTAGGCCTTGCGGATCGCGTCCTGCGTCGCGGTCTTGGCGACCCCCAGCGCGGCATAAGGATCGTCGCTCATCCGTCTCCCGTTTCGCTGCCCGGCTGCCGGCCGACAGTCTCGCGGCGGCCCGCCCTTGTCAACGCGGCCGCGCCGCCGCTAGGCTCGGACGTTCAAGCCGGGAGCCTGACGTGGCGAAGTTCCTCGATCCCGACCACCCGATGCTGCGGCCGCTCTGGGTGCGGATCCTGCTCGTCGCCGCCTGCGCGGGCTGGGCCGTGGTCGAGTTCAGCACCGGCTCGCCGCTCTGGGGCGCGGCCTTCCTCGGGCTCGGCGCCTACGCCGGCTGGGTGTTCGTCTCGGGCTCTCGCCCCGGGGGCGGCGGCGGCAGCGCCTGACATCGGGGTCGGCCCCGCGTGAAACGATCCGGCGACTTCCGTCTCAGCCGAAGGCGTCGGGCTCCGAGGCCTTCCGCCGGTCGACGAACTCGTTGAGCGCCTCGGCGATTCCCGGATCGAGCGCCGGTGCCTCGTACTCCGCGAGCATCCGGTGCACCCGGGCGTTGGCCAGCTGCATCGAGTCGAGCCCGCCGGCCTCGGCCCAGGTCTCGAACGGCCGATAGTCGAGCACCTGGGTGCGCCAGAAGGCGGTCTTGAAGTTGTCCTGGGTGTGCTGGCAGCCGAGGAAGTGCCCGCCCGGCCCGACTTCGGCGATCGCCCCCATCGCCTGGCCGTTCTCGCTCAGGTCGATCCCCTCGGCGATCGAATGCAGGACGCCCAGCTGGTCGGCGTCCAGCACGAACTTCTCGTAGCAGCTGACCAGCCCGCCTTCGAGCCAGCCGCAGGCATGCAGCATGAAGTTGACCCCGCCGAGCAGCGCCGCCTGCAGGGTGTTGGCGCTCTCGTAGGCCGCCTGCGCGTCCGGCAGCTTCGAGCCGCAGAGCGCCGCCGCCCGAGCGGAACGGCAGGTTGAGCCGGCGCGCCAGCTGCCCGGCGCCCCAGAGGATCTTGCTCGCCTCCGGCGTGCCGAAGGTGGGCGCGCCCGAGTTCATGTCGATCGAGGTGACGAAGGCGCCGAAGATCGCCGGGCTGCCCGGGTTCACCAGCTGGCCGTAGGCGATGCCGACCGTGGCCTCGGCCAGCACCTGGGTCAGCGTGCCCGCGACCGAGACCGGGGCCATCGCGCCCCCGACGATGAAGGGCGAGACGATCACTGCCTGCCCGGCCCGGGCGTAGACCTCCAGCGCCCCCATCATCGTCGAATCGAAGGTCAGCGGCGAGTTGATGTTGATCAGCGAGGTCATGTAGCAGTTCGGCCCGACGTTCTCCGCCCCGAACAGGATGCGGCACATCTCGACCGAATCCGCGGCCCGCGACGGCTCGGTCACCGAGCCCATGAACGGCTTGTCGCTCAGCGTCATGTGCGCCAGCACCATGTCGAGGTGCCGCTTGTTGACCGCGATGTCGGTCGGCTCGCAGACCGTGCCGCCCGAATGATGCAGCCATTGCGACAGGTAGCCGAGCTTCACCAGGTTGCGGAAATCCTCGATCGTCGCGTAGCGCCGGCCCCGCTCCATGTCGCGCACGAAGGGCGGCCCGTAGACCGGCGCCAGCACCAGTCCCTTGCCGCCGATGGTGACGTTGCGCTCGGGGTTGCGGGCCTGCTGGACGTATTGCCGCGGCGCGGTGGCGCAGAGGCTGCGCGCCAGGCCCTTCGGCAGGTGCACGCGCTCGCCGCGCACATCCGCGCCCGCCCCGCGCCAGAGTTCCAGCGCCGCCGGGTTGTCCTTGAAATTGACGCCGATCTCCTCCAGCACCCGCTCGGCATTGGCCTCGATCAGCGCCAGTCCTTCCTCGTCGAGGATCTCGTAGTTCGGGATCCGCCGCTGGATGAAGGGCGCAGTCCAGACCCGCGGCGCCGTGCGCTCGGCGCGGCGCGCCGCGCCGCCGCCGGCGCGACGGTGGCGGCCGGCCGGCCCGGCTTCGGCAGTGGCTTCGCTCATGGCTCGGATCCTCCCGGCGCTTCCGCCCGGTGTAGCCTCCGCCGCCGCGCCCGTCCGATGATTTCCGCCGTCGCGCGCATCATCCGCGACATGGCGGCCCGCCATCAGCCCCGGTAGGCCGCATAGGCGTCGAGCGCCCGCCGCCGGCCCTCGCCCGGATCGATCAGCGGCTCCGGGTACGGGTCGGAGGCCCGCAGGTTCCAGGCCCGCGGCACCGCCTCGAAGTAGGCGGCGGCATCGCGGTGCGGCGGGCCCGGCCGGAACCCGAGCAGGAAGCGGTGGCGGTAGGCCCCGTCGGGGTCGAAGCGCTCGGCCTGCCGCGCCGGGCTGAACACCCGGAAGAACGGCGCGGCGTCCGGGCCGGAGCCGGCGGTCCACTGCCAGCCCAGCGCGTTCGAGGCCGGGTCCCAGTCGATCAGGCAGTCGGCGAACCAGGCGAGCCCGACCCGCCAGTCGGTCATCAGGTGCTTGGTCAGGTAGCTCGCCACCAGCATGCGGACCCGGTTGTGCATGGTGCCGGTCACGTACATCTGCCGCATCCCGGCATCGACCATCGGCTCGCCGGTCAGCCCGCGGCGCCAGCGTTCGGCGTCGGCGTTGTCGCCGCGCCAGGGAAAGCCGTCCCACTCCGGACGCCAGTTCGCGGTCGCGAGCTTCGGGTCGTGCCAGAGCAGATGCCAGGCGAACTCGCGCCAGACCAGTTCCTTGAGGAAGGTCTCCGCCCCGCCTGCGCCCTGCTCATGCGCCCTTGCGGCGCCCTGCCAGACCGTGCGCGGCGAGATCTCGCCCCAGGTCAGGTTCTCCGACAGGCCCGAGGTGCCGGCCAGGTCCGGCCGCTCCCGGTCGGTGCGATAGCTGTCGATCGGGCCGTCGAGGAAAGCCTCGAGCCGGGCCAGCGCCGCCGCCTCGCCGACCCGGGCGTGACCCGCCACCACCGCGGCGCCACGGCTCATCGCCGCGTCGAGGCGCCAGTCCGCCAGCCGGTCCGACGCCGGCCATGCCGCGGGCGCCGGCAGCCGCTCCGGGGCGGGCAAGGGCTCCGGCGCGCCGAGCGGACCCACCGCGTTCCAGAACGGCGTGAAGACCCTGAACGGCCCGCCCGCCCGGGTCTCGATCTCCCAGGGCTCGCGGACCAGGTGGCCGGGGTGGCTCGCCGCCGCGATCCCGGCATCCTTGAGCGCGGCCTTGACCGCCCGGTCGCGGGCGACGGTCTCCGGCGCATAGAGCCGCGACCAGTGCACCGCCCCCGCCCCGGTCTCGGCCGCCAGCCGGGCGATGACCTGCAGCGCCGGACCGCGGCGCAGCACCAGGCGGCTGCCCAGCGCAGCCAGGCGATCGCCCAGGTCGGCGAGCGAGCGGCCGAGCCGCCATTTCGCGGCGGCGCCGATCGCCTCGGTCTCGGGATCGAGCACGAAGACCGGGATCACCGGCCCGCCCGCCGCCAGCGCCGCGGTCAGCGCCGGGTGATCGGCGAGCCGCAGGTCGCGGCGGAACCAGAGCAGGCTCGGCGGCCGCCGGCGTCGGCGTCAGAGCACCGCGTCGAGCGCCGCGATCAGCCCGCTCGACCTCCCCGGGATGGGTGTAGTGCACGAAGCTCAGCCGCAGCACGCCATGCTCCGGGTCGACGCCCAGCGCCTGGAGCAGCCGCACGGCATAGAAATGCCCGCCGCCGGCCATGATGCCGTGCGGCGCCAGCGCCGCGGCCACCGCCTCCCCCGGCCGGTCGAGCAGGATCGAGACGGTCGGCACCCGGCCCTCGGTCGTCGCCGGCCCGAGGACGCGGACATCCTTGCGGCGGCCGAGCCAGTCGAGCAGCGGTCCGAGCAGGCGCGTCTCGTGGCCGCGCTGCAGATCGTGCACCCGCGCCGCCCTCGCCGCCGCCGGGCCGGCCGACGCCCGCGAAATGATGCGCGTGCAGCGCCTCGACATAGTCGGCGATGCCGGCGCAGGCGGCGACCTGGGCATGGTCCGGCCCGGCGGGCGTCAACCGCTTGGCCGCCACGTCGGCGTTGAAGAAATGCCCCTGGTTCGGCAGCGCCTCCGCCAGCTCGCGCCGCACCACCATCGCCCCCTGGTGCGGCCCGTAGGTCTTGTAGGTGGAGAAGAGGTAGATGTCGGCGCCGAGCGCGCCCACATCCGGCAGCCCGTGCGGCGCATAGGAGACGCCGTCGACGCAAACCAGCGCCCCCGCCGCGTGCGCCATGCCGGCAATCCGGGCGACATCGTTCACCTGGCCGAGAATGTTCGAGCAGTGCGGGAAGCAGACCAGCCGCACCCGGGCGTCGAGCAAGGCCGCCAGCCGCCCGGGATCGAGCCGGCCGGTCGCGGGGTCGATCCGCCACTCCCGAATCTCGAGCCCCGCCGCGCCGAGCCGCCGCCAGACGCCGGAATTCGCCTCGTGGTCCTGGTCGGTGACCACGATCGCGTCGCCGGGCGCCAGCCAGCCGCGAAAGGCCTGGGCCAGCACGTAGGTGTTCTGGCTGGTCGAGGGGCCGAAGACCAGTTCGTCGGTCTCGACGCCGAGCAGGGCCGCCAGCCGCGCCCGGGCCTCGTCCATCTCGGCGCCCGCCGCCGCACTCGCGGCATAGGGCGCGTAGGGCTGCACCTTGCGCGTGCGATAGAAGCGGGTCAGCCGGTCGATCACCTGCCCGCAGGCATAGGAGCCGCCCGCGTTCTCGAAGAATGCCTGGCCCGCGAGGCCCGGCTCGGCGAAGGCCGGGAACTGGGCGCGGACAAAATCGATGTCGAGAACGGCCATTGCACCCCCTCCGCCCTGCCGGGGCGGGCGTCCGACACTGGCCGACCGGCCGGGCTACTTCAAGGCCTCGCCGGGCGTCATCCCGGCATCCCAGGCCGCCGCCGTCTGCCTTATTCAGGTCAATGTCCGATCTCGACCACGACCCGGCCGCGCACCTGGCCCTTCAGGATGGCGGCGCCGAGCTCGGGCAGGTCGGCCAGCGCCGCGGGCCGGACCATCGCTTCGAGCTTGGTGAGGTCGAGATCGCGCACCAGCCGCGCCCACGCCCTCTGCCGGTGCTCGAAAGGCTGCAGGACGCTGTCGATCCCCAAGAGGCTGATCCCGCGCAGCAGGAAGGGAATGATGCTGAGCGGCACCTCCGCACCGCCGGCGTTGCCGACCGCCGCCACCGCCGAGCGGTACTTGAGCTGCTTGGTCACCCGCGACAGCACCGCGCCGCCGACCGCGTCGATCGAGGCCGCCCAGGTCTCCAATTCCAGCGCGCGGGCCACGGGATCGGCCAGCTCGGCCCGTGGCACGATCCGCGCCGCCCCGAGCCCGCGCAGGTAGTCCTCGGCCTCCGGCCGGCCGCTCAGCGCCGCGACCTCGTAGCCGAGCCGCGCCAGCACCGCCACCGCCACCGACCCGACCCCGCCGGCCGCCCCGGTCACCAGCACGGGCCCGCGCGCCGGCGTCAGCCCGTGCTCTTCCAGCGCCATGATCGCCAGCATCGCGGTAAAGCCCGCGGTGCCGATCGCCATTGCCTGGCGCAGGGTCAGCCCCTGGGGCAGCGGCACCAGCCAGTCGGCCTTGACCCGCGCCTTCTCGGCATAGCCGCCCCAGTGCGCCTCGCCGACCCGCCAGCCGGTCAGCACCACCGGGTCTCCGGGCCGGTACCGCGGGTCGGAGGAGGCCTCGACCCGGCCCGAGAAGTCGACGCCGGGGACGTGCGGGTACTTTCGCACCAGCCCGGCGCCCGGGCCAAGGCAGAGGCCGTCCTTGTAGTTGAGGGTGGAATAGGCCACCGCCACCGTGACCTCGCCCTCGGGAAGATCGTCGAGCCCGATCGCGCGCACACCGGCATGGGTCCTGCCGTCCGGGTCCCGCTCCACCACCACCGCGTTGAAGCTCATCTCCGTCCCTCCATCTCCCCGCCCAAAACGCCCATATGAATTCCATATGCGTTCCATACGGAGCCCGCACCCGACAATAACGGCACTTCCGCCGGAAACGGCATCCCGATTTTTACGATGCGGCCAGCCCGCGCAAAGCCTCCGGATTACCTAAAAAACCGAACCAAAGATGCAACCTGGGGTTGACGTAGCGCAAGAAGCACTTTCTTTACGCTAGCCGGCTACGCAGGCGAGGGATCATCGAATCCCTGGCGTTTTGCGGCTTCGGCGTCGAGTGGGTGGCAGGGTAGAGGCAGGGGCGAGCGTGGCAGAAGGCGGGCAGGCGAGGACCGATACGGCCCCTGCGGCAACCTATTTCCAGGCGGCGGTCGCGCTCGCGATCATCCTGTTTGCCGGGCTTTTCGCCGAGCAACAGAGCCGCGCGCTCGCCGGCCTGACCCGGCGCGCCACCGTGGCGGCGCAGCTCGAGACCCTGAGCATGCGCCTGCAGCGCGCGATCGAGAGCGAATCCGCCACGGTCGAGCGCCTCGCCGGCGCCCTCGCCGTGGTCCCCGCGCCCGACGCGGATGGCTTCCGGGCGCTCGGCGCCACCCTCGTTCCCGGCAACGGCCCGGCCCGCGCGCTCGCCGCCGGCGCGGCCGACGGCGCGGCGCTGGTCTTTCCCGAACGCAGCCCAGCGGCGGATGCCCTGGCCGCCGTGCTCGCCGAGAACCTGGAAGCCGCGTCCGGCCTCCGGCTGGCGGCCACGCCCGACGGCCCGGCGCTGGTGATCTGGACCGCGGTTCCCGGATCGGACGCGGCCCGGGCGGCAGCGGCCGTTCCCGCCGCTGCGGTCTTCGCCGCCGCCGGCCTCACTGACGACCGGCTCGGGCTGGAGCTGGCGCTGACCGGCAGCGGCGACGCGGCACAGCTCCCGCCCTATCTCGGCAGCGCGGCGGTCATGACGCACAACCCGGTTTCGGTCCGGGTGGCACTGCCGGGCACCGACTGGACGCTCGCTGCGGCGCCGGCCGGCGGCTGGGCGGTGCGGCCCGGCGTGCTCTGGCCGATCCAAATCCTGACGCTGCTCTCGATCGGACTGATCGTCGGCCCGATGATGCGCACCCGGCGCCTGGTCGGCGAGCGCCAGCAGAACATCCGCGTGCTGCGCGACCGCGAGGCCGAGCTCGCGGAGCTGTCGCGCCGCCTGGGGCTGGCGCTCGACGCCTCCAAGGTCGGGGTCTGGGACTTCAACTTCGACACCGGGGTGCTGGTCTGGGACGACCGGATGGACGAGCTCTACGGCTACCCGCCGACCGGCCGCCGGCACAGCTATTCCGACTGGCGCGACCGGCTGCATCCCGAGGATCTGGCGCGCGCCGAGGCCGAGTTCCGCGAGGCGGTCGAGGTGACCGGCCGCTACGTCTCCGACTACCGCCTGCTGCTGCCCGACGGCACGGTGCGCCACATCCGGGCGATCGGCGCGGTCTATCGCGAGGCCGGCGGCGGATCGAAGATCGTGGGCGTGAACTGGGACGTCACCGCCGACGTCCAGCGCAGCGAGGAGCTGAACGCCAAGCGGCTCGAAGCCGAAGCCGCCTCGATCGCCAAGTCGCAGTTCCTGGCGACCATGAGCCACGAGATCCGCACCCCGATGAACGGCGTCATCGGCATGCTGGATCTGATCCTGCGTACCGAGCTCGACCCCGCCCAGCGCGAGCGCGCGGCGATCGCGCACAACTCGGCGCGGCATCTGCTGTCGATCCTGAACGACATCCTCGATCTCTCCAAGCTCGAGGCCAACGGCATCACGCTCGACCGCGCCGCCGCGGACGTCCACCACCTCGCCCGCGACGTGGTGGCGCTGATGGCCACCGGCACCGGCGACCGCGATATCGCGGTCGAGGCCAGGATCGCCGCCGAGGTCCCCGCCTGCCTGTCCTGCGACGCGAAGCGGCTGCGCCAGGTGCTGATGAACCTGGTCGGCAACGCCATCAAGTTCACCGAATCCGGCCGGGTCGAGCTCTGCCTCGGCTACGGCGCGACCGGGGACGGGCGGCTCGCGGTCGCGGTGCGCGACACCGGGGTCGGGATCTCCGAGGCGGCGAAGCGACAGCTGTTCCAGCGCTTCGCCCAGGTCAATTCCTCGATCACCCGGCAGCGCGGCGGCACCGGCCTCGGCCTCGCCATCTCGCGGCAGCTGATCGAGCTGATGGGCGGCGAGATCGAGGTCGAGAGCGTGCCCGGGCTCGGCAGTACCTTCCGGTTCTGGATTCCCGCGCCGACGGTCGCCGAGGCGGAGGCGCCCGATGCGGCCGAGGCCGAGATCGTCCCGCTGCCGCTGCCCGCGGCGGTGCCGCCGGCCCGCATCCTGGTGGCGGAGGACAATCCCACCAACCGGCAGATCATGGCGGCCTATCTCGCGATGGCCGGACACGCGGCGCACATGGTCAGCAACGGGCTCGAGGCGGTGGACGCCGTCCGCGACGGCGCGTTCGATCTGGTCATCATGGACATCCAGATGCCGGTGATGGACGGCATCACCGCCGCCCGGCGGATCCGCGCGCTCGCCGGACCCGGGGCGGAGCTGCCGATCATCGCGCTGACCGCCAACGCCATGAGCGGCGACCGCGAGGACTGCCTCGCGGCCGGCATGACCGAATACGTCTCCAAGCCGGTGTCGCTGGAGGCGCTCTACGCCGCGATCGCCCGCAGCCGCGACGGCTACTCGCGTCTCCGGGGTCGACCGGCGACCAGCCGTCGCCGGGATCGAAGCTGTCGATGGCGGCGGCGGCGTCGAGCGTGTCCTCGCCGAGGTCGGCCTCGTAGACCACGTCGTTCTCGCCGACCATGAAGCTCATCACCCCGGTGTCGCCGTAGTCGGCCGGGAAGGCGAGCAGCGCGTGGCCGGCGACCATGTGGCCGTTGACCATGTAGTCCATCGCCCCGCCGGGCGCGTGCGGCGCCCTGCTTGGTCAGCACCCGGTAGTAGTAGCCGAGATAGGGCTCCGGCTCCTCGTCGGTGCCGTCGAAGTTGTAGCCGTCGGCGGCGGCGCGCGCCATGAAGTCGCCGATCGGGCTCTCCGGCGCGCCCGGCTCGGCGGGCCAGTAGAGGCCGTCGCGCTTGCCGGCGTCGCTGATGATCGCGTCGGCGAAGGTCCGTGCAGCCCGTCGCCGTCGGGATCCTCGGCGCGGTAGGCGGCCTGCGCCCGGACGTAGCCGTGCAGCAGGTCGATCACGTCGAGCTCGTTCTGGCCGATCCGGCGCAGCCAGCACCTCCTCGCGCGCGCTCTCGGCGTCGAAGTGCCAGCCGGCGTCGTCCTTGACGATGGAGGCGGGGAACGGCCAGAGGTCCGGCCCGATCGACAGCGTCGCCGTGGTGCCCGCGTCGTCGGTGGTGATCTCGGTGCATCGACTTGTAGTCGCGCAGGAACTCGCTCCAGTTCTCGCGGTCCTTCGGCGTCCTCGCCGGTCAGGATCATGTCCTCGCTCTCGGGTCCGAAGATCGTGATCAGCTCGTCGCGTGTCCTTGGCCTCCAGCGCCGCGATCACCGCGTCGGCCGCCGCTTGCGGCGTCTGGAAGTTCTGCGGCGTCGGCCAGCGCCGCCGGCGGCAGCGCCGCGCGCGAGCAGCGAGCGCCAGAGCGGCGCCGCCGAGTCGAGGTCGTCAGTTGGTACGGTTTCATGCCTCTGAACTCCTTGCTAGCGTTCCGTCCGCCGCCGCCGCCCGGCCGCCACCGCGGCTGCCGACCACCGCCGCCCTTGCTGGCATGCCGCGCGACGAAGCGGCCTTGGCCTTGCTGCCGCTCGAGGACTTCTTGAAGGCCGAGCTCTTCGGCGCCGCCTTGCGCGCGGGGCCTTCGTCGATTTCCCGCCTCGTCGGCCGGCTGACCGCCTTGGGCTTGGACGGCCTTGCGCGCGGCCTTCGGCTTGGACGCCTGCGGCAGCTTGGCGGCGCCGAGGCTCTGCCGGCCGCGGTCCGACGACAGGCCGGCCTTACCGTTGCCGCCGGCCTGGTGTCGAAGGCCGACGTCGTTGATGCGACGGCTTGCCCTGCGCCGCGCGCTTCTGGTTCGAGGCCTGCAGCTTGCTGCGGCGTCGCGCCGCCGCTGCGCTTCGCCGCCGCGCCGCGCCGGGCTCGCCGCCCGCCGCAGCGCGCCGCGCCGCCAGCTTGCGGCCTCGAGCTTGCCGCGCGCCGCGGCCGCGTTGGACTGGTTGCCGGAGCGCGTGGCGATCTTCTCGCGCGCGTCGGCCTGCCGCTGGGGCTCGGCTTGCCACGCGCCGTTCCGGTCGATCTTGGTGCGGTCGTTGTCGCCGATCCGTCGCGCCGTTGCGGTCGCGGCGGCGACGACGCGGTCCCGGCTGCGGTCGATGTTGACGTCGCCGTTGACATTCGATGCCGCCGCGCCGCGGATAGAACGTCGTCGTTGTCCCAGTCGATGTGGTGCGGCCCGCGCCAGTAGCCAGTCGTCGTCGTCGTCGAAGATCTCGTTGAGCAGCAGCGCGCCGCCGAAGGCGATCGCTCCCGTGGTGATGATGTCGCTGGTCGACATAGTCGACCGGCTGTGACGACCACCGGCCGGCGCCGCCGTCGGCGGGGTGGTATAGGCGGTGCTCGCGTCGTAGCTCGGCACGTAGACCACGTCCGGGTCGGCCGGCTCGATCGAGATGTTGTCGTCCTCGGTGTCGACGACCTGCGCGTCGTTGCTGGTCAGAGTTCCGGCCGCCACCGCCCGCGCGCGCATCCGCTGCACCGCCTCGAGCACGCCGTCGGTCTGGGCCAGCACCGCGTCGCCGAGCTGCTCGGTCCAGTCGATCTCGTCGGCCATCCGCGCGACGACGGTCGGGAAGCCGCCGACGAGCGTGGCGATGCTCGGGTCCCAGTCCTCCTGCGTCGGCCTTGTCGGCGCGCTCCTTGTCGGACAGGTCCTTGTTCTCGTCGATGAAGCGGTCGGCCTTGACGATGTCGAGCGGGATAGGTCGCCGCGACGAAGATCTGCGCCAGCAGCGCGTCGGGATAGAGCGCGATCGGCGCCACCAGATCGTCGAGCGCGTCCGTCGTCCAGCAGGATCCGCTGCGGCCGTCTGCGCCGCCGGCCTCGGCGTCCGGCGGGCACCTCGGCGGCCTGTCGCGTCGCTTCCTGGGCCGGGAGCGGGCTCGGCGCATACACGGCGGCGAGGCGGCAGGGCCAGGGCGCCGGCAAGCAGCCATCGCCAGTATTGCATCGACTCCCCCTCCCCGCGGCAGGACGCATCCGCGATCCCTCGTTGCGTTGCAGGCATGCTAGCCCGCTTGCGGCAAACCTGCAAGAGTTTCCGCGTGCTAGCGCCGGTCGATCCGGCCGCCGAGTTCGTCCTCCACGTGCGCGGCGATGATCGCGTCGAACGAGGCATCCGCCCGGAAACCGAGGGCCAGGGCGCGGGCGGCGTCGAACCGCGTCGGCCAGCCGGCGACCATCCCGGCGATCACCGGGTCCGGCTCGCGGCGGATCAGCGCCGCCGCGGCGTCGCCGGCCGCGCGGCGCAGCGCCTCGATCTGCTCGCCCACGGTCGCCGAGAGCCCGGGCATGGTCAGGCTGCGCCGGGCGCCCAGCGCCGTGGTGTCGAGCCGCAGGGCGTGGCGCAGGAAGCCGATCGCGGCCCGCGGGCTGGCGTGCCAGTGCCGCACCTCGTCGCCCACCGGCAGCACCGCCTCCCGCCCGACCAGCGGCTCGCGCAGGATGTTCGAAAAGAACCCCGATGCGGCCTTGTTCGGCGCGCCGGGTCGGATGCAGATCGTCGGCAGCCGGATGCCGATGCCGTCGAGGAAGCCGCGGCGCGAATAGTCGGCGAGCATCAGCTCGCTCATCGCCTTCTGGGTGCCGTAGCTGGTCAGCGGCGTCAGCTGGAAGTCGTCCGGGATCGTCTCGGGAAACGGCGCGCCGAAGACCGCGATCGACGAGGTGAAGATCAGCCGCGGCCGATAGCCCGGCTGCGCCCGGATCGCGTCGAGCAGGTGGCGGGTCCCGTCGAAGTTCACCGCGTAGCCCTTCTCGAGATCCGCCTCCGCCTCGCCGGACACCACCGCCGCGAGGTGGAAGATCACCTCCGGCCGCCCGGCGATGCCGGCGGCGACGGCCGCGGCGTCGGTCAGATCCAGCGCCCCGGTCTCCACCGGGACCGCCGCGCCGGCGGGAGCCACCGGCGTCACCACGTCCAGGAGCGTCAGGCCGGCCAGCCCCGGCTCCGGCTCGCTCGCCAGCGAACGCGCCAGCTTGCCGCCAACCATGCCCGCGGCGCCGATGATCAGGATCTGCATGGCGTCTCCTCCCCGTTTTGCGTCGCTACCACGCGCCGCGCCCCCCGGGCAACGCCGCCGACCGAGACGCCGCGCGCCGGGAACGTTAGGATCGGCCGACCCCGGGAGATTCGGAGGGACGAGATGATCCGCACGCTCCTTGCCGGGCTCCTGTGCCTCGCCACGCCGGCGCTGGCCGAGGACGCGAGCCAGGGCTTCCGCTTCGGCAACGACGTCTTCGCCTCGGGCGCCGCCGTGACCGTCGAGGCGCCCGGAACCGACGACGTCTTCGCCGCCGGCGAGCGGGTCGACCTCAGCGTGCCGATCACCGGCTCGGCGCACCTGGCCGGCCGCAGGATCGTCTCCGACGGCGCGGTGGCGGGCGATCTCTACGCCTTCGGCGCCGACGTGACCGTATCCGCCCCGGTCGCGGGCGACGCCACCCTGGCCGGCTACGACGTCGAGATCGGCGGCGCGGTCGGCGGCGACGTCCGGGCCGCCGGGCGCCACCTGCGGATCGCGGCGCCGGTCGCCGGATCGGCCTTGCTCAGCGGCGCCAGCGTGGTGATCGACGCGGCGATCGAGGGCGACGCCACCATCGCCGCGGACGCGCTCCGCTTCGGCCCGGAGGGTCGGGTCGGCGGCAAGCTGGTGCTCCGCGGCCGCCGGGCGGCGACCGAGACAGTCCCCGCGGCGGCGGTCCCCGCGGACCGGGTCGAGCGCGAGGCCCCGGCCGCTGCGCCGGGCCAACCGGCCCGGCCGCACCGGCCTGGCTGGCTCGCCCTCGGCGTCGCCTTCGTCGTCGGCACCCTCGTCCTCGCCGTGCTCGCCGCGCTGACCGTGCTGATCGCGCCGGCCGGGGTCGAGCGCCTGGGCGCGCTCGCCGCCGCCCGGCCGTTCCGAACCTTCTGGATCGGCTTTCTCGCGCTCGCGGTGCTGGTCGGCGCCACGGTGCTGGCGGTGCTCAGCATCATCGGCATCCTGGCCGCGCCGGCGATCCTGCTCGCGGCCGCGCTGCTGATGTTCATCGGCTATCTCGTCGGCGTCTGTTTCGTCG
Organism: uncultured Alphaproteobacteria bacterium; assembly: GCA_963847795.1. Lineage (GTDB taxonomy): Bacteria > Pseudomonadota > Alphaproteobacteria > Rhodobacterales > Rhodobacteraceae > Amaricoccus. The sequence goes on from CAWKBH010000018.1 coordinate 45,993, forward strand.
GGCGCGCCGTCTGGGGCTGGGCGGGCCAGCTGCCGCCGGACGGCTTCCTCGAGCGGGTCCTGACGGCGCTGATCGGCGCGGTCGCGGTCAGCCTGGTGGCGCTGGTGCCCTTCGTCGGCTGGATCCTGCAGCCGATCCTCGCCCTGACCGGCCTCGGCGCCCTGACCGTGGCGCTGATCCGGCCGGAATTCCGCGGCTGAGCCGGCGAAGTCCCGCTTGACCCCGGCGGGCTTCCGGCCTCTCTTGCCCGGCGCGACATCTCGGGCAAGGAGCGACGCGACGTGACCCGCAGCGCGATCTCCGCGGACTGGATCGCCGTCGACTGGGGGTCGTCGAACCTGCGCGCCTGGGCGATGACCGCCGACGGCGCTGCCGATGGCCGAGGCCGCGGCACCGGCCGGCGCCACCGCGCTGGCGCCGGACGGCTTCGAGCCGGCGCTCATGGCGCTGATCGACGACTGGCTGCCGGCGGACGGGCGCACCGACGTCATCGTCTGCGGCATGGCCGGCGCTCGCGGCGCCTGGGCCGAGGCGGCCTATGCCAGCGTGCCCTGCCCGCCGCGCCCGGCCGCCTTCGCCCGGCCCCCGGTCCGCGATCCCCGCCTCGCCGTCCGCATCCTGCCCGGTCTCAGTCAGGACGCCCCGGCCGACGTCATGCGCGGCGAGGAGACCCAGATCGCCGGCCTCCTCGCCGGGGAACCCGGCTTCGACGGCATCGCCTGCCTGCCCGGCACCCACACCAAGTGGGTGCATGTCAGCGGCGGCGAGGTGGTGAGCTTCGCCAGCTACATGACCGGCGAGATCTTCGCGCTGCTCGCCGGCCGCTCGGTGCTGCGCAAGACCGTCGCCGCCGACGGCTGGTCCGAGGCCGATTTCCTGCAGGCGGTCGAGGACGGCCTCGCCCGCCCCGAGCGCGTCGCCGCCCGGCTCTTCGGCCTGCGCGCCGAGGCGCTGCTGCACGACCTCGCCCCCGAGCGCGCCCGCGCCCGGCTCTCGGGCCTGCTGATCGGCGCCGAGCTGGCCGGCGCCCGGCCCTACTGGCTCGGCCGGCAGGTGGTGCTGATCGGCGCCGCGACCCTCGCCACCGCCTACCGCAGCGCGCTGGCCCTGGGCGGGCTCGACGCCCGCCTCGCCGATGCGACCGGGATGACCCGCGCCGGCCTCGCCGCCGCCCGCGCCCAGCTCCAGGCCGAAAGGATCCGCCGATGAGCCGCAACCTGATCGCCATCCTGCGCGGCGTCGAGCCGGCCGAGGCCGTCGCCGTCGCCACCGCCGTGATCGAGGCCGGCATCACCCGGATCGAGGTGCCGCTGAACTCGCCGCAGCCGCTCGACAGCATCGCCGCGCTGCAGGCGGCGCTCGGCGAGCGGGCCGAGATCGGCGCCGGGACCGTGCTCGCGCCCGAGGAGGTCCGCGCCGTGGCCGCGACCGGCGCGAGCTTCATCGTCTCGCCGAACTGCAACCCCACGGTGATCGCCCGCACCAAGGAGCTCGGCCTCGGCTCCTACCCCGGCGTCTTCACCGCCAGCGAATGCTTCGCCGCCCTGGCGGCCGGCGCCGACGCTCTGAAGATCTTCCCCGCCAGCGTCCTCGGCCGCGACGGGCTGGCGGCGATCCGCGCCGTGCTGCCGCCGGCGACGCCGCTCTACGCGGTCGGCGGCGTCGGCCCGAAGGATTTCGCCGACTGGATCGCCGCCGGCGCCGACGGCTTCGGCCTCGGCAGCGCCCTCTACAAGGCCGGCTGGCCGACCGCCCGGGTCGCCGAAGCGGCGCGCGCCAGCGTCGCCGCCTGGGACGCCGCCCACGGCGTCCTGACCGCCTGATCCGAACCCGGCGCGAAAGCCCAAGGATTTCATACAGGTTAGCTTACCTGGAGAGCAGTCGTGATGCGCCAGCAGGCGCATCACCAGCAAAAAACTCGCGCGCACCGCGCGCACAAAATGGCGGCAACGGCCGCCCGCGGCCGAAGGCCGCGCTCCGGCGGGTCGTTTACGCCGCGCGCGTGCAGCCGTCCCACTCGTCGTTGCCGAAGCGCTCGAGCATGATCTCGGTCAGCACCTTGATCTTGTTCGGCACCGGCTCGGCGGGCGGCGGGCGCACGATGTAGAGCCCCGCCGCGGGGATCGTGTAGTCCTCGAGCAGCGTCACGATCTCGCCCCGTGCGATCGCCGGCCCGGCGATGAACGCGGGCATCGCCGCGATCCCGAGCCCGGCGACGACGCCGGCGAGCTCGGCCGCGCCGCTGTCGGCGGTGAACCGGCCGCGCGGCCGGTGGCTGAAGCGTTTGCCCCCCTGCCGGAACTCCCAGACCTGGTCGCCGTGCGGGATCGCATCGTGGCCCGCGAGATCGGCCGGCGTGCGCGGCGTGCCGCGCCGCGCCAGATAGTCGGGGCTCGCCACCATCACGGCGCGGACCGGCGCGATCCGCCGGGCGATCAGGCTCGAGTCGGACAGGTTGCCGATCCGGACCGCCGCGTCGTAGCCCTCGCCCACCAGGTCGACCAGCCGGTCGCCGTAGGAGGTGCTGATCTCCAGCCGCGGCTGGCGGACCGCCAGCTCCGCCAGCACCGGCGCCAGGTGCGAGCTGCCGAACGAGATCGGCGCCGCCAGGCGCAGCCGGCCGGTCGCCTCGCCCTGCCGGCTGATCGCGTCGCGCGCCGACTGCAGCTCCGCCACCATCCGTTCGGCATAGGGCCGGAAGTCGCTCCCGGCCTCGGTCAGCGACAGGCCTCGGGTGGTCCTCGCCAGCAGCGGCGCGCCGAGCTCGGCCTCCAGGCGCGCCAGCCGCCGGCTGATCATCGACTTCGACATGCCGAGCCGGGCCCCGGCGCGGGTCAGGCTGCCGCTGTCCACGACCTCGTTGAAGGCGCGGATGTCCTCGAGATCGGGCACGACCGTTCCCCATCCTGCAAAAGTCTGGCACGGATTATGCGGCTAGTGTCGCGCTTCTTGCAACCGCATATTCAGCGGGTCACAGACGCCACCCGCAAGGAAGCACAGCCATGAACACCATCCTCGTCATCGACAGCGCCGTCAGCGGCGAAGCCTCGGTCTCCAAGGCCCTGGTTCGCGAAGCCGTCGCCGCCCTGACCGCCCAGGCGCCGGCCCGGGTCGTCTACCGCGACCTCGGCGCGCAGCCGGTGCCGCATCTCACCGAAGACAACCTCGCCGGCGTGCGCGGCGAGCCGGCAACCGAGACCGAGCTCGGCGCCCGGGCGCTCTCCGACGCGCTGATCGCCGAGCTGCGCGCCGCCGACACCATCGTGATCGGCGCGCCCATGTACAACTTCTCCATCCCCACCACGCTGCGCTCGTGGTTCGACCACGTGCTGCGGGCCGGCGAGACCTTCAGCTACTCCGAATCCGGCCCCAAGGGCCTCCTGAGCGGCAAGCGGGTGATCGTGGTCGAGAGCCGCGGCGGCCTCTACAGCGAAGGCCCCGCACAGGCGCTCGACTTTCAGGAGCCCTACCTGCGGCACCTGCTGGGCTTCATCGGCCTGTCCGACGTCACCTTCGTCCACGCCGAGAAGATCGGCTACGGCCCCGAAGCCCGCGCGGCGGCGATCGCTTCGGCGACCGCGGCGCTACGCGAAACGGCCGGCCTCGAGCTCGCTCGGGCGGCCTGACGACCAGGGGTGGCGGCGGCCTCGCCGCCGCCACCTCGGCCGGTCAGCTCATGGGCGGCTTGTAGACGCCTGCGGCCTTGGCGGCGAGCTTCATCGCCTCCATGCCTTCCTGGGCGGTCATCAGCTTGGTGATCGCCCCCGCCGAAGCGGCACCGGATGCGGCGACCGCCAGCGAGACCGCCGCCACGGCTTCGTCGTTCGGCGCCTCGACGATGCACAGCACGTCGCTGCTGCCGAACGAGAAATAGAAGCCCTTGAGCTTACCGCCGGCCGCCTCGGTGATCTGCCTCGCCGCGGCCTCGCGGTCCGTGGGATTGGCGAGCATCCCCTTCACCGCGTCGCGCGAATAGGACATCTGGTAGAGATAGTGTGGCATGGGTCGTTTCCCCCGCTTTCGTTGCGGTCGCGACCGGTCCATACCCTGGCGCTCCCACCCCCTCGTGGACCGGACTGACCGGGACCGCCGCGACCCCGCGCGGCTACGCAGCCGGAGCGTTGACTGCGGACGCCACCCTAGCACGTGTCGCGGGACCTGTCAGCGGCAGCCTGAACGCGCCCATACCGGTTCCAGACGCGTTCCATATGCGAACCATACGCGGAAAACCCGGCTCTTTCAGCCAGTTAACCCTCAAACCCCGGAACCGCCGTCAGTGCGCCATCAGCACCGGGATGGTCGCCTCCTTCAGCATGTCCGTGGTCGTGCCGCCGAAGATCCGCTGGCGCAGCCGCGAATGGCCGAACCCGCCCATCACGATCAGGTCGGCGGCGAGGTCGGTGGCGGTGCGGCGCAGCATCTCGCCGGTGTCCTTGCCCTCACGCGGCAACCGGTGGACGGTCGCTTCGATGCCGTGGCGCCCGAGATAGGTCGCGAGGTCCGCGCCCGGCTCCGGCCCGTGGCCCTCGAAGGACGGCACCGGGTCGATCAGCACCGCGTGCACCTCGGCGGCCTTCTGCATCAGCCCGATCGCGTCGCGCACCGCCTTGGAGGCCTCGACGCTGGCGTCCCAGGCGATCATCACCCGCTGCGGCTCCGGGAAGCCCGCGGACCCCTTCGGCAGCAGCAGCATCGGCCGGCCCGACTCGAACAGCGCGCCGTTCATCACCCAGGTCTGCATCAGCTCGAAGCCCGGGGCCTGCGGCGTGATCAGGGTCAGGTCGGCGTAGCGCGCGAAGCGGGCGGCGAGCGAGGCCACCGTGCCGCGGTCGATGTATTGCGCCTCGACCGAGGCCGACAGCCCCGACGGCGCGAGCTTGGCCTCGATCACCGCGGCCCGAGCCTGGGCCTCGGCCTGGCCGTCGCGGATCTCGCCGGCCCAGATGTCATTGGACACCACCCCGTAAGGCGAGGCCGGCGGCGGCGGCGCGATCCCGAGCACGAGCAGCGCCAGATGCGCGCCGAGCCCTTCGCAGATCGTGACGGCACGGTCGATCTCGGTGTCGTCCTGAGTGGCCCCCACCGTCAGGAACACGGTCTTGAACCCCATTCACCTCTCCTTTCGCTGCGCCTGCCGCTGGGCGGCAAGCGCACTCCCCCGATAGACCGATACCAGGTCCGGTCCCCCGTGCTATTGTCGCACGTGCGCGGCGTGTGCGGAACCGGGAGGATGTGATGGCTTTCGAACAACTAAGGGTGCAGATCGCGATGCTGCTGGACGAGATCGCCGCCAACCCCACCGACGCCCACGAGCTTCAGGAATCGCTGCGCGAAAAGCTCACCGAGATGCAGTCGCTCGGCCTGCCCTTGCCCGACGACCTGGTCGGGCTCGAGGAATACCTCGAGGACGACCTCGACCGCGCCGCCCGCCGCCGCCGGGCGCGCAACGACACCCAGACCGGCGAGGAGACCTGACGCGCGCCGCCCCGCGCCGCCGATCAGCGGCGTCATGTCGCAGCCTCCCGGCAGCGGGCGCAGAGACCCTCGGCCTCGACCACGGTGCGCTCGATGACGAAGCCCGCCGCCGCCGCCTCGGCCGCCAGCCCGCGCACCGAGGGCGCCAGCGTCGTCTCCGCCACCCGCCGGCACGACCGGCAGACCAGGAAGCCGGCACTGTGGGCGTCACCGCCGTGGGTGCAGGCGGCGAAGGCACCCAGACGCTCGATGCGGTGCACGAAGCCGTTGGCGACAAGAAAGTCGAGCGCCCGGTAGACCACCGGCGGCTGGCCGCCCAGCCCCGCCGCGGCCAGCGCCTCCAGCAGCTCGTATGCGGTCATCGCCCGATGCGAGCCGAGCAGCGTCTCCAGCACGAAAGCCCGGGCCGGCGTCAGCCGCAGCCGCCGCGCCTCGCAGGCGGTCCGCACCGCCGCCAGCGCCCGGCCCCGGCAACGCCGGTGATCGTGCGGCCGGAAGGCCGGAGGCACCGGCGAACTCGACGGCTCCATCCGCTGCTCTGGCCCTTGTTATCTTGTAACAATCAAGATCGACATCGGCCGGCAGGTTAGTCGTGGCATCCGGCTGGCACAAGCGGCTTTCGCCGCCCGCCCATGGCTGAGCCGGCAAGTGTAGTACCAGCGGCCGCGGCACCCGCCTCCTGCCGCGAAGCCAAAAAGCCGATACGGATTCCTGTACCTGAGACTTAGCCGTGCTCTAATACCAACGGCCTTGCCGTTTGACTCTGTGGGGATTCCCAAATCGGGTGAAGTCTGACTCACTGCCGGCGAGGCAGAGGAGGCAGGGATGGCAGGAGCGATCGCGATCACGCGGCGGGAGATGACGGCGGCGGAGCTGCGGGCGGCGTCGGGGAAGGCGAAGTCGGCGCGGGCGGCGCGGCGGATGCTGGCGATCGCGCTGGTGCTGGAGGGGGTCGATCGCAAGACCGCGGCGGAGACCTGCGGCATGGATCGCCAGAGCTTGCGCGACTGGGTGCATCGCACCAACGCCGAGGGGCTCGCGGGGCTGGAGAACCGCCGCTCGCCGGGCCCGCCGCGGCTGCTCTCTGCAGAGCAGAAGGCGCTGCTGGCGGCGCGGGTGGAAGCGGGTCCCGACCCGAAGCTCGACCGGGTGGTGCGGTGGCGGCGCATCGACCTGAAGCGGTGGATCGCGGCGGAGCTCGGGGTGGTGATGCACGAGCGCACGGTGGGCAAGCAGCTGCGGGAGCTCGGCTATCGCCGGCTGTCGGTGCGCCCGCGCCACCCGAAGGCCGACGAGGCCGCTCAGGAGGCTTTTAAAAAAGCTTCCCGCAGGCGGTAGCCGAGGCCATCCCCGCGAGCGCACGGGCCAAACCGCTCGAGATCTGGTTCCAGGACGAGGCGCGCGTCGGCCAGCAGGGCACGCTGACCCGGGTCTGGGCGAAGCGCGGCACCCGGCCGCGCGCCGTGCGCGACACCCGCTACGAATGGGCCTACATCTTCGGCGCCGTCTGCCCCGAGCGCGCCACCGGCGCCGCCCTGGTGCTGCCCTTCGCCGACACGCAAGCGATGAACCTGCACCTCGCCGAGATCGCCCGCACCGTCGCCCCCGGCGCCCATGCGGTGCTGGTGCTCGACGGCGCCGGCTGGCACGGCGGCAAGGACCTGGCGGTCCCGGACAACATCTCGCTGCTCACGCTCCCGCCCTACGCGCCCGAACTCAATCCGGTGGAGAACGTCTGGGAATACCTCCGCGGCAACAGGCTCTCCAATACCGTCTTCGACGGCTACCCCGAGATCGTCGAGACTTGTTGCGACGCCTGGAACTTCTTCATCCACGACCCAGCCTCGGTCGCATCAACCACTTCCCGCTACTGGGCGACGGTCAAGCCGTAGGGCCATTGGTATCAGCCGTGCTTTGATGCGGTTGCGGCGCTCGGCGGTCGGACGGCTTCCTGGTCCGCGTCGCTTGCGGGGGCATGCCCCCGCAAGCGACGCGCGGCCGTCAAATGGCCCGGTCCCCGGGCGCCGGGATGTTCGATCCGGACAGTCGGTTGATCGCCGCGTCGGCGGCCGGTCGCGTACAGGACAGGACCCACATGCTCGCTCCCGCTCCCCTCGCCGGCGTCGATGTCGGCAAGCACTTCCTCGACCTCGGCTTCGATCCCGCCGCGAAACCGCTGCGGTTCGGCAACGACGCCGCCGGCATCGCCGCGCTCGCCGAGGCGCTGCGACGCCGGGGTGCCCCCGGCGTCGCCATCGAGGCGATCGGCCCCTGCGCCTGGCCCCTGGCCGGGGCGCTCGCCGCCGCCGGCTTCGCGGTCGGCATCGCCGACCCGCGGCAGGTGCGCGCCTTCCGCACCGCCGAGGGGCGCATCGCCAAGACCGACCGGCTGGACGCCGGCCTCATCGCGCGCTTTGCTCGCACCATGCCCGACCGCCTCCGCCCCGCGCCGGAACCGCAAGCCCTTGCGCTCAAGGCGCTTTCCACCCGCCGCCGCCAGCTCACCGAGTTCATCGCCATCGAGAAGACCCGCCTCGCCCAGGCCTTCGACGCGGGCATCGCCGCCAGCCACCGCGCGGTGATCGCGGCGCTGAAGGCCGCCTGCGCCGAGGTCGAGCGCCAGCTCGAGGCGGCGATCGCCGCCGATCCCGCCCTCGCCCGCAGGCGCGAGATCCTCGTCTCGATGCCCGGCATCGCCGGGCGCATCGCCTCGGTGGTCCTCGCCGACATGCCCGAGCCGGGACGCCTCGACAAGAAGACCGCGGCCAGCCTCGCCGGCATGGCGCCGCATCCGGACCAGAGCGGCCCCCGGCCGGGCCGCAACGCCATCTCGGGCGGCAGGCCCTGCCTCACCACGGCCCTTCTACATGGCCGGCATGGTCGCCGCCCGCTGCGACCCCCGCTTCAAGGCCACCTACCGCGCCATGCGCGCCGCCGGCAAACCGCCCAAGCTCGCCATCGTCGCCACCGGCCGACGCCTCGTCGTGATCGCCAATGCGCTCATCCGGGAGAACATCACTTTCGCCGAAAGCAGGTTCGCCTCTTGACTCGCAATACAGTCGCCATATGCGTTCCATACGGAGTCCATACGCAGAAAATTAGGATATTTCAGCGGCTTGCTGGCTCATACTAGCGCGGCACCCGGATGAACGCCGCACGTCGCCTGTCCGGCGACAGCGAAGCCTGCCCGCAGTAGTCGTCGCCGCAGTTGCTGAGGTTGACGATTCCCGCCGCGGAGCGAAGAAAGACATCGAAGCCCCTCCCGCCGCGCTCGGAGCGATCGACCACCAGGGCCGTGTCCCCGCTATAGGCCCGCGCGTCCTGGAGCAGCCGCGCCAGCGCGCGCTTTTCCTCGTCGGTGGCCGGAGCGGCGCCGACCTCCAGGGTTCCGTCCGCCGCCAGCCGTGCCGGCAGGGTCTCGCCGTTCTGGCGCACCAACCCCAGGACCGATCCTTCCGCCTGCTCGCCCAGGAGTTTCCGCCAGCCGCCTCCTTCGGCGAGCACTGCGGCAACCGCGCCGCTGGCGTCGAGCCGCACCACCTGCCCGCCCCGGAGGGCGACAAAGGAGACCCCGTCGGCACCGATCACCGGCCAGGAGAGGTCGGCGAGCCCACCGACCCGGCGCGGTGCGGACGGGCGGCCAGACGCATCGAAGTCCACCGCCCAGAGCTCACCCGCCGTGCCCGGCCCGCCGCCGAGCGACCCGATCGATTCCAGCACCATACCGAAGTACCCGGCCAGCGACGCGTAGAAGCCCTTCGCGAAACCGGAGCTGCTGTCGTCCGCCACGATCGGTCCTCCCACTGTCGTACCCGCATCCGCCACCCGTATCCCGTGCCCGCCGACGCCCGAGATCTGCCTACGGCGCGGTGCGAGCCTGCCGACGAAGTCGTCGAGCGACATCACCGCCTGGACCGGGATGCCGTCCAGGTCCTTCATGGCGACGGTAGCCAGAACCCGCCGGCCATCGCCGTTGCGCCCGAGCAGCGTCGCCTGCTCCGTGGTGCGATCGACGATCGCCACAGGCGGCGTCAGGCCCTGCACGACGCCGGGGACCTCCGAGAGGACGCGGACCCGGCGATCGGCGAACAGCGCTCCGTGGTAGATCGGCAGCATGAAGGCCTGCAGCGCCACGACCGCGGCCAGGACCCAGGCGAACGTTCCCGGGCCGGACTTCACGTGCGCGTAGAGCCAGAGGACTGAGAGCCCGGCCAACAGCACCGATGCCAGGATCAGCCCCAGCCGCAGGCCGGTCGCGCTCCCCAGCACCGCGCCTTCCAGACCCGACGTGGGCAGGTCGCCCTCGAGCAGCAGGATACCGTTCGCGCTCAGGATGCTCATGGAAAGAATGGTTATCATCGCCACCAGGATCAGGGCGACCCACTGGATCGGCGCCCCCATGGACTGCGGGCAGGAGCCTGAGCGCCGCGATCGCCGCCCAACGGACCGCGAGCATCACCGGCGCCAGCACCAGCACGGCGATCAGCGTGGCGATCAGGAACCGCGCGCCGGCAAAGACATAGACCTGGTCCACCAGCTTGAAAGCAGGATCGGTGCCGAGCGCGAAGGCGCGGGCATGCAGCGCAAGGTAGCCGCAGGCATATCCGACGACCGAAGCGGTGCCCAGCACGGCTCCGATATTCTTGGCGAGCTCGACCGGATGCTCCAAGCGTTATCTCCCGAAGACCTGCGGCCCTGCCCAGTAGTAGGGTTCGGTCCGCCCATCGTGGATCATCAGCTTCATCGTGTCGGCGGCGGCGACCGCCGGCGAGCCAGCCCCTGCGGCGAGCCTGGCGTAGAAAGCCTTCATCCAGTCGGCGTTGCTCTTTCCCTCGACCCGCCAGCGGCTCATGACCACGGCCTGGGCACCGCCGACCAGCGGCGCCCAGGACAGCCCGTAGACCTCGTTCGAGATGCGGACGTCCAGCTGCGCGCTCTCGCAGGAGCTGAACACGACCAGCCGCGCATCGCGCCAGTTCGCGGCGAGCAGTTCGGCAGCGGTGAGTGCATTGTCCGCAGGCGGGAGCTCGGGATTGTTCAGGTCCACGTAGGATTGCAGCGGGTCATTTCGCTCGAAGAAACCATGCAGCAGCACGTGAACCGCGCTCCGGCCCGCGATGAGATCGATCACCTGATCGCCCGAGAGGTTTACGGACGCAGTCGCGTCCAGCCCGGACGTCAGGCTCGCCATCAGCCCCGCGATCTCGCCGGTGTCGAGCTCGATCGCCTCGTCATAGAGCGCCGTTACCCGAGGCATAGCGATGGGTCGGCGTTGCACGGCCCTGGCGGCAAAGGCGGCGCTGGGCGCATAGGACACGGCGACTTTCTCGACGAGGAAACTCCCGGTCCGCGGGTCGATCAGCGCCTCGAAAGGCAGCGGTACCAGCGGACCCTGCGGCACCACGATCACCTCGCGCCCGACGAGGTGGCGCTCGAAGGGTTGCACCAGATAAGCATAGAGTTGCCGCGCCGCGGCGGCGTCGAAAGGCTGATCGGGCGTGCGGGAAGAGCTGACGACGCGCCGCACCTTCTCGACCACGGCCGCCTCGGGCAGGAATACGCTCTTCACCTCCATGCCTTCCGGGCTGACCACCCAGACGATGACGTTGGTCTGCGTCACCCAGTAGAGCAACACCGGGATTCCGCTCGCCTTCACCAGCTCGGCGAGGTGGCCCAGATCCTCGGACCCGCGATACCCGCCTACCAGCTTCGCGATGGTCCCCGCGAATTCCGGGTCCTCCGAGAGCTTCAGGCGTTCCGCCCGCAGCGCGTCGAGCTCGCCGAGGCTGCGGTCGAAGTCCCCGCTCTCGCCGGCGATCGCCTGCTCGACCAGGCCGGTCAGGATCGCGCTTTCGCGGGACTCGAGTTCCACCAGACCCGCCAGCCAGCGGCGCTCGGCGCCCGAAAGTTCCTGGCGCTCATAGGCGGTCGCCAGGTCGCCCAGCCCCCTCGCCCGGATCGATTCGAAGGCCGAGAACGCCTTGTCATAGCTGCGCCGCTCCAGAAGCCTCAGCGCCAGGGACTGAACCAGTTCAGGCCGGTTCTCGACGACCGTATTGCGCTGACGCAGGTCGAACAGCGAGGCGCGCTCGCGCTCGAGCAGGTCGACCGCACGCTCGAAGTGGGCGAGGGCGGTCTGGGTGTCGCCTTCGATGTCGGCCTTCAGCCCGAGCAGATACGCGCTGCGGGCGTCGTTGAGCGCTTCCTCCGGAACGACGCTTTCGATCAGCTGCGCCAGCATCGGAACGTCGGAAAGCGCGGAATCCGCCGGAAGCGAACTGCTCGGTCACCAGCACGTCTCCGGCATCCTCGGCGTCGAACACGCTGGCCTGGCCCAGCCTGGCCATGGAGGCCCGCTGCTCGATCAGGAAAAGCCGGGCGCCGAGGCGATCCCTGAAACCATCGGACTGGGCCTGCATGAAATCCCAGCCCAGCCGCGCTGCGATTGCGCTCGCCTGCGCGTAGTAGCCTGCTGCTGCCGCGACCGCGCGGCGGCAGGCGCCCCAGCCGTCGTCGGCTTCACCCGAGAAGGTCTTTGCGTCGACGAGCTGTCGGTAGTCGCAACTCTGCGCGAACTGCTGCAGCACGTCGCCGGTGTCGAGTTCGGCGTAGAACCGCTCGAGGTCGCTGTCTGCGAGGCGATCCGCCTGCAGGGCGTTCACCAGAGCCGCCTCGAGCTCGCCCCGTCCGCTCTGAAGCTGCGAAAGATAGTCCGCCATCGTGTAGCGGTGCTGCCGGCTGGGGTCGGGACCGGCGACATCCACAGCGCTCTGAAATGCCTCGGCTGCGGCGCCGTGATCCTTGGTGCCGTAGGCGTGCGCACGCGCAATGCCGATCCAGGCATCGAACGCGACGTCGCCGCTGCCGCCGGCGTCCTCGATCGCCCGACGGTAGGTCGCGATCGCCTCCTCGAACCCGCCCTGGATCCGCTGAAGCGTGGCGAGCTCGAACAGCAACGCGCCGCGGTTCCCGGCCGGCAAGCTCGCCGATGTCGTCTCCAGCTCCGCCGCCAGTGCTGCCATCAATCCGGAGGGCAGCTCGCCCGTCCGGCGAAACTCGTCGATGTAGGCCTCCCGACGCGCCCGGAACGCGTCGACGTCCTGAGCCACCGGAAGATCGGGACTTGTCATCAGATACCCAATCGCGAGTGCCAGCAGTCGGAGAAGGACGACCTGGGCGCATGCTCGTTCCCCCGAATTCTCAAGCGCCAGAAAATAATTTCCTGATGTAACATGCGGTAGCCGCGTCAAAATCACGGTTGCACAAGTCAAACCGACCTCAGCAAATCCGCCCGGCCCCAAGAGTTAGATCGTACAGCAGATTTGTTGCTCGAACAACAGGCCGTTGGAAAAGGCTCGCGCGACCGCAGCCGACCCGGCCGGCCCGAGGCTCCTGAAGACGCGGCTACCGGGTGTCGCCCGGTTCGTCGTTCATGGCCAGATCATAGCCCCACAGGTGTCGCAGATGCGCAAGCGTTGCCTCGCTGGCGGCGGGATCGAGCGGTATCCCGTTGCGCCGCAGGTGCCGCAGGTGCAGCACCCGGTCGCCCAGCAGGCTGACGTCGACGATCTGGATGTCGGGCTCGGAGATCGAGACATCGCGGGACCGGGCAAGCGCGTCGCGCACCGCATGATAGCCCCGCTCGTCATGAATGCCGTCGACCGTCAGGTAGGGATCCGCCGCATTGTCGCTGAGCGCGAACATGCGGAAACGTCGCATGACGTTCGGGCTGAGGAACTGCTGGATGAAGCTCTCGTCCCGATAGTTGGCCCAGGCGTCCTTGAGCACGCCGCACCAGTCCTTCTGCCCGGCGAACTCGGGGAACCAGGCCCGATCCTCTTCGGTCGGCGTCTCACAGATGCGGCGGATGTCCTGCATCATCGCGAAGCCGAGCGCGTAGGGATTGATGCCGCTGTATCGCGGATCGTCGAAGTCCGGCTGGGTCAGAACGTTGGTGTGGTTGTGCAGAATCTCGAGCATCGCCCCGTCGTCGATCCGTCCCTCGGCGTGCAGCCGGTTGAGGATGAAGTAGTGCACGAAGCAGGCGCAGCCTTCGTTCATCACCTGGGTCTGGCGCTGCGGGTAGAAGTACTGGGCGATGCTGCGCACGATGCGCAGGATCTCGCGCTGCCATGGCTTGAGCGCGGGGCTGTATTTCTCGACGAAGAGGAGCAGGTTTTCCTCCGGCAGGCGCATGCCCCGCTTGCGCTCGCGCGCCTCGTTCTCGGCGGCCGTCGAGCGCGGCGCCGCGGCGATCGAATCCCAGAGGTAGTGCGCGGCGCGATCCTCCTCCTCGAGCCGCTCGAGCTGGCGCCGGCGCCCGTCCTGCGCCGAAGGCTCGGGCGGGCGGCGATGGCGGAAGACACTGGAAGGCATCAGGGCGTGGGCCGCGTCGAGCAGCCGCTCGACTTCGCTCAGGCCATACCGCTCCTCGCACTGCTGGATGAAGTCGCGGCCATAGTCGAGGTAGTCGAGGATCCCTTCGGGGTCGGTCCACTGTCGAAACAGATGGTTGGACTTGAAGAAGTGGTTGTGGCCGAACGCGGCGTGCGCCATCACCAAGGCCTGCAGCGCCATGGTATTCTCTTCGAGGCAATAGCTGATGCAGGGGTTGGAGTTGATGACGATCTCGTAAGCGAGGCCGCGCATTCCCTTCCGGTAGAGCTGCTCGTGGTGGATGAAATGCTTGCCGAAGGACCAGTGCCGGTAGATCACCGGCATGCCGATCGACGAGTGCGCGTCCAGCATCTGCTCGGCCGAGATGATCTCGATCTGGTTGGGATAAGTGTCGAGGCCGAGGTCCTTGTCGGCGACTTCTGCGATGGCGTCGTGCGCCCGCCGAAGATCGTCGAACGTCCATTCGGGGCCGGCGAAGAGCAGTTCCCGCCCGGCTTCAGCCATTGGCGTGCGCCTCCGCCTTGCGGTCGAAGAGCTCGCGGAACACCGGATAGATGTCAGCGCCGCGCGCCACGCGCTTCATCGCGAAGTTCGGCCACTTCTGCGCCACGGTCCGATAGGCGATCCACAGCTCGGTGCCGCTGCCGTCGCTCTTGAGGAACTGCGCTTCCTCCTCGGCGATGATCTCGACATAGGCGAAATACTGACAGCACTTCATCAGATCCTCGTTCAGGAGCACGGCGCAGCCCGGCGAGTCGCTGCCGTAGTTGTCGCCGTCGGACGCCTGGGCGGCATAGATGTTCCATTCGGAGGGGGCGTAGCGCTCGGCGATGACCTTGCGCATTTCCGCGAGCGCCGTGCTGACCACGGTGCCGCCGGACTCGCGCGAATGGAAGAAGGTCTCCTCGTCGACCTCGCTTGCCTGATGGGTGTGGCGGATGAAGACCAGCTCGACGCGGTCGTATCGCCGGCGGAGAAAGAGATGCAGCAACACGAAGAAGCGCTTGGCCAGGTCCTTTTCCCGCTCGCCCATCGAAGCGGAGACGTCCATCAGGCAGAACATGACGGCCCGGGCGCTGGGCTCGGGCTGCGGCTCGAAGTGGCTGTACCTGACATCCAGCGGATCGAGATAGGGAACGGCCTTCTGCCGCCGCAGCAGCTCCTCGATCGCCGCGTGCAGCGCCGCCAGTTCCGCAAGTTGCTCGCGGTCCGGCTGGTGCAGGGCCTCGAGCTCGAAGATCCGCGCCCGCATCTCCTCGATCTCCCGGTCCCCGGGCCGCCGCAGCGCCAGCCTGCGGCCGAGCGCGTTCCGCATGGTGCGCTCGACGTTGAGATTGGCCGGCGACCCGGTGACGGACTGGCCGGCGCGCCGCGGCTTGGCCGCCTTGGTCTCGTGCAGGGAGCGCTTGACCATATCGGGCAGTTCGAGATCCTCGAAGAAGATCTCCAGGAACTCGTCGCGGGACAGCACGAAGGCGAAATCGTCCTCGGCCTCGCCGTCCGGTGCGCCCTGCCGGCCGCCGGAGCCGCCGCCACCGGCCGGCGGCTTGTCAAGATGGTCGCCCGATCGGAAGGTCTTGTTGCCGGGCAGCACGTGTTCGCGCGAGCCGCCCTGGGACGCGTGGTGGAAGGTCGGTTCGCGGACGCCGTCGGCCGGCACGGTGACACTGCCGCCCTGGTCGACGTCGGTGATGCCACGCTCGCGCACCGATTCGTTGACGGCGCGCTTGACGTGGGCTCGGACCCGCCGGATGAACCGCCGGCGGTTTCCGAGACTTTTCTCCTTGGGGTTCAGGCGGCGGTCGACGAAATGAGCCATGGCGCCGGACCGCTCACCCTGCCTTGTTGACGCGCATGTACCACTCGACGAGCCGACGGACCTGCCGGGGCGTGTATCCCCGCTCGGTCATGCGCTCGACGAAGCTGGCGTGCTTGTCATCGGTCTCCTTGTCGCGCTTCGCTCCGAAGCTGATGACCGGCAGGAGTTCCTCGACCTGGCCGAACATCCGCTTCTCGATCACCCGGCGTAACTTTTCGTACCTGTGCCAGTCGGGGTTCCTGCCGTGGTTCTCGGCCCGGGCCCTCAGCACGAACTTGACCACCTCGTTCCGGAAGTCCTTGGCGTTCGAGACGCCGGCCGGCTTCTCGATCTTCGCGAGCTCCTGCTCCAGAACCTCGCGATCGAACATCTGGCCGGTGTCCGGATCCTTGTAGTCCTGCTCCTCGATCCAGGCGTCCGCATAGGCGATGTAGCGGTCGAAGAGGTTCTGGCCGTAGTCTGAGTAGGACTCGAGGTAGGCCTTCTGAATCTCCTCGCCGATGAACTCCGCGTATCGCCGTGACAACTCGGTCTTAATGAACTCGAGGTAGCGGCTTTCGGTCTCCTCAGAGAACTGCTCGCGGCGGATGGCCTGCTCCAGCACGTACATCAGGTGCACCGGATCGGCGCCGACCTCCTCGTTGTCGTGGTTGAAGGTCTCCGACAGGATCTTGAAGGCAAAGCGGGTCGAAACGCCCGTCATGCCCTCGTCGACGCCCGCGGCGTCGCGATATTCCTGCATCGACTTGGCCTTTGGGTCGGTATGCTTCAGCGTCTCGCCGTCGTAGGTGCGGAGCTTCGAGTAGAGCGTCGAGTTCTCGTGCTCGCGCAACCGGGTAAGCACGCTGAACCGCGCGAGAATCGGCAGCGTCTCCGGAGCGCAGGGGGCCTCCCGCAGCGTGCTCTCCGACAGCAGCTTGCCGTAGATCTGGCCCTCTTCGGTGGCGCGGAGGCAGTAGGGCACCTTGATCACGCTGATGCGGTCGAGAAACGCCTCGTTGTTCTTGTTGGACTTGAACTGCAGCCACTCGGACTCGTTCGAATGGGCGATGATGATGCCCTGGTAGGGAAGCGCGCCGATGTTCTCGGTCCCGATGTAGGAACCCTCCTGCGTCGCCGTCAGCAGCGGGTGCAGCACCTTGATCGGCGCCTTGAACATCTCCACGAATTCCAGGATGCCCTGGGTCGTCCGGTTTAGCCCGCCGGAATAGCTGTAGGCGTCGGGATCGTTCTGGCTCAGGTGCTCCAGCTTGCGGATATCGAGCTTGCCCACGAGCGAGGAGACATCCTGGTTGTTCTCGTCGCCGGGCTCCGTCTTGGCCACGCAGATCTGGCGGAGCTTCGAGGGATAGAGCTTCACCACGCTGAACTTGGAGATGTCGCCGCCGAACTCCTGCAAGCGCTTGACGGCCCAGGGGGACATCAATCCGGTGAGCAGCCTGCGCGGGATGTTATATTTGTCCTCCAGCAGGTCGCCGAACCGCGGACGGTCGAACAGCCCCAGCGGCGACTCGAAGACGGGGCTGATCTGCTCGCCGGCCTTCAGGACGTAGACCGGCTGCTTTTCGATCAGTTGCTTGAGGATCTCGGCCAGCGTGGATTTTCCGCCGCCTACCGGCCCGAGCAGGTAGAGGATCTGCTTGCGCTCCTCGAGACCCTGGCTGGCGTGCCGGAAGAATCCGACGACGCGCTCCACCGTCTCTTCGGTGCCGTAGAGGTCCGCGAAAGCCTTGTATCGCTTGATCGTGCGATTGAGAAAGATCCGACCCAGCCGCTGGTCATGGCTGGTGTCGACCAACTCGGGCTCGCCGATCGCCGCCACCATTCTTTCCGCGGTGGTGGCCCGCATGGTCGCGTCGTCTCGACACCCGAGCAGGTAATCCTGCAGCAGCATCTCCTCGACCTTGGTTACGTCGTAGGCTTCTGCGTATCGGGTGAATACGTCCATTGGCTAAGACCTGCTCCTTTGCTCGTTGCCTGGCGCCCTCCCTCGCTCCGACGGCCGATGTTAACGGCTCGCATTCTATGGTTAATAAACCAAGGTTAACAAATGGTGTTCGGCGAGGCACTTCACAGGTTGCGCACCCTGGCCGGCGGTAAATTATTTTTGCACTGCGTTGCTGAAAGCGCACAGCCAGGGCACGAGGGTGCGCTCGTGGCCCGCGGGGGCGCGAGTTGAAATCTTTCCTGACAGTCGGGCTACGAGCGCGAAGTCCGGCAAGGTGCAGTCGGTGGCGCGGGGAAGCAGATCATGAACGAGCCGTCACCGGTTCTCACCGCGGCCGCGACCAGCGGCGCCGCCGCCGATCTGCAACGATTGTTCGACCTGCAGCACGCCGCTTCGCGACGCGAGCCAGCGCCGACGCTCGCCGAACGCAAGCAGCGCCTCGACAAGGTCCGGGCGCTGGTGCTCGGGAATCAGGACGCCATCATTGCCGCGATCTCGGCGGATTTCGGAAATCGCTGCGCCTCTGAGACCCGGCTCCTCGAGATCAGCATCGTGCTCGGCGGCATCCGCCATGCCCGCAAGCACCTGCGCGGCTGGATGCGGCCGGAGCATCGGCACGTGGACATCGCCTTCCGGCCAGCGCGCGCCTGGGTGCGCTACGAGCCGCTGGGCGTGATCGGGATCATCGCACCCTGGAACTACCCGGTGCTGCTGGCGCTCGCGCCGCTGGTCGACGCGTTCGCCGCCGGCAACCGAGCGATGCTCAAGCCGTCCGAGTTGACGCCGCGCTATTCGGAGCTGCTGCAGAAGCTGATCGCGGCGGCCTTCGACGAGGCAGAGGCGACGGTGGTGACCGGGGGCCCCGAAATCGCGCAGCAGTTCTCCGCCCTGCCCTTCGATCACCTGATCTTCACCGGCTCGACCCAGGTCGGGCGGCTGGTGATGAAGGCGGCCGCTGCCAATCTCACGCCGGTGACGCTCGAGCTCGGCGGCAAGTCGCCGGTGATCGTCGCACCCGACTTCCCGCTGGAGCAGGCCGCGGCGAGCATCGCCTTCGGGAAATTCCTCAACGCCGGCCAGACCTGCATCGCACCCGACTATGCGCTGGTGCCGAAGGCTGAGGTCGAGCCCTTCGCGCGGGCGGTGATCGCCGCAGCGGCTGAGGCCTATCCTGACATCGCGGGTAACGGCGACTACACCTCGATCGTCTCGCAGCGCCACTTCGACCGGCTGGCCGGTGCAATCGAGGAGGCGCGCTCGGCCGGCGCCACGGTGCTCAGCCACGACGACGCCGGCGCCGCCGCGGTGCGCAAGATCGCGCCGACCGTGGTGATCGGCGCGCCGGCGGGCGGGGTGCTGATGACCGAGGAGATCTTCGGACCGGTGCTGCCGATCGTGGGCTACAACTCGCTGGACGAGGCCCTGGCGATCATCAACGGCCGCGACCGTCCGCTGGCGCTCTACTGCTACACCCATGATCGCGCGACCCGCGACAAGGTGCTCGCCGGGGCGATCTCGGGCGGAGTGACGCTCAACGGCACGCTGCTGCACGCCGGCTTGGACTCGCTGCCGTTCGGCGGCGTCGGATTGAGCGGGACCGGCAGCTACCACGGCCGCGACGGCTTCCTGCGCTTCAGCCACACCCGGTCGGTGCTGAAGGTCGGCTTTGTCAACGTCTTCGAGAAACTTGGCCCGCCCTGGGGCGAACTGGCGCGGCGAACCGCCGGATTCCTGGCGTGGCGCCGCTGACGGCTTGCACCCCAGTGCGATCAGGCTGTTCTGATGCAGACGACAAACCGGACCTCGACGACCTTCGGCGCGCACGAAACGGGAGACCGACATGACCGCGACCTTCGACTACACCGGATGCAATGTCTTCGTCGCGGGCGGCACCAGCGGTATCAACCTCGGGATCGCCAAGGCCTTCGCCACCGCCGGCGCCCGGGTCGGGGTCGGCAGCCGCAAGCAGGAAAAGGTCGACGCCGCGGTCGGCGAGATCGGCGGCACGGCTCTCGGTTACGCCTTCGATGTCCGCAACGTCGAAGCGGTCAACGCCGCGCTGGCCGCCTTCGCCGAAACGGCCGGCCCGGTCGACGTGCTGATCTCCGGAGCCGCCGGCAACTTTCCGGTGCTTGCCAGGGATCTGAGCCCGAACGGGTTCAAGGCCGTGGTCGATATCGACCTTCTGGGCACCTTCCACGTGATGAAGGCCGCCTATCCGCACATGCGCCGGCCGGGCAGCATGATCAACATTTCCGCGCCGCAGGCATCGGTGGCGATGTCGCACCAGGTGCACGTCTGCGCCGCGAAGGCCGGCGTCGACATGGTGACCCGCTGCCTCGCCGTCGAGTGGGGGGCCGAGGGGCTGCGCGTGAACGCGGTGGTGCCGGGCCCGATCGACGGCACCGAGGGCATGGCGCGCCTGGCCCCGACGGCGGAGGCGCGGGCAAAGGTCGCGGCGAGCGTGCCGATGAAGCGGCTGGGCGACCCGGGCGACGTGGCGGCGGCCTGCCTCTTCCTCGGCTCGGACGCCGCGCGCTTCGTCAACGGGGTGATCCTGGCGGCCGATGGCGGCTGGATTCTGCAAGGGGCACCGATGGGGCTTTCCTGAGCCCCGGCGTTTCCCCTTCGCAGCGACGAGGCGGGGAAGGAGTGACGCAAGTTGTAGGCCATCTGAGCGCGGCCGAACCGGGTGGCGTGGGAGCAAGAACGCGACGCTGGCGCGGCACTGCCAGATGATCTGGTTGCTGGCGAAGCTGCAGAGCTGCTCGCTGAGGTCGTCGTCGAGGAACGGACGCGCCACCCCCGGTCGGAGCCTGTTTCCGGTCCCGAGAGCGCGGCTGGCCCGCTGATGTCGAGCCTCCCGGAGAACAGAGCCGCCGTTCAGTCGTGGTCAAACCTGTGGCAAAATCCGAGCTCGCGAGATGCACCCGTAGCCGAATATATAGAGAGGGATCGCCATGCCAATTTCCGGACCCCCATTGGATAGGCCCGTCCGCCTCCATGAAATCCTGATGACCGGACTCGAAGCGAAGCCGGACGCGGATGCGCTGGTCTCGCGGCGGCAGCGGTGGACCTGGCGAAAGCTCGACGATGTGTCGGGTCGGCTCGCCGCCGGCTATCTCGACCTCGGGCTCGCGCCGGGCGACCGGATCGCCTCGCTCATGCCAAACCGCACGGAACTGCTGGTCCACTACCTGGCCTGCATGAAAGGCGGGCTGGTGGCGATGCCGCTCAACTACCGCTACATGGCGCCGGAGATCGACCACGCGCTCGGGGTCGGCGGCGCAAAGATCCTGCTGGCGCACAACGAACGCAGCGGGGACCTGGCGGCCAGCGCGCTTGCGGGAAAGCTGCCGCTCGGCCGGATAGGCTACGACGACAACGGCGGAAGCGGCGGATTGAGCTTCAGGGCCCTGGCCGAAAGCGCGTCGACCCGCGACCTGGCCCCGCCCAGGCCCGAAGACCCGGCGATCATCTTCTTCACCTCGGGCAGCACCGGAAGGCCGAAGGGTGTCTGCCATAGCTTCGAAACCCTCGGCTGGATCATTGCCAGCGCCGTCAGGAGCTTCGAGATGGGACCGGACGACGTCATGATGCCCGCTGGGTCGGCGTCGCATGTCGGCGGGCATCATCTGTCGATGATGACCTTCGCCGCCGCGGGTCGGGTCGTGATGGCGCGCACCTTCGACGGCGACGAAGTCCTGCCGCTGCTGCGCGAGGAACGGCCGACTAAGCTGTGGATGCTGCCTTCGGCGCTCTATGCGCTGACGCGTGATCACGACGCGCGCCGCGAGGATTTCGCCTCGGTCACGGCTTGCTTCTCGGGCGGCGACAAGGTCTCGCCTGCGCTCGAGACCGAGTTCACCAGGCTTGCAGGCGTCGCGATCGACGAGGACTACGGCATGACCGAGATCGGCATTCCGACGGTCACGCCGCCGGCCTCGCCGAAGATCGGCTCTGTCGGGCCCCTCGCCCCTGGCTACCAGGCTTCGCTGCGCGACCTGCACGGCCGCGAAGTCGCGACCGGTGCGGACGGACGGCTCTGGATCAGGTTTCCCGGAAACATGGTCGGCTACTGGAATAACCCCGCGGCCACTGCCGAGGCGGTCGTCGACGGCTGGCTGGATACCGGCGACGCGATGAGCGCCGACGCGGATGGCTATCTCTGGTTCCACGGCCGTCAGAAGCAGATCATCATCCACGACGGCTCGAACATCTGCCCGCAGGAGGTGGAAGCGGCGCTGCTCGAGCACGACGCCGTGTCCGGCGCCGGTGTCGTCGGCGTGCGGGACGCCTGGCACGGCGAGAACGTGCGGGCCTATGTTACCCTGGGCGCCGGCGCGCCGCGGCCCAGGATGCAGGACCTCATCCGGTTCGCCCGCGCCCGGGTGGGCTACAAGGCACCGGAGGAGATCGTGTTCCTCGACGAGATGCCCCTCAACGCAACCGGCAAGGTCGACCGCGTGACGCTCAAGGCATGGGCGGCGGAGGGGAAGTTCACGCACGCCGGTGGCCGCTGACGCGACCGAAACCCCATGCCACCGGTTGCAGGCGTCGCTCGACACGATGGAAACGTTGGATATGATCCGCGCTACCGTCGCCAATCAGTTTCACCGCGGCGGGACTGCAAGAATGATACGATTTGCCGAGAGCAGCATATAGTTTGGTGGCCAGCGGAGCACGAAAAGGCGGTCGAGGGTTGCGCGCGCCAGTTCTCTGCCCTACCGGCAGAACCCGCGAGACAGCGAGCCCTCGGTCTCGCCTAAGCCTTTGATATCGGGCGAATAGCGCCCAGACTGACGCGCCTGCGTGGTAGGCCCGGAGGGATTCGAACCCCCAACCTAAGCGTTATGAGCGCTCTGCTCTGACCGTTGAGCTACGGGCCCGGCGGCACCCTGCTATCGCGGGCCGCGCCCGAGGGTCAAGCGCGTGTTCCCTTGGCCGTTCAGTTGCGCTAGAGCATCCGCCACCAGGGCTGCAGCGGAGGGCGACCCCGTGACCGAACGGCCGAACGGCCTGACTTATGCCGAGGCGGGCGTCGATATCGACGCCGGCGCTGCGCTGGTCGAGCGCATCAAGCCGGCGGCGGCGGCGACCGGCCGCCCGGGGGTGATGGCCGGGCTGGGGGGCTTCGGCGCGCTGTTCGATCTGCGGGCTGCAGGCTTCGCCGACCCGGTGCTGGTGGCCGCGACCGACGGCGTCGGCACCAAGCTCCGGCTCGCCATCGACACCGGCCGGCTCGCGACCGTCGGGATCGACCTGGTGGCTATGTGCGTGAACGACCTGGTCTGCCAGGGCGCCGAGCCGCTGTTCTTCCTCGACTACTTCGCCACCGGCAGGCTCGACGTCGCCGCCGCCGCGCAGGTGATCGAGGGCATCGCCGCCGGCTGCGCCGAAGCTGGCGCCGCGCTGGTCGGCGGCGAGACCGCCGAGATGCCGGGGATGTACGCCGCCGGCGATTTCGACCTCGCGGGCTTCGCCGTGGGCGCGATGGAGCGGGGCGCGGCGCTGCCCCGCGACGTCGCGGCCGGCGACGTCCTGCTCGGGCTCGCCTCGAGCGGCGTTCATTCCAACGGCTACAGCCTGGTTCGCCGGGTGGTCGCGACCGCCGGGCTGGGCTGGGATGCGCCCTGCCCTTTCGGCGCCGGCACGCTGGGCGAGCGGCTGCTCGAACCGACGCGGATCTACGTCCGCGCCGCGCTCGCCGCACGCGCCGCCGGCGGCCTGCACGGCCTGGCGCACATCACCGGCGGCGGCCTCAGCGAGAACCTGCCGCGCATCCTGCCGGAGGGCCTCGGCGCCGCCGTCGACCTCGGGGCCTGGGAGCTGCCGCCGGTCTTCGGCTGGCTGCGCAGCCAGGCCGGGATTGCCGAGGCCGAGATGCTCAAGACCTTCAACTGCGGCATCGGGCTGGTTGCCGTCGCCGCGCCGGACCGCGCCGCGGCGCTGACGGCGGTGCTGCGCGCGGCCGGCGAGACCGTGCTGGCGATCGGCAGCGTCCAGCCGGGGCCGGGCGTGCGCTATTCGGGCCATCTGTGAGCCGGCGACGCGTCGCCATCCTGATCTCGGGCAGCGGCTCCAACATGCTGGCGCTGGCGCGCGACATGGCGGATCCGGGGGGCGCCGCGACGACCTGCCTGGTGCTATCCAACCGGCCTGACGCCGGCGGGCTGGCCCGCGCCGCGGCGCTCGGCCTGCCGGTGGCCTGCGTCGATCACCGCCCGTACCGCGGCGATCGGGCGGCGTTCGAGGCGGCGCTGGCAGCACCGCTTCGCGACTGCGGCGCCGAGATCCTCTGCCTCGCCGGCTTCATGCGGGTGCTGACCCCGGGCTTCATCGCCGCCTGGGCCGGGCGGATGCTGAACATCCATCCCTCGATCCTGCCGCTCTTCCCCGGGCTCGACACCCACGCCCGGGCGCTGGCCGCCGGCATGGCGGTGCACGGCTGCACCGTGCACGAGGTCACGCCGGAGCTCGATTCCGGCCCGATCCTCGGCCAGGCGGTGATCCCGGTCGAAGCGGACGACACGCCGGCGAGCCTGGCCGCGCGGCTGCTGCCGATGGAGCACCGGCTCTATCCGGCGGTGCTGCGCCGCTTCGCCGCCGGGGACCGGCGCAAGGTGGCGATCATGGCCCCGGACAGCGCCGCCGACACTTCGCTGCCCCTCATGCGACCGAGTGACGCACCAGAAAACCCGTGATAATCTCGGCGACAAGACTTTGCCGAGGGACACGAAAATACCGTGAAAAGACTGCTTCTCGTCGCCCTGATGGCCGCGTTCGTGGCGGCGCCGGCCAATGCGCAGTCGGCCGGGCCTCCCGCCGCCGCCGTGACGACCGAGGTTTCCGCCGAGCCCGTGCCGGTCCCGGCCGAGGCGCCGAAGGGATCCTCGTCGCCCGCCGTCGGCGTCGGGATCGGCGCCGGGGTGGTCGTGGTGGTGCTCGGGCTGGTCCTCTTGAGTTCCATGGCGTTCATGGGGCCGTCATGAAGCCGGGAAGATTCGCGCGCGCCCTGTGCCTTGGCGCCGGCCTCGCCCTCGCCGCGGAACCGACCGCCGCCCAGACCACCGCGCCCGCCCCGACGCCGTCGACCGCCGCACCGGTGGTCGTCGACCAAGACGCCCCGAGGGGCTCCTCCGGGCAGGTCGCCACAGGCGCCGCGCTCGGGGTGCTCGCGGGGGTGGTCGTGCTGATCCTGGTGCTCTCGACCGCCTCTGTCGACTGACCCTTCAGCCGACCAGTTCGAGCCCGGAGAAGAAATAGGCGATCTCGACCGCAGCGGTCTCCGGGCCGTCCGAGCCGTGCACCGAGTTCTCGCCGATCGACAGCGCGAACTCCTTGCGGATGGTGCCGGCCGCCGCCTCGGTCGGGTTGGTCGCGCCCATGACCTCGCGGTTCTTCGCGATGGCGTCCTCGCCCTCGAGCACCTGGGCCACGATCGGCGCCGAGGCGATGAACTCGGTCAGCTCGCCGAAGAACGGCCGCTCCTTGTGCACCGCATAGAACGCCTGCGCCTGCGCCAGCGTCAGCTGCAGCCGCTTCTGCGCCACGATCCGGAGGCCCGCCGCCTCGAGCTTGGCGTTGATCGCCCCGGTCAGGTTGCGCCGCGTTGCGTCCGGCTTGATGATCGAGAACGTGCGCTGAATAGCCATAGGTCTAGCGTCCCTCATTGTCCCGGGCGCAGTTACCATGCGCCGCCGCACCGGAAAAGCGATAATTCCCACGGGCGCTCCGGCAGGATCCGCGTGCAGCCCGGGCGGGAGCGATGAGACGGGCGTCGGCGCCGGTCGAGTTGACATGCGACGGCGCGCGGGCCACATCGCCGCCATGCTGGCGTTCAAGAACATCAGTTTCACCCTGGAGGGCAAGAAGCTCTTCGACGATGCCTCGGCGCTGATCCCGGCGGGGCACAAGGTGGGATTCGTCGGGCGCAACGGCAGCGGCAAGACCACGCTGTTCCGGCTGATCCGCGGCGAGATGGCGCTCGACGGCGGCGAGATCGAGGTGCCGCGCCGCGCCCGGATCGGCGGCGTCGCCCAGGAGGCGCCGGCAACCGCCGACAGCCTGCTCGACACCGTGCTCGCCGCCGACACCGAACGCGCCGCGCTCATGGCCGAGGCCGAGCACGCGCGCGACGCCCATCGCATCGCCGAGATCCACGCCCGGCTCACCGACATCGACGCCCATTCGGCGGAAGCCCGCGCCGCCTCGATCCTGAACGGCCTAGGCTTCGACGCCGCGGCGCAGGCCCGCGCCTGCGCCGAGTTCTCCGGCGGCTGGCGGATGCGGGTGGCGCTGGCGGCGGTGCTGTTCTCCCGCCCGGACGTGCTGCTGCTCGACGAGCCTACCAACTACCTCGACCTCGAGGGCGCGATCTGGCTCGAGACCTTCCTCGCCCGCTATCCGCATACCGTACTGGTGATCAGCCACGACCGCGACCTCTTGAACCGCTCGGTCGGCGCGATCCTGCATCTCGACCGGCGCAAGCTCGTGCTCTACCAGGGCCCCTACGACACCTTCGAGGACACCCGCCGCGCCCGGCTCGAGCAGCAGGTGGCCGAGAAGCGCAAGCAGGACGCCGCCCGCGCCCACATGCAGAGCTTCGTCGACCGCTTCCGCGCCAAGGCCTCCAAGGCCCGCCAGGCCCAGAGCCGGATCAAGGCGCTGGAGCGGATGAAGCCGATCGCCGCGATCGTCGAGGACAGCGTCACCGGCTTCAACTTCCCCACCCCCGAGGAGCTGTCGCCGCCGATCATCCGGCTCGAGGACGTCAGCGTCGGCTACGGCGGTCCGCCGGTGCTGCGCGGGCTGGACCTGCGGCTCGACCAGGACGACCGGATCGCGCTCCTCGGCCAGAACGGCCAGGGCAAGTCCACCCTCGCCAAGCTGCTGTCGGACCGCCTCGCGCCGATGTCCGGCCGCAAGGTGGCGTCGTCGCGGCTGCGCGTCGGCTACTTCGCCCAGCACCAGGTCGACGAGCTCGAGCTCGACGAGACGCCGCTGCAGCACCTGGCCCGGCTCCGCCCCGACGAGCCGCCGGGCAAGCTGCGCGGCCGGCTGGCCGCCGGCGGCATCGGCGCCGACATCGTCACCACCGAGGTCGGCCGGCTGTCGGGCGGGCAGAAGTCGCGGCTGGCGCTGATCCTGGCCACGCTGGACGCGCCGCACCTGATCATCCTCGACGAGCCGACCAACCACCTCGACATCGAGAGCCGCGACGCGCTGGTCGAGGCGCTGACCGAATACGGCGGCGCGGTGATCCTGGTCAGCCACGACCCGCACCTGGTCGAACTGGTCGCCGACCGGCTCTGGCTGGTCAAGGACGGCCGGGTGACGCCCTTCGAGGACGACATGGACGCCTACCGCCGGCTGCTGCTCGCCGAGCGCAGCGGCACGCCGCCGCGGGCGCGCGAGGAAAAGCCGCGACCGCGTCCGGCGCCGCGCAACGAGGTGGCGCCGCTCCGGGCCGAGATCGCCCGCTGCGAGGCGCGCGTCGCCAAGCTCGAGGAGATGCGCGCCACAATCGACGGACGCCTCGCCAACCCGCTGCTATACTCCCGCGGCGACACCGAGGAGATCGCCCGGATGCAGAAGAAGCGCGCCGAGGTCGAGGACGCGCTGGCGCGCGCCGAAAAGCTCTGGATGGCGGCGCTCGAACGCCTCGAGGCGACCGGCGAGCGGGTCTGATGACCTCCGAGCCTCCTCGTCACCTCCTTCGTCACCCTGTTCGTGGTGATCGACCCGGTGGCGCTGGCGCCGCTGTTCGTGGCGCTGACCCAGGGAATGGCCGAGGCCGACCGCCGGCGCGTGGCTCTGCGCGCCATCGCCGTGGCGTTCGGCCTGCTCGCGCTCTTCGGGCTGGCGGGCGAGCAGGTGCTGGCCGGCATGGGTATCGGCCTGCCGGCCTTCCGCATCTCCGGCGGGCTGCTCCTGTTCCTGATGGCCGTCGACATGCTGTTCGAGAAGCGCAGCGAGCGCCGCGAGAAGCGCGCCACCGAGGACCAGCCCGACCCGTCGGTGTTTCCGCTGGCGACGCCGCTGATCGCCGGCCCGGGGGCGCTGGCCACCATGATCCTGCTCAGCGCCCAGCATACCGGCGACGTGCCGGCGCTGATCGAGATCCACCTGGTGATGGTGGCGGTGCTGGCGCTGACCTTCGTGATGTTCCGCGCCGGCGGCCTGATCGAGCGCCTGCTCGGCCACACCGGCATCGTCGTGCTCACGAGGCTCTTCGGCGTGCTGCTCGCGGCGCTCTCGGTGCAGTTCGTGCTGAACGGCCTTCACGACCTCGGCCTGCTGCCGGGCTGAGCCGATGCCGCCGCTCGATCCTGATACCCGCGCGCGGCTCGTCTATCTCGTGCTGCTGCTCGTCGGCGTCGGGGGCTTCTTTCTCTGGGGCCGCCGCGGCCGGCTCGGCAGCAGCTTGCGCGACCTCGCGGTCTGGGCGCTGATCTTCGCCATGGTCGTCATCGCCTACGGCTTCCGCGACACGCTGCGCGAGGAGCTGCTGCCGGCGGCCATGGTGCAGGTCAGCGGCGACACCATCGAGCTCCGGCGCGGCTCGGACGGCCACTTCCACGCCACCCTCGAGGTGGACGGCCGCAGCGTCCGCTTCCTGGTCGACACCGGCGCCTCGGACATCGTGCTGGCGCGCCGCGACGCCGAGCGGGTGGGGATCGACGTCGACAACCTCGGCGTTCCTCGGGGTCGCCCGCACCGCGAGCGGCACGGTGCCGACGGCGACGGTGCGGCTCGGGGTGGTGCGCTTCGGGAACTTCACCGACACCGGCCTGCGCGCCAGCGTCACCCGCGGATCGCTCGACGAGTCGCTGCTCGGCATGTCCTACCTCGACCGCTTTTCCAGCATCCAGATCGCCGACGACCGGATGCGGCTCGTCCGCTAGGGCTCACGCGCAGCGGTCTGCGGCGCGTACTCGGACAGCATGCCGTAGTCCTTGCGCGGCCCTTCCACCCGCCATTCCGCCCGCCAGCGCGGCCAGTCGCGGAAGTCGTAGCGGACGCGGTAGCGGTCCGGGGGGCAGTCGTGCGCGGCGGCGGGAGCCGGGTCCTCGGCGTCGAAGCGGTGGAAGAAGCGGCCGTCCTCGAACCGGACGTCGATGGTCCCTGCCCCGCCGTCGCGCCAGAGATAGCGCCGGCGGGCGCGCATCGGCGTCACCCCGGGGAAGCTCAGCGTGCCGTCTTCGCGGTAGGCGAGGCCATCGGGCGCCGGCTCGAAGCGGGCCTCGCCGCTGAAGCGCCCGGTCCGGCCGGCGCGGACGTCCTCGATCGTCCGCTCCAGCCGCCAGAGGCCGGTGAAGGACTGAAGCCGCATGAACCCTCGCTTGTGCCCTCAGGGCCGCCAGTCTATCAGACGGGCCGAGCCGCCGTGAACCCGAAGCCCGAGCCGCGAAAGGCTGTCGCGATGATCCCCCGCTATTCCCGCCCCGAGATGGTCAGGATCTGGTCGCCGGAGACGAAGTTCCGC
This sequence comes from uncultured Alphaproteobacteria bacterium, assembly GCA_963847795.1. Taxonomy (GTDB): domain Bacteria; phylum Pseudomonadota; class Alphaproteobacteria; order Rhodobacterales; family Rhodobacteraceae; genus Amaricoccus. Next base: position 75,120 of record CAWKBH010000018.1, read on the forward strand.
ATCTGGTTCGAGATCGAGGCGCACGCGGCCGACGCCCAGGCGGAGCTGGGGGTGATCCCGAAGGCCGCGGCGGCGGCGGTGTGGAAGGCCAGGGACGTCGAGTTCGACGTCGCGCGCATCGATGCGATCGAGGCGGTGACCAGGCACGACGTCA
>CAWKBH010000019.1:0-30408 GCA_963847795.1 uncultured Alphaproteobacteria bacterium
CCTTGTCTTATGGTTTTCCCGGGCCCCTGAGGGAATATGGGGCCGTTGCCGGTGTCACGAGCACCGGCAACGGCGGAGGACGGACCGTCGCCTGCCTTGGGCGCGAGGCCCGTGGGCAGTCTGGTCGCCTTCGTCCGATCACCGACCTGAACGGATACCCGAGCGCGAGGCTCGTATGACAAGACCAGGTGGAGACCGAGACATGAGTATGACCGTCGGCATCGACATTTCCAAGGACTGGCTGGACGTCGGCTGTTTTCCCGAGGCGCCCGGCGCGCGGTTCGCGAACACCGGCCGCGGCCATGCGGCGCTGATCGCCTGGCTCGAGGGGCCGGGCGCGTCCGCCGGGGGCGCGCCCCCGGCGGACGCGCCGCGGGTGGTGTTCGAGGCGACCGGGGCCTATCACCGGGCGCTGGCCGAGGCGCTCGAGCACGCCGGGCTGCTCTACTGCAAGGTCAACCCGCGCCAGGCCCGGCGCTTCTCCCAGGCGCTGGGGCGGCGGGCCAAGACCGACCGGATCGACGCGGCGATGCTGGCGCGGATGGGGCAGGTGCTGGAGCTGGAGCCGCAGGCGCCCCGGGGCGAAACCCAGTCCGATCTCAATGCCTTGTCGAGCGGCCGCCAGGCGCTGGTCAAGGACCAGCACCGCGCTCCTGGCGCAGCGGCAGACCGCGGCGCATGCGCTCGTGCGCCGCCAGATCGAGCGGCGCCTGAAGGCGGTCGAGGCAGACATCGCCGAGCTCGACGCCGCGCTGGCCGCCCTCGTGCGGGCCGACCCGGAGTTCCGCGCCCGGGAGGCGATCCTGGTCTCGATCCCCGGCCTCGGGGCGACCTCCGCCACCACGATCCTGGCCGAGATGCCCGAGCTCGGCGGCATGGAGGGCCGGCAGGCGGCGGCGCTGGCCGGGGTCGCGCCCCTCACCCGCAGCTCCGGTCAGTGGCGCGGCCGCGCCTTCATCGGCGGCGGCCGCGCGGCCCTGCGCCGCGCCCTCTACATGCCCGCCCTCGTCGCCGCCCGCCACAACCCCGACCTGCGCACCGTCTACGAGCGCCTGGTGGCCGCCGGCAAACCGAAGAAGCTGGCGCTCGTGGCGGTGATGCGCAAGCTCCTCGTCCTCGCCAACGCCCTGCTCCGAGACCGCCGGAAATGGACCCCCCATGCCGCTTAAACTCAAGACGGATACTGCCCCTGGCAGGCGCGTTCCGCGCCGCCCAGGCAGGCGCGCGCGGATTACAACGCGACGGCCCCGGCTGCACGCCCCTCGGCCTCCGCGCTCACGCGCTCCGGCCGACGAACCCGCGCGAGGCAGTGCCTCGCTGTTGCGGGTTCGGGGAACCTATCCTGCATCGTCGCGCTCGGCATCGCTGTCGGTTCGAGGTCACCCGAGGGATCCGACCGGACCCCGTCTGACCCGATAGACCGCGTTCGACCGATCGGCTGGCACTCCGAAGACCTTGAGGAAGGTTTCGGCTTGATTGACGTCAGAAATATTACAAAGGAATGTCAAATAGATACTCGGAGTCGCACGCGTGCGCACGCTCAGCCTCCGTCGGCGATGCGCACCAGGTAGCGGCCGTATTCGGTCTTGAGGTACGGCCCGGCGAGCGCGCGCAGGGCGTCGCTCGTAATCCAGCCCTCGGCGTGGGCGACCTCCTCGGGGCAGCCGATCTTGAAGTTCTGCCGCTCCTCGATGGTGCGCACGAAGTTGCCCGCGTCGAGCAGGCTGGCGTGGGTCCCGGTGTCGAGCCAGGCGAAGCCCCGGCCCATGCGCTCGACGCTCAGGAGCCCGTCGGCGAGGTAGGCGTTCAGGAGCTCGGTGATCTCCAACTCCCCCCGAGGGCTCGGACGCACCGCGTGCGCCCGGCGCGGCGCGCTGCCGTCGAGCACGTAGATCCCCGTGACGGCGAAGTTCGACTGCGGCCGCTCGGGCTTTTCCTCGATCGACAGCACCCGGCCGCCGCCGTCGAAGGCGACCACGCCGTAGCGCTCGGGATCGGCCACCTGGTAGCCGAACACCGTGCCGCCCTCCGGCCGCTCGCCCGCCCGGCGCAGCAGGAGCGGCAGGTCGTGGCCGAAGAAGATGTTGTCGCCGAGCACCATGGTCGAGGGGCAGCCGGCGAGGAAGTCCTCGGCCAGGAGGTAGGCCTGGGCCAGCCCCTCGGGCCGCGGCTGGGCGATGTATTCGAAGCGCATGCCCCACTGGGACCCGTCGCGCAGCAACCGACGGAACTGGTCCTGGTCATCGGGCGTGGTGATGATGGCGATCTCGCGCAGGCCCGCCAGCATCAGCACCGACAGCGGATAGTAGATCATCGGCTTGTCGTAGAGCGGCAGCAGCTGCTTCGACAGCGAATGGGTAATCGGGTAGAGCCGGGTGCCCGACCCGCCGGCCAGCACGATGCCCTTGCGCGCGGGGCCGGTCACGCCCGCACCTCGGTGAGCTCGCCCAGCACCTCGTCCAGCGCCGGCCGCCAGTCCGGCTGCGTCACCCCGTAGGCCTCGGCGATCCTGCGGCAGTCCAGCACCGAATTGGCCGGGCGCACCGCCCTGGTCGGCCAGTCGGCGCTGGCGATGGCCACCACCTTCGGCCGCGCCTCCCAGCCGGAGCGGGCGAAGATCGCCTCGGCGAACTCGGCCCAGGTGGTGGCGGGCGCCCCGGCGAAGTTGAAGATGCCCGGCCGCCCCCGCCCCGCGGTCCAGGCCTCGGCCATGGTCCAGAGCGCTGCGGCGATGTCGCGCGCCGCCGTCGGCCCGCCGCGCTGGTCGCCGACCACCCGCATCTCGGCGCGGCCGCGCCCGACCTCGAGCATGGTGCGGACGAAATTGCGGCCATGGGCCGAGAACACCCAGGCGGTGCGCAGGATGACGTGGTCGGGACCGGCGGCCGCGATGGCCCGCTCGCCGGCCAGCTTGCTGGCGCCGTAGACGCTGAGCGGCCCGGTCGGGTCGTCCTCGCGCCAGGCCCGCCCGGGCGAGCCGTCGAGCACGTAGTCGGTGGAGACGTGCAGGAACGGGATGCCCCGCGCCGCGGCCGCCGCCGCCATCGCCCCCGGCGCCGCCGCATTCACCGCGTGGGCCAGCGCCGGCTCGTCCTCGGCCCGGTCGACGGCGGTGTAGGCGGCGGCGTTGACCACGACGTCGGCATCGCAGGCCCGCACCGCCGCGGCGCAGGCCTCGGCGTCGGCCAGATCGGCCGCGGCGCGCCCAGCACCGTGGCCGCGATCCCGCGCCCGGCGGCCGCGCGGCGGAGTTCGCGCCCCACCTGCCCGGTCTCGCCGAACACCAGCGCCCGCATCAGGCGCTGGCCTGCTTCAGGCCCAGCCGCTCGAGCTTGTGGCCGCGGGCCCGGATCGCCTGCCACCAGTCGCGGTTGTCGAGATACCAGCGCACCGTGCGCCGCAGCCCCTCGTCCAGCGTCACCGACGGCGCCCAGCCGAGCTCGTCGCGGATCTTGCTCGCGTCGATCGCATAGCGGAAGTCGTGACCCGGCCGGTCGGTGACGAAGCGGATCAGCCGGTCGTGCGGCGCGCCCTCGGGCACCATCTCGTCCATCAGCGCGCAGATCGCCCGCACGATGTCGATGTTCTTCGCCTCGGCGTTGCCGCCGATGTTGTAGCTCTCGCCGATCCGCCCGCGCTCGACCACCGCCAGGAGCGCCGTGGCGTGGTCCTCGACGAAGAGCCAGTCGCGCACGTTCTCGCCCTGGCCGTAGACCGGGATCTCGGCGCCCGCCAGCGCGTTCAGGATCACCACCGGGATCAGCTTCTCCGGGAAGTGGAACGGCCCGTAGTTGTTGGAGCAGTTCGACAGCACCACCGGCAGCCCGTAGGTCTCGTGCCAGGCCCGCACCAGATGGTCGCTCGCGGCCTTCGACGCCGAATAGGGCGAGTTCGGGCGCATAGGGCGTGGTCTCGGTGAACGTGCCCGTCTCGCCCAGGGTCCCGAACACCTCGTCGGTCGAGACGTGGTGGAAGCGGAAATCGCGCTGGCCGCCCCAGTAGGCCCGCGCCGCCTCCAGCAGGGTGTAGGTGCCGGTGATGTTGGTGTCGATGAAATCGGCCGGGCCGTCGATCGAGCGGTCGACGTGGCTCTCGGCCGCCAGGTGCATCACCGCGTCGGGCTGGTGCGCCGCGAAGATCCGGTCGAGCGCCGCCCGGTCGCGGATGTCGGCGCGCTCGAAGGCATAGCGGTTGCTCGCGGCGACGCTGTCGAGATTGGCCGGGTTCGCCGCGTAGGTCAGCGCATCGAGGTTGACCACCTCGTGCCCGTCCGCGATCGCCTGCCGCACCACCGCCGAGCCGATGAAGCCCGCGCCGCCCGTCACCAGAAGCCTCATCCGCTCACTCCGTACTCGAAGGGCGACACCCAGTCGCGGAAGCCCGGCGCCCGGCGGTCCTTGTCCGAGAGGGTCAGCCCCTCGGCCGCCACCCCCCAGTCGATGCCGATATCGGCGTCGTCCCACCGCACGCCGCCGTCGCTGGCGGCGTCGTACACATTGTCGACCTTGTAGATGACCAGGGTATCTTCGGTCAACGTAATGAACCCGTGAAGGAAACCGTGCGGCACCAGGATCTGCGCGCCGTTCTCGGCCGATATCTCCTCGCCGACCCACTTGCCGTATCGCGGCGAGCCGCGCCGGGCGTCCACCACCACGTCGCGGATCGCGCCCTTGGCCACCCGCACCAGCTTGGCCTGGGCGAAGGGCGGCGCCTGGTAGTGCAACCCGCGCAGGGTGCCGGCGCGGGCCGACAGGCTCTCGTTGTCCTGGACGAAATCGAAGGCCAGCCCGTTCGCGGCCATCCGCGCCGTGCTCCAGGTCTCGCAGAAATAGCCGCGCGCGTCGCCGAAGCGGCGCGGCGTCAGGACCTTCACCTCGGGCAGCGCGGTCTCGCGTATTTCCATGCCCAACCGCTTATGCGATCGGCGCGGGCGCCGTCCAGCCCCTTCCTGCGCGCCCGCGCCGAGCGTTGCCGAACCGCACGATTCGGCAGGAAAAACGCGGGCTCCGGAACCCATGCGCTTGTTCGGCGTCAAGAATGCTTTAGGGTCTGGTTAACGAAAAACGGGCTTGGGCAGGTCGAAACCATGGCGAGCAAGCCGCACCGCGGCATCCTGACCGGCCTCGCGCTGGGCTCGGTCATGCTCGCCGCGCCGGCCGCGGCGTTCGATCTTTTCGGGATCCACCTCTGGGGTCCGCGCGCGAGCGAGGACGAAAACCAGATCATCGATCCCGTTCCCTACACCGTCACGCTGAACGTCTCGGGAGGCGAGGACGGACTGAAACGCCAGCTCGAATCCGCCTCTTCGCTCTGGACCGACCGCGATACCCCGGCGTCCGGCAACGCCGGCCTGCTCTCCAAGGCTCGCGGCGACTATCGCCGGCTCCTCGCCGCGCTCTATGGGGCCGGCTACTATGGACCCTCGATCAGCATCCGCGCCGCCGGGCAGGAGGTGGCGACCCTGAATCTGGCCGTGCAGTTCCCCCGGGAAGTGCCGGTCACCATCGACGTGGCGGCCGGTCCGCGGTTCAGCTTCGGCGCCACCAGCATCGTCAATGCGCCGCCCCCGGCGAGCGCGGCGGACAGCGGCGACACCCCCGCCTCGGTCGGCTTCGTCACCGGCCAGCCGGCACGTTCCGGCGTCATCAACCAGGCCTCGGCGCTGTCGATCGAGCGCTGGCGGCAGCTGGCGCGCGCCAAGGCGCGCGAGGCCGACCGCGAGGTGATCGCCGATCATCTCCGCCAGCAGCTCGACGTGACCCTGACGCTCGATCCCGGCCGGGCGGCGCATTACGGACCGACGCACGTGTTCGGCAGCAGGCGCACCGATCCCGCCTTCATCGCCTTCATGGCCGACCTGCCCGAGGGCAAGCCCTTCGATCCCGACGATATCCAGGCCGGGCAGGACCGCCTGAACCGGCTGGGCATCTTCCGCTCGCTGCGGATCGAGGAGGCCGACGAGATCGCCCCCGACGGCAGCCTGCCGATGACGGTCCGGGTCGAGGATCGCAAGCCCCGTACCATCGGCATCGGCGGCACGCTCTCGACGATCGACGGCATCGGCGTGAACGCCTTCTGGCAGCATCGCAACCTGTTCGGCCGGGGCGAGCGGCTGCGCTTCGACGCCGGCGTCGACGGCCTCGGCGGCTCGCTCAATCCCAATGACTACGACTACAACGTCGGCGTCACCTACACCAAGCCTGGGGTCTGGACGCCGGACACCAGCTTCGTCACCTCGCTCGTGGCCTCGAAGGTCAACTACGACACCTACCGCGAGCGCTCGGTGACCGGCACCGCCGGAATTTCGCAACTCTTCGGCGACAGCCTCACCGGCGAGGTCTTCGCCCAGATCTCGCGCGCCCGCTACGACGACGACTTCGGCATCCGCCACTTCACCACCTTCGGCATCGTCGGCCGCGGCGCCTACGATCGCCGCAACGATCCGCTCGATGCGACCCGCGGCTACTACCTGGCCGCCGAATTCCAGCCGTTCTACGAAGCCGAATTCGGCAACACCGCGGTCCGCGGCACGCTCGAGGGCCGCATCTACCACGGCTTCGGCGCCGAGGATCACGTCGTGCTCGCCGGGCGTGCCAAGGTCGGCAGCTACGTCGGCGCCTCGATCGCCGAGAGCCCGCCGGACCTTTTGTTCTTCGCCGGCGGCGGCGGCTCGATCCGCGGCTACCCGTACCGCTCGATCGGGGTCGAGACCTTCGTGCCGCCCGACGACACCTTCATCGCCGGCGGCAAGGGGCTGTTCGAGGCCTCGGGCGAGCTGCGCTACCGGATCAACAAGAGCTTCGGCGCCGTCGGGTTCGTGGACACCGGCTTCGTCAGCGAGAAGTCCAGCTTCGCCGGCAACACCTCGTTCAAGACCGGCGTCGGACTGGGGGTGCGCTACTATACCGGCATCGGCGTTCTTCGGGCCGATCTCGCAACCCCGCTCGATCCCGCGTCGGGCGATCCGCGGGTTGCGCTCTACATCGGCATCGGGCAGGCATTTTGAAACGGCTGCTGGCAGCGCTGGGCCTGCTGGTGCTCGTGGCGATCGCGGCCCTGGCTCAGGACGCCTCCGATACACCGGACGACAACGGCTTCCTGCTCAACCTGCTGCAGAACCAGCTGTCGGCTCCGGGCCGCCAGATCCAGCTCAGCGGCGTGTCCGGCGCGCTTTCGTCGCAGGCGAAGGTCGGCCGCGTCACCATCTCCGACGACAAGGGGCCCTGGTTCGAGATCGACAACATCGAGATCGACTGGAACCGGCTCGCCCTGCTGCGCGGCCGCGTCTCGGTCAACCTGCTGCACGCCGAGCGCATCGCCTGGCTGCGCCGCGCCGAGCCGCAGCCGCCGGCGCGCAAGCTGCCCAGCGCCGAGGCCAAGCCGTTCGCGCTGCCCGAGCTGCCGGTCTCGATCAACCTGGCGAAGCTGCAATTCGACCGCATCAGTTTCGACGAGCAGGTGTTCGGCCAGGCGGCCGACCTCTCGGCGACAGGCTCGCTCAACCTGGCCGGCGGGGTCCTCGCCACCGACCTCGACATCAAGCGGCTCGACGGGCCGGGAGGGGCGCTGACCCTCAAGGCCGGCTTCTCCAACGAGACCCGGCAGCTCGACGTCGACCTCGCGCTGCAGGAGCCGCAGGGCGGCCTCGTCGCCACGCTGCTCAAGATCGAGGGCAAGCCCGCGATCGATCTCGAGGTGCAGGGCTCGGGCCCGCTCGACAACGTGGACGTCAACTTCAGCCTCGACGCCGACCAGCGACCGCATCGCCCAGGGCGTGGTCGCGCTGCGGTCCAGCGACGCGGGCCTCGGCTTCGACGTGAACTTCAATGGCGGCCTCTCGCCGCTTGTCCCGGCGCAGTTCCGCGACTTCTTCGCCGGGCAGAGCACGGTCAAGGTCGCCGGCGTCAGCAAGGCCGCGGGCGGGCTGCGCATCGACCAGCTGAACGTCCAGGGCGCGGTGCTGAAGCTCGACGGCGACCTCGAGACCGGCACCGACGGCTTCCTGCGCGCGCTGACCCTGACCGGCTCGCTGGGCGACCCGGCCGGCCCGGCGGTGGTGCTGCCGGTGCCGGGCGGCCGCACCCGGCTGCACTCGGCGGTGCTGCACGTCGACTTCGGCAACGCCAGCCGCTGGAACGGGCTGGTGGTCCTCGATCGGCTCGAGACCGCCGACATCGAGATGGAGGACGTCACGCTCAAGCTCGGCGGGCTGGCGAAGAACCTCGAAGACCCGGCGCGCCGCGACGTCACCGTGAACGTCGAGGGCCTCGCCACCGGCGTCTGGGCGGCGGAGCCGAAGGTCGCCCGCGCGCTCGGCACCCGCATCGACCTCTTCGCCGACGCCGCGCTGCCGCCGAACGCGCCGATAACGCTGCACCAGCTGCAGGTCAGCGGCAACGGGCTGTCGATCTTCACCGCCGGCAGCCTCGACAAGCTGGTCTACACCGGCCGCAGCGCCATCCGCGTCGCCGACCTGGCGATCTTCGCCGGCGTCGCCAACCGGCCGCTGTCCGGCGCGGTCGACCTGCGCGCCACCGGCACCGTCAGCCCGCTCAGCGGCGGGTTCGACCTGACCTTCGACGGCGGCACCACCGACCTCGCCCTCGGCGACCCGCGCCTCGACCGGCTGGTGGCGGGCGAGACCACGATCTCGGGCCGGGCGGTGCGCGACGAGGGCGGCATCCGCACCCAGGACCTGCGCATCTCCAACCCGCAGCTCGCCTTCGCCTCCGACGGCCAGATCTCCAGCAAGCACACCGACATCGGCTTCAACGCCAGCCTCACCGACCTCGCCCTCGTCGACCCGCGCCTCGCCGGCTCCCTGACCGCCAGCGGCCACGCCACCGGCGACGGCCGTCCGATCGCCGTCGACGTCTCGGCGGCGATCCCGCAGGGCAAGCTGATGGGCCGCAGCCTGACCAACGCCCGGGTGGGCTTCAAGGGGCAGGTCGACGGCACCGACGTCAGCGGCAGCCTCAGCGGCGATGGCGCCCTCGACGGGCTGGTGTTGCAGCTCGCCGGCGATCTCGCGGTTGCCGGCACCAACCGGTCGCTGTCGGGGCTCGAGCTCATGGTCGGGCCGAACCGGCTCAGCGGCGAGGTCGCCAAGGACGGCGCCGCACCCGCCACCGGCCGGCTGACCCTGCACGCCCCCGACATCGCCCCGCTCGCCGCGCTGGCGCTGGTGGAGGCGACGGGCGCGGTCGACGCCGACATCCAGCTCGACGCCGCCCAGATCGGCCAGGGCATCAGCCTCGTCGTCGGCGCGAACGGCCTGGCGATGGGCAACAACCGGATCGGCCAGCTCGATGCCAAGGCGCGGATCGAGGACGCCCTCGGCCTGCCGCTGATCGACGGCGAACTCACCGCCGGCGATCTCGCGCTGGCCGGCATCGAGCTCGGCTCGCTGCATGCAACGGCCAACCAGGTCGACCAGGACCACATGCACTTCGCCGCCGATGCCCGCCTCACGATCGGCACCCTGGTCGATCTCTCGGGCGAGCTCGCACGCCTCGACGGCGGCTTCGCCGCGACGCTCGCGTCGCTCCACGTGCGCCAGCAAGGCGTGGCGGCGACGCTGACGGCGCCCGCCACCATCACCATGCGCGACGGCGCGATCGAGCTCACCCCGCTCGGTCTCGACGTCGGCGCCGGCAACCTGACGGCACGGGGACGGATGGACGAGGCCTTCGACCTCGACCTCGCCATCCGCGACCTGCCGCTCGGCATCGCCAACGCCATCCGCCCCGACCTCGGCCTGGCCGGCACCGTCAACGGCACCGCGCGGGTGACCGGGCCGCGCACCGCGCCGGACGTGCGCTTCGACCTTGCCGCCGCCGACGTCGCCTCGGCGATGACCCGGGGGGCGGGCCTGCCGCCGGTCCGGCTCGAGGCCACCGGCCAGACCGCCGACGGCCGGCTCAAGCTCGATGCCAAGGTCGGCTCCGGCAACGGCCTCGCGGCCGAGGCGCGGGGCTCGCTGCCGCTCGGCGCCGGCGAGCTCGACCTCGACATCGACCTGCAGAGCTTCCCGCTGGCGCTGGTCGACCGTGTCGCCGGCAACCGCGGCCTGCGCGGCACCGTCACCGGCAAGGGCCGGGCGACCGGCCCGCTGTCGGATCCCGCGGTCAGCTTCGATCTGCGCGGCGAAGGCATCGCCGCGACCATCCTGAGCGAGAACGGCGTCCCGCCCCTCACCCTCACCGCGACGGGCGAGTACCGCGCCATGGCGCTGCAGCTCACCGCCGCGCACGCCTCGGGCGCCGGCGGCCTCGACCTCGACGGCTCCGGCCGGATTCCGTTCCGCGGACCGGGGCTGGACGCCAGCGTCTCGGGCGTGCTGCCGCTGTCGCTGGCGGACGCCCCGCTGGCCGAGCGCTCGCTGCAGGCCACCGGCCAGCTCCGCGTCGACGCCACCGCCCGCGGCGCGCTCGACCGCTCCCCAGCTTGCCGGAAAAGTCTCGCTCCAGGGCGGCACCGTGTTCGACCCCCAGACGAACCTGCGCTTCCAGAACATCGCGCTCGACGCCTCGCTCGAAGGCAACGCGGCGGTGCTGCAGAGCTTCCGCGCCGAGTCGGCCGCCGGCGGGGCGATCACCGCCCAGGGCCGGGTGACGCTGGCGCCGGGCTATCCGGCCGACATCACCGCGCGCCTCGACGGCCTGCGCTACAACGATGGCGTGTTCGTCAGCACCCAGCTCACCGGCAACCTCGCGCTCAAGGGCCCGCTGATCGGCGCCGGCGGGCTGCTCTCGGGCCAGATCGAGCTGGGCCGGACCGAGATCTCGGTCGCCGAAGGGCTCGGCGCCAACGCCCAGGCCGCGATCGACCAGGTCACCCACTACCGGCCGCCGCCGCGCGTGGTGACCACGCTGGAGCGCGCCCGGGTCGGCACGCCCCAGCCGCCGTCCCCGCCCGGCAGCCGGGCCGGCATCGGCCTCGACATCCGGATCGACGCGCCGAACCAGATCTTCGTGCGTGGACGCGGCCTCGACGTCGAGATCGGCGGCAGCCTGCGGATCCAGGGCCAGACCACCGACATCCAGCCGGTCGGCCAGTTCGACCTGCGCCGCGGCCGCCTCCTGGTACTCGGGCAGCGCGTCGAGTTCGACGAGGGCTCGGTGCAGCTGATCGGCAACCTCGATCCGCTGCTGCACTTCGTCGCCCGGACCCAATCCGAGGACGTCACCGCGATCGTCACCGTCGAGGGCCGGGTCTCGGCGCCCCAGATCACCTTCTCCTCCGAGCCGCCGCTGCCCCAGGACGAGGTCCTCTCCCGCGTCCTGTTCAATCGCGCCACCCAGGATCTCTCTGCCTTCCAGCTCGCCCAGCTCGCCGCCGCGGCCGCGGAACTCGCCGGCGGCGGCGGCCCCGGCATCCTCAGCCAGCTGCGCGGCGCCACCGGGCTCGACGACCTCGACATCATTACCCAGCAGAACGGCTCGACCGCCGTGCGCGCCGGCAAGTACCTCGAGGACAACGTCTATCTCGACGTGCAGACCGACACCGAGGGCGTCAGCCGGGCCGAGATCAACCTCGACCTCACCCCCAGCGTCACCGCCCGCGGCTCGGTGGCCTCGGACGGCAACACCACGCTCGGCCTGTTCTACCAGCGCGACTACTGACCGCTCCCGACCCGGTCGCCGGCGCCCTTCCCGGCCGGAACACCCGGATTTGATCCCTTTCGCCCTTCCCATCGCCGCCCCGACCGCATACCCGAGTTAAACAGTCATCTATGGGGAGAGCCGCCATGCCGCGCATCCGTGTTCCGCTCGCCGCCGCCGCCGCGCTGCTGGCGCTGGCGCTGCCGGCCGTCGCCGAAGACGTGAACATCTACTCCTCGCGCCACTACGACACCGACGAACGGCTCTACAGCGACTTCACCGCCCAGACCGGGATCCAGGTCAACCGCATCGAAGGCGAGCCCGAGGAGCTGATCGCGCGCATGCAGGCCGAAGGCGCCAACAGCCCCGCCGACATCTTCCTGACCGTCGACGCCGGGCGCATCTGGCTGGCCGACCGCGAGGGACTGCTGCAACCCGTGCATTCGCAGATCCTCGAGCAGCGCATCCCGGCCTACCTGCGCCATCCCGACGGCGACTGGTTCGGCTTCTCCCAGCGCGCCCGGATCATCTTCTACGCGCGTGACCGCGTGCCCGATCCGCCGCAGACCTACGACGCCCTCGCCGACCCGGAGTGGAAGGGACGGATCTGCATCCGCTCGGCGATGAGCTCCTACAACCTCTCGCTGATGGCTGCGATGATCGCCAACGAAGGCGCCGACAAGGCGCGCGCCTGGGCGACCGGCCTGCTCGCGAACCTCGCCCGGCCGCCCGAGGGCGCCGACACCGACCAGCTCAAGGGCCTGGTCTCCGGCGAATGCGACCTCGCCGTGGTCAACACCTACTACTTCGCCCGGGCGCTCGCCGAACCGGTCGAAGGCGTCAGCGACGGCATCGCCGACATCGGCTGGGTCTTTCCCAACCAGGCCACCACCGGCACCCACATCAACATCTCCGCCGCCGGCGTCGCCGCCCACGCCCCGCACCGGGACGCCGCGATCAAGTTCCTGGAATACCTGAGCTCGCCCTCGGCGCAGGAATACTTCGCCAACCAGAACTACGAGTTTCCCGTCGTCGCCGACGTCAAGCTCAGCCAGGCCGCCGCCTCGCTCGGCAGCTTTCGCGCCGATACCCTGAACCTGAGCCTGCTCGGCGAAAACCAGCCCCTCGCCCAGCAGATCTACAACGAGATCGGCTTCCCCTGAAACGCCCATACGTATTCCATATGCGTTCCATACGGAGTCCATACACAGAAAATTTCGGCATTTCAGTGTCTTGAGGGCTCCTCACTCGAACGGTGTGGCGTCGACCGTCGAGCGGCCTGGTCGATTCTCTCCACGACCTGCCCGGTCGCCACCTGATGCACCATGTGGCCGATGCCGCGAAGGGTGGTGAGCCGACCGTTCGGAAGCTGCATCGCCAGCGGTTCGGAGTGGATGCCCAGACCCACGGTCCGATCGGCGTCGCCGTGCACGATCTCCACCGGCATCGCGAGCCGCGGATAGCGTGGCACCATCGGGCGCAGTTCCTCTTTCAAAGCAACCAGTTGGCGCGCGTTCTCCCGCAGGCTCGCAGGCTGGAGCACGAGATCGAGGTCGAGGTGGTCGAGGTAGCCCACCGGAGCGACCTGCGGCGCGAAGACCCCCGACACCGTCCGCTCCGCGAAGCCGCGCGTCACCAGAAGCGGGATCGCGTGTGCAATCGGTGGGCCGGTCACCGCGCTGGCAAGAAGGTCGTTGGTGACGCCGAGGCCCCCCTCCCAGACCTGCGAGGGCGCGGCAAGCAGCACCAGGCCCGACACCGTCTCGGGGGCATCCACCGCCCAGGCGAGCGCGACCGACCCGCCGTAGCTGTGACCGACGACCAGCGCGCGCCCGATCCCGATCCGGGCGAGCGCCCCGCGGATGAGCGCGGCCTGCGCGTTGATCGACACCCCACCGCCCGGCGGCACCCCGCTGTGGCCGTGTCCCGGGCGGTCGACGGCGATCACCTCGTAGCGATCCGCCAGTGACGGGGCGAGGCGAAAGGTCATGTCGTTCAGATTGCCGCTCGCGCCGTGGATCAGGCAGACCGGGCGGCCCTGACCGGTGCGGCTCAGGTGGATAGGCACGCCGTCGACCTCGACGGTGGTTCCCGACGGGGCCGCGGCGGCTCTCATCGATGTCGGGTGCCTGCAGGCCGCCAGCGCGGCCCCGGCGGCGAGGAAGGCGCGGCGGGAGAATTGCGCCATGTCATCCGGCCGGGCGGATCGATCCGACGAGCTCGCCGACAAGGATGCCAAAGCGCCGGAACTGCGAGCGGTTCACGATCACCCCGTCCTCGCCGAGATAGAGCCAGTCGGTCACGTCGACCTCCCAGCCACCGGCGTCCGCCGGCAGACGAAGGCGATAGCGCAACACCGCGGTGGCGCCGGAAACCTCGCCCTGGCCGGTGCCGACCACGTCGGCGGCCGTCGCGGTGAACCGCCCGTCATCGCCCGTGACGATGCGCCAGGCGCGCTGCTGCGTCCTGCCGGTGTCGTAGCGGAAATCCTCCGCCAGCCTCCCGCCTTCCGCGTCCCACGTCCCCGTCATTTCGGCAACGAAGCGCGTGGCGACGCGCCCCGTCGGGCCGTAGATCACCCCGCTCGCGATCAGCGGTCCGTCGAGGGCCTGACGGATATCGAAGGCGGGTTCGGTGGCGGCATAGTCGGCGGGGCGCTGTGCCATGAAGTCGAGAAAGACCCGCTGCACCACGACGAGGCCGAGCGCGAGCAGCCCGACGGCGATGACGACCTTGGCCGCGAGACCGGGCAATCCCTCAAACATGGGAAAGCTCAACCTGCACCACGTCGGTGCGGCCGACGGCGAAACAGGCGGCACAGGCCTCGAGATAGTAGCGCCAGTGCCGGAGCGTCGGGCCGCCATAGCCGAGGGCCGTCAGCCGTCCACTCCTGGCCGCGAGCCGACCCGCCCATTGCCGGCAGGTCAGCGCGTAGTCACCCCCGAAGGCAAAGGGCGTCCCGGCCCGAAGACCGGCACTCGCCGCCTGGTCGGCGATCGCCCGATTGCACAGCAGCATCCCGCCCGGGAACGCCGAGTGACGGATATAGTCGGTGCCCCGCCGATACTGCTGAAAGTAGCCGTCGGGCACCGTGATCGCCTGGATGACCGCCTTGCCCCCCTCGGCGAGCCGGTCCTTCAGGGTGGCGAAGTAGGTCGGCCAGTACCGCTCGCCGACCGCCTCGACCATCTCGATCGAGACGATGCCCGGATAGCGGCCGCTGCTTCGGCGGTAGTCGCAGAGACGCACGTCGGCGCGGCCGTCGAGCCGGGCGTCGGCAAAGGCCTTCTGGCTCGGCGAGATGGTGATGGCGGTGACCGCGTGGCCGCGGCCGGCGGCGCGGTCGGCGAAGCCGCCCCAGCCGCAGCCGATCTCGAGGATGCGCTCGCGGTCGCCCAGGCGGTCGAGGACGCGGTCGTACTTGCGCGCCTGCCCGCGCTCGAGGTCGGATTCCTTCTCTGCGAACAGGGCAGAGGAGTAGGTGAAGCTCGGGTCGAGCCATTCCCCGTAGAACTCGTTGCCGACGTCGTAATGGGCGCGGACGTTCCGGCCCGAGCCTGCGAGCGAATTGCGCCGCACGATCCGGTCGACGGCACGAAAGATGAACCCGTTCCAGCGGCTCGGGAAGGCATACCGGAGCATCGGCTCTTCGTTGAGCAGACCGAGCGTCACCAGCGGCTCGATCGCGGGCGTATCCCAGAGCCCCGCCACGTATCCCTCGCCGAAGCCGATGTCGCCGCGGGCAAGCAGCGCGGTAACTGCCGCCCAGTCGTTGATCCGGAACTCTGCCTCCATTCCCGATGTGCCGTAGTCGTGGACATGGCCTTCGGGTGTGCGGACGCGCAGGCGTCCGGTCTCGATCCGCTCGCAACTGGCGAGAAAGTCGGCGGCGATGCGGCGCGTCAGGCGGTGTGTCACGTGGTGATATCCTCGGCCGGCGGCAGAGGCCGCGGGCGGTATGAGGCGCCCTTGAGCCGCAGGCGCACGGCCTGCCAGTGGATGAGCGCGATGGCCCGCAGGCCGGCGAAAGGGAAGCGGATGGCGGCGCGCAGGACGCGGGCGGCGGTCAGCGGCCGCCGCGAGCCCTCGAGCGTCGCCACGAGGCACTCGCCGCCGTTGCGGTGCGCGATACGGATGGCGATGGCATCTTTCCCGATGTCGAAGCTAAAGAGGTACCGGCCGGCGATCTCCCGGAAGGGAGAGACGTGGAACACCTTCTGCGCCGTGATGACGTCGGCCGGCGCGATCGGAGAGAGGTCGGGCTTGGCGCAGAGGTAGCTGTGGCGATCGCCGTAGGTGTTGTTGACCTCGGCGATGGCAGCGATGAGCGCCTCGCCCCTGAAGGCCAGCCAGAAGCTCACCGGGTTGAACACGAAGCCGAACCAGCGCGGCTGGGTCAGCAGCAGCAGGCGGCAAGCTTCGGGCACGCCGGCGGCGGAGAAGGCGCGCCGGGCCCATGCGGCGCACTGGCCGGCGCGCGGCGGCCCGCCATGGTCCCGGTCGTGGACGCTCGCGAGCGCCCGGCGATTGCGGCGGAAAAGCGGGGCGTCGCTGGGTGCCTCCGGGTCGAAGAGAACGAAATCGACCCGGTAGCGGAAGGCGTGCCGCACCGCGCCGGTGCGGCCATGCCAGGTCGAGGCCTGCACGATCTCGGGCGCTACCATGCGGGCACGCCCATCCCGCGGGCGACGCGCATCGCACTGGCGATGCCGTCCTCGTGGAAGCCGTTGCGGAGCCAGGCGCCGGCGAACCAGGTGCGGTTCTCGCCCTGGATCGCGGTAATCCCTTCCTGGGCCCCGATCGCTCCCGCATCGAAGACCGGGTGACGGAACTCGGTCTCGTCGTAGACGCGCTCCTCAGGCAGGGGCGTGGCCGGGTTCAAGGTCACGAAAAGCGGGTCGTCGTCGGGCAGGTTCTGGAGGCGGTTCATCCAGTAGGTCACCCCGATACCGTCCCGATATCTCCCCCCGGAGCGGCAGATCCAGCTCGACCAGCAGGCGCGCCGCCGCGGCATCTGGCCCGGATCCGCGTGCAGGACGGCCCGGTTCGCCCGGTAGCGGATTGCCCCGAGCAGCCGGCGCTCTGCCTCGCTCGGGCGCACGAGCAGCCGCAGCGCCTGGTCGGAATGGCAGGCCAGCACCACCTGGTCGAAACCCTCCGGCTCGGCCCGGCGCGTGGCGACCTGGACGCCAGCGCCGCCCCGCGTCACGCTTCGCACCGGGTCTCCGGTCCGGATGCTGACGCCACCGGCTTCGAGGCGCCGGGAGAGACGGTCGACGTAGCCGCGACTGCCGCCTCGGACGGTCCACCACTGGTGCTGGCCGGTCAGCCCGAGCAGGCCATGATTGCGGAAGAAGCGTACGAGCAGCATGGCCGGGATGGCGTCGACCTCCGCCTCGGGCGTCGACCAGATCGCGCCGCAGAAGGGCCGGAGATAGAGGCGCCGGAATCCGTCGCCGAGCCCGAGTGCGTCGACGAGATCTGCGACCGTCTGCTGCTCGGCAACGGCGGCTTCGGCGCCGCGGTTGAAGCGGACGATGTCGCGCAGCATCCCCAGAAAGGCCGGCGACAGGGCGTTGCGCGGCTGGGCGAAGAGCGCCCGGACGCCGCGCAGCGCATACTCGATCCGCCCGTCGTCGATGCAGACGCCGAAGCTCATCTCACTGCGCTCGATCGGAACCTCGAGCTCGCGGAAAAGACGCCCGAGATGCGGGTAGGTGGCATGGTTGAACACGATGAAGCCGGTGTCGACCGGCCGGTCGCCCCGGCGCCCGGCGAGGACGGTGCGGGCGTGGCCACCCAGCCGGCGCTCCGCTTCGAAAAGCGTCACTCGCGCGTTCCCATGCAGGGCAAGTGCCGCAGATAGCCCGGATATTCCCCCGCCGACCACGGCGATACGCTGCGGCCCCGTGCCGGCATCAAGAGGCATCTGTCGTCTCCTCTGCTCCCGGGATGGGCTACGGCAGAGGCGGCGGGGCGGATCAAAAAAAGATCCGGTCCGCGGCGGCGCCCGTAGAGCGTTGATGACAGTGAACGCCTGCTTCGCCGATCGACGGACCGATCGGCGCGATTGCGTTCGTCGCGGGATCGCCGGATTGATGGGGTGCATGGAATCGAACACGCCGGCCGAAACCTCGGAACAGACGCGCTGGATGCTCGCGGTGCGCGACCTCGGCGACCGCGCTGCCTTTGCGCGCCTCTTCGACTTCTATGCGCCGCGGTTGAAGGCGATGGCGACGCGAACCGGCACCCCGGCCCCGGTGGCCGAGGACATCGCGCAGGACGTGATGCTGCGGGTCTGGCAGTCGCGCGCGCAGTTCGATCCCTCGCGCGCGCAGGCGTCGGCCTGGATCTACCAGATCGCCCGCAACCGCCGGATCGACCTCGCCCGGCGCGCGCCGCGGCCGCTGCCCGAGGAGATAGCCGTCCAGTCCGGTCCGAACGAGGCCGCCGAGGCGCTGGCGCTGGATCAGGAGGTGGCGCGGCTACGCGAGGCGCTCCGGGCGCTGCCGGCGGGGCAGCGCGAGATGGTCGAGCGGGCCTATCTCGGCGAGCTCACGCATCAGGAGATCAGCCGACAGACCAGCCTGCCGCTCGGGACGGTGAAGTCGCGTCTGCGCCTGGCGATCGGCCGCCTGCGGCATGAGCTTCGGGGTTTGAGGACATGAACGAGCCATCCCACCACGCGCCCGACGCCTTGCTCGCCGCCTGCGCAGCCGGCGCGCTTGCCTATCCGTTCGCCGTGCTCGTGGCTGCGCACGTGTCACTCTGCGACGAGTGCCGCGCGCGCCTCGACGCGCACCATATCCTCGGCGGCCTCGTGCTCGACGACCTCGCGCCGGCCGCCCTCTCGCCCGGCGCCCGCGATCGCGCGCTCGTTGCGCTCGATGCCGAGCCCCCGGCTCCGGCCGTCGCGGCGCCTCAGGGTCCTTATCCGGTGCCGATCGCCGACCTCGTCGGGGCAAACGGGCCGCGCTGGCGCGCGCTCGGCTTCGGCGCAAAGCAGGCCATCCTCTGGTCCGGCGCAGCCGGAAGCCTGCGCCTCCTGTCGATCCCGGCCGCGCAGTCGGTGCCCGAGCACGGGCACCGTGGGCTAGAGCTGACGCTGGTGCTCTCCGGCGCCTTCGCCGACGAAAGCGGGCTGTTCCGGGCGGGTGACCTCGAGACCGCGGACGAGGAGGTCGGCCACACGCCTCGCGCGACCGACGATGGTCCCTGCGTCTGCGTGGCCGCCACGGACGCACCGCTTCGGTTCCGGGCAATCATTCCACGCCTTGTGCAGCCGCTCCTCAGGATCTGAACCGGAGCCTGCGACCCGACCCAAGTCTCGCCGCTGGAGCCGGACGCCTGCCCACTCGGCGTCAGTCGTCGCTCTCGCCCTCGTCGGGTGTGGTCGGCGAGAGGTTGAACAGGCTCTCGGCGTCAGCCTTCGCGGTCTGCGGCGAGACCCGGTCCTCCTTGCGGCCGGCGCCGAGCCTGAAGTTCTCCAGGCCCGCCATCCCCGAGGGCAGCCGCGGCTCGGTCTCCATCGCCAGCGACTGCTCGGTCGAGACCAGCTTCATCCGCTCGGCGTCGCTCATCACCCCGCCCTCGGCGGCGTTCTTGCTCACCGCCTTCGCCACCGCTGCGTCCAGCTCGCTCTGCTTGGAAAGGCCCAGCGCCACCGGGTCGACCGGGGTGACGTTGGCGATGTTCCAGTGGCTGCGGTCGCGGATCGACTGGATGGTCGGCTTGGTGGTGCCGACCAGCTTGGAGATCTGGCCGTCGGTCAGCTCGGGATGGAACTTAACCAGCCAGGCGATGGCCGCCGGCCGGTCCTGCCGCTTCGACAGCGGCGTGTAGCGCGGGCCCTTGCGCTTCATCTCGCCGTCGGCGGCGGGGTTGTGCATCAGCCGCAGGTTCAGCGTCGGGTTCGCCTCGGCGCGGCGAATCTCCTCGGCGGTCAGCTGGCGGTTCGCCACCGGGTCGAATCCCTTGATGCCCTGCGCCACCTCGCCGTCGGCGATGCCGTTGACCTCGAGCTCGTGCAGCCCGCAGAACTCGGCGATCTGCCGGAAGGTCAGCGTGGTGTTCTCCACCAGCCAGACGGCAGTGGCCTTTTGCATCAGTGGAAGCGCCATGGGACATCCCTTTCGTCGAACATGCCTCGCCCGCTGCCGAAAACTCGGGTGCGCCGGGGCGCGAGGAACGGTTTTCGCGGGGGGATCGAGCCGGTATATAGTGCGAATGCGCGGGATGATAAAGAGGCTTTCGCCGATCGTGGTTGCCCTGACGCTCGCCGCGGCGCCGGCGGCGCGGGGACAGGATTTCGACTACTACCTGCTGGCGCTCACCTGGACCCCGAGCTGGTGCCTCGCCGAGGGCGACGGCGCCCAGTGCGACCCCGGGCGCGGCCTCGGCTTCACCCTGCACGGCCTCTGGCCGCAATACGAGGACGGCTGGCCCGAGTCCTGCGACAGCGACCGCGCCGATCCGACGCGGCGCCAGACCGGCGCCATGGCCGACATCATGGGCTCGGGCGGGCTGGCCTGGTACGAGTGGAAGAAGCACGGCCGCTGCAGCGGCCTCGACGCCGCCGCCTACTTCGCCCGCGCCCGCTGCGCCTACCAGGCGCTGGCGCTGCCCCGCCCCGAGGCCGGCCGCATCAGCGCCGACGCGCTCGCGGCCGCCTTCCTCGCCGGCAATCCCGGCCTCGCGCCCGAGGACCTGATCGTGACCTGCCGCGACGGCCGCGTCGAGGAGGTCCGCATCTGCCTGACCCGCGACGCTGGACCCCCGCCCCTGCGCCGCCGACGTCGCCCGCGACGCCTGCCGCCAGCGCGGGCCGCTGCAGCTGCCGCCGGTCCGCTAGGCACGCGCGCCGCCGCCGCAGCCACGCCAGCGGCCGCCCGCTCCGCCTGGCGCCGCCCCGCAGCCCGGATCCTGCGCAATCCGCGCGCCTGCGCCACCGCGGCGCGTTGCGGCCCGCCGCCGGCCGCCCTAGGCTCCGCGGCGACAGGCGACCCGGAGCGCCGCGTGACCCCAGCAGGACCGTCCGATCGCAGGAGCCTCCTCGGCACCCTGCACCAGCGCGCCGGCATCCTGGCGATCCGGATCGCCGACGCCATGCGGCCACCGCTCAGCCTGGGCGTGCGGCTGGTCGCGTTCGACGACCGCAACCGGGTGTTCCTGGTCCGCCACTCCTACCTGCCCGGTCTGCACCTGCCCGGCGGCGCCGTCGACGCCGACGAGACCTGCCGCGAGGCCGCCGTCCGCGAGGCCCGCGAAGAGGGCGGCCTGGACTTCGCCACCCCCCCGGAGCTCTTCCACATCTACCGCAACGGTGCCGGCGGCCGCCGCGACCACGTGGTGATGTTCGTGGTGCGCGACGCCCGGCAGGCCCGCCCCAAACGCCCGTCGCTCGAGATCCTCGCCGCGGGCTTCCATCCGCTCGACCGCCTCCCCGACGACCTCACGCCCGCCACCCGGCGCCGCCTCGACGAGGTTCTGGCCGGCAGCCGGCCCGAAGACAGCTGGTGAGGCTCAGGCCACGTCGAGCACGATCTTGCCGATATGCGCCGAGCTCTCGAGCCGGACATGCGCCGCGGCCGCCTCTTCGAGCGGAAAGCTCCGGTCCATCACCGGCGCGATCCGGCCGGCCGCCAGCAGCGGCCAGACCTCGCGGCGAAGCTCGGCCGCGATCCGCGCCTTGGCCTCGACCGACTGCGGCCGCAGCGTCGAGCCGGTGAGCGTCAGCCGCTTCATCATCACCTGGGCGAAGTTCAGCTCCACCAGCGGCCCCGCCTGGTGCGCGATCATCACCAGCCGCCCGTCCGGGGCCAGCGCCCTGACGTCGCGCGGCAGGTAGTCGCCGCCGACCATGTCGAGGATGACGTCGACGCCGCGCCCGCCGGTCGCCTCGCGCACCGCCGCGACGAAGTCCGCCTCGCGGTAGTTGATCGCGAGCTCGGCCCCGAGCTCGCGGCAGGCCGCGCACTTCGCCTCCGACCCCGCCGTCGCGAACACCCGCGCGCCGCGCGCGCGGGCGAGCTGGATCGCGGTGGTGCCGATCCCGGACGAGCCGCCATGGACCAGCAGGCTCTCGCCGGCCCTGAGCCGCCCGCGGCCGAAGACGTTGCTCCAGACCGTGAAGAAGGTCTCGCAGAGCCCCGCCGCCGCGCGCATGTCGAGCCCGGCCGGCACCGGCAGCGCGTGGTCCTGGTGGGTCAGCGCGAACTCGGCGTAGCCGCCGCCGGGCAGCAGCGCGCAGACCGGCTCGCCCACCTGCCAGACCGAGCCGCCCGGACCGGTCGCCGCCACCTCGCCCGCCGCCTCCAGCCCGGGCAGATCCGAGGCGCCGGGCGGCGGCGCATAGGCGCCGGCCCGCTGCAGCGCGTCGGGCCGGTTCACCCCCGCCGCCCGCACCCGGATCAGGATCTCGCCCGCCGCCGGCTGCGGCAGCGGCCGCCGCGCCGGCCGCAGCACCTCCGGTCCGCCCGGCGCCGCGATCTCGACCACCCGCATCTCGCTCGGCAGGCTCACCTGCCGCCCCTCCCTTGCCTTCGCGAGTCGGGCCGGGGTCAAGGGCCGCGGAAGCGGCGGGCGCAGCCCGTTCACCCTTGACGCCGGCCCGACTCGCAGCCCCAGACTGGGAAAGGCGCCCTGAGGAAGCAGCCGCTTCCTCAGGCGCCTCCCCAGCAGATATCTTCTCTGTCTCCGCCAAAACCCACGCCGACATCTCCCCGGCGGCGCGGGCGGAGCGTCGAAACCCGCGCGCGGCCGACGCGCCGCTTCCGCCGGCCGCCTTGGCGGCCGGCCCCGCGGTCACGCCGCCCTCCGGCCCTGGTGCGCATAGTCCCAGTAGAGCGCCCGGGCCCGCGCCGCCACCCGCCCGGATCCGAGCTCGCGCGTCCTCGAAGCGGGTGACCGGCGTCACCTTGTTGGCGTTGCCGGTCAGGAAGATCTCCTCCGCCGCCGCGAAATCCGCGACCGCCAGCGCCGTCTCGACCACCTCGACCCCGTCGCCGCGCAGCAGCTCGATCACCCGGCGCCGGGTGATCCCGGCGAGGAAGGTGCCGTTCGCCACCGGCGTCATCACCACCCCGTCGCGCACCAGGAAGACGTTGGTCGAGGCGGTCTCGGCGACGTTGCCCTGCTGGTCGAGCGACAGCGCGTTCTGAAAGCCGCGGGCGCGGGCCTCGCGGACGATGCGGGCGTTGTTGGGGTAGTGGCAGGCGGCCTTGGCCTCCGAGAGCGCCGAATCCGGCGACGGCCGGCGGAACGGCGAGACCGTCAGCGCCAGCGGCCCGGGCTCGCGCAGCGGCAGATCCTCGAGGCAGACCGCCAGCGCCGTCGATCCCGGCAGCGCGTCGATCAGCGCCGGCGAGGCCTCGCGCGACCACATCATCGGCCTCAGGTAGAGCGCCCGCTCGCTGCCGAGCCGGCGGATGCCGTCGCGCACCAGCGCCTCGATCGCCGCGGCCTCCAGCACCGGGTCCATCCCCATCACCGCCGCCGAGCGGATCAGCCGGGCGCAGTGCAGGTCGAGATCGGGCGTCACCCCCTCGAAGGCGCGGGCGCCGTCGAAGACCAGCGTGCCCTGCCAGGTGCCGTGGTCGGCGGCGCCCATCACGGCCAGGTTGCCGGCGTGCCAGCGCCCCTCGAACCAGGTGAGAACGTTTCGCCCGAGCGCCATGCCGCCCCCTTTCGCCTCGGTTGGCCGGGGCTCAGTCCTGGCGGTGCAGGGAACCCGGCAGATCGGAGGCGCGAGTATCCGCGGGCGCCCGGACCCGGTCAAGCAGCGCCTGCGGCCCCTTCAGCATCGCCGCGGCGATCGGGTTGCCGCGGATCTTCGCCTTGACCTCCTCGATCTGCATCACGTTGTCGATCCGCCGCGCCACGAATTCCCGGGTCGCGCTGGCGTCCGGACTGTCGTCGCCCAGCCAGTAGAGCAGCGCCGAGGAGAACACCGCCGACAGCGTCGTGCGCTTGCTGTACCAGGCGAAATCGCGGCTCTCGTCGCCGAGCGCGGTCCAGATCGTGTCGGCGGTATGCCAGATCGCCCGCGCGCCGTCGGTGGCATGGTGCGGCAGCGCGAACAGCGCGACCCCGCGCCGCACCGCCTCGCGCTCGCCGGCGACCAGCTCCAGCCGACGCATCACCGCATGCGCCACCCGGTCGCGGAAGCGCAGGCCGAGCAGGTCGGCGCTGCGCAGATCCCCGGCCAGCTCGGCGTCGCGCGCGGCGTGATAGGCCAGCGCCAGGTCGACGCCGCCGCGCGGGAAGGCCAGCCGCGCCAGCCCGGCGTCGACGCCGGCGTCTTCGACCGCATGGGCCAGCGTGCGGTCGGTCCAGCCGTCGAAGGCCACGTGCGGCAGCGCCGCGTCGATCACCGCCCGGCGGGTCGCCGCGAGGTGGTCCTCCTCGGTGCGATCTTCGGTCATGGTCTTGGAACTCCCCCAACTTTTATCGGTTGACCGGTGGACAGTCCGGCCGCCAGTGGCTATATAGCGCCTTCCTGCCGATTTTCGAAACGCATGACACGGGAAGGTGGTGAAAGCTAAGTGCAGGTAATGGTTCGTGACAACAACGTCGATCAGGCGTTGCGCGCGCTCAAGAAGAAGCTGCAGCGCGAGGGCGTGTTCCGCGAGATGAAGCTCCGGCAACATTTCGAGAAACCGTCCGTCAAGAAGGCCCGCGAGCGGGCCGAGGCCATCCGACGCGCGCGCAAGCTGGCGCGCAAGAAGTTACAGCGCGAAGGCCTCGCATGACCCCTGACCGTTGAGGTCACGAAAATTCGCACGGGCGCCCCTTCGGGCGCCCTTGTCGTTTCAGGAGCCGGTCACGCGGTTGATCCCGTTCGAGATCAGGCACATGCACGACCCCGGTCGTCCGGTCGCGCCAGCTGCACCCTCCCGCCCGGGCGTCGCCCCCTGCGATCGCTGGACTACTCCAGCCAGTCCTCTCCGGGGAAGCGAATGCGGACGACATCCATTGCGCCGTCCGTGAATTCGGCGAGGATTGTTGCTTGTCGGCGGTAGCCAAAAGTGCGGTAGCCGGGATGTCTCGGATGCGCGGTCGCGCAGGATCAGCTTTCTGGGAGTATCGCCCGGATCACACGGATCGGTTGGCCTTGAGCCAGGCCTGAGCTTCTTCGGGCGAAAAAGCCGACATCCCCCCGCCGTTTCGCCGCCTTGTGCTCGGCGACATCTCGGGCCAGCGCATCGCGATCGTATACGATCGGGGCGGTGAGGAGGTCTCCGATCGCCGCCATGACGAGTTCGGAGGACGAGGCAAAGCCGCTGTCCATCGCGGCCCGTTCGAGCGCATCGGCATCTTCGTCTGGAAGTTCGATCTTCACGGTCTTCATCGGCGCTCTCCGGGTCCCAGTCTAATGGCTTTTGGTCGCTCCGGGCAATGTCGAGCTTCGTGAGTGACTTAATGTCGCGTGGTCAGATCCCTTTGCGCAGGCGGCAAGACAGGCCCGCCAACTCCGCCTGCCGGTCCGCCGCGCCCCGCCCTCACACCCCCAGCCCGGCGCGGGCGAGGTGCATGGCGGCGACGATCGCGCCGTAGACGAACCCCGAGACCACCGCCAGGCCGACGAGGCCGATCAGCCCGCCCACCAGCACCGCCAGCCCGTCGCGACCGAGCACCCCCACCGCCATCAGCACCAGCGCCAGCCCCGGCAGGCTGTTGCCGAACGGGATCGGCAGAAAGACCACGGTGGCCAGGATCAGCCCGGCGCCGCCGATCACCTGCTTGCCCGCCGCCCCGGTCAGCAGCAGCAGCCGCGGCCGGATCATCCGCTCGATCCGGCTCAGCCGCGGCTCAATCCGCGCCACCAGCGACTGGAAGCTGGTGCGCGCCAGCGACCTCCGGCGCAGGAACCCCGGCAGCCAGGGCCGCCGCTGCCCGATCATCAGCTGTGCCGTCAGCAGGATCAGCGGCGCGCCCAGCACCGCCGAGATGCCGGGCAGCGCCACCGGCAGCACGTTCGGCGCCGCGAAGAGCACGATCAGCGGACCGTAGGCGCGGGAGGCGAAGGCGTCCACCAGCTCGCCGAACGATATCCGCTCGCCCTCCGCCGCCGCGGCCAGCGCCACCAGGATGGCCGAGATCCGCCGGCTGCGGCCCGGGGCTCTGGCCGGGGCGACTGCAGGCGGCGGTGTCGGATCGTGCATGGCTTTCCTGGCGGCGGCGCCCATCGCGGGCGCGGTCACGAGCGTGGGGCGGAGGCGCTGTGCTCCCACACCCGGTTCTGGCCGACGTCGGTTTCGTAGACGTAGCTCTGCTCGACCCCGGGCATCCGCGCGAAGTCGTCCCGGATCGCCTCGGGGAAGATGCTCTTGTGCACGTGCTCGAACGGCGGCACCGGCTTGAGCACGTCGGCCACGTCCAGGCCGCAGGTCATCTTCATGCTCTCGCCCCTGGACTGGGCGTTGGCGATCATCTGGTCCGCCGCGGCGCGGCTGATCGGCACCTTCTGCGCCTCGACGAAATAGTCGAACCGGGCATGGTAGCGCTCGTAGTAGTCGACGAAGCGCGGCGTCATCCCGTAGTGGATGTCGCCGCGGCGCGGCAGGTCGGGATGGGTGAAGGTGCCGGCCGGGTCGTAGAGCACCTGCTGCGAGCCGTTGATCAGCAGCGCGCTGTGCGCCGAGCGCCCCGAGCGGTTGCTCACCATCGACATCAGCGTCACCGAGGGCGGATCCGGGCTCTCGTAGCGCGCCCGCGCGATCTCCTCGTAGCTGGCCGGCTTGTAGATCTCGCAGCCCGCCAGCGTCGCCGCAGCCATCAGGGCAAGAAGCGCGCGCCGCATCGCCGGTCTCCGGAGGGTCGGACGCGGTTCAGGAGTTGAACAGGGCGAGGAAGATCAGCACCGCCAGCGCCGCCCCGAACACGTAGACCCAGAACCGGATGAAGGCCTCGAAGGTCCTCTGGTGCTGGGCCACATCCATGCCGCCGTGATCGTGTTCGGCCATCGCTCTGCCTCCAGGGTCCGGGGCGCGCGCCGATGCGCGGCCCGGTTCGCAGGCTTTCTAGCGCGATCCCGCCGCGCTGTCAGTCCCCATTTCGCCGCACTGCCAGAGCCAGGCGCCGTCCGGCCCCGTCACCCGCGTCGCCTCCCCGGCATGGACCAGACGGTTCAGGTGCCCCACCGCCTCGCCCAGCGCCAGCCCGTATTCCGCCGCGGCGATCGGCCGGCCGTAGAGCAGGTCGAAGCAGGCGCTCGCCCGCCGCGGCGTCGCGAGAAAGCCCCGGAGCCGCCCCAGCGCCGCCTGCTGGTGCTGCGCCAGCTCGGCCAGCCGCGCCGGCAGCCCCCGGAACGGCCGGCGGTGCCCCGGCAGCGCCAGGTGCCGCTCCTCGGCCAGCGCCCCCAGCCGGGCGCAGGACGCCAGCCACTCGCCGACCGGATCGGCATCCGGCTCGGTGGCGTAGACCCCGAGGTTCGGCGTGATCCCGGGCAGGATCTGGTCGCCCGCCAGCACCAGGTCGTGACCCACCCCCCAGAGCGTCGCCTGCTCGGGCGCGTGGCCGTGGCCGACCTCGACCCGCCAGCGCCGCCCGCCGGCCACGATCTGCTCGCCCTGCACGATCCGCCGGTAGCCGAGCGGCAGCGGCGCCACCATGTCGGCGAAGTTGAACGGCCGTCCGGCCGCCCGCACCGCCAGCTCCTCCGGCGACATCCCGGCGCCGCGCCAGAAGGCCAGCGTCTCCGGGCTCGGCCGCGCCTGCACGTCGAGCGTCAGCATCCGCGCCAGCAGCCAGGCGGTCCGCGTCGCCCAGAGCTCGGCACCCGCGGCCTGGAACCAGCCCGCGAGCCCGACATGGTCGGGATGGTGATGCGTCAGGATCACCCGCCTGACCGGCCTGCCGCCGAGCGGCCCGGCCAGCAGCCCCGCCCAGGCGGCGCGGATCTCGCCGGTGTCGAGCCCGGTATCGACGATGCGTCCAGCCGTCGCCGTCGTCGAGCGCGTAGACGTTGATATGGTCCGGCCGGAACGGCAGCGGCAGCCGCAGCCAGAGCACGCCCTCGGCGATCTCGACCGCCCGGCCCCCGGCCGGCGGCTCCGGGAACGGATAGTGCAGCGCCGCGGCGGCAGCCTGCATCAGGACGCGAGATCGAGCGCGTAGAGCGCCGCCGCCCCCTCGCAGGCCGCGTCGCAGAGCGCGCCCACCTGCGGCAGCAGCTGGCGGACCTGGAAAGCCGCCAGCGCCGCGCGCGGCCCTTCCCCGCCCTCGGCCTGCGCCGCCTTCAGCAGGTAGTGCCCGCCCAGCGTCAGCGCGAAGGCGCGCAGGTAGGGCACCGCCCCGGCGAAGCGGTCGTTCATCTCCGCCGCCGCCATCCAGCCGGTCGCCTCTCCCAGCCGCTGCCCGGCCGCCGCCAGCCGCGCCCCCAGATCGCCCGCCACCTGCCGCGCGTTCTCCTCGATCTCCGCCACCAGCGCCTGCGCCGCCGCGCCGCCGTCCATCAGCTTGCGCCCGACCATGTCCATCGCCTGGATGCCGTTGGTGCCCTCGTAGATCGCCGTCACCCGCACGTCGCGGTAGAACTGCGCCACCCCGGTCTCCTCGACGTAGCCCATGCCGCCGAACACCTGCATCGCCATCTCGCTCACAGCACAACCGGCGTCGGTGCCGAAGGCCTTGGCGATCGGCGTCAGGAACGCCGCCCGCGCCGCCCAGGCCTCCTCGCCGGTCGCCGCGGCCATGTCGATCGACAGCGCGCAGTCGAGGCAGATCGCCCGCGCCGTCGCCACCGTGGCCCGCATCGTCATCAGCATCCGCCGCACGTCGGCGTGCCCGAGGATGCTCGCCACCGCCTCGTCCGGCGTCCGCCCCTGCCGGCGCTCGCGGGCGAATTCCAGCGCCGCCTGCAGCGCCGCGTCGGCCTGGCTCAGGCCCTGCACCCCCACCGCGAGGCGGGCGTTGTTCATCATCGTGAACATCGCCGCCATGCCCTGGTGCTCGGCGCCGATCAGCCAGCCGGTGGCGTGGTCGAACTCCATCACGCAGGTCGGGCTGCCGTGCAGCCCCATCTTGTGCTCCAGCGACAGCGCCCGCACCCCGTTCGCCACCCCCGGCCTGCCGTCTCCGTCGGGCAGGAACTTCGGCACCAGGAACAGCGAGATGCCCTTGGTCCCGGCCGCCCCGTCCGGCAGCCGCGCCAGCACCAGGTGGCAGACGTTCTCGGCGATGTCGTGGTCGCCCCAGGAGATGAAGATCTTCTGCCCGCTCACCGCGTAGGTGCCGTCGCCCTTCGGCTCGGCGCGGGTCCGGATCGCGCCCACGTCCGACCCGGCCTGCGGCTCGGTCAGGTTCATCGTCCCGGTCCACTCCCCGGCGACGAGCTTCGGCAGGAACATCGCCTTCACCGCCTCCGGCGCATGGTGCTCCAGCGCCTCGATCTGCCCCTGGGACAAGAGCGGGCACAGCGACAGCGCCATGTTCGCCCCCGAGCACATCTCGTTCAGGCAGGTCAGCAGGACCACCGGCAGCCCCATGCCGCCGTATTCGGGATCGGCCGCGATCCCGACCCAGCCGCCCTCGGCCAGCGTCCGGTAGGCCGCGGCGAACCCGGGCGTCGCCCGCACCACCCCGTTCTCCAGCCGCGCGCCCTCGAGATCGCCGGCCCGCCGCAGCGGCGCCAGCACGTCCTCGGCCAGCTTCGCCGCCTCGCCCAGGATGGCCTCGACCGTCTCCGGCGTCGCCTCGGCGTAGCGCTCGGTCTCCGCCAGCCGGCCGGCGCCGAGCACCTGGTCGAGCAGGAAGCGCATCTCGGTGACGGGCGCGCGGTAGGTCATGACTGTCTCCCCGGGGCGCTGGCTGCGCGGCGATTGCGGCCTCGCGGGCCGCGCGGCTAATCAGGGGCCGCCGCGCGGGCGCGGAGTTAGGCCCGGCCGCCCGCCGCCACAAGCAGGACGCAGCGTCACCCCATGGCCGACCGCCGACACCGTCACGCTCTCCGACAGCGACCGCGGCCTCGGCGCCGCCGTCGGCCTGCTCGCGCGCCGGCGAGCTGGTCGCCTTCCCGACCGAGACCGTCTACGGCCTCGGCGCCGACGCCCGCGACGACCGGGCGGTCGCCCGGATCTTCGCCGCCAAGGGCCGCCCCGCCTTCAACCCGCTGATCGTGCACGTCGCGGACGCCGCCGCCGCCGAGGCCCTCGCCGCCTTCACCCCGGCGGCCCGCGCGCTCGCCGCCCGCTTCTGGCCCGGCCCGCTCACCCTGGTGCTGCCGCGCCGCCCCGGCAGCCGGCCTCTCCGAGCTCGCCACCGCCGGCCTCGCCACCGTGGCGCTGCGGGTGCCGGCGCACCCGCTGGCCCGGCGCCTGCTCGCGGCCTTCGCCGGCCCGCTCGCGGCGCCCTCGGCCAACCCCTCCGGCCGGGTCAGCGCCACCACCCCCGCCCACGTCCTCGACGGGCCTCGCCGGCCGCATCGCCGCCGTGCTCGACGGCGGCGCCTGCGCGGTCGGGTCTGGAATCGACCATCGTCGGCTTCGAGGCCGACGCCCCGGTCCTGCTGCGCCCGGGCGGCCTGCCGCTCGAGACGATCGCCGAGGCCCTCGGCCGCCCGCTCGCGCTCCCGGCCTCGCGCGGCATCACCGCCCCCGGCCAGCTCGCCTCGCACTACGCGCCCGCGGCCGCCCTGCGCCTCGATGCCGCCGGCCCCGGCCCCGACGAGGTCTGGCTCGGCTTCGGCCCGCTGGAAACGCTGCGCCCGGCCGCAACCTCTCGCCTGCCGGCGACCTGACCGAGGCCGCCGCCAACCTCTTCGCCTACCTGCGCGAGCTCGACGCCCTGGCCGCCAGCACCGGCGCCG
>CAWKBH010000020.1:0-9938 GCA_963847795.1 uncultured Alphaproteobacteria bacterium
CGTGATGACCGAGCTGCCGCAGGGCTACGCGACCGAGGTCGGCGAGCGCGGGGTGCGGCTCTCGGGCGGGCAGCGCCAGCGCATCGGCATCGCCCGCGCGCTCTACCACGACCCCGACGTGCTGATCCTCGACGAGGCGACCAGCGCGCTCGACAACCTCACCGAGAAGGCGGTGATGGACGCCGTGCACAACCTCGGCCACGCCAAGACCGTCATCCTGATCGCGCACCGCCTGACCACGGTGCGGAACTGCGATGCGATCTTCATGATGGAGCAGGGCAGGGTGGTCGCCGTCGGGACCTATGACGAGCTGGTTCGCGACAGCGAGAAATTCCGCAGGATGACGGCGGCCGTCTCCTGACGCGGCCGGCCGATGCGATGAGCATGCTCGCGATCGTCAACCCGACCTTCAACCAGGTCTCCGAGACCTTCGTCGCCGACCATGCGCGCGCGCTCGCGCCCGGGCGGACGGTGCTGGTCTGCCAGGACGGACGCGGCGCCGAGCGCTTCGGCCATCCGGTGCTCGCCGACGTCAGCTCCGACGTCCGCGGGCCGCTCGAGTTCGGCCGGCTGCGCGCCACGCTCGGGCCGCGGATCCGGCGGCGGTTCGGCTACGGTCCGGCGCTGGCCGCCGCCGACCGGGCGCGGCTGGCGGCGTTCCTGCGCGCCCACGGCGTCACCACGGTGCTGGCCGAGTTCGGCTATTCCGGCACGCTGGTGGCGGAGGTCTGCGCCGATCTGGACCTGCCGCTCTTCGTCTGCTTCCGCGGCCACGACGCCACCAGCCACCGGGGCGCGCCCTCGCTGCGCCGGCGCTACCAGCGGCTGTTCGGCCAGGCGCAGGGCATCGTCGCCGTCTCGCGCTTCGTCGCCGACCAGCTGGTGGCCATCGGCTGCCCCGCGGCGCTGATCGAGGTGATCCCCAGCGGCGCCGATCCCGACCGGTTCCCGCCGGGTACGCCCGAGCCGGGGCGGCTGCTGGCGGTCGGGCGGCTGGTGGAGATGAAGGCGCCGCACCTGACGCTCGCCGCCTTCGCCAGGGTGGCGCAGCGCTTCCCGGCGGCGCGGCTCGACCTGGTCGGCGACGGCCTGCTGCGCGGCCGCTGCGAGGCGATCGTCGCCGAGGCGGGCCTCGGCGACCGCGTCACCCTGCACGGCGCCCAGAGCCACGAGACCGTCGCCGCGCTGATGCAGCGGGCGGCGGTGTTCGTCCAGCATTCGGTCACCGACCCGGACGGCAGGATCGAGGGCTTTCCCGGGGTGATCGGCGAGGCGATGCTCTCGGGCCTGCCGGTGGTCGCGACCCGGCACAGCGGTATCCCCGAGCACGTCCGGGACGGGCGGACCGGGCTGCTGGTCGCCGAGCACGACGTGGACGGCCATGGCCGCGGCCATGGCGCGGCTGCTCGCCGACCCGGCGGCCGCAGCCGCCATGGGCAGGGCCGGCCGTGCCTACGCGCTCGAGCACCTGTCGCGGCCGCGCGCGCACCAGCGCCTGCGTGCGCTGATGGGCCTCGATGCCCCCGAGGCGGCACTGCCGGTGCGCGCGGCCGCCCGATGACCCCGCCGGCCGCTCCGCCGCTGGTCAGCTTCTTCGTGCTCGCCTACCGGCAGGAGGCCCATGTCCGCGCGGCGATCGAGGGCGCCTTCGCCCAGACCTGGCAGCCGCTGGAGATCATCCTGTCCGACGACTGCAGCCCGGACGGCACCTTCCGGGTCATGCAGGAGATGGCCGCGGCCTACGACGGGCCGCACCGGGTGGTGCTGAACCGCAACCCGCAGAACCTCGGCCTGATCGGGCATATCAACCGGGTGATGGCGCTGGCGCAGGGCGACTTCGTGGTGCAGAACGCCGGCGACGACGTCTCGCGGCCCGAGCGCACCGCCCGGCTGGTGGCGGCCTGGCAGGCCGGCGGCGGCACGGTCAAGGCGGTGCACAGCGGGATGCGGCGCATCGACGCCGCGGGCGTGGTGTCGGACTATCCGCCCCGCCGCCCGGTGCTGGCCCGCAAGCGGCCGCGCCAGCTGATCGAGGACGACCTGCACCTGATCGGCGCCTCGATGGGCTGGTCGCGCGAGCTCTTCGACGTCTTCGGGCCGCTGCCGGCGGCGGCGCTGATCGAGGACCGGCCGATCGCCTTCCGCGCCGCGCTGATCGGCGAGATCGCCTACCTGCACGAGCCGCTGCTCGACTACCGCACCGGCGGCAGCTCCGATCCCGGCGAGGGCAACGTCACCGGCGGCATCCACGGCTACGACCTGAAGCGGCGGCACTGGCACCGCTCGCACCTGCTGAGCTATCTCGCCGACATGGCGGTGGTGCCGCCGCCCGACGCCGCGGCCTGCCGCCGGCTCTGCGCCGACCGGCTGGCCCAGCTCGAGTTCGAGATCGGCCTGGCGGAGGCGAGCTATCCCCGGCGCCTGCGCAGCCTCGCCCGGGCGCTGGCGTTGTCGCTGCGGACCCGCCGCGCCGACATTCTGGGCACCAACCTGAAGTACCTCTTCGACCGCCCCTACCTCCGCTACCGGCAGTTCCGGCGCCGCGGCGGGTAGCGGCAACGGCCCTACTGGCTGTCTTCAGTTTCGAATCCGAGGTCACCCGAGGTCAACAGATTGTCGTCTCGCTACAAATGGTGCAACCCGCCCCGATAGAGCGCGAAGCCTCAATTTTTGAAGGACCGGGGGTCGAAGTTGGGCCCATAAACCTCACCCCCCGAGCGGTTCAAAAATACCGAAGGGTGCAGAAGTCCGATTGTGTGGCCGGCGGTCTCCGCCGCGCGCAGTACCTGGCCGACGAAGCCCTTCGCCCGACCTCCGCTCGGCCGGTCGCGGATGCGGCCCGGCCGGAGGCGCAGGTCGTCGTCGCGCCGCCGGATTCCGGCGCTGGAGACGACGGTGCCGCCGAGAATGCAGCCCCGTCTGGCGTTGCCAACGGGCGCGGCACCGCGCTGAAGGCGCAGGGCCGCGGAAACACCACCTACATCAACCAGATAGCGCCCGGCAGGGCCGCGCCTTTTATCTTGCCGTCCTTCCGTTGCGCCTCCCGCCGTCACCACCACTCGAACCAAAGCTGCGATGGAGCCCGCCGCCACGCGCCAGGGTGGTGCGACATCGCCCCTCATTGCGGGCCTCGTCGGCTCTGACTGGATGGCCGAACTTGGCCCCGGTGCTGCACCGACCCCGGCCGGGGCTATGGGGCCGTCGGCGCGAGGGTCGAAGGCCGATGCCGCGTCCGCATTCGGCCCAGCGTTTGGTCCGCGCTTGCGCCGGACGACGAAGATCGGCGCGGCGCGCCAGTCGGCGACCAGGGTTGGCGTTGCACGGTGTGGCACGGTCGCGGCTGGTCTCCCCGCCGCGGCGCCAGCGCGGTAGGCGCGGGTCTCGCGCGGCAGCGGGCGGCCGGTCGCGAGATGCGCGGCATAGCGCTCCGGGCCGGCATTGTAGGCGGCAAGAAACCCCGGCGCGCCGAAGCGGTCGAGCATCGCGCGCAGACGCTCAGGCCCATCTCCATCAAGCCGCGCAAGCGGCATCTCTCCTCGAGGCTGAGGTGGCTGTATCTCTTTCCCATGGCGACCCCGGGTACCCCGGGCATAGCCCGGCGACACCAATGTTCGCTTTTCGTCGAAGGATGGGCACCGCAAGGGAGTCCGCGGACTTCGTCGAGAGCCTGTATATTGCGGGCGACTTGGTACGAATCTCCGGCCATGCCGGAGACCATTCGGTCACTGGTGCTCACCGGTGACGGCGAGTTCGTGTGCCCGGGCCCGGGCGCGGTCGCGCCGGCGGCTGTAGAGGGGCCCGGCGAGGTACTTGAGCGTCTCGCGCAGGTACTTCGGATCCCGCCGGCCGAGCGACAGCGCCGCGGCGCGGGGCAGGGCGAGCGGCAACCGCCACCAGGGGGTCTCGGCCAGGCCGATGTGAAAGTCGGCGTCGGCGATCTTCTCCTCGCAGATCCGCCGGCACTCGGCATAGTCCGGCGGCGGCACCACCGCCATGTCGGCCAGGTACTGCCGCCAGAACGAGCGGTGCCAGCGCAGGCTCTTGATGCGGAAGCCGTAGAGGTAGTTCTGGCCGAACTCCGCGGTCGGGCGCGACGAGGTGCCGCCCATGCGGTAGTGCAGGAGCGGCTCGGGCAGGTAGTCGATCTCGCCGATCAGCGCGGCGCGCAGGCAGGTGGGGAAGTCGTCGAAGATCGGCAGCGGCGCCAGCGGCCCGAACACCCGCCAGAGCTCGCGCGACCAGGCCAGGGTGGCGCCCACCAGGGTGCCGTGGTCGCGGATCACCTCGAGCGGCGTCATCTGCGCCAGCACCCGGGCGTCGTCGATCACCTCGTGCAGGCCGCCGGCCTCGTCCATCCGCCGCCGCGCCGAATGGATCGCGTGCGCCCGCTTGCCCGAGGCCAGCCAGGCCGCGACCAGCCGCTCGGTGCGCTCGGGCACCGAGACGTCGTCGCCGGCGTTCTGCACCACCAGCTCGCCCGTGGTCAGCTCCATGATCCGGTCGACATGGGGCACGATGCCGAGGTTCTTCGGGTTGCGGTTCAGGATCACCTTGTGCGGGCCGGTGTAGGCGGCGGCCATCTCCTGCATGACCCTGAAGGTGCCGTCGGGGCTGCAGTCGTCCGACAGCAGGATCTCCAGCGGCTGCCAGGTCTGGGCGAAGGCGCCCTCGATCGCCGCCCGGACGTACTGCTCCTGCCGGTAGGCGGTGACGAAGAAGCTGACCAGCGGCCGCTCGGCCGTGGCGAGGGATCAGACGGCGCGGGCATGGGCCGGGCGGGCCTCCGGGGCGAGCGGGGCCAGCGCCTCGCGGTAGAGCGCCAGCGCCAGGGTCTCGGGCACCTCGACGTCGGCTGCGCGCAGGATCTCGCCCGGCGCGATCGCCCGCCGGGTCCGCGCCCCGTCGAGCACGGTGATCGGCAGCGCGTCCTCGTTGCCGGCGATCTGCAGCGCCTCGCCGCGCAGCTCGAAGCCGCCGAGCGCCTCGGCGATCAGCGTGCCGGCGGCGAGCGGGCGCTTGGCCACCGCGGCGATGGTGATGCGTCGGCGCGCGGCCGTTGGTGAGCAGCGGCGGCGCCCCGGCCACCACCTGGCGCAGGGTCTTGGGCACCTCCAGGTGCACGAAGTAGTGCGGCTTCAGCAGCATGTACGCCCGGCCCTCATGGGTGCGGACCTTGGCGAAGACCGAGTAGTCGCGCTGCAGCTCGGCCTCGGCGCAGGTGGCCAGGATCAGGATGCCCTTCGGGCCCTTGGGGTGCACGATGTAGTCGCTGACCGGATGGCCGAGCCGCTCCGCCGCCTCGGCGAGGTAGTCGAGCGCCAGCAGATCGTCGACCTCGCCGCCGATCATGCCGGGCCGGGCGATGCCGGCGCCGAGGCCGTTGGCCACCAGGATCTGCTCGATCTGCATCTTGGTGCCGTCGGTGTAGGAGGTGACGGCGCGGAGCGTGCTCGCCTGCTTCTGCGACCAGTAGAGCATGCTCTCGCGGCTGGGGTTGGGGTCGTGGAAGCCCTTGAGGTTGACGTAGGCCACCGGATCGAAGCCGATGGCGCGGACGTCGGCATCGAGCTCGGCCAGCGCCCCGGGCTGGTCGCCGTGCGCCTCGGTGATCGAGAAGCCGCGGCTGCACGAGCGCGCTGCCGACCGTGACCTGGGCCTCGGCGTTCATGGTGACGAGCTTGCGGCCGGCCTCGCCGGCGGCGAGCAGCACCTCGGCGGCGTGGGGCGTGTCGCCGGAGCATTCGAAGACGATGTCGGCGCGCTCGATCAGCGCCTCGCGGGAGTTGGTGAGGATCTCCTCGGGGAAGGCGTCGGCGGAGGCGGCGATCGGCCGGCGGGTCAGCACGCCGGTCACCGCGAAGTCGGGCTGCTTCATCAGCACCGAATAGAGCGCCCGGGCGACGAAGCCGGTGCCGGAAATGCCGATCCGGGCCGGCTCGCCGGCCGGCGCGCCGGTCATGGGTCGGTTCATGTCCTGCTCCCGGGTCGGTCCCGGCCGGATCGCGGCGGCCTACTCGGCCGCCACCGCCGGAAAGGAATGGCTGCGGGGCTCCGGCGGGGCATAGATGTCCGCCGCCGAGGTGACGATCACCTGCACCTCGGGGAAGGGCACCGCGAAGCCCGAGTGCAGGTTGCCGCCGGCGCGCACCTTCTGGATCAGCTCGTTGCGGTAGTTCCAGGCGGTGACCAGGAAGTAGTCCGGCCGCGCCTCGATCGCCTCGGTCTCGGTGCAGATCCGGATGCCGGTGCCGGGCAGGTAGCGGCCGATCTTCTCCTCGGTGGAATCGGCGCAGGCCGCCACGTCCGCCTCGGTGATGCCGACCGCGTTGATGAAGGTCGCGGCCTTGGCGCTGCCGCCGTAGAGCCAGACCGTGCGGCCGCTCTCGCGGAAGCGGTCGAGCAGCGCCCGGGTCTCGGTCCGCCAGCGCGCCAGCGTGGCCGGCAGGAGGTCGAGCAGCGCGTCGGTCAGGATCGCCTGCTCGCGGGCGATGGTCGCCGCCACGATCGGCCGGATCGGACGCGTGCCCTTCGGCGCGCCGAAGAACACCATCGAGCCGCCGTGCACGCTGTCGGCATAGAGCAGGTCGATCAGATCCAGCCCGCCCCGGGCGAACAGCTCGCGCACCGCCCAGGCGGTGTAGTAGTACATGTGCTCGTGGTAGATCTGGCCGATCTCGCCGTTCAGCACCGTGTTGAGCCCGTAGGCGTTCTCCATCACGAAGACGCCGCGGTCGGCCATCGCCAGCCGCGCCCCGGCGATCAGCGCGTGCGGGTCGGCGTTGTGGGCGGCGCAGTGCCGCCCGACCACCACCTCGGCGCGGCCGTGCTCGGCGGCGATGCGCTTCGCGGTCTCCGGCCCGAAATAGTCGCAGACCGTGGGCACGCCGCGGGCGTTGGCCATCTCGACGATCGCCCGCGCCGGGTCGATGCCGAGCACCCGCCCGGCCTGGGTGCGGGCGTATTTCAGGAAATGCCCGATGTTGGAGCCGAACTCGAGCACGAAGGCGTCGTGCGGCAGGTAGCCCTGGGCCTGCATGTGGTAGACGAGGTTGATGCTGTGGGCCTCGAGCGAGGGCGAGGTCGGGGTGATGTAGAGATAGTCGTCGTAGAGATCGGAAGCCTCGACGCAGTGGCCGAGCTGCAGGTTGCCGCAGGCGGCGCAGAACTCCAGCGCCAGCGGAAACCGCTTCTCGATCGCGTCGGCCGCGGTCTTGAGCTTGTTGGCCAGCGGCATGTCCCCGAGATCGAGCACGGTTCGCGTCCCGGCCTCACAGATGCGGCAGATACCCATGTCAAACACCCCTCTTTCCCACAGCCCGAACGGGCCCCGGATCACTCGCCCGCCCGGCCTGCTCCCCCGGCAGCGCCCTGGCTTTCACCTCAGTCGACTCTGGTCCGTCAGCAGACATGGCCGGGGCAACGGTCCTGACCGGCGTCGGCGCTCAGTCCGAGAAACCAGCGCCCTCAGCAGGCGATGGCCGGAGCCGGGCAATCCGTCACCGGAAAATCCGGGACCCGGCCCGCTTTCGGACAAGCAACACCCTCCCTCGAAAAGGACACCCGTTACCCGGATCCGATCCTAGGCGAGAATCCGCCGGAGGCAAAGCGATTCTCGGCCCGGTGCTTAAGCGCCGCCCGATCGGCCGGGAACTGTGGCCGCGGCGCGACGCCCCCGTCCCGGATCGGCGGCGGCCGGCGGGCGGGGCCGGCGCAGCAGCATCGGGGCGAGGTAGGCCGTCGCCCGCGCCGACATCCGCACCGCGCCCGGCAGGCTGCGGCCCGCGCGGCAGGCGACGAGCACCGCCCGCCAGACGCCGATGGCCTCGGCGCGGGTGACCGGCGCCGGCGGGGTCCAGGGCGCGTCCGGATCGGGCAGCGCGAGGAAGCCGCCCGGCCCGTCGCCGCCGGCGATGCCGTGGCGGGCGAGGAGCGCCCGGTTTCCCGCCAGATGCTCCGCCACCAGGTCGTGGCGGTCGCGCGGCGACATCAGGAAGCGCTCGCCGTCGTCGGCGATCGCCGGGCTCTGCGCCACCACCCCGGCGACGAAGAGCGGCAGCGCCCGGGCCCGGCCGTCGCTCTCGGCCCGGCGCGGCTTGGGCAGCTGCGACAGGAACAGCACCTTGCGCCGGCCCATCGACACGTTCTGCGCCGCGACCGGCACCAGCCGGTCGCGGTCGAGCGCGACGCCCATGGCCCCGAGCAGGTCGCCGACGATGTCGTTGGGCCCGGGATCGCGGTAGATCAGCGGCGTCACCTTGCCGGCGCCGAACACCGCCTCGAGCAGCGCCAGCCGGCCGTCGTGGTCGTAGTCGTAGTGGTCGTCCTCGAGGATGCCGCCGGTGTACCAGTCCTTGACGATCTGGGCGAAGACGCTTTCCTTCAGATAGTCCTGCCGGCGCAGGAAGATCACGATCCTGGGGTCGAAATGCGCCCGCGCCGCGTCGCGCCAGGCCTCGGCGGTGGCGCGGTCCAGGAGCTCCTCCGACAGCTGCTCGACGCTGATCAGCAGCCGCTCCCCGGGACACTCGGCGGCGCGCGCGAACACCCGCGCCGGCCCTTCGCTGCGGAAGGCCTCCAGGATCGGATGGTGCGACCCGGTCCGGGGGTGCTGGCAGGGGCCGAGGCCGAGGCCCGCCTCGAGCAAGCAGCTCGCGGTTCTCCAGGAACAGCTTCTGCAGATAGCTGGTGCCGGTCTTGTGCAGGCCGATGTGGAGGTAGAGAGGGCGCATCCGCTCGGTCCTATCCGGGACCGGTCACGCTCGGTCGCCGGCGTAGGAGGGCCCCCGATCCGGGAGGGGAGCGGGCGACATCCCGCCGTTCCGGCGATGGCCGGCCATCATCACGGCAAAGAGCCGGACGAGCCGGGCCGTCATGACGAGGGCTGCGGCCGGCCGGCGATCGCGCCAGGCGGCCGGGATCGCCTCGCGGAACACCGCGGTGATCTCGCTCCTGGTGATCGGCGCCGGCGCGTTCCAGGCCTCGCCGGCGTCGGGCAATTCGACGAACATGCCGGGATCGGCGAGCCCGTAGCGCGCCACGAGCGCCCGGTTGCTCGCCTGGTAGCGGGCAACCAGGTCGCGGCGCTCCTGCGGCGACAGCATGAACCGCCCGCCGTCCGCGGCGATCGCGTCCGAGGCCACGACCACCCGGCCGAGGAAGCCCGCCGCCCTCC
The DNA here is from genome assembly GCA_963847795.1 of uncultured Alphaproteobacteria bacterium. Classification (GTDB taxonomy): domain Bacteria; phylum Pseudomonadota; class Alphaproteobacteria; order Rhodobacterales; family Rhodobacteraceae; genus Amaricoccus. Next base: position 9,173 of record CAWKBH010000020.1, read on the forward strand.
GGGCGTCCTTCGGAATCTGCGACAGGAAGAGGACCTTTCGACGGTGCGGGGAGACGTTCTGCCGGCCGATGTCGCGCACCAGCCGATCGCCGGCGTCGATGCCGATCATCCCGAGCAGCGTGCCGACGACGTCGTTCGCCTCGCCGTCCCGGTAGAGGCCGATCGCTATGTTCTCGGTCCCGAAGATCTCCTCGAGCTGCTGCACGCGCCGGTCGTGATTGTCCTCGTAATGCGGCTTGTCCAGCTCGCGGATGTCGCCGGCATAGTGGCTTCGGACCCCCTGGGAGAACCGGCTTTCGGTCATGTAGTCCTGGCGCCGCACGAAGAGGATCACCTTGACGCGGAAATGCCGTCGTGCGGCGTCGCGGATGGCGTAGCCGAAGGGCCGGCCGTCCTCGGTATCGCGGATGTAGTGGACGAGATCCTCGGCGCTGACCAGGATCTTCTCACCCGGGCAGGCGGCGGTCGCGGCGAAGACCCGCTCCGGCCCCTCGCTTCGCCAGGGCCTCGCCGAAGCGGGGATAATGCGAGCCGGTCTCCGGATCGAGGTAGGGCCCGAACCCCAGGCCCTCGGCGGCGAGCAGGGCACGGTTCTCCCCCAGGACCTTCTGGATATAGGTCGTCCCGGTCTTCGGCAGACCAATATGAAGATACAGATCCCGCACGTCCACTCCGCTCCCGCCAACACGGCTGCGGGACATCACTCAACCCTCGGGCAGAGGATAGCGGCGCCGGCCGAAAGATCAACCGCGCCCGGCGGCCGGGC
>CAWKBH010000021.1:0-160268 GCA_963847795.1 uncultured Alphaproteobacteria bacterium
CGGCCGCTGGTATGGCGGCCCTGGGAGGCGCCGCGTAGCGCCGGCGGGTGCCTTCGCCTTTGGACTTCGGCCGAGGCCGATCTAACGGTATCCGCCGCTTCACGTCGGAGCGCCGCTGGGGCGGGAGCCGTGTGGTCAGCGACCGGGGCAAAGCTGGCGGGGCCGGAGCGGGGGAGAGCCCGGCATCGGCCGCCGTGGCGCCGCCTTCCGGCGGGGGGGGGGGGGGGGGGGGGGGGGGGGGGGGGGGGGGGGGGGGGGGATGCGGCGGCGCTGCGGTGAAGCGAAGGGGTGGGGTAATCGTGGGTGCGGAGCCTGCACCTGCTTGCTTCGCGAGAGGCGGCGGACGCAACCCCCTCAAGCCCGATCGGGATGCGAATCGGAGCACGTTGCGGTAGAGTAAATGCTGCCATGACGAGCTGGCGCGATCGGAGCGCCCGCCGGTGGCCATCCGCCGATCACCGGTCCGGTCGACACGCGGATGGGAGGAGGGAGAAATCGCGATGATCACGCCCGAAGAAGTCATCGACATGACCGACCTGACGCCGGAGGAGGTCGCGGCGGTGGCGGAGCACGAGCACGTCAGCGAGATCTGCGCCGCGGCGGCGCTGGCCGATTACCTGATGCACGAGCTCGACGGCCCGGAACGATCCGGCGCATGATCCGCGAGGACATGCGCGACGCGCTCAAGGCCGGCAACACGGCCCACGCCCGAGAGCTCTACGCGACGCTGCGGCACTTCGTGGCGGCGCATCCGGAGGCGTCGGGTCGGGCTGACCGGGAGTCAATGGGTGCGAGCACCCACCCTACGTGCTGGCGGAGGCGCGGACCCGTGTCGTCATGGCACCGCTGAGGCTTGCAAGCGCCGCCGAGGCGCTCGCTATGATGCAGGAGGCCTTCGGCGCCTATCGCGCGGTGGTCGCCGGGCTCGGCGAGGCGGAGCGGCGGGCGGCCTGGGCGGAGGTCGGCGAGGTGCTGGCGGGGTTCGAGGCGGACGGTCGGTTCGAGGCGGAATGCGGGACTGATCGTCGGAATCTGGCGCGCGGTGAGAGCGGGTGACGGGCTCTCTGGCACGGTTTGTCGGCATTCGGTCGAAAGCGGGAGAAGCCACCAAGATCGTTCGGGTTTCGGGTATAGAAGGCGTAAGGAAGGCAGATGCTGTACGATCCTTCGATGCCTTCTTGCCTCAGGTCTAGAGCCCGACCCAGCTTAGCCTCTACCATCTATGTTGCCGAGGTCCGGCTATGAGACGTAGTCTCACAAATCGCAAGGGGGTACGGGCGTAGATTGGTTTTTGAGCGAGAGCGGCGAATTTTGAGGGCCATTGGCAGTCATAATTTACCGGATATTATCTATGCTTCATAGCTTATTATCGCGCTCGGGGTGCAATCGAGATCGCATGAATGAACATCTACCGGATGATCCAACAGGTCTTGGCGAAGTTTCGCAACCTCTCTCACCTGAGGCAGCTCAGGGAGCTTCTGGCGGGTGCAGTACGACCCACGAAGGTAATCGCCGGCGGAAAACGCGGTGTATTTGATGTTGACCGCGCTCAGGTAGAGAACTTCTATCATCTGCTGCGCCAGCGCGTTGCACACCAGAACGACTGCGCGCTAGATCGTTTCAGAGGTGCAAATATACTACCAAGATGGGTCGTCTATAAAGCTCCCTAGTATTGATGAGTTTCGATCGTACGCGGAGACAAGGAAGATCACCGCGAATATGGTGTCTTTGAACTGGCTTTTTTTTTATTTCTTTCCCTGGCCGGCCTTCTTCAGAAGCGCAAGAAGTTGACGTAGTCCTCGCAGCTTCTTCTGATCCAAGTCAATCTATTTCTGTTGGTGTGGAAGGGGATAGCTTCAGGTTCGCTGGTCAAAAGACGCCTGGGATTACCGTATCTTCCCGGGCCAAATTCTGGCGTTGCGGTTTATTCTATTAATCACACGTTGATTTCTTGGGGTCTAGACGTAGAGAATCTTATCAAAAATCATATTGATAAGTTATTTATTCAACAGCCTTGGTATGAACTTTGGTTGATAAAAATAAGAGGACCTCTAAACTTACTTACCACACTTATAGTGGGTCTCTTTTTGACAAGTTATTTGATAGATATACTTTTTTTTACGTTGCTCAAGTCGCCGGCTGTCGACGCAAGCCTCAACGCTTCGCAGCTTACGTACCATGTTTTGACTGATGGAAGCATCGCCAAATACATCGTTGTCACGTTCGTTTTATCGACTTTCTTGATTGCGTTGTGCTCTGGTATCGTCGATCAGGTCTTCAAACGTGTAGTTAGGACTAGGCCATCTTTTATCATATTGTCTAGCTATGATCGAAAGATAAGAGAATCGTTACTTCGGCGTTTTGAAAGGCGTTGGATTGCGTTGGCGGGAATTCTGATCGTAAACATTGTTTGTTGAACTCATCGCGACGCGGGTAAATCGGCCTCATTCCCAAAGCTGTTCTGACTTGCGAATGCAGCGGCACGGCGTGCGCGCCGAAATGCGCGCAGGCGGCGTTTCACCTTATTTTGACCCTATTTCGAAATATATTTGGAAAAATTACTTCACGCGACGGTGCCATGCGCGGGCTTGGGCGCGCGGCGGGTGGCCTTCTTGTCCCCGGTGCGGCGATGCGGCCGGCGATCATGCCACGTTCAGTTCGCCCTGCTCGCCATTGAGCTGAATTTGACGAACACCAGCTTGCCGTCGTCGCCCGCGGTCAGCTGCTCGTTGGCGTTCAGGAGCTCGATGCCGCAGACGGCTCCCGTGGCGTCGATGTCGACGAGGAAGTCGGGATGAAGGCCTCCTGCGGGATGTCCACCCGGCCGAACTGGCGCATCTTCTTCTTGCCGGCCTTCTGCTTGTCGAGGAGCTTGCGCTTGCGGGTGATGTCGCCGCCGTAGCACTTGGCGGTGACGTCCTTGCGCAGCGCCGAGATGGTCTCGCGGGCGATGATGCGGCCGCCGATCGCGGCCTGGATCGGGATCTTGAACAGGTGCTGGGGGATCAGCTCCTTGAGCTTCTCGACCATGGCGCGGCCGCGGGCGTCGGCGCGGGCGCGGTGGACCATCGTCGAGAGGGCGTCGACCGGCTCGTCGTTGACCAGGATCTGCATCTTGACCAGGTCGTCCTCCTGGTAGCCGGTCAGGTGGTAGTCGAACGACGCGTAGCCCTTGGTGACGGATTTCAGCCGGTCGTAGAAGTCGAAGACCACCTCGTTCAGCGGCAGGTCGTAGACTACCATGGCCCGTTGGCCGGCGTAGGTGAGGTCGAGCTGGACGCCGCGGCGGTCCTGGCAGAGTTTTAAAACATCGCCGAGGTAGTCGTCGGGGACGAGGATGGTGGCCTTGATCCGCGGCTCCTCGATGTGGTCGATGCGGACCGGATCCGGCATGTCGGCGGGGTTGTGCAGCTCGATGAGCGTGCCGTCGGTGAGGTGGATGCGGTAGATCACCGAGGGGGCGGTGGTGATCAGGTCGAGGTCGTACTCGCGCTCGAGGCGGTCGCGGATCACCTCCAGGTGCAGGAGGCCGAGGAAGCCGCAGCGGAAGCCGAAGCCCAGGGCCGCGGAGGTCTCCATCTCGGAGGAGAAGCTGGCGTCGTTGAGCTGCAGCTTCTCGATGGCGTCGCGCAGCGCCGGGAAGTCGTTGGCGTCGACCGGGAAGAGGCCGCAGAAGACCACCGGCTGGGCGGGCTTGAAGCCGGGCAGCGGCGTCGGGGTGCCGCGGCGCTCGGTGGTGATGGTGTCGCCGACGCGGGTGTCGCGGACCTGCTTGATCGAGGCGGTGAGAAAGCCGATCTCGCCGGGGCCGAGGGCGTCGGCCGGGAGCATGCCGGGGCGGAAGGTGCCGATGCGCTCGACCGGGTAGACGGCGCCGGTCTGCATCATCCGGATGCGGTCGCCCTTCCTCAGGATGCCGTCGAAGATGCGCACCAGCACGACGACGCCGAGATAGGCGTCGTACCACGAATCCACCAGCATCGCCTTGAGCGGGGCGTTCGGGTCGCCCTTCGGCGCGGGCAGGCGGTGGACGATGGCTTCCAGGACGTCCGGGATGCCGAGGCCGGTCTTGGCCGAGATCTCGACGGCGTCGGAGGCGTCGATGCCGATCACGTCCTCGATCTGCTCGCGGACCCGCGCCGGCTCGGCGGCGGGCAGGTCGATCTTGTTGAGGACCGGCACGATCTCGTGGCCGGCGTCGATGGCCTGGTAGACGTTGGCCAGCGTCTGGGCCTCGACCCCCTGGGAGGCGTCGACCACCAGCAGCGAGCCTTCGACGGCGCGCATCGAGCGCGAGACCTCGTAGGCGAAGTCGACGTGGCCGGGGGTGTCGATGAGGTTCAGGACGTAGGTCTGGCCGTCGCGGGCGGGGTATTCGAGGCGGACGGTCTGGGCCTTGATGGTGATGCCGCGCTCGCGCTCGATGTCCATGGTGTCGAGGAGCTGCGCCTTCATCTCGCGGTCGGCGACGGTGCCGGTGGCCTGGATCAGCCGGTCGGCCAGCGTCGACTTGCCGTGGTCGATATGGGCGACGATGGAGAAGTTGCGGATGCGGGCCGTATCGGTCATGGGCCCGGGGTATGGGGCCGCAGCGGGGGGCCGTCAAGCGGCGGCGCGGGCGGCTTCAGTTGCCGCCGCGGCTGTCCTGCGACAGGCGATCGACGGTGCGCTGGACCAGGATGCGGGCCACCGCCTCGGCCTGCGCCTCCGGGGTCTCGGGCGTGGCGAGCGGCGGCAGCGCGGTGGTGGTGACGGCGGTCGCGGCGGGGGCGGGCGCCCGGGGGGCGCGGGAGCCGGACTGCAGGTCGCTGCCGGCGAGCCAGACCTCGAGCTTGCCCGGGGCGGACGGCGTGGGGTAGCCGGTGAAGTCGCGGGCCTCGGGCGTGTCGTCGGGCAGGCCGGGCGCGAGCAGCGCGGACACGGTGTTCGCGGCCGGGGCGTCCTCGTCATGGTAGAAGCGCACGTTGGTGTGGCCGATGCCGAAGCGCGCCGGCACGATCTCGACCTCGGCGACCCCGGCGGCCCGGAGGGTGTCGCGCGCCTGCGCGGCTGCGGCGGCGGCGCTCGGGGGGTAATGGACATAGACCAGCGCCGGCAGCGGGGCGGCCGGCCCGTCGGGCCCGGCGGCGGGCTGCGGCGCGGGGAGCGCGGCCTTCAGGGCCTGCGGATGCGGCGGAGCGGCCTCGGAGGCGGGCTCCGCGAGGCCTGCCGGTTCGGGGCTGGTGAAGGCGAGCGCCGGGCGCGCGGTCGCAGGCGGGCCGGAGGGCTCGGCCACGCCGGCCGGCGGCGCAGGCGAGGTCGCCACCGGGTGCGGGGCGCGGGCGGTGGCCGGGCTCGCGGGGGTCGCGGCGGGCGCGGCCGGGGAGGCGACGGGCGACGCTGCGGAAGCGACGGGCGCCACGGCCGGTTCGACGGCGGCAGGCGGGTGCGACAGGGCGGCGATCCGGGCGGTCAGCGACGGCAGCGCCACCAGCACCACCGCGATGGACCCCAGGCCGAGGCCGGCGAGGAAGATCAGCACCGGGTGGGCGCCGGTCCAGAGCCGGGCCGGGCCGGACGGTGCGACGGGAGCCAGCGACGCCGGCCCGTATCGCGGGTCGGCCGCGATCACCAGGCGCGACGGCGGCGCCGGCAGCGGCGGATCGAGCGCGGGCGGGGCGGGCTGGACGGCATCGGGCCGCGGCGGGACGGCGGCCTCGGCGCTGCCGCGCCGGGCGAGCGCCGCGGCACGGCGGGCACGGGCCTCCTTCAGCCGCTCCTCGAGCGCGAGCGGATCGAGGAGTTCGGCCAGGCCCGGCTCGACGGCTGCCGCCCGGCCGGCGATGCGTGCCAGCTGCCCTTCCTCGGCCATTGCTCTTACCCCTCGAAGCCTCGTCGACCGGTGGTCCTGCCCGGTCGCTGGCCCGACCCCGATCAACCAGGCGACGCGGCGCCGGGGCCGGGCATCAATCTATTGTAGCCCAAGCGGGCATCGAGCACCAGCAGGCCCAGATGCAGGGATCTGCGTCCTTTTCTGCCGGCGGGATCTCGCCGGTGGCCCGCCGCCGGCCGCGATCACCCGCGTGGAAGCGACTCGCCCGTGCCGTGCGGCGCCGCAGGTGGGTTGCGGCGTGCGGGCGCCGGCGATTTGCCGTAGCGTGCAGCTGCGGGAGGCGAATTTTGCACCAGAGCGGGGAGGCACCGGAGGACTTCGCGCGCTGGGGGCTGCATTGCTTCTGCCTGCGGGCGCGGCGGACGCCGCAGGCGGTGCTGCGGGAGGGCGACAGCGGCCGGCTGCTCTACCGCGTCTGGCGCGCGCCGGACGGGCTGACGCGCGCCGCGCTGGGGGCCGATGCGGAACGGCTGGCCCGGCTGGTCGAGTTCGGGCTGATCCGCGAGGACCGCGGCCGCTGGCGCCTCGCCTTCCCGGCGCTCGGTCCGGTCGCTGCGGTGGAGCTGCGGGCGCGGGTCGCGGCGCTGGCGGGCCCGCTCGCGGCCGGGATCGCGCCGCAGGTGCAGGCGATCACCGACCGGCTGGCGGCGCTGGGGCTCGGCGCCAGCGGGTTCGCGCTGGTCTTCGGGCATCTGCTCGACGGGCTGTTCTGGGAGGAGCTGGCGGCGCGGGGGGCGCTGCCCGAGACCCGGCTCGATGCGGCGCATCCCTGGTGGCGCGGCGCGTTCTGGGCGGTCTGGCCGCCGCGCGCCGGGGCTGCGGGCGTGAACATGCTGGCGCGCGGCGACGCGCGGCTGATGCTGGTCTGGACCGAGCCGAGCGCCGCGGCGCTGCGCGCCTTTGCGGCGCGGCCCGACGTAGTGGCGGCGCTGGAGCGGGGGGAGCATCGCGGGCCGGTGGCCCGGCTGGGCGGGCTGGATCTCCCGGTGGTCTCGGACGCAGCCGGGGATCCGCTGGGCCGGCCGGCGCGGGCGGCGGCCGCGGCCCTGGCGCCCGACTTCCTGGCTGCGGTCCCGAGGCTGACGAGGGGGCTGCTGCCGGTGGGCACGACCGCCGCCCGCCGCGGCGGTGATTGCCGGGCACGAACTGATCTGGACCCTGGCCGAGGACCTGGCCGCCGCCGGAACCCTGGGGCTGCCCGGCGACGGGGTGGCATCACGCATCTACCTGCGCATCGGGCCGTAGCCGCTCAGTGCGACTTGCCACCCTTGCCGCCGCCGCCGTTGCCCCCGCCGTGCGAACCGCCGTTGCCGCCCCCGTGGGAGCCGCCGTTGCCGCCGCCGTTGCCGTGCGAGCCGCTATTTCCGCCCCCGTGCGAGCCGGCGTTGCCGTGCGAGCCGCTGTTGCCGCTCGCGCGCGAGCCGCCGTTGCCGTGTGAGCCGCCCGGGGCGCTGCTGCCGTGCGCTCCGCCGTTTCCGTGCGAGGCGCTCTTGCCGGTGGCGCCGTTGCCGTTGGCATGCGAGGCGCCCTTTCCGGGGGAGTCATGGGGGCTGCCCTTGCCGGAGTTGCCATGGCTGGGCGTGGGCGAAGCCCGGCCGGAGGCGGGCGGGGAACTGGCGGCAGCTCGCGGCGCACTGCCAGTCGGCGCTGTCGCGGCCGGGGGGGTCGCGGCCGGCGGGGGCGGCGCTGCCGCGGCCGGCGGGGTCGGCGGCGCCGCCGGCGGGGTCGGCGCTGCTGCTGCCGGCGGGGTCGGCGGTGTCGCCGGCGGGCTCGGCTCTGCCGCTGCCGGCGGGGTCGGCGGTGCAGCCGCCGGCGGGGTCGGCGGCGCCTCGGCCGGCGGACTCGGCGTTGCGGCGACCGGCGGGCTCGGGGTCACCCCGTGGGGCGCTGGCTTTCCGCCGGTGGCGCCCGGGCCGGTGCCGCCGCCGGAATCCTTCGGTCCACCGCTGCTGGGCCCGGAATGTCCGCCGTTGTCGCTCGGTTTCGGCTGCGGCGTCCCGGCGCCCGGTGTCGGTTGCGGTGCCGTCGAACTCGCCCCCCAGCCGGCGTCGCGGGGCGTCGTTGCGGCGTGACTGTCGGACCTGTCGGGCATCCCGACCGGCAGGAAGCCGTCGCGCGCGGCCTCGGATACGCCGGGCGTGGCGGCGTTCGTCGGCGCTGCAGCGAGCGGGCCCTCGATATCCCATTGCTGCGAGCGCGAGATCGCGGTCACCGCAGTGGCCGCCGCGGCGGTGGCGAGGAACGGCAGGGCATCGATCTCCGGCCAGGCCATCGCGACGCGGGTCTTCGAGACCGACGCCGGCACCACCGGCGGCCGCGGCAGCGGGCGCTGGTTTGCCGTAGACGGCGCCGCTGCCGCGGCGGGGGCAGCCGCCTCGGGCTGCGGCGCCGCCGTGGCGACGGCAGCAGCGGTCGGCAGTGGCGGCGACGGGGTACGGGCCGGCGGCAGTGGACGGGGAGCGGTCAGCGCGACCTGCGGCGCCCGATCCGGCGCGCGGAACGCCGGGGCGAACAGCGCCACCGCGACCCCGGCGGCAAGGCCCGCCGCGAATACCGGCATGGCGATCGGCCAGACTCGGGAAGCGCGCCGGGGCGGAACAGGCGTCGCCGCGGACTCCGTTGCGGCAGGGACCGGCGCGCGCGGGGCGGGTGCGGGCACAATGCCGGGCTTCGGGGGGGCCGCTGACGGTGCGCGCGCGCGGGCGGCCAGGGCCTCGGCGCGACGGGCGCGGGCTTCGACCAGACGGGCCTCGAGCGCCACCGGATCGAGCAGCGTGGCGATCGACGGCGGGGCGTCCGGCGCACTCTCGGCCTCGGCCTGATCCCAATGCTCCGCCAGGTTCGCCATCTGCCAGGTCCCCCTCCTCGCAGCGTTAACCTAACGGATGCCGAAGCGTTGCGCCAGCGGCCAGCAAGGGTCCGGCGGCGGCCAGCCGAAAGCCGCCCGTCAGACGATCTTCGCCTCGGTGGCGGCCCTGACGTCGGCCTCGGTGACGCCGTCGGCGAGCTCCACGATCTTCAGGCCGCCGGGGACCACGTCGAAGACGCCGAGGTTGGTGATGATGCGGTCGACCACTTTCAGCCCGGTCAGCGGCAGGGTGCATTCCTTCAGCACCTTGGACTCGCCGTGCTTGGAGGTGTGGTCCATCACCACCACCACGCGCTTGACGCCGGCGACCAGATCCATCGCCCCGCCCATGCCTTTGACCAGCTTCTTGGGGATCATCCAGTTGGCGAGATCGCCGGTCTCGGAGACCTCCATGGCGCCGAGGATGGCCATGTCGATCTTGCCGCCGCGGATCATGCCGAACGAATCGGCCGAGGAGAAGTAGGAGGTGCGGCGCAGCTCGGTGATGGTCTGCTTGCCGGCGTTGATCAGGTCGGGATCGATCTGGTCCTCGGTCGGGAACGGGCCCATGCCGAGCATGCCGTTCTCGGACTGCAGCGTGACGTCGATGTCGTCGGCGATGTAGTTGGACACCAGCGTCGGAATGCCGATGCCGAGGTTGACGTACATGCCGTCCTTGAGCTCCTTGGCGGCGTGGGCGGCCATCTGGTTGCGGTCCCAGGGCATGTCAGACCTCCTCTCCCGCGGCGGGCGACCCCTTGGCCGTCGGTCGCACGGTGCGCTGCTCGATGCGTTTCTCGAAGCTGCCCTGCAGGATGCGGTGCACGAAGATGCCGGGCGTGTGGATCTTGTCCGGGTCGAGGCTGCCGAGCGGCACGATCTCCTCGACCTCGGCGACGCAGACCTTTCCGGCGGTGGCGCAGTTCGGATTGAAGTTCCGCGCGGTCTTGCGATAGACGAGGTTGCCTTGGCTGTCGCCCTGCCAGGCCTTGACGATCGCGAGATCGGCGACGATGCCGCGCTCCAGGATGTAGGTCTGGCCGTCGAAGTCCTTGTGCTCCTTGCCCTCGGCGATGACGGTGCCGACGCCGGTTTTGGTGTAGAAGCCGGGGATGCCGGCGCCGCCGGCGCGCAGCCGCTCGGCCAGCGTGCCCTGGGGGTTGAACTCGAGCTCGAGCTCACCCGAGAGGTACTGGCGCATGAACTCGGCGTTCTCGCCGACATAGGACGAGATCATCTTCTTCACCTGCCGGGTCTTCAGCAGGACCCCCAGGCCGAAATCGTCGACGCCGCAGTTGTTCGAGGCGACGGTGAGATCCCTGGTGCCGGCGTCGCGGATCGCGGCGATCAGGTTCTCCGGGATGCCGCAGAGGCCGAAGCCGCCGGCGGCGATGGTCATGCCGTCGAACAGCAGCCCGTCGAGCGCGGCGGCGGCGGTGTCGTACACCTTCTTCATGCGGTGCGGCTCCCCTGCTGCGGCTGCGAATGCACCCTGCATCCGGGATGCGCCGGGCACTGTCAAGCGAAAGGCGCAGCCGGCGGTCTGGCCAAGGAGCGGGCGGGACGCTAAGGGTCGGAGCCGGGGATGCGGAGGGAGGAGCGGATGGCGAGGGACGCGGTCCAGACAAGTCTCGCGGCGCTGCACGCCGCCTCGGACCACGAGGTGGAGCGGCTGCTGGAGAACGCCCGGCGCAGGCTCCTGAGGGAGCCGGAGACCGGAGCCGAGCTGGCCGGGCTGATCGGCGGGACGCCGGAAGGAACCGAGCCGGACGAGACCGCGCTCGAGCTGTTCCAGCGGCTGCTGGAGGACGCCAGCATCGCTTCGGAGAACGGCCGGGCGGACGGGAAGCGCTTTCTCGACGCCCTCGAGGCCGGCCTCGCCGCGTTGGCCGGCGACGCCGGGGCGCTGTCGACGACGGGGCGGATGGCGCTCGGAGGCGTTTTCGTGCGGGTCGGGCTGCAGTCGCCGCAGTCCCTGACGCTCGAGCTGCAAGACGCGGACCTCGACCTCGAGCTCCCGCCCGGCCTCCCGCCCGACCTGGACGCCACGCTCGAGGAGCTGCGCGAAGCGGCCGGGGCGGACGGCTCCACCCTGCACGCCGCACTGAGCGAGATGCTCGCGGCGATGCCGGTGGCCGTCCGCGGCGCGGTGGTGCAGCTGGTCGCCGGTCGCGCCGGCGAGGTGTTTTCCCGGGCCGGGGCCGGCTGGCTGCTCGACCGCGAGCCCGAGCTGCGGCGGTCGGCGGCGGCGGGCTTCATGGACCGGGTCGAGGCCGGGACCATGGATGCGGCGACGGCGGCCAGGCTGACCCTGGTGCGCCCGTGGCTGCCCGCCGATGCGGCGCGCGAGGCGCTCGACCGGGTGATCCGGGAGGCGCTGCGCCGCGAGGTTTCCGGCGGGGCCGCCCCGCGGCCGTGGAAGCTGCACCGGATCCTCGCCGCGATCCCCGACGGGTCCGGCGCCCAGAGCATCGCCGTCGCCGGGCAGGCCGGGGGACGGCGGGGGGTGGCGATGCTGCTGCTCAAGCAGGGGTTCGGACTGAAGGACGCCTTCGTGGTGCCCTGCGAGAGCGCCTCCGAGCAGCGGCGCCTGCTGGCGACCGTGGCCGACGAGATGGACGCCGAAGAGGTGGATCGGGGTTTCGTCGCCGACGCGCTGGCGACCGCGCTCGGCGAGGGCCTGGAGGCCGGCCTGCTGCCGTCGCCGGGGCTGATCGAGGCGGCCGAGATCTGCGGGCTGGACGCCCTGCGTCCGGAGGCCCGCTCCACCGCCGAGCTGATCGCCGGCATCGACCCCGACGGCAGGCTCGCGGCGCTGGGGCCGTCGGAGCGCCAAGCCCTGGTCCGGGCGAGCGCCTCCTGGGTTGCCGATTACGGGGTGGTCGACAGCTGGTTCGAGGACAGCGCGGCCGTGACGGCGGCGCTGGAAGGCAAGACCGCGGCGGCGGCACGGCGCCGGGCGATCCGCGAGGTGCTGGAGACGCGCCGGGACTGGTGGGCCCGGATCATCGCCCGGGCAGCGGTGACCCTGCACGGGGCCGACGATCCGGCCTGGCTGGAATTTGCCGCGACGGCGGCCGCGATCGATGAGGGCCTCGATCTCGACAAGGTGCCGATCATGAAGGCGATCGCCGCCGCGACGCTGGAGCATTCCGCGGAGTCCGAGGACGACCCGGGCGACGATCTCGCCGAGCTGCCGGCGGAGCTTTCCTACGCCAGCGAGGTGCTGCCCGAGAAACGCGGCGAGCTCGCGCGGCTGCTCGAGGGGTCCGGGCTGGCGCCCGACTGGATCGACGGCTTCGTGATGGCGCTGGTGGTTGCCCCCAAGCTCATCCGGCCGGACTCATGGATGGAAATTCTGAACGAAGCCGTCGGCGATCTGGCCGATTTCGAGACCGTCCAGCGGTTCCTCGACCTGGTGATGCTCCGCTACAACGCCGCGAACGATGCCGCCGGCGATCCGGCGCGGCTGCGGCAGCTCGCCGGGCGGCCGCCCCAGGCGCTGGCCGCCTGGGCCGCGGGCTTCGGCACGGTGGCGGCACGGTTCCGCAAGGCCTGGAGCGGCCGGACGCTCGACAAGGCGGACAAGGCGATGCTCGAGCTCGTCGCCGCCGTCGGCTCCGGTCGCGCCGGAGCGGAGCGGCTCGCCGAGGCGCTGCCGGCCTGGCTGGAGCGGCGATACCAGGCGCGGGACTAGACGGTCAGAGGCGCGCCAGCAGCGCCGCGAGCTCGGCGCGCAGGCCGTAGGTCTCGGCGGCGGCGGTGGAGCGCTGCGCGAGCTCGGGGGCGGTGCGGCCGTTCAGCATCGCCTTGGAGAAGCCGTTGCGGTTGCCGAGCTGGGTGGCGAGCAAGAGCGCCCGGTGCTCGCCCAGCGCCGAGAGCACCTCCTCGAGGCTGGCGAGCCGCGGTGGCATGCGGTTGAGCAGGATGCGCAGCGGGCGCTTCAGCCGCGCCGCGGTGGCGATCACCGAGTCCAGCGCCCAGACGTCCATCACCGAGGGCTGGCAGGGCGCGATGACCAGGTCGCTCTCGCGGATGGCGTTCTCGAGCAGGCTCGAGGCGGCGCCGGGGCAGTCGACCAGCACGAAATCGTGGCTGCGTCTGGCGGTCTTGATGTCGCCGCCGGCGCGGTAATCCTTGGACTCGATCAGCGCGATGGCCGGATCGGCGCGCAGTCCGGCCCAGCGGGTCAGCGAGTGCTGCGGATCGAGGTCGACCAGGGCCACCTTGCGCCCCGCCTCCGCCCAGGCCGCGGCGAGATGGGCAAGCACCGTGGTCTTGCCGGCGCCGCCCTTCTGCTGGGCGAAAGTGATGACATGCCCCATGCGCCGCGGTTCTCCTCAAGGTTGACCGCGACACTTTATTGCTTTCGCGCGCGATGGAAAGGCCCGTCGTGCCCGGCGTGGCCACGACCCCGCGGAGCCGTAGCTGGCGCGTCAGGTTGTCCGGACGGTAGCGATCACCCCTACCCTTCTCGCCGCCGCAGCATCTCGTAAATCTCCCCGCGCGTCCCAACCGCGACCACCAGCACCATCACCATCTCGTCGTGGATCGCATAGGCGATGCGCCAGTCCCCCACCCGCACCCGCCACAGGCCGGCATGTCCGACCAGCCGTTTCGCATCCGCCGGCCGCGGATCGAGGCGCAGACCGTTCAGCGCCGCTTCGATCCTCCGCTTCAACACGCGGTCCCGTATCGCGCGGATGTCCTTCCGGGCGCCGGGCGTGTAGTCGAGCCTCCAGGCCAAGCCTCACTCGCCGTCGTCGGTTTCGCCGAAGACCTCCTCGTGCGGATAGCTCTCCCCGGTCCGCTCGTACTCGGCCAGCCGCGCCATCGCGAGCTCGGCCAGCGCCCTGTCCTCCATCTCGTCCAGGAACGCCGCATCCTCCACCGAGACCACCACCGCCACCGGCTTGCCGCGTTTGGAGATCGTCACCCGCTCGCCGCCGAACTGCACCTGGCCGATCACGTCGGCCAGCCGGTCCCGCGCCTCGCTCACGGTCAGGGATCTGCTCATCGCATTCTTACCAAATGTACGTTTCGGCCGAACCGTAAGATACGCCCACCCGCTTGCGATTTCAACAACGCCCGCCCGCCCCTACCGCTTCCCCCGTGGCCGGCGCGTCCTCGGCGCGAACCACGCCCGCAGCCGCACCTCCGCCGCCGCGACCGAGAACGCCTCGGGGTCGAACTCCCCTATCCAGTCCCTGAACTCCGCGTGCCGCTCGTCCCCCGGGTCGGCGAGCGCCTCCAGCATCTCGGCGAAGCCCCACGGCCCGCCCGAATCCTCCGGCGGGCAGGCGCGCTTGCCGCCGACGCAGGCCGGATAGGCACGGCCGGGCTCGACCGGCCCGCTGCCCTCGACCTGTAATCGTGTGATCCCAGTCGTCGCCCATGTCGTAGACATAGGCGAACGACTTCCCGCCGAGGCCCGCCAGCGCGCCCACCGTCACCCCCGCCTCGTCCGTGACGTCGTCGAGCGCCGTCGGGTCGCCGATCTGCTCGCCGCCCACCAGGAATAGGTGCAGGTGGCTGTTCTCCCAGCCCATCGCCGCCTGCACCGCCATGTGCAGCTCGCCGAGCGTCATCGTGTCCTCGACCAGCAGCCGCCGCCAGATCGGCGGCCGCAGGCCCTCCAGCGTCACCTTCAGCCGGATCGCGCTCTGCGCCGCCCGCACCCATGCCACGCCCGAATCCCCCATGACTGGCATACGCCCCGTGCATGCGCCGTGCATGCGTCGTGTATCAGCACTCCACCCGAAGCCGCTGAAACCGCACCGAGTTCACCCCAGGTCGATCTCCCCCTCGACGACATGCTCCATCCCGTGCCCCTCGATGGTCAGCACGGTCCTGACCTTCAGCCGCCCCGCCAGGTCGCCATGCTCGCGCACGTGTCGCTCGATCGCCTGCTGCGAGGTCACCCCGACCCGCTTGAGGTACTTCCGCATCGACATGTTGAAGGTGTCCTCGTCCATCGCCGTCCTCCCTGACCACGCGCCAGCCTAACCGGCCAAGCCTCCCCGAGCGACCGTCATGTGCCATACTGCGCCAGAAAAACTCGCAGCCGCGCCGCCCCTTCTCAGGCCACGCCGGAGCCGACGATCAGCTCGCATTCGGCCTCGAACCGGCCGTCCGCCTCGAACCCCTGCAGGACCTCCCCGACCTCCGCCCAGGCCGCGCGCCGCCGCGCCTCGTCGAGACCGGCCACCACAGCGCGATAGGCGCCGAAGGCCTCCTGCATCATCGTCAGCGCCTCCGCGGTGCTCTCGAGCCTCAGCGGCGCCCTGAGGGTGCGGCTCCGCACCTCCGCGAGCCCCGCGTCCCGCAACACCGCCTCGAGCGCCCCCTCGGCCCCGAGCGCGAAGAGGCCGGGGGCGCCCGGCGGCGGCGACGGGCTGCCGGCGTGGCGCCGCAGCACCGCCATGGTGTCGGTGTAGAACGGATTGGCGGCGGGCGTGGTGAAGACCAGCGCCGCGAAGCGCGCCCCGGGCCGCAGCACCTGGCCCACTGCCCGGACCGCGTCCCCCGGCGAGGGGAACAGCATCAGCCCCAGCCGGCTGATCGCCGCATCGAACGGCAGGTCGACCGAACCGGCGAGCCGATCGGCCGGGCGTTCAAGCGTCTCGATGTTGCCAAGACCCGCCGCGTCAGCCGCTTGGCGGACGTAGGCGAGCATGCGGGGCGAGATGTCGCTGGCCACCACCCGACCGGCCGGCCCCACGCGCTCGGCCAGCCGCAGCGTCTGATACCCGGCGCCGCAGGCCACATCGAGCACCCGCATGCCCGACGCGACCTCGGCCATATCGATCAGCGTCTCGGTGGCCTCGCCCAGCCCTGCCGAAAACACCGCCTCCCATTTCGCCCAACCGGGCGCCGCCGCCTCCCAGGTCTCCCGCGGCCCGGATGCTGCCCGGTCGTTCACGCGCTCCCTCCGACCTTACCCTCCATAACAGACTAGGCCAATCATCGCCGACTTCCACGATCGTGCCCCCCCTGCCCGCGGGCCTGGCATCAACCCTTGCGCCGCTTCGCCCCAGACCGCTTCTTCGCCGCCGGCGCCCCCGGCTCCCCGGCGTTCGCCATCTTCCTGGCCAGCGCCCGCTGCTGCCGTTGTGCCTCGGCCATCCACAGTCCCCGCGCCGTGCCCGCCGCCCGGTTCGCGGCGCTCAGCCACAGGCTCATCCATGGGTTCTTCATCGCGCCCTCCATCACCGGATCCGCAGGCCGTCAGCGCAGCCCGGTCTCCTCCAGCAGCCCCTTCCGCTTGGCCTCGTAGTAGTAGCCCTTCGCGTACAACCCCACCGTGCGGTCCGGGTTCCCGCCCGCAACCAGCCAGGCCCCGCGCAGGTATTTCACCCCGTATTTCAGGTTGGTCGCCGCATCCAGCAGTCCCTCCGGCGGCCCGCGATAGCCCATGGTCCGCGCCGTCTGCGGCGCGATCTGCATCAGCCCGTAGTAGGGCCCGTTCCGCGCCGTCGGGATATGCCGGCTCTCCCGCACCACCACCCGCTGCACCAGCTCGCTCGGCACCGCGTAGGCCTGCGCGTAGCCGTCGATCAGCGCCCGCATCTCCGGCGTCTCGTTGGGATAGAGCCCGGCCCGCGCGGCGGCCGGGGCGCGCGGCCCGGCGCAGCCGGCCAGCCCCAGCAGGACCAGGACGACAAGAGCATGGAGAGCGCGTGCCCGCATCGGCTCCTCCCGGCCGATGTCAGCGCAGCGCCACCGCCAGGTCCGGGTAGCGCATCGGCCCGGTCTTCTGGAATCCCCACCACCAGCCCTGGCCCCACCAGATCCGCTCGCCGCCCCAGGGACGCCCCTCCTCCGGCCAGCTGAAGGCCGGCGCCACCGCCGCCGCGCCGTGCAGCGCCCCCGAGGTGCAGTCCGCCTGCAGCGGCGGCGCGTCCGGCCCGAGGTCGGGCAGGGTCAGCCGCGCCGGCGTCACCACGTCCGCCCGGAAGTAGGCGCCGCCGGTGACCTGGCAGCGGGCGCCGGTGACCTCGTTCCAGCCCTCGCCCGCCGGCACGAAGCTCCGGACCGCCAGCGCCAGGTTCGACTGGCCGCGTCCGGGCGGCACCACCACCTCCGACGAGGGCCGCATCGCCACCTCGGGCAGCCCGCCCCCGCCGCCTCGCGCGGCCGCGCAGCCCGCCAGCAGCAACACGAGCGTGATCCCGATCCGACGCATGGTGTCCTCCGTCCCTGTTCGCCGCCACCATATCGGATATCGCCGCGCCGGCAAACGCCGTGGCCTACTGCGCGCTCGAACGGCGGGCCGGCGTTAACCTCCAGTTTTCGCCAAGATTGACCGGACGCCTCAGCGGCGGCAACCTCCCTGCATGCGCCAGCTGTCAACGCTTCTCTGCCTCGGCCTTCTCGCTGCCTGCGCCGGCACCCCGCCGGGCGTCCGGCCGGTAGACGCCGGGGACAGCCGCCGCGACGGCATCGTCACCATGGCCTCCACCGGCACCATCTACAATCCGGTCTCGCCCGACTGGCGGATCGCCCAGGCCGAGGCCGGCCGGCGCTGTCATGCCTGGGGCTATGCCGACACGGCCTCGTTCTCCGGCTGGCAGGACACCTGCCGCATCTACGACCGCTACGGCCGCTGCACCGGGAACCGCGTCACCCGCTTCTATTCCTGCACCGCGGACTGAACCCGCGCCCGCGCTCACTGCACGGTCACCAGCAGGTCCTGATAACGCGTCACCGGCACGCCGCCCGCCGCGCCGGCGCCGCCGCCGTACCAGCCGAGGCCGAGCCCGACCCCGCCGGCGTTCCCGGTCCCGACCGAGACCCCGATCGCCGGCCAGCCGCCGAGGCCGCCGGACCAGGCCGGCTCCGGCTGCGCCTCGGCCGTCCCCGAGGCGGTCCCCGACCGGCAGGTCACGGTCACGACCGGCGCCGCGCTGCCGTAGTCCGGCATCAGCACCCTGGCCGGGCTGGCGAATTCCGCCCGGAACCATGCCGTCTCCGCCACGCAGGCGGCGCCCCGCAGCTGCTGGCCGCGGGTTCCCGCCGGCACCACCCGGACCACGAGCTGGGTCTCCCCTCGGGCGGGAGGCGCCTGCACCCCGGTGCGGTCCACCGCCCGCACCGTGTCGACGTCGCTCGGCGCCACCCCGGGCGCCACGCACCCGGCGATCCCCAGAACCAGCCCACAAAGCCAGAAACGCATCTCTTCCCGCCTCCCCGCCTGGCGCGATCAAGCCTCGCCGACGCCCCCGGCGCAAGGCGAAAGATCCGCGAGGCGGCGGCGCGGTTAAGCGGTCCTTAACCAGATCGGGCCTTTTTCGGGGAAGGCAACCGAGGTGCCCCCATGCTCCGTCTCCCCCTCCTCGCCGCAGCCTTTCCGCTGGTCCTTCCCGTCGCTGGGCTGGCCGAGAGCATCAACCTGACCTCGAACTACGTGGTGGAGAGCGTCACCGCGACCCGCCCGGACCCGGTGGTGCGTGGCCGGGTCGAAGGGGCTGCCGGGCCTCTCTACCGCACGATTCGCGCCGCGAGCCTGCCGCAACGCCGACGACGCAGGCCCCGTCGAGGTCTACTTCGGAATGAGCCCGCAAAGTCGCGATCTCGCCATAAACGTGAGCTATTCGCGCGCTATCGAGCCGGAATCCGGCCGTGGATCCCGGCCGACCGCACGGCCGGGTCGGAACCCGGTTTCGGTTCGACGCCGCCGGCGAGACCGCCGAGACCGAGGCCCGGGCCGCGGTCGAGGTCATCCGGGGCGGCGTCGGCGCAGCGGGCTTCGGCGACGGCGCCCCGGATCGGGTTCGACCTCGACGTTGCCGGGAGGCTGGCGGCGCTCTGTCGGACCGGCCTGCGCTATGGCGACGCCCTCGCCGAGGCGGGCCCGGCCGAGACTTCGCTGGAGTTTTGATACCGACGGCCGCGGCGACGCAAGGCACTGAAATGCCGTGATTTTCGACGTATGGACTCCGTATGGAACGCATATGAAATCCGTATGGGCGTTTTCGGCTTTGCGGCAGGAGTCGCGTCAGATAATGGCCTTGCGTACCCGCCAGGCGAGCAGGGCCTGGGCGCCGCCGACGGCGATGAGCTGGATGCCGAGCAGGAAGCCGAGCAGCCAGGTCGCGGCCTGAGGCAGGTTGGCGAACAGGATCAGCGCGCAGGCGATCGCCACCAGCCCGCTGGCCAGCACCCAGAGCCAGTCCTGCATCGGTCGGATCATCAGCGCGAAGACCAGCCGGGCGATGCCGCCGACGAGGAACAGCACCAGCATCAGGAAGGTCACGGCGACCAGCCCCGCGGCCGGATTGCTGATCAGCAGGTAGCCCACCAGGATCTCGAGCGTCACGGTAATGAGCTGCAGCCAGAAATACGGCACCTGCGTCGCGCCGATCAGGGCGATGATCTGCACGACCCCGCTCAGGACCAGCAGCCAGCCGAGCAGCGACAGCAGGCCCATGCTCATGAACGCCGGGAAGATCAGCGCGATCAGCCCCGCCAGCGCCATCACCCCGCCCTGGATCAGGAACAGCAGCGACCGCTTGCGGATCGTGTCCCGCACCGCCGCCCGCAGCACGGCCGAAGCCTCGTTAACAGTGACCGCCATCCACGCTCTCCCTCGGACGCCCTCGCCAGCACGCAGATCGTCGCGCGAAACCGCAGCCCTGTCCAGCCGGGCGCGCGCCCTCTTCCACCGGGCACATATTTCGCTCTATGGTAGAGTGCGTCCTTCCCACGATCCGCCGAAGCAAAAAGGAGCCCCGATGCTTCATCCCGCCGTTCCCGCCGCCGTGCTCGCCCTGGGGCTGGCATCTCCCCTCGCCGCACAGAACCTGCCCGAGTTCAGCTGGGGCGCCGCGGTCACCTCCGACTACATCTCCAAGGGCAGCACCCAGTCCGACGGCCACCCCGCCGTCCAGGGCTACGTCGAGGGCGCCTACAACATCTTTTATGGCGGGGTCTGGTCCTCGACCGTCAGCTTCCCCGGCGACGAGGTGTTCGGGAACGACAATCTCGAGATCGACCTCTACGCCGGCGTCAGGCCCACTTTCGGTGACCTTTCGGCTGACGTCAGCTACGTGCGCTATTTCTACGACGACAGCGGCGACTGCTGCGGCGAGTTCGTGTTCGTGCTCGGCTACCCGATGGCCGACATCGGCGAGGTGGGCGCCGAACTGGACTACGACCCCGAAGCCGACACCAAGTGGGGGGTGCTGTCGGCCTCGGTCAGCTTCCTGACCGACTTCAGCGTCGGCGGCACGCTCGGCACAGACTTCGGCACCTTCGACCTCGGCGACAACAAGGTCGCCTGGGATCTCGGCGTCACCCGCGCACTCGGCGACTTCGCCGAGGTCGACCTGCGCTACTACGACGCGAACGACGAGCCAGCCCGCGGCGTGCTCTCGGTCGCCGTCGACTTCTGAGCCTCGCCGCTCAGCGCATCGTCACGTTCAGGTTGGGGTAGTCGGACACCGGTATGCCCGGCCCGCCCCAGCCCCAGCCCCAGCCGTAGGGGGTGCCCGGCCAGAACGGATCTCCCGGATAGCCCCAGTACCCGGGCGGTCCCTGCCAGCGGGTGATGATCCTGACGCGCCCGGAGCCGGTCAGATCGCCGGCGCGGCAGCTGACGGTCAGCTCGGGCGACTGCGGCCCGAAGTTCGGCACCACCAGCCGCGAAGGGGTGACGAGCTTGGCGGAATAGAGGCTCGAGACCACGTCGCAGTCGGCGCCCAGCACCTCGCGGCGCTCGTCGCCGGCGAGGAAGCTGCGCACCGTGAGCGCCGCCTCGCCCCTCACCGCCTCGAACCGGCCGCCCGGCACGACGACCTGGCGCTCGACCGGCACCCCCGAGGCGCAGGCCGCGACCAGCAGCGCCGGCAAGAGCATGAGGCTGCGCATCCCCTCCCCTATTCCGCCGCGCGCAACGCCGGCCGCCCGCCCGCGGCGAAGGGCGCGAGCAGCTCCTCGCGCCGCCGCGCCGCCGCCGCGGCCGCCGCTGCCTTCACGTGACCGAAGCCGCGGATCTGCGAGCGGCAGCGCCGCGAGTTCGATCGCCGCCGCGCGCGTCTCCGCCGTCAGCCCGGCCTCGATCCGGTCCATGTCGCGCTCGTATTCCCGGATCAGCGCTCGCTCCATCTTGCGCTCGGCGCTGTAGCCGAAGGGGTCGAACGGCGTGCCGCGGAGGAACTTCAGCCGGCGCAGCACCGCGAAGACGCGCAGGATCCAGGGACCGAACGTGCGCTTCGCCGGCCGTCCGGAGGCGTCCCTGCGCCCCAGGATCGGCGGCGCGAGGTGGAAGCGCATCGCGCGGACGTCGGTGAACTGCTCGGTGACGGCGGCCTCCAGCGTGGTCGCATGCAGCCGCGCCACCTCGTATTCGTCCTTGTAGGACAGCAGCTTGTGATAGCCTCTTGCCATGGCGTCCGCAAAATCGCGATCGACCCTGGCCGCGGCGGCGATCCGCTCGCGGTAGCGGCGGGACAGCCGCCGGCCCTGGTACTCGGTCAGATGCGCCGCCCGCCGGGCGACCGCGGCCTCGAGATCGTCCGCCTCGGGCGGCTCCGCCGCCACCGCTGCCGCCGCGTCGGCCGGAAAGGCCAGCGCCCAGCGGCCGATGGCGAAGGCGCGGGCATTGCCCTCGACATCGGCGCCGTTGAGCGCGATGGCGCGCATCAGCGCGGCCTCGCCCAGCGGCAGCAGGCCCGCCTGCCAGGCCGCGCCGAGCATCAGCACGTTGGCATGGATCGCGTCGCCGAGCAGCCGCTCGGCCAGCCGCGTCGCGTCGAGCATCCTGAGGCCGTCCTCGCCGAGCCGGGCGCGCAGCGCCAGCGTCAGCCGGTCGGCCGGCAGCGCGAAGCCGCGGTCGCGGGTGAACTCGCCGGTGATGATCTCGTGCGCGTTCACCACCGCCCGGGTCCGGCCCCGCGCCAGCAGGCCGAGCGTCCTGGCGCCGGCCGAGGTCACCAGGTCGCCGCCGATCA
This sequence comes from uncultured Alphaproteobacteria bacterium, assembly GCA_963847795.1. Lineage (GTDB taxonomy): Bacteria > Pseudomonadota > Alphaproteobacteria > Rhodobacterales > Rhodobacteraceae > Amaricoccus. Next base: position 21,671 of record CAWKBH010000021.1, read on the forward strand.
GCGCATCCGCCTCGCCGGCGGCGACCCGGATCGCCGGTGATGTCCGCCGGGGTCGCGGCGATGCGGCAGTGGATGTGGACGGCGCCGCCCTTCTGCGCCAGCCCCGCCATCTCCATCTGGCCGACGCCCTTGCCCTCGAGATGCGCCGCCATCGCGATCAGCGCGCCGACGGTGACGACGCCGGTGCCGCCGACGCCGGTGATGACGAGGTTGCAGGTGCGGCTCGATCGCGGGCAGCGCCGGGTGCCGGCAGGTCCGGCAGGGCCAGCCGGGCGCGGGCGGCGGTGCGGACCTGGGCGCCCTCCAGGGTCACGAAGCTCGGGCAGAACCCCTCGATGCAGGAGAAGTCCTTGTTGCAGGAGGACTGGTCGATCACCCGCTTGCGGCCGAACGCGGTTTCCAGCGGCAGGATCGAGACGCAGTTCGACTGCACCCCGCAGTCGCCGCAGCCCTCGCAGACCTCGGGGTGGATGAAGACCCGGCGGTCGGGATCGGGGAAGGCGCCGCGCCGGCGCCGGCGGCGTTTCTCGGCGGCGCAGGTCTGGATGTAGATGATGGCGCTGACGCCCTCGACCTGCTGCAGGTCGCGCTGCACCGCGTCCAGGGCATCCCGCTCGCGCATCTCCACCTCGGGCGGGAAGGCGGCGAAGTCGATGTCCTCCTTGGGATCGTAGACGGCCACCACCCGGCCGACGCCCATGGCGAACAGCTCGCGGGCGATCCGCTGCGGCGTCAGGCCGCCCTCGTTCGGCTGGCCGCCGGTCATGGCGACCGCGTCGTTGAAGAGGATCTTGTAGGTGATGTTGACCCCGGCCGCGAGGGCGGCGCGGATCGCCTGGACGCCCGGAGTGGTTGTAGGTGCCGTCGCCGAGGTTCTGGAAGACATGGGCGCGGGTCGAGAACGGCGCCTCGCCGATCCAGTTGGCGCCCTCGCCGCCCATGTGGGTGAAGCCCTCGGTGTCGCGCTCCATCCACTGCGCCATGTAGTGGCAGCCGATGCCGGCATAGGCGCGGGCGCCCTCGGGCAGCCGGGTCGAGGTGTTGTGCGGGCAGCCCGAGCAGAACCAGGGCCGGCGCACCGCGATCTCCTCGGCGTTGTCGGCCCGCAGCGCCTCGTCGAGCCGGGAACGGCGGGCGGCCAGCGCCTCGGAGGCCACGCCCTCCTGCGCCATCAGCTCGCCGAGGCTGCGGGCGATCCGCACCGGATCGAGCGCGCCCTTGACCGGGAACAGCGTCTCGCCGCGTTCGTCCTTCCAGCCGACGACGCGCCGGCCGCCGCGGTCGGCGAAGAGCGCCTCCTTGATCTGCACCTCGACCAGCTTGCGCTTTTCCTCGACGACGATGATCAGCTCCAGCCCCTGCGCCCAGTCGCGGAAGCTCGCCATGTCGAGGGGCCAGACCATGCCGACCTTGTAGGTGGTGATCCCGAGGCGCGCCGGCTTCGGCGGCGTCGAGGCCGAGCAGGTCGAGCGCGTGCACGGTGTCGAGCCAGGACTTGCCGCAGGAGACGATGCCGATCCGGGCCTGCGCGTCGCCCCAGACCCGGCGGTCGAGCCGGTTGGCGCGGGCGAAGGCCTCGGCGGCGAAGCGCTTGTGGTCGTGCATCCGCGCTTCCTGCGCCGCGGGCGTGTCGCCGAGGCGGATGTTCAGGCCGCCCTCGGGCATGGCGAAGTCGGCGGGCGTCGCGATCCGCAGCCGGTGCGGGTCGCCGTCGACGACCTCGGTGACCTCGACGGTGTCCTTGACGCATTTCAGCCCGACCCAGCAGCCGGAGTAGCGCGACAGCGCCCAGCCGTAGATGCCGTAATCGAGGATCTCCTGCACGCCGGCCGGCGACAGGATCGGCATCATCGCGTCGACCATCGCGAAATCCGACTGGTGCAGCGTGGTCGAGCTCTCGCCGGTGTGGTCGTCGCCCATGCAGGCGATGACGCCGCCGAGATCCGCGGTGCCGGCCATGTTGGCGTGGCGGAAGACGTCGCCGCAGCGATCGACGCCCGGGACCCTTGCCGTACCAGAGGCCGAAGACCCCCTGCACCCGGCCCTCGCCGCGCAGCGCGACCTGCTGGCTGCCCCAGAGCGCGGTGGCGGCGAGATCCTCGTTGAGGCCGGGCTCGAACTGACGTCGGCGGCGGCGAGCTCGGCGCGGGCCTTCCACATCTGCTGGTCGACGGCGCCGAGCGGCGAGCCGCGATAGCCGGTGGCGTAGCCCGCCGTCGCCAGCCCCGCCGCCGCGTCGCGCGCCTTCTGCATCAGCATCAGGCGCACCAGCGCCTGGACGCCGCCCAGCAGCACGCTCCGCTGCGAAAGATCGAAGCGGTCGGCGAGGGAAACGTCGTGCAGGGTCATGCGGCACTCGGTGCTGGCGGGATACGCCCGAAACATAGGGCGGAAAGCCCGGGCAACGAAGCGATTTTCAAGCCGGCGGCAGGCCCGGCGCCGCGGATGGGACGCCATTGGCTCGGTCCGGACCGGAAACTGTGGTAATGCTGGCGCGAATGGCTACATAGGCGGCGCCGGAACGATCGGACGCGGGACGCGATGGACTGGGACAAGCTGCGGATCTTTCATGCGGTGGCGGACGCGGGCAGCCTGACCCGCGCCGGCGAGACGCTGCACCTGAGCCAGTCGGCCGTCAGCCGCCAGATCCAGGCGCTGGAGGAAAGCCTGGCGACGACGCTGTTCCGTCGCCATGCCCGCGGCCTGCTGCTGACCGAGCAGGGGGAGCTGCTGTTCGACGCCACCCGCACGATGACGAAGCGGCTCGAGGCGACGACGGCGCGCATCCGCAACTCCGAGGACGAGGTGTTCGGCGAGCTGCGCGTCACCACCACCACCGGCTTCGGCACGCTGTGGCTGGCGCCGCGGCTGCACCGGCTGTTCGACCGCTATCCGAACCTGAAGATCGACCTGATGCTGGAGGAGCGCATCCTCGATCTGGCGATGCGCGAGGCGGACGTGGCGATCCGGCTGAAGGAACCGAGCCAGGCCGAGCTGATCCGCCGCCGGCTGATGGAGGTGCATATCCGGCTCTATGCCTCGAGCGCCTACGTGGCGAGGCACGGCCTGCCGAAGTCGACCGAGGAGCTGGCCGGCCACCGGCTGATCACCCAGAGCCCGGCCTCGCCGCAGGTCCGGGCCGGCTCGGACTTCGTCCAGCGCTTCCTCGCGGCCTCGCCGCCGTCCTCGCTGGCGGTCAACAACTACTTCGGGATCCTGCAGGGCGTGATCCACGGCCTCGGCATCGGCTCGCTGCCCGACTACCTGACCGGGGACTTCCCCGACCTGGTGAATATCCTTCCGGGAGAGCAGAGCGCGCCGATCCCGACCTACCTCGCCTATGTCGAGGAACTGCGTCATTCCAAGCGGGTATGCGCGTTTCGCGATTTTATGGTCGAAGAGATCAGCGCCTTCCGCCGGCAGGGGGAAAGCCCCGCCGCCGCGGCCCGGCCAGCCATGCAGTGACGCCATAGCGGCCATGCACAACATTTGAGCATCGCTACTTGCCTGCGGGGCGGCGGGCCGCTATATTACAACTCGAAGTTGGGCTTTGCCCTTCTTCAACCTCCCTGTTGGACTTGGGCCGAGCTGACGCTCGGCCTCTTTTTTTTCCGGATAGCGATTGAGCCGGTTCCGGGCCCGGCCGCCGGGCCTTTCGCTCCGCCGCAGCCGGCCGTAAAAGGCTGCCAGCCAAGCGCCGGGAGAGCCGATGTCCGAGACCGTCCTGACCAGCCCGCGAGCCGGAGATCGGCGAAGCGCTCGTGGCCGCGCACGGGCTGAAGCCCGACGAGTACGCGCGCATCCTCGAGCTCATCGGCCGAACCCCGACGCTGACCGAGCTCGGCATCTTCTCGGCGATGTGGAACGAGCACTGCTCGTACAAGTCCTCGAAGAAGTGGCTCCGGACGCTCCCCACCACCGGGCCGCAGGTGATCTGCGGCCCCGGCGAGAACGCCGGCGTCGTCGACATCGGCGACGGCCAGGCGCTGGTCTTCAAGATGGAGAGCCACAACCACCCCTCCTACATCGAGCCCTACCAGGGCGCGGCGACCGGCATGGGCGGCATCCTGCGCGACGTCTTCACCATGGGCGCCCGCCCGATCGCGGCAATGAACGCGCTGAGCTTCGGCGCGCCGTCGCACCCCAAGACCCGGTCGCTGGTCCACGGCGTCGTCGCCGGCATCGGCGGCTACGGCAACTGCTTCGGGGTGCCGACCGTCGGCGGCGAGCTGCGCTTCCACGCCGCCTATAACGGCAACTGCCTGGTCAACGCCTTCGCCGCCGGGCTGGCCGACGCCGACGCCATCTTCTACTCCGCCGCCAGCGGCGTCGGCATGCCGGTGGTCTACCTCGGCGCCAAGACCGGCCGCGACGGCGTCGGCGGCGCCACCATGGCCTCGGCCGAGTTCGACGACAGCATCGACGCCAAGCGCCCGACCGTCCAGGTCGGCGATCCCTTCACCGAGAAGCGGCTGATGGAGGCCTGCCTCGAGCTGATGGCGACCGGCGCGGTGATCTCGATCCAGGACATGGGCGCGGCCGGCCTCACCTGCTCGGCGGTCGAGATGGGCGACAAGGGCGACCTCGGCATCCGGCTCGACCTCGACCGGGTGCCGGTGCGCGAGGCGGGCATGACCGCCTACGAGATGATGCTGAGCGAAAGCCAGGAGCGGATGCTGATGGTGCTCCGCCCGGAAAAGGAGGCCGCGGCCCGCGCGGTCTTCGACAAGTGGGACCTCGACTTCGCCATCGTCGGCGAGACCATCCCCGAGGACCGCTTCGTCGTGCGGCTGAACGGCGAGGTCAAGGCCGACCTGCCGCTGAAGGCGCTGTCGGGCGCGGCGCCGGAATACGACCGTCCCTGGGTCGCCACCCCGCCCCCGCCGCCGCTCGGGCCGGTGCCGGCGATCGATCCGGCCGAGGCGCTGCTCAAGCTCATGGGCAGCCCCGATCTCTGCAGCCGGGCCTGGGTCTGGTCGCAGTATGACAGCCAGGTGCTGGCCGACACCGTGCTGCTGCCGGGATCGGACGCCGGCGTGGTGCGGGTGCACGGCACCGGCAAGGCGCTGGCCTTCACCTCGGACGTCAACCCGCGCTACTGCCGGGCCAACCCCGAGCGCGGCGGCATGCAGGCGGTGGCCGAGGCCTGGCGCAACCTGACCGCCACCGGCGCCCGGCCGCTGGCCGCCACCGACAACCTGAACTTCGGCAACCCGGAGCGGCCGGAGATCATGGGCCAGCTCGTCGGCTGCATCAAAGGCATCGGTGCGGCCTGCGCCGCGCTCGACATGCCGATCGTCTCGGGCAACGTCAGCCTCTACAACGAGACCGAGGGCCGGGCGATCCTGCCGACGCCGACCATCGGCGCGGTCGGGCTGCTCGACAGCCTCGACCGGCTGATCCGCGATGGCTGCCGCGCGACGGCGACCGGCTGCTGCTCATCGGCGCGACCCGCGGCCATCTCGGGCAGTCGGCGCTGCTGGCCGAGCTCTGGGGCCGCGAGGACGGCGACGCGCCGCCGGTCGACCTGGCGGCGGAGCGCGCCGCCGGCGACTTCCTGCGCCGTGCCGCCGCCACGGGCCTTGTCGACGCGGCGCACGACCTGTCCGACGGCGGGCTCGCGGTCGCGGCGGCGGAGATGGCGCTGGCGGGCGGGATCGGCGTGGCGCTGATCGCGGACGAGACGCTGGACGCCGCCGGCTGGTTCTTCGGCGAGGACCAGGGCCGCTATCTGCTGGCCTGCCGCCCGGAGGCGGTCGGTGCCCTGATGGCGCGCGCCCGCGAGGCGCAGGTGCCGCTCCGGGACGTCGGCAGCGTCGGCGGCGCCGAGATCCGGCTCGGCAGCGGCGCCGTCGGGCTGGCCGCGGTCGCCGCGGCCCACCGGGACTGCCTGGCGGGACTGCTCGACTGACCCTTGCGGGACCGGGGGCCCGGCTCTAGATTCGATCGGGAGGATGCGCGGGAGCGAACGGCCGGAATGGCGATGGAAGCGGCGGATATCGAGCGGCTGATCCGGGCGGCATTCCCGACGGCGCGCGTCGAGATCACGGACCTGGCGGGCGACGGCAACCACTACGCCGCCACCGTCACCGCCGAGGAGTTCCGCGGCATCAACCGGGTGCGGCAGCACCAGCTGGTCTATGCCGCGCTGAAGGGAAAGATGGAAGGGTCGCGGGGCGAGCTGCACGCGCTCGCGCTGACGACCAAGGCACCGGAGTAGAGCGATGAACGAGACTGCTGAGGCCACTGCCCACGAGGCGATCAGGGCCGATATCGAAGCCAACGACGTGGTGCTGTTCATGAAGGGCACGGCGCAGATGCCGCAGTGCGGCTTCTCGAGCCGGGTCGCGGGCGTGCTCAACTACATGGGCGTGGCCTACAAGGACGTGAACGTGCTGGCCGACGAGGCCGTCCGCAACGGCATCAAGAGCTTCTCGGACTGGCCGACGATCCCGCAGCTCTACGTCAAGGGCGAGTTCGTCGGCGGCTGCGACATCATCACCGAGATGACGCTCTCGGGCGAGCTCGACGAGCTGTTCAGCGCCAAGGGCATCGCCTTCGACCAGGACGCCGCGGCCAAGATCCGCGAAGCCAACAAGTAGGTCGCGCCCCGCAAGCAGACGCGCCGCCGCGCTGTTCCGGCGTCTCGCATTGTTGGGACGGAGCACTGCTCGGTGGTCGTTGCCGAGGGTTGCATGGCAGCGACCACGAGCTTGGGCAGCGATTCCAACCATATGCCGCTGGATGTGTTCGCCCGCCAAATCCCTTGGGAAAGCCTTCCATGACGTGACGCGTTCCGATAGATTCTTTCTTTTGGGGCTCGCACGGTGCTATAGGAAAGTCTTCGGGCGAACGAGGGAGTGACACATGGAAGGCTTTAGCCCTGCGAGGCGTGCCTTGTTATCGACCAGTCTCGCAAGTGTTGCGATTGCAAAGATGGCGTTTGCCCAAGAAGGAAATGCCACCCTTAGTTCTGAACAAATGAGTTAGCGATTCATCGTCAGTGGCTTGAAGACGCGGGAGGCATGCTTGGGGGAAATCTTGCGTTATCGCGCGAGGGAATAAATCAATCAACGGCATCATTGCAAAAATTTGATTTGTTGAACTCAGATGAATTGAGCATTTTGTCCTCTCTATACGATGCGATATTTAATTCACAAGACGTAAAGGAGGCCGCAGACGCGGCTGGAAAGATTTACCAGGAAAGCGTCAGCGCTCTCGGCGCCGTCGCGGGAGCGATTGCTGCGGTGATTGTAGACAGCTTAAACTATGCTCTCGAAACCCTGAGTGATATTCCCTATCAGACCGTTGTGCTTGTGGTCTGCCATGATGTCGTTGGTGTCGTATTCGGCGCCGGGGCAGGTGCTGCCGCCGGATCGGCAATTCCCGTCATTGGCAATTTGCTCGGCGCCCTAGTCGGGGCTGCTGCGGGGGGCGTGGGTGGCTCGGTGATAGGTTTCTACGACGCCGCCAAACGGCAGACTTAAACCGGTTCAGCCGGCATCTGAAGTCCGGAGAAACCTATACCCGTTCTGTTGCGTCGGCCAGCGCGTTGATCTCGGCTACGACCTGTCCGAGCAGCATCGCCGCCGCCTCGTTCTCCTCGCGCAGCGCCGCCATCTCCGACGGCGAGGTCTTGTGCGAGGCTTCGGTCTCGAGCTTCAGCGCGTTGGCTGCCAGCATCGCCGACTTGGCTTCGGCGATGCGCACGCGTTCCTCGGCGTGGCGCAGCCGCTCCTCGGTGGCGCGCAGCTGGTCCTGCAGGTTGGTCATGGTGTCGGCGAGCATCAGCCCGGCCAGGAGCAGCATGCGCTTTTCGGTCGAGCGGCCGGCATCGCCGATCCGCACCGCCTCGGTGTCGAGCAGCTTGCCGGCGCGCTCCAGCGACGGCTCCTGGCCCGGCTCGCAGGCGACCTCGAAGACGCGGCCGCCGATCTCGAGGATGAGCTCGGGCATGTCAGACCTCCTCGATCAGGGGCTTGAGCTGGGCGATCAGGTCGTCGAGCGCGGCCACGTCCTTGTCGCGCTTGACGCGCAGCCGGTCGAGCTCGTCGGCCAGCTCGGCCTTCTCGCCCTCCAGCGCGGCGATACGGTCGCGCAGCGCCTGCTGGTCGGGCTGCGGCACGGCGGCCGCGTCGCGGGCGGCGAGGACGGAGCGGAGGCGATCCAGGGCCTCCGTGAGCTGGGCTTCGAGCTGGGTGATCTGACTCATCTCTGCGCTTTCGAAAGTGAGGCCCCGTTTTAGGCAGCCGCCGGGGTGAATGCAATCTGTCCCGCGCAATCGGAGCGCAGGCAAATGGCCCCGGACATCCACCGCTTGCCGCCGATTGTGCACCCGCTTGACGACCGGAGCGGACGAAGGCGTTAAAAGTGAATGAATTCGGCATATTTTTCCCTTTGTAATCAACGGCGCGTCGCCGCTTCCACAGTGGAAGCGCCCAGGTCACCCCGCCGGCGAGCCGCATGCCGCGCCTGCCGATATCGCCTTGACCCATGGAGAAGGGCTGCTATCAGTGCCGGGTCCCCCCGGCGCCTCTAGGAAACCAGCGGCGCCCGCGTGCAGGAAAGGCCGCAACGGTGAACATTTCCGAGCTCCGCCAGCGCCACCCCGACCACTGGATGAAGGCTGCGGCCCTCAGAATGCTGGCGATCGACGCGGTGCAGAAGGCCAATTCCGGGCATCCGGGCCTGCCGATGGGCATGGCCGACGTGGCGACGATCCTGTTCGAGAAGCACCTGAAGTTCGACGCCTCGGCGCCGCAATGGCCCGACCGCGACCGTTTCGTGCTGTCGGCCGGCCACGGCTCGATGCTGCTCTACGGACTGCTCTACCTCACCGGCTATCCCGAGATGACGCTGGACCAGATCGAGCACTTCCGCCAGCTCGGCTCGCGCACCGCGGGGCATCCGGAATACGGCCACGCCCCGGGGATCGAGACCACGACCGGCCCGCTCGGCCAGGGCATCACCAACGCCGTCGGCATGGCGATGGCCGAGCAGAGCCTGGCCGCCCGCTACGGCCGCGGCATCGTCGACCACCACACCTGGGTGATCGCCGGCGACGGCTGCCTGATGGAGGGCATCAGCCACGAGGCGATCGGGCTGGCCGGCAAGCAGCGGCTGAGCAAGCTGATCGTGATGTGGGACGACAACGGCATCTCGATCGACGGCAAGGTCAGCCTCGCCGACATCACCGACCAGAAGGCGCGCTTCGCCGCCTCCGGCTGGTCGGTGCACGAATGCGACGGCCACGACCCCGACGACATCGACCGGGCGCTGACCGAGGCCAAGGCCACCGACCGGCCGGCGATGATCGACTGCCACACCCATATCGGCTTCGGCGCCCCGACCAAGCAGGATACCAAGGCCGCGCACGGCTCGCCGCTCGGCGCCGACGAGATCGCCAAGGTGCGCGAGATCTACGGCTGGCCCTACCCGCCCTTCGAGGTGCCCGAGAACATCCGCGCCGAGTGGCGCAAGACCGGGTCGCGCGGCGGTGCCGCGCGGGCAGCCTGGGAGGAGCGGCTCGGCAAGCTCTCGGCCGCCAAGCGCGCCGAGTTCGAGCGGATCATCGCCGGGGAGATGCCGCGCAAGCTCGGCCCCGCGCTCGCGGCCTTCAGGAAGGCGCAGTCCGAAGCCGCGCCGAAGGTCGCGACCCGCAAGTCGTCGGAGATGGTGCTGGAGGTCGTCAATGCCACGGTGCCGGAGACCCTCGGCGGCTCGGCCGACCTCACCGGCTCGAACAACACCCTGACCAAGGGCCTCGGCGTCTTCGACGCCGACAACCGCGCCGGCCGCTACATCCACTACGGCATCCGCGAGCACGGCATGGCGGCGGCGATGAACGGGCTGGCGGTGCACGGCGGCGTGGTGCCCTACGGCGGCACCTTCCTCTGCTTCGCCGACTATGCCCGGGGCGCGATGCGGCTCTCGTCGGAAATGGGCGCCCGGGTGATCTACGTGCTGACCCACGACTCGATCGGGCTGGGCGAGGATGGCCCGACCCACCAGCCGGTCGAGCACCTGGCGATGCTGCGGGCCACGCCCAATCTCAACGTCTTCCGCCCCGCCGACACCGTCGAGACGGCGGAGGCCTGGGAGCTGGCGCTCACGAGCCGCGGCACCCCCTCGGTGCTGGCGCTGACCCGGCAGAACCTGCGCACGGTCCGGACCCGGCACAGCCGGCAGAACCTGACCGCGCGCGGCGCCTACGTGCTGGCCGAGGCCGATGCCCGGCGACGGGCGGTGCTGATCGCGACCGGCTCGGAAGTCGAGATCGCGCTCGATGCGCGCACGATCCTCGAGCGCAAGGGCATCGGCACCCGGGTGGTCTCGATGCCCTGCTGCGAGCTCTTCGCGGCGCAGGACGAGAAGTACCGCCGCAGCGTGCTGCCGGCCGGGCCGGTGCGCGTCGCGGTCGAGGCCGCGATCGGCTTCGGCTGGGACCGCTGGCTCTGCGGCGAGCGCGGCGCGGACAAGAAGGCGGCGTTCGTCGGGATGACCGGCTTCGGCGCCTCGGGCAAGATCGAAGACCTCTATCCGCATTTCGGCATCACCGCCGAGGCGGTGGCGGCGAAGGCCGAAGCGCTGCTTTGAGCCGGGGCTGAGCCCGGCTCGGACAAGGGGGAGGCACCGGTGGCCTGGAAGACGCTCGACGACATGGATCTGGCGGGGAAGGTCGTGCTGACCCGGGTCGACATCAACGTGCCGGTCGAGGGCGGCCGGGTCACCGACGCGACCCGCATCGAGCGGATCGTGCCGACGGTGACCGACATCCTCGCCAAGGGCGGCAAGCCGGTGCTGCTGGCGCATTTCGCCCGGCCGAAAGGCAAGGTGGTGCCGGAGATGAGCCTGAAGGTGACGCTGCCGGCGCTGGAGGCGGCGCTCGGGCGACCGGTCGCCTTCGCGGCGGACTGCGTCGGGGAGGTGGCGGCGAAAGCCGTCGCGGACTTGCCGCAGGGCGGGGTGCTGCTGTTGGAGAATACCCGCTTCCACAAGGGCGAGGAAGCCAACGATCCGGCCTTCGCCGCGGCGCTGGCCGCGCTCGGCGACGTCTATTGCAACGACGCCTTTTCCGCGGCGCACCGGGCGCACGCCTCGACCGAGGCGCTGGCGCGGCTGCTGCCGGCCTGCGCCGGGCGGCTGATGCAGTCGGAGCTCGAGGCGCTGGAGAAGGCGCTCGGCCATCCCGAGCGGCCGGTGGTGGCGGTGGTCGGCGGGGCCAAGGTCTCGAGCAAGCTCGAGCTTCTCGGCAACCTGATCGCCAAGGTCGACACGCTGGTGATCGGCGGCGGGATGGCGAACACCTTCCTCGCGGCGCAGGGGATCGACGTCGGCAAGTCGCTCTGCGAGCACGACCTGGCGGACACGGCCCGCGAGATCATGGCCAAGGCCGATGCGGCGAACTGCACGATCGTGCTGCCGGTGGACGTGGTGGTGGCGCGCGAGTTCAAGGCCGGCGCGGCGCACGAGATCGTGCCGGCCAACGGCTGCCCGGCGGACGCGATGATCCTCGACGCCGGGCCGGCGGCGATCGCCCGGATCGCCGCGGTGTTTTCCGAGGCGCGGACGCTGGTCTGGAACGGGCCGCTCGGCGCCTTCGAGGTCCCGCCGTTCAATGCGGCGACCGACGCGGCGGCGCGGCAGGCCGCGAGCCTGACCCGGGCCGGACGGCTGCTGTCGGTCGCCGGCGGCGGCGATACCGTCGCCGCTCTGAATGCCAGCGGCTCGGCCGAGTCCTTCACCTACGTGTCGACCGCCGGCGGGGCCTTCCTGGAATGGCTCGAGGGCAAAACCCTGCCCGGGGTCGCCGCGCTCGACCAGCCCTGAGCGAACCGCCTCTCAACCTCGAGGACCGATCATGAAGGCCACGCGAACCGTTCAGAAGATCCTGGGCTACTACGAAGCAGACAATCCGGGGGTGAAGGGGAACCTCTGCCGGATTCTGATGCAGGGGCGTCTGGGCGGCACCGGGAAGCTGGTCATCCTGCCGGTGGATCAGGGCTTCGAGCACGGGCCGGCGCGCAGCTTCGCGCCGAACCCGCCAGCCTACGATCCGCACTACCACTATCAGCTCGCGCTCGACGCCGGGCTGAACGCCTTTGCGGCGCCGCTGGGGATGATCGAGGCGGGCGCGGACAGCTTCGCCGGCCAGATCCCGACGATCCTGAAGCTGAACTCGGCGAACTCGCTGATCCCCGAGGCGGCGGTCAAGGACCAGGCCATCACCGCCTCGGTGGACGACGCGCTGCGGCTGGGATGTGCGGCGATCGGCTTCACCATCTACCCCGGCTCTTCGGCCGGGCTGGAGATGTTCGAGGAGATCTCGGCGCTGCGCGAGGAGGCGGCGCGCAAGGGCGTTCCGACCGTGATCTGGTCCTACCCGCGCGGCGAGGACCTGTCGAAGGCCGGCGAGACCGCGATCGACGTCGGCGCCTATGCCACCCAGATCGCGGCCCTGCTGGGCGCGCACATCATCAAGGTCAAGCTCTCGACCGACCATCTGGAGCAGGCAGAGGCCAAGAAGGTCTACGAAAAGTACGGGATCGACATCAGCACCGCCGCGGCCCGGGTGCGGCACTGCATGCAGGCCGCCTTCGGCGGGCGGCGGATCGTGGTCTTCTCGGGCGGCGCCGCGAAGGGCGAGGATGCCGTCTATGAAGACGCCCGCGCCATCCGCGACGGCGGCGGCAACGGGTCGATCATCGGGCGCAACACCTTCCAGCGCTCGCGCGACGACGCGATGGCGATGCTGAACCGGCTGGTGGAGATCTACCGGGGCCGGGACTGAGGCAAATCGACCGGGGCCCGCCGCGACGGGGATTCCCTTTCGCGCCGATTTCTGTCATGGTCGCAAGGACAGGCAAGAAACCGGACACAACGGGCTCAAATGTATCTGGAATCCGAGCCGCGCCGAAACAGCATCGGCAGCGGAATCTTCGCGGTGATCGTGATCGCGCTGATGTGCTACCTGACCTTCGCCGCGCTCCAGGGCGAGCACGGCCTGTTCAGCCTGTTTCGGGTCGAGGCGCAGGAGGTCCGCCTGCGGAACGAACTCGGCCAGCTGCAGCTCGAGCGCGCGGCGATCTCGAACAAGACCCTGCGGCTCTCGACGGAAGACCTCGACCTCGACCTGCTCGACGAGCAGGCGCGAAAGGTTCTCGGGCTCGGCCGGCCGGACGAGATCATCATCCGCTGACGAGGATCCGCCGACGATCGCCGACGGCGGCCCGCCTCACAGCGATTCAGGGCTTTTCCGCACGGGAATCGCCGGTATAATTGATATAGTTCAAGGCTAAACCAAAACCGTCCATGGGGGGATCCGTCGATGGCCACAACCCGGCGTGCCACGAAGCCGAACGCGTCCAAGGACGAACTGCTGAAATTCTACGGCGAGATGCTGCTCATCCGCCGCTTCGAGGAGAAGGCGGGGCAGCTCTACGGCATGGGGCTGATCGGCGGGTTCTGCCACCTCTACATCGGGCAGGAGGCGGTGGTCGTGGGGCTCGAGTCCACGACCAAGGAAGGTGACCAGCGGGTCACCACCTACCGCGACCACGGCCATATGCTTGCCTGCGGCATGGATCCCAAGGGGGTGATGGCCGAACTCACCGGGCGCTCCGACGGTTATTCCCGGGGCAAGGGCGGCTCGATGCACATGTTCTCGAAGGAGAAGAAATTCTACGGCGGCCACGGCATCGTCGGCGCCAACGTGCCGATCGGCGCCGGCCTCGCCTTCGCCAACCAGTACCGTGGCAACGACAACGTCGCCTTCACCTACTTCGGCGACGGCGCCGCGAACCAGGGCCAGGTCTACGAGACCTTCAACATGGCGACCCTCTGGAAGCTGCCCTGCATCTTCGTGATCGAGAACAACCAGTACGCCATGGGCACGTCGCTGAAGCGCGCCTCTTCCAGCCCGGCGCTCTATACCCGCGGCGCCGCCTTCGGGATTCCCGGCGAGGCGGTCGACGGCATGGACGTGCTGGCGGTTCGGGATGCCGGGAAGAAGGCGGTGGCGCACTGCCGCGCCGGCGAGGGACCGTACATCCTCGAGATGAACACCTACCGCTACCGCGGGCATTCCATGTCGGATCCGGCGAAATACCGGACCCGCGAGGAGGTGCAGAAGATGCGCGAGGAGCGCGATCCGATCGACCACGTGCGCGACATCCTGGTCGCGGGCAACCTCGCGACCGAGGACGAGCTGAAGGCGGTCGACAAGGACATCAAGGCGGTCATCAACGAAGCCGCCCAGTTCGCCCAGGACAGCCCGGAGCCGGCCGAGGCCGAGCTCTGGACCGACGTATACGCCTGAGGGGGGAAGACACCATGGCCACGCAGATCCTGATGCCTGCCCTGTCGCCGACGATGGAGGAAGGGACGCTCGCGAAATGGCTGGTCAAGGAGGGGGACGCGGTCACCTCGGGCCAGATCATCGCCGAGATCGAGACCGACAAGGCGACGATGGAGTTCGAGGCCGTCGACGAGGGAAAGGTCGGCAAGATCCTGATCACCGAGGGCACCGAGGGTGTCAAGGTTAACACGCCCATCGCCGTCCTGCTCGAGGAGGGCGAGGATGCCAGTGCCGCCGCGGCGGCAAGCGCCGCTCCGGCGGCAGAGAAACCGGCGCCGGAGGCGAAGCAGGCACCGGCCGCGCCCGCCGCACCGGCGCAGCCCGCCAGCGAAGGCCCCCGCGGCGCCGGAACTTCCCGAAGGCACGACCTTCCGCACGCAGACGGTCCGCGAGGCCCTGCGGGACGCCATGGCCGAGGAGATGCGCCGCGACGGCGACGTCTTCCTGATGGGCGAGGAGGTGGCCGAATACCAGGGCGCCTACAAGATCAGCCAGGGCCTGCTGGATGAGTTCGGCGCGAAGCGGGTGATCGACACGCCGATCACCGAGCACGGCTTCACCGGCCTCGCCGTCGGCGCGGCCTTCGCCGGCCTGCGGCCGATAGTGGAGTTCATGACCTTCAACTTCGCCCTTCAGGCGATCGACCAGATCATCAACTCGGCCGCCAAGACCCTCTACATGTCGGGCGGACAGATGGGCAGCCCGATTGTGTTCCGCGGTCCGAACGGCGCGGCCGCCCGGGTCGCCGCCCAGCACAGCCACGACTTCGCCGCGCTCTACGCCCAGGTGCCCGGTCTCAAGGTGGTCCAGCCCTACACGGCCGGCGACGCCAAGGGGCTTCTCAAATCGGCGATCCGCGATCCGAACCCGGTCATCTTCCTGGAGAACGAGATCCTCTATGGCCGCAGCTTCGAGGTGCCGGAAATCGAGGATTTCACGGTGCCGATCGGCAAGGCACGCATCGCCCGCGAGGGCAGTGACGTGACGATCGTGAGCTTCGGCATCGGGATGACCTACGCATTGCAGGCAGCCGAGGAACTGGCCAAGGAGAACATCTCGGCGGAGGTCATCGACCTGCGCTCGCTGCGGCCGATGGATACCGAGACGGTGATCGCATCGGTGCAGAAGACCAATCGCTGCGTGACGGTGGAAGAAGGCTTCCCGGTCGGCTCGATCGGAAATCACATCTCGGCGGTGCTGATGGAGAAGGCGTTCGACTATCTCGACGCCCCGGTGCTGAACTGCGCGGGCAAGGACGTGCCGATGCCCTACGCGGCAAATCTCGAGAAGCTCGCGCTGGTGAACACGCCGGAAGTCATCGCCGCCTGCAAATCCGTGACCTACCGCTGAGGAGCGCGCCATGCCCATCAACATCCTGATGCCCGCGCTCTCCCCGACGATGGAAGAGGGCACGCTCGCGAAATGGCTGGTCAAGGAGGGGGATCAGGTCTCGTCAGGCGCCGTCCTCGCCGAGATCGAGACCGACAAGGCCACCATGGAGTTCGAGGCGGTCGACGAGGGGACCGTCGGCAAGATCGTCGTTCCCGAAGGCACCGAAGGCGTAAAGGTCAACGATCTGATCGCAATCCTTCTGGAAGAAGGCGAAAGCGCCGACGCCATGGCTGCGGCGCCGGCCGCAAAGAGCGAAGCGAAGCCTGCGGCGGCGGCGCCGGCGGCTGCAGCCGCCGCCCCGGCTCCTACGCCGCCGGCGGCGGCGCCGGCCGGCGCTAAGTCGGGAGAGCGCGTCTTCGCTTCGCCGCTCGCGCGTCGGATCGCCGGGGAAAAGGGGCTCGATCTCGGCTCGATCAAGGGCTCGGGGCCCCACGGCCGGATCGTCAAGTCCGATGTCGAATCGGCCCGTCCCGGCGCGGCGCAACCGGCGGCGCCCGCTCCGGAAGCGGCCGCCCGGCCGGCAGCGGCCGCACCCTCCGCCCCGGACGCCGAGGCGATCAAGAAGCTCTACGCCGACCGCGAATACGAGGAAGTCAAGCTCGACGGCATGCGCAAGATCATCGCCGCACGCCTGTCGGAAGCGAAGCAGACCATCCCGCATTTCTATCTGCGGCGCGAGAATCCGGCTGGACGCCCTTTTGGCGTTCCGGTCCCAGCTCAACAAGGAACTCGAGGCCCGCGGCGTGAAACTGTCGGTGAACGACTTCATCATCAAGGCATCGGCACTGGCGCTTCAGGAGGTCCCCGATTGCAACGCCGTCTGGGCCGGTGACCGGGTCCTGCGCCTGAAACCTTCGGACGTCGCCGTCGCCGTCGCCATCGAGGGCGGCCTGTTCACTCCCGTGCTGCGGGACGCCGAAAAGAAATCCCTCTCAGCGCTCTCGGCAGAGATGAAAGACCTGGCGGCGCGCGCGCGCCAGCGCAAGCTGGCGCCCCAGGAATACCAGGGCGGCACCTTCGCGGTCTCGAACCTGGGGATGATGGGAATCGAGAACTTCGACGCGGTGATCAATCCGCCGCACGCCTCCATCCTCGCGGTCGGAGCCGGCGTGAGCAAGCCGATCGTCGGCGCGTCCGGTGAGATCGAGGTCGCGACGATGATGTCCGTCACGCTCTCGGTCGACCACCGCGTGATCGACGGAGCGCTCGGGGCGAGCTTCCTTGCGGCCGTCAAGCAGCACCTCGAGCATCCGATCGCGATGCTCGCCTGAGCAGCCGGGGCGGCGGCCGCTCCCGCAGGGGCTAGTCGATCGCCCCGGCTCGGCGAGCAGCTGGTTCATGCTCTTCGAAGGTTCGGCGCATCCCGCCTCGCCGACGATATGCGCCGGGACGCCCGCCACCGTCTTGCACGGCGGCACGTCCTGCAGGACCACCGATCCGGCCGCGATCCGGCTGCAGCCGCCGACCCGGATATTGCCGAGCACCGCGGCGCCGGCCCCGATCAGCACCCCATCCCCGATCTTGGGATGTCGGTCGCCGTCTTCCTTGCCGGTCCCTCCCAAGGTCACCGAATGCAGCATCGACACATTGTCGCCGACCGCCGCGGTCTCACCGATGACGATGGAATGGGCATGATCGATCATGATGCCGTTGCCCATCCGCGCACCCGGATGGATGTCGACCCCGAACACCTCGGAGGTTCGCATCTGGATGAAATAGGCCATGTCCTTGCGCCGGTGCTGCCACAGCCAGTGCCCGATGCGATAGCACTGCAAGGCTTGGAAACCCTTGAAGAACAGCAGCGGTTGCAGGTAGCGATGGCACGCCGGATCGCGCTCGAAGACCGCGAGGATGTCAGCCCGCGCGGCAACTCCGAGTTGCTGGTCGTCATGGTAGGCTTCGTCGGCGATCTCCCGAAGGATCAGCTCGCTCATCTCCGGCGACGCCAGCTTCTGGGCGATCCGGTAGCTCAGCGCCCTCTCGAGGCTGCTGTGATGCAGAATGCCCGCGTGCACGAGGCTCGCCATCAGCGGTTCGTCCCGCGCCACCTGATCGGCCTCGTGCCGGATCGTCGACCACACCGGATCGAGGCTGGCAATGTTCGCCTGCGTCCGCACCATAACGTTTCCTCCGGTCGATTTCCCGCTTCAGCGGAAACTCGTCCGGATTCGGTCGGAAATCAAGGGCACGGGGGCGCTTTCCCTCGAGGCCGCTAGACCGACCGTGGCGGCGCGAGCTGGACTAGATGCAGCGCCAGCCGGACGGTGCCGGAGCCGAAGGTGCCGCCCTCGGCGCTCAAGAGGAGCGGCGTCGGCGCATAGTAGGTCACCGGCGCGCCGCTCATCCCGACGAGGTACGAGTTGAGGCCGATCCCCAGCCCCGACCCGTAGCGATTGTCCGACCCGCTGACGCCGATCCGCCACGCGGCCAGCGCCGGTCCGCTCAGCGCGGCGACGACGCGCCCGGTGACACCGACCACCTGGGCCTGGCCGGGGATCACCACGGCGGTCGAATTGGTGCTGCCGGGCGTCACGACATGGTCGAACTCGAGCACCTTCCAGCTCATGCCCGCACCGCCGGGCGAAACCGTCATGGCGTCGGGTACCCAGCCGGTTCCGTCGAACATCTGGTGGCCGCCCCGGCTCTCGTCCCAGGCCCGCCAGCCGGCCTTCGGGAGCGAGATAGCTCCAGCCGCCGTTGGCCCAGACCGCAATCCGGTCCGCCTGGCCCTGCCAGTCTCCGGTACCGCCCTGCGGCACCAGATAGCTCGCGCCATCGAGGGCCGCCGCGGGGGGATCCTGCACTGCGGACGAGACGACCCGCAACTGCGCCGCCGCATCCAGCCGCGCCAGGGCCTCGTTCACCGTCACGTGCTTCTGCGCCTGCGCCGGCATGACGAGCGGCAGGTCCAGCTGGGCTGTCTTAGCCATCGAAATCGATCCTCTCAAAAGGTCCGGGGCCGAAACGGACCGAAATCTGGGCCACCTCGAAGACGAGGCCCGCGCCGGCTCCGTCCTCGGCCTGTTCGGTCGGCCGTATAGAGGTACTGCGGTCCGTCGACCGCCACGTCCCGAAGCGCCAGCCCCCCCGCCGCCGCGATCCGCAGCTGATAGGCCTCGCGCTCCTCGCCCAGCGGCACGTCGGCGCCGACCCAGCTGTCGCCGTCCACCCGGGTTCGCCGCGTCCAGGCCAGCGCGATGCCACCGTCCGCGCGCCGGCGCGCGGCGAAGTGCGTCGGACGGTACGGCCGGAGCCCGACGCCCGCGAAGGCCTCGATGTAGTGGACGTAGCTCGGATCGTCGTAGGGCCGGGTCGCCGGCCCGATCCGGTAGTGGCGCTCCAGCCCGCGCGCCGAGGCCGGCAGATGCAGCTGGCCGACGGCGCCGTCGAGGAGCACGAAGTCGGTGCCCACCGGCCAGAGGTCCGGCATGACCCCGTCGGTCCCGGCCTGCCCGCGCAGCAATCCGCCCAGCAGGTACTCCTGCGGCGCAACGAGTTCGGCGGTCTGAAACTGGATCACTTCCCAGTCGCCCGCAGACCCGAAGCGCAGCGCCGCGGCATTGGCACCGTTCAGCACGTCCGCCTCGCTGCGGCTCTGCAAACTCCCCGAAGCCACCCGAACCCGCAGCCCGGCCCGCATCCAGAGCCCGGGCCGTGCGGCCGGCAGCGGATCGAGCAAGGCCCCGAACACCGCGGGGCGGCGGATCTCCTGATCGAGCGCGTAGCCGAAATCATCGTTCGCCGCGTAGACGGCGACCGCGCCGGCCCACGGCGTCCGCGCCACCGCCACGTGCGGAGCGAGCGGATCCTCGTCACCCGTCAGCAGCGGCAGGTCGAGGAACTCGGCGTCGACCGGCGTCGGAGCCACGAAGGTCGGCGCCCGGCCCGACCGGGCCGCAAACACCGGGGCCTCGTAGACCCCGGGCTCGACCCGAACCGCGGTCAGCGTCCGATGTCCGGCCTCCTCGATGCGATCGACCCGGAAGAGATCCTCGCTCTCCCCGGCCTGCACGGAAACCAGGTCGCCCGGCGTCATCGCCAGCGCCGAGAGCGGCAGGGCGCAGGCGAGGCTGTCCTGGGCGATCCGCCCCTCGCTCAGCGCCCGCTCGGCGATCGCCTGTGCCTCCCCCTCCGACAGCACCAGCGACACCGCCGTCTGGTCGGTCCGCGGCTCCGCCACGTCGGGCACGACGGCCTCGACGGCGCCGGGCAGATAGTCGAGATCGGCCCTGACGAAGCCCAGGGTCACCCGCCCCGACGTTTCGGCGGCCGGAGACCGGGTCAGCGAAACCACCGGCTCGCGCCCGACCGCGACGCAGGTCTCGGGCGAAATCTCGCCCGCGACCGTCCCGCCCCGATTGGCGAAGATCAGCTTTCCGTCGAACGAAAAGCTGTCGAAGGCATAGGCGAGCATCAACGGCTGGAGGCTCTGCCGCCCGCTCTCCAGCGCTTCGATCAGGTATCCCTTCACCCCGCCGTAGAGCCTCGACACATCGACCGCATCCAGCTCGCACCGCGCGCAGATTTCGGCCACCACCTCGCTCAGCGACGCCATGCTCGCGCGGCCGTTCAGCCAGTGACCGAACTCGTAGTTCGCCCCGTCCACCCAGGTCTCGATCCGGTCGGGGAAATCCGGCCACGGTCGCGCGTCCCAGGCCCAGACATGCGCGCGCGCCATGTCGACCATCCGCCCGGCATAGACGTCCGAGTCCGGATTGTTCGCCGGATCGTTCCAGTGGGCGAAGGTCGCCTGCAGATAGCGATACTGGATGAAATCGTCCCGCGCCCCCGTCGAGTAGTACGGAAAGAAACTCTCCGACGACTTGGGATCGTGGAACACGTTGGGCTGGTTGGTGCCCTTGTTCACTGCGGGGCAGCCGAGTTCGGTGAACCAGATCGGCTTCGACCTCGGTTGCCAGGCCGTGGGACCCGCCGTCTTGACCCCGCCCAGGCGGTCGACGTGCGGATTCGACCACCAGTTCACCAGGTCCTTGTAGCGAAAGACCCAATCCTCGCCGTAGGCGCCGTCGGTGATCGGCAGCCTCTCCTGCGCGTCCCGCCCGGCGGCGTCGGCATAGTACCAGTCGTATCCTTCGCCGCGCGCGACGTTGCCCTTGAGATAGTCGAGATTGTAGATCGACCCCGCCGCGGCATCGGCCTGGCCGGCTCCGTCCCGCCAGTCGGACAGCGGCATGTAGTTGTCGATGCCGATGAAATCGATCGCCGGCGAGGCCCAGAGCGGATCGAGATGGTAGAGCACGTCGCCCGAACCGTCCGTCGGCTGATGCCCGAAATATTCCGACCAGTCGGCGGCATAGCCGATCTTGGTCGCCGCGCCGAGAATCCCCCGCACGTCGGCCGCCAGGTCGCAGAGCGCCCGCACCGCCGGATAGCCGTCGGCGGAGTCCCGGATCTGGGTCAGCCCGCGCAGCTCGGAGCCGATGCAGAACGCATCGACCCCACCCGAAAGCGCGCAGAGATGCGCATAGTGGAGCACGAAGCGCCGATACGACCATTCCGCCGGCCCATGATAGCTGACGGTATTGCCCGAGACCTGAAAGTCGCCCGCCGCCGCCTGCCCGAAGAAGGCCGCGACTTCGGCCGCGGCGCCCGCCGCCTTGTCGCTGGACCCCGCCCGCCCCGGAGCCTGCGCCAGGGTGATCCGGCCGCGCCACGGCACCGCCGGCTGGTCCGCGGCCCCGGTCCAGGGGTCCGGCAGTCCGTTGTCCGCCTGAATGTCCATCAGGATGAACGGGTAGAACATCACCGACTGGCCGCCAGCCTTCAGCTCGGCGATCGCCTGCAGCACCGCGGCGTCGGCGGGGGTGCCGCCGAAGATCGGCCGGCCCTCGAACTGGCTCACGACCCGCGCCGCGCCGCGCGGCAGGCCGCCGACCACCCAGGGCATCGGCTCGCCGTCCTCGCCCGCCTGCTCGACCGCCGGCCGCAGGGCGCAGCGGTCGCAGCGCAGGTCGTCGCCGAACCAGGTCACGACCAGCGACACGGACTTCGCGTTCGGCAGTTCCGCCGCCAGCTGGGCGAGCGAAGCCTGCAGATCCGGAATCCCGTGATCGTTGTGGACGTTCAGCACCACGCTGTCGCCCTTGCCCCGCCGGAACAGCACCGGCTCGGTCGCCAGCGCATACTCGCCGGTTCCCGGCACCAGCGCCACGCCGCGAACGTCGAGCGCCGGCGATCGCGGCACGTCCGGCAGGCCCTGCGCCGGACGGCGGAAGATCTCGAAGTTGAACTGCGGGATCCGGTTGCCGTACGGGGTCAGGTCGAGATTCTCGAAGACGACGTAGGCGGTGCCGCGATAGGCCGGCGCCTCGCCTTCGATCGCCGCGATCAGCGGGTCGGGAAGCTGGTCCTCGGCGCCCGAGTGCAGCCGCAGCGTCAGGCCCGACTGGTCGACCGCCTGCCCGTCCGCCCAGATCCGCCCGATCCGCGAGACCTCGCCCTCGCAGAGCGCGACGGCCAGGCTCACCGAATAGCTGTACTCGCGGACCTTCGTGCCGCCGCCGCCCTTGCCGCCCACCCGCTCGGAACTGACCGCCTCCAGGAACCGGCTCGACCAGATCAGCTGGCCCGCCACGCGGTTGCGACCGAAGCCGCGGGCCAGCGCCGCGCCCTCGCTCGACCCCATCACGCGAAAGCGCTCGACCCGCCCGGTCTCGACCGGCGCCGAGCCCTGCCCCAGCAGCCGCTGGTCGATCGCCGATCCGAGCAAGGCGCCGGCGGCCTTGCCGAGCACGAGCGAACCCATGCCGGCAACGGAGCCGCCCACGGCGCCGCCCAGCGCCGAGCCGGCGGCGGCAAGCAAGAGCGTCGCCATCACAATCTCCTGTCGGGAAAACGAAAGACCCCGGCGATCCGCCGCGACCAGGCCGGCGTCAGCGGCGATTCCACCACGCCGTGTCCGGAATAGGCGTGGATCAGCGTCGCATGGCCCAGCGGCGCGCGCGCCAGGATGCCCACATGCTTGGCCACCCCGCCGTCGCGCATCCGCAGCACCAGCACGTCCCCGGGACGCGCCTCGTCGCGCGCAACCGGCAGCAGATGCCGCCCGGCCGCCGCCAGCAGATCCTCCGAGCGGCCCGGCTCGGACCAGTCCGGCGTATAGCTCGGGATCCGCCTCCGGCTCCGCGCCCGAGCAGGTCCCGCCACAGCCCGCGCAGCAGGCCGAGGCAATCGGTCCCCGCGCCGCGGCAGCTCGACTGGTGCCGGTAGGGCGTGCCGATCCACTGCCGCGCCCGGGCGACGATCGCGTCGCCGGTCGCGTCAGGACCGTTGCAGGCTTGCGCCGTCATGGACCGCTCCATCCTTGGGGTAGGCCGTTACCCAGTCGTCGCCGGGAAGATGCGGAAAGCCGCGGAAATTCAGGAAGTTGTTGAACTTCTCCCGGCAGGTGTCGGCACGCTTGTCGCATCCGGCGACGACCCGGAAGCGGTCCCCGACCGCCGCGCTCCGCCCGGGCCGCTGCCAGAGCGTCACGCGGCGCAGCCCGCCGCATCGAGCTTGTCCGCCTTCACCGTGCCGCTCTCGCCGGCGTTCGCGCCCGACAGCCAGGTGAGGACGCCCTGCGGTGAACCAGCCGTCGGCGAACCCGGCCAGCCCGTTCGCAACCAGGACGCCCGGCGAGCCGCCGTCGGCCAGTTCCCCCTCGCCCGAGAATCCCGGCTGGCTCGGATCGAAGCCGCATTTCGCGTCGCCCAGCACCCGGTCGCAGGTGCGGAGCACCGACCGCCCGACCGGCGCGCTCAGCGCCTCCGCCAGGCCGCGCAGCTCCACCTCGAAGGCGCCGTCGGTGCGGCGGATCTCGCCGAACTGCCCGCGGAACAGCAGCACCCGCAGCTCGGGGCGCTCCCAGTCGACCAGCCACTGCCGGATCTCGGCGCGGTCGAACTTGCCGGCCCGGATGTCCTCCTCGCTGACCGCCGCGTCGCTCAGCGCGCCGACCGCCTGGGCGTTGTCCACGCTCAGCCCGGTCGCCGACTGCAACGCGCTCGCATCCATGCCGGTGCTGGCCCGGAACACCGCCCCGTCGAAGCGCGACGTCGCGGTCGTGGTCGGTGAAGCCGAACGCCGTCCCGTCGCGCCGGTTGACCCGCCAGCAGCGGCAGAGCGTGGTCGCGCCGCCGTCGAGCCGCGCCTGCAGCTCGGGATCGATCGCGCGCATCAGACCCGGACCTCGACCACCGGGATCGACGGGATCTCGCCCGCGGCGAACCCGGCGAGGCTCGCGTTGATCCGGTCGGTATCGAACCGCACCGGCACGTCGAACTCGAATCCCGCCGTGACCGCGGCGCCCGCCACCGGCGGCTGCGTCAGCACGACCCGGCCCGTCGCATGGTCGATCGCGAAATCGACGCCCGCCGCCAGCGCGACCCCGGCAACCGCGACCCGCACCGTGCCCACCACCGGCTTCACGATCGGCCGGGTATAGGACTGCGTGCCCGACGCGTAGACTCTTCGCCAGCTCGAACGCGCTCAGCCGCCCCGTCCCCGGTCCCGATCCGCTGGTCGAGCGGCCGACGGGGGCGGCGGACGGCAGGCAGGACTTGAAGTCGGTCCAGTCCTTCCAGCGAAAGCCGTAGAGCTGGCCCGGCCGCGCCTCGAAGAACGCGATCAGCTCGGCCAGATCGTCCAGCGACCGCACCCCCAGCCCGGCGTCGTAGCGCCGCCGCGAATGCGCCCAGGGCGAGTTGCGCTCCTCGAAGCCGTTGTTCAGCGTGACGATCTCGGTGCGCCGCTCCGGCCCGCCGCTCGACCCGACCGACAGCGCGGCCGGGAACCTGACTTCGTGGAAGTTCATCGCCTGCCTCCCTCAGAGATTGCGGCGGCCGCGCTGCGATCGCGCGGTTCATCTCGGCGGCGATCTGGCTCTGCGAGCGCTGGAACCCGACCGCGTCCGGGCGTCGAGATGTTCATCGTCACGTGCACCGCACCGCCGCTGCCGCCCGAGCGGATGCCGAGCTTGCCGTCGGCGCCGCGCGTCAGCGGCACGATCGCCTCCGGCCCCGCCTCGCCCATCAGCCCGACCCCGCCGCGCATCGGAAACTGCGTCGGCCCGTCCACCACGCCGCCCCGCGCGAAGGCCGCGACCCGGCCCGCACCGAACGTCGCGCCCTTGGCGAAGGGCAGGATGCCGCCGAGGATCGACTGCACGCCCTTGCCCACCGCCGAGCCGAGCGCACCCTGCACCGGCGCCAGCGCCTGGTTCAGCACCGAGCTCGAAATGCTCTGCCCGATGCCGGCCAGCGCATCCGACAGCCGCTTGCCGTCGAAGATCACCCCGTCGAAAGCCCGCCGCAGCGAGGAAGACACCGAGCTCGACATGCCCGTGGCCTCGCGGCCGGTCGCCTTCATGCTGCCCTGCACGCCTTCCAGCTCGCGCTGGAACGCCCCGGTCGACGCCCTCGAGCCCGGAGACGGTGCTCTCGAGCTCCGCGAACTGCGCCTCCAGCCCGCCGAGGTCGCCATTGAAGTCCGCCATGGTCACTCCGGTTCTGCCCGCCCTGCGCGGGTCTTGTCGGGAAAGCGCGCGGCGAGCTCGGCCAGCCCGGCCCGGGTCAGGGCGGCGCGCTGCGGTCCGTACCCCGCCATCAGCATCAGCTCGGCCGGCGTCAGGCCCCAGAACACGTCGGGCGTCAGGCCCAGCTGCACCAGCCCGAGCTGCATCAGCCCCGGCCAGGCAACCCGCGTCATGCCTCCGCGTCCTCGTCGGGCAGGGTAAAGGTGATCTTCAGCAGCCGCGCCGCCGCCTGCGCCGCCGCCAGCGGCCCGCCCTCGACCCGCGCCTTCACCAGCTCGGCCTCGCTGATCTTCCAGCCGCCGCCGCTCAGCCCGGCCGCCAGCAGCGCGATCAGGTCCTTCACCCGGAAGCCGCCGGCCTCGAACCGCGCGATCAGCTCGACCAGCGATTCGCTCTGCAGCCGCGCCTCCAGCTCGGCCAGCGCCGCCAGCGTCAGCCGCATCACCCGCGGCTCGCCGTCGACGACGAGCTCGACCTCGCCGCGCCAGGGATTGGCCATCAGATCGCCGCGAAGCTCACCGGCCCGGCCGAGGCCAGCGCCAGCTCGTAGACCGCCTCGCCGTCGTGCTGG
The DNA here is from genome assembly GCA_963847795.1 of uncultured Alphaproteobacteria bacterium. Taxonomy (GTDB): domain Bacteria; phylum Pseudomonadota; class Alphaproteobacteria; order Rhodobacterales; family Rhodobacteraceae; genus Amaricoccus. The sequence continues at coordinate 47,525 of CAWKBH010000021.1, forward strand.
CCGGAATACTCGATCGAGGTGATCTGGAACGGCCCCTCGATGATCCCGAAGTCCGGAATGATCACCTGATAGGCCGGGATCTCGCCGGCGAAGAAGATCGCCCGCGCCCGCTCGTCGGTCGCGTCGTCGCGAAACACGCCCGATCCGCTGATCGCCGCGCTCCGCACGCCCGCGCCCGACAACAGCTCGCGCCAGCGACCGGCGCTGCCGAGGTTGGTCACGTCGACCGTCTCGGCGTTGAAGGTGATCCGCGTGGCGCGCAGCCCCGCGACCGTCTCGAACGCGCCGTCGCCGGTCATGTCGAGCTTGATCAGAAGATCCTTGCCTCTCTGGGCCGCCATGTCCTCGTCCTTCCCGAAAAAGGAGTTATGTGTCCTGGTCCACGACCGCCCGGAAGCGCAGGGAAACCTTGCGCTTTTCCGGCGCCGGCCCCCGTTCGGCCGCGGCGCGCAGGAACCGCAGCGCCACCAGCCGGCCCTGCGTCGAGCACCAGCGGCGCATCGACGAGGGCGGCGCAGACCGCCGCGGCGATCTTCTTGGCCGCGTCGAACCCGTCGCGCCCCGAATGCACGGTCACGGTGAAATCGTGGATCGCGCCCGTCGCTGGTCTTGGTGCCGTTGTCCCGCACCGTCTCCTCGCCGAGCAGTACGTAGTCCGGCGCCACCGCGCCCGGCGCAGGCACCAGCGGCGCGTCGTAGATCGCACCGCCGACCAGCGCGCCCAGCCCGGCATCGCCGATCAGCCGCTGGTAGACCTTGGCCTGCAGGCCGGCGGAAAAGGCGAAGCTCATGGCAGCACCCCCTCCTCGGCGGTGATCTCCAGGTACCGGCCGGCGGCGTCGTGCTCGGCCACCGTCAGGATGTCGAAGATCCGCGCGCCCTCGCGCAGCCGCTGGTCGGGCCGCGGCCGCGAGGCGGCGCCCACCGGCGCGCCGCGCACCAGGATGCGATACCTGACCCGCGGCCGCGGCTGGCCGGCGATGAAGTCCTCGCGCCCGGTCCGCGCCGTCACCTCCGCCCAGAGCGTCGCCGAGCCGGGACCCAGGCGACCTCGAGGCCGCCCGAGCCGTCGGGCTGGCTTTCGCGCGCTTCCAGCACCAGCCGCCGCTGCAGCCTGACCGCGTCGGTCACGACGGCGCCCCGCCGATCCGGGTCGCACGATAGGCCTCGATCAGCACCAGCACCCCGAACGGCATCGAGCCGGCGCCCTCGGCGCCTTCCGCCCGGTTCTCGTAGAAATGCGCCGCCAGCAGGAACACCGCCTGGCGCAGGTCGGCCGGCACGTCCTCCCAGCCGGCGCCGAACCCGGCGGTGAAACGGATCTCGGCGTGACCGGCGCGCGGGATCTTCGGCAGGTTGCGCCCGAAGCGCCCGACCAGCCGCGGCCGCTGGCTGTCGCGCAGCACCGACCAGCTCTCGGGATCGACCGCCGTCTCGCTGCCGTCGGCATCGACCAGGGTGATCGCCGCCACCGACCTGCACCGGCGCGATCGGCATGCCCTGGCTCGCGTCCTCGCGCCAGCGCGTCACCGTCCAGGAGAAGTCGCGCGCCAAGCAGCGCCCGGCCCAGCCGGGCCTCGATCGCCGCCATCGCCGCGCGCAGGTAGAGCTCGAGCACCGCATCCTCGAGCCGTCGTCGGCGAAGCCGCTGCCGAGCCGCAGGTGCTCGGCGAACGCCCGCACCGGCACGGCCGCCGACGGCGGCGCGCTCACTTCGGTCAAGATCATCGGAAACTCCTCAATGCGGGCCGCGGCCCAAAGCAATCCGCATGACGATCGCGCGCTCCAGCACGCGATCACGGCTGGTCCTGACCCGGCTGGTGACCAGGTAGACCTGCCCCGGAACCCCGGCGGCGAAGTCGGCCGAGGACCTGCTCAGGTCGTGACGCTGCTCCGTCACCACCAGGTCCTCGGCCGCGGTTCCGGACCGGCTGCGATCTTCCAGCCCAGGTCGGCGCTCACCATCTCGCCCGGCGACAGGTATCCCCGCCGCCAGTCGATCGTGAAGGTGACACGCCGATCCGCGGCTTTCAGAACATATCCGCCCATCGTCCGGATCGCCTTCGACCGTCACGCAAAACACACCCCCGCACCGCCCGAGCGGAGGGAGGAGCAGCAACTGGAAGGTGCGGGGGTGTGCCGATCCGCCCCATGAACGCGGGGCAGATCATCTGCAGGCGCTGTCGACCGGTTGCCCGGCCTCAGGCGCTCGCAAATTTCAGGAGCTTGATCGCCGCGAAGTCGCTGACGTCGCCGCCGATCCGCTTGGTGGCGTAGAACAGCACGTGCGGCTTGGCCGAGAACGGATCGCGCAGGATGCGCAGGTCCGGCCGCTCGGCCACGGTGTAGCCGGCGCGGAAATCGCCGTAGGCGATGGCGAAGGCGTCCGGCGCGATGTCCGGCATGTCCTCGGCGATCAGCACCGGATAGCCCATCAGCCGCGCCGGCTCGCCGGCGGCCAGGCCGTCGGACCAGAGGAACCGCCCGTCGGCGTCCTTCATCTTGCGCACCGCGCCGGCGGTCTTGGAATTCATCACGAAGGTCGCGTTGGCGCGGTAGCGGGCGCCCAGCGAATAGACCAGGTCGACGACGGCGTCGGCCGGATCGGCGCCGTTGAAATCGCCGTCCGCGCCGGTCGGCACGTAGCCGAGCGAGCCCCAGGCGAAGAGCGTCGTTGTCGACCGCGGGATAGTTCAGGAACCCCGTCGGCTTGTCGACGCCGTCGCCGGAGACGAAGGCCTGGGCCTCGGCCCGGCTGAACTTGTCGGCGATCCGCTGCGCCAGCCAGCCCTCGACGTCGAAGGCGCTGTCGTCGAGCAGCCGCTGGCTCGCCTTCGGCAGCGCCGACAGCTCGTGCAGCGGGATCGAGATGCGGTCGACCTGCGGCGTGCCGGTCTCGGTCCGCTCCGCGGTCTCGGTGGCCCAGCCGGCGCCGATGTCGGTGTGGTCGACCAGCACGTCGAAGGCGCGCGGCCTCCACGCTCACCACGTTGGCGATGGTGCGGATCGAGGCCGACGAGCGCAGCACGCCGACGATCTGCGCCGCGGTCAGCGGATCGACCAGGTAGCCGCCGTCCGCCGCCACCGCGGTCGACAGCGCCTTCTCCTCGACGGTCAGGCCGCGCAGGCCGTCGTCGTCGCCCGAGCGCAGGTAGGCGGCGAACGCCTTCTTGTGCGGCGTGTCGGTTTCGGCGCCGCGCGAGAGCGGCGGGCGGGAGAGCGCGATGGATTTGCGGTCGAGCATGGCCAAACGGGATTCCTGTTCCTGGAGCTTCGCTTTGATCTCGGACTGAAAGGCGTTGAATTCACCCAGAAACCCCGACAAGGCAGCCTTGACTTCCATGTGCGGGCCCTGGCCCGGCGCGGCAGTCCCCGCCCGGGATTCGGTTTCAGCTTTCTGCATCAATGACTTTCCTTGATGACTGCACTCTCGCCGGCGCTCTCTCACGCCAGCATCTCCCTGGCCTCGCGGAAACTCTCCGCCAGGGTCCGCGCCAGGTCCGCCTTCCTCCGTGTCGGAGGCATCGGCCTGCACCCGCGCCTCGGGGAGCATCGGGAAGGTGACCAGCGACACCTCCCAGAGCTCGATCTCGTGCAGGAGCCGCTGGCCGCCGGCGGCCTTCTCGCTCCTGAGCGTGCGATAGCCGATCGACAGCCCGTCGATGGCGCCGGCCTGCAGCAGCACATGCGCCTCGCGCGCCGCCTGCACCTCGAGCAGCAGCCGCCCCTTGACGTAGAGGCCGCGGGCGTCCTCGCGCACCTCGTCCCAGACCCCGATCGGCCGCGACGGGTCGTGCTGCCACAGCATCTTCACGCCCGAGCGCGCCTTGGCGAGCCGGGTCAGCGAGGCGCCGTAGGCGCCCTTCTGCACCACGTCGCCGCCCTGGTCGGCGGCGCCGAACAGGCTGGCGTAGCCGGCGATCTCGGCGCCGTCCTTCAGCGCCAGCTCGCCGTCGAAGCTGCGGAACTTGGTCTCCAGCAGGCCGAACCCGCCCGTTCGATGCATCATTTCACCTCCTCAGACCGTCATGTTCAGGAGCCCGTAGGCGATGTCGCCAGGATCAGCGAGGCGGCGCCGTAGACCGCCAGCCAGATCCGCCGCTCCAGCCGGTCGAGCGCCACCTCGATCTGCTTCAGCCGCCGTTCCAGGTGCTGCCAGCGCTCTTCCTGGATGCGCTCGTTCACCTCGATCCGCGCCGAGGCCGCATCGAACGGCTCATAGAGGAAGCGTGAGCCGCCGCCGCGCACCACCCCGGTCCCCACACGCTACTCCTCCTGCAGCTTCGGCAGCCCCAGCAGCTGCCGCTTCTCGGCATCGCTCAGGAAGCCGGCCGCGCTGATCCGCCGCCACAGCGCCTCGCGCTCCTCGGCCAGCGCCGGCACGTTGTCGAAATCGACCTTCACCTGGAACGCCGCGCCGTAGAACGCCGGCAGCCAGCCCGAGATCGCCGCCAGGGTCTTCGACACCAGCGGCAGCACCGTCAGCCGGTAGAACGCCCGGTGCGCCTCCTGGTAGTTGGCGTAGGTGTTGTCGCCCGGCAGCCCGAGCAGCATCGGCGGCACCCCGAAGGCCAGCGCCACGTCGCGCGCCGCCGCCTCCTTGGTGCGGTGAAACTCCATGTCGCTGACGGCGAGAACCCCATCGGCTTCCAGTCGAGCCCGCCCTCCAGCAGCATCGGCCGCCCGGCGTTGCGCGCGCCCTGGTGGTGGGTCTCCAGCTCCTCGACCAGCCGCTCGTACTGGTCGCTGCCGAGCTGCCCCTGCCCGTCCGCGCCCTTGTAGACGATCGCCCCCGACGGCCGCGCCGCGTTGTCGAGCAGCGCCTTCGACCAGGTGCTGGCCGAGTTGTGCACGTCGATGGCACTCGCCGCCGCGGTCAGCGGCGACAGCCCGTAGTGATCGTCCTGCGGGTGGAAGCTCTTGACGTGCAGCACCGGCACCCGGTCCTGCCGCATCTCGAAGACATGCTTCTGCCCGCCGGCGCTGTACTCATAGGCCACCGGCCAGCCATCGGTGCCCGGCACCACCTTCATCCGGTCCGAGCGCAGCACGTAGAGCTCGCGCGGCCCGCCCGAGGCGACCTCGCCCGCCGCCTCCAGATAGCCGTCGCCGCTCAGCAGCAGGTTGCCGTAGAAGTTCTCCATCAGCGCCGCGCCGCCCTGCCCCGGATTGGGCGCGGCCAGGAGCTCCATCACCGGATGGGCGTCGAAGCGCCGCGTCGGCGTCCTGCACCACCACCGGCACGGCGCGCGGCCGCCTCGGCGATGATCTTGACGCAGCGGAAGGCCACCGGGTTGCCCAGGAACCCGACCCGGGTCAGCGTCGCGGTGTCCCGCGCCGACCAGGCGGCCCGGCCCGCGCCCTGGAACGCCACCACCGGCGCCGGCCGAGGCCTTGGCCTCGGGCGCCACCGGCTTCGGCGTGCGGAAGATCTGCAAGACCATGAAGCCTGCTCCTGAATTGCAAAGGATTGGGCGCTCGACGCGGGGCGCGGCACCACGACCGGAACGCCACCCGCGGCGCGCCCCTTCCGTTTCATTCAGGTTTGCTAACCTGGAGAGCAGTCGGCGCACGCGACCCGCGTGCGCCAACCAAAAAAACCTGCGCGCACCTGCGCGCTCCTTGTGGCGGCAACGGCCGCCACGCGGCGCCAGCCGCGTCCCTGCCCGCGAGCTCAGAGGCTGCGCACCCGCGCCACCCGGTACTTCGCCGCCGGCTCGATCATCAGCTCGGTGATCGCCCAGACCAGCGCGTCGACGCGGTCGGGGCTGCCGCGCCCGAGAAGCCGCCGGACGGTCATCGCCGCCATCTGCTCCTCGAGCGCCTTGAAGGCGCCCCGGTGGCGTCACCCGGCCCTGCTCGTAGAGCGCCGCCACCGGCTCGGCGCGCACCGCCTTGCCGCGCGTCGCCCGCAGCGCCCGGAACGGCACCATCGGGTCGACCTGCCGGATCACGTCCGCGACCATCTCGCCGCCCTGGTTCACCTCCGCCACCAGCCGGTCGGCGCCGTGGGCGTGGAAGAGCTCCACCGCCCGCTCGGCCCAGCCGCGCGGCGACGCGCCCCGCGACGCTGCCGTCGGCGATCACCTCGGCGGTCCAGTCCTGCGGCGGCCCGACCTGGCTCACCCCGGCGACGACGATGCCGCATTCGTCGGCGTCCTCGCCGCTGGTCACCGGCGGGTCGACCGCCACCACCACCCGGTCGAGCTCGAGCCGCCGCGGCACCCGCGCCGCCTGCAGCATCTCCCAGGTCCAGAGCGCGCCCGTCGGCATCGAGCACGAACTCGCCGTCGAGCTCCTGCCGCCCCAGCCGGGTGCCGGCGTATTTCGCCGTGACCGCCTCGACAAATCCCTCGGCCAGGTGCATCCGGTTCGCCGCCGTCGGCGCCCGCGTCACCACCGTTCCCGCCGCGGCCAAGAGCGCCGTCAGCAGCGGCTCGCTCCGCGGCGTCGTCGTCACCACCGCGCGCGGCCGGTCGCCGAGCCGGAGCGCGAACTGCAGCATGTCCCAGGCCGCCTCGCCCTTCTTCCACTTGCCGAGCTCGTCGCACCAGGCGGCGTCGAACTGCGGCCCGCGCAGGCTCTCCGGATCGCTGGCCGAGAAAATCTGCGCCACCGCCCCGTTCGGCCAGACCAGCCGCTTGCGCGTGGCCTGCCACTCGGGCCGGCGGTCGGGCGGCGAGCAGGCGAGGATGCCCGAGGCGCCGAACACCATCACCTCGCGCGCCTCGTCCAGCGTCTCGCCTACCAGGGCGACCCGGGAACTGGATCCCGGGTCGCCCGGCTTGCCGCCTTCGACCTGCGCGCGGATCCATTCGGCCCCGGCGCGGGTCTTGCCTGCCCCCCGGCCGCCCAGGATGACCCAGGTCGTCCAGTCTCCCTCGGGAGGCAGCTGATGCCCCAGCGCCCAGTGCTCGAAGAGCCAGGGCAGGGACATCAGGGCATTCGGACTCAACGCTGCGAGAAACGCGTCCAGGTCAGCTTTCGCCAGCCCGGACAGCAAGTCGAGCAAGGATCTCGGCGCGCGCCGCTGCGAGGTCGAGTTCCTGACTCCCCCCGCCGGCGCCCGCTCTGCTTCGTTTGACAAGACTTGCCTCGGCATCGAGAATGCTCTGCAGGACCCGCTGATGCGCCTTCAGCGCCTCCTCGGAGCCCTCGCAGCCGACGTCGCCGCCGGTTCCCGCTTTCAAATGCGCGATCCGTCCGCTTAGAGCCACGGACAGATCACGGTACAGCTCGAGCGTGCGGTCCAGCCTGTCGCTGTCCGCCGCCTGGTCTGATGCTGAAATTGTCATGTGATGGATGCCCTGGCTGCTCCGCCCGGGCAGAAAAAGAAACGGCAGGCCCTCCGGAGAGGACCTGCCAACTCACTTCTTCCAGCTTGCAGAGAGCTATACCCCAGAGCGACCGCTCTGTCAATGACTAAATCTAAGGTTGCGCACTCCGCGCTCGCGGCCCGTCCACCTGCCCCGGGGTTCCCTCGACGTCCTCCGCCGGCGCCGCCGCATCCCCGGCCGTCTTCGCGGCTGCGGCGGCGCCGCGGCGGCGGCGGCCGCAGCCTCGGCCGCGCGCGCCTCGGCCGCCCGCTCGGCCTCGATCTTCCGCCACTTGATCACGTTGGCGTTGTGCTCCTGCAGCGTGCGCGAGAACGCATGCCCGCCCGAGCCGTCGGCGACGAAATAGAGAAAATCGGTCGCCTCCGGCCGCGCCGCGGCCTCGATCGCCGCCTTGCCCGGGTTGGCGATCGGCGTCGGCGGCAGCCCCTGGATCACGTAGGTGTTGAACGGCGTCGCCATCGCCAGCTCACTCGCCTTCAGCCCCCGCCCCAGCGGCGCCTGCCCCTTGGTGATGCCGTAGATCACCGCCGGATCGGTCTGCAGCTTCATCCCCCGCCGCAGCCGGTTGACGAAGACCGACGCCACCCGGCTGCGCTCCTCGGCCACCCCGGTCTCCTTCTCCACCAGCGAGGCCAGCGTCAGCAGCTGCTCGGGCGACTTCAGCGGCAGGTCCGGCGACCGCCCGGCCCAGGCCGCCGCCAGGATCTGCTCCTGCTGCGCCACCATCCGGGCCAGGATGTCGGCGCGGTCGTCGCCGCGCTGGAAGTCGTAGCCGGCCGGCGCCAGCATCCCCTCCGGCGGCACCTCGGTGATCTCCCCGCTCAGCTCCGGCCGGTCGCGCAGGAGCTGGACCACCTGGGCATTGGTCAGCCCCTCCGGCACCACGATCTGCCGCACCACGTTGGCGCCCTTGTTCATCAGCTCCAGGATGTCCTGCATCGAGGCCCGGGCCGGGATGCTGTACTCGCCGAACTTCAGCCCGGCGTCGAGATGCGCGTAGCGCGCCGCGATCCGGAACAGCGCCGGGTTCGAGATCGCCCCGGCGTCTGCCAGCTTGCCCGCCACGCTCGCCAGCCCCTCGCCGCGCTCGACCTCGATCTGCACCGGCTCGGTCAGCGGCCCGGGCGCGCGATAGTGCGACTGCGCCCAGTTGACGATGCCGAACAGGACCACCAGGCCCACAATCAGGAGGGTCAGCGCATTCGCTGCGACGTGGCGCATCATCGGGCGGCGCTTACTCCACCCGGCGCAGCACGAGCGAGGCGTTGGTGCCGCCGAAGCCGAACGAGTTCGACAGCACCACGTCGATCCGGCGTTCCACCGCCTTGCGCGGCGCTAGGTCGATCGGCGTCTCGATCGAGGGGTTCTCCAGGTTGATCGTCGGCGGCGCCACCCCGTCGCGGATCGCCAGCGTCCCGAAGATCGCCTCCACGGCGCCGGCCGCGCCCAGGAGGTGCCCGGTCGCCGACTTGGTCGAGGACATCGTGGTCTTGCCGGCGCTGTTGCCGAGCAGCCGCGCCACCGCGTTCAGCTCGATCTCGTCGCCCACCGGCGTCGAGGTGCCGTGCGCGTTGACGTAGTCGAGCTCGTCCGGCCGCACCCCCGCGCTCTTCAGCGCCGCGCTCATCGCCCGGAACCCGCCCTCGCCGTCCGGGGCCGGCGAGGTGATGTGATAGGCGTCTCCCGACAGCCCGTAGCCGATCACCTCGGCATAGATCTTCGCGCCGCGCGCCCGCGCGTGCTCCAGCTCCTCCAGCACCACCACGCCCGCGCCCTCGCCCATCACGAAGCCGTCCCGGTCGCGATCGTAGGGCCGGCTCGCCCGCTCCGGCTCGGCGTTGAAGTTCGTCGACAGCGCCTTGCAGGCCGCGAACCCGGCGATGCCGATCTCGCAGATCGCCGCCTCGGCGCCGCCGGCGATCATCACGTCGGCATCGCCGTACTTGATCAGCCGCGCCCCGTCGCCGATCGCATGCGCGCCGGTCGAACAGGCCGTCACCACCGCATGGTTCGGCCCCTTGAAGCCGTAGCGGATCGAGACCTGCCCCGAGCAGAGGTTGATCAGCGCCCCGGGAATGAAGAACGGCGAGACCCGCCGCGGCCCCTTGTCACGCAGGATCAGCGTCGTCTCCGCGATCGACTGCAACCCGCCGATCCCCGAGCCGATGATCACGCCCGTCCGCTCGCGCTCCGCCTCGTCCTCGGGCATCCAGTCGGCGTCGCGCACCGCCTGCTCGGCCGCCGCCATCGCGATAGAGGATGAAGGTGTCGACCTTGCGCTGCTCCTTGCCCGACATCCAGTCGTCGGCATTGAAGGTGCCGTCCGAGCCGTCGCCCAGCGGCACCTCGCAGGCGATGTCGCTCGCCAGATGCGAGGCATCGAACCGGGTGATCTTGCCGGCCCCCGACCGCCCGGCGATCAGCCGCGCCCAGGTCTCCTCGACGCCGCAGGCCAGCGGGGAGACCATGCCCAGACCGGTTATCACAACGCGCCGCATCGGGTTCCTTCCCCTTGTCCGAAGGTCCGCCCCGTTTACCGCGAAAGCCCGCGAGCCGACAAGCCTGCATCTCCCTGCCCCGCCCGCCGGCCGGACCCCGCGCGCAGGTCCGCTTGCGCCCGGATGCGGCCGTAACAAACCCCGGACCGAAAAGGCAAGTCTCGGTGGAGACTTGCCCGGTCCGACGCCCGGAGCCCATGGCGGAGGCGTGGGGGGCAAGCGCTTGCCCGGCGCTCGCAATCGCGGCGCGCCTCCCTGGACGGGCGCGGAATCGCGCCTGCCGGGGGCAGGAAGGCGCAGCGCGATCTGGCAGGACTCTTAGCGGGGCTGTCGAAGTGGGCGGACGGCGGTCGTTCGCGGCGCTGCAGCGAGATGGACAACGACTGGCCGAGGAGCCGCCGTTCGCTGCAAGAGTGTGATTGGGACATCCAGCCGAAAACAGGTTCTGGCTTGCCTGGCGCCGCCCGGGCGGAAACCATCCCCAGAAGATGCGGCTTACCACGATTGCCGACGATACTCCTGGGCGTCAATCCGGTGGCGCGGACAAAAGCACGTGTGAAATTCGACTGCGAAGAGAAGCAACAGACCAACGCGATCTGGGCGATCGGCATCACGCCGAGCGAAAGCAGAGTTTTCGCGTGTTCAAGGCGCATGCGACTGAGATAACGGTGCGGCGGCATGCCCATCGTGTTGGCGAAGACGCGGTAAAGTGAAAGGTGCTGAGGCACGCTTCGCCAGCAAGGTCTTCGAGGCCAACCTCGTCTTCCAGATGCGCGGTCATGTAATCGAGCACACGGCGTAGCCGCCTTGTGTCCAGCCGATGTCGGCTCTCGTTTCTCCGCCGCGGCGCGCATCGACGGAATAGGCGTCCACGACACATGCGGTCAGTTCAAGCGACAGCGTGTCGGTGCAGAGCGGCACCGGCTGCGGCGGCGCCTCGAGATGGCCCAGCAGACCATTGCCGATCCGGCGGATCTGCTCGTCATAGAAGCCGCCGAGATAGGGGACCGCCTCGGGCCGGCAGGCGGCGCCGCCGAGCCTCCGACAACTCCGCAAAACGCTCAGTGGGAAGATACAGGTGAAGCGCCTCATGCCATTCCGAAAGGTGGATGTCTTCTTCCTGCACGCCGGCCGGGCAAAACCAGATTGTTCCGGGCTCCACCCGCGTATGTTGACGGATGCGGTCACCGGTGCGGCTGGCGATGCAGTCCCCGTGGCATCCGGTCGCAATGACGATCTCCAGATGCTGCGGCTGGAACGACGCTATCTCGCCCTTGGGATGGTGACGATGTTCGGCTGCCATGCTGCGCCAACCGCTGGCGATCGACGATGCCAGGAGATCCCGGTCGCCGTACTTCGCAGCACCTTGCTCTTGCGGATGCATGATCGTGCTCCGGAAGAAATACCCAAGCGACCGGCGGAACGGCAATTTGGGAACAGAACCGATCGCTCTCCCGGGCGATACTAAGGCGTGTTCCGATGGTCCGGCCAGTAATTCCGGACGTTCAAGGCTGGCCTCAAGATCGAAGGGAAGTGCGATGGCCATGATCGAAGAGCGTATTGAGAGTTGCGGCGGGCTTAAGATTTCCTTCCGGGCTTGGACCTCGTCCGGTCGGCCGAGCGGCGTCGTGGTGATCGTACCGGGCTTCAATTCGCACAGCGGCTACTATGACTGGGTCGCCGAGCAACTGGGAAAACAGGGCCTGTCGGTCTACGCCCTCGACTTGCGCGGCCGCGGAAAGTCGGACGGCGAGCGCTACTACGTCGACAGGTTCGCCGACTACGTCTGCGACGTCGCGACGCTCGTCGCGAGCGCAAAATCGCGAGAGCCGGGCTTGCCCATCTTCGTGCTCGGCCACAGCGCCGGAGGCGTGGTTTCCTGCCTTTATGCGATCAAACATCCGTCCGAACTTTCCGGGCTGATCTGCGAGAGCTTCGCCTACCGGCTGCCGGCTCCCGACTTTGCCCTGGCGGTCCTCAAGGGCCTGGGCCGCGTCGCGCCGCACGCTCACGTTTTGCGGCTCAAGAATGAGGACTTCTCCCGCGACCCGGCGGTCGTGAAGGCGATGGATGCCGATCCACTGATTGCTAACGAAACGCAACCGACCCAAACCTTGGCCGAAATGGTGAGGGCCGACGAGCGGCTCACGCGAGAATTCCCGCTCTTCTCGATGCCGCTGCTCATTCTGCACGGGACCGGTGACAAGGCTGCCAAGTCAAGCGGAAGCCAGTTCTTCTATGATACGGCGGGCTCCACGGACAAGACCCTCAAACTGTACGAAGGTCACTTCCACGATCTCCTCAATGATTTCGGTAAGGAGGCCGTCATCGCTGACATCGAAAGCTGGATCGGCCAGCACCTCAGAAACTTCGCAGCTCCGATATCGAGAGAAGAAATCCATGACGCAAGTGCCGCAGAAGCCTCTAGTGGATCGAATCCAACGTTTGGTGCCCTCGTTTGACAGCGGCGATGATGCGGTCTGGATCGGCGGTCCAGACGAAGGGCTTCGGTTCAGTGTTGTGCTCGCTGACGAAGCGGTTGATGGCGGTCTGAAGGTCGACGATGGAGTTGAAGACGCCGCGCTTGAGCCGGCGCTTCGAGAGCTTGGCGAAGAAGCCTTCGACGGCGTTGAGCCAGGAGCAGGAGGTTGGCACGAAGTGGAAGGTCCAGCGCGGGTGGCGGTCGAGCCACCGGCGGACCTTCGGGTGCTTGTGCGCGGCGTAGTTGTCGAGGACCGCGTGGACCTGCTTGCCTTGCGGGACGGTGGCCTCGACGGCGTTGAGGAAGCGGATGAACTCCTGATGGCGATGGCGGGCCATGTTGCGGCCGATGACGGTGCCGTCGAGCACGTTCAGCGCGGCGAAGAGCGTGGTGGTGCCGTGCCGCTTGTAGTCGTGGGTCATCGTGCCGGCGCGGCCCTTCTTCATCGGCAGGCCGGGCTGGGTGCGGTCGAGGGCCTGGATCTGGCTCTTCTCGTCGACCGAGAGCACGATGGCGTGCGCCGGCGGGTCGAGATAGAGCCCGACCACGTCGCGCAGCTTCTCGACGAACCGCGGATCGTTCGAGAGCTTGAACTGCCGGACCCGGTGCGGCTGCAGGCCATGGGCGCGCCAGATGCGCTGGACCGAGCTGACGCTGATGCCCGCCGACTTCGCCATCATGGCGGCGGTCCAGTGGGTCGTCTCCGCCGGCGGATCGGTCAGCGTCAGCGCCACAACGCGTTCCGCCACCTCGGGGCCGAGCGGCGGGACGCGCGACGGCCGGGTCTTGTCGCGCAGAAGGCCCTCCACCCCGTCGGTCATGAACCGCGCCTGCCAGCGCCAGACGCAAGGCTTGGACTTGCCGGTCCGCCGCATGATCTCGGCCGTCCCGAAGCCGTCGGCCGTCGCCAGAATGATGCTCGCCCGCCACACGTGCTTCTGCGGGCTGTTCCTGTCCGCGACCACCGCTTCCAATCGGGCACGATCCGCGGCGCTTACCTCGACGGTGATACCTTTGCGCATCCGCCGAGACTCGCACAGCGCGGGCGCCGTGGGAATCCTTCGTCAGGTTCTATCCACTAGTCCCGAATAACTCGCTGATTACTCCGTCGGCTAAGGAAGGCAGAGCATTGGCCATCATGCTGGCTCGGAATTCAATACATGCAATGCAAGGAGAATTGGAGACGCTGAAAGCCGGGCGCGCTCAATACGCTCATAATCCTGAGGGACTGATCGCAGCGAGCCACGTTGTGGCGGTGGAGTTCGCCACCGTGGCAGCAGCCAACAACTATTGGCGTTGATCAAACTCGGCATATCCGCATCGAGCGCGTGCGACTTTGCGCTTATCGTACAGCTTCGTCTCGCGCTGCCGATATCTCAACGCTCGAAATGCCCCGCTGTGCGTAAAGTCGGCTTCCGGGGAACCGCGTGTGCCTAGCGAACGTCCGGTTCGGGCCGGAAGCGGCCATCTCCCCCCGACCACTCGCGCCAACTCCGCACATGGTCCTTGGCCGAAGCGCTCGAAGCCAGGAGAACCCCGGCCGTCGGGCCCCGGAAGCGGTCAGCGGCCCGCCCGAGGCCTGTTAACGCTTCAATCCCAAGTCCTTCCCTCAGTGTACGGGTTGTGCATGCAATGTGCATGAGACGTGCATTCAGGAAACTGCCGTTAACCTTTGCCCCCGCTCGGCATTTCCGTCCCGCCCCGACCCCCCGGAATCGGGAACGGCGCCCGGTCCCCGGACGCCGCTCGCAGGCTCTGCCGGCCCGATGTCAGGCGTTGGCGTTCGCCTCGATGAACTTCACCGCGTCGCCGTAGGTCTGGATCGTCTCGGCGGCATCGTCGGGGATCTCGATGCCGAACTCCTCCTCGAACGCCATCACCAGCTCGACCGTATCCAGACTGTCCGCGCCCAGATCGTCGATGAAGGAAGCGGTCTCCGTCACCTTGGCCTCGTCCACGCTCAGGTGCTCTACCACGATCTTTTTGACGCGTTCTGCGATATCGCTCATTGCTGCTTCCTTGTTTTGGTCCGGTCCCGGCTTCGGCGCCCGGCTATTACTTCCCCGACTGACCGTCTCGGCCATTTTTTTGTTCTGCCACAGGGCGGGCATGGCACCGCGCCCCCCGGAACGACTTGTCGCGCGCTATAGCATAACCGCGGGCCATGGCAAATGCTATTGCGCCGGCGCCCGCGGCCGCCTCAGATCATTGCCATTCCGCCGTTCACGTGCAGCGTCTGCCCGGTCACGTAAGCCGCCTCGTCGGACGCCAGATAGAGCGCCGCCGCGGCGATTTCCGCGCTCGTGCCCATCCGCCCCGCCGGGATGCTCGCCGCGATCCGCGCCTTCTGCTCCTCGTTCAGCACCTCGGTCATCGCCGTGGCGATGAACCCCGGCGCGACGCAGTTCACGGTGATACCGCGGCTCGCCACCTCCGCGGCCAGCGACTTCGACATCGCGATCACCCCGGCCTTGCTCGCCGCATAGTTCGCCTGCCCGGGATTGCCGGTGACCCCGACCACCGAGCTCACATTCACGATCCGCCCCCAGCGCGCCTTCATCATCCCGCGCAGGCAGCCGCGGCTCAGCCGCATCACGCTGGTCAGGTTCACCGCGATCACCGCGTCCCAGTCCGCGTCCGACATCCGCATGAAGAGCTGGTCCCGGGTGATCCCGGCATTGTTGACCAGGATATCCACCTGCCCCAGCGCCGCCGCCGCCGCCTTCGGCAGCGCCTCGACCGCCGCCGCGTCGCCGAGGTCGCACGGCAGCACGTGCGCCCGCTCGCCCAGGTCCGCCGCCAGCGCCTCCAGCGGCGCCACCCGCGTGCCCGACAGCGCCACCGCGGCGCCCTGCCCGTGCAGCGCCCGCGCGATCGCCCCGCCGATCCCGCCCGAGGCGCCGGTGACCAGCGCCGCCTTCCCCGTCAGATCGAACATCCCCGCCTCCTCAGCCAGCCGCCAGCGCCCGCACGTCCTCGGGGCTGCCGACGGCCTTCGCCTCGATCTCCCGGGCGATCCGCCGGATCATCCCCGACAGCGCCTTGCCCGCGCCGACCTCGACCGTCTCGCTCACCCCCTGCCCCGCCATCCAGGCGACGCTCTCGCGCCAGCGCACCCGCCCCGTCACCTGCGCCACCAGCAGCCGCCGGATCTCGTCGGGATCGCTCACCGCCTCCGCCCGCACGTTCGCCACCACCGGCACCGTCGGCGGGGCGATCGCGACCCCGGCCAGCGCCTCGGCCATCGCGTCCGCCGCCGGCTGCATCAGCGCGCAATGGAACGGCGCGCTCACCGGCAGCAGCAGCGCCCGCTTCGCCCCCCGCGCCTTGGCGATCTCCACCGCCCGCTCCACCGCCGCCTTGTGCCCCGAGACCACCACCTGCGCCGGGTCGTTGTCGTTGGCGGCCTCGCAGACCTCGCCCTCTGCCGCCTCCGCCGCCACCGCCTCGACCGCCGCCAGGTCGAGCCCCAGCACCGCCGCCATCGCGCCGACGCCGACCGGCACCGCCTGCTGCATCGCCTGCCCGCGCAGCCGCAGCATCCGCGCGGTGTCGTCCAGCCGCATCGCCCCGGCGGCGCAGAGCGCCGAATACTCGCCCAGCGAATGCCCCGCCACGAACGCCGCCGACCCCACCAGCACGCCCTCGGCCTCCAGCGCCCGCATCGCCGCGATCGAGGTCGCCATCAGCGCCGGCTGGGCGTTGCGGGTCAGCGTCAGCTCGGCCGCGTCGCCCTCCCAGGTCAGCGCCGACAGCTTCTCGCCCAGCGCCGCGTCGACCTCGTCGAACACCGCCTGCGCCTGCGGATAGGCCAGGGCCAGATCCCGCCCCATGCCGACCACCTGGGCGCCCTGGCCCGGAAAGACGAACGCCCGCGTCATCCCGCTTCCCCCGCTCTGCTTCCCCCTGACTACCCGCCTCGCCGGTCCGCCGTCCAGCCCCGATCCGGACCGGAAGCGGCCGGCGCCGCTCGCCCGCCCTACGGCTCCAGCGCGACGCTCAGCCGGGCCATGCAGACGCCCGTCGCCTGCACGATCTCGGCTTCCGACAGCCCCAGGGTGTGGAGGCAGTCGGACTGCAGGATGCTGGCCAGCCCGTGGATCGTCGACCAGACGAACAGCGCCTCCTGCGCCGCCGGCGGCCGGGTGCCGTCCCCGAGCGGCCGCAGCGGCATGTCGGCCAGCCGCTCCCGCAGCAATGCGAACGCCCGCCGCGCGTTGCGCATCATGCCGGGATGCTTGTCCGGCTCCGGCAGCGGCGTGTTGAACATCAGCCGGTACTTCAACGGGTGGCGCCGCGCGTATTCCAGGTACAGTTCGCCCATCGCGCGCAGGTCCTCGCTCGCCGAAGCCGCCCTCGGCCGGGCGTCGAGAAAGGCCGCGAACTCGTCGAACGAGCGGGATATGATCTCGGCGAGAATGTGGTCCCGGCTCGGGAAGTGCTTGTAGGGGGCCTGGTGCGACACCCCGAGCCGCCGCGCAACGTCGCGCAGGCTCAGGCCCTCGATCCCGGTATCCTCCACGATCCTGAAGGCCTCCGCGACACAGGCCTCGCGCAGATCAGCGGCCCTGGCGACTGGCATCGTGCTGGTGCTTGGTCATTCCTGCCATGATGCCCCCCATGATGCCGGTGCGGGCCCGGCGCGGCAAGCTCGCCAGGGACCCGATCAGCAGCTTCGACAGCCATCCCGGCCGGACCGTCGCCCGGCGTCCCAGGGCGTCGAGCGTCTCGCGCGCCACCGCCTCCGGCCGCACGGCCCGGCCCATGCGCATGTCCGCCCGGGCGGCGAAGCCGCTCGCGACCGGCCCCGGGGCACTGGCGAGCACCTGCACCCCGTGCGCCGCAAGCTCCGGCCGCAGCCCCTCGGCCAGCGCCTGAACGTAGGCCTTCGTCGCCGCGTAATTGGCGGCGTAGGGCACGCCCTGGAAGGCGACCAGCGAGCTCATCAGCACGATGCCGCCCCGCTGCCGCCGCGCCATCCGCCCGGCCAGGGCCTTGGTCATGGCCAGCACCGCGCTGCAGTTGACCTCGACCATCGCGAGTTCCTCCTCGGCCGGGATATCGAGGAACCGCCCGGAGGTGCCGAAGCCCGCGCAGGCGGCGAACAGGCCGACGTCGAGGTCGCGCGTCTCCTCGATGACGCGCGCCACCGCGCCCCGGTCCGCAAGATCGGCGGCGATCACCCGCGTCGCCACGCCGCAGCTTCCTGCGATCTCGGCGGCCAGGCTTTCCAGCCTGTCCCGCCGACGCGCGACGAGAACCACCGCGAGGCCGCGCGCCGCCGCGGCTTTCGCAACCTCCCGGCCAATGCCTTCGGACGCGCCCGTCACCAGCGCCCAGGGGCCGTATTCGTGCACCCATCTCGGGTCAGGTCTTGCAGGTTCGCGCATCTTCGCCGCTCCGGAATCGCTGGTTGACACTGTCTACTATCTGGACTATCCGGTAGACAGTGTCAACCATCCCCGAGGACGAGATGAGCGGCGATCCGGTCTACGTGTCGATCACCGGGCTCGAGCTGAAGAGCCGGCGGCACCTGCTTCGCTTCTGGTGGCATTCCAGCCGGTCAATGGCCCAGGCGCGGCGGGCCGCCGGCAATCTCGGCGCCGAGGCCAGGACCATCGGCGGCGTGCACCACACCCGCTCGGTCTGGACCGACGAGCGCGCCATGCGCGCCTACCTCAAGGCAGGCGCGCACCGGAAGGCGATGGCGGCGTTCCGCGCCATGGCCACCGGCAGGACGCTCGGCTTCACCAGCGATCGCGTCCCCGGCTGGGCCGCCGTGCACGATCTGTGGGCGACCGAGGGGAAGGTCGTGTAGGGCCCGCTAGTTGCCCTGCTTCATCTGCATCCCGCCCATCTGCCCCTGGTCCATCTGCGTCCCGCCTTCGCCTCGCGCCTGGACGTGGAACTGCACGTCGACCTGGCCCGCCTTCTCGAAGACCAGCGTCGCGTCGATCTTGTCGCCCACCGCCCACGGCGCGGTCAGCCCCATGAACATCACGTGCATCCCCCCGGGCTCCAGCGTCACCGTCTGGCCCGGCGCGATCTCCAGCCCGTCCACCGCCTCCATCCGCGCCACCCCGGCGGCATCGACCTCGGTTTTGTGCACCGCGACCATCGGGAAATCCGCCTTCACCGCGACCAGCCGGTCCGGTTCGCTGCCGGTGTTGGTGATCGACAGATATCCCGCGCCGCTCTTGGCGCTGGCCGGGGTCTCGATCGCGTAAGGGTGGCCGATCTCCAGATCGCCCAGCTTGTACTCGTGCGCGCCGGCGCTGCCGGCAAGGCTCGCAGCCGCCACCAGGGCGGCGAGGGTCCGTCGAAGTTTCATGATCTCTTCCTGCAAGGGCGGCGCGCGAGGCGCGCGCGCCCGTGAAAATCCGGCTGGCTCTCAGGCGGCGCCGCCGGGAGGGGCCCGCGCGCCGCAGGGCCGCAGCCGCGCCGCCGGTCCGGCAGGCGCCTCCCAGGCGGCCGCCACCACCGCCGCGAAAAACCGGATTCGCCGCCCCGCCCCGTCGGGCGCCGGCGCCGGCGGCGCGGCCAGCAGATGGCAGGCGTCGCAACACGGGCACCAGGCGTCGCCATGTCCGCCCGGGCCACCGCCGCAGAGATCGGCGAGCTTGCCGCCCATCGCCAGGTAGGCAGCAAGCGCCGGGTCCGCCGGCGCGGCCGGCATCGCCCGCGGCGCCAGCCAGCCGACCAGCGCCGCCACCAGCGCCAGCACGACCCCCGCCGACCGCAGCCTCGCGAACCCCCGCATGACCGCTGATACCCCGCCCGGCGCTCCCTTGTCGAGCGCCCGGGCTAGGCGTCAGCATCCCAGCAATTCAAGCCTTGGGTGGATGGATCGTCTGACCGAGCGTTAACATCGTTACAAACTTCTCAATTCGCGCCGCGCGGGTCTTCTCTGTCTTCGCGTTGTGAATGCGGTAGAGAACGGCGTAGCGATTGGCACCACTCAGCGTTGCGAAGAAAGCCTTCGCCGCTGGCTGAGCATCGAGTGCGGCCTGCAAGTCATCTGGAATTTCGGCCTTGCTCTGCGGGGCATAAGCGGCATCCCAGCGGCCATCCGCCTTTGCCTTCTCGACCTCGGCAAGACCGGCCGGGGTCATCCTTCCCTCGGCCAGAAGTCGCGTCGCCGTGTCGCGATTGATTTGTGACCATTTGCTTTTAAGCCCACGAGGGGTGAAGCGCACGAGCCAGAATTGCTCATCAAACCGGTCAAGCTGTCCATCTATCCAGCCGAAAGCGAGCGCCGTCTCAATTGCTTCGGGTTTGCTTACGCTGGCTATGCCCGAAGCTTTCTTGGCAAACTTAAGCCAGACGCCACGCGAACTGCCACCGTGTTCCGTCAGCCAAATTTCCCATGCGCCGGCCGAGGTGAAAGCGAGAACCGGCAATCCCTTATGTTCATTCATCTTCCCTTTATAGGAGGCCGATTTCATGCGGGTATCAAGCGCCCTTGCATTCCGCCGGGCACCCTCTATAAGGCCGCATCCCTCCGACGGATTTTCACGCGCCGCCTCTCGTACGGACCCGGAGGGCAAGGGGTCCCGTTTTGAAGCGCGCTACGACAGGTGACACGAGATGGCGCTCTACGAGCACGTCTTCATCGCGCGTCAGGATCTCTCCAACGCGCAGGCCGAAGGGCTGATCGAGCATTTCGGCCAGGTCCTCAAGGACAACGGCGGCTCCGTCGTCGGCTCCGAATACTGGGGCCTCAAGACTATGGCTTACAAGATCCACAAGAACCGCAAGGGCCACTACGCCTACGTCCGCTCCGACGCCCCCGCCCCGGCGGTGCAAGAGATGGAGCGGCTGATGCGGCTGCACGAGGACGTGATGCGCGTCCTCACCGTCAAGGTCGACGCCCACGAGGAAGGCCCCTCGGCCGTGCTCCAGTCCCGCAGCCAGCGCGACGACCGCGGCGATCGCGGCGACCGCGACCGCGGCGACCGCGACCGCGGCCCCCGCCGCCCGCGCCGCGAAGACGAGAACTGAGGAGCGTAAGTCCATGGCACAACGACCGTTTTTCCGCCGCCGCAAGTCCTGCCCGTTCTCCGGCGCCAACGCGCCCCGGATCGACTACAAGGACGTGAAGCTCTTGCAGCGCTACATCTCCGAACGCGGCAAGATCGTGCCGAGCCGGATCACCGCCGTCTCGTCGAAGAAGCAGCGCGAGCTCGCCCGCGCCATCAAGCGGGCCCGCTTCGTGGCGCTCCTGCCCTACGCCGTCCGCTAGGAGGGACCGATGCAAGTCGTACTTCTCGAGCGCGTCGCCAAGCTCGGCCAGATGGGCGAGGTCGTGGCGGTCCGCGACGGCTACGCCCGCAACTTCCTGCTGCCCCAGGGCAAGGCGCTGCGCGCCACCGAAGCCAACCTCAAGCGCTTCGAAACCGACCGCGCCCAGCTCGAGGTCCGCAACCTCGAGGCCAAGGGCGAGGCCGAGAGGGTCGCCGCCAGGCTCGACGGCCAGGCCTTCGTGGTGATTCGCTCCGCCTCCGACGGCGGCGCGCTCTACGGCTCGGTGACCACCCGCGACATCGCCGACGCCGCCACCGCCGGCGGCTTCACCCTCGACCGCCGCCAGGTCGTACTCGACCACCCGATCAAGGAGCTCGGCCTGCACCCGATCGCCGTGGTCCTGCATCCCGAGGTCGAGGCGACGATCAGCATCAACGTCGCCCGCAGCCGCGAGGAAGCCGAGCTGCAGGCCTCCGGCAAGACCATCCAGGAGCTGCAGGCCGAAGCCGAAGCCGCCGCCGAGTTCGACATCCAGGAACTCTTCGACGACATCGGCGCCGCCGCGGACGACGACCGCGGCCCCGCCGCACCGCGCGACGAATAGGCACCGCACCAAGCTCCCCGCGCGGGAGGTCCCGCCGCTCCGAAACGCCCCGCGGCGTTTCGGAGCGTTCAGCGCTCCGGAAGGCGGCCCTCAGCCCGCCGCGATCAGCCGCGCCGACGAGCGGTAGCGCTGCTCGATCCGCCAGGTCACCAGCGCCAGCAGCATCCACGAGCCGTGGAACGCCACGCCGGCCAGCACCACGATCAGGCCCGGCAGCGGTCCCACCGCAGCCCGCTCGACGAAGTTGTGCCAGCTCGCCGCCGGCAGCGGGTGGATCGCCAGCTTGCCGTAGTAGGCCAGCGCCTGGATGCTCAGGATATAGGCGTAGTTGCTGCGCAGCCGCCGCCCGATCGCCCGCCAGTAGCTGATGTGGAAGCGCGGCCTCAGGTAGTCGTTGGCCAAGAGCGTGTTCCACTTGCCGTCGAGCGCCACCCCCTCGCCGCGCAGCATCGGCACGTAGCAGTCGGTCTCCATCAGCCGGCACCGCGCCCTCCAGACGTTGAAGTAGCGATAGCGCCGGGACTCCAGCAGCAGGAACACCGCCACCAGCAGCCCGACCAGGATCAGCGGCAGCGGCGAGGCATAGGGCCCGCTGAAGGTCAGCGACATCGCCAGCCCCGTCGTCACCACCGCCCAGTTCGTCGTCTGGTCGAGCCGCGTCCGCCAGACCGTGCTGCGATAGACCTCGCCCCGGTAAAGGTGCGCCAGCGCGCCAAGCTCGGAGATGTCGAACTTGGACTTGGTCGCGGGGGCAGGCGTCGCGTCCGGTTGGTCGTTCATGGCGATACCCCCAAATGCCAGCATTTTCGCCAGTATGCCACCGTATCGACCGGGGCGGAACGTCCATCCCGTGACCGTGGGGCGGTCAGTGCGGATGGGCGACACACGCGCAGGTTGTTTTCCCCGATCTTCTTTTTTATCCACAGGCGAATCCGGCCTCGCCGGGGCTATAAGGGGCGCCTCAGGGAGAAAGACTCATGGCCGACGGAACGACCGCCGGGCTCGACGCCGAGCCCCACCTACTGCCGCACAACATCGAAGCCGAGCAGGCGCTCCTCGGCGCCCTCCTGGTCAACAACGACGTCTACGACCGCGTCGCCAACCTGGTGCAGCCCACGCACTTCTTCGATCCGGTGCATGCCCGCATCTTCGAGGTCGCCGGCGAGCGGATCCGACGCAACGCGCTCGCCACCCCCGTCACCATCAAGGCCTTCTTCGAGGACGACGCCGGCCTCAAGGAGCTCGGCGGCCCCGCCTACCTCGCGCGGCTCGCCGGTGCCGCGATCTCGCTCTTCGCCGCCCGCGACTACGCCCAGCTGATCTACGACAACGCCATCCGCCGCGAGCTGATCCTGATCGGCCAGGGCATCTCCGACAAGGCCGGCCGCGCCGAGGTCGACAGCGAGCCGCGCGACCAGATCGTCGAGGCCGAGCAGGCGCTCTACCAGCTCGGCGAGCAGGGCAAGGTCGACAAGGGCTTCCAGTCCTTCCGCCGCGCCGTCACCGAGGCGGTGCAGGTGGCCAACGCCGCCTACCTGCGCGACGGCGGCCTCGCCGGCCTCTCCACCGGCTTCGCCGACCTCGACCAGCGCCTCGGCGGCCTGCACCCCTCGGACCTGCTGATCCTCGCCGGCCGCCCGTCGATGGGCAAGACCGCGCTCGCCACCAACATCGCCTTCAACATCGCCCGCGCCTACAGGAAGGGCACGAAACCCGACGGCAGCGAAGGCGCCGTCGAGGGCGGCGTCGTCGGCTTCTTCTCGCTCGAGATGTCGTCCGAGCAGCTCGCCGCCCGCATCCTCTCGGAGGCCTCCCGCGTCCCCTCGCACCAGATCCGCCACGGCGACATGACCGAGGAGGAGATGCGCCGCTTCATCGAGGCCGCCAAGGCCCTGGAGAGCTGCCCCCTCTTCATCGACGACACCCCCGCGCTGCCGATCTCCACCATCGCCGCCCGCGCCCGCCGCCTGAAGCGCCAGCACGGCCTCGACGTCCTGGTCGTCGACTACCTCCAGCTCGCCCGCCCCGCCAGCAGCCGCTCCGAAGGCCGCGTCCAGGAGGTCTCCGAGATCACCCAGGGCCTGAAGGCCATCGCCAAGGAGCTCAACATCCCCGTCGTCGCCCTCTCCCAGCTCTCCCGCCAGGTCGAGGCCCGCGAGGACAAGCGCCCGCAACTCTCCGACCTGCGCGAATCCGGCTCGATCGAGCAGGACGCCGACGTGGTGATGTTCGTCTTCCGCGAGGAGTACTACAAGGAGCGCGAGAAGCCGGGCGACCACGACATCGAGGGCATGATGAAGTGGAAGGACGCCATGTCCGCCCTCCACGGCAAGGCCGAGGTCATCATCGGCAAGCAGCGCCACGGCCCGATCGGCGCGATCGAGCTCGCCTTCGAGGGCGAGTTCACCCGCTTCTCCAACCTCGTGCGCCCGTATCAGCAGGGGAGTGAGGCGGAGTTTCGGTGAGATTGGTCTCACGAGTGGAGTTGACCGACGAGCAATAGTCTGACGGCCAAGATCGTCCTCTGGCTGTAAGCGTCACTGTTCCGCCCTAGGTAACGTCATCGTGAACCGAGTAGCTGCCGCCCATCGGCTCGCGGACCATAGTCACCTTTCGATCAAGTAAGACAACTAAGCTTCTGCTATTGCCGGATGCATGGCGATCACGCACTGGGCGATCGGATCGCCATCATGTCTGCCTCGGGCGAACCTCCTGGCGGCAAGCCGGTAATCTCAGCATGGGAAGGGTCTGCTTCGAAGTCACCCCGGCATCAAGCGGATCATGGACGACCCGCAAAGTTGCCAGCTCGGCAGCCACAGTTTCGCTCACAGTCCCAATGTTAAGCTCTGCAAAGCGGCCGGTCTTCTTTACAGTCAGCCGGTACAGCCGTCGCACCTCAGAAAGCTGCTGCCTCTTGTCGGCATTGAAGGCTTCCAGCCAATTGACGGACACGCCAGTTTCATCTGGACGGTTTGGTCGCAACCGGAACTCGGCACCGTTCGCGGTGCCATCTTCCTCGATCATACTCGGCTTGACATAGCGGACGATGTGATCGGCCGGAGGCAGGTCGTCACCCTTCATGCATAGATCAGCGGCCGCAGGTCGAAAGCCGCAATCTGCCGTTTCACGCCCTCGAAACTGTCACGCCCGGCCACGCGCGAAATCGCACCAGCCGCCGCCCGCCGCTTGAAGATCACATATTGCACTGTCCTGCCGCCCAGGAACTGGAGGCCGATGTTGGTGCCGTTCTCCCTTCCAGACGGCTCGCAGGTTGCCGTTGTCCATCAGCACCAAGTTGCCTTTGCGGATGAACGGCTCGGACTCGAATGAAGTGCCAGAAGTCGCGTTCCGCCGCCGCTGTTCAGGTCGTATCCGTCCAATACCGCGACGGAGTCCATCGCCTCGATCCTGAGCTTGGTAGGCCTGCACGTCGGCCTGTGCCCGCTGGGCCTTGTTCGCCCAGCTCTTGAGCCAGCGCATGGCCGGGATCCGACACGCGGATAAGCAGATCGGTCAGCGTGACCGCCTCGCTCTGCTGATCAGAAGCCGGCGCATGGAAAACGGGTCTTCGGTAAAGCTCCGGCCGCCCGGTCGATATCGAAGGCCGAAGCGCTGTCCATTCCCGGCCATAATCGCGTGCAACTGATAGCCGGGATCCAGCGTAACGGTGTCCATATTCGGTGCTGCGATCATGCGTCCCACCCTTACCGGCTGCCAGTACATATGTTAATGTCCTTGCTTGTCATCCCGACGAAGCAATCGATGATGGCATCTTCGCCTTCTCGAACCATGTTTATCGGCCGAGACTGTACTACTTGGCGGCCGCCCGTCGCCTTGATCTCGGGAATCAGGACCGGCAGTCCCAGGCTTTAGGTAGCCTCGCCGTTGCGAATGCAACCCGGAGCTGCAGGTCTTTGGACAGCTCATAGACATAGCTGCAATTGAACGCAGGCGCCGCGCTCGTCTCGATCCCCGCATCCGGCAGCACAAAGGAGGGAATGACGGCCGTCGTGTCTTGCGGACCGCGCCAGTACACGCAGGCCTCAATTGTGTTGATGTAGGTTAACTCGGACAAGTCGATCTTGATAATCTTTCGATCCCAGCATCCTCGCGCGCGAAATCCTCTAAGACATGAAAGTATTTGTCGAACATGCGGTTTGACATGCTCTCGTAGTGCGGGTACTCGGACTCGCTGGCCCCCCGCCAATTAAGCATGAAGCCAATCTTCTGCAGCTGAATCAGGCCGATCTTGTCGTCTGCCACGATAAACCAGAAACGTGGCATCGGGAAGAGTTCGCCGGTAAGGTGGTCAAACGCTTGGGCCCCGCCTACCGGGGGCCGTTGCTGACTGCATGGAATTATCGCGGATTTTCGACCAGAAAAAAGACTGCTCCTGCACCGCGATAAAATCGCATTGAAGTTAGTTGCAATGACGAGTTCTTAAGCGGCGTGTTTTAAACCTGACCTTCATTTCACCTCTGACATGAGTAGCTGCGCGTTGAAGCCTCGAAGCGGTTCCCTCGCAGGCAGCATACATACGCTGTCAAGGTCCGTCATCCGATATATGACGCCTCAAGATTGATAAATCTTTGTTCTTCGGCCATCAGGGCGCGCGTCGCGGCGAGGTCAGTCACCCCTTCGCCGAAGTAGTCGGGGCGGAAGCCAGCGAGCATCACCCCCTAGAAAACAGGATCACGCCGGGCAAGCCCGTGAAATGTCCGTCGCAAGTGACAAGCTCCGCGCCGGCGGCGAGTGCGCTCGCATAGATGATGGCGTCGGCCGTCGCCAGCCGATGCTCCCGGGCGACGTCGGCCGCCTCCAGCGCGAGCCGGGTGTCAAGGGGAACGACGAGGCAGAGTTCGGTAAAGGCGATGACCTGGTCGGCGACGTCGTCGCCGAGCTCGCGCAGGAACCAATTCCGCAGATCATGCTGCACGGTCGTCGGCACGAGGCAGTCCTGCTGCGCCGGGATCTCGCCGGCAAGGCCCCCGGCCAGCGGGCTGTCGATGAACCATTCGATCCAGGCCGAGGTATCGACCAGCCGCATGAGACCCGATCGTCGCGGTCGCGGTAGCGCTCCGGCTCGGCGCCCCGCGCGATCCCCCGAAGATCGTCGAGCGCGGGCGCCGGCACCAGCAGCACCCCCTGCCCTTCGGGATGAACACGAGCTTCTGGCCCGCCTTCATTCTGATGCTCCCGCACCGCCTTGGGCACGGAAATCTGAAACTTGGACGAAAGTGTGGCGACGTCAGCCATGGCGAACCTTCGCAGCCCGGCCTGCCAGCCACTTCCCGTCGCCGGTGCCGGCCAGCACCGCCGTTAACCCTTCGCGCCCGCGGCGCCTGCGCGCGCATGGCTTGTGCATGCCTTGTGCATGAGATGTGCATCGAACGATTCCCCGTTAACCCCTGATCGCGCAGCGAAACCCGCTCCCGCCACGGCCGCCGGTCCAGCCCGTCCGGGGCACTGGACTCCGCGGCCGCAATGCCCGACACCGAGGCGTCTCACCTCCGCTCCGGGGAACCCGCGTCATGCTGCGCAAGATCGCCGTCCTGATCCTGGTCCTCGGCGCCGGCGTCACCCTCTTCTTCGTCCTCCACCATCCGCCGATGCGGCTGATGCCGACGCCGCTCTTGTTCCAGGAGGCCGGCTCCGAGATCCTCGGCGTCGCCCCGGCGCTGCTGGACGACAGCCGGATCGAGCTCTTCTACGCCACCAACCGGCTGCCGGTCGGACCGCGCGACCACCGCATCTATACCGTGGCGCCCGACCGCCGACTACATCTGGGCCAGGCCACGCTGCGGATCGGCGGCGAGACCACCACCCTCGACCAGCTCCGCGAATGGACCTTCGGCGGCGGCGACGGCGACCGGCCCTTCATCCACCTCGAGCGGATGGACGAGACCGCGACGCTGCCCCCGGGCGAGGCCCCCGGCCCGGACACCGTCGCCTGGCTCGGCGCGCTCAACGCCGCGCTGGCCAAGAACCGCGGCCGCGACGTCCTGGTCTACGTCCACGGCGCCAACACCACGGTCGAGCGCGCCGCCGGCCAGGCGGCGCAGCTGCTGCATTTCGCCGGCCGCGAGGCGGTGGTCGTGCTCTACGCCTGGCCGACCGCCGAGAACTTCCTGCGCTACCCCCGCGACATCGAGACCGCCTTCGGCGGCGCCCCGCATCTCGCCGATTTCCTGGCGCTCCTCGCCGACCACAGCGACGCGCAGCACATCGACGTCTTCACCTACAGCGCCGGCGCCACCATCGGCAGCGACGCCCTCGCGCTCCTCGCCCGTGACCATCCGGAAGCCGCCGGCCGGCTCGGCGAGGTCTACCACGCCGCGCCTGACGCCGATTTCCGCGGCTTCGTCGACGACCTCGGCGCCTATGCCGGGTCGGCGCGCCGGGTCACCACCGCCGTCAACCTCGGGGACAGCGCGCTGCGCCTCGCCGGCGCGGTCAACCGCGCCTCCCGCGCCGGCCGCCCCGACCTGCGCGAGCTCAGTCCCGAGGCCACCGACTGGCTCCTCGCCGCGGCCGATGACGACGGGCTAGAGATCGTGCAGGTGCGCCCCGAGACGATGCCCGGCCTCGCCGCCACCTCGCACACCTTCTGGTACGACGATCCCTGGGTCAGCAGCGACGTGCTGGTGACGCTGCTCTTCCACCTGTCGCCCGCCGACCGCGAACTCGAGCCTGACCTGGCGGTCTCCGGCACCCGCTACTGGACCTTCACCCCGGACTATCCCGCCCGCATGCCGGCACTGCTGGACCGGCTCCGCGCCCTGCTGCGGCCCGCCGGCACGGCGCAGCCCTGACCCGGCGGCTCAGCGACGCGTCAGCCGCCGCATCAGCTCACCATAGCTCAGGTCGGGCTCGAACCGGCCGGTCCTGAGGAACGTCACCGCCTGGGCGATCACCAGCGGGTTGTTCATCATGAAGGTATGGGTCACCGGCAGCACGATGTGATCGGTCATCCCCGCGACCCGCGTGCTCTCCACCGAGACCGTGCCGTCGTCGGGGCCGGGCAGGAACGCCGAGAACAGCGGGTTGAGCGAGCGGTCGCCGGCGATGACCCCGAGCTCGAAGTCCACCGGTCCGAGCCGGCTGGCGATCCCGGCGGTGCCGAGCTCGCTGCCGGCCGGCCCGGTCAGCGCCGCGAAGCCCGGCAGGTCCCGCAGCGCGTCGACGACCTCCGAGCCCTGGTTCGGCGGCGCCAGCATCACCACCCGGCCCAGGTTCTTCGGCCGGTTGC
Organism: uncultured Alphaproteobacteria bacterium; assembly: GCA_963847795.1. Lineage (GTDB taxonomy): Bacteria > Pseudomonadota > Alphaproteobacteria > Rhodobacterales > Rhodobacteraceae > Amaricoccus. The sequence goes on from CAWKBH010000021.1 coordinate 75,939, forward strand.
GGCCGAGCCAGACCCGGGCCAGGATGCCGCCCATCGAATGGGTGACGAAGTTGACCCGATCCTCGCCGCATTCCGCGACCGCCCGGCTCACGTAGTCGAGGAACCCCTCGATCGTCGTCTCCGTCGAGGGATAGCCCTCGTTGACGACCCGGAAGCCCGACGCCTCGAGCATCTCCTCCATCACCGTGAGCGAACTGCCGGTCCGCCCGAGCCCGTGCAGCAGCACGACGCAGTCGCCGCCGGCCGCGGCCGCGTCCTCCGCCGCTGCCGGCAGCGGTGCCAGCAGCGCGACGAACAGAACCAGCCGGACGATCAGGTGACGCATCGCCCGAGGCTATCCGTTTTCGCCCCGCGGCGCGCAGCGAACGATTTTGCTCGTCCGGACCGGGGCGGGCAATGCCCCGTCAGCCGCCCGCGAACGGCCTGGCGCGCGGGTCGGGCGGGTCCTGGCTCATCTCCAGGTGCAGGCGGTCGCCGGTCCAGGGGTGGGCGCGGGCGACGGCCTCGTCGAGCTCGACCCCGAGGCCCGGAGCATCGGGCGGGACGACATAGCCGTCCTCCCAGCGCAGCGGGCGCCGCAGCAGGTCGGCGTGGAAACCGCCGCCGGTGCCGATGGTCTCCAGGATCAGGAAGTTCGGGATCGAGAGCGCGAGCTGCACCGCGGCCGCCCAGGCGATCGGGCCGGCATAGAGGTGCGGGGCGACCTGGACGCTGAAGCCCTCCGCCATCGCCGCGACCTTGCGCGCCTCGAGCAAGCCGCCGACCCGACCGAGGCTCGGCTGCAGGATGCCGGCGCCGCCGGCCCGGAGCAGCGTCGCGAACTCGGCCTTGGTGGTCAGCCGCTCGCCGGTGGCGATCGGCACCGGCGACTGCGCCGCGACCCGGGCGAGGTCGAGCGGCGCATCGGGCGGGATCGGCTCCTCGAACCACAGCGGGTCGTAGGGCGCGATGCGGCGCGCGAGCCGCACGGCGCCGGCCGGCGTGAACTGGCCGTGGGTACCGAAGAGCAGGTCGGCGCGGTCGCCCACCGCCTCGCGCAGCCGGCGGCAGAAGGCCTCGGAACGGTCGAGGTCGGGGAGGCTCGGCTGGTGGCCGCCGTGGATCGTGTACGGGCCGGCGGGGTCGAACTTCACGGCGGTGAAGCCCAGCGCGACCATGCGTGCGGCGCAGGCGGCGGAAGCGTCGGGATCGTTGTAGAAAGTCGCGGGGTCCTCGCCCGGTCCCGGATAGAGATAGGTGTAGCTGCGCAGCCGCTCGCGCAGACGGCCGCCCCAGAGCGCATGGACCGGGCGATCACGGGCCTTGCCCAGGATGTCCCAGCAGGCGATCTCCAGCCCGGAAAACGCGCCCATCACCGTGGGGTCCGGACGCTGGCTGAAGCCGGCGGAATAGGCCCGGCGGAACATCAGCTCGACGTTCTCGGGGTTCTCGCCGGCCATGTGCCGGGCGAAGACGTCGGCGATCACCGCGCGCATCGCCTCGGGGCCGACCGTCGCGGCATAGACCTCGCCCCAGCCGACGATGCCGTCGTCGGTGACGAGCTTCACGAAGATGAAGTAGCGGCCGCCGAAGCCGGGCGGGGGATTGCCGACCACCAGCACGTCAAGGTCGGCGAGCCTCATCCGAACACGATGACGTTGCGCAGCGCCGCACCCGACCGGACCTCGGCGATCGCCTCGTTGATCCGCTCGAGCGGATAGCGGCCGGTTACCAGCTCGGCGAGCTTCAGGCGGCCGGCGCGCCAATGTTCGATCAGCCAGGGGACGTCGCGGGCCAGCACCGTCCGGCCCATGCGGACGCCGATCACGCTCTGGTTCAGCGAGGCGATCCTGGTCGGGTCGTAGCTGACGCTGGTGCCGGTCGCGGGCATGCCGACCACCACCACGGCGCCCCCGGGAGCGAGCCAGCGGCCGGCCTCGGCGATCGCGGCGGGCGCGCCGACCGCCACGAAGGCGAAGTCGACGCCACGACCGCCGGTCAGCGCGCGGATGCCCTTGTTGGCCTCCGGCCCGGCCGGCACGCCGTCGCTGGCGCCGAAGACCCGCGCCGCCGCGAGCTTGCCGGGCAGCGGGTCGACGGCGATGATGCGCGCCGCGCCCGCCAGCGCCGCGCCCTGGATCACGTTCAGCCCGACCCCGCCGGCCCCGGCCACCGCCACGTTGGCGCCCGGGCGGACGCGGGCGGCGTTCACCACTGCGCCGACGCCGGTGATCACCCCGCAGGCGAGCAGGCAGGCGAGATCCGGCGCCAGGTCGTGGGGCAGCGGCACGCACTGGCTGGCGTCGACCACGACCGCCTCGGCGAAGGCCGCGGTGTTCAGACCCTGGGCGAGCGGCGCACCGGTGCTGTCGCGCAGCGGGCTCGGGGCGGCGTCCCAGGCGTGGGCGCAGGAGGTGGGCGCGCCGCCGGCGCAGGCCGGGCAGCGGCCGCAGGCCCGGATCAGCGTCACCAGCACCGGGTCGCCGGCGGCGAAGCCGACGACGCCAGGGCCGAGCGCCGTGACCCGGCCCGCCGCCTCGTGGCCGTAGACCGCGGGCAGCGCGCCGCCCCAGGCGCCCTCCGCATAGGATATGTCGGAATGGCAGATCGCGCAGGCCGCGATCCGTACCGCGAGCTGGCCGGGGCCCGGCGGATCGATCTCGACCTCCTCGATCCGGAGCGGCTCTCCGAAGGCCCGGCAGACGGCGGCGCGCATTTTCTGTCTCTTCCTGAGCTCTTGCCCGGCCGAGCCTAGGGGAGCCCGGCGCGGCGGGCGGTGTCAAAAGCGACCTCGCCGCCGCGGGCCTATGGCGGAAACGTGCGCGGGTCGCTCTCGCGCCGGACCTGCGCCGGGTGTAGCATCGGAAGCGACAGGTGCGTCGAGAAGAGGTGGATCCCATGCGACATCGGACTGTTCCGGCCGGCCTCCTGGCCGGGCTTGCCCTTGCATCTCCGGCCGCCGATGCCCAGGGGACGACCACGCTGACCTTCGCGCAGGTCCAGCAGCAGTATCCGCGGATGAACGCAGTCCACATCCGCAAATGCGACTTCAACGGCGACGGGCTCTACACCCGTTCCGAGATGATGTGCATCGCCGGTATCTACCAGCAGATGTACGTCTCGCGCTGAGCGACACCCTGACGGCCGCTTGCGGCCGGGCGAGCGCCTGCTAGGGTCGCGCCCATGGCCGCGCCGCGATTCATCCATCTTCGCCTGCATTCCGCCTATTCGCTGCTCGAAGGCGCGATCGCGGTCAAGGCGCTGCCCGGGCTCTGCGCTGCGGCCGAGATGCCGGCGTTGGCGCTGACGGACACCGGCAACCTCTTCGCGGCGCTCGAGTTTTCCGAGACCATGGCCAAGGCCGGCATCCAGCCGATCATGGGCTGCCAGCTCGCGCTCGCCTATGCCGCGGCCGCCCAACCGGGCGAGCGGGCGCCGGCGCCGCGGCCGGTGGTGTTGCTGGCGCAGGACGCGACCGGGTTCGGCAACCTGATGAAGCTCTCGTCCCGCAACTACCTCGACTGCGGCGCGGCGCTGCCGCATATCACGATCGAGGCGCTGGAGGCCCATGCCGCGGGACTGATCTGCCTGACCGGCGGGGCGGAGGGACCGCTGGGGCACCTGATCCGCGACGGCCATCCCGCGAAGGCGCGGGCGCTGGCCGAGCGGCTGGCCGCGTGCTTCCCCGGACGGCTCTACGTCGAGATCCAGCGCCATCCGCAGAACGGCGCGCCGCGGACGCCGGTCGAGGCGGCCAGCGAGCCGGGGCTGGTCGGCCTCGCCTACGACCTCGGACTGCCGCTGGTCGCCACCAACGACGTCCAGTTCGCCGGACGCGAGATGCACGACGCCCACGACGCGCTGATCTGCATCGCCGACGGCGCCTATGTCGATCAGCAGGCGCCGCGCCGGCGCCTGACGCCCGAGCACTGCTTCAAGAGCCAGGACGAGATGGTGGCGCTGTTCGCCGACCTGCCCGAGGCGGTGGCGATGACGGTCGAGATCGCCCGGCGCTGCGCCTTCCGGCCGAAGAAGCGCAAGCCGATCCTCCCGAAGTTCGCCGAGGACGAGGTGGAGGAGCTCCGCGCCCAGGCCCGCGCCGGCCTCGCCGCACGGCTGCAGGCGATCCCGAGGTCCGCCCCCGAAGCCGAGTACACGGCGCGCCTCGACTACGAGCTCGGCGTGATCGAGGCCATGGGCTTCCCCGGCTACTTCCTGATCGTCGCCGATTTCATCAAGTGGGCCAAGGAGCGCGCCATCCCGGTCGGCCCCGGCCGCGGCTCGGGCGCCGGCTCGCTGGTCGCCTACGCGCTGACCATCACCGACCTCGACCCGCTGCGCTACGGCCTGCTCTTCGAGCGGTTTCTGAATCCCGACCGCATCTCGATGCCGGACTTCGACATCGACTTCTGCATGGACCGCCGCGAGGAAGTGATCGCCTACGTTCAGCAGCGCTACGGCCGCGACCGCGTCGCCCAGATCATCACCTTCGGCGCGCTGCTCTCCAAGGCCGCGGTCCGCGACGTCGGCCGGGTGCTGCAGATGCCCTACGGCCAGGTCGACCGGCTCTCCAAGCTGATCCCGGTCGAGGGCGTGAAGCCGGTCTCGATCGAGAAGGCGCTGGCCGACGAGCCGCGGCTGCGCGAGGAGGCCCGCCGCGACCCGCAGGTGGCGCGGCTGCTGCAGATCGCGCAATCGGTCGAGGGGCTGCTCCGCAATGCCTCGACCCATGCGGCCGGCGTGGTGATCGGCGACCGGCCGCTCGACGAGCTGGTGCCGCTCTACCGCGACCCGCGCTCGGCCACCCCGGCGACCCAGTTCAACATGAAGTGGGTCGAGGAAGCGGGCCTGGTGAAATTCGACTTCCTCGGCCTGAAGACGCTGACGGTGATCCAGAACGCCCTCGACCTGCTGCGCGCCCGCGGCGTCGAGATCGACATCGGCGCGATCCCGCTCGACGACGCCAGGAGCTACGAGCTCTACGCCTCGGCGGCGACGGTGGCGGTGTTCCAGGTGGAATCCACCGGCATGCGCACGGCGCTGCGCCAGCTCAAGCCCACCTGCATCGAGGACATCATCGCGCTGGTCGCGCTCTACCGGCCGGGGCCGATGGAGAACATCCCCAAGTTCTGCAACGTCAAGAACGGCCGCGAGGCGCGCGAATCGCTGCATCCCTCGATCGACCCGATCCTCGACGAGACCCAGGGCATCATCGTCTACCAGGAGCAGGTGATGGAGATCGCCCGCAAGCTGGCGGGCTTCACCCTCGGCGGCGCCGACCTCCTGCGCCGGGCGATGGGCAAGAAGATCCAGGCCGAGATGGACGCGCAGAAGCCCTTGTTCCTGAAAGGCGCGGCGGAGAACGGGGTCGGCAAGGCCAAGGCCGAGGAGGTCTGGAACCTGCTCGACAAGTTCGCCAACTACGGCTTCAACAAGTCCCACGCCGCCGCCTACGGCGTGGTCAGCTACCAGACCGCCTGGCTCAAGGCCAACCACCCGGTCGAGTTCATGGCGGCGGTGATGAACTGCGACATCCATCTGACCGACAAGCTCGGGGCCTACAAGCAGGAGGTCGACCGCCTCGGCATCGAGATGGTGCCGCCCTGCGTCAACCGCTCGGAGGCGAGCTTCAGCGTCGCCGAAGGCCGGATCGTCTATGCGCTGGGGGGGCTGAAGAACGTCGGCGTCGAGGCGATGCGCCTGATCACCGAGGCCCGCGCCGCGGGCGGGCCGTTCGCCGGCCTCTTCGACTTCGCCGCGCGGGTGGACCTCCGGCGCATCGGCAAGCGGGCGCTCGAGACGCTGGCCCGGGCCGGGGCCCTGGACCGGCTCGAAGCGAACCGCCGCAAGGTCCTGGAGAACCTCGAGGTGCTGATGGCGTATTCCGGGGCGGCGCACGAAGACCGCGCCTCGGCGCAGGTGAGCCTGTTCGGCGAGGCCAGCGTCGCGCTGCCGCCACCGCGGCTGGCGCAGCCCGACGACTGGTCGCCGATGGAACGGCTGGCCGAGGAGCACCAGGCGATCGGCTTCTACCTCTCGGGCCATCCGCTCGACGACTATGCCGGGGCGCTGCGGCGCGAGCGGGTGCTGAGCCATGCCGAGCTGCTGCGCAAGGCCGGGACCGCTGCGGTGACCGTCGCCCAGGTCGCCGGCACGATCGCGGCGCTCGACCAGCGCAAGTCGGCGCGGGGCACGCGCTTCGCCTTCGTGCGGCTCTCCGACCCCACCGGCCTCTACGAGGTGCGGATGTTCTCCGACGTGCTCGACCAGGCGCGCGATCACCTCGAGCCGGGGCGCAGCGTGGTGCTGACGGTCGAGGCGACCCTGGAAGGCGACGAGCTGAAGCTGCTCGCCAAGGCCGCCCAGCCGATCGACGTCGCCGTCGCCGGGGCGGCGAGCTCCGGCCTCAGGATCTTCGTCGACGACGCGGCCGCGGCGCCCTCGCTCGCGACCCGCCTCGCGGCGGCCGCGCGCGAGACCGCGTCGCGCCGGCGCGGACCGATCAACCTGGTGCTGATGCATCCCGACCTGCCGGGCGAGGTCGAGATCGCGCTGCCCGAGCCCTATCCGATGACGCCGCAGGTGCTGGGGGCGCTCAAGACCCTGCCCGGGGTCGTGCACGTCGAGGAGTTCTGATCCCGAAGCGTCCCGGCACGGGCGCACCGGGCCGCCGCGCTTCCCCTACCGCACCGTCCAGCCGCCGTCGACCACCAGGGTGTGGCCGGTGACCAACGACGCCGCCGGCGAGGCCAGGAAGACCACCGCGCCCGCGACCTCGACCGGCCGGCCGATTCGGTGCAGCGCCGCGATCCGCTCGACGGTATCGGCGCGGAAATCGGGGTCCGACAGCGCCGCTTCGGTGCCCGGCGTGGCGATAAAGGTCGGGGCGACGGCGTTCACGGTGATGCCGAACTCGCCCCATTCCACGGCCAGGCAGCGGGTCAGGTGCGACACCGCCGCCTTGGCCAGGCAGTAAACCGGCTCGCCCGGGAGCGCCACCACCGCAGCCTGCGAGCTGAGGTTGACGATGCGCCCGCCGCGCTTGGAGGCGATCATCCGGCGGGCCACGTGCTGCGACAGGAAGAAGGTCGACCGGACGTTCAAGGCGATCACCCGGTCGAAGTCGGCTTCGCGGACGTCGAGCGCGCGGTCGTCGATTCCGCCGCCTGCGTTATTGACCAGGATGTCGATGCCCCCGAGTCCGGCGGCCGCCTCGTCGATCGCGGCGCGGGACTGGTCCAGGTCCGTCACGTCCATCTGCAGCCGGATCGCCCGCCGGCCCAGCGCCGCGAGCTCGTCCGCCAGCCCGCCGTCCGAATCGACCGCCCGAAGGCCGAGCGCCAGGTCCGCCCCGGCGCCGCCGAGTGCCAGCGCGATTGCCCTCCCGAGGCCCCGGCCCGCGCCTGTGACCAGCGCCACCTTTCCGGCAAGATCGAAGCTCGGAAGTTCGGTCATCCCGTCACCGGCTGCCGGGCAGCCCCGGCGGCGTGCTCAGGCCGCTTCCGAACGCAGGGCGTGCTGCCGCTCGCTCTCCTCGCGACTCAGCGCCACGGAGGTGCGCACGCCGCGGCGGACGAATTCCATCATGCCCTTGACCGTGCGCTCGTTGGGGTCGATTCCGGCGCACATCAGCACCTCGCGGCCGTCGCGCGAGCGCGCCCAGCGGGCGATCACCTCGGCACCGTTGCCGTATTTCTTGTCGTCGGCGATCGCGTCGTCCAGCGCCGCCAGCACGACCGCGGCGAACAGCTTCTGCGCCCGGTTCCCCTGGTCGTTGGTGAACGCCAACTCATCCACGTAATCGAACATTACGTCAGTCCTTCCTCAGTCCATTCTGTTTGGGCGCACTATGACGATCTCATGACGCAGGTGGTCTGCCGATATCACATACCCGACATGCGCCGACCGTATACCAGAGCACGAGCATATAGGGGGTACGCGGCGTCAAATCAACAATTCTTGCGGGTCCCGGCCGCCTATTGCGACGGCGCGGCCAGCGGCTCCGGCGGCGCCGGATGATCGGACCACTTCAACCTGCGGTAGTCGAAGCCGGCCTCGAGCGTCGGCTTGACGATGTGAAAGTACGGCGAGAGGTCGAAGTCGCGCGGCGCGTAGAGCGAGTGGTGGCGGATGTGCAGGATCTCGCGGCGCTGCGAGCGCGCCAGGGCGTCGGCGCGGAACTCGCGGGTGATCACCGGCAGGATCGGATAGCGGATCCGCCCGAAGGCCTGCGCGATCAGCGACGAGCAGATCGCCCGGGTCGGGTCGCCCGAGCCGAACGACAGCAGCCGCCGCCGCCAGCGCACCGGCACCGGAGGCTGCGGCAGGAAGAAGCGCATCAGGTCGGTGATGTTCTTCAGGTCGTAGCGCTTGCCGAGGCTCCGCACCATGAAGTCGATCAGCCGCGCCCGATCCTGCGGCGAAAGCCCGTTCGCCCGACAAATCCGGGTGTTATAGAGTTCGTATTTCGACAGCGGCGCCGCGATGCAGCCGTCGCCCAGGTTCACCTCGATCAGGCTCAGCGGCTCGCCGTCCTGGGTGACCTGGCCGACGGCGTTGCCGACGTAGAGCGCCGCGTGCGACCAGGTCGACTGCGTCAGGTACTTGATCGCCACCGAGATCCGGCTGTTGCCTTCGACCAGCAGCACGTCGCCCGGCTGCAGCACCCGGCGCAGGGCGGCGACGTTGACGTGGGTGAACGGCCGCAACCCCGGCGAGGGCGCGTCGAGCTTGCGGGCGATGTAGCGGCCGAGCCGGTCGGCAAGGGTGTCGCGCGTCTCGGTCATCGCGTCGCGCCGATAGGCTCGGTCATCGCAGCCACCACCCACTCTCCCGCGCCCGCACGGCACACGCGCACACACCTCAGGGCCGATCCTGCACCGGAATCGGCGCCTCGTCACCTCCCTCGGCATAACCGTGGTTTTCGTGCTAGCACCATCACGGGACCGTGTGGACTCAGGCGTTCGGATGTGATTCCGGCCGGCGCGGTGTAACAAGCCGGTCCAAAGCGGCGAAGCGGAGATCGAATGCCCACGGCCGGTGACACGTCGCTCGAAGATCTGCTCCGGGCGGCGAATCGGGGTGACCAGCGTGCCTACGGCGATTTCCTGCGGGCAATCACGCCGCTGGTGCGCGGCATCGCCCGGGCTCGCGGCGCCGGCCTCGGAGCCGACTTGATCGAGGACATCGTGCAGGAGACGCTGCTCGCCATCCATCAGAAGCGCCAGACCTGGCGCGAGGACATGCCGGTCCGGCCGTGGCTCTACGCCATCGTTCGCTACAAGGTGGTCGACGCCTTCCGAGCGCGCGGCCGGCGGGTGCAGGTGTCGATCGACGACTTCGCCGAGGTCCTGGCCGCCGAGCCGGAGCCCGACCCGACCGAGCGCAGCGATGCCGAGCGGGTGATCGGCCGGCTCGATCCGCGGGCGGCGCGAATCGTCCGGGCGATCGGACTCGACGGTGCGAGCATCGCCGAGACCTCGGCGGCGCTGGACATGACCGAGACGGCGGTGCGGGTGGCGCTGCACCGGGGTCTGAAGAAGCTCGCGCAGCTGCGCGAGAGGATGGTGGAATGAGGACCGACCAGCTGATCCGGGCCATGGCGGCCGACACCACGCGAGCGCGATCGCCCGCGGCGGTGCTGCCGGTCGTGCTGCTGCTGGCGATGGCCGCGGTGGCCGCAGTATTCTTGCCCATGCTTGGCATGCGCCCCGACTTTGGCCCGGCGATGATGTCCCTGCGCGTGATGGTCAAGCAGGCCTCCCCGCTGCTGATCGCGCTCGGCGCCTTCGGCGCGGCGCTCCGGCTCTCGCGGCCCGGCCTGGGCGTCGGGCGCTGGGGGCTGGTGCTGGCGGCGGTGCCGGCGATGCTGGCGCTGGCGGTTGCGGGCGAGATGATGGCGCTGCCGCGGCCGGACTGGATGCCGGCGCTGATGGGCCAGAGCAACGGCCAGTGCCTGGGCTTCATCACGCTGATGTCGGTCCCGCTGCTGGCCGTCTCGCTCTGGGCGCTCAGGACCGGCGCGAGCACCCGGCCGATGCTCAGCGGCGCGGTCGCCGGGCTCCTGAGCGGCGGGGCGGCGGCGGTGGTCTATTCGGTCCATTGCACCGAGGACAGCCCGCTCTTCTACGCGGTCTGGTACATCCTGGCGATCCTCGCGGTGGCCGTCGTCGGCGCGCTGCTCGGCGCCCGGCTGCTGCGCTGGTAGCGCAGCGCGCCCGATGCCGCCGGAAAGCGGGTTTCCACTTGCAAATTGCGCCGCCATGGGCCATGTAATCGCGGCTGCGTTACGACAATCGACCCGCTGTCTCCATCACTGGCCACGGTCCCTCGGTTATCCGCTGACTGCGCCAGGCCGCCGCAAGACCGCGGGCGGCATCTAAACAGGAGACTATCACGATGGCTAAGGGCACCGTGAAGTGGTTCAACGCCACCAAGGGCTTCGGATTTATCCAGCCCGAGGGCGGCTCGCGTGACGTGTTCGTCCACATTTCCGCGCTCGAGCGTGCGGGCATCACCCACCTCGACGACGGCCAGAAGGTCACCTTCGACCTCGAGACCGGGCGCGACGGCCGCCAGTCGGCCGCGAACCTCGCCCTCGCCGGCTAAGGTCCGGCCGGCGCACCACGCGCCTTCAGACCCGGAAGGGCCGGCCTCGCGCCGGCCCTTCGCATTTCGGCCGGACCGCCCATGACCCGGGGCTCCGCGCGCGTCAGGCCCGCTCCACCGTCAGCTTCAGGAAATGCGTGGCGCAGGATATGCAGGGGTCATAGTTGCGGATCGTCTGCTCGCAACGCCATTTCAGGTCGGCGTCGGCCATGTCGATGCTCTCGGACACCACCCGCCTAAGGTCCACCTCGATCTGCGGCTGGTTCTGGGATGTCGGTGGCACGATCTGGGCCAGCAAGATGCGGCCGTCATCGTCCACTCGCGTAGCTGTGATAGCAGATCCCTCGCGGCGCCTCGGTGCAGGCGTGACCCTCGCCGGCACGCGCCGGCACGTCGATGAACGACGGATCGGGCGGCCTGTAGCCGCGGGCAAGCCGGGCGGCCTCCTCGCAGGCGTACTGCACCTCGATCAGCCGCACGAGGATCGACTTGAACGGATTGCGCACCACGGGGCCGAGCCCGGCCTCTCGCGCGGTTTCCTTCGCGGCCGGGGTCAGGTTCGCGAAATTGTTGGCGTAGCGGGCCAGCGGACCCACGAGATAGGACGACCCATCGCGCATCCTGCCGTGCAGGGCGTTCGAGCGGGCGACGTGTTCCTCGAAGAAGTGATCGCCGAACTCGGCCACCGCGATGTCGAGGCCGCGGCTCGACCCGATCCGGCCTTCGAGGATCGGATAGAGCTCGGGGTGAACCAGCGAGACGAAATGATAGTCGAATTCGTCATCCGGGAAGTCGAACTCCGCAAACCGCAACGCCAGCTCCCGCGCGGCCTTCGCCCCCCAATCCAGGTCCTCGATCAGCCCGCGGACGGCGGCGGGATCGGGAGCGCGAAAGAAGCCCCCTACCCGCGTGTTGACCGGGTGCACCGCGCGCCCGCCGATCACCTCCATGATCGAGTTGCCGATCTTCTTCAGGCGCAGCGCAGTCCTGACGAGGTCCGGATGCGCCTCGGCGATCTGAATGGCATCGTGCAGATCAAGAAAATCCGGCGCGTGCAGCATGACCGCATGCAGCACGTGGCTCTGGATCCATTCGCCGCAATAGACCAGTCGCCGCAGATCGTGAATCTCCTGCGACACCTCGACGCCGGCTGCGCCTTCGATGCTCTGGCAGGAGCTCATGATGTAGGCGATCGGGCAGATGCCGCAGATGCGCGAGGTGATGTCAGGCACCTCGTGCGCATCACGCCCCTGCAGGAGTGCCTCGAAGAATCGGGGCGGCTCGAAGATGCGGAACTCGAGACTCTCGATCTCGCGTCCCTTCAGCCGGACGTAAAGCGCGCCTTCGCCCTCTACCCGAGCAAGAGCGTCGACCTTGATCACGCGGTCAGCCATGGCGTCGGCTCTCCTCGCGGAACTCCGGCGCATCGGCGTTGAAGCTGCGGTAGACGTCGCGCAGCTGCAGTGGCGTCATCCCGAGCGCAGCCATCCTGGCGGACAGGGCGCGGGCATTGGCATTCTCCTTCGGGCCGAAACAGCCATAGCAGCCGCGCCCGCGCGACGGACACAGGTTGCCGCACCCCGCCTGCGTCACCGGCCCGAGGCAAGGGACGCCGTGGGCGACCGTGACGCAAACGGTGCCGTTCCGCTTGCATTCCATGCATTGCGAGGCGCGGGGAACGCGTGGCTTGCGCCCCGACAGCGTTGCCGTGATCAGTTCCAGCAACTGGTGCTTGGAGACCGGGCAGCCGCGCAGCTCGAAATCCACCATCACATGATCGGCGATGGCGGTCGAGGTCGCCAGCGTCTCGATGTATTCGGGATGGGCATAGACCGCGGCGACGAACGCCTCGACCTTCGCGAAGTTGCGCAGCGCCTGGATGCCGCCCGCCGTGGCGCAGGCGCCGATGGCGATCAGCGTCTTCGACTGCGCGCGGACCTCGCGGATGCGCTCGGCGTCGTGCGCCGTGGTGATCGACCCCTCGACAAGGGAGATGTCGTAGGGTCCGTCCACCACCGCGCTGCTGGCTTCGAGGAACTGCGCGATGTCCAGCGCACCGGCGATCTCGAGCAGTTCGTCCTCGCAATCCAGCAGTGTCAGCTGGCAGCCATCGCACGAGGCGAACTTCCAGACCGCGAGCTTCGGATTTCCCATAGTCAGATCTCTGTCCTGGCAATCAGCCGCGCCACGTGATCGTGCCGGAACACCGGGCCGCCGCGGCAAACAAAATCCGGACCGAACTGGCAGTGCCCGCAGAACCCGACGGCGCATTTCATATTACGCTCCATCGAGATCCAGATCCGGTCCTGCGACACGCCGGCATCGCGGAGGCTCATCACCGCAAAGCGCATCATGATCTCGGGGCCGCAGACAAAAGCCGAAACTGTCGTGGGTTCGACGCCAGCCAGCGCGCGGTCGAGGACGGTGGTGACGACGCCGACCCGGCCGTTCCATCCCGGCTGCGCATGATCCACCGTCACCTCGACCTCGGTATCGAACCGGGATTTCCAGAGCTTGATCTCCTCCGCAAAGACCAGATCGTCCGGCGACCGCGCGCCATAGACCAGCGTCAGCCCGGCGTAGTCCTGCCGGTTCGCCAACACATGGTAGATGGCGGGGCGCAGCGGGGCGAGGCCGAGGCCGCCCGCGACGAACACGATGCTCCGCCCGGTCTCCGTGGCCACCGGCCAGGGCGACCCGAACGGACCACGCACGCCCAGCATGTCGCCGGCGAGCAATCCGGTCAAGGCGGCCGACACCGCCCCGACCGCGCGCGTCGTATGCACCAGCTTCCCCGGATCCGCCGCGTCGCCCGAGATCGAGATCGCCACCTCTCCGACGCCGAAGGCGTAGAGCATGTTGAACTGGCCGGGTCGAAAGGCGACCGCCCTCCCATCGATCGGCACCAGTTCCATCGAGGTGACGCCAGCCAGTTCGGGCCATGCCCGCGTAACGCGGTAGCGCCGCGGCAGCATCGGGTCGTCGGGCATCAGCGTCAGCCCTTCCTGGTTCCATAGAGGTCCAGCAGTTGCATCCTCAGCGCGCGCACCCGTTCCGCCATGTGCGGCAGCAGGTGCTTGAAAAGGTGGTAGCCGAGGAGCGGATTCTCGTCGCACTTCCCGCGCATGCAAGCCGCGTCGAGGCTGATCGCCCGAACGTCCGACTGCGCGCGGGCATTTGACCTGTGCTGGTACGGCGGCACCATCCAGGACCAGCCAAGAACCTCGCCCGCACGCAGCGTCTCGGCGATGATCGGCGCGCGTTCCGGGCTCGAGATCTCGACGGCGACGTCGCCGTAGCGCAGGATGTAGAGCCTGTCGGCCGGATCGCCTTCGGAATAGATCAGCGATCCGGGCGGAAAGTGCTCGTTGCGAGCGCATCCGGCCAGCAGGGCCAGCGTCTCCTTGTCGAACTCCCGGAAGACCGGGTGTTGCGCAAGAATTTCCTCGAAACCATGTGTTTGCACGGACCTAGTCCTTCTCTGCCTTCTCTGCCCCGGGGGACGCGGCGAAGGCCGCCGCTTCTTCGGTAATGTCGATGCCGACCGGACACCATGTGATGCAGCGCCCGCAGCCGGTGCATCCCGACGACCCGAACTGGTCGTGCCAGGTCGAAAGCTTGTGGGTCATCCACTGCCGGTACCGCGATTTCGTGGAGCGCCGGACGGAGCCGCCGTGGACATAGGAAAACTCGGCCGTGAAACAGCTGTCCCAGCTCTGCCAGCGCTCGGCGTGCTCGCCGCTGAGGTCACTTACATCCTCGACGTCGGAGCAGAAGCAGGTCGGACAGGCCAGCGTGCAGTTGGCGCAGCTCAGGCAAGCATCGGCAACGACATCCCATCGTGGGTGATCCAGGTTCTCGCGCAGCAGCTCGGGGATGCCCTGGGGCATCTTCCGCGTCTGACCCTCCGCCGCAGTGCGGGTCGCGGCTTCGGCCGCGTCCAGGTGGCGCTGATCGGGCGAAGCCATCTTCAGCGTGTCGAGAATCGCCGCACCACGCGCACTGCCGCATTCGACCAGGAACGCATCGTCACCCGCCTCGCCCAGCTCGGTCAGGGCGAGATCGAAACCGGCCTCCGCCCGCGGGCCGGTGTTCATCGAGACGCAGAAGCAGGTCGCCGCCGAGCGGGCGCACTGCACGGCGACGATCAGCGTGTGAGCGCGTCGGCTGCGATAGCCCGGGTCGGCAAAGTCGCCGTTGTCGAAGACCCGGTCCTGCACCTCGATCGCCGCGATTTCACAGGGCCTGACGCCGAAGAATGCGGTCTTCGGCCAAGGCTCGGAATGCGGTCTGACCTCGAAGCCGTCGGCGTTCCTGTCCGCGGACCACAGTTTCCGCCTCGCGGGAAAGAGCCACTTCTTCCAGCTTTGCGGTCCGACCACATAGTCGAACCAGGATCCCGCGCGTCCCTGACGCAGGCGGTAGTGACCCGCCTCCTGCTCGTCGACCAGACCCCTCGGCAGGTCGCCGGGCCCGGAAATCTCGTCGTACACGATGGCCCCGTCGCGCGCGCGAGGGCCGACAACCCGCCACCCTTGTCGCAGCAGCTCCTCGACGAGGAGAGCCGGCAAATCGATCAGGAACCGTGAACCGATGTCCGTGGACACATCCGCCCTCCCTACCCTGCCCGACGCGCGCTTTTCGAGCATGGCATTGTAGCATCTCCGGAAGCCAACTCCGCAACGGCATCGCGCTGGGGAAAAAGCCCATACGCATTCCATATGAGTTCCATACGGAGTCCATACCCAGAAAATCCCGCCATCTCAGTGCCTTGCGAGCTCCTCACTCGAACGGGCTAAACCGCCGCAGGGCGATGACCGTTGCGGCCGCGAGGCCGCCGGCCAGGGCGAACCAGGTGAGCGCATAAGCGAGGTGGCTGTTGCGAAAGCGGATCACCGTCAGCCCGCCGACCGGCAGCCCACCGGGGTTCGGCGCGGCGTCGGCGTCGATGAAGTAGGGCGCCACCCGCCCGAGGTGCCGGGCAGCCGCGATGGCGGCGACGTCGCGCGAGTACCAGCGGCCGGCGGCGGGGTCGTTGCGGCGCAGGAAGCCGCCGCCGGGCTCGCTGGGGCGGAGGAGGCCGGTCACGGCGACCTCGCCCGGAACCTGGCCCGCGGGCCGGGTCGCCGGGTCGCGGCGGTCGGGCGGCACGAAGCCGCGGTTGACCAGGACGGTGAAGCCGGGGGTCTCCAGCGGGGTCAGAATCCAGTAGCCGGCGCCGAGCTCGGTCACCGCCTGGACCGCGACCTCGCGGTCGTGGAGGTAGCGGCCGGCGACCCGGATCCGGGTATAGGCGTCGCGGTCGGCCGAGATCTGCGGCCAGTCGGCGACGCCCGGCGCCGGGACCGGCGCGGCGGCGACCCGGGCATCGACCCGGGCGATCAGGTCGAGCTTCCAGGCCCGGCGCTCGAGCTGCCAGACCCCGAGGGCGACGAAGCCGGCGATCGCGGTGAGGGCCGCGAGCCCAAGCAGGAAGGCGCGGGCGCCGCCGCACCGGCGGCGGCTCACCGAGACGCCGGCGCCTCCATGTCGGACATCTCCTGCGGGACCGGCATCATGTTGTTGTTGAGGTGGAAGACGATCCAGAGCGATCCGGCGAGGGTGATGACGACGAGAACGACGGTGAAGACGGTGGAGAGCAGCAGCCAGCCGCCCTCGGCCTTCGGGGTCATGTGCAGGAAGAACACCATATGCACCAGGATCTGCACGAAGGCGCAGGCCAGCACGATGGCGGCGGTGTAGCCCGGGCTGCCGATCGGCCGCGCCATCACCAGGAAGAAGGGGATCGCGGTCAGGATCACCGACAGCACGAACCCGGTCGTGTACGAGCGAAACGTGCCGTGCGGGGCGGTGTCGCCGAGGTGGTGGACGTCGGGGAGGTGGGTCTCACTGGCGCTCATCGCAGCACTCCCAGCAGATAGACGAAGGTGAAGACCCCGATCCAGACGAGATCGAGGAAGTGCCAGAACAGCGACAGGCAGGTCAGCCGCCGGGTATTGGCGGGGATCAGCCCGCGGCGGGTGACCTGGACCATCAGCGTGATCAGCCAGACGATGCCGAAGGTGACATGCAGCCCGTGGGTGCCGACCAGCGCGAAGAAGGCCGACAGGAAGCCGGAGCGCTGCGGCCCGGCCCCTTCGCCGATCATGTGGTGGAACTCGTAGAGCTCGACCGCGATGAAGGCGGCGCCCAGCGCCCCGGTGACGGCGAGCCATTTCAGGGTCAGGCTCTGGTCCGAGCGCAGCATCGCCAGCATCGCGAAGCCGTAGGTGATCGAGGAGAGCAGCAGGATCGTGGTGTTCAGCGCCACGATCCCCAGATCGAACAGGTCGCGCGGGCCGGGGCCGCCGGCGAGGCTGGCGCCGAGGACGCCGTAGGTGGCAAAGAGGACCGCGAAGATCAGGCAGTCGCTCATCAGGTAGATCCAGAAGCCGAGGTTGGTCGAGCCTCCCTCGGCGTGGTGCTCCTCCTCGCGGACGTAGTAGTCCGCGGCAATGGGGGCCGATACGGTCATGGACTCAGCCCCTCCCTGCCAGCAGCCGGGTGCGGCTGCCTTCGATCGCCGCGACGTCGGCGGCCGGGACGTCGAAGT
The DNA here is from genome assembly GCA_963847795.1 of uncultured Alphaproteobacteria bacterium. GTDB lineage: Bacteria > Pseudomonadota > Alphaproteobacteria > Rhodobacterales > Rhodobacteraceae > Amaricoccus. Next base: position 93,118 of record CAWKBH010000021.1, read on the forward strand.
CGCGGCTGTAGTTGAAGGTATGGGCGATGGCGCTGCCGATGGCCCCGACGAAGCAGAGCGCGGCCAGCCACCAGATCCACCAGATCAGCGCCAGGGCCAGGACCGTGCTGAAGCCGGCGATGATCACGCCCGCGCCGGTGTTCTTCGGCATGTGGATCTGGCGGAAGCCCTCGACCGGCCGCACGTAGCCGTTCTTCTTCATGTCCCACCAGGCATCCACGCCGTGGACGATCGGTGTGAAGGCGAAGTTGTAGGGCGGCGGCGGCGAGGATGTCGCCCATTCCAGGGTGCGCCCGTTCCAGGGGTCGCCGGTGGTGTCGCGCAGCTGGTCGCGCTTCCAGATCGAGACGCCGATCTGCACCAGGAAGGCGCCGATGCCGCAGGCGATCAGCAGCGCACCCAGCGCGGCAATCAGGAACCAGATCTGCAGGCTCGGATCGTCGAACACCCGCATCCGCCGGGTGACGCCCATCAGCCCCAGCACGTAGAGCGGCAGGAAGGCGACCCAGAAGCCCGGGATCCAGCACCAGAACGAGACCTTGCCCCAGAACGGATCGAGCCGGAAGCCGAAGGCCTTCGGCCACCAGTAGTTCATCCCGGCGAACAGCCCGTAGAGCACGCCGCCGATGATCACGTTGTGGAAGTGGGCGACCAGGAAGAGCGAGTTGTGCAGCACGAAGTCCGCCGGCGGCACCGCCAGGAGGACGCCGGTCATGCCGCCGATCACGAAGGTCAGCATGAAGGCCACCGTCCACATCATCGGCGCCTCGTAGCGGATGCGGCCGTGGTAGATGGTGAACAGCCAGTTGAACAGCTTCGCCCCGGTCGGGATCGAGATGATCATCGTGGCGATGCCGAAGAAGGAATTGACCGATGCGCCGGAGCCCATGGTGAAGAAGTGGTGCAGCCAGACGATGTAGGCGAGGATGGTGATGCAGACGGTCGCGTAGACCATCGACGAGTAGCCGAAGAGCGGCTTGCCCGAGAAGGTCGCGGTGACCTCGGAGTAGATCCCGAAGGCGGGCAGCACCAGGATGTAGACCTCCGGGTGGCCCCAGATCCAGATCAGGTTGACGTACATCATCGCGTTGCCGCCGTTGTCGGCGGTGAAGAAGTTGGTGCCGACGTAGCGGTCGAGCGCCAGCAGCACCAGTGCCGCGGTCAGCACCGGGAAGGCGGCGACGATCAGGATGTTGGCGCAGAGCGAGGTCCAGGTGAAGATCGGCATCCGCATCATGGTCATGCCGGGGCAGCGCAGCTTGATGATGGTGACGATCAGGTTGATGCCCGAGAGCGTGGTGCCGATACCCGCCACCTGCAGGCCCCAGATGTAGTAGTCGACCCCGACGTAAGGGCTGGCGTTGATATCGGAGAGCGGCGGGTAGGCGAGCCAGCCGGTCTGGGCGTACTCGCCGACGAAGAGCGAGGCCATGGTCACGACCGCGCCGCCGACCGTCATCCAGAAGCTGAAGTTGTTGAGGAAGGGGAACGCCACGTCGCGGGCGCCGATCTGCAGCGGCATCACGAAGTTCATCATCCCGGTGACCATCGGCATGGCCACGAAGAAGATCATGATCGCGCCGTGGGCAGTGAAGATCTGGTCGTAGTGATGCGGGTTGAGGTAACCCTCGGAGCCGTTGAAGGCGATCGCCTGCTGCAGCCGCATCATCACCGCATCGGCGAAGCCGCGCAGCAGCATGATCACGCCGAGGACCATGTACATGATCCCGATCCGCTTGTGGTCGACGCTGGTGAACCACTCGTTCCAGAGATAACCCCAGAGCCGGAACCAGGTGATCGCGGCGACCACGGCAATGCCGCCGAGCGCGACCACCACGAAGGTCCCGACGACGATCGGCTCCTGGAGCGGCAGCGCCGCCCAGGTCAGGCGGCCGAGAAGAAAGCTGGTCTGGATGATCGGTTCTGTGGCCATCTTGCGTCCTGCTCCGGTTCAGAGGGTCTTGCCGGCCGCGGGCCGGGCGGGAGGCGGGGCGAGCAGGACGACGGTATCCGGCCCGTACTGGGCGATCGATTCGGCGGGGGTGCAGAACTCGGCCACGTAGAACGGCACGGCGCCGAACGCGCTCGCCTGCCGGCCCGGGGCGGGAACCGTGTTGAGCGCGCCGGCAGGCCCGGTGCCGCCCCTGGCGTCGAGCGCCATCATCTGGTCGACACAGAGGCGCCCCTCCACGACGCAGCGGTTCACGATGCGGTGGAAGAGGTCCGGATCGACCGTGCCGAACTGCATCGGCGCGACGTTCTCGCTGGGTTTGGCGAGGTCGAGATAGTCGGCCCGGCCGAGATGCGCGCTGCTGGCACGGGCCTCGGCCACCCACTTGTCGAAGCCCGGCCCGTCCAGGCCGTGGAAACGGAAGCGCATCCCGGAGAAGCCCGCCCCGCTGTAGTTCGACGAGAAACCCTTGTAGTCGCCGGGGAAATTCATCACCGCGTGCAGCTGCAATTCCATGCCGGGCATGGTGTAGACCATCCCCGCGAGCGCCGGCACGTAGAAGGCGTTCATCACCTCCGACGAGGTCAGGTGGAAGTGGATCGGCCGGTCGACCGGCGCCGCGGCGTCGTTCACCGCCGCGATGCCGTATTGCGGGTAGATGAAGAGCCACTTCCAGTCGAGCGCCACCACCTGCACGTCGAGCGGCTCGGTGCCGGGAGACACCGGCCGTCGCTCGCCGATCCGCTCGATCGGCCGGTACGGATCGAGCAGGTGGGTGCCGACCCAGGTGATGGCCCCGAGGCAGATCACGATCATCAGCGGCGCCGCCCAGATCAGCAGCTCCAGGCTGGTCGAATGGTGCCACTCGGGATCGTAGCGCGACTGTCGCGCCGCGTTGTAGCGCCAGGCGAAGAAGGCGGTCAGGCCCATCACGGGGATGATGATGACGAGCATCAGCAGCGTGGAACTGACCAGGAGATCGCGCTGCTGGGCGGCGATGTAGCCCGACGGATTGAGCACCACCATGTCGCAGCCCCCGAGGAGGAGCAGGATCGGCAACGCCAAAAACAGCGGTCGTTTCATGTTCATCCCCCCGTCCCCGTGCCCCGCGCGGAGCCGCGCCGGACCCGGCTGAATCTCCGAGCCTGATTCCCCGTTAGCATAATCGGGAGCCGAGGGTATAAGGAGATTCGGGTGCAGGGCCTCCGGTGGCCGCGGCCCGATCGCCGTGGGGAGGCGCATCCGATGACCTACGAGACCGGCAGAGCCCATGGCGTCGAAGGCGCCGATCCCCACGCCAGCCTTGCCGAGATCGCGGTCGGCGTCATCATCGGGCGCAGCTCGGAGTTCTTCGACTTCTTCGTCTTCGCCATCGCCTCGGTGCTGGTGTTCCCGCGGGTGATGTTCCCCTTCCTGCCGTCGCTCGAGGCGGTGCTCTGGTCCTTCGCGATCTTCGCGCTCGCCTTTATCGCCCGGCCGTTCGGAACGCTCCTGTTCATGCAGATCGACCGGCGCTACGGCCGCGGCGTGAAGCTGACCGGGGCGCTGTTCCTGCTCGGCTGCGCCACCGCCGGCATCGCCTTCATGCCCGACTATTCCGTGGCGGGCGGCTATGCCATCCTGATCCTTGCGGTCATGCGCATCTGCCAGGGCCTGGCGCTGGGCGGCACCTGGGACGGGCTGGCTTCGCTGCTCGCCATGAACGCGCCGGAGAACGAACGCGGCTGGTACGCGATGATCCCGCAGCTCGGGGCGCCGGTGGGGCTTTTCGTCGCAAGCGCGCTCTTCGTCTACCTGATTACCGGCTTGAGCGAATCGGACTTCCTGGAATGGGGGTGGCGCTACCCGTTCTTCGTCGCCTTCGCGATCAACGTGGTGGCGCTGTTCGCGCGGCTGCGCATCGTCGTGACGCCGGAATACGAGCGCCAGTTCGAGAGCCTGGAGCTGCAGCCCGCACCCGTGCGCGAGACCCTGGCGGCCGAGGGCGGGAACGTGCTGATCGGCGCCTTCACCCCGCTCGCGACCTTCGCGCTCTTCCACATGGTGACGGTGTTCCCGCTGTCCTGGGTCTATCTCGCGACCCGGGAGTCGATGCCGGCGTTCCTCGCCATCGAGATCGGGACCAGCCTGATCTGCCTCGCCGCGATCGTCGGATCCGGTCCTCTCGCCGACCGGATCGGCCGGCGACGCCTGCTGCTCATCTGCGCGGTGGCGATCGGGGTGTTCGCGCTGGTGGCGCCGGTGCTGCTGAATGGCGGGCAGGTGGGCGAGTTCGTCTACATGGTGATCGGCTTCGCCCTGCTCGGCTTCTCCTTCGGCCAGTCCTCCGGCGCCGTCGCCTCCCGGTTCGCCAGCCGCCACCGCTACACCGGCTCGGCGCTGACCTCGGACCTGGCCTGGCTCTTCGGCGCGGGTTTCGCTCCCCTGGTGGCCATCTTCCTGGCCACGCATTTCGGCCTCGCCTCGTCCGGCGCCTACCTGCTGTCCGGAGCGGTCTGCACCGTCGTCGCGCTGCTGCTCAGCCACCGGCTCGAGTTCCGCAACGACTGACGGCGAGCCCGGTGACCGTCGCCCAGGGCGCCAAACTTCGGCGCGCTCGAGGGGCTATATCGCCAGGTATTCGTGGCGGAGCTCGGTGTTGTCGAGGACCTCGCGCGCGGTTCCGCTGAAGACCACGGTGCCGGTGTCCATGATGACGGCCCGGTCCGACAGGCGCAGCGCCGCGACGGCGTTCTGCTCGACGATGATCGTGGTGATGCCGAGATCGCGGATCTGCTGCACGATCTTCTCGATCTCCTGGACGATGACCGGTGCCAGGCCCTCGTAGGGCTCGTCGAGAAACAGCACCTTGATCTCGCGGGCCAGCGCCCGCGCCACCGCGAGCATCTGCTGCTCGCCTCCGGACATGGTGACCGCATCCTGTGTCCGCCGCTCGGCCAGGCGCGGGAAGTGCTGGTAGATCTTCTCGATCGGCCAGCCTCTGGGCTCGGCGACCTGGGCGAGGATCAGGTTCTCCTCCACGGTCAGGCCGCCGATGATGCGGCGGTCCTCGGGAACGAGCTGGATCCCGGCCCGTGCCGCCTGATACGCCTTCATCCGGTGCAGCGGCAGGCCGTCGAGCCAGATCTCGCCTTTCTTCAGCGCCGGGTTGTCGGCCCGCGCCAGCGTGCGCAGCGTCGAGGTCTTGCCGGCGCCGTTGCGCCCGAGCAGCGACAGCACCTCGCCCCTGGCAACATCGAAGGAGACGCCCTGGACGATGTAGGACTCGCCGTAATAGGCGTGAATGTCCCGGACGCTGAAGAAGGGCTCCGCGGCCGGCGCGTTGGCCTCGGCCAAGGCGTCAAATTGAGCAAAACGACTCATTCCTGGACCTCGCCGAGATAGGCTTCCTTCACCCTGGGATCGGCGCGGACCTCCGCGGGAGAGCCCTCGGCGATGATCCGGCCCTGCGCCAGCACGCTGATCTTGTCGGCGAGCGAGAACACCACGTGCATGTCGTGCTCGATGATCACCTTGGTCATGCCCCGGCTCTTCATGCGCTGCAGCAGCTCGATCGTGCTGTTGGTGTCGTGCCGCGACATTCCGGCGGTCGGCTCGTCCAGGAGCAGCAGCCGCGGGCGCTGGATCAGGCACATGGCCATCTCCAGCCGGCGCTTGTCGCCGCGCGACAGGCTTCCCGCCTCCTCGTGCCGGCGCCCGTGGAGGCCGACATCCTCCAGGACGTGTTCGGCCTCCTCGCGGATGTCGCGCTGCTCCGAGACCGCGGCCAGGGCGCTGAAGCGGAAAGCGCCATCGCGCTTGGCGAAGGCCGGGATCATGACGTTGTCGATCAGCGACAGGTCGGCGAAGATCTCCGGGGTCTGGAAGACCCGGCTGACGCCGAGCTGGTTGATCTCGTGCGGCTGCTGGCCGTCCAGCACCTCGCCGTCGAAGATCACGTGGCCGCGGTCGGGCCTGATGCGGCCGACGCAGACATTGAGCAGCGTCGACTTGCCGGCGCCGTTCGGCCCGATGATGGCGTGGACCGTGCCCTCCTCGACCTGGAGGTCGACGTCGGAGAGCGCGCGCAGCCCGCCGAAGCTCTTGTCGACGTCGGCGACATGCAGGACGATGTTTCCGTGCACCGGGCCCTACTCCGCCGGCTGGCCGACGGCGCGCCGCGCTGCCGCCGCCGCCCCGGGTGGTCAGGTTCCAGATCCGCCGCAGCCCCTCCATGATCCCGCCGGGCAGGAAGATCACGATCAGCATGAAGACGACGCCGAGCGTCAGGTTCCAGCCGTCGCCGACGAAAAGCCCGACGAAGGACACCACCGGCTCGGCGATCGCCGGGGGCAGGAAGCCGAAGAAGGCGTGCAGCGAATGCTCGTTGAAGGACGAGAAGATGTTCTCGAAATACTTGATCAGGCCGGCGCCGAGCACCGGTCCGATCAGCGTTCCGGCGCCGCCGAGGATGGTCATCAGCACCACCTCGCCCGAGGCCGTCCACTGCATGCGCTCGGCGCCGACCAGCGGATCGGTCGCCGTCATCAGCGCGCCGGCGAGGCCGGCATAGAGGCCCGAGATCACGAAGGCCGACATCAGATAGGGCCGGGTGTTGAAGCCGGTGTAGCGCAGCCGGTTCTGGTTCGACTTGATCGCGCGCAGCATCATGCCGAACGGCGAGCGCGAGATCCGCATGGCGATGAAGAAGCAGACGATCAGCACCACCGCGCAGAGATAGAAGCCGGCATAGCCGCCGCCGCTGATGTCGATGCCGAAGAGGCTGGCCCGCGGCAGCCCGGCGCCGGGGGTGGCGAACATCCGGTCGATCACCCGCGGGTCGCCCGCGACAGCTGCAGGCCGGTCTCGCCGTTGGTCAGCGGGGTCAGCACCGAATAGGCGAGGTTGTAGCTCATCTGGGCGAAGGCCAGCGTCAGGATCGAGAAGTAGATGCCGGAGCGGCGCAGGCTGATGTAGCCGATGACGACGGAGGCCAGGCCGGCGAAGACCAGCGCGAACAGCATCGCCGGGATCACGTTCATCGTCAGCAGCTTGAACGACCACATCGCCGCATAGGAGCCGACGCCGAGGAAGGCGGCGTGGCCGAAGGAGAGATAGCCGGTCAGGCCGAACAGGATGTTGAAGCCGAGCGCGAAGATCCCGAAGATGCAGAACTTCTGCAGCAGGGCCGGATAGGCGGCGCCGAGCGGCCTGAGCGTGACCGGGCTGACCAGCACCACGACCGCGAAGCCTATGAGCAGCAGCCAGTCGTTGCGGGAAAGGCCGCGGAACATGGCGTTCAATCCTCCATCACGCCGATGCGGCCGAGCAGGCCGCGCGGCCGGACCAGCAGCACCACGACGGCAACGAGATAGATGATGATCTGGTCGATGGCCGGAATGATCTGCTTGACCTCGTTCATCGAGGCGAAGGACTGCAGGATGCCGAGCAGGAAGCCGGCCAGCACCGCGCCGGCGAGCGAGCCCATGCCGCCGACCACCACGACGACGAAGGAGAGCACCAGGAACTCCATGCCCATGTGGTAGTCGGGCGGGACGATCGGCGTGTACATGACGCCGGCCGCGCCGGCCACCACCGCCGCCAGCCCGAACACCACGGTGAAGCGCCGCTCGATGTCGATGCCGAGCAGGCCGACGGTCTCGCGGTCGCGCATGCCCGCGCGCACCACCATGCCGTAGGTGGTGAACTGCAGGAAGGCGAAGACGCCGGCGATCACCGCCAGCGAGAAGAGCAAGATAGATCAGCCGCCACCAGGGATAGGGCAGGGCGTCGCCCATGCCGAACAGCCGGCCGACATAGGCGGTGCCGGCGAAGGCATCCGGCGCCGGCTGCGGGATCGGGTTGGCGCCGAAGAAGTGCTTGATGACTTCCTGGAGGACGATGGCGAGCCCGAAGGTGACCAGGATCTGGTCGGCATGCGGGCGCTTGTAGAAATGGCGGATCAGCCCGCGCTCGATGGCGATGCCGAAGACCAGCATCACCGGGACCGCGAGCACGATCGAGGCCGGCACCGAATAGTCGTGCAGGAAGGCGCCGAAGTCGCCGAGCCAGGCCTCGACATAGGGCGTCCGGATCTCCAGCGGGGTGCCCCAGGCCGTCGTCTGGGTCGGGTCGATGGTGACGCTCTCGAGCCTGAGCAGCGTGCTGAAGGTCACCGCGCAGAAGGCGCCGAGCATGAACAGCGCGCCATGGGCGAAATTGACCACGCCGAGCGTGCCGAAGACCAGGGTCAGGCCGAGCGCGATCAGCGCGTAGGCGCCGCCCTTGTCCAGGCCGTTCAGGATCTGCAGGAGGATTGCGTCCATAGCCGATGCCGCCCGATGAAACGTTTCCGGCCCGACCGCCGCCCCGGCCGGGGCGGCGGCGACGGCGCGGTCAGCCTGTCAGCACTGCTTGGGGTCGTCCGGACCGAGATCGCCGCCGAAGATCGACGCGTCGTAGGTCACGTCCTTGGCGGGGACGATCTTCTTGACCTCCAGCAGGTCGTACTTGTCCTTCGGGTTCTCCTTGCCCTGCACGACCAGCACGTCCTTGAAGCACTGGTGGTCGGCGGCGCGGTAGAGGGTCTTGCCGTTGCCGAGGCCGTCGAACTCGAAGCCCTCGAGCGCCTTGATCACCGCCGGGGCGAAGAAGGTGCCGGCGCGTTCGCAGGCATCGGCATAGAGCAGGGTCTGGACATAGCAGGTCTGCGCCGCCTGCGACGGCGGCTAGCCGTATTCCTTGCCGAACGACTGGGTGAAGGCCTTGGTGCCGTCGTTGTCGAGCTTCCAGTCCCAGTTGGCGGTGCCGATAGATGCCCTTGATCGCCGTCGCCGGCGCCCTGCGCCATCAGCTCGGAGAACAGCGGCACGACGATCTCGAACTGCTTGCCGTTGACCTGCTTGTCGCGCATGCCGAACTGCACGGCCTGGGTCAGCGAGTTGATCATGTCCTTGCCGTAGTGGTTCAGGATCAGCACGTCGGCGCCGGAATTGAGCACCGGCGTGATGTACTGCGAGAAGTCGGCGGCGCCGAGCGGCGTGCGCACCGCGGCGACCGTCTTCCAGCCCAGGGCCTCGGTCGCGTTCTTCATCGACTCTTCCTGCGTCCAGCCCCAGGTGTAGTCGGCGGTCAGGTGGTAGGCGATGCGATCCTTGCCATACGCCTCCGCCAGGACCGGACCGAGCGCCAGGCCGGACATGTAGGCGTTGAAGAAGTGGCGGAAGCCGTAGCGCTTCTTGTCCTTGCCGGTGGTGTCGTTGGAGTGGGTCAGGCCGGCCATGAAGATGACGCCCATATCCTGGCAGAGGCTCTGGACGGCGACGGCGACGCCGGACGACGAGCCGCCGGAGATCATGATCGCGCCGTCCTTCTCGATCATCCGCTTGGCGGAGTCGCGGGCGGCGTCGGACTTGGTCTGGGTGTCGCCGGTGACGAAGGCGACCTTCTTGCCGAGGACGCCGTTGCCCTTGAGCGCGGTCGGCTTCATGGTCGCGATCATGCCGCCGTCGCCCTCGCCGTTCAGGTGCTTGACGGCGAGCTGGAAGGCGCGCAGCTCGTCCGCGCCCTCGTCGGCATAGGGGCCGGTCTGCGGGACGTTGAAGCCGAGGGTGACGGTGTCGCCGGTCGGCATGTTGCAGGACATGTCGTCGGCAAAGGCGCCGCGAACGAAGAACATCGGCGCGGCCAGCGCCAGGCCCGACGCCGTGCCGGCCTTGATCAGCCCCCGACGGGTGATGATGATTTTCGACATTTTTGCTCCTCCCTGGTGCCGCCCGCCCGCGACGTTACGCGGAAGCGACCACGTTACCGTAGCCCTTGCGCGCGATAGCTCAAGCCGCTTCGGAAGAATTTGTGAAAATGCTTAATGGTCGCCCCGCACCGGCAAAGCCTTCAACTTGCGGGGCAAAGCCGGGCCTGCAGCCAGCGCGGAGAGGCCGAGCCGGAGCGCCTTGCGCATGACGCTCGGAAGCGCCGGGTCGATCTCGGCCACGGCGCGGAAGGCGCCGGCGGGCGGTTCGAACGCCGCCGGCATCCGGGCGGCGCGGAGCCGCAGCAGCAGGTGGAAATGGGTGAAGGTGTGGCGCACCTCGACCCCGAGATCGCGCCAGTCGGCGGCGAAGGGCGTGCGGCCGGCCGGCGGCGTCGCGGTCCAGGCGCTGCAGGGCAGCCCCAGCATGCCGCCCAGCAGCCCGCGCGCCGGGCGCGTCTCGACCAGCACCGCGCCGTCGTCCCGCAGCGCCAGATAGGCGATGCCCTGCCGGACCGGCTTTACGGGCTTCGCCGTCCGCCGCGGCAGCGCCGCGGCGATCCCCTCCCGCCGGCCGGCGCAGGGCGCGGCCCAGGGGCAGCGCCCGCAGGCCGGCGCCCGCGGCGTGCAGACGGTCGCGCCAAGGTCCATCACCGCCTGGGCATAGTCGCCGGCGCGGCCGGCGGGCGTGAGGTCGGCGGCCAGCGCGCGCAGCACCGGCTTGGCCGCCGGCAGCGGCTCCTGGACCGCGTGCAGCCGGGCCATGACCCGCTCGACGTTGCCGTCGACCACCACGGCGGGACGGTCGAAGGCGATCGCCGCGATCGCCGCGGCGGTGTAGGGCCCGACGCCGGGCAGCGCCCGCAGCCCGGCCTCGGTATCGGGGAAGCGGCCGCCGAGGTCGCGCGCCACCACCCGGGCGCAGGCGAGCAGGTTTCGCGCCCGGGCGTAGTAGCCGAGCCCCGCCCAGGCGGCCATCACCTCGGCCTCGGGCGCCGCCGCGAGATCGGCCACCGTCGGCCAGCGCGCCACGAAGCGGGCGAAATAGCCGCGCGACCGCCGCAACCGTGGTCTGCTGCAGCATCACCTCGGAGAGCCAGACCGCGTAGGGATCGGGCGCGCGGCCCGCCCGGCCGGCTGCGCCAGGGCAGCACCCGCGCCGCATCGGTCGTACCAGGCGATCAGCGCCTGCGCCATCCGCTCCGCGTCCCCGGCCTGCATCCGTTCTCCCTGACAAGCCGGCCGGGAGCCGTTAACCTTGACGGGGCAACCCGGAGCGCATTCCCATGGCCGAGGACACTGACACGCGGCCGCCGAAAGGCAAGGCCCCGCGGACCGCCCGCGGCTTCGTGCGGGCGGGCGGGCTGATCGAGCCGCAGATGCGCACCGCCGCGGCCAAGCGCGGCTTCGCCCAGGCCCGGCTGCGCGCGCTCTGGCCCGAGATCGCCGGGCCGGAGTTCGCCGCCGTCTGCGCGCCGCTGCGGCTGGCGCGGGCGCGCGGGCCGGCGGGGGGGCTGCTGACCGTCGCCGTCGCCGGCGCCCACGCGCCGCAGCTGCAGATGCTCCTGCCGCTCTTGCGCGAGCGGGTGAACGCGGCGCTCGGGCCAGGCACGGTCGGGCGGATCCAGCTCACCCAGGCCGGGCACGGCTTCGCCGAGCCGGCGGTCGGCTTCGAGCCCGAAACACCGCCGCCGCCCGAGCTCGGCCCGCTCGAGGGCGAGCTTTCAAGCATTGGTGATGGCGAGCTGCGCGCGGCATTGGAGACATTGGCGCGGAACGTGCTATCCCGGAACCTCAAATCGAAACGATCGGAACCTTGAGCCATGGCCCCGACCCTGACCCGCCGCCAGACCCTCGCCGTCGCGCTCGCCGCGGCCACCCTGCCCCGCCTCGCGCTGGCGCAGCAGACCCCCGCCGTGCCCGAGATGACCATGGGCGACCCCAACGCTCCGGTGACGCTGGTCGAATACGCCATGTTCACCTGCCCGCACTGCGCCGCCTTCAACAAGGACGTCTTTCCCAAGATCAAGGCGAACTACATCGACACCGGCAAGGTGAAGCTGATCTTCCGCGAGGTCTATTTCAACAAGCCCAGCCTCTGGGCGGCGATGATCGCACGCTGCGCCCCGGCCGACCGCTACTTCGGCATCGCCGACGTGCTGTTCTCCACCCAGGCGACCTGGGAGGTGAACGACGAGCAGGAGCTGCTGCAGAAGCTCTACGCCATCGGCCGCCAGGCCGGGATGACCGACGCGCAGATGGACGCCTGCATGCAGGACCGCGGCATGGCCGAGGCGCTGGTCGCCGAGTACCAGAAGAACGCCAAGGCCGACGGCATCGATGCGACCCCGACCTTCCTGATCAACGGGAAGAAGGAATTGAACATGCCCTACGACGAGTTCGAGGCCAAGCTGAACGCCGCGCTGGGGGCGTAGGCGGCGGCCCCGAACGTCGCTGCGGCGTACGACCGGGGAGCGGCGCCGAACGTTGTCGCAATTGTGGTCTTGAGCCGCATTGTGCGACCTAGGGGAATCGCACTTGAAGAATAGGGCTTTCCTTTCAGACTGATGTGGATTCTTTCGTTTGCTCCCGAAGAGAGGAGCTGACGTTGTCGCTGATGGACAGGCTTGGAGAGATCCGCGATCCGCGGCGTGGGAATGCGCAGCGGCACGAGTTGCTCGACATTCTGGGGATCGCGTTGGTGGCGTCGGTCTGCGGCGCGGAGAGTTGCGTCGACTTTGCCGAGTTTGCCGAGGACCGGGAGACGCTGCTCCGGGAATTCCTCAAGCTGGAGAATGGCTTGCCGAGCCACGACACCTTCAGCCGCATCTTCCGCCTGCTCGACCCGGCAGCCTTCGGGCAGGCCTTCGAAGCCTTCCTCGACGACCTCGGCGCCGGCGGCGACGGGGTGCTCGCCATCGACGGCAAGACGCTGCGGCGCTCGTTCGACCGGGCGGCGGGCCGCTCGGCGCTGCATGTGGTCACCGCCTTCGGCACCGGCGCGCGGATCGCCATCGCGCAAGCTGCCGTCGCCGAAGGCGGCAGCGAGATCCTCGCCGCCCGCGCCCTGCTCGGAACGCTGGCCCTGGGTGGCATGCTGGTGACCGGGGATGCGATCCACGCCCAGGCCGCCACGGCAGAGGTCGTGCGCGCGCAGGGCGGCGACGATCTCTTCGCGCTGAAGGCCAACCGCCCCGCCATGCTGCGCGAGGTCGAAGCCTTCTTCGCCGATCCACCGGCGCCGCTTGCGGCGTTCGAGACCACCGACGCCGACCACGGCCGGATCGAGACCCGCCGCCACCGGGTAACGCATGACGTGAACTGGCTTTTCTCCGACCGCCGCTATGCCGGAGAGCCACGCCTCCCCGGCCTCGCGACCCTCGCCTGCGTCGAGGCGGAACGCTGTCTCGACGGCCGTACCAGCCGATCGGTCCGCTACTATCTCTCCTCGGCGCCGCTCACTCCCGAGCGCTTCGCCCGCGCCGTCCGCGGCCACTGGGCGATCGAGAACAGCCTCCACTGGGTGCTCGACGTCAGCTTCGACGAGGACCGCGCCCGCAACCGACGCGACAACGGACCCGAGAACCTCGCCATCCTCCGCCGCCTCACCCTCAACCTCATCAACAAGGCCAGGCCGAGAATGTCCGTCAGCCGCAAACGCAAGCGAGCAGGATGGTCCGACGCCTTCGCGAGAACCATCATCGGCCAAATGCGATAGCCCTGTGTGCGACCTGCTGTCCACTCGACGCGGGCGGCGCGCTGCGGTAGAGTTCGCGCCGTCTCGGATTGTGTCGCTTGTCATCCGGCGGCCCCGAGGCGACGAGGGAGAGATGGCCCGTAACTTCAAGGGCGTGTGCCGGAGGACCGGCGCACGCCTGTCGATCGGTTCCCCGCAGGGCGACCGGCGCATGCGTCCCACCCGAGCCGCGGCCCTGACCCGCGGCTCGCAGACCAGCAGCCCACGGTCCTGGACCGGTCCGGTCCCGCCCTGAGCGCGGATCGCGCGAGGCCCCAGCCTTGCGTATCCTCCGCCGACGCCGCGATGCAGGCAATCCCAGTTGTCGATCTAGTACCAGCGGGCACCAGGCATTCGGTCCGTCGGGCGCGTGTGTGTCCGGCCGGTTCTGTGAGTACGAGGTAATCAAATGACATGGCAATTCGCCTGGCGGCGTTCCTGGACCGAGGTGTGGGATCCCGCCAACCTCTCGCTCTGGCGCGGTGCCATCGCAGGCGCTGACGTCCACGCCACGCCCTTCATGCACCCCGACGTGGTCCGGGCCTGGGTCGCGACGACCGGCGGAGAGGCCGCCTATGCGCCGTTCTTCCTGCACGCCCGGCACGAGGACGGCCAGGAGGTGCTCTGGTTGCTCGTCCGCCCGCGGGCGGACTGGCGCACCGGCTTCCGGCGGTGGCTGATCCCGGCCGGGGCGGAACTCTTCGACTATCACGACCCGATCGCCACGCCGGCCCATGGTGCGGGCGCGGTCCTCGCCCCCGGCTTCTGGCCGGCGCTCGAGCGCGACCTGCGCCGGCGCGAGGGCTCCTGGTTCGACGTCTGCGCCCTGTCGCAGATTCGTCCCGAATGCGGCAGCGGCCCCGCCTTCCCTACCCCGGCCGGCAGCGCGCCGCGGGTGCGTCTCGACGCCTACGCGGATTTTGACGCCTACATCGCCAGCCGGCGCCGGACGATCGCCGACGTTAGAAAGAAATGGCAGCGGCTCGAAGCCGAGCGCGGACTGCGCTTTCACCCGTTCGGAGCGTCCGAAACCGTCGGGGTTGTGGCCTGGCTGCCCGCCTTCGAGGCCGCGCGCGCGGTTCGCTATCCCGACTCCGCACTTCCCCCCGGTTATCTGCGCGCGCTGGCCGAGGCCTGCGTCGGCCAGGGGCTGGTCCGTGCCTCGACCCTCGTGCTGGGAGACCGCGTCATCAGCTGGGACTTCAGCTTCTACCTCAACGACGTCTTCTACAACTACCAGGGCACCTTCGACGAAGAGTTCTACAGCCTCTCGCCGGGCCGGCTTCACAATTACAAGCTGTTCGAATGGCTGTTCCAGCAGCGGGCACGGGTCTTCGACTGTCTGCTCGGCATCGAGACCTACAAGAACGACTGGACCGACGGCGAGGTGGTGATGCCCCACAGCGGTGCAATCGAGAGCAAGGCGATGGCCACCGCACTGCGACGCTTCGCGCACCGTGGCCTGCGCCGGCTCAACCGTCCGGCTGCAGCGCGCGCGGCCTGAGGCCGCTAGCCGAGATAGACCTGTGCCGCGGGGTAGCGCACCCGCGGCACCGCCTGGGTGGCGAGGAAGAAGCCCAGCGTCAGCGGCCCCACCCGGCCGATGAACATGATCGCCATGATCACCGCCCGCCCGAAGGCGTCGAGCGAGCCGGTCTCGCCCCGGCTCAGCCCCACGGTGCCGAAGGCACTCGCCACCTCGAAGGCGACGTCGATGAAGTCGCCCTGGTGGGTCAGGGTCAGCAGGAACACGCCGGTGAACACCACGATCAGGCTGATCGCGGTCAGCGCCATCACCTTCAGCGCCTGGTCGAGGCCGATCGAGCGGCCGAAGGCGTGCAGCTCGGTCTGGCGGCGGAAGAAGGCGACCGTCGCGATCAGCATCACGAAGATCGTGGTCACCTTGATGCCGCCGCCGGTCGAGGTCGGGCCGGCGCCGACGATCATCAGCGCCATGAACAGCGTCGTCGTACTGTCCTCCATCGCGCCGATGTTGATGGTGTTGAAGCCGGCGGTGCGGGTGGTGACGCCCTGGAACCAGCTCGCCATCAGCTTGCCGCCGAAGCCGAGTTGCCCCAGCGTGCCGGGATTGTCCCATTCCAGCGCCGCGAAGATCAGGACCGAGCCGGCCAAGCAGCACCGCCGTGCCCACCAGCATAAGCTTGGCGTGCAGCGAGAATTGGTGCCAGCGCCGCACCCGGGCGAATTCGGTCAGCACGCCGTAGCCGATGCCGCCGACGATAATCAGCGCCGGGATGGCGATGTTGACCAGCGGGTCGGCGGCCCAGGGCACCAGCCCGGCCGGAAAGGTGGAGAAGCCGGCATTGTTGAAGGCCGAGACCGCATGGAACAGCGCGTGCCAGAGCCCCCGCCAGAACCCGAACTCCGGCACGAAGGCGAAGGCCAGGAGCACGGTGCCGGCCAGCTCGCAGGCCAGCACCACCTTCAGGATCACCTCCACCAGTTCCAGCAGCCGTCCTACCGAGGTCTGGTTCAGATCCTCGCGCAGGAAGCTCGAATGCGTGAGCCCGATCGGCAGCCCGAAGGCCGAGAGCACCAGCACCGCAAAGGTCATCAGTCCCAGCCCGCCGAGCTGGATCAGCACCAGCACCACCGCCTGGCCGAAGAGCGTCAGCTGCCGGGAGATGTCGACGACGCTGAGGCCGGTGACGGTGACGGCCGAGACCGAGGTGAAGAGCGCGTCCGGCCAGCGCAGCGGCGCCGTCTGCGCCAGCGGCAGCATCAGCGCGAACGATCCCGCGACGATCAGCAGCGCGTAGAGCGCCGCCAGGAAGACCGGCGGCGGCAGGTCGACCACCTTGCGCGAGAGCCGGCGTCGAAGGGCCGTCGTCGCCATCCCTGCCGGCGCCCGCGCCTCAGAGCGCGTCGCCGAACCTCCTGAGTTCCGCCTGCTTGCCCAGCACCAGGATCTTGTCGCCCTCCTTCAGCTCGAGGCCCGACTCGTGCGCGTCGTGGAACTCGGTGCCGCGCATCAGGCCGAGCGTGCGCAGCGCGAACTTCTCGCCGAGGCCCAGCGCCGCGAGCGGACGGCCGTCGAAGGTCTCGGGGATCACCATGTTCACCACGTGAAAACCGTTGCCCATGCTGACGTAGTCCCTGACCGCGGGGTTGTGCAGCATCTGCGCCACGTGCTGGCCGACTTCCTGCTCGGGCAGGATCACCCGGTCGGCGCCGAGCTTGGTCAGGATCCGGTGGTGGGTCTTGTCGCGCGCCTTGACCCAGATCGTCTTGCAGCCCAGCAGCCGCATGTTCATGGTGCAGAGGATCGAGCTCTCGACGTCCTCGCCGATGGCGATGACCACGGCGCCGTAGCGCTCCAGCCCCGCCTCGCGCAGCGCGGTCTCGTCGGTGGCATCGAGGATCTTCGCCTCCGCCACCACGTCGGCCATCCGCGCCACCCGCTTCTCGTCGAGATCGATCCCGAGCACGTAGGCGTCGAACTTCGCCAGCTCGGTCGCCACGGTGCTGCCGAAGGCCCCGAGCCCGATCACCGCGAAGCTGTTCTTCCTCTCGGCCAAGGCCTGACTGTCCCCGCTCCGCCCGGCCGGGACGATACCGGCCCCGAAGCCCGAGTCAATGCGGCGCCCGGGCGGCCAGTCGGGCCGGCCTACGCGGCCGCAGCCCCCGATCCGTCGTCGGCCGCCGCCCAGAGCAGGCCGCGGCGCAGGATCGTCGCCATCTGCGGCACGTCGAACTCGGCCGCGAGATGGCCGAGCGAGCTGAAGAACACCCGCCCCTTGCCGTAGCGGGTCTTCCAGACCACCGGCATCACCGTGCCGTCGATCCAGGCGGCGTGCTCGCCGCCGAACGTCGTCGTCGCCAGCACCTCGACCCGCGGATCGACGTGCAGGTAGTATTGCTCGGAGCGATAGTCGAAGCCGTCGATCCCGGCCATCACCGGGTCGTCGGGCCGGGTGACGTCGACCCGATAGTCGATGACGTTGCCGGGATGCGCCACCCACTGGCCGCCGACCATGAACTGGTATTCCGGCTCCTCGCGGAACGCGTCGGCGATGCCGCCGTGGTAGCCGCCGAGCCCGACCCCGCCCCGGACCGCCGCGGTGAGGTTCGCCAGCTCCTCCCTGCCGATCTTCGACATGGTCAGGATCGGCACGATCAGGCTGAGCTCGCGCAGCCCCGGATCGGCGAAGGCGCGCGGTTCCCGGCTCGACCGCCACCTCGAAGCCTTCCTCCCCGAGCATCGCCGCCGACCCGCGCGGCGCCCTGCCTCCGGCTCGTGGCCCGACCAGCCGCCCCAGGCGACGAGCGCTTTCCGCATCCCAGGCACCTCCCTCTCAGGCCAGCCGGTCCAGCGGCGCGTCCTCGGCCAGCGGCCGCGGGCGCTCGGGCCGGGTGGCGATCTCGACGAACCGCGCGGTCTCGGCCGAGCGGGCGAAGGCCTCCATCACCTCCAGCACGTGCAGCGCCAGTGCCCCCGAGGCGCGGTGCGGCCGTCCCTGCGCGGATCGCCGCCGCCATGTCGGCCAGCCCGAGCGAGCGATAGTTGCCGTCCGTCCAGGGCAGCTCGACCGGCACCGGCTGCCACTCGCCGCCCTTGGCCAGCACCGAGACCTCGCCGCCGAACCAGTTCGGGTCGGGCACGATCAGGCTGCCCTCGGTCCCGTAGATCTCCAGCGGCAGGTGCCGGTGCGCCGGCACGTCGAAGCTCATGGTGACGGCCACCACCGCGCCGCTCGCGAACTCCAGGCTGCCGCTGACGTGCGTCGGCACCTCGACCTCGATCGTCTCCCCGGCCCGCGGCGCGCTGGTGATGGTGCGGACCGGCCGCGGCGGCGGCGCCAGGCCGGCGACCCGCGCCACCGGCCCGAGCAGGTTGACCAGGTCGGTGATGTAGTAGGGTCCCATGTCGAGCATCGGCCCGCCGCCGCGCTTGTAGTAGAAGTCCGGATTCGGATGCCAGCGCTCGTGCCCCGGGCACATGAAGAACGCGGTGCCGCCGACCGGCGTCGCCGAGCGCGCCTGCATCGAGAACCGCCCGGGCCTGCTGGTGCGCGCCGCCGAGGAAGGTGTCGGGCGCCGAGCCGAGCCGCAGGCCGCGGCGCTCCGCCTCCGCCACCAGTTCGGCCGCCTCGGCGAAGGCGACGCCGAGCGGCTTCTCGGAATAGGCGTGCTTGCCGGCCGCGAGGATCTGCCGGCCGACCGCGACATGCGCGCCCGGAATGGTCAGGTTCAGCACGATCTCGATCGCCGGGTCGGCCAGCAGGTCCGCGACCGCGACCGCCGGCACGCCGAACTCGGCGCCGCGCGCCGCGGCGGCCGCCGTGTTCTGGTCGGCCAGCCGCACGGATGTCGAGCACCGGGAAGGACCGCGCCGCCGTCAGGTAGGCGCCGCTGATGTTGCCGCAGCCGATGATGCCGATTCCGACGCTCTGCACGCCACCCTCCCGGTCCGTCCCGCCGTCGCCCTTCCACCGGCTCCCTTGGGACGCCAATGATGCCCCCGGCACCAAAGCCCGAAATCCGCCGGAAGGAAAGTTGCGTCGTAATCGCCGATCGATTCACTCCCCTCGCCTGCGCCGCCGCGGTCGTCCTGGCAATCGCCGGTGGCCCGGCCCTGGCTGACGGTGGGCCGGGGCACGGGCGGCTCTGCGACGAACTCGCTCAGCGCTACCGGACCATGAGCCCACCGGTCGAGCGGCGGACGCTGGATTTCCTGCTGTTCGACGCCGCCGAGCGCGGCTGCGACGACCTGATCCGCGACTTCCTTGCCGCGGGGGCGTCGCCCGCCACCCGCAACGGCCAGGGCGACACCGCGCTGACCGTGGCGGCCCCCATGGGGCAGACGGCGAGCGCGGAACTGCTGATCGCGAACGGCGCCGCGATCGATCGCTGATCGCGGCGCCGTTCAACGGCGAGGGCGCACTGATCGAGACCCTGCTGGTTGCCGGCGCCGATCCCTGGCGGGCAAGTCCGCGATGGTGTTCGCCGCCGCGCGCGGGCGCGTCGCGATCGTGGCGCGGCTGCTCGAGGCCGGCGTCCCGGCCGATGCGGTCTACGGCAACGAGCTGACCGCGCTGATGTGGGCGGCGGGGCACACCAACGACGCGCCCGAGGCCGACGGGCTCGCCACGGTCGAGGAGCTCCTGTCGGCCGCGGCGCCGGTGGCCCCCGCGTAAAACCGCGGCCGCACCGCGCTGATGATCGCCGCCGGGCGCGGCCATGCCAGGATCGCCGCGCGGCTGGTCGCCGCCGGCGCCGACCCGGCGGCCCGGGAAAAGGCCGGCCTCACCGCCGCCGATCTCCCGCAAACGACGCCGTCAGGGCCGCTCTCGAGGGGCAATGAGACCGGACCCGACCCGGCGGCTTATTTCTTTTCAACGGCATGCGCCTTCCGCTTGAACAGCTAGGTTTCCTCGCCCCGCTCAGGGCCGCCGCAATTTCGACTCTTTTCCTTAGCATACGTGTTGTGCATGCGTTGTGCATGCCCCGTGCATGAGCTAATCCCTCCATGTGGCCGTCGCCGCACGCGGAATCCGTTTCTGGCGTATCAGACGACAGCCCGGCGGTAGAGGTGCCAGGTGGCATGCCCGAGCACCGGCATCACCACGATCAGGCCGAGGAATAGCGGCACCGAGCCGAGCGCCAGCCCGACCGCCACGACCAGGCCCCAGACCGCGATCGGGCCGGGATTGCGCGCGGCGACCCGGACCGAGGTGATCACCGCCACCGGCAGCCCAGGGTCGCGGTCGAGCAGCAGCGGGAACGACACCACGCTGGTGACCAGCACCAGCACCGCGAACACGAACCCGGTCGCGCAGCCGAAGACGATCAGCGCCCAGCCGGCCGGGGTGGTCAGCACCTCGCGGGCGAAGGCGCCGATCGATGCCGGCATCTCCGGGCCGATCGTGACCATGTAGAGGCCGTCCGCCACCATGATCCAGACCACGAACGTCGCGAAGAGCATCAGCCCGAGCACGAAGATCGAGCCGAAGGACGGCGATTTCACCACCGAGAACGCGTCGGCCCAGCTGGTCTCCTGGCCCTGCTCGCGCCGCCGGCTCATCTCGTAGAGCCCGACCGCCGCCACCGGCCCGACCAGTGCGAAGCCCGACATCGCCGGGAAGAGCAGCGGCAGCAGGCTGCGGTGCAGCGCGATCCAGGCCATGAAGATGCCGATCACCGGGTAGAGGATGCAGAGGAAGGCCACGTCGCTGCGCACCGCGGTGAAGTCCTCGAAGCCCTTGCGCAGGGCCTGGCGGATATCGGCCATGCCGATGCTGCGAACCTCCGGCAACTTCGCCGCGTCCGCGCTGCCGACATGCGCCGCGACCGAGCCGAGGTGCTTTCCCGCGGCGTTCAGGTGATCGACGCTCCAGGACAGCGGGTTTCCGATGGTATCGGTCATTCTCTCCTCCGGCACATATCCTTACATAACACGCCGCCGGCCGCGGAGTCGCCGCCTCGCCGGAAACGAGCTGCAGCCTTTCTGCCTGCCAGACTAGCAGAAAAACCTCCCCCGGTGCGACACAAGTTTGTCGTCGGCCCGCCCCGCCCTGTCTGGACCCCCTGCCGGCCATCCGCTAGGCCTGACGCCCGACCGCCGAGGAACCGATGCCCGACCCCGACAGCAGCGCCTACCTCGCCTTCTTCCGTGCCGCCGGAGCGCTGAAGGACACCCTGCGCAACTCCTGGACCGCCGGCGGCCGGCGCGAGAGCACGGCGGAGCATACCTGGCGGCTCTGCCTGATGGCGGTGGCGCTGGCGGACGCCCTGCCCGAGGTCGATCTGAGCCGGCTGATTCAGCTCTTGATCGTGCACGATCTCGGCGAGGCGCTGCGCGGCGACGTCCCCGCGCCGCTGCAGACCGCGGACAAGACCGCCGCGGAGCGCGCCGATCTCCTCGAGCTGCTGGCGCCGCTGCCGGCGCCGGCGGCGGCGCGGCTGACCGCGCTCTGGGACGAATACAACGCCGTCGCTACCCCCGAGGCGCGCCTCGCCAAGGGGCTCGACCGGCTGGAGACGGTGCTGCAGCACGCCGACGGCGCCAATCCGCCCGGGTTCGACTACGCCTTCAACCTCGGCTACGGCCGCGCCCACACCGATGCCCATCCGCTGGTCGCCGCCCTGCGCGCGCCGGTCGATGCCAAGACCGCGCGCCTCGCCGGCCGGACCTGACCGCCGCGGCGACCCGGATCAGCCCGCCTTCTTCCAGACCACGGTCCGGCGCGGGCCGCGGGCGGCCACGGCGGCCACGCCGGCGTCGAAGTCGATGCCGGGCAGCGGGCTCAGCGCATCGAACAGCCGGTCGGCACCGTCCGCGCCCAGCGGAATGGTCAGCCGGGTGCCGTCCTCGGCGCTGATGATCCAGGCATGCGACGACGCGGTCGGCATGTGCGGCCGCGTGACGATCTCCACCCGGGTGACGGCGGGCAGGTCGACGAAACCGCCGCCGCGGGGTCCGAGATAGGCGATCCGTGCCTCGTCGATCACCACCACGCCCTCGGCGAGCGCGTCGGTGCTCAGCCGGACCCGGCGCAGGGCGGGACGCAACAACCCGAGCCCGGTGGCGGCGCCGGCCAGGCCCAGGAAGAACAGCAGCGGCTCGAGGCGGGCATAGCCCTGCCACACCAGCCCCAGGCCGAGCGCGAGCAGCAGCCCCCAGCCGATCGGCTCGCGCCAGTGATGCAGGCGGGCGGCGAGCTCGGGACGAAGGAAGCTCATCGACCCGCACCGCCGCGCCGAGCCTGTTTCATCGCCAGTCCCCCATCGCCGCCTGCCACAACGTGAGCGCCGCGCAGGCGGCGGTGTCGGCGCGCAGGATGCGGGGTCCGAGCGTGACCGGCAGCACGAAGGGAAGGCTGCGCAGCCGTGCCGCCTCCTCGGGCGCGAAGCCGCCTGCCGGGCCGATCAGCACCGCCCAGGGGCCGCGGGGTGCGCCGGTCAGCGCCGTCGCGGCCGGGACGGCGTCGCGGCTCTCGTCGCAGAACATCAGCCGGCGCAACGGGTCCCAGGCGTCGAGCAGCGCGCCGAGCTTCACCGGGGTTCCGAGGTCGGGCACGTAGTTCTCGCCGCATTGCTCGGCCGCCTCGACAGCATGGGCGCGCAGCCGGTCGAGGCGCAGGCGCTCGGCATTCGTTCGCTGGGTGAAGACCGGCTGGATCCGCGCGCACCCCAGCTCGGTGGCCTTTTCCACGATGAAGTCGGTGCGCGCCCTCTTGATCGGCGCGAAGATCAGCCAGAGATCGGGTGGCCGGCGCTGCGGCCGGCCGGGCGCGCGGCAGGTGAGCGCGCCGCCGAGCTTGGCGGTGCGGGTGACCGCCGCCAGCCACTCGCCGTCGCGGCCGTTGAACACCGCGACGCGGTCGCCGTGGGCCGCGCGCATCACGTTGAACAGGTAGTGCGCCTGGTCGGGCGCCAGCGCCACCTCGGTGCCTGGGCCGAGCGCCGCGTCAACAAATAGCCTGATCTTGCCGTCGACATCTGCCATAGACTGCACCGTATGACGCGCCAGACTATGCCGAGCCGGGCCGCCGAGGGAAGAGTGGCCGATGCCGTCCAGGGCAACTGGGTGGACCGGCGCGCGCCGGCCGCGACCCGGCCCTACCTGCGGTTGTCGCGGGCCGACCGGCCGATCGGCACCTGGCTGCTGCTGATCCCCTGCTGGTGGGGGCTGCTGCTCGCCGCGGCAGCCGATCCGGCGGGCCTCGGCGGGTTCGACCTCTGGATCGCGGCCGGCTGCGCGCTGGGCGCCTTGCTGATGCGTGGGGCGGGCTGCACCTGGAACGACCTGACCGACCGGGATATCGACGCCGCGGTGGCGCGCACCCGCTCGCGGCCGCTGCCGTCCGGACAGGTGACGCCGCAGCAGGCGGCGGCCTGGATGGTGGTCCAGGCGTTGTTGGCCTTCGCCATCCTCCTGAGCTTTCCGCCCGAAGCGGTGGCGCTCGGGATCGGCTCGCTGGCGCTGGTCGCGGTCTATCCGTTCGCCAAGCGCTTCACCTGGTGGCCGCAGGTCTTCCTCGGGCTCGCGTTCAACTGGGGCGCCCTGCTGGCCTGGGCGGCGCATGCCCGGTCGCTGCCGGCCGCGCCGCTCCTGCTCTATGCGGCCGGCATCGCCTGGACGCTGTTCTACGACACCATCTACGCGCACCAGGATCGCGAGGACGACGCGCTGATCGGGGTGAAGTCGACGGCGCGGCTGTTCGGGACGCGCACCAGGCCCTGGCTGCTCGGCTTCCTGCTCGCCGCGACCGCGCTGGCCGCGCTGGCGGTGGCGGCCGGCGGGCTGGCGGGGCCGGCGCGCGCCGCGGCGCTCCTCGGAGTGCTGGGCTTCGCCGCGCATCTGGGCTGGCAGCTGCGCCGGCTCGACATCGACGATGCGGCCGGGTGCCTGATGCTCTTCCGCTCCAACCGCGACGCCGGGCTGATCCTGGCCGCCGGGCTGCTCGGCGCCGCGATTCTGTGAGCGCCGCTCGCCTTGATCCGGGCGCGGCTTCGGCCTAATCACCGCGAGACTGACCGGGGTCGGGAGACGCCATGCGCCTGCGCGCCATCCTTTTCGCCGCCATCGTGCTCGCGGGCGTCGGCGCTGCCGCCTACCGGCTCGCCGAAGCCGCCAGCACCTGGTTCGAGCAGACCTCCGCCGCGCAGCTCCAGGCGGCGTTCGCTGCTGCCGGGCAGGACTGGGTGACGGTCGAGGTCGACGGCCTCAAGGTCAAGCTGTCCGGGGCCGCCCCTGACGAGACCAGCCGGTTCCGTGCCCAGGAGGTCGCGCGGCAGATCGTCGACGCCCGCCGCATCGCCGATGCCACGACCCTGCAGGCGGCCAAGCCGCTGCCGCCGCCGCCCTTCGCGCTGGAACTCCTGCGCAACGAGGCCGACGTCTCGTTGATCGGTCTGGTGCCGGAGACCGGCGGTCGCGACGTAATCCGCTCGGCGCTCGGCGCCGGTGGGCTGAGCGAGAACGTCACCGACATGCTGGAAGCCTCGTCCGAACCCGCGCCCGAAGGCTGGCGCGAGGCGCTCGGTTTCGGGCTCTCGGTGCTGGCCGAGTTGCCGCGGGCCAAGGTCAGCGTGGCGCCGGGCAAGGTGAAGGTGATCGCCGTCGCCGACAGCGACGCCGACCGCGAGAAACTGGAGCAGCGGCTGAAGCAGGCGATCCCCGACGGCGTGGCGCTGGCGCTCGACATCTCGGCGCCCCGGCCGGTGATCGCGCCGTTCGCCTTCGACTTCAGCCTGCAGGACGGCACCGCGACGCTGGCCGCCTGCAGCGCCGAGAGCAGCGAGGCCGCGACCGCGATCCTCGCCGCCGTGCACGCCGCCGGGCTGGCCGGCGACGCCGACTGCGCGATCGGCCTGGGGTCGCCCTCGCCGGGCTGGACCGTGGCGGTGACGCGCGGGCTCGAGGCGCTGCGCACGCTCGGAGGCGGCCGCTTCGCGCTCAGCGACATCGCGGCCGAGCTGACCGCGCCCGAGGGCACGACGGCCGACCAGTTGACCGAGGTCGCCTCGACCCTGGACGCGGCGCTGCCCGACGTCTTCCAGCTGACAACGGTGATGCCGCCGCGGATGGAGACCCGCGACAACGGAGCCCGGGTCTACGCGCCGCGCTTCGAGGCCTTCCTGCTTGAGGACGGAACCGTGCGCCTGTCGGGCTCGGTGCACGACACCACCTCGCAGAAGGCGATCGAGAGCTATGCCGCGGCCAAGTTCGGCCATGACCGGGTGATGAACACGACGATGCTCGACCCGCGGCTGCCCGAGGGCTGGCCGGGCCGGGTGCTGGCCGGCGTCGAGGCGCTCGCCGCCCTCAAGGAGGGCAAGCTGCAGGTGACGCCCGACGAGGTTTCCGTCGCCGGCTGGGGGATCGAGCCGGACGTCGACGCCAAAGTCGAGGCCCTGCTGACGGAGAAGGTCGGCAAGGAGGCTGTGGTCGACGTCGCTTACAACGCCGAGGCCGCAGCGGAAGCCGAGGACGCGGCGCGGCCGCGGCCCGAGATCTGCGCCGACCAGATCAGCGCCATCCTGGAGGCCGGCTCGATCCAGTTCGGCGCCGGCTCCGCCGACATCGTGCCTGAGAGCCGAGGGGTGATCGAAGCGATCGCCGACGTGCTGCGCGGTTGTCCCGGAGCGGAGTTCGAGATCGGCGGCCACACCGACGCGCAGGGCTCGCCGGCGGCGAACCAGCAGTTGAGCGAGGCGCGGGCGCAGGCGGTGCTGGCCGCGCTCGAGGCCCAGGACCTGCCGCTGGTGCACCTGACCGCCCGCGGCTTCGGCGCCGACGACCCGATCGCCGACAACGCGACCGAGGCCGGGCGGGCCAGGAACCGGCGCATCGAATTCACCCTGGCGGCGCCGGAGAGCGTGGGCGGCGAGGTGCTGGACTCTCCCGATGCGGAGGCGGCGGCAGACGAAGCGGCGCCCGCGGACGCGGCCGAGGCCGACAGCGCGAAGGAATGCGCCAGCGCGATCGACGCCATCCTCGCCGCGGACTCCATCCAGTTCGACGCCGGCTCGGCAACCATCGCACCGGAGAGCGGCAAGGTGGTCGCCGCGATCGAGGAGGCGCTGCGGGGCTGCCCCGATGCTGCGTTCGAGATCGGCGGCCACACTGACTCGCAAGGATCGGATTCGGGCAACCTGCGACTCAGCCAGGCGCGGGCGGAGGCGGTGCTGGCCGCCTTGCGCGCGCCCGACCTGCCGCTGCCGGGCCTGACCGCGCGCGGCTACGGCGAGGCCGACCCGGTCGCCGACAACGCCACCGCGGAGGGCCGGGCGAAGAACCGGCGGATCGCCTTCACCCCGGTAGCCGCGGAGCCGGCCGCAGCGGGCGAGCCCGCGGCGGCGAACGGCCCCGGCGCGGACTGCGCGGCGCGCATCGATGCCATCCTCGCTGACAAGTCGATCGAGTTCGAGGCCGGCTCGGCGACCATCTCGCCGGAGAGCCGCGCGACCGTGACCGCGATCGCCGGCGTGCTGCGCGGCTGCCCCGACGCCGCGCTGGAGATCGGCGGCCACACCGACTCGAGCGGATCGGAGTCGGGCAACCTGCGGCTGAGCCAGGCGCGGGCCGACGCGGTCCTTGCCGCGCTCCGAGGCCCGGAGCTGCCGCTGACCGGGCTGACGGCGCACGGCTATGGCGAGGCCGACCCGATCGCCGACAACGCCACCGCCGACGGGCGGGCGAAGAACCGGCGGATCGCGTTCCTGCCGATCACGGCCGAGGGCGACGGGGGCGACGATGGATCGCAATGAGCTGACGCTGGCGATCGCCGGCGCGCTGGTCGGCGCGTTCCTGCTCGGCTGGATCCTGCGCTGGTTCTTCGGACGGATGAACGGGTCGGGTTCGCGCAGCCCCGACCGCGTCGCCGAAATTGCGGCCGAGTTGCACCGGGCGGAGGCGGCCCGGCGGCGGGCCGAGACACAACTCGCCGAGATGGAGGGCGCGGCGGCCCACCGGATCGCGGAACTGGAGGCCGAGCTGACCTCCGCCCACGCCGATCTCACCCGGGCCGAGGCGGAGGCAGAGGAGCTACGCTCCGCCTACCGCGAGGTCCTGGCCGGCCGCGAGCCCCAGTGAGCGCCACCTCCCTCAGCCGGCTGCGGCCATGCCTATCGGGAAGCCCGCGCTGACCCGCAGGCCCGGATGCGTCTCCTCGAGGCGAAGCGTGGCGTCGTGCAGATCCGCGACCGCCTTCACCAGGCTCATCCCGAGGCCGGATCCCGGCGAGGTGCGGCTCTTCTCGAGCCGGTAGAGGCGCTGCAGGACGCGGGCATGCTCGTGTTCCGGAATGCCCGGCCCGTCGTCTTCCACGATCACCCAAAGGCGGTCGCGATCGCGCGTCAGCGCCAGCCGGATGCGTGTGCCGGCCGGGGAATGCCGGATGGCATTCTCGACCAGGTTCGCGAACATCTGGGTCAGCAGCTCCCGGTCGCCGGCGATCGTGCCCGGCTCGCCCGGGTCGAGGGCGGTGGTGAGGGTCTGGCCCGCGTCCTCGGCGACCTCGCGATAGACCTCTGCGATCGAGGCGAGGATCTCCGCGAGCTCGACCTTGCGGAAGCGCGCCTTTCGCGCGCCGGATTCAATCTGCGCGATCCGCAGCAGCGCCTCGAAGGTCCGATTTATTCCCGTGGCCTCGTCGGCGGCGCTCTGCAGTTCTCCGGCGACCTCCAGGCCGCGCGCCGCTTTCGACTGCGCCTCCTCGACCGTCATTCTCAGCCGGTTGAGCGGTGTCTTCAGATCGTGGGCGATATCGCTGCTGACTTGGCGCATGGCCTCGACCGAGGTGGCGAGCCGGGCAAGCGCATTGTTGATGTCGCGCGACAGCAGGTCGATGTCGTCTCCCCTCCCGAGCAACGGGATCCGCGCGGAGAGCTCGCCATGGGAGACGCGATCCATGGCCTCGCGCACGGCGTCGAGCCGCCGTTGCGCTCGTATCGCGATTGCCACCCCGCCTGCCAGAGCCAGCGCCGCGAGCGCGGCCGACGCCCAGAGGAAGCCGGCGAACATGATTTCCTGCAGGGTGTCCACGGCCTGGCGGCTGAGCCCGACCACGATCTGGTTGCCGTCGACCTCACCGGCGAACACCCGAAAGCGCTGCTCCCGGCCCAGGCCGAACAAGGCGCCCGACAGGTCGGACCAGCCGTCCGGGATAGCGACCGGGGGAATGTTGCCCGCGAGCACCCTGCCCTCGCGCGTGCTCAGGCGAAAGATCCGCTCATGCCCGCGGGTCGCCCTGATGCTGGCCTCGACCGTCGCGATGAGATCGTGCAGGTCGTTCGGTTCGTAGGCGTCGGCGATGGTCGTGAAGCTCTCCTGGATCATCTGGTCCTGCCGGCGGTCGAACTCGGCCTTCATCGTCCGGTAGACCGCGGTGCCGGCCACCAGGAACGAGGCGATGAAGACCAGGGTGAACGACAACGCCAGCCGGAACGGAGTGCTGCGGAGCAGGCTATCCCGGCGCACGCAGGCTGTATCCGATATTGCGCACCGTCTGCAGCAGGGGCGTGGGAAACGGCTTGTCGATCTTCGCGCGCAGGCGGCTCACGTGGGTCTCGACCACGCTGGTCTTGGGATCGAAGTGAAAGTCCCAGACCCGCTCCAGCAGCATGGTCCGGGTGACCACGCGCCCGGCGTTGCGCATCAGCACCTCCAGCAGGGTGAATTCGCGCGGCTGCAGCTCGATCTCCTGGCCGGCGCGGGTGACCCGCCGACGCAGCAGGTCCATCTTGAGATCCGCGACCTGGAGCACGGTCTGCTCGTTGCTCGCGGGCGGCCGGCGGGCCAGCGCGTTGATCCGGGCCAGCAGCTCCGAAAACGCGAAGGGCTTGACCAGGTAGTCGTCGGCGCCGGCCTCGAGGCCCTCGACCCGGTCGTCGATTCCGCCGATCGCGGTCAGGAACAGCACCGGCGTCCGGGTGCCGGCGGCCCGGAGCGCCCGCACCAGCGAGAGGCCGTCGATCCCGGGCAGCATGCGGTCGACCACCAGCACGTCATAGTCCTCGTGGATCGCATGGGCGAGGGCCTCCCTGCCGTCGCCCAGGACGTCGCAGACGTGCCCGGCCTCGGTCAGGCCCCGCGCGACGTAGTCCCGGGTAGCTCTGTCGTCTTCGATGAACAGGATGCGCATGTTGCACCAGCCCATACGCCTCCGGCGTTGCGGCCGCCAGACACCGGTGACCGGTCCGGCCGGCTCGGGCGCATCGGCGCTCAGGTCACCGGATCCATCTCCTCGGTCCCGCCCCGTACCGAGAACATCGAGCGGACGATGCGGTGACCGGCCAGTTCATGCGCCAAGGCGATCGCGGCATGGCCGACGAGATAGGCCCAGGCCAGGTTGGCCACGGCGGAATGCACCGCGAGGGCAGCAAAGCCGAACTGCGTGAGGCCGCTGCCCGGCTGCATCGCGAAGTAGACGACCGCGCCCGACACCGCCATCGCGGTCATCGTCACGAGCCCCAGCCCGTGGATGGCGCTGGCGAGCGCCATGTCGCCGTCCGGCTCCGGGATCCGCCAGGCCCGCAGCGCGGTCAGGTGCCGCCGCAGGTCGTCGAGGACCCGCCGCCGCCGGTCCGCCGAGAACCAGGGCACCAGCGCGCCGACCGACTTCTCCTCGCGCCGGACCAGCGACCAGAGCCAGAAGGCGGCGAGAAAACCGAGGCTGCCGAAGCCCACAGCAACGTGCATGTTGAACGCCAGGTCGCCGGCGCGGCCCGGCCGCGGCCCCTCCATGAAGAGGCTGACGATCAGCTGGTGGACGATCGCGACGGCGATCGCCAGGTGCAGCAGGCGCGTAGGCAGTCGACGCATCTGGGGTTCCTTTCCGGTCCGGTGCCACCGCGATGCAGGGTCGAGCGCGTCGCCAGACCGTGCATCCCGGTCGATGCCTCCGACATGGAGGCGGCGCCTCACCGCTACTTTGACCGCAGCTTACATTTCGGTAAGCCGAGCTCCGCGGGCGCTGGGTCGCCAAGGGAGAGCGCACTGGGCAACCGCCTCGCGGCTCGGAATCGGGCCCTGGCGCCTCGTGTCAGTCCGCCATGCCGGCGTTGCGGAGCGCGCTCCTCTCGTCGCCGGTCGCATCGGTCGCCTCTCCGTAGGGGTTGCGCAGGTGCACGGGCTCCCGGAGCCGGCGGCGGCCCAGCATGTTGATGCACTCGATGAAGACCGAGAAGATCATCGCCGTGTAGATGTAGCCCTTCGGCACGTGGGCGCCGAAGGCGTCTGCGACCAGGGCCATGCCGATCATGATCAGGAAGCCGAGCGCCAGGATCTTCACGGTCGGGTGCGCCTCGACGAAGGAGGCGACCGGGCCGGACGCGAGCATCAGCACCAGCATCGACAGGACGACGGCGACGCCCATCACCCAGATCTCGGTTCGCCATGCCGACGGCCGTGACGATGCTGTCGATCGAGAACACCAGGTTGATGAGGGCGATCTGGACCACGACGGCGCCGAACCTGCTCAGCACGCCGGCGCTCGCCTCGCCCTCCTCGCCCTCCAGGCTGGCGTGGATCTCCTGGGTTGCCTTGTAGATCAGGAAGAGGCCCCCCGCCGCGAGGATCATGTCCTTGCCTGAGACGCCATGCCCGAAGACAGTGACGACGCGGCTCGGTAAGCCTGATGATCCAACCGATGAAGAAGAGCAGGACCAAGCCGCGGAACCAGCGCCAGCGTCATGCCGGTGTAGCGCGCTGTCGCCTGCTGCTCCCGGGGCAGCTTGCCCACCAGCACGGCGATCACCACGAGATTGTCGATGCTCAGCACCACCTCGAGCACGGTCAGGGTCAGCAGGCTGGTCAGCGCTTCAAGCATCATCTCAATCCGGCAGAGCCCGCAACCGGCAGGCGGTGCCGGCCAGCGGGCGGTGTCTTTCGTTCAGGGAACGCCCGTGGAGCGCGCACCTCAGGCAGTCGCGGGGGCGCGATCCGATTTCGCGAGCCTGCGCGCATATGACAGCGCCGAGAGCATGTTGACGTGGTTGGCGCGGCCGGTGCCGGCGATGTCGAAGGCGGTGCCGTGATCGACCGAGGTCCGGTCGATCGGCAGGCCGAGCGAGACGTTCACCGCGCGTGTCGAAAGCGACGAGCTTGATCGGGATGTGTCCCTGGTCGTGGTACTGGGCGACGACGAGGTCGAAGGCGCCGTTGTAGGCGCGGTGGAAGACCGTGTCCGCCGAGATCGGCCCGGCCACGTCGATGCCTTCGGCCTGCGCGGCGGCGACGGCTGGCGCCAGGTTCGTCGTGTCTTCGGTCCCGAACAGCCCGTTCTCGCCGCAATGCGGATTGATCCCCGCCACCGCGATCCGCGGCGCCGCGATCCCCATGCGCCGCAGGTGCCGGTGTCCGGTGCGGATGGTCTCGAGCACGCGCTCCGGCGTCGCCCGCTCGATCGCCGTCCTGAGCGACACGTGGGTCGAGACGTGGATGACGTTCAGCCGCTCCGAGGCGAGCAGCATCCAGGACGCCTTCTGCCCGGTGAGGTGCGCGAGCAGCCCGGTGTGCCCGTCGTAGTGGTGGCCGGCCGAGTTCAGCGCCTCCTTGTTGATCGGCGCCGTGACGATGCCGGCCGCCTTCCCCGCCAGCGCCCAGTCGACGGCGGTGCGGATGTACTGGTAGCAGGCCTCGCCGCAGCGCGGGCTCAGCACGCCGAAACGGTCGGGCAAGCCATCGACCGGAACCTCGATCACCGCGATGCCGTCGCCGCCCGGCGCGACCAGGGCCATGTCGATCCCGGAGGCGGCCAGCGCGCGGGCGAGCACGGCGCGGTCGCCGACGACGGCGAAGTCGCGCCGCTCGGAGGGGTCGAGGCCGGCGAGCGCCTTCACGGTCACCTCCGGGCCGACGCCCGAGGGATCGCCCATGGTGATCACGATCGGCCGGTCGTTCGAGACGGTCATTCCTCTGGTCCTCCTGGCGCGAATTCGTGTTGTAAACTCAGCAAATCGCACGATGTTTTCGTAACATCCCATTTACTTCCAATGTCTTACCTTGCCTCCGGCATTGGACGGGCGGGCATTTTTCCCGTTTGCAAGTTACATGTTTACCTGTAAGCTGACCGAAAAGCAAACCCGGATTGGCCATGCGCGTCCTGATCATCGCCGACGATCTCACCGGAGCGCTCGACAGCGCCGTCGCACTCACCGGCGCCGGTCTGCGCTGCGTGGTGGCGCGGCGGCCCGGCGACGTGCCGGCCGCCTGCGCCGGGCGGCCCGACGTGCTGGCCGTCAGCACCGCCTCGCGGGAGGGCGGGGACGCAGCGGCGCGCGCGGCGGTCTCCGCGGCGCTCGACGCGGTCGGTGCGCTGCCCGAGATCCTGTTCAAGAAGGTCGAACTCGCGGCTCAAGGGCCATGTCGCCGACGAGATCGCTGTCTTCGCACGCCGGGCCGGACGCAGCCGCGCCCTGGTCGCCCCGGCGATCCCCGCGCAGGGCCGGACCGTCGGTGGCCGGCCGGCTGGCCGGCGCCGGCGTCGCGGCTGCGATCGACGTGGCGGCGACAGTGGCGGGGAGCGGGCTCGCGATCGAGGTGCCGGATATTCGCGTCGACGCCGACTTCGACGCCCCGCTGCAGCGCGCGCTCGACGGCCCGCCGACGCTGCTGGTCGGAGCGGCCGGGCTGGCGGCCGCCGTCGCCCGACGCCTGACCCGCGGGGCGCCGGCGGTACCCTCGCCGCGGCTCGCCGCTCCGGTCCTGCTCGCGGTCGGCTCGCACGATCCGATCACGCTCGCCCAGGTCGAACGGCTGGCCGCCTGCGGCACCGCGACCATCTCGACGGCGCCGGACGGCGTTTGCGGCCCGCTGGCGGGTACCGGGGCGGCGCTGGTGCGGCTCACGGCGGTCGACGGGCCGGCCGTTCGATCCGGGCGCCGCCGGTGAGCGTTTCGCGGCGGGGATTGCGCAACTTGTAAGGATAGGCGGGGTCCGGACCCTTCTTGGCTGCGGCGGCGAGACGGCGGATGCGATCCTCGGCGCCCTCGGGGTCGGGATTTTGACTATCGAAGGCGAAGTCTTGCCGGGCGTTCCGGTCTCAAGCATGGTACTCGGAGAACGCCGCCTGCAACTTGTCACCAAGTCAGGCGGCTTCGGCAGCGAGGACGCCCTCGTCTCGGTGGTCGAGGCGGCGGCCGGCTCCGTGGAAGGCGAAGGATGATGGACACGGCTCAGGACGAACGGGCGGGCGGCGGCGAGGGGTCGCGGGCGAAGCCGGGGCTCGCCGAGCGGGTCTACCACCTGCTCTACAGCCGGATCTCCAACGGCGACTATCCGGCCAACCGGAAGCTGCCCTCGGAGAAGACGCTGGCCGACGAGTTCGGCGTCTCGCGTCCGGTGCTGCGCGCGGCGCTGGAGCGGCTGCGCGACCAGGGGCTGATCCACTCGCGTCAGGGCGCCGGCAGCTACGTGCGCGAGGTGAAGACGGTGCCGCTCGGCTTCGCGCGCGTCGAGACGATCGCCGACATCCAGCGCTGCTACGAGTTCCGCATTTGCATCGAGACCATGGCGGCGCGGTTGGCGGCGGGACGGCGCAGCGGCGAGGCGCTCGACGAGGTCGCGACGGCGCTGTCGCTGATGCAGGGTGCGACCGATTCGCAGACCCACCGCGAGGACGCGGATTTCGCCTTTCACCTCGCGATCGCCAAGGCGGCGAACAACCAGTATTTCGAGGCGTCGATGCGGGCCCTGCGCGAGCACATCTTCGTCGGCATGAAACTGCACGGCCAGTCGCTGATGACCGACGGCGCCGGGGCGCTCAAGAGCGTGTTCGGCGAGCATTCCGCGATCTTCGCCGCGATCCGGGACGGCGACGGCGATGCGGCGGAGCGGCTGATGCGCGACCATCTCGCCCACTCGCGCGACCGCCTGTTCGGCGGAACGCTGATCGACCTCGGCCGGGCCTGAGGCAACGTCGGAGGCTACGTTCCCGCGGCCATCAGGCCGTGCCTGACAAGAAGCGCCGCGATCCTGGCATCCTGCTCCGGGTCGGGCAGCAGCGCCGGCTGGCGGCTGGCGCCGACCGAGGGGTCCATCAGGTAGAGCGACCGCTTCACCAGCGCCGGCGGGTAGCCGAGGCCGTAGAGATCCTTGCGAAAGGCGGCGAACGCCTCCTGCGCGCGCGCTGCCCCCGCCTCGTCCCCGGCGTTGAAGGCGGTGACGATGGCGGCGAGGGTTTCCGGCATGACGTTGCCGAGGCCCGAGATGCAGCCCTTGGCGCCGTTCCGGAACGCCCAGTGCACCAGCTGGTCGGGACCGGAATAAACTTCGAAGCCCGGCACCTCGCGCCCGACCTGCAGGTACTGCTCCAGCGTCTCCTGCGCGCCGCCCGAATCCTTGATGCCGGCGATGTTGCCGTGGGCGGCCAGCGTCTTCGCCGTCTCGGGCTCGATGTGGTTCTGGGTCCGCGCCGGAATGTCGTAGAGATAGACCGGCGTCGTCACCGCGTCCGCCACCGAGGTGAAGTGCCGGATCAGCCCGTCCTGGGTGCAGGCGATGAAGAAGGGGGTGATGACGGCGATGCCGTCGACCCCGATCCGCTCGAACTCCCGCGCGAGCAGGATGGTCTCGAAGGTCGCGGGCATGCCGGCGTTGACGATGATGCGCGCCCGGCCCGCAACCTCGTCGGCCACCTCGCCGCAGAGCCGCACCTTCTCGTCGAAGGTGAGCGCCGTGAAGTCGCCGTTGGTGCCGGCGCACATAATGTTGTTGCCGGCCGCCACCTGTCTGCGGACCTGGGCGCGAGTGGCGGCGTAGTTCACGGTCTCGTCGTCGTTGAAGCAGGTGACGAGGGCGACGAAGGCTTCCTTGCTCATTTCAGTACGCGGCCTCATAGATTTCGAGGATGTCGGCCTCGGAGAGGTCGACGGGGTTCCAGTCGAGCAGCCGGCGGATGGCGTGCGCCTCCCTGGCCGATGCCCGCAGGTCGTCGTGCGGCACGCCGTGCGCCCTGAGCGCCATGTCGAGCCCCAGCCCCTGGCAGAAGTCGCGCGCGCCGCCGAGCACCTGCTGCCGCCCCTCGGCACCGAAGCCGAGGGCGCGCCCGACCAGCGCGGTCTTCTCCGGCACCGCCGGGGAATTCACCGCCAGCACGTACGGGAAGATCAGCGCGTTGGCGATGCCGTGCGCCAGCTTGTGCCGGGTGCCGAGCGGATAGGCGATGGCGTGGCCGGCCGTGGTGTTGACCGGGCCGAGGCAGACGCCGCCATAGAAGGCGGCGAGCGCGAGGCCGGCGCGGGCCTCGAGGTCCGAGCCATCCAGCACCGCGCGGCCGAGGTAGCGGCCGACGAGCTCGATCCCCTGCAGCGCGTAGGCGTCGATGATCGGGTGCGACCGCCTGGAGGTGAAGGCCTCGACGCAGTGCGCCATGGCGTCGACGCCGGTCGCCGCCGTCACCATCGCCGGCACGCTCACCGTCAGCGCCGGATCGATGATCGCGACGTCGGCGAGCATCTCCACGCTCTCGGTCGCGATCTTGTTCATCGTCACCGGGTCGGTGATCAGCGCCCGTGTCCCGACCTCGCTGCCGGTGCCGGCCGTCGTCGGGATCTGGACGAGCACGACACCGCGCGCCGGCGCGCGGTTCAGCCCCGAGATGTCGGGCAGGCGCTGGTCGCTGCGCACCAGGACCGCGACGAGCTTGGCGAGGTCCATCGCGCTGCCACCGCCGAAGCCGATGACCGCGTCGGCCTCCGCCGCCTTGGCGGCGGCGACGGCCGCCTCGAGGTTCGGCAGGTCGGGCTCGGGCTTCACGTCGCCGAAGAGCGCCGGGTCCTTCAGCCCGAGGATGTCGAGCCGGGCGGCATTGACCTTGTCGGCGACCACGAACGGCCGCGCCGCGCCGGTCCCGGCGATCCAGGACGCCAGTGTCGCCACCTGGCCCGCGCCGAAACGGACGATGGCCGGGCGCTGGAGCTCGATCGGGTGCTGCAGGGTTAGCATGGGCGGTCCTCCTCAGGCGACTGCGAGCCGGCGGGCCTTCTGGACCTCCGGGTCGGGATCGAGGCCGGCGGCGAGCAGGCGCCGGGTGTAGGGCTGCACCGGAGTCTCGAAGATTTCCCGGACGGTGCCGACTTCGACGACCCGTCCCTTCTCCATCACCATCACGTGGTTGGCGAAGTCACGGACCACCGGCAGGTCGTGGGCGATGAAGATGAAGGCGATGCCGAGCTCGCGCTTGAGGCGCGCCAGGAGGTCGATCACCTGCGCCTGGATCGAGACGTCGAGGGCGGAGACCGCCTCGTCGGCGATGATCATCGCCGGCTCGAGCGCGAGCGCCCGGGCGATGGCGATGCGCTGGCGCTGGCCGCCGGAGAACTGGTGCGGGTAGCGTTGCGCGTGATCGGGCGAGAGCCCGACCTGCACCAGCAGCTCGGCCACCCGGTCCTGCCATTTCGCCTTCGCCAGGATCTCGGGATGGATCACCCAGGCCTCGGAGATGATCTGGAAGATCGACATCCGCGGGTTCAGCGACTGGGTCGGATCCTGGAACACCATCTGGATCTCGCGGCGCATCGCGTAGAGCTCGCGCCGGCTCATGGTGAAGAGGTCGCGGCCCTTCCAGAGCGCGCGCCCGCTGTCGGCCTCGATCAGCCGCAGGATCGCCTTGGCGACCGTCGACTTGCCCGAGCCCGATTCGCCGACGACGGCGAGGACCTCGCCCTTCTGCAGCTCGAAGCTCACGTCCTCGAGCGCTCGGAAGGGGCCGTAGTTCTTGTAGAGGCCCTCCACACTCAGGATCGGCTCGGCGCGCTTCGCCGGCGCGTTCATCTCGCCGCGGCCCGGCGCGGCGGCGATCAGCTTGCGGGTGTAGGGGTGCCTGGCGTGGTGGTAGATCTCGCTGGGCGTGCCCGCCTCGACGATCTCGCCCTGGTTCATCACCACCACCCGGTCGGCCACCTCCGCGACCACGCCGAGGTCGTGGGTGATCAGCACCAGCCCCAGGCCCGTCTCGTGCTGCAGCTCCTCCAGCAGCTTCAGCACCTCGGCCTGCACCGTGACGTCGAGCGCGGTGGTCGGCTCGTCGGCGACGATGATGTCGGGCTTCATCGCCAGCGCCATCGCGATCATGATCCGCTGGCGCTGGCCGCCGGAGAACTGGTGCGGGTACTTGACCAGCGCGGCCTCGGGCTCGGGGATGCCGACGCGGCGCATCAGGTCCAGCGCGCGCTCCGCCGCCTGCCTCCGGCTCAGGCCGTGGACCAGCATCACCTCGCGGAGCTGCCAGCCGACGGTGTAGACCGGGTTCAGGTGGCTGAGCGGGTCCTGGAAGATCATCGCGATCCGCTTGCCGTTGATCGCCCGGCGCTCGGAGGCGCTGATCTGCAGCAGATCGCGGCCGTCGAAGAGGATCTGGCCCGAGACGATTTCGGCCGGCGGGCAGTCGATCAGGTTCATGATCGCCGACGCCGACACCGACTTGCCCGAGCCCGAACTCGCCGAGGATGGCAAGGGTCTCGCCGCGGTCGAGGTGCCAGCCGACGTTGCGGACGGCATCGACCGGGCCGAGGGCGGTGTGGAAGCGGACCGAGAGGTTGCGGACTTCGAGCAGGTGGCCGGCCATGTCAGTTGCCTCCCTTGACGGGGGTGATCTCCAGCCGCCAGCGCTGCGCCGGATCGAGGGCGATCCGCAGCCAGTTCGACAGGAGGTTGAGCGAAAGCGTGGTCAGGATGATCGCGAGGCCGGGCCAGAAGGCGAGCCACCAGGCGTTGGCGAGGTACTGCTTGCCCTGCGCCACCATCAGGCCCCAGGTGATCTCCGGCGGCTGGATGCCGATGCCGAGAAAGGACAGCGCGCTCTCGGAGAGCATCACGAAGGCGAAGTCGAGGGTGGCGATGGTCACCAGCGTCGGGATCACCATCGGCAGGATGTGGCGGAACACGATGCGGGCCGCGGAAGCGCCCATCACCTGTGCCGCCTGCACGAACATCCGCTCGCGGATCTCCAGCACCTCGGCGCGGGTGGTGCGCAGGTAGATCGGGATGCGGGTGACCGCGAGGACGAGGATCACGTTCGCGACCGACGGGCTCAGCATGTAGAGCACGATCACCGCCAGGAGCAGCGACGGGAACGACATGATGACGTCGGCGAGCCGCATGATCGCGGTGCCGGCCCAGCGCGGGCCGTAGCCGGCGACGAGCCCGAGCGCCGCGCCGAGCGTGGCCGCGAGGGCGACGGCACCGGCGGCGATCATCAGCGTGTTCTGCGCCGCGACGATGATCCGGGCGAGCAGCGGCCGGCCGAGCGCATCGGCGCCGAGGATCATCAGCCAGCCATGCTCGAGGCTGAAGGGCGGCAGGTTGCGCCCGCGCAGGTTCTGCTTGGTGGCGGCCTCGCCGAGCAGAGCCGGGCCGAAGATCGCGCAGAGGATGGCGATCAGGAGAAAGATCGCCGCGGCGGTGGCGAATTTGTCGCGCCAGAGCATGCCGAGGAGGGTGCGCAGGGCGCGCCTGCGCGGCGCGGCGGCTGAAGGGGAAAGGCTGGTCATCGGCTTCGCCTCAGGTCCGGATGCGGGGATCGAGCAGCGCGTAGGCGAGGTCGATCAGCAGGTTCATGACGAAGATCGCGAGTGCCGTGACCATGATCGCCGCGAGGATCACGTTGAAGTCGCGGTTGAGGATCGAGTCGATCATCAGCTTGCCGACGCCGGGGAAGCCGAAGATCGTCTCCACCACCACGGCGCCGTTCAGCAGCGCTGCCGCCTGGTCGCCGAAGACGGTGATGACCGGCAACATGGCATTGCGCAGGGTGTGCACGAAGATGATCGAGCGGTTGCGTATCCCCTTGGCCCGGGCGGTCTTGACGTAGGCCGAGCCGAAGGCCTGCACCATCGAGCCGCGCACGACCTGGAGGATCAGCCCGAACGGCCGGATGAAGAGCACGCCGATCGGCAGGATCCAGTGCCAGACCGTGCCGGTGCCCGAGGTCGGAAGCCAGCCGAGCCCGATCGCGAAGACGGTGATACCGACGATCGCGACCCAGAAATCCGGGGCCGAGGCGCCGATCAGCGAGGTGAAGGTCACGATCCGGTCGAAGATGCCGCCCGGCCGGAACGCGGCGAGCGAGCCGATCACGATGGCCGCGGTGGCGACGAGGGTCATGGTGATTGTTGCCAGCCACAGCGTCCAGACGAAGGCCTGGCTCACCACGTCGATCGCCGGGCGCGCCTGGCGCAGGCTGTCGCCGAAGTTGAGGTGCAGCACGTCCCAGACGTAGTGGCCGAACTGCACGATCAGCGGGTCGTTCAGCCCGTGCAGCTCGCGGAACTGCTCGATCATCTGCGGCGTGGCGTCGATCGGCAGGAAAAGCGTCGCCGGGTCGCCGGTCAGCCGCGACAGGAAGAAGACGATGACGAGCAGCAGCACCAGCGACACGAAGCTCGACAGGATACGCGACAGATACCGGGGCATGGGCATCCTCCTTCGGGCCGGCGGTCTGCCGCGGCCGTTCACCTTCATTGCCACCGGCTGACGGCGGAAGCGCTATGTTATTCGTTTCAATCGGGGGCCGGAGCTGGCCCGCGTGCCCGCTCCGGTCAGGGGCTCACTTGAACGAGATGTTCGCGAGCTCGAGCTGCGAGTTCGTCGCGATCGTCGGCGTGAAGTCGATCCTGTCGCCGACCCGCGCGAAGCTCACCATGTGGAACAGCAGCACGTCCGGAACCACCTCGTCGTGCAGGTAGGCGAAGAGCTCGGACCAGTCCTTGGCGCGCTCGTCGCCGGTCGCCGCCGAGGCCTTGGCGATCATCTCGTCGACCTTGGGGTCGCTGATGCCCGACTGCCGGCCCTCGCTGTCGTACTTGAAGAACATCGAGAACACCGGGTCGCCCTTGCTGTTGTCATGGGAGACGAAGAGCAGCTGGGGCGGCCGCCCCTCCTTGAAGGGCTTGCTGTAGAGCTCCTCCTGCTGGGCGACCTCGACCATCTGCAGGTCGACGTTGAAGCCGACGTCCTGCAGCATCTGCTGGATCGCCTCCGCCACCTCGGTGACGCCCGGGAACAGGTTCGACCGCCCGATCAGGTGCAGCGTGGTGTCGACCGGCACCCCGTCGGCCTTGGCCTCGGCGATCAGCGCCTTCGCCTTGTCCGGGTCGTAGGGGTATTCCTTCACATCGGGGTTCCAGCCGAGCGTCGTCGGCGGCACCATGGCGGCGGCCGGCACCGTGCCCGCGGGCAGCAGCGTGCCGACGAAGGCGTCGCGGTCGATCGCCATGTTCAGCGCCAGGCGCACCCGCTTGTCGCTGATCGGCGGGATGGCGCTGTCGAGACGCAGGTAGGTCGTCTCGGAATTGAGGTAGGAGACGTCGGTCTTCGGGTTGGTGGCATCGACCGCCGCGATCGACGGCGCGAGATCGGCCTCGCCCTTCTCGACCATCGCCGCCGCCACCGCCGGATCGCTGCGGAACACGTAGGTCGCCTTCTCCACCGCCGGCTTCTCGCCCCAGTAGTCGTCGCGCCGCTCCAGCACCACGCTCTGCCCCGGCGTCCAGGACCCCAGCTTGTACGGCCCGGTCCCCACCGGCTCGCGGACGAACTCCAGCGGCGTCTCCGAGGGCACCATCGTCACCAGCGACACCAGCAGCGGCAGGATCGGCTGCGCCGGGTCGGCGGTGATGTCGATGGTGTTGTCGTCCACCACGTTGAACGACAACTTGGTGTCGCCGAAGTAGCGCGGCGTCTCGCAGCTCAGCTTGTCGCTCATGGCCCGCTCGAACGAGGCCTTCACGTCGTTCGCATCGAACGTTGAGCCGTCCGAGAAGGTCACGCCCTGGCGCAGATGAAACCGCCAGGTGCCGTTGCCCTGGTCGTCCCACGACTCCGCCAGACGCGGGATCACGCCCTTGCCGTTCTTCACGTCATATTGCGTCAGCGTCTCGCTGACGTTCTCCATGATGATCCGGCCGATGTTGGACCGGGTCGCCATGCAGGGCTCCATGAGGTCGATGTCTTCGCCCAGGACGATCGTCACGTCATTGGCGTTCTGCGCGAAGGCCGGCGCGAAGGGCAGCAGCATTAACGCCGAAGACAGCAGCAGAGTTGTTCTCTTCATCCGATTTCCTCCCCGAGGATGGTCACAGGCGCTCCGGCACCGACGATTTCGTGCGGGCGGAGCCTTCCGAGCGTACCTAAGGTGTCAGGTCGTCACCGTCTTGTCAACATGATAAATAATCTTGAGGAGCCGGTCATCGATCGGAAAAGCGCTTATCTGATAACAATTATGCTTGCAAACGCTTTTATCTGAATAATCCGCGTGAAGGCACGACATTTTCCAACTTGACAACAGAGGCAAAGTTGTACATTTTGGGGCGCTGGCCGAGCATGGAGGAGGCGGAGATGACCCCGGACGAGATCGCAGCGCGGATGACGGGACGAATCGAGCGGACCGCACCGGGCCGGACCGAGGCGTTCCTACCGTCGCCCGTCGTGCACAACCACGCCGCCTTCCTGCAGTGGCTCCCTGACGGCACGCTCGCCTGCGCCTGGTTCGGCGGCACGCTCGAGGGGCGCTCGGACATCTTCATCCATCTTGCCACGCTCGCGCCCGGCGCGACGACCTGGAGCGCCGCCGACCGGGTGTCGGACGACCCCGACCGGTCGGAGCAGAACCCGGTGATCTTCTCGGATCCCGACACCGGCGCCCCCGGCCTCTTCCACACCGCCCAGCCCGGCGGCCGACAGGAGGAGTGCGTGGTGCGCTTCCGCCCGCTCGAGCCCGGGACGGACGGCATCCGCTCCGGCAGACCGCGCACGCTCGCCCTGCCGAAGGGAACCTTCATCCGGGCGCAGATGACGCTGCGCGACGATGGCGCCTGGATGCTGCCGCTCTTCCTCTGCCGCACCCCACCCGGCGCCCGCTGGACCGGCAGCCATGACGTCGCGGCGCTCGCGACCAGCACCGATCGCGGCGAGAGCTGGGACGTCGTCGAAGTGCCGGAGTCGACCGGCTGCGTGCACATGACGCCGGTGCCGCTGCCCGACGGGCGGCTCGCCGCCTTCTTTCGGCGCCGGCAGGCCGACTATGTCTACCGCACCGAGAGCGCCGACGGCGGGCGCAGCTGGTCGGTTCCGGAAGCGACCGACGTGCCGAACAACAATTCGTCGATCGTCGCGGTCGCGCTCCGCGATGGCCGGATCGCGCTGCTCTGCAACCCGGTCAGCGCCGCGCAGTCCGGGGCGCGGCGCGGGTCGCTCTACGACGAGCTCGGCGAGGGCGACGACGGCCGGGCCGACCCTGCAGGCGGCGTTCCGGCGATCTGGGGCGTTCCCCGCGCGCCGCTGACCCTCTGCTTCTCCGATGACGGCGGCCGAACCTTCCCGCGCCGCCGCGTGGTCGAAGACGGCCCCGGAACCTGCCTGTCGAACAACGCCCTGGACGGCAGGAACCAGGAGCTCTCCTATCCGGCGATGGTCGAGGCGCCGGACGGGACGCTGCATCTCGCCTTCACCTTCCACCGCCGGGCGATAAAGTACGTCTCGCTCGACCGCAGCTGGATCGAAGCCGCATAGGCGATCACCGCGAGCCGCGGCCTCCTGCTCACCTTGCGCG
Source organism: uncultured Alphaproteobacteria bacterium (assembly GCA_963847795.1). Classification (GTDB taxonomy): domain Bacteria; phylum Pseudomonadota; class Alphaproteobacteria; order Rhodobacterales; family Rhodobacteraceae; genus Amaricoccus. The sequence continues at coordinate 135,552 of CAWKBH010000021.1, forward strand.
GAAGCTTGCGCACGAGGCTCTGGCGAGCCGCTCGCGGCCGGTTCCCCAGCGCCGCCGTGCAAGATAGCCTCGCGGCGCAAGTCATGGCAGGCGGAGATCATGCCGACGGCCCCGATCGCCCCCTTCGACGAACGCGTGGTGCACCAAGTCCGCGCGCTGATCCGCGCCGTGCACCGCACGCCCGGGCGGACGACGCTCTACGCCCTCGCCGGCGCCATCGTTCTGGTCATCGTCGCCACCGCGGTGATGCAGGTCCAGCTCAACGCCTGGAACCGACCCTTCTACGACGCCATCGAGCGCCGGGACCTCAGCGGCTTCATGCACCAGCTCGGCGTCTTCTTCGTGCTCGCCGGCGTGCTCCTGGTGCTCAACGTGGCGCAGACCGGCTTCAACCAGCTGATCCGGGTGAAGCTGCGCGAGCTCGCGACGAAGGATCTGATCGGGAACTGGATGACGCGCAAGCGCGCGGCGCGCATCAGCCGCGCCGGCGCGATCGGGGTAAATCCCGACCAGCGCATCCAGGCGGATGCCCAGACGCTGACCGAGCTCACCACCGACCTTTGCATCGGCCTCGTGCAATCGTCGGTCCTGCTGGTGAGCTTCATCGGCGTGCTCTGGATCCTGTCGCGCGGCGTGGTGCTCCCGATCGGCGGCCGTGACCTGGTGATCCCCGGCTACATGGTCTGGGCGGCGCTGCTCTACGCGTTCTCCGGCTCGCTGATCTCCTGGCGGGTCGGCCGGCCGCTGGTACGGCTCGGCGCCGAGCACTACGCCCGCGAGGCCGAATTCCGCGCCGCCCTGGTGCAGGGATCGGAGCGCGCCGAAGGCATCGCGCTCAGCAACGGCGAGGCCGAGACTCTCCGCGGGATCGAGACGACCCTGGACACGCTCGTCGCGGTGCTGCGGCGGATCGTCTTCGCGCGGGTGCGTCTGACTTGGGTGACCGCCGGCTACGGCTGGGTCGGGCTGGTGTTCCCGATCGTGGTGGCAGCGCCGGGATACTTCGCCGGGCGACTGAGCTTCGGCGAGCTGATGATGGTGGTGGGCGCCTTCAACCAGGTGCAGCAGTCGTTGCGCTGGTTCGTGGACAACACCGGCTCGATCGCCGACTGGCGGGCGACGCTGCTGAGGGTCACGAATTTCCGGCAGGCGCTCCTCGACCTCGATGCCGTCGAAGCGCGCGCCGGCCTCATCGAGCGCAGCGAGGACCCGGAGGGCCGCTTCACGCTCGACGGGGTCTGCGTCCAGACCGGGCATGGCAGCATCACCCTCGATCCGCCGCTTCTCGCGGTCGGGCCGGGCGAGCGGGCGCTGATCCTGGGCAAGCCGGGCTCGGGCCGCACCAGCCTCTTCCTGGCGATCGCCGGGCTCTGGAGCGCCGGCTCGGGCCGCATCAGCGTGCCCCCCGACGGCGAGGTCGCCTATCTGACGCAGCGGCCCTTCCTGCTGCCCGGCTCGCTCCGGCAGATGCTGGCCTCCAACGGCAACACGCCCAGCGACGACGAGCTGCGCGCGGCGCTGCAGCGTGTCGGCCTCGACGACATGGCGGGAAACCTCGATACCGTGGCCCGCTGGGACCGGGACCTCGCCATCGGCCAGCAGGAGCGGCTGTCCCACGCGCGGCTGCTGCTCGCCCGACCGAAGTGGCTGATCTGCGACGAAGGTCTCGACCCGCACGAGGAAGCCAGCCGCGAGACGCTGCTGTCGATCCTGACGCACGAGCTCGCCGCATGCGCCGTAATCAACATCTCGCAGCGACGCGAGCCGGCCGACTTCTACGGCAAGGAGGTGCGGCTGATCGCGTCTCCCTCGGAGCCAGCGCCCAAAACGTCCGGCCCCTAGCGCAAGGCGGAGAGGCGGCCGAGGCGGCGGCGGTTGGAGTGGATCTATCGTCCGGGCCCGAAAGCCAGGTTCGGAAGCCAGAGCACGACCTGCGGCACGAAGAGCAGGATGACGATCAGCCCGATGATGGTCGCGAGGAAGGGGAGCGCCTCCAGGGTGTACTCCTCGATCTTCACGTCCATCAGCGAGCAGACCGCGAACATCGCCACGCCCACCGGCGGCGTCATGCCGCCGAGGGTGACGATGCTCATCATCAGGATGCCGAAGTGCACCGGATCGATCCCGACGTGGGTGACGATCGGCACGAAGATCGGCGTCAGCAGCAGCACCAGCACCGTGCTCTCGACGAAGCAGCCGGCGACGAGCAGGAACAGCAGGACGATCAGCACCGTCAGCGCCGGGCTCTCGATGCCCGCCAGCATCCAGGCCGAAATCGCCTGCGGCACCTGCAGGAAGATGATCGCGAAGCCGACCATCCCCGACATCAGGATGATGATCATGATCAGCCCGATGTCCGAGATCGCATGCCCGAAGGCCCGCTTCATCTTGGCGAAATCGAGCTCCCGGTGGGCGAAAAAGCCGATCGCCACCGCGTAGACGACGGCGAAGGCGCCGACCTCGGAGGGCGTGAAATAACCTCCCCGGATCGCGACGACGAGTGCCACGGGGAAGAACAGCGCCCACTTGGCCCCCCAGATCGCCGACCCGAGCGCGCCGAGGGTCGGCCGTTCGGCGTCGGCGACGACATAGCCGCGACGCTTGGAGATCACGTAGACCGTCGCCATCATCCCGACCATCATCAGCAGCCCCGGAATGATGCCGGCGAGAAACAGCCGGCCGATCGAGACGTTGCCGATGTAGCCGTAGAGGATCAGCCCGATGCTCGGCGGGATCGTCGCGGTGATCAGCGACCCGACCGCGATGGCGGCGGCGGAGAACCCGCGGCCGTAGCCGTTCGCGATCATCGTCGGCCCGATGATCCGCGCCTCCATCGCCGCGTCTGCCACCGCCGAGCCCGACACGCCGCCCATCACCGTCGACAGCAGGATCGCGACCTGCGCCAGCCCCCCGGCCATCCAGCCGACCGCGACGCTGGAGAACCGGAACAGGCGGCCGGTGATGCCGCTCTCGTTCATCAGGTGTCCGGCGAGCACGAAGAACGGCACCGCCAGGAGCGGGAAGCTCTGGCTCATGGTGGCGATCTTCTGCACGCCGATCGACATCGGCATCACCGCCGAGGTGATGAAGAAGACGAAGCCCGAGATGCCGATGGCGAAGGCGACCGGCATCCCGAGAAACATCAGCACGAAGAAGACCAGCGTGATCGTCAGCATCTCACAGCTCCGTCGTCACCGGAGCGTCTTCATCGGTCCGCGAGTAGATCAGCCGGCGCCCGCTCTTCCGTTCGGGCCAGGCTCTCACCAAATTCGTCGCGAGCGCCACCGCCAGCAGCAGCGACCCCACCGGCACAGCGGAAGTGACCCAGGCGTAGGACAGCCCGCTGTCGCCGAACCGCCGTGCGAGGTTCAGCATGGTGAGCTTGTAGCCCTGCCAGGCGAGCGCCAGCAGGAAGATGAGAACGACCAGCGTCAGGGCGACCTCCAGCCCGAAGCGCATTCGAGGGGGCAGATGCCGCACGACGAGGTCGATGCCGATGTGACCCTTCTCGCGCATGGCGCGGCAGGCGCCGAAGAAGCACAGCCAGATGAACAGGAGTTGCGCCAGATCCACCGACCAGATCAGCGGATGACCGAAGCTGCGCATCACCGCCGCGACGAAAACCAGGAGCACGATGACTGCGAGCAGCGCTGACGAGATGGCGAACTCCGCTCGCGCCAGCGTCTTGGCCATATCCCTCGGTCCCTCCTGGAGACCGCGCCGCCGGTGGTTGCAGGCGGCGCGGCCTTTGCGCTCAGTTGCCGAGGATCTCGTCGACCTGCTTGCGCAGGTCGGTATAGCCGAGCGTGTCGTAGACCGAAGCCGTCGCCTCGCGGAACGGCGTCACGTCGATTTCGCTGACGGTGACGCCCTCGTTCTTCAGATCCAATTCGATCTGTGCGAGCGCGTCTTCGGTGCCGTGCGAGGCGACATCGCCGGCCTTCAGCGACTCCTCCTTCAGGATGGTCTGCAGGTCCGCCGGCAGGCCGTCGACCCAGGCCGCGCTGGTGACGAGCCCGGTGATCAGGTTGATGTGCCCGGTCATCGTCACGTACTTGGTGACCTCCTGCAGCTTCGAATTGTAGCCGGCCGGCAGCTGCGCCTCGACGGCGTCGATGACATTGGTCTGCAACGCCGAATAGACGTCGGCATAGGCCATCGGCGTCGGCGTCGCGCCCATCGCCTTCACCGTCTCGATCCAGACCGGCGCACCGGGCGTGCGCATCCGCACGCCGGCGAGATCGGCCGGCGTCAGGACCGGCTTCTGGGTCCAGAGCTCGCGCTCGCCCTGCCACCAGTTGAACGACAGCACGTCAAGGCCGGCGCTGTCCTTCAGCTTGGCGGCCCAGTCGTCGAACAGCGGCGAGGTGACGACCTTGCGGATGCCCTCGTAGCCCGACGCGAGGTAGGGCGCGCCGAGGATGCCGAACTCGTTCTGGAACACCGCGAGCCGGCCGCCGTCGACGACCACCGCGACCGGGGCGCCGGCGCGCGCCTGCTCCAGCACGTCCTCGTCGGGCCCGAGCTGCGAGTTGGGGAAGAGCTTGATCTCCAGCGCGCCCTTCGAGCGGTCGGCGACCGCCGCCTGCAGGCTCTCCAGCCCCTTGTAGAGCGGGTCGTTGGTGTTGAGCGCGGTGTTGATGCTGAGCGTGTAGTCCGCCGCCCAGACCGGTGCGGTCGCGGCAAGGCCGGCTGCAAGCGCGAACGACCGGATCGATCCGATGTGCATCTGTCTCTCCCTCCCCAGGATCTTGTTTCGACTTGAGTCGGTGTAGTATGGTAGTATAGAACTGTCAACCATGACGGTCCGAACCAGGCTGCCGACGCTGAGCGACAAGGACTTGGTGCGCCACATCACCGTGGGCTCCCGGGTCTACGAGGTGCTGCGGCAGGCGATCATCCGGGTGGAGCTCCGGCCCGGAGACCTGCTGTCGGAGGCGCTGGTCGCCGACCAGCTCGGCGTCTCGCGCCAGCCGGTGCGCGAGGCCTTCATCAAGCTCTCCGAGACCGGGCTGGTCGACATCCGGCCGCAGCGCGGCACCTTCGTGCGGCAGATCTCGATTCCCGACGTCACCAACGCCCGCTTCCTGCGTGAGGCGATCGAGGTGGCCGTCGCCCGCCGCGCCGCGGAGCGCGCCGACCGCGCGGCCTGTGCGGCGCTCTACACCCTGATCGCCGCCCAGGCCGAGGCGGCGAAGGCCGGCGACACCGATCTCTTCCTGCGGCTCGACGAGGAGTTCCACCAGGCCGTCATCGGCATCGCCGACTGCGGCGACGCGTGGCGGGTGATCGAGGGCCTGAAGGCACAGATGGACCGCGTCCGCTACCTCTCGCTGCGGCACGCGACCCCGCTCGAGACGCTCGTGGCCCAACACGCCGCCATCGCCGAGGCCATCGCCCGCCAGGACCCCGCCGAAGCCGCCATCCAGATGCGCCTCCACCTGTCGGAAATCCTGCGCTCGCTGCCGATCGTCGCGGCCGAGGACCCCGATCTCTTCGCCGTGTGACAGGAACTCCCGCCGCAAAGCCGAAAACGCCCATACGGAGTCCTTTCCTGAAGCGTGGCCGTGCTTTTGATGCGGCGGTGAACCTCGCGGCCGTCCTCGGGCTGTCGTGGCTCACCGCTTCCCGGCGGCGCGGATGGGTCGTCGAACCCGTGTAGCCCGTGATCAGAGGGCCGGCGCGACTGTGGGTCCGACGCGCTCGCGCACGCTCGCGGGCAGCGGCACATAGCCCAGCGGCGCGGCGAGCGCCTGACCTTCGCTCACGGCCCAGCCGGTGAACGCCCGGATCGCTTCGGCCGTCGTCGCATCGTCCGCCCGATTTCGGACGAGCTCCCAGGTGAACGTCACGATCGGGTAGGCGCCGGCGCCGGCAGGATCGGGGATGTCGATCTTCATGTCGGCCGGCAACGACGCCTCGGCGATCGCGTCGGCGCCTGACTCGGGGGATGGCAGGACGAAGGTTCCGGCCGCGTTCTCGAGGGCCGCGAGCGGCAGACCGAGCCGGGAGGCGAACCCGTACTCGACGTAACCGATCGTCCCGTCGGCGCGCTGGATGGTGACGGCGACCCCCTCGTTGCCGCGGGCGCGCATCGCGCCGGCGGGCCAGCCGACGCGGCGTGCCGACGGCGGCGCCGGTCTTCTTCCAGGCGTCGCTCGTCGCGTTCAGGTGATTGGTGAAGGCATAGGTCGTGCCGCTGCCATCGAGCCGCGCCACGACCCGGATGGTGTCGTGCGGCAGGTGGAGATCGGGATTGGCGCTGGCCAGCCGCGGATCGTCCCAGCTGGTGATGACGCCGGCGAAGATGTCGCCGAGCACGTCGCGCGGCAGCCGAAGCGGTCCCTCGAGGTCACCCGGCAGGTTGTAGGGCACCGCCACCATGCCGGAGGTGACCGGGACGTGGCGCACGCCGCCGGGAACCGTCGCCTCCTGCTCGGCCGTCAGCGGCGCGTCGCTCGCGCCGAAATCGAGCGAGCCGTCGAGGAAGCGCGTGATGCCCTCGCCGCTGCCGATCACGTCGTAGGAGATGTCGACCGCCGGCGCGATGCTCCGATAGGCGTCGAGCCACGCCTTGTAGAGCGGCGCGGCGAAGGTCGAGCCGCCGCCTCTCACGAGGACGTCCCGGTCCTGAGCGAAGACGGGTACGGCGATGCAGGCAGCGACGGTGATACACAAGGCGAGAAGGCGAATGCGCATGACGGGTCTCCGGGGGATCAGTCGAGTTGGCGGGCGCAGAGCCAGCTGGCGGCGGCCATGGCCGTCGCGGTGGCAAGACAGAGGGGAAGGCCGCCGAGCTGGAAGCTCAGGCCCGATAGCAGGGTCCCGAGCAGGCGGCCGGCGGCGTTCGACATGTAGTAGAAGCCGACGTCCATGGTGACCCGCTCGGTCGAGGTGAACGCCAGGATCAGGTAGGAATGCAGCGCCGAGTTGAGCGCGAAGACCACGCCGAATACGAGCAGCCCGATCACCAGCGTCGCGGTGAGCCACGGCGCCGGTCCGCTGCCCTGCAGCAGGGCGAGCACGGCGAGGGCCGCCGGGATCAGCGCGAGGATGCCGACCCAGAACCGCGCCAGCTCGATCGTTCCCGGCACCGACCTTACGCCGCCGAGCAACCGCGGCGCTGAGGCCTGAACGGCGCCGTAGCCGATCGTCCAGAGCGCCATGAACGAGCCGACCAGGAAGAAGGCGGCGCGGCTGCTCTCCGGCGTGCCATCCGACAGGACGCCGTAGAAATAGACCGGGATGCCGACGACGAACCAGACGTCGCGGGCGCCGAAGAGGAACATCCGCGCCGCGCGACAGCCAGTTGATCCGGCGGTCCCTGGAGAAGACTTCGGCGAACTTCGCGCCCTTGCGCCCGCGCGGCAGTCCCGCCGGCATCAGGGTCGCAACCGCAATCAGGATCGCGACGAGCACGGCCGCCATGCCGAGCACGGCTCCCTCGAAGCCGACAACGGCGAGCAACGCCGCGCCGAGCAGGAAGCCCATGCCCTTGACGGCGTTCTTCGAGCCGGTGAGCAGCGCGACCCAGCGGAAGAGCGCGCCGTCCTGCCCGGCAGGTGCGAGGATCTTCACCGCGCTCTTCGAGCTCATCTTGGCGAGGTCCTTGGCAACACCGGAGACACCCTGCACCGCCATCACGAAGACGACGGAGGTCGCGACCGCCCAGGCGGGATCGAGCTGGGCCAGCGCGATCAGCGCGCCGATCTGCAGCGCAAGCCCGGCATAGAGCGTCGAGGTCATGCCGAAGCGCGCGGCGATCCAGCCGGCCGAGAGGTTGGTGACGATGCCGGCGATCTCGTAGAGCAGGAACAGATAGGCGAGCTGGACCGGCGGGAACCCGAGCCGGTTGAAGTGCAGGAGCACCAGCATGCGCAGCGCGCCGTCGGTGAGCATGAAGGCCCAGTAGGCGGCGGTGACCGCGACATAGGCCGCCAGGCCTTCCGGGCCGCGCCGTGCGGGCCTCGACCATCACATCCGCTCCGCGACGAGGCGGGTGACGTCGGCGAGGCGGCAGGCATAGCCCCACTCGTTGTCGTACCAGGCGAAGACCTTCACCTGGGTGCCGTTGACGACCATGGTCGAGGGGCCGTCGACGATCGCCGACCGGGGGTCGTTCAGGTAGTCCACCGACACCAGCGGCCGGGTCTCGAAACCGAGGATGCCGGCGAGCCTGCCGTCGGCCCACTTCGCGAAGAAGCCGTTCACCTCCTCGACCGTGGTCGGGCGCTCCATCTCGAAGACGCCGTCGGTCAGCGAGGCGTTCAGCAGCGGCACCCGGATCGCGTGGCCGTTCAGCCGGCCCTTCAGCTCGGGATAGATGAGCGTGATCGCCGTTGCCGAGCCGGTGGTAGTCGGGATCAGCGAGGTCAGCGCCGAGCGGGCGCGGCGCAGGTCCTTGGCCGGCCGGTCGACGATGGTCTGGGTGTTGGTGACGTCGTGCACGGTGGTGATCGAGCCGTGCCGGATGCCGATCTCCTCGTGCAGCACCTTGACCACCGGTGCGAGGCAGTTGGTCGTGCAGCTCGCCGCCGTCACCAGGTCGTGCCGGGCCGGATCGTAGCGGTCGTGGTTGACGCCGTAGACGAGGTTGAGCGCGGCGTCCTCCTTGATCGGCGCCGAGACCACCACCTTGCGGACCCCTGCCTCGAAGTAAGGGCGCGTCGTCGCGACGGTCTTGAAGACGCCGGTGCAGTCGACCACCAGATCGATCCCGAAGTCACGGAGCGGCAGGTCCTCGATGCTGCGCGCGTTACTGAGCAGCATCCGGGTGCCATTGACGCTGACGCTGTCCCGGTCGTGGCCGAAGGTCGCGGGCCAGCGTCCGTGGACGCTGTCGAACTCGAGCAGGTGGGCGTGCAGCTCCGGGTCGCCGACCGTGTCATTCAGGAGCACGATCTCGCCTGGCGCGCCGCGCTCGAAGAAGGCGCGGAGCACGAGTTTTCCCATGCGGCCGAGCCCGTTGATTGCGATCCGCGGCATCAGCGGTCTCCCTCCGGGAACCAGTGCCGGGTCCGGTTGGCGAACCCGACGAGCGAGAGCATCACCGGGACCTCGACGAGGACACCCACCACGGTCGCGAGCGCCGCACCGCTGCCGATGCCGAAGAGACCGATCGCCACCGCGACCGCCAGCTCGAAGAAGTTCGAGGTGCCGATGAGTGCGCAGGGCGCGGCGACCGGGAACGGGATGCGCCAGGCGCGCGCCCAGCCGTAGGCGAGGGCGAAGATGCCGTAGGACTGGATCAGCAGCGGCACGGCGATCATCGCGATCACCAGCGGCTGCTCCAGCAGCACCCGGCCCTGAAAGCCGAAGAGCAGCACCACCGTCAGCAGCAATCCGACGACCGACCAGGGCTTCGCCCGCGCCTTGAAGGCGGCCATGGCGGTCTCACCGCCCCGCCGGACGAGCTGCCGTCGGGTGAGCAGGCCCGAGACGAGCGGCACGACAACGTAGAGAGCGACCGACAGCAGCAGCGTCGTCCACGGCACCGAGATGTCGGCAATCCCGAGCAGCAGCGCGACGATCGGCGCGAAGGCGAAGACCATGATCGCGTCGTTGAGGCTGACCTGGACCAGCGTGTAGGTCGGATCGCCGCGGCAGAGTTCGGACCAGACGAACACCATCGCCGTGCATGGCGCTGCCCCGAGGAGGATCAGGCCGGCGAGATAGGCTTCGGCATCGTCCGGCGGGATGAACGGCGCGAAGACGTGACGGAAGAAGACCACGCCGAGGAGCGCCATGGTGAAGGGCTTGATCAGCCAGTTCACAACGACGGTGACGACGAGACCCTTCGGTCGGTCGCCGATGTGGGCGAGCGCGCCGAAGTCGACGCCGACCATCATCGGATAGACCATCGCCCAGATCAGCACCGCGACGACGAGGTTGACCTGCCCGATCGCGAGATCGGCGAGGGCCTGCACCAGACCCGGAGCAGCGGCGCCGAGACCGATGCCGGCCACGATCGCCGCGGCAACCCAGAGCGACAGCCAGCGCTCGAAAGCCCCGAGGCCGCCCGGCGGCGCCGACGCTGCGACGCCGGTCATGCCGCGCCGGTGCCGACCTGCTCTGCAGCGGCCTCCTCGCGGCCGATGGTGTCGAGGCGGTGCTGCAGGGAGATGCGATCGAGCGCGTCCAGCGGCAGGGCGACGAAGGCCGCGAGACGCCGCCGCAGCGCGCCGTAGGTTTCCTTGAAGGCGAGCGCCTTCTCGGCGTCGGTGCCCGTCACCTTGACCGGGTCCTTCATGCCCCAGTGCGCGCTGATCGGCTGTCCCGGCCAGGACGGGCATTCCTCGTTCGCGGCGGCGTCGCAGAGCGTGAAGACGAAGTCGAAGGCCGGCGCATCCGGTCCCTGGAATTCGGCGACGTTCTTGGCGCGCAGCCCGCTGACGTCGTGCCCGAGCTTCTCCAGCATTTCGAGCGCGTAGGGGTTCATCTCCGAGCAGGGCCTGGTGCCAGCCGAGAAGGCATGGAACCTGCCCTCGCCGATCTCGGTCAGGATCGTCTCGGCGATGATCGAGCGCGCCGAGTTGCCGACGCAGATGAAGAGCACGTTGTAGGGTCGGTCGGTCATGCCGGCCTCGCTCCTGTCCAGGCGTTGCAGGCTGCGTTCCGCCAGCGGCACGCAGAGCTCTGGTCGGCCGCGGCAGCAGTCCGCGACCAGGTAGTCGACGAGCGCCCCGACCTCGCCGAGGTCGATGCTGTAGAGGATCGACTTGCCGTCGCGCCGCGAGACGATCAGCCCGGCGCGCTCCAGTGCGGCGAGGTAGACCGAGAGCGTGCTCGGCTTGAGCCCGAGCGCGGCAATGATCTCGCCCGGCCGCACGCCGCCCGGGGCGCGCCTCGCGAGCAGCCGAAACACGGCCAACCTGCCCGGGTGACCCAGCGCAGTAAGCGACTCGACGGCGCTATCGATAGATTCCATTATTCACGAAAGCATGAATCGTCCGGGCCGGTCAATACCGGTCAGAGCCGAAGAATGGTCTCGACCGGCAGGAACCCGACCGAGTCGCCGAAGCGGACGGGCGAGGCTCCCGCGCGGATCAGCCCGAGGCCGTCGGCCGCGATCAACGGCGCCAGCCGCGCGTTGCCGCCGACGCGGTGGCGCGGTCCATCGAGAAGCCGGCGCGGGCAGGACATTCGGACAAGCTCGGCTCTTGGCCGCAGTCGGGCGATGATCGGTCGCCCGAGCACGAGGAAGCCGACACCGCGCATCCGGCGAGACCCGGACGGCTCAATCGGCCATGAGCCGTCCTCGCCATCGCGGCGAATATTTGCGCCGGACTTCAGGTCCGGCGCCGCCACCTTCCCACCGACGGGCCGACAGTGCTCCCGCGCCGCAACTCGGTCGGCCCAGGCCGGAATGGGCTCGTCATACGCCTTCCGCTTGAACAACTCGATTCCTCGCGCCGCTCTCGGCCGCCGCAATTCCTGATTTTCTGGCATACGTGTTGTGCATGCGTTGTGCATGCCCCGTGCATGAGCGAATCTCTCCATGTGACCGTCGACGCACGCGGAATCCGTTTCGGGCCGAGTCGATCTGCCGGAAGGCGTATCAGCCATTACTCGGACGGCCTTTGACCGAACGGCAGGGAGATCTGCCGGAGCGGACAGGGTTCCTCCCATGAACGCGAACCCGTCCACCGCGGAATGGTTGAAGGGAGGCACGGGCGTCCTCGTGCGCGAGCGTTCGACTGGCGATCTCCGCCGCAGCCACATCCATGGACACCGCAAGCGGCACGATCGCGGATCGTGCCATTCAGGGGCGGCGGGCGCCCGGAGGTCCGGACTCCCTCCCTGTCAGCCGGCGCGATACTCCTTCGACTTGAAGGTCAGGTGGGCAACCGACTGCGACTTTTCGGCGAGGCGGCGGATGTTCCCCAGGTCTGCTTGTAGTTCGGGATGACGAACTCGTTCACCCCGTCGTTGACCACGTAGCCCTGAACTCCGGTCGGGTAGGCGAAGAGCATAAAGGTCTCCTTCCTCCGCGCGGTAGGTGTCGGGTATACCATGGCCTGCGTCGAGCCGGCGTCGTTCCAGACCTCGACCAGCTCGCCTTCGGCAAGCCCGGAAGGTTTTGCGATCGGAGGAGACCGCGTTCGAGTACAAGGGCAGCGTTCAGCCGCATCCGAAGCGGGGGGCGTGGCGCGAGGAACTCGAGCGGCTGCTGGCAGCGAATGCTGCGCGCGGCCTCCGGGAGCGGGTGACGCTGCTGCGGAATAGTCGAGGACCTGCACGGTCTCGGCTACGAAGGCGGCTATGACGCTTGTCCGGCGCTATGCCGCGGCCTGGCGGCGCGAGGGCAGCACGGGAACGGGGGCGGCCTTCGTGCCGCTGAGCTTCGGCCCTGGCGAGGCATACCAGTTCGACTGGAGCCACGAGATCGTGCTGATGGATGGTGTGACGGTGATGATCAAGGTCGCGCACATGCGGCTCTGCCACAGCCGGATGCCCTTCGTGCGGGCCTATCCGCGCGAGACCCAGGAGATGATGTTCGACGCCCAGGACCGGGCCTTCGCCTTCTACAAAGGCGCCTGCACGCGCGGGATTCTACGACATCGAGCCATTGTTGCGCCATTGGTCCGAGCGACAATGGCGAGGGAAGACCGCGGTGGACGCGGTCTTCGTGGGCAAGGAGCGTGCCTACAATCGCCGCGGTCGTGTCCGGGAGTTGGTGGAAATTCTCGGTCGGCGTTCTCCGAGCATGGTGATGTCGGCCTGATCAGGCGGCCTGGTCAAGGCGCGAAGGGCTCGATGGGCTGGGAGAGGGTCTCCCATCCGTCGACTTTGCGCATGGTGATCTGGCCGGAGGCGAGCAGGGCCCAGAGCAGCATGGGCACGGTCTCGGCGCAGGGCAGGACGGTCTGGGTCTTGATGCGCCGGCGGAACTCCTCGTTCAGGCGCTCGATGGCGTTGGTGGTGCGGGCCGATTTCCATTGCGACGGATCGAGGCGGGTGAAGGTGAACAGCCGCTCCCCGGCTTCCTCGAGGCTGTCGGCGACGGCCCGGCACTTCAGGCGCCATTTCCGCAGGAACGCCTTGCGGCGGGTCTCAACCTCGGCGGCGGTCTCGGCGTAGATCATGTCGCGGTAGTCCTCGGTCAGCTCGTCGTGCAGGTGCTTCGGGCGCATGGCCGAGGAGGTTGCGGTGCTTGTGCACGGTGCAGCGCTGGATCGGCAGGTCCTCGCCCCACAGCGCGGTGAGCGCGGCCTCGAGCCCGGGCGCGCCGTCGACGATGACGAAGTCGGGGCGCTTCAGCCCGCGGGCGTCGAGATCGTCGAGGAACTGGCGCCAGGCCGCGGTGCTCTCCCCGCCCATGTTCCTGATGGACAGCAGGATCTTCTGGCCGTCGCGGCGTACGCCGATGGCGGCCAGCACCGAGATGTTCGTGGCCTTCTTGTCCAGCCGCGTGCGGATCACCGTGCCGTCGAGGATCAGCCGGACGATGTCCTCCTCGGCCAGGCTGCGGGCGCACCACGCGTCCCAGTCGACCTTCACCTTGCGCCACGCCCGGCTGACGACGTCCTTGCCGACCGCGCCCTGGAACAGGCCGAACAGCGCGCGCTTCACCGCGCCGCGTGTTGGTCCCGGCCAGGCAGACCGCGGCGATCAGCGCCTCGGCCCGCTTCGTCAGCCGCTGATAGCGCGGCAGCGCCTTCGACCGCCATTCGGTGGTCCTGCCGTCCTCACCCTCGATGCGGGCCCGTGGCACGCTGACGGTCTCCGTGCCGAAGGTGCCGACGAGCTGCCGCTCGCGCCGCCCGTGGCGATAGCCCTTCCGCGCGCCGCCGCCGCGGCCATAGCGGATACGGCCGAGATACGCGGCCAGTTCCTCGTCGAACAGCGCCTCGATGGTGGCGCGAACCGTCGCGCGCAGCCGATCCTCGATCGGATCGCTGCCGGCCTCGCCCAGCAGTAGCGCAGGCATGGCGGTGTCTGTAGTCTGGTCATGGCGTGATCTCCTTGGCGGTTGCCGCCGCCGGTTGGGCCAGGTCGAGAACCAGGTAGGCACGATCCGCGAGCGGCTGTTCTCGCCCCGGGTGCGGGTCAGGAGCATGGAGGAGCTCAACGACTGGCTCGTCGACCAGTGCGTCGCCCGCGCCGAAGATCCGACCCCCATCCGGAGATCGCCGACAGGACGATCTGGGAGGTGTTCGAAGACGAGAGGGCGAGCCTCGTGCCCTATCGCGGCCGCTTCGACGGGTTCCACGCCGTGCAGGCCTCGGTGTCCAAGACCTGCCTCGTGCGGTTCGACGACAACAAATACTCGGTCGAGGCCAGCGCCGTCGGTCGCCCGGTGGAGGTCCGCGCCTATACCGACCGGATCGAGCTGCGCCAGGACGGGCGCGTCGTCGGCGAGCATGCCCGCGCCTTCCGGCGTGGATGGCCGACAAGCTCCGTCGGCTGGAGCGCATCCGCCAGGCCAAGGCCGACCTGGAGGCCGAGGCGACGAAGAAGCCGGAGGACCTCGACCCGGACGGGCCCGGCCCGTCCTCGGGCATGCAGAAGAGCGGCCGGCTGAAGCGGGGCGAGGACGGCGGCCCGCCGGACGGGCCCGAGCCGCAACTTCACCGACCCCGACAGCCGCATCCAGCCCTCCAGGGACGGCTTCGTCGCCGGCTGCAACGGCCAGATCGCCGTCGACGACGCGTCGCAGGTGATCGTCGCTCAGAGGCTCGCGACCAACCCGGCCGACTACGCCGCCCTCGTGCCGCTGGTCGACCAGGCCCGGGCCCTGCTCGGGCGCAAGCCTAGGGAGGTCTCCGGCGACACCGGCTTCGCCACCGAGGCCAACCTCTCCGCCCTGGCCGAGCGCAGGATCGCGGCCTACCTGCCTCCGGGCCGCAGCAAGCACGGCGATGCAGGCGCCGGCGGCGCGCGGCGGCTCACCGACAAGCCGCTGATGGCCGCCATGGCCAAGAAGCGGGCCGGCCGCCGCTCCCGCTACCGCCTGCGAAAACAGACCGTCGAGCCCGTCCTCGGTCAGATCAAGCACGCCCGTGGCTTCCGTCAATTCCTGCTCAGAGGCCTCGACAAGGTCAGAGCCGAGTAGGCGATGATCTGCTCCGCCCACAACCTGCTGAAACTCGCCGCAGCGAGGGCGTGATCGCCCGGCGTCCGACCCGGCGCGGCTCCCCCGCCGTTCGGCAAACCATCGACGCGGCGATTGCCAGGACGGGCTCCTAGCAGGCAGCCGGCCCCAAATGGACCGGCTGCTCTTGCATAGCTTCGAATTCCCGCCAAGCTCCTAGGGTCTCGAGATCTAGTTCGTCACGGGGAAACGCGAAAGCGTGCCGACCGCCCTGCCTACCCAGGGTTGCCGTACCCTCATCGTTGCCCGATGTCCATATCGTATGGCCCGGTGGGCCTAGTTCCTTTAGCGTAAATATCTGATTTTGTTGGCTCCGCTTCTTGGATACGTATCGAACCATGTGCGTGGCACCGGAGCCCGAATTTGGCAGCTCCTTCAGGACATCCGTACTCTCGATCTCGCCGCATAGCCGGCGTTCATCGTCGACGCGGCGAACTACCGCTCCGAGCCCATCCGGGTCATCCATGATCGGCTCAGCATCCGTCGCGAAGGGCGGAAAGCAGCCTTTCGCTCCCGCGCAGTCAGACTGGTCAAAAGGTGAACAGCAGCCGTTTGCCACGCTGCTGTGGAACTAGGAAGTCGTCCCTGGAGCGATCATCCGTGCTTTCCTGCATGGCAAGCCCGCCGGTGTTCGGCGCAGTCTGTTCATCGAAGATCCGGATGCAGGAAAGCCGCCTATCGTATCTCGCAACTCAGCGATAGGGCGACCGTCAGGATCAGGTGCAGCGCGACCGCCGGCCAGAACAAAAGTCCAAACGCGACACCGGTGAGGCCGAGATAGGCGAGATAGAGCGTGACGACGGCGCCGTAGGTCAGCATGCCGGTCCGCGGCGGGCCAGGCCAGCAGGCGAGGCCCAGGCCGACGAGCGCGATGCCGGCGACCCGGGCCACCGGCCCGGTGATGCCGGCAGTCTCCGCGCCGATCAGAAGGCGGACGACGAGCGCCGGCGCAACGAGGAGCGCGAGCCCGGTGGCGGCCTCGGCGACCGCGGCGAAGACCAGCACGCCACGCCTCGCCGCGGTCCCCGTGAGCGCCGTCATTTCAGCGCGATCGTCAGCTTATCGAGGGTACCGGTGAACCGGAACGGCACGTCGTAGCGGTATTCGAGCAGCGCCAGCGGCGTGCGGGTGTCAGGGCGTCAACTCCGACGCCTTGGTCGATGTCGGCCTCGATCGCCCACACATGGACTAACTTGCCTAATACCCGCCCTGGGCCCAGCTCGTTACTACGGAGCGCGGCCGGAATCTTGACCCGGCACGCTCCCCCCCATGATCGGGTTCGATATTTGAGCAAGCGTGGGGAAAAGGACAAGCTCGAAACGAGCCGTGCTCGTACGAATGGGAGCACCTGGGGGAATGGGGATCTATCGCTCGACGGCCGTCGGGATGGCACTGAGCGTGGCCGGCGGTTCCGCCGTCCTTGCCGATTGCAGCGTGTCCGGCGACACGGCGACCTGCACCGGTGCGCCGGCCTCGATCTTTTTCAGCAACCTCGTTACCTCGCTGGCGATCTCCGGCTTGACGGGCGACATCCCCAACCAGGCCCAGATCCAGTGGATCGAGCCAAACCGCTCCGGCAACGGCAACCCGGGTAAAGACTCTGAGCCTGTGACGCTCGGCTTCAGCGGCGGCGCGTTCGGGGTCTCCTATGACTCAATTCTTTCGACCGGTGCGGTCGTCGTCCTGTCCCAGGCCGGCAACGGTTCGGCGGGAAACCATTCCGATCCGTCCAGCGGCAGCGCGCGGTCCAGCAAGGGCGAACTCGGGGGAACAGCGGGCGATGCCACTGTGAGCTTCGCCTCCGGCGCGATTATCGGAAACCCGAGCCAGTACGGCATTGCCGCATTCTCTGTCGGCGGCGATGCCGGCGCGAGCCACGAGGCGGAAGGCAAGTTCGGTGCGGCCTACGGGGGCGTGGGCGGGGTCGGAGGCGACGGTGCGGACGCCAGCGTCGAGATCGGATCTGCCGCCGTGAGCCTGCCTGCGACGCCGTTCCCGGACGACTTCGCGTCGCGCGTGCAGGCGTCGTCGAGCGGTGGGGTCGGCGGGGCCGGCGGCGAAGGTCACTCCTCGGTCGCCAATGCCCATGGCGGCGACGGCAACATCGGCGGCAATGGCGGAAAGGCAAGTGTTGCCATCACGGCGGGCAGCTTCGCCCAGACGGCGCCCTACGGTAGTGTCGTGGCGGCGACCTCCACGGGCGGCATCGGCGGAGCCGGCGGCGAGGCTCTCAGCAGCGGGGTCAGCATCGCCGGGGTCACCTACGGCGGAAACGGCGCGGATGGCGGCGATGGCGGGGCCGCTTCGGTGGCGTTCGGGGCGGGCGGGGTGACGATCTCGGCGGGCGGCGGGTCCACAGGGGTCATGGTCACCAGCCGGGGCGGGGACGGCGGCCAGGGCGGGTCGGCGGAATCGGACGGGTTCGGCAACAGCCACGGCCGCGCCGGGGGCGATGGCGGCGCGGGCGGCAGCGCGGCGCTCGATCTCGGCACCGCGGTCGTCACCGTGCGGAATGCGATCGGCGCGGTCTTCGTCGAAAGCCGCGGCGGCGCCGGCGGCGACGGCAACGGGGGAAACGCCGATGCCGGAGGGGCCGGGTATGGCGGCGACGGCGGCAGCGGCGGCGCAGCGGGCGACATAACCGTCACCTCGGCTCACGGCACGGCGACCGTGCGAACGCTTTCGGCCACCGACGTCCAGCATGGCGTCGTGCTGCAGTCGATCGCGGGCAGCGGCGGCAATGGCGGAGACGCAAAGTCGGAGAACTTCGGCGACGCCGATGCCGGCAACGGTGGCTCCGGCGGCGCGGGCGGGTCGATCGATGCGGCGATCTCTGCCGATGTCTCGACGCAGGGGCGTTCGAGCCAGGCGATCTTCGCGCGCAGCTACGGCGGCGCGGGCGGCAATGGCGGTCAGGCGTCCTCGTCCGGGGGGAATGGCAGCGGCGGTGCCGGGGCCGGAGCCGGGCCGGCGGGCGCGGTGACCCTGAGCTTCGGAGGCAGCATCGTGACCGCCGGGCAGGAGGCCAACGGACTCTTAGCGCAGAGTGTCGGCGGCTTCAGCGGCGATGGCGGAAGCGGCTCGGGCTTCGAGGCCTACGGCGCCGGCAGCCAGAGCGCCGGCGACGGCGCCAGCGTCGCGGTCTCGGTGACGGCCGGCAGTTCGATCGCCACGGACGGGCAGTACGCCTATGCCCTGCAGGCGCAATCGGTCGGCGGCGGCGGCGGGCGGGGCGGCAGCGCGACGGGCATCTCCTCGCTCGGGGGGAGTGGCTCGGCCGGCGGAAACGGCGGCACCGTCAGCGTCACCCTCGCGCCGGGAGTGGCGCTCGGCACCCAAGGAGATATCGCCCGCGGCGTGCACGCGGCCAGCGTCGGTGGCGGTGGCGGCGATGGCGGCGGCTCGCTCGGGCTGCAATCGCTGGGCGGCACGGGCGGGACCGGCGGTGGCGGCGGGCGGGTGACGCTGACGACGGGAGCCGATGTCACCACCGTGGGCAATGCGGCGACCGGCCTCCTCGCGCAGTCGATCGGCGGCGGCGGCGGCTCGGCGCTGTCGACGAAGGGGATCTTCGCGGTCGGCGGCTCCGGCGCAAACGGTGGCCCGGGCGGGCCGGTGACCACCGCGAACTCCGGCACCGTCTCGACCGCGGGCGACGACGCAAGCGCCGTGGTGGTGCAGTCGGTCGGCGGCGGCGGCGGGCACGGCGCCAACGCGATCAGCGCCTCCACCGGCTTCTCGCTCGCGATCGGCGGCAAAGGGGGGGCGGGGCAGTTTGCCAACACCGCGACCTATACGGACACCGGGTCGGCCGGGCGCAAGATCTCGACCAAGGGCGACCGCTCGAAGGGCATGCTGGTGCAGTCGATCGGAGGTGGCGGCGGGCATGGCGGCACGGCGGTCAGCCTGGCCGCGGTCGACGCGGTCAACCTCTCGGTGGCGCTCGGCGGCAGTGGCGCGGCCGGGGGCAATGCCTATTCGGCGCTCTACCAGACCGGCGCCGCCGATATCTCGACCGAGGGCGATCACGCCGCCGCGATCGAGGTGCAGTCCGTTGGCGGCGGTGGTGGCGACGGCGGAACCAGCGTTAGCGGGACCGCGGCAAGCGCGGTCAGCCTGGGCCTCAGCCTGGGCGGCAGCGGCGCGGGCGGTGGGGATGCGCAGTACGGCTCGGTCGTGGAGTCGAACGGTGCGCTCTCCACGGGCGGTGATCACAGCCCCGGCATCCTGATCCAGTCGATCGGCGGCGGCGGCGGCAACGCCGGGCAGGCGATCGGGGCCCAGGCGGCGTCCGGCCTGAGCCTGACGCCGACCATTGGCGGTTCTGGCGGTGGCGGCGGAACCGGCAACACCGTCAGCGTCAACGGGGGCGGCGGGATCGTCACGGCGGGGGCCAATTCCCCCGGAATTCACGCCCAGTCGATCGGCGGCGGCGGCGGGAATGGCGGCAACACGGTCTCGGCCGGGGCAGGCAACGAGCTGCAAATCGGCGTGGCCGTGGGCGGCGTGGGCGGCAAGGGCGGCGGTGCCGCAGGGGTCGGCATCGGCTGGGCGAATCAAGTGACCACGGCCGGCGACAATTCGGCCGGCATCATGGCGCAGAGCACGGGCGGGGGCGGCGGCAGCTCCGGCACCACGGTCGCGGGCGGAGTGGCGGTCCCCTACAGCCTGCAGGTCGCCGTCGGCGGGAAGGGCGGTTCGGGCGGCGACGCCGGCAACGTCGGGGTCTCCGTGACCGGGGCGATCACGACCGGCGGCGACATCTCGGAAGGGATCGACGCCCACTCCGTCGGTGGTGGCGGCGGACAGTCCGGGGATACGGTCACCGGCACCGTGGGCGGCTCGCTGAATGCGGACATCACCGTCGGCGGTTCGGGGGCGATGGCGGCACCGGCGGTGCGGTCACGGTCAGCGCGGTCGACGTCACGACGGCGGGTCACTCGTCGGCCGGCGTCAGCGCGCTTTCGGTCGGCGGTGGTGGCGGGGCCTCGCACTTCGCCGGCGCCTTCTCGGCCGGCGGCGAGGGCTCGCTCAACACCGCGGTCGGCGGGTCCGGCGGCTCGGGCGGAGATGCGGGCGCGGTCTCGGTCAGCCTGAGCGGCGAGGTGAAAACCGCCGGTCACAACTCCGCCGGGGTCGCCGCGCTCAGCGTGGGCGGCGGCGGCGGCGACAGCGGCACTACCGTCACCGGCAACCTGAGCGGCACGGTCGACGCGGGCATCAGCGTCGGGAGCGGCGGTGGCGCAAGCGGCGCCGGCGGCGCGGTGACGGTCACGACCGGCGCCGGCAGCGCCATCGAGACCAGCGGGCACCTGTCGCCCGGGATACGTGCGGTCAGCACTGCCCGGGGTGGCGGCAACGCGGGCCACGTGATCTCCGCCTCGGGGATCTCCGCCGGCAATGCTAGCATCGCGGTCGGCGGGTCGGGCGGATCGGGCGGCGCGGCGGGCGACGTGAAGGTGACCACCCTTTCGGCGATCTCGACCCAGGGCGCCATGGCCGGTGCACTCGAGGCCCTGTCGATCGGCGGCGGCGGTGGCAGCGCCAAAGGGGTGATCGCCGCCTCGGCGCTTTCGATGGGCGAGGTGGGGATCGCGCTCGGCGGCAGCGGCGGCAGCGGCGGAACGGCCGGCAGCGTCGATGTTTCAAGCGGTGGCGCGTTATCCACCGCGAGCCATCACGCCCACGGCCTCCATGCGCTGTCTTTGGGCGGCAGCGGTGGCGAGGGCGGCTTCGCGGCTCAGGCCAGCATCACCGGGAGCATCCCGAGGACCGGCGGCGTCTCGGGCGAGCTCGGCCTCGCCATCGGAGGCGAGGGCGGCGACGGCGGCAAGGCGGCGGGCGTCACCGTCTCGGCGGCTGGGTCGGTGGAGACGGCGGACTTCGGCTCCTGGGGCATCTTGGCCCAGTCGATTGGCGGCTCCGGCGGCGATGGCGGCGCGGTTTATGCCGGCAACGCGAACTTCTCCTCCAAGGCCGGCATCACGGTCAACGTCGATGTCGGCGGCGCCGGTGGCAGCGGGGCGGTCGGCGGGACGGTCGAGGTCGTGAACGTAGCCAAGATCCGCACCGACGGGTATGACGCCGGCGGCATCCACGCGCAGTCGATCGGCGGCAACGGCGGCCATGGCGGCGCCGCCTATTCGGTACTTGCCACGGCCAACAGCGGTTCGAGCATCGCGCTCAATGCCACGGTGGGCGGCGCCGGTGGATCGGGCGAGGACGCCGGCGCGGTGACGGTGACCAATTCCGGCGCAATCACCACTCTGAAGGGCGGCGGGACCGGCATCCACGCCCAGTCGGTCGGCGGCGGCGGCGGCTCCGGCGGCAAGGCGGCCAACCTCAACGTCAATCCGCTGCGCGACAGCGAGGCCGGCGGCGGGACCAGCGTCAGCGCCTCGATCAACATCGGGGTCGGCGGCAAGGGCGGCGCAGCCGGAGACGGCGAAGCGGTGACGGTCAAGAACAGCGCTGCCATCTCGACCGCCGGCGATTCCGCCCGCGGCCTCTATGCCCAGTCGATCGGCGGCGGCGGCGGCGACGGCGGCACCACCTCATCGGCCTCGTTCAGCTTCAATGGCCTCTGCAGCGCCCTCTCGGGCGGGGCGGGCTACAAGTGCAAGGCGCAGCCGAGCACGCCCGACGACAAGGCCACCACCTATTCCGTTTCGCTGACCGCCGAGGTCGGCGGGGCCGGCGGCGCCGCCGGCAACGGTGCGGCGGTGAGCGCAACCAGCGATGGGGCGATCGCGACCAAGGGACGCGTCAGCCATGGCATCGAAGCGCATTCGGTCGGGGGCGGCGGCGGCAACGGCGGCGATGGCGAGCTTGGGCTGAATGCCTGGACCAACAACGCGACCTTTAACTGGATCGCGAACCTTCCGGGCAATTTCACCTTCATTCCCGACCTGACCGACATCAGCGCCGCGGTCGGCGGCAAGGGCGGTGCGTCGGGCAACGGCGGCGCGGTTTCCGCCGGCGGCAGCGGCACGATCTCGACCTCGGGCGATCATTCCTTCGGCATCCACACCCAGTCGATCGGCGGTGGAGGCGGCCACGGCGGGGCGGGCTCCTCGGGCCTCTGGTCGCTGCTGACCCTGGGCGGTCGCGGCAGCGGCGGTGGCAACGGCGGGGCGGTGACCGTCGCGGCCGGACCGATCACCACGCGCGGTGACAAGGCGCATGGGATCGTCGCGCAGTCGGTCGGCGGGTCGGGCGGGATCGCCGCCATCTCGGGCGCGACCGGCAGTCGGCAGACCCAGAGCTTTGCCGGCAGCGTCGGCGGCGACAAGGGCAACGGCGGCACGGTCGAGGTGACGGTAGGAGGTCCGATCGACGTCAGCGGCGCAAATGCCCATGGCATCTTCGCCCAGAGTGTCGGGGGGCGGAAAGGCAATGCAGACGACACGGCAGGTGACGTGACGATCAACGTCGATGCTGACATCCGAGCCACCGGCAGCCAGGCTCGCGCCATCCTGGCGCAGAGCGAAGGCGGCACGCTGGGCTCCAGCGGAACCATCGCCATCAACGTCGCCAAGGGCGCAACGGTCGCCACCGCCAACGGGGGAGCGGAGACGATCGCGATACGCAACGGCCATGCCAACACGCTGACGAATGCCGGTACGCTCCGAAATCCTGGCCTATCCTCAGACGACTATGTCATTCACACCGATGGCGTGGCGGTCCTGACGGTCGAGAACAGCGGAACGATCGAGGGCTCGACCAGCGTCGACAGCGCGGCCGCGATGCTGATCGACAATCTCGCGGGGGGTGTCGTCGGCCTGGGCGAGGAGGTCGGCGTAGGCAACACGGGAGTGCTGACGAATGCCGGGACGATCACCGCCAGGGCGCTGGGGACGATCGGCATCGGAAGCCTGACCAACGACCTGGTTCAGACGGAGTCGGGCAGCATTGCGGTCGACTACAACTTCGGGGGTGGGGTCGATGCCATCGGGGTCGACGGGACATCGACGCTCGCCGGCAGCGTCGACCCCGTCCCTCAGGGCGCGGCCCCGAGATCCGGTGCCTCGGGCAGCCTGATCTTCTTCTATGGTTTTTCCGGTTTCCAGAAGGAGGAGTTGACCGTCGCTGACACCGCAGCCGTCAACTACGGCCTGTCCCTCGCTTCCCCGCAGATCGCGCTGGACTACAAGGTCAACTACACGCCCTGGACCGGCTCTGCCGACGAGCGGGCGAAAGTGACGGCAGACGTCGCCCGACGCATCACCGGCAACCACACCCGGTTCGGAAAGAACGTGGATGCGCTGGTCGGCCTGCGCCAGGCAGAGGTCGCGGCCGGAGGCAACCGCTACGCCTTCATCGACGATCTCGGGATCTACCTGCTCAAGGTCCCGGAGGTCTCCGATCTCGTGGACATCTACGACCGCTTCGCTCCGGTCGAGGTCTTCGCCCCCAGCGATGCCGCCGTCTTCTCCGCGCTGCATTTCGCAGACGATCTGATGAGTTGCCCGGACCTCTCGGCCGGAGAGGGCGCGATCTTCGAGCGCGAGGGGTCCTGTGCCTGGGGGCGGATGGGCGGAAGCGCGCTTCGTCGCGACGGTGGTGCGGGGTCCGTCGCCTACGACGAGAACGTCTTCCAACTCGCGGCGGGACTGCAGACCGAGGTGGCGCCGGACTGGTTCCTGGGCGCCGCCGTCGGCTACGAGAATGCCGATCTCTCGGGCAGCGGCGTCTCGGGCGACGGCGACCGCTGGCAGGCCGGTGCGGTGGTCAAGCGGGTGATCGGGCCGACGACGCTCTCCGCTTCGCTCTCGGGCGGGATCGGCGACTACAGTCTGACGCGACAGGTCCTTACCCCCGAGGGCGAGCGCGCGGCCCGTGGCAAGCCCGATCTCTCCTGGGCGTCGGCGCACCTTCGGGCGGCGCGGCAGATCGACCTGGGCGCGGACTCCTATCTCAAGCCCTGGCTCGATTTCGGCGTGCTGCACCAACACCAGGACGGATACACCGAGACGGGCGCCGGCGACTACGGGCTCCGGGTCGATGGCTTCGACGAGACCTACGCGACGCTCAACCCAATGCTCGAGTTCGGCTCCAGCTTCGAGGCCCGCGGCATGGCGGCCGAGGCGGTGCTGGCGGGCGGGGCCCTGGCCTTCCTGGGCGGCACCGACCGCGCGACGACGGTGCAGTTCGCGGGCATCGACGGGGCGGTCCCTGGGTGACCGTTCGCGACGGGATGCAGGATGTCTTCGGAGTCCTGAATGGCGCGATAAAGCTCCGGATCGGTGCGCGGACCTCGCTCGAGGCCTCGGCCACAGCGCTCTTGAGCGGCGATCAGCAGCAGTACTCCGGCGGCCTGCGCTTCAACGTCGCCTTCTGATCATAAGCTCCCGCGGGCCTCCAGCGTGTCACACGAGCTCTCCGATCTGGATGCAAGCCGATTTCGGGTCGTTAGCGGTCCGTCCGTTCCGGTAATCTTGGCATTCGTTGCCGCCTAGTCGACGTGATCTTCTTTCTCGAACTGGACGGTACGTTCGTCGCGTTCATCACCGGGACGATGATCGTGATGTTCACGGACCTGGTCCAGCCGGATGGCGCCAAGCTGAAAGCAATACGCAACGAACCGGTTTAAAAAGAGCACGGAGGACTACGTATTGCTCCCG
>CAWKBH010000022.1:0-17228 GCA_963847795.1 uncultured Alphaproteobacteria bacterium
GCGGTTCCGGCACTTCGCCCGCGGCTGCGGCGCTGGGGGGTGCAGGAATTCCGGGCCCTGCCGCTGACGCCCGCCCTGCTCACAGGCTCGCTCGAGACCAGCCTCCGCCGGCTCGGCACCGACTATCTCGACCTCTATGCCCTGCACGACGTGCCGGCGGCGGCGCTGGTCGCCGAGCCGGTGCTGCGCACGCTCGAGGACATCGTGCGCGCCGGCAAGGCACGCGCGATCGCCGTGGCGAGCGACGCCAGCGCCGCCAAAGCCGCCATCGCCCAGGGGCGCCCCCTTCGGGATCGTTCAGGTTGCGCTGCCGGCGCCGGGGCTGCCGGACGAGGTGCTCGGCCGCTCGCGGGGGCGGGTTTCGGTGTCATCGTCCATTCGGTGTTCGGGGTCGACGGCAGCTTTGCGGCGCTCAAGGGCCGCGCCACGGTCGATCCGACGCTCCGCGCGGCGCTGCTCGCCGCGGCGGGGGAGGGCGATTTCGACCGTGCCCTGGGACGGCTCCTGGTCGAGCGGGCCTTCTCCTCCAATCCCGACGGGGTGGTGCTGGCCTCGATGTTCTGGGAGGCAGGCCGGGCGCAGAATCCTCGCTTCGCCGCCGCCCCGCGCCGCCCGGCGCCGTCGGTGCTCGACCGCCTGATGGCGGCCTGACGGGCGTCAGAACGCGGCGGGCGGATAGCCCTGCAGCCAGTCGGCGCGGGCCTTCCAGACCACGCCCCAGCGCTCGGCGGCCTCCCGCAGGCCGGCGCGCCCGGTCAGCCGCGCCAGGGTGCCGCCGCTGACCATGCGGGTCCAGGGCCACATCCTGAGCAGGAAGAGGGCCGGGGCCTGCTGCCAGGCGGGCAGGTGGCGGCGGATCATCGTCGACTTGGCCTTCAGCGTCATGATCTCGCGCGAGGCGCGGCTCTTCGAGGCGGCGCCGTGGTAGTGGATGATGGTGGCCTCGGGGGTCATGCGCGGCCGGGCGCCGGCGGCGCGGGCGCGGCGGCAGAGGTCGGCCTCCTCGCCGTACATCACGAAGGTGGGGTCGAACCCGCCCATGCGCTCCCAGAGCGCGCGGCGGATCAGGAAGAAGCTGCCCTGCACCACGTCGACCTCGCGCTCGCTGCCGCGGTCCCAGGCGCCGTAGCTCTCCGGGTTGAAGAGCGCGCTGCCCTTCAGGAGGATCGCCAGGCCGCTGGTGCGGCAGAACAGGCTCCAGAGCGTGAGGTCGGCGAAGACGCTGGTGGGATTGAGCCGGCCGTCGCCGAAGAGGGTGCGACCGCCCCAGATCCCGGCCTCGGGCGTGCGTTCGGCGAAGGCGACCAGCCGGTCGATGGCGCGCCCGAGCACCACCGTGTCGGGGTTCAGGAGCAGGATGTAGTCGCCGCGGGCCGCGGCGCCGGCCAGGTTGTTGCCCATGGCGAAGCCGTGGTTCTCGCGGCTGGCGATCAGGCGGATCTGCGGGAAGGCGGCGGCGATCGCCGCGGCGGAGCCGTCGGAGGAGGCGTTGTCGAGCACGATCACCTCGTGCGGCAGCGTGGTCTCGGCGGCGATGCTCGCCAGGCAGGCCAGCGTCATCTCGCGGGTGTTGTAGCTGATCACCAGGATCGACACCGCCGGATCGGGCAGGGCAGGGGCCGCGGGCCCGGGTTCGGACATCGGCATCGGCATCGCGCTCACTCCGGCAGGTAGCGCGGCAGGCGGTCGATGGTCAGGCCGAGGAAGCGCTGCAGCCGCGCGTCCGCCGCCGGCCACGCCGTCCGCGCCGATCGGGGTGATCACCCGCACCATGGCGCCGTCGGTGCGGCCGCGGGTCAGGCTGTCGACCAGCGTCCAGGCCTTGGCGGCGATGGCGCCGGTCAGCCGCCGGCCGCGGCCGTCGAACCAGTAGTAGACCAGCTGCTGGTCGAGGCCCTTCTGGATCACCGCCCGGTTCAGCGTCAGCCCGCCGGCGCGGGTGCCGGGCAGGGCGATCCGGGTCGGGTCGATCGAGAACACCTCCCAGCCGGCGCCGGGCAGGCAGACCTCGGGGGAGTGGATCGCCTTCCCCGAGGTCTGGTTGAGATAGTAGGCCATGAAGAAATCCACCGGCTCGGCCTCGTCCGGGCTGCGGTAGCTGGCCGAGATGTAGTCGTCGGCGGCGAGGATCTTGGCGATGCCCGGCTCGAGCGACACCGAGCTGCCGGACCAGTCGGCGAGCTGCCGCGGGAACAGGCTGAAGGGCGCGCGCTCGACGGGCACGGCGGTGCGGGCCGGCACCAGCATCCAGGCGGCGCTCAGCGCCGCGGTCATGAGCGTGGCCGCGATCAGCGCCCGCGACGGCTCGGTCGCCAGCACCCGGCGCAGCTGGCCGCCGAGGCCGGAGAAGTCGAGGTCGATCGCTTCGCCGAGCGGCCGGCGGTCGCCCGAGATCCGCTGCATCGCCATCACCAGCAGGAACAGGATGCCGATGCAGGTGAGAAACACCACCCAGCCCTCGAAGACGTGCAGGAAGCCCTCGGCCTGGGCGATGCCGTAGCGGTCGACCAGGAGGCCGATGATGCCGATGCGGATCGAGTTCATCACCACCGCGATCGGCACCGCCGTGGCCAGCAGCACGACCTTGTGCCAGACCGAGCCGCGGTAGAGCACGGCGAAGACGTAGGAGAAGCTCATGATCGGGAACAGGTAGCGCAGGCCCGAGCAGGCCTCGGCCACCTGCAGCTTGTAGACGCCGAGATCGATGATGTTGCCGTCGAGGAACACCGGCACCCCCATCAGCCCGACCAGCCAGACGCCGATCTCGGAGGAGAAGAACTGCAGCGTGGTGTTGACCTTCCAGTAGAGGAACTGCGGCAGCGGCAGCATGAAGACCAGGTGCAGCACCGCCGGCCAGAAGATCAGGCCGCGGGACCAGCCGAAGCCGGTCAG
Source organism: uncultured Alphaproteobacteria bacterium (assembly GCA_963847795.1). Taxonomy (GTDB): domain Bacteria; phylum Pseudomonadota; class Alphaproteobacteria; order Rhodobacterales; family Rhodobacteraceae; genus Amaricoccus. Next base: position 2,893 of record CAWKBH010000022.1, read on the forward strand.
CACCAGCCCGGCGACCCAGACGATCAGCGCGTAGAAGACGAGGTTGTCGACCTGGGCGAGGTTGCCGGCCAGCGCCACCAGCAGGGCGAAGCCGATCAGCGCCACCCCCGGCCAGCGGTCGGTGACCGGCGCGGTGGCCGGCGGCACCATCCGGGTCTCGCGCAGGAACATGTAGAACGACAGCACCGGGATCACCGGCCCGTGGCTGAACTCGGGCCGCGACCAGGCGGCGGCGAGGCCGGCGAGGCCGAAGCGGAACAGCGGCAGCGTCGCCAGCACGCAGAGCGTCAGCCAGAGCAGCCCCGCCGGCAGCTGCCCCCCGGTCCTCGCCCTGGATTGCATGCCGACCGCCATCACACCGCTCCGAACACCAGATACCCCGGCCCCTGCCCGCGGCCGGCGGCGATCCTAGCGGATCGTCCCGGCGAAGACGAGGGGGCCGCGGTCGCCGAGGATGAATCAGAGCCCGGTCACGAAATCGCGGCCGATCACGAAATAGACCCGGTTGCTGGAGGCGTTCGTCGGATCCTCGGAAAAGTTGCGGAAGCTGTAGCCGATCTCGCCGGAGACCGCTTCGGTGAAGTCGTAGCCGTAGCTCACCGTCAGGTCGGCGCGGTCGATGTTCGGAAGATCGGGATTGTCCTGGTCCACCTGGGTCGCGTAGCTGAAGTCGAGCCCGACGCGCGAGAGGGTGTTGATGTCGCGGGTGAGCCCGATGCCCGCGCCGGTGACCCGCTCCTCGTCGCCGTTCCGCCCGCCGATGAAGTTCTGGAACACCCGGCCGTTCACGCTGCCGCGCGGCAGCTTGTAGATCCCGGTCACCGACCCGATCAGCCGCGGGCTCGGGGCCGCCTCGGTCCAGCGGGCCCTGCCCTGGAGCGTGAGGCTCGGCAGCACGTAGCGGAAGTCGCCGCGCAGGGTCACGCCCTGGTCGTCCTGGATCGTGTGGCGCTCCCCGGTGGTCAGGTCGTCGCCCTCGCGATGGCGGTCGGCGTAGCCGATGCCGCCGCGGATACGAAAGTTCTCGTCGGGCTGATAGACCAGGCCGGCCTCGCCCTCGGCGACGTTCAGCTCGCTGTTTATGTTGTCCTGGGCCGTATAGTAGGTGTAGCCGCCGAAGAGCGCCGCCGAGAAGACCGGGTTGATCGCGAGGGTCCAGAGGGCCTGACCCTCGACGGTGTCGTTGGGCACGAGGTTGGTGCCGGCGTCGTTGGTGTAGTCGATGGCGCTCGCCAGCAGGGTGAACTCGTAGGTGCTGGGGGCGTCCGGGCCGAGGGTGAAGTCGATATTGGCGTCGTAGCGCTGCTGGCGGCTGTCGACGTTGCCCTGCTGGAGCGTGTCCGGCACCAGGTCCCCGTTGGTATCGACGAAGGAGGAGGTGCTGGCGTCGACCTGCCGGGTCCGGGCCCGGAGGTTGGCGTCGAAGAGGGTGTTCGGACCCTCCTGGCTGAAGCTGAGATAGCCCGCGCTCGGCGAGGCGACGACCACGTCGAAGTTCTCTCCGGCCTGCCAGAGCGGGCGCACGCCCACGTCGATGCCGAGGCCGAAGCTCTGGTCCGGGCTCTCGCGCAGGTAGTCGAGGGTGGCGCGGGTGTCGCCGTAGTAGGAGGTGCCGGGCGAGGGGTCGTCGAGGTTGTAGTTGCTGTCGGCCTCGATGCTCTGCGAGATCCGGGCGGTCAGGGTGGCGCCCGGCGTCACCTCCCGGCGCTCGGGGGTGAGCACGGCGGCCTCGGGCGCGACGGTCTGGGCGACGGCGGGAATCCCGGCGGCGGCCGCCAGGCTCAGGGCGGCGATGGCGGTGCGTTGCATCGCCGCCTCACTCGAACAGGTGGCGTTCGGGAACGATGATGACGTCACCTTCGCGCAGGGTGATCATCGACTGGATCGGCCCGCCCCGCTCGACGGCGTTGAAATTGAAGAGGAAAAGCCGCTCCTGGCCGGTGGAAGGATCGGTGCGGCGCAGCTGGATGCGCTTGGTGGCGGCGAAGCGGTCCAGGCCCCCCGCGAGCGCGATCGCCTGCAGGAAGGTGGTGCCGACCTTGGCCTCGACCTCGCCGGGCGAGCCGACCTGGCCGAGGACGTAGATCGGGAAGGTCTCGCCCTCGTTGGCGACCGTGGTGACCGAGACGAAGACGTTGGGGCGGACGGCGAAGTTCGAGGCGAGCCGGTCGGCGATGGTCTTCTCGACCGACTCCACGGTCTGGCCGCCGGCGCGCACCGAGCCGGCCAGCGGCACCGAGATGCGCCCGTCGGGCAGGACCAGGGTCTCGCGGTTGAGACTGTCGTCCTCCAGAACGGTGATGGCGAGCTGGTCGCCGGGCTGGATCCGGTAGCTCGCACTCTGGGCGAAGGCGGCGGGCGCCGCCAGGAGCGCAGCCAGGACCGCGAATAGAAGATTTCTCATCGATTTGCCTCAAAAATCCGTTCGTTTGGAACTCTTAGAACATGGCCCGGAGGAGGCCGGCAAAGCCAAAAGGCCGGGAGAGGTCGGGAACGTGGCATTTAAGCCCGTGGCGTAGTCATTCTGCAACAGACCAAAATCCTGATTTCCGGAGGGCTTGTGGGCCGAAGGCGCTCCGGCTTCCGGGACGGCGCGCGCTTACCGGGACGTTATTTGCTCGGCTTGGATCGGATGCCGAGTGCCGTGCGACGGCGGCCCGGCCGGCCGGGTGAAAGTCTGGACAAGCCGGCCGCCGCTTCCTAAAGACGGCTTCGGCTCCTCGAACCTGCGCCGCGGGCGCGCCTCGAGGGTGATCCGAGCCCATGGCCAGGACGGTGAGCGGAGATGTCTGGAGCCGGCACGGGGACGCTGCGCAGGCGGAAGGTCATGGCGGTTTCGTCCGGCGGCGGGCACTGGGTCGAGATGCGCCGCATCCTGCCGGCCTTCGCCGGGCTCGAGGTCGTCTATGTCAGCACCGAGCCGGCGATCGACGCCGACCTCGCGATGTGCCGCTACTACCCGGTGCACAACGTCACCCGCCGCAATCGCCTCGGCGTCGCGCTGCTGGGCTGGCAGATGGCCCGCATCCTGATCCGCGAGCGGCCCGAGGTGGTCGTCACCACCGGGGCGGCGCCGGGGCTGGTGGGTCTGGCGCTGGCCAAGCTGCTGCTGCGCAGCCGCACCCTGTGGATCGACTCGATCGCCGCGGCGGAGCGGATGTCGCTGTCCGGGCAGCTGGCGCGCTTCGTGGCCGACGTCCGGCTGACCCAGTGGCAGCACCTGGCCCGGCCCGGGGGGCCGCAGTACTGGGGGGCGGTGCTGTGATCTTCGTCACCGTCGGCTCGATGTTCCCGTTCGACCGGCTGATCCGGGCGATGGACGGCTGGGCGGCGGCGAATCCCGGGGAGGAGGTGCTGGCCCAGATCGGCGGCGGCACCGAGCCGGCGCACATGCGCTGGCAGCGCCGGCTGGAGCGCGTCGAGTTCGACGCGGCGGTCCGCCGGGCGCGGCTCGTGGTCGCCCATGCCGGGGTGGGGTCGGTGGTGACCGCGCGCACCTTCGGCACGCCGGCGGTGGTGCTGCCGCGGCGGCAGGCGCTGGGCGAGCACACCTCCGACCACCAGATCGAGACCGCGAACTGGCTGCGCGGCAAGTCCGGCATCCACGTGGCCGACGTCGAAGCCGACCTCGACGCCCGCATCGCCGAGGCGATCGCCGGCGGCACCGGTCCCGCCGAGGTGATCGCGCAGACCGCCGATCCCGCGTTCATCGCGCGCATCCGCGCCTTTATCGCCGATTAGGAAGGCCGCCCCATCGGCGGGAAGGGCACCGGGGTTCAGCCGTCGCTTCCGGGCGCCGGCGGCGCCGGGGCGGCATCGGCCGGTGCGGCGGGCGCGGCGTCGATCTCGGCCAGCCGCGCCCGGGCCTGCGCGACCTGCGGCAGGATCTCGCCGCCCGCCCTCGGGGCTGCCGGCCAGCGCCACCACCCGGGCGAAGCTGGCCCGGGCGTCGGCCCGGTCGCCGCGGGCGAGCTGCGCCTCGGCGAGGTGGAACTGCACCAGCGCGTTCTGCGGCAGCGCCCGCGCCGCCGGCTCGAGGTAGCCGAGCGCCTGCTCGGCGTCGCCGCGCAGCGCCAGGATCCAGCCGTAGGTGTCCTGGAAGTACGGCACGTCGGAGGATTTCAGCCGCCGGGCGATGGCGAAGGCGCGCTCGAGGCTCGCCGGGTCGCTGCGCTGGCTGCTGAGCAGGCTCGCGAGGTTGTTGGCGATCGTGGTCGCGCTGCTGTCGCGGGCGTAGAGCGTCTCGTAGTCGGCGATCGCCCCCTCGAAGTCGCCTTCCTGCTCGCGCAGCCCGGCCCGGGTGAAGAGCAGCGCCCCGTTCTGGACCCCGTTCTGGCTGGTGGCCGCCAGCCCCTGGTCGAGCACCGCCTGCGCCTCGCTGCCGCGCCCGAGGCCGCTCAGGAGCGCGAACAGCGCCTGGTAGGGCTGGGGCAGGGCAGGGGCGTCGGCGATCACCGCGCGGTAGCCGGCCTCGGCGGCATCGGTCTCGCCGCGCAGCACCTGCAGCCCGGCCTGCATCATCCGGCCGGGCACGCTGGCGGGGTCCTTGGCCAGCACCCCGTCGACATAGGTCTGGGCGCCGGCGACGTCGCCGGCCTCGATATAGGCGCGCATCAGATCCGCCATCGCCTGGCCGTCGCCGCCGCTGTCCGCGAGATCCTTGAGCATGGCGATGGTGTCGCCGGTGCGGTTCTGGCCCTGCAGGCTGGCAGCCTGCAGGGCGTCGGCCATGGGCGCCGCCTGCGGATCGCCGGTCTTGCGCAGCAGGTCCGCCACCTGCCCGACCCGAGCCCAGTCGTGGCGGGCCAGGTGGATGCGGCCGAGCGTGTCCAGAAGCTCGGGGTTCTCGGGGGCGCGGCGCAGCGCGTCGACGATCACGCCCTCGGCCGGACCGGCGCGGTCGTCCTGCATCAGGAACCGGGCGTAGTTCAGCGATTCCTGCACCCCCTGGCCCGAGGCCTCGACCGCGCGCGAGAAGCTTTCGGCGGCGAGATCGCGGTTCCCGTTGCGGTCGTGGGCATAGGCCATGATCGTCATGACCTCCGGATCGTTCGGCGCCTGGCCGAGTGCCGTGCGCATGTCCTGGATGGCGAGCTCGGGCTGGTCGCCGGCGACCTCGCCGCGGGCGCGCAGCTTCAGCGCGTCGACGTTGGCCGGGTCGGCCTGCAGCACCGTGGCCAGCAGCGCGTCGCGCCCGGCGGTGTCGCCGACGCTGGCGAGCATGCCGGCCAGCGCCACCTGGGTGTTGCGGATGGCGTCGGACGGTGCCGCGCCGTCGACCAGCGCGTGCATCGCCGCGATCGCCGCGTCGGTGCGGCCCTGGGCGAAGTCGAGCCCGGCGCGGGCGCGCCGGAAGGGCAGGGAGTCCGGATGCGCCGCGATCAGCCGGTCGAGCTCGGCCAGGGCGGCGTCGGGGCCCCTGAGCTGGAGCAGGAACTGCACCACCGTCAGATAGCCCTGCGGTTCGTCCGGGGTCCGGGCGGCCAGCTCGCGCAGCACCGCCTCGGCGGCGTCGGTGTCGCCGGCGCGCAGGTAGATCTGGACCAGCGCCTGGCGCACGCCGGTGTTGTCGGGGAAGCGGTCGGCCATCGCCAGCAGCTCGGTCTTCATCGCCGCGGTGTCGCCCTCGGCCTCGAGGGCGGCGAGGCGGGCGAGATGCAGCCCCTCGTCGTCCGGGGTCAGCGCCAGCCCGGCATCGGCCTGGGCGAGCGCCTCCCCGGGCGCGTTCGCCGCCAGCCGGTCGGCGACCAGCACCATGCGGGCGGGGATCGAGGCCGGGGCCGCGGCGATCACCCCCTCGGCCATCAGCACCGCGGCCGCCCGGTCGTCGCCGCGATAGTCGAGCGCGGCCTTGAAGGCGCGCACCTCCAGGTCGTCGGGGGCGAGGGTGAAGGCGCGGTCGACGCTGCTGCGGGCGGTGGCGAAGTCCTGGACCTTGAGCGCCAGATCGGTCAGATCCTTCAGCCCCTCGAGGCCGTCGGGATCCTGGTCGACCAGGTGCTGGTACTGGGCCATCGCCTCCTGGACGTCGCCCTGGTCGCGCAGCATCCGGGCATAGGCCAGCCGCGCCGGCTCGTGCTCGGGGTCGAGCTTGAACACGGTGCGGAACTCGACGTCGGCGCGGGCGGTATCGCCGGCGGCGACCAGTTCCAGCGCCCGCTGGTAGTGGTCCTCGGCGCGTTTCGCGGCGCTGTCGCAGGCCGCGAGCGTCAGGGCGGCGAGAACCAGGATCGGCCCGAGGGGCCGCAGAAGCGCACGCATGCGGGACTCCGCTACCTCCGGCGGGTCGCAACGCCGGCCGGCGCGGAGCATAGTCACGCGGCAGGTAAAGAAAAGGCGAATAAGGCCGGCCGGTTTACCGCTCCCCCGCGGGCCGGCGGCCGCCGGCAGGCTCGGAGCCGGGCTTCGGCCGCCGGGACTTCAGTAGCCGGTGCCGCGCACCACGACCCGGGCGGTCGCGATCAGCACCAGGAGGTCGGTGGTGAAGGACAGCCGGCGCGAATACTGGGTGTCGTAGGCGGCGCGGCCGGCGAAGGAGGTGGCGTTGCGGTCGGAGATCTGCCAGAAGCCGGTCAGCCCGGGGCGCAGCTTGTAGTAGGCCCGGCCCGGGTAGAGCGGCGCCTGGGCCGGCAGCATCGGCCGCGGCCCGACCAGGCTCATGTCGCCCGTCAGCACGTTCCAGAGCTGCGGCAGCTCGTCGAGCGAGGACTTGCGCAGCAGCCGGCCCGCGGCGGTGATGCGCGGATCGCTCTTGAGCTTCTGGGTCCGGTTCCATTCCTCGCGGGCGGCGGCATCGCCGGCGAGGTGTTCCTCCAGCCGCCGGTCGGCGTCCACCACCATGGTGCGCAGCTTCCAGATCCGGAACACCCGGCCGTTGCGCCCGACGCGGTCCTGGCAATAGAACACCGGCCCGCCGTCGAGCCGGATCATCAGGCCGAACAGCAGGATCACCGGCAGGACGAAGACCGCCATGAGCAGGACGGCGAGAAAGTCGAAGCTGCGTTTGAGGAACCGGCCGTAGAGCCCGCCCCGGGCCGGTGTCTGAACGGCCCCGCCAGCATAATCCGAGACCGACCGGCTGAGACCGAGATCGGAATAATGTGCCATCAATCCACCCACGTCCATAAACACAACGATACAACGGCACGCCCGATCGATACGGAGGTGGACTGCCCTGTCCCGGCTACCCTTCGAGGTTGCCCGCCGGACGGTCGCCGGTCTCCAAAGCGCGTCGGACGTTTTTCCCCTGCGGCCTGTTCGTTGGGTGAGGTACCCCTCTCACCGCGGGCATTAAGACATTTTTAATCGCCAATCTCAATCAAAATTTCATGATGTTCTAATGACATCCCTAACGCCGGCGGATCACGGCCGATGGCCGCGGAGGGCAAGGGTGGCGCCCCGTGCGGCACCCCGTCGCTGGGCCTGCCGGCAAATTCAGCATATGTCGTGTTTGACGGCGGGGTCCCGAAATTTGGGGGTGATATGGGACCGATAAGGCTGTATGAGGCTGTCTGACGGCGGGGACTTACTCCAGCTTAACACGGGAAGGGTGATGTAGATGTCCCGGCTGGGGCGGGGCGGGTAGGTTTGGGATGGGTATGACGAGTACATTGTCGATCTACAACGACCACTTCGGGTTGGTCGAGCGTCCCTTCACGCTCCTGCCCGATCCCGATTTTCTCTACTGGTCCGAGAACCACACGCGCGCCTATGCGATGCTGGAATACGGCATGCTGACGCATGCGCCGATCACGGTGATCACCGGCGAGATCGGCGCGGGCAAGACCACGCTCCTGCGCCACCTGCTGCGCAGCCTGCCCGAGGACATCACCGTCGGGCTGATCTCCAACGCCCAGGGCAACCGGGGCGAGCTCCTGCACTGGGTGCTGATGGCGCTCGGCGTCGCCACCGAGACCGGGGCCTCCTACGTGCAGCTCTTCGCCCAGTTCCAGGAGTTCCTGATCGAGGAATACGCCTCCGGCCGGCGCACCATGCTGATCTTCGACGAGGCGCAGAACCTCTCGACCGAGACGCTGGAGGAGCTCCGGATGTTCTCCAACATCAACGCCGACAAGGACGAGCTGATCCAGCTGGTGCTGGTGGGCCAGCCGGAGCTCAGGGCGCTGATCGCCCAGCCCCGCCTGGTGCAGTTCGCCCAGCGGGTGGCGGCGGAATACCACCTGCCGGCGATGTCGGCGCCGGCGGTGCAGGCCTACGTGAACCATCGCCTGGCGGTCGCCGGCGCCAGCCGCGAGATCTTCACCCCGGCGGCCTGCGAATGCGTGCACCTCGCCTCGCGCGGCGTGCCCCGGCTGGTCAACCAGATCTGCGACTACGCGCTGGTCTATGCCTTCACCGACGGGCTGGACAAGGTTGACGCCGGCGTGATCGAGCAGGTGGTCACCGATCGGCGGATGCATGGTAATCTCAAGGTCGTCGTCTGACGGGCTCGACCCGCGACCATAGTGAGGAAACGGGCGATGCCCAATCTCGACCTGAAGTTCTACTGGGCGATCTTCCTGCGGCGGCTGCCGTACTTCCTGGTGATCGCGGCCTTCCTCGCCGCGATCGGCCTGACGATCGCCTATATCCTGCCGCCGGTCTACAAGAGCCAGGCCAGCATGCTGGTCGAGCCGCAGCAGATCCCGGGCGATCTCGCCCAGTCGACCGTGCCGGTCAATCCCTACGAGCAGGCGCAGATCATCGAGCAGCGGATCATGACCCGCACCAACCTGCTCGATCTCGCCAACCGCATCGGCCTCTACGCCGGCAAGCCGGACATGTCGGCCGGGCAGATGATCGGCGACATGCACGACCGCATCGAGTTCATCGGCTTCGAGCCGGACAAGACCCGCGACCCTTCCGAGCCCGGCGCCACCATCATCGGCGTGGCCTTCTCGGCGGGCACGCCCGCCTATGCGCTCAAGGGCGCCAACGAGCTGGTCAGCCTGGTGCTGCAGGAGAACGTCAAGCTCCGGACCGGCCGGGCCGGCGACACGCTCACCTTCTTCCAGGGCGAGGTCGACCGGCTCGCCCAGGAGCTGGAGCGGCAGTCGGCCAAGATCGCCGCGTTCAAGACCGCCCACGTCGATGCGCTGCCCGACAGCATGAACGCCCGCCGCGCCCAGCAGGAGCGCGACCAGCAGCGGCTGATCGACCTCGAGCGCGAGGAGGCGGCGCTGAAGAACCAGCGCGCCACCGTGGTCTGGGTGTTCGAGCGCACCGGCCGGGCCACCGCCACCACCACGCTCAGCCCCGAGGAGACCGAGCTGCAGAACCTGCAGAGCCAGCTCGCCCAGCAGCAGGCGGTCTACAAGGCCGACAGCGCCCCGATCCGCATGCTGCAGACCCGCATCACCGCGCTGCAGAAGCTCGTCGACGACCAGCAGGCGGCGCGCGCCATGCCCGACGCCGAGGGCCAGCCGGCGAAGCCGCTGACCGAGCTCCAGGTCGAGCTGACGCCGATCGACGAGCAGCTGAAATACATCGCCGACGAGAAAGCGCAGATCAACCAGGAGCTCGCCGATCTCGAGACCTCGATCCAGGCGACGCCCAACAACGAGATGGTCCTCGACGGGCTCCAGCGCGAGCTCGACAACATCCAGCGCCAGCACGACGAGGCGGTGGCGAGCCTCGGCCAGGCCCAGGTGGGCGAGCGCATCGAGGTCTTGTCCAAGGGCGAGCGCTTCTCGCTGATCGAGCCGCCGAGCGCGCCGGGTGGCCCGACGAGCCCCAAGCGCGGGCTGATCGCCGCCGCCGGCGTCGTCGGCGGCATCGGCGCCGGGGTGGGCTTCATCGTGCTGCTGGAGATGCTCAACCGCTCGATCCGCCGGCCGGTGGACATCTCGACCGGGCTCGGCATCCAGCCCTTCGCCACCGTGCCCTACATCCGCACCCGGCGCGAGCGGCGCTGGAAGCTCACGGTGATCGGGCTGGTCCTGGTGATCGTGGTGGTGGTGATCCCGCTGGCGCTCCTGGCCGTGCACACCCTCTACGAGCCGCTCGACGTGATTCTGAACAACGTGCGCTCGTCGCTCCAGTACTGAAAGCGGCAGACCATCAGGTATGAACGGTGCCCGCGGCGGCGCCACCGGTCCGGCGGACCGGGTTTGGGAAAGACGATATGGAACGCATCCAGGCAGCCATCCAGAAGGCCAAGGAACAGCGCGGCGGGGATCTGCCCCCGGGCGCTGCGACCATGGCGCGCTCGACCCGGCCCGCCCCCGGGGCGCCCGGGCCGGTCTGGGCCGATCTGGTCCCTTTCGTCCCCGACCCGCGGCTGATGGAGCGCAACCGCATCGTGGTGCTGGGCGAGTCCGGGGCCGCCCGCGCCACCTTCGACATGATGCGCACCAAGATCCTGCGCGCGATGCGGCAGAACGGCTGGACCTCGCTCGGCATCACCTCGCCGACCAACGGCTGCGGCAAGACCACCACGAGCCTCAACCTCGCCTTCAGCCTGGCCAACCAGTCGGACGTGCGCACGGTGCTGGTCGATCTCGACCTGCGCCGGCCGGTGATGGCGCGCGATCTCGGGCTCACCCAGCCGCAGTCGATGGCGAGCGTGCTGCAGGGCACCCGGCCGGTGGCCGAGAACTTCGTGCGCTACGGCGAGAACCTGGCGATCGGCACCAATGCCCAGGCGATCCGCAACTCGGCCGAGCTCCTGATGAACGCCGCCACCGCCCAGGGCGTCGCCGCGATCAAGGCGGCCTTCCTGCCGCACGTCCTGATCTACGACATGCCGCCGATGCTGATGAGCGACGATGCCATGGCCTTCCTGCCGCATCTCGACTGCGTGCTGCTGGTCGCCGCCGCCGAGAAGAGCCGGCTCGACGAGGTCGACAAATGCGAGCGGGACCTGGCCGAGCACACCAACGTGCTCGGCATCACCCTGAACATGTGCCGCTACACCGGCGAGGAATACGGCTACTATTGAACCGCCGCCCGGCCGGGCGGCGCGCAAGGGGGGGCCCGATGAAGGATCGCCGTTTCGTTCTCAAGTCGGGGCTGCTCGCGCTCCTGGGCGGCTTCGCCGGCTGGCCCGTACGTGCGCTGGCGCGGCCGGTGCGGCCGGGGTTCCACCTGGTGAACGGCTGGATCCTGACCGATCGGGACCTGGTGGCGCTCGGGCTTTCGTGACCGCCGCCGCCGCTCGCGGCCTGCTCGCTGCTGAACGGGGCTGCCGACCGGACCCGCGCGCAGGTTCGTAGATTTAATCTTTACGGTTCAAGGGCGCAGGACAGTTTACCTTGTGCCGCGCGCCTTGTGTTGGCGTCGCTTCGAAAATGCTATCACCTTCGGCCAGCGCATATCGTATAATGAGTAAGTTTGCGTGAGTGAGTAAGTAAATGAGTGAGTCGAGGTTCAGATGAAGGGCCGCCGCATCGGTCTCGGATCGGAGCGGCCTGCGCTTCCTGACGGGGGGACGGTACCGGCCGGCCGGGATCATCCCCTGGCCAGCCGCCGCAGATGATCGCGGACGCGACCACGGCGGATCGCGGCGTCTTCGCGCGGCGCTTCGATGTCTGCATCGTCGGCGCCGGTCCGGCCGGGATCACCCTGGCGCGCCGGCTGGCCGCGGCGGGCGCCGAGGTGGCGCTGATGGAGGCCGGCGGCCGCGAGCTCGAGCCCCGCTCGCAGGATCTCTACCGCGGCGAGGTGGTGGGCCTCGACTACCTCGATCTCGACCTCACCCGGCTGCGCTACCTCGGCGGCACCTCGGGCCACTGGGGCGGCATGTGCCGCGAGCTCGACGCCTACGATTTCGTGCCGCGCGCCTGCAATCCGCTCAGCGGCTGGCCGATCGCCAAGGTCGACCTCGACCCCTACGCCGCCGAGGTGCACGGAGATCCTCGAGCTGTCCTACATGATGGCTGACCAGTCCACACTACAACCCGCATCTGCCCGACCAGGTGGCGCTCGACCGCCACGACCCCCCGGGCTTCAGCGATTTCCCCATGGTCCAGGCGCACGATGATTTCCGCCACATCCCGTTCCGCTTCAGCCCGCCGGTCCGCTTCGGCGAGAAGTACGCGGACGAACTCGCGGCGTCGGAGCGGATCAGCCTCTGGCTGAACGCCAACCTGGTGGACCTGCGGCTGTCTGAGGACGGCACGGCGGTGACGGCGGCGGTGTTCCGGGGCTACGCGCCGGAGGATCCCGGCTTCACGGTGCGGGCGCGGCTCTACTGCCTCTGCACCGGCGGCATCGAGAACGCGCGCATCCTGCTCAACGCGCGCAGCCAGGAGCCGCAGGGCATCGGCAACCGCCACGACCTGGTAGGGCGCTATTTCTCCGATCACCCGACCTTCACGCTGGCCGACGTGATCTTCGAGAAGCCGATGCCGGCCCGGATGGCGTTCTATGCCCCCACTCCGCGCTTCATGGACGAGCACGCGATCCTCAACATCGGCCTCAGGCTCAATGCCGATCCGCTGCCGCCGCCGCTGTCGCTGCGAGCGGCGCTGTGGCACAGCCTGGCCTGCGCCGCCTCCGTTCACCGAACGGCTTGCCGAGCAGGTGCTGGGCCGCCCGGCGCATTGCGACCGGGGCGATCTCGCGCACCTACTGGGCGCGCTGGGACGGCACCGCCGCTGACCGGGATCATCGAGGCCGCCTGCGAGCAGGCGCTCGATCCCGACAGCCGGGTGACGCTCGGCCCTGCGACCGATGTCTTCGGGCTGCACGAGGTGGCGCTGGACTGGCGGCTGGGCGCGCTCGACGCCCACACCATGCGCACCGCGGTGACGGCGTTCGGGATGCACCTGGCCGAGCAGGGGATCGGGCGGATCCGGGTCAGCGACTGGCTGTTGGCCGACCCGGCGCAGTTCCCGCGCGTCGGCGAGCATCGGGCTGATCGGACCGCATCACATGGGCACCACCCGCATGGCCGACGATCCGCGCCGGGGCGTCGTCGACCGCGACTGCCGGGTGCACGGGATCGGCAATTTCTACATCGGCGGCTCCAGCGTGTTCGCTACCGGCGGCCATGCAAACCCGACCTATACTATCGTGCAGCTGGCGCTGCGGCTGGGCGACCATCTGGCCGGGGAGCTGCGGCCCGGGCCGATGCTGGCCACCGCGACGCTGCCGGAGGCGCCGCCGCCGGCCTCCCGGCCGTCCCGAGCCTCAGCAACTGAGGCCCGCCGGGACGGCGCCCGGCCCGATGCACCGGGCATGCACAACGCATGCACAACCCATATGCGTGGCCATAGGCATGGCGAAACGGTCGGGATTGCACGACCGACCTCGGAATCGCGGCAGGCGGGGGCCGAACCGTTCGTCAGGCATGAGGGGCAGGAGGGCGGCCGGCACGAAAACACCGCGGGGAAGGGCCCCGCGGTGCAATGGTGGCGTCAGCCTCCCGGGCGGGAGGCGCGCGGTCAGATGGTCCGGACGCGGCGGCGGTAGAAGCCGGCCATGGCGGCGAAGGCGCTCAGGATCAGCATCGCCGCCGGCGGCACCGGCACCGGGGCGATATTGGCCACCGTCACGCCGTCGATGCCGAAGCCGTCGTTCAGGCGGTCGTCGCTCATTTCGATCCGCAGGCTGGAGACCGGGGCGTCGAGCAGGATGCGCACCAGCTGGATGTTGCCGTTGCCGAGCCGGTGCACCGAGCCGAGCACCTGCGACAGCGGCGTGCCCCCGACCGTGATCGAGAACTTCGCGCCGACGTCGGCGGCGTCGGTCAGAAGGAACGCGACGCTGTTGAAGGTGGAGAGGCCGCCGACGTCCCAGGCAATGCCTTTGGTGTCGTTGCTGTCGAGCCAGTTCGCGCCGCCGATGGTGGTGTTCTCGCGCTGCCAGAAGAACGGGTTGTCGTTGCGCACCTCCAGCGTGGTGCCGCCGTCGATCGCGGAATTGCCGGTGCCGTGGCCGCCGAGGCTGGTGAAGCTACCGACCTGGGTATGCGTCAGGTCGTGCGTGCCGGTGGTGCCGTTCCAGGCCTGGTAGCTCTCGAAGTCCTCGCGCTTGAAGGCCGTGACCTTCAGGCCCGGCCCGCCGAAGCCGTCGGTGCCGGCCTGAAACGCCGCGAGCGCCTGCTGGGCGTCGGCGAGCTTGGCCTTGGCGTAGGGATTGAACTGGAAGGTGACGCCGAGGCCGACGTTGCCGCCGCGACGGAGATCCCGAGGAACACAACCGCACCGGAAAGGCACGCAGACAACTACTGAACATGGGAAAAACCCTGTGTCCCTGGGAGTCGGGTCTAGGGCGATCCAAAACGAAGTCAATTTTAATCGAAGCTGTTTCAACCCATGGTTAAGAGCCGTGGCCGCGAGAACACAGGGGCTGGAAGGCCGCCCGGAAACGCCTTTTCAACGTTAACCCGACGC